>NZ_JACHXM010000021.1 GCF_014192055.1 Halomonas organivorans | reverse complement strand
GCTTCGGGCTTCGGGCTTCGGGCTTCGGGCTTCGGGCTTCGGGCTTCGGGCTTCGGGCTTCGGGCTTCGGGCTTCGGGCTTCGGGCTTCGGGCAGCCAGGCTATCTGGTAGCTCGCCGCCCGTAGCTCGTTGCTCGCCCCTGACCTCAGGGCAGTTCGCGGCGATCGACGAAGGCGGTGAGCACTCGGGTCAGGTGCGCCACGTCCTTGGCACCCGCGGTCTCGCGGATCGAGTGCATCGCCCACTGCGGCACCCCCACGTCCAGGGTCGGCACGCCGAGCTCGGTGGCGGTGATCGGCCCAATGGTGCTGCCACAGCCCATGTCAGCGCGGGTCACGAAGGTCTGCACCGGCACTTCGGCCTCCCGACACAGCGTCTTGAACAGGGCCGCGGTGGCACTGTTGGTGGCGTAACGCTGGTTGGCATTGACCTTGATCACCGGCCCTTCGTTGAGCGCCGGGCCATGAGCGTCGTCGTGCTTGTCCCTAAAATTCGGGTGCAGGGCGTGGGCGTTGTCGCAGGAGATCATCCTGGAGGCCTGGATCAGGCGGATATAGCCCTCTTCAGTGGCTTCGCCCAACTGGGCGTTGACCCGGCGCAGCACGTCGCCCAGGAAGGGCCCCTGGGCGCCACAGGCGCTGGCACTGCCCACTTCCTCATGATCGTTGGCGACCAGCACCGCGCCCTGGGTGCCGTCGCTCGCCAGCAGCGCCTCGAGGCCGATGAAGCACGACAGCAGGTTGTCGAGCCGCGCCGAGGCGATCAGCTCGCCTTCCACGCCGACCCGGGCCGGCGGCTGCATGTCATGGAAGCCCAGCTCGAAGTCGACGATCTCGACGTCGCCGAGGCCATGCTCGGCCGCAAGCCAGGTCCGTAGCAGCCGGTCCAGGTCGGCCGACTCGCCGCCCTGCAGGAAGACCGGCGCCATCTGGGTCTGGGCGTTGATCGCCCGACCGCTGTTGGCCTCACGATCGAGGTGAATCGCCAGGCTGGGAATGATCGCCACGGCGCGGTCGACGTTGAGCAACACGCCCTCCAGCCGCCCATCGGGATGACGCACATGGAGGCGACCGGCGAGCCCCAGGTCGCGATCGTACCAGGGCGCCAGCAGCGCACCGCCGTAGACCTCGACGCCGAGCTGCAGCCAGCCGGCAGCAGTCTGAGGGGCATGGGGCTTGAGGCGCAGCCCGGGACTGTCGGTATGAGCACCGATCATGCGCAGCGCCGACAGCGGCTCGCGGGGCAGCTGCAGGGCAATGATCGAGGAATCGTTGCGCGTGACGTAGACCCGCTCGCCCGGTGCCAGCTGCCAGGCCTGGGTCTCGTCGAGACGACGGAAGCCGGCTGCCTCGAGGCGATCGGCCATGCGGGCCGTGGCATGCCAGGGAGTGGGCGAACGGCGCAGGAACTCGAGCAATCGCTCGAGCGTGGCATCCTCAGACATGAAACTCCTCTCGGTGTCGCATCTTGGGGTCATGGGAACTCGACCGAGCTGCTACAATGGCGGTTCTGTCTTTGCAACTCGTGAGCCAAATCACGGTCTGGACGCTAGAGTGTACATGAATCCGGGAGTGCTTCATCGATGAGCCTGTTTGTGACCCTGGGTCGTACCGCGGCCCTGGCCCTGCTGCTGGGCACCGGCCCGGCCCAGGCGGCAATTGCCGCCACCGACGCCCAGCGCCAGGCCGCCGTGGAAGTGGCCGAATCGCTGCGCTATGGCCACTACGCGGACGTAAGCCTCGACGACGACTGGTCGCAGAAGGCATTCGAACGCTACCTGGACCTGCTCGATGGCCAGCGAGCCTACCTGCTGAAGCGCGACGTTGACGCCTTCCAGGACCTGTCCACCACCCTGGACGATGCCATCCTGGATGGCGAGCTGGCACGTCCCTACGCCCTGTACCAGCGCTATCAGGAGCGCGCCGAGGCCCGCCTCGAATGGCTGCTCGACCGCCTCGATGACGGCCTCGACTTTCGCTTCGACGGCAACCAGCGCATGGCGCTCGATCGCGAGGACGTTGCCTGGCCGCAGCGCGAGTCGGCGCTGGACGAACTCTGGACCAAGCGCCTGGAGAACGCCGCGCTGACGCTGTCGATCAGCGATCAGTCTCCCGAGGAGATCGAGGACACCCTGCGCCAGCGCTACGAGAACCAGCTGACGCGCCTGCATCAGACCAACGCCGAGGACGTCTTCGGCCTGGTCATGGCCGCCGTCACCGGCAGCATCGACCCCCACAGCGAATATCTCTCTCCGCGCCAGAGCGAGTCCTTCGACATCCAGATGAAGCTCTCCCTCGAGGGCATCGGCGCCCTGCTCCAGGCCGACGGCGAATACGTCAAGGTGGCCAGCCTGGTACCCGGCGGCCCCGCCGAGAAGGCCGGGGCCCTCAAGCCCGCCGACCGCATCGTGGGCGTCGGCCAGGAAGACGAGGAGATGGTCAACGTGGTCGGCATGCGGCTGGACGACGTGGTCGACATGATCCGAGGCCCCAAGGGCTCGGTGGTACGCCTCGATATCGTGCCCGCCCAAGCCGTCGATACCACTCGTTCCAAGGTCATCGAGATCACCCGCGACACCGTCAAACTGGAGGATCAGGCCGCCCACAGCGAAGTCATCGAGGTCGACCGCGACGACGGCGTGCATCGCCTCGGGGTCATCGATGTACCGACCTTCTACGTCGACTTCGACGCCTGGCAGGCCGGCGAGCCCGACTACCGCAGCACCACTCGCGACGTGGCCAAGGAGATCGAGAGCCTCAAGGCCCAGCACGTGGAGGGTATCGTGCTAGACCTGCGCGACAACGGCGGCGGCGCCCTGCAGGAAGCCAACTCGATGATCGGCCTGTTCATCGACCGCGGCCCGACCGTCCAGGTACGCGACGCCCAGGGACGCATCAGCCTGTACGGCGACACCGACAGCGGCACGCTCTACGACGGCCCGCTGGCCGTGCTGGTCAACCGCCTGTCGGCCTCTGCCTCGGAGATCTTTGCCGGCGCCATCCAGGACTATGGCCGCGGCCTGGTCGTCGGCAGCGACACCTTCGGCAAGGGCACGGTGCAAACCCTGGACGAACTCAGCCACGGCCAGCTCAAGCTGACCCGCGCCAAGTTCTATCGCATCTCCGGCGAGAGTACCCAGCACCGCGGCGTCACCCCCGACATTCTCTTCCCGAGCCTGGTAGACCCGGAAACCATCGGCGAAAGCAGTCTCGACAACGCCCTGGCCTGGGATCGGGTGCGTCAGGTGCAGTATCGTCGCTATGGCCAGCCGGAGCGCTATCTGGAAACGCTGCGCGAGCGCCACCGTCGACGCGCCGATGACCATCCCGACTTCCGCTACCTGGAGCGGGAGGCCAAGCTCGCCGACCGGCTGCGCGAACAGCACACCAGCGTCAGCCTCAATCGCGAGCAGCGCCAGCGCGAGGCCGAGGCACAGGAAGCCGAACAGCTGGCCCTGGAGAACCAGCGGCGAGAAGCGCTCGGCCTGACGCCGCTGGAGGATTGGGCCGACGCCCGTGACGAGGATACCGAGGAAGCCCAGCCCATCGATCGGGCCCAGGTCGTGGAAAGCGCCGAGATCCTGCTCGACTACGCTCGACTGGATCATGGCCTGCGGCTCGCCGACTACGACGATTGACCCCTCTCCTGCCAACACACGACGCCGGGCCATGCGCCCGGCGTCGTCGTTTCAATGCACCTATTCATACGAAAAGAGCCGACACGCACCACACGAACCGGGCAGACAGGCACGACGACAGCCGGCAAGACGCCGGAGAGATCATGACGAGCGGGGTGGAATCAGAAAGAAGCGCAGAAGATCAGCGCAGGAAGCGAGAGAAAGGCATTGGCTCCCCGAACAGGACTCGAACCTGTGACCCAATGATTAACAGTCATTTGCTCTACCAACTGAGCTATCGGGGAACGTTCATGCGCGCCCAAGAGGGCTGAACTGCAAGCCCTGGCGGGCTGAAAAGGCAAGCTGGCTCCCCGAACAGGACTCGAACCTGTGACCCAATGATTAACAGTCATTTGCTCTACCAACTGAGCTATCGGGGAATGACCTTCAGCTTGTACTACCTTGGTGCTCGTTGCTCTGGGACGAAGCTGGCTCCCCGAGCAGGACTCGAACCTGCGACCCAATGATTAACAGTCATTTGCTCTACCAACTGAGCTATCGGGGAATGGCCTCGAGCACGGGGCGTAGTATACGGATCCGCTTGTAAACGTCAAGAGCCAGATCCCGTCCCTCGGAAAGCAAGACGCCCGCCAGGCACTGGGCCGGACGGGCGTCTCATGCTGTCCTGGTGGCTACGCCCTGACTCGAACAGGGGACCCCATCATTATGAGTGATGTGCTCTAACCAACTGAGCTACGTAGCCATTTTCTGCGCTGCGAAGACCGAGGCCTCGGCAACGGGGGAGAATTATGCACGGCGGCTCGCCCCAAGGCAAGTCCGCCGTCCGCCCCCATCTGTCAGAGAGACAGCGCCTGCTTGACCGCCGGCAGACCCGGCTCGCCATCGGCGGTGGTCACGCCGTCGAGCCAGCCGTCGAGCACCTGGGGATGGGCCTGCAGATAGCCGCGCGCGGCCTCACGCGGGTCGGTCCCCTCGTCCATGATCTCGCCCATCAGCTGATTTTCCATCTCCAGGGTGAAGGAGAGGTTGTTCAGCAGCGCTCCCACGTTGGGGCAGGCATCGGCGTAGCCGGCGCGGGTATTGGTATAGACGGTGGCACCGCCGAGGTTGGGGCCGAAATAGTCATCGGCGCCTTCCAGGTAGGCAATGTCGAAGTTGGTGTTCATCGGGTGCGGCTCCCAGCCCAGGAATACCATCCACTTCTCGTCCGGCTCGCGGGCCCGAAGCTCGGCCAGCATGCCGGCCTCACTGGAGTCCACCAGCTGCCAGTCGCCCAGGCCGAAGGCGTCATCGTCGATCATGTCCTGAATCAGTTGGTTGCCGTCGTTGCCGGCCTCGATGCCGTGCAGCTTGGCATCGAACTGCTCGGCGTGCTCGTCCAGGTCGGCCACCGAGGTTACCCCGGCGTCATGGACGTACTGCGGCACCGCCAGGGTGTATTTGGCCCCCTCCAGGTTGGCGCCGAGGCGATCCACCTGGCCTTGCTCGACGTAGGGATCGCTGATCGAGGCCATGGACGGCATCCAGTTGCCGAGGAAGACATCGAAGTCGCCATTCTTCATTCCCGAGTAGGCGATGGGCACCGAGACGGTGTCGACCCGGGTCTCGTAGCCGAGTGCCTCGAGCACCTCGGTGGTCAGGGCGGTCGTCGCGGTGATGTCCGTCCAGCCCACTTCAGCGAAGCGAACCGGCTGGCAGCCCTCCTCGGCGGCCATCAGCGGTGAGGCGGAAAGCGCCAGTGCAGTGGTCGCCAGGCCCATGGTCATCTTGTTCATCGCGTGTCTCCCTTGGGTTGGACAATGAGTATAGTCTGATAGAAATTTCGGCTTGCCGCCCTTTTTATTGATTGAACGTTCAATAAAAAAATGGCAAGCTGTGGCTATCTTAACCATGCTCCAGGGCATGGTTGCAAGACGAACCCCCGGGAGAGGAGTCAGCAAAGTGCCCAAGGTTGGAATGGAGCCCATCCGTCGCCAGCAGCTGATCAAGGCCACCATGGCGGCCATCGACGAGGTCGGCCTGGCCGACGCCACGGTGGTGCGCATCGCCCGACACGCCGGCGTGTCCGCCGGCATCATCAGCCACTACTTCGGCGGCAAGGACGGCCTGCTGGAAGCGACGATGCGACAGATCCTCAACGATCTGGGTGAAGCGGTGGCATCACGCCGCCGTGCGCTGACCACCGACGCTCCCGAGGCTCACCTGGCGGCGATCATCGACGGTAACTTCGACCGCAGCCAGGTTACCGGGCCGGTGGCCAAGACCTGGCTGGCCTTCTGGGCCAGCAGCATGCACCGCCCGGCGCTCGAGCGGCTGCAGAACGTCAACGATCGACGGCTGTACGCCAATCTCAGCCACCAGTTCCGGCGCCTGCTGCCCAAGGCGCAGGCTCGCGATGCCGCCCGCGCGCTGGCCGCCCTGATCGATGGCCTGTGGCTACGCGGCGCCCTGACGCCTGAAGGGCTGGACACCGACCGCGCTCGACGGCTGGCCCGCGAATATCTGGAACAGCTGCTCAAGGCACATGGCCTGGGCATACGACATCCCGAGACTCTTTCCCTCGAGTCCTGATCTGGAGGACCCCATGACCCACGCAACCGAATCCCTCTATATCGACGGCCGCCGGGTGGATGCCACCTCCGGAGAAACCTTCGCGGTCATCAATCCCTTTGACGGCAGCACCCTGGCCGACGTGCAACAGGCCAGCGAAGCGGACGTGGATGCCGCCGTCGCCGCCGCCCGCCGCGGCCAGCGCGTCTGGGCCTCGATGAGCGGCATGGAACGCGCTCGAGTATTGCAGCGCGCCGTGGCACTGCTTCGCGAGCGCAACGACGAGATCGCCGAGCTGGAGAGCCGCAATACCGGCAAGCCGATCAGCGAGACGCGCGAGGTCGACATCGTCACCGGCGCCGACGTGCTCGAGTACTACGCCGGCCTGGCCCCGGCCATCGAGGGCAGCCAGATCCCGCTGCGCGATTCCTCCTTCGTCTATACCCGCCGCGAGCCGCTGGGCGTGATCGGCAGCATCGGCGCCTGGAACTACCCGATCCAGATCGCCTGCTGGAAATCCGCCCCGGCGCTGGCCGCCGGCAACGCCGTGGTCTTCAAGCCCAGCGAGGTCACCCCACTGACCGCCATGGCGCTGGCCGAGATCTTCACCGAGGCCGGCCTGCCCGACGGCGTGTTCAACGTGGTCCACGGCGATGCCCGCGTCGGCCAGTTGATCACCGGCCACGGCGACATCGACAAGGTCTCCTTCACCGGCGAAGTGGGCACCGGCAAGAAGGTGATGTCCGCCTCCGCCGCGTCCAGCCTCAAGGACGTGACCATGGAGCTGGGCGGCAAGTCGCCGCTGATCGTATTCGACGACGCCGACCTGGACCGCGCCGCCGACGCCGCCATGATGGCCAACTTCTACTCCAGCGGACAGATCTGCACCAACGGCACCCGGGTGTTCGTGGCCAGCGCCGTCAAGCAGGCCTTCGAGGGCAAGATCGCCGAGCGCGTGGCACGCATCAAGGCCGGCGATCCGATGGATCCGGCGGTCAACTTCGGCCCGCTGGTCAGCTTCGAGCACCAGGAGAAGGTGCTCTCCTACATTGCCATCGGCAAGCAGGAAGGCGCCCGGGTGCTGGCCGGCGGCGAGGCCTGGAACCAGGGCGACTGGGCGCAGGGCGCCTGGGCCGCGCCCACGGTGTTCACCGACTGCAGCGACGAGATGCGCATCGTGCGCGAGGAGATCTTCGGCCCGGTGATGTCGATCCTCGCCTTCGACGACGAGGAAGAGGTGATCCGCCGCGCCAATGACACCGCCTACGGCCTGGCCGCCGGCGTGTTCACCGAGGGGCTGAACCGCGCCCATCGCGTCATCCATCGGCTGGAAGCCGGCATCTGCTGGGTCAACACCTGGGGCGAGTCCCCCGCCGAAATGCCGGTGGGCGGCTACAAGCAGTCCGGCGTCGGCCGCGAGAACGGCGTCGAGACCCTGGCCCACTACACCCAGACCAAGTCGGTGCAGGTCGAGATGGGCGCCTTCGAGTCGGTGTTCTGAATCGTTCCCCTGCGCTCTCCCGGCCTACTCCCCCACTCAGGAGGATGCCAGGTCGGGAGCCAGTGATGCAGGAGGTTGTCGTAGGAGCGCGGCTTGCTGCGCGAAAGCGGTGACCACCGGGCGCCTGCGGCGCCAATCGCGCAATAAATTGCGCTCCCACCGTACTCGTCCAGCCAGGCTCGTGAGTAAGCGCTCCAATACACGATCCGGCAAGACGACAGCCGCATTCGAATCCAACGTTTTCAGGAGGGCTTGCATGTCCCAGTCCCGTGAGTTCGATTACGTCATCATCGGTGCCGGTTCGGCCGGCAACGTCCTGGCCACCCGCCTGACCGAGGACCCGGACGTCAGCGTGCTGCTGCTCGAAGCCGGCGGCAAGGATCACCGCTTCGACTTCCGCACCCAGATGCCGGCGGCGCTGGCCTATCCGCTGCAGGGCAAGCGCTACAACTGGGCCTTCGAGACCGATCCCGAGCCGCACATGGACGGCCGGCGCATGGAGTGCGGCCGCGGCAAGGGCCTGGGCGGCTCCTCGCTGATCAACGGCATGTGCTACATCCGCGGCAACGCCCTGGACTACGACAATTGGGCCAAGCACGACGGCCTGGCGGACTGGACCTACGCCGACTGCCTGCCCTACTTCAAGAAAGCCGAGACCCGCGACATCGGCGAGAACGACTATCACGGCGGCGAGGGCCCGGTCAGCGTGACCACCCCGAAGGAAGGCAACAATCCGCTCTATCACGCCTTCATCGAGGCGGGCCAACAGGCCGGCTACCCGGCCACCGAGGACGTCAACGGCTATCAGCAGGAAGGCTTCGGCCCCATGGACCGCTTCGTCACCCCGAACGGTCGCCGCGCCTCCACGGCCCGAGGCTATCTGGACCAGGCCAAGCCGCGTCCCAACCTGACCATCGAGACCCGCGCCACCACCGACGTCATTACCTTCGAGGGCAAGCGCGCCACCGGCGTTCGCTACGCGCGCGGCGGCCAGTCCCAGGAGGTCAAGGCGCGTCGCGAGGTGCTGCTGTGCGCCGGCGCCATCGCCTCGCCGCAGATCCTGCAGCGCTCCGGCATCGGTCCGAAGGACGTGCTCGACGAGTTAGGCATCACGCCGGTTCAGGTCAACGAGAACGTCGGTGCGCACCTCCAGGATCACCTGGAGATGTACATCCAGTACGAGTGCAAGAAGCCGATCTCGCTGTATCCGGCGCTCAAGTGGTACAACCAGCCGAAGATCGGCGCCGAGTGGATGCTGTTCGGCACCGGCGTGGGGGCCAGCAACCAGTTCGAGGCCGCCGGCTTCATCCGCACCCGCGACGAGGAGGAGTGGCCGAACCTGCAGTACCACTTCCTGCCCATCGCCATCAGCTACAACGGCAAGAGCGCGGTGCAGGCCCACGGCTTCCAGGCCCACGTCGGCTCCATGCGCTCCGAGAGCGAGGGCCGGGTACGCCTGACCTCTCTCGATCCCGAGGCCGCGCCCTCGATCCTGTTCAACTACATGTCCACCGAAAAGGACTGGCAGGAGTTCCGCGACGCCATCCGCCTGACACGCGAGATCATCGAGCAGCCGGCCATGGACGAGTACCGCGGCCGCGAGATCTCCCCGGGGCCGGACGTGAAGACCGACGCCGAGCTCGATGCCTTCGTCCGCGAGCACGCCGAGACCGCCTACCACCCCTGCGGCAGCTGCCGCATGGGCGAGGGGGATGACGCCGTGGTCGATGGCGCCGGCCGGGTCCACGGCGTGGAGGCCCTGCGAGTGGTCGACGCCTCGCTGTTCCCGGTGATCCCTACCGGCAACCTCAACGCGCCGACGATCATGCTGGCCGAGAAGATGGCCGACAAGATCCGCGGCCGCGAGCCGCTGCCGAGGAGCGACGCACCCTACTACGTCGCCCACGGAGCCCCGGCCCAGCGGGAACCGCAGCGCCGCACCGCCTGATCGCTGCGCCAGCAACAGCCAGACGCCCCGCCCCGTGCGGGGCGTCTTGCGTTGACCAAGGGCCAAGAAGGTATTGGCTGCCAGGCTCCGGATGCGCTAGTCTGAAGGCATTCAAACAAGTGTTCGAATGCTACGGAGCTCTCCATGCTGACCCTGATACTGCTGCTACTGGCCGTCGCCGGCCTGCTCGTCGTGATGCGCCGCGAAGCGGGCGCCCTGCCTGCCCTGGGCGTGACCGGTGTCCTCGGCCTCGTCGGCCTGGCCACCGGCGCCATGGTGATCGGCGTGCTGTTGCTGGTCGCCACCGCGGCCATCGCCGTCTGCGGCCTGCCCCTGCTGCGCCGCCGCTGGCTCTCGCCGCGGCTGTTCGCCATGTTCAAGCGCGTCGCGCCCAAGGTCTCGGCCACCGAGCGCACCGCCCTGGAAGCCGGCAGCGTGGCCTGGGACGGCGAGCTGTTCACCGGTCGCCCTAACTGGCAGACGCTGCTCGGCTTCGGCGACGACGGCCTGAGCGACGACGAGCGCGCCTTTCTCGACCACCAGTGCAGCGTGGCCGCCGGCATGTGCAACGCCTGGGACATCGCCCGCGAACGCGCCGACCTGCCCCAGGAACTGTGGGACTACCTCAAGCGCGAGCGCTTCTTCGGCATGATCATCCCGCGGGAATACGGCGGCCTCGGCTTCTCGGCCAAGGCCCAGTCGCTGGTGCTGCAGAAGCTGTCGATCAGCGAGACGCTGATGGTCACCGTGGGCGTGCCCAACTCCCTCGGCCCGGGCGAGCTGCTGCTCAAGTACGGCACCGAGGAACAGAAGAACCACTATCTGCCGCGGCTGGCCGACGGCCGCGAGATTCCCTGCTTTGGCCTGACCGGCCCCCGCGCCGGCTCCGACGCCACCTCGCTGCCCGACGTCGGTACGGTGGTGCGCCGCGACATCGACGGCGAGGAGGTGCTGGGCCTCGAGCTGACCTTCGAGAAGCGCTGGATCACCCTGGCCCCGATTGCCAGCGTGGTCGGCCTCGCCTTCCGCCTGTTCGATCCCGACCACCTGCTCGGCGAGGAAGAGGATCGCGGCATCACCCTGGCGCTGGTGCCCCGCGACACCGATGGCCTGGAGATCGGCCGTCGACATCACCCCATCGGCAGCCCCTTCCTCAACGGCCCGATCAAGGGCGAGCGCGTCTTCGTGCCGCTCTCCACCATCATCGGCGGTGAGGAAATGATCGGCCAAGGCTGGCGGATGCTGGTCGAATGCCTGTCGGTGGGCCGCTGCATCACCCTGCCCTCCGGCGCTACCGGCACCGCCCGCTACGCGCTGGGCTGGACCGGCGGCTTCGCCCGGATCCGCCGCCAGTTCAACCTCCCGGTGGCCGAGATGGAAGGCGTCCAGGAGCCGCTGGCGCGCATGGCGGCGCTCGGCTACATCGCCCAGGCCGCGGTCTACCAGACCGCCAACACCATCGATCAGGGCGAGAAGCCGGCGGTGCCCTCGGCGATCCTCAAGAGCCAGCTCACCGAGTTCCAGCGCGTGATCCTGGCCGACGCCATGGACATCCACGGCGGCAAGGCGGTGACCCTGGGGCCACGCAACTACCTCGGCATCGGCTACAGCGCCAATCCGGTGGCGATCACCGTCGAGGGTGCCAACATCATGACCCGCAACCTGATGATCTTCGGCCAAGGCGCGATCCGCTGCCATCCCTACGTGCTGGAGGAGCTGGCCGCCAAGGACGCCGACGATCTCAACGCCTTCGACAGCGCCTTCTTCGGCCACGCCGGCCTGATCTTCGGCAACGCCGCCCGCGCCCTGACCCAAGGGCTCGGCATCGGCCAGCCGGGCGTGCCCTTCGACGACGTCGCCGCGCCCTACGCCCGCGACATCGCAAGGCTGTCGGCCGGCTTCGCACTGACCGCCGACGCCGCCATGGCGAGCCTGGGCTCCAAGCTCAAGCAGCGCGAGATGCTCTCCGCCCGCCTCGGCGACGTGCTCTCCAACCTCTACCTGGCCAGCATGCTGCTCAAGCAGTGGCATGAGGGCGACAAGGTCGAGCATGAGGATACCCTGCTGCATTACGCCGCCCGCTTCCTGCTGGGCCGTGCCGAGCAAGCCTTCATCGAGCTGTTCGACAACCTGCCCAATCGCGCCCTGGGCAGGATGCTACGGGTGGTGGTAATGCCGCGCGGCCGGCGCTGGGCCCGCCCTCACGACGACCTGACTCGAACCATCGCCCAAGCGGTGTCCCGCGACAGCGCCCTGCGCCATCGCCTGCTGACCAACACCTGGGACGCGGACGACGGTCCCCAGGACAATCCGCTGGCCCGCTACAACGCCCTGCTGGCCACCCAGGAACGCGCCGAGGCGCTGTATCGCACCGTCGGCAAGGCCTACGCCAAAGGCGAGATCCCGGCCGAGGCCCTGCATCCCGAACAGCAGGTCGACGCCGCGCTCGAGAAAGGCCTGATATCGGAAGAGGATGCCACCTTCATGCGCCAGCGCGAGGCCGAGGTGCTGGACATGCTCACCGTCGACGACTTCGAATACGACGCCTTCGTCACCGACAAGAGCAAGGTGCTGCGCCACCATCCGGCCTGATCCACGCCCGATGCACCATGATCGCACGACGCCCCGGCCCGAGGTCGGGGCGTCGTCGTTCGGGACTGCGTGACACGGAAGCTGGCCCCGACTATGGACCATGCGATACTGGGACAGTCTGGCAGACGCCGTGCGGTGTCTCGCTACCTCTCGATCAGCGCTCGGTCTTCTTCCATGCACCATCTCGATATCTCAGGCGGGCCCTATACCATCGGCCGCGCCATGGGCGAACAAGGCCGCGAGGCCTTCGCCGAACGCATCCTGCCAAGCGACGACTATCGTCGCCTGACCCCGGCACTGCACGATGGCTGGCTGGCCGATGTCGGCGAACGCATCCGCCGCGCGTTCCCGGCCTGCTTCGAGGAACTCCAGGGCCTTGCCGAGGGCCTCGCCCAGCCTCTCGAGCGGGTGTTGCTGTGGAACTGCCGAGGCGACCTCTCCCCGACCGGCCCCGAAGGCTGCACCTCGGTGGCCGTCGCCGCGGGCGACGAAGCCTGGCTGGCCCACAACGAGGACGGCAACCCGGCGCTTCGCGACGCCTGCTTCCTGCTCCAGGCCCGGCCAGACGATGCTCCCGCCTACCTGGCCTTCTGCTATCCAGGCTCGCTGGCCGGCCACACCCTGGGCGCCAACGCCGCCGGCTTCGCCTACACCGTCAACAACCTGCGGCTGATCGAGAGCCGGCGAGGCATCCCGCGCATGGTCACCGCCCGGGCACTGCTCGCCTGTACGGACACCGCCGACGCCCTGCACCTGCTCGACAGCACCCGCCGCGCCGGCGGCTTCCACTTCATGATGGCCGACACCGGCCAGCGCCGGCCGCTGAGCGTCGAGGCTCCCTGGCAGGGCGTCTCGGCGATCCCGGCGACGCCTCTCGCGGTCCACGCCAACCACCTGGTGCACGCGCGCTTCCGCAACCTGCCGCAGCGCATCACCGACTCCTCGGCGGCGCGCCAGCGGCGTCTCGAGGAATGGCAGACCTTACGACAGGGCCCGATCACGCCCGAGGAGCTCTGGACATTACTCGGCGACCGCCAGCACCCGCAACTGCCCATCCATCGCCAGGCGGCCGACGATCCGGACGCCGAGAATACCCTGGCCAGTGTGCTGTTCCGAGTCACTCCGCATGGCATCCACGGGCAGCTGCGTCCCGGCCCCGATGGACCGGTCGCCTGGGAAGGCGGGTGGTCCTGATGTCTTGAGCTAAGGCGGCCACACCAGCAGAATCATCGGGATCGCCACCGCCATCACCGCCAGGGACAGCGGCAGGCCCAGCTTCCAGTAGTCTCCGAAGCGATAGCCGCCCGGCCCCATCACCAGGGTGTTGGACTGATGCCCGATGGGCGTCAGGAAGGCGCAGGAGGCGCTGATCGCCACCGCCATCAGGAACGGATCCGGGGACGCATCGAAGCCGCGAGCCAGGCTCGCCGCGATGGGCGCCATCAGCAGCGCCGCCGCAGCGTTGTTGACCACGTTGGATAGCAGCATGCCGATCGCGAACAGCGCCAGCAGGGTCATCACCACCGGCCAGTCGCTGCCCAGGGCCAACAGCCCCTCGGCGATCTGGTCAGCCCCGCCGCTGGTCTCCAGCGCCTGGCCCACCGGGATCATGGCGCCGAGCAGCACGATCACCGGACCGTCGATCGCCTGATACGCCTCGCGCAGCGTCAGCACTCCCGCCAGCAGCGAGACCAGGGCGGCGGCGCTCAGCGCCACCGCTGCCGGCAGCCAGTCCAGCACCATCGCCAGGATGGCCGCAGCGAAGATGGCCACCGACACCAGCAGCCGGCGCGGCTGGCCCAGCGCCAGGTTACGGCTGGCCAGCGGCAGGCACCCCAGGGTGGCCAGGCTCTCGCCGATATCGCCCTCGCCGCCCTGCAGCAGCAGCACGTCTCCGGCGCGAAAGCTGATGTCGCGCAGCCGCTGGTTGAGGCGTCCGCCATCCCTGGCCACGGCCACCAGGTGCAGGCCAAACTGGTTGAGCAGGCGCAACTGGCCGACGGTGCGATGCAACATCATGGAGTCGTTGCGCACCACGGCCTCGACCAGCTGCAGGCCCTCGGTATCCACACCGCTGCGCTTGTCCTTGTCCTCCTCGGCCGCTGGCTCCGCGTCGGTTCCCTCGTCCTCTTCGGTGGGCTCAGGGCCCACCGTCAACCCCGCCTTGTCCTCGAGCAGCGTCATCTCGTCGGGTCCGGCTTCCACCAGCAGGATGTCATCCGCCCGCAGCGTGCCGAGAAAGGCATGGCCGGGGTAGCGCGCCTCATCGCGCACCACCGCCAGCACCGGGATGGGCTCCTCCACCGCCTCGAGCAGGTCGCGCAGCGACCAGCCCACCGCCTTGCTCTCCTCCGGCACGCGCAGCTCGACCAGGTAGTGGGCGGTATCGAACATCGCATCCAGCGAGGCCTTGCCGGCACGCTGTGGCACCAGAAAGCGGCCGGCCAGCACGATCACCGCCAGGCCGGCCAGGGCGACGCTGGCACCAACGGGAAAGAAGGCGAACATGCCGAAGCCCTCGCCGCCAAGCGACTGCCGATAGGCCGAGATGATGATATTGGGTGGCGTGCCGATCAGCGTGGTCAGCCCGCCGAGCAGCGAGCCGAAGGCCAGCGGCATCAGCAATAGCGAAGGCGGGCTGTCATGCTCGCGGGCCAGGCGCAGCGCCACCGGCAGCATCAGCGCCAGGGCGCCGACGTTGTTCATCACTCCCGAGAGCACCAGCACCGTGCCGCTGAGCACCAGGGTCTGCAGGATCAAGCGGTCGCCGACGCGCAGCGCCTGCTCGGCGATCAGGTCGACCAACCCCGAACGCTCGAAGCCGCGGCTCAGCACCAGTACCGCGGCAACGGTGATTACCGCGGGATGGCCAAAGCCGAGAAAGGCCTCCTCGGCAGGGACCAGCCCCAACAGCACCGATGCCAGCAGCGCCGCCAGCGCCACCAGGTCATAGCGGAAGCGGCCCCAGACGAAGGCTGCCAGGGTCGCACCGAGCAGGAAGAAGACCTGCGTGCTGTCGGCCATGACGGCTCACCTCCCTGTGATGAAGCGAAAGCGACGATCAACGCCTTCATCATCGTCGCTAGCGGCATCAGGCACCAGCCCGCGTGGTCCATTCCCTCCAACGAGAGGGTCGGCTGGCCCGACTCAGGCCACGGGCCCCACCTGCGGCGGCTCGGGAAACGGCAGCGGGGTGCTGCCGCGCCGCACCTCGAAGACGTTGAGCGTCATCGCGACCAGGGCGTAGTAGCCGAAGACGCCCACCAGCTCGACCACTGCCGGTTCGCCGAAGGCCGCCACGGCCTCGCCGTAGAGCCCTTCATCGACGCGCCGAGTGGTGTAGAGCGACTCGCCCAGGCGCACCACCAGCGCCTCGTCGTCACGCTCGAAGACCGGCTCGCGCCCTTCCCGCAGGGACTCGATCAGCGCCTCGGAGACGCCGGCTTCACGAGCGATGGGCGCGTGGATCTGCCACTCCGCCTGTGATTGCCACCAGGCCGCGGTGAACAGGATCGCCAGCTCGGTGAGGCGCAGTTCGAGACGCGTGTCATAGCGGCAGAAGGCGCCCAGGCGCTGGGCGTGATCGGCCAGTGCCGGGCTGTGGATCCAGGCCAGGAAGGGGCCGTCCAGGTTGCCGCGCGGGCCGCTGAGAATGGCCTCCAGCACTCGGCGCTGCTCGGGGGCCATATTCGCCTCGTCGAGGGGCGATAGACGGGATTCGATCGACATCGGGCGAACTCCTTCAATGATGGCCGAGAACAGACTTCAGGGTCGCATCGAGCTTGTCGACGATCTCGTCCAGATGCGATTCCTCGAGGATGAACGGCGGCGCCAGCAGGATATGGTCGCCGCGCTGACCGTCGATGGTGCCGCCCATCGGATAGCACATCAGGCCGTGATCCATGGCCGTTCGCTTGATGGCGGCGTGCAACTTGCGTTCCGGCGCGAACGGCGTCTTGCCGTCGCGGTCGGCCACCAGTTCGAGGCCGCGGAACAGCCCCCGCCCGCGGATATCGCCGACATGGGGATGCTCGCCGAAACGATCCTCCAGGCGCCCTTGGAGCCCCTCGCCCAGGGTGCGAACGCGGGACAGCAAATCGCGAGACTCGATGGTGCGCTGCACCGCCAGCGCCGCGGCACAGGCGGTGGCATGGCCGATATAGGTGTGGCCATGCTGGAAGAAGCCCGAGCCCTCGGCAATGGCCGCGCGAATCCGCTCGCTGACCAGGGTCGCGCCGATTGGCTGATAACCGGCCCCCAGGCCCTTGGCGATGG
Organism: Halomonas organivorans; assembly: GCF_014192055.1. Classification (GTDB taxonomy): domain Bacteria; phylum Pseudomonadota; class Gammaproteobacteria; order Pseudomonadales; family Halomonadaceae; genus Halomonas; species Halomonas organivorans. The sequence goes on along the minus strand of NZ_JACHXM010000021.1, from coordinate 59,035 downwards.
TGACCAGGTCCGGCGACACGCCTTCCTGCTCGGCGGCAAACAGGCTGCCGGTGCGGCCCATGCCACACATCACTTCGTCGAGGATCAGCAGGATGCCATGGCGGTCGCAGATCTCGCGGACGCGCTTGAAGTAGCCCGGCACGGCAGGCACCGCACCCAGCGTCGCGCCCACCACCGGCTCGGCCACGAAGGCCATCACCGTCTGTGGCCCCAGCCGCTGGATCTCCGCCTCGAGCTCTTGCGCCAGCCGCTCGCCATAGGCCTCCGGGGTCTCGCCCGGCGCCTGGCCACGGTAGGCGTAGCAGGGGCTGACATGCGTTACCTCCACCAGCAGCGGCTCGAACTGCCGCCGCCGCCAGGCGTTGCCACCGGTGGCCAGGGCCCCGAGGGTGTTGCCGTGATAGCTCTGGCGCCGCGCGATCAGGTGGCGTCGTTCGGTCTCGCCGCGCTCGACGAAATACTGCCGGGCCAGCTTCAGCGCCGCCTCTACCGCCTCGGACCCGCCCGAGACGAAATAGACCGACGACAGGCCCTCCGGGGCGCGCTCGACCAAAAAGTCGGCCAGCGCCTCCATCGGCTCGGTGGTGAAAAAGGAGCTATGAGCATAGGCCAGACGCCCCACCTGTTCGCGGATCGCCTCGACCACCTCGGCATCGCTGTGCCCCAGGCAGGACACCGCGGCGCCACCGCAGGCATCCAGATAGCGTCGTCCGTCGGCGTCGATCAAGTATGGGCCTTCGCCGCTCACGGCAGTGGGATAGCGTTGTTTCAGGTGACGATGGAACACGTGGCTCATGCTGCCCTCCCCATGGGGCTTTTTGCAAAGACATTTCCTATTTTGTTCAAACGGAAATATATTTGCAAATAGATTCGATGCCGGCCTGACGCCGTGACTCCCGGGGGCTACAATGCCCCTCCCCGATCGCCAGCAGGAGCTCGTTCCCCGCCATGACGTCCCCCACGCTCCACCGACCGGATACCCTCGCCGACCTCGAGCACCTGCTCACCGACATCGAGTCGGGCAACGGCGCGCTGCGATTGGGCAAGCGCTCGAGACAGGTGCTGACGGCGATGGTGTCCGCCCCCCAGCAGACCGCCGTCTCGTCGATCAGCGATCTGGCGGAGCGCCTCGGCGTCAGCCCTTCGACGCTGTCGCGCCTGGCCCAGCGGCTGGGGTTCGACGGTTTCGGGGGGCTGCAGGGCGTGTTCCGGCGCCAGGTCACCGAGGGCAAGAGCTTCTACAGCGACCAGGTATCCCGCCTGCTGGATAGCGATGCCGAAGGGGATTCCATGGCCCGCCTGGCCCGACTGGGACGTCAGGAAAGCGCCAATATCAGCGACACGATATCGGGCATCGATGGTGAGGCCTTCTCGCGCAGCGCACGGCGGCTGGTGGAAGCCAGGCGGGTGAGGATCCACGGCATGCGCCAGTTCGCCTCGCTGGCCTCCTTCATGGCCTACGGGCTGAGCATGCTGCGACCCGACGCGGCGCCGCTCGACCCCATCCGTCACGGGGTCGCCGATGCCCTGGCCCAGCTCGACGAGGGCGACGTGCTGGTGGTGGTGAGCTGCTTTCCCTACACCCCCAGCGTGCTGGCCACGGCCGAAGTGGCGGCCCGCCAGGGCATCCACGTCATCGCCTTGACCGACGCCGCCGGCTCACCGCTGGCCAGGGTCGCCCACGACAGCTTCACGGTGCCCAATCACAGCCTGTTCTTCAGCAACAGCATGTGCGCCTTCATGCTGCTGGCCGAAGGGCTGCTGAGCGAGGCGGCAAGCCTGATGGGGGATGAGGGCCTGGCCGCCCTCAAGCGGCGCGAGCGGCTGATCGGCGAGCTCAACGACTCGCTGTGACCCGCCCGCGCCGCGACGACGGACATCAGGGCAGCAGGATGGTCGACCCGGTGGTCCGCCGGCTCGCCAATGCCTCCTGGGCCTTGCCCGCCTCGGCGAGCGGGAAGCGCTGGCTGATATCGACGCTGACCTTGCCGCTTTCCAGCATCGCGAACAGGTCGGCGGCCATCTCCTCGAGGCGCTCGCGGGTATCCGCATAGCCGTTGAGGCTCGGACGCGTCACGTAGAGCGATCCCTTCTGGTTGAGGATGCCGATGTTGACGCCCTCCACCGGACCCGAGGCATTGCCGAAGCTGACCATCAGCCCACGCTTCTTCAGGCAATCCAGCGAGGTCTCCCAGGTATCCTTGCCCACCGAGTCGTAGACCACGTCGCACATGGCGCCGCCGGTGAGCTCGCGGACCCGTTCGACGACGTTCTCGCGCGTGTAGTCGATGGTCGCCCAGGCGCCGTTCTTCTCGGCCAGCGCCGCCTTCTCCGGCGAACTCACCGTACCGATCAGCTTGACGCCAAGCGCCCTGGCCCACTGACAGGCGATGGAGCCGACGCCGCCGGCAGCGGCGTGGAAGAGAATTGTCTCGCCGCCCTGCAGCGGATAGGTCTGGCGCAGCAGGTACTGCACGGTGAGTCCCTTGAGCATGGCCGCCGCGGCGGTCTCGGCATCGATGCCGTCGGGCAGCACCACCACCTTCTCCGCCGGCAGCACGTGCTGCTCGGCATAGGCACCCAGCGGACCCTGGGCATAGGCCACGCGATCGCCGACCGCCAGATGCTCGACGCCCTCGCCCACGGCGTCGACCACGCCCGCCGCTTCGGTCCCTAGCCCGGAAGGCAGCGCAGGGGCCGGATACAGGCCGGTGCGAAAATAGATGTCGATGAAGTTCAGGCCTACCGCCTGGTGGCGAACCCGCACCTCACCGGGCCCCGGTTCGGCGGGCGTGAACTCGATGAACTCGAGGACTTCGGGCCCGCCGGTGCGGGAAAACTGAATGCGCTTGACCATGTTGGACGTCCTTATGCCGCTAACGAAGATCGTGCCCAGTCAAGCGCCCCCGTCACGCGCGGTCAAGCACCGCGCATGACGGCAAGGCTTGACAGAACGACATGGGTACCAAAAAATAAAAAACTGTATACATTAAATACACCAAAGTGACGACAAAAAGGATACCCCCCATGAAAGCCACTTGGATGCTGATCGCCACCGCCCTGGCCGCCACGCTCGCCGCCTCGCCCGCCATGGCCCAGGACGACAACGCCTGCCAGTTGACCATCGAAGGCAACGACCAGATGCAGTTCGACCAGGACGCCATGAGCGTGCCGGCCAGCTGCGACGAGGTCACCCTGACGCTCGAGCACACCGGCTCGATGGAGGCCAACGTGATGGGCCACAACTGGGTGCTCGCCGAGACCGACGACTACCAGGCCGTGGCCCAGGCCGGCATGAACGCCGGGCTGGAGAATGACTACCTGCCGAAGGACGACGAGCGTGTGCTGGCCGCCACCGAGGTCATCGGCGGCGGCGAGAGCACCTCCATCACCTTCTCCACCGAAGGCCTGGCCGGGCGCGACCTGACCTTCTTCTGCTCCTTCCCGGGCCACTACAGCATGATGAACGGCACCTTCACGGTGACCGAGGAATAACGCGAGCTCAGAGACGCCGCCGCCTCGGCGGCGTGCGTCCCATCAATGGCTTGCCGACAGTGTGGCGGGAAAGTTCTCGAGCCCCTTCACGAAGCGCTGCTTGTAGTCGTCGAACTGTGCGCGGTCGCGCTTGAACGACTGCACCACGCCCTGCTCGTCCACCGTCAGGGTGCGCGGCAGGTCGGCGAGCCCGGTGGCCGGATGACGTTTCGACAGGCCAATACGCACCCCGTCCTTGCCGCTGAACCAGCGATCGATACCGACCTCGCGAAACCGCTGCTCCTGCGCCGTATCGACCGCGTCCACGCGCAGCGGCGCACGCAGTGCCAGCTCGCTCACCAGCCGCATCGCCGGGGCCTTCACGGCGTCAGAGGGGGCAATATCCGCCAGCTGCATGACGGTCATGCCGCCACCCGATTCGTCCAACGCCAGCAGCGCCAGCGCCACGGGCCGCGACTGGTCGTCGACCAGCGCCAACAGGCGAGCGGCCTCCTGCTCGAACAGCACCCCCGTCACGCCGGCAAAGGTCACCAGCGGGGCAATCCCTGCTTCCTGGCCATAGGCCTCGGCACACAACCGGGCCAGGCAGGCCTCACGCTGGGCCGCGTTCTTGATATGCACCACTCTCATTGCTTTCGGCTCTCCCTCGATACCTGACGCCCGTCGCGACCGGGCACGAAATCGCGCAGCCTAGCACACTCGTCACGCCGCGTCCGGGCCGGCCCCGCCGTCGTCCGGCACGGCGCCCCATACCAGACGGCGATAATCGAAATGGCGATCCAGGGTCGGCTTGATGACCTGGAAATAGGGCGAGACATCGAAGTCGCGCGGTACGAAATGGCTGTAGTGCCGGGGATAGAGCACCCGTATCTCGCACCCCCAGCAGGACGGGTCCAGCGACTCGGCGGGTACCACGCGCGGCAGGATCGGATAGCGGATCGACTGGAAGGCCTGGGCAATCAGGGTGGAGCAGATCGCCCGGGTAGGATCGCCGCTCCCCAGCGCCAGCATCGGACGCCGCCAGCGCGACGGCACCGGCGGTGTCGGCATCAGGTAGCGCGCCAGGTCAAGCACGTGCCGCAGATCATAGCGCTCGCCCAGGCGTTCTCCGGCAAAGGCCACCAGCCGAGCCACTTCCGCGTCCTCCAGCCCCACCGGCCGGCAGATTCGACTGTGCAAACCGGCATAGTGTTCGACCCCCACCCGACGCACGCCCTGGCGCATATCAGCCTCGATCAGCCCCATCGGCCCGCCGCCGGCATCCTGGAAGGCCTCGCCCACGCAGAGGGCAGCGTGGGACCAGGTCGACTGGGTCAGGTACTTGATGGCCGTGCTGACCCGGGTATTGCCCTCCACCACCAGCACATCGCCGGGCCGCAGGCAGGCGGTCAGGTGGTCGAGATCCACTGCCTCGAGGGTCTTCAATCCCGGCAGCGGCTTGGTCAGGTAACGGCTCAACCAGTCGCCGATGTAGCGTCGCATGGGAACCTCCTGCACCGGGCGCCGATTTCATCTTACCCGCGCCAGGCACGGCGTCCAGGCCCGGTTCCTCATGGACGGCGGCCCAGTCCCGCTTCTTTACCTGCCCCTTGCGACCGTTCCTCGCCGCATCTCGCCCCCGCAGCATGGCGACGCGCGATGGCATGATCTAGCTTTCATTGGACTGTCATCGTCAGGACCTAATGTATCAATGCCCGAATGCTGTGATCGCCGCCTGGCTCGGGCTTCCTGACTGCCAAGAGACCCAATGGAAAAGGAGATTCCGATGCCACGCCTTCACGTGGGAGCACTGACCCTGGGGATGGCCGCCGCCGGCCTGTCGCTGTCTGCCCAAGGCGCCACCGAGATCGCCTGGTGGCACGCCATGGGTGGCGAACTCGGCAACAAGGTCGACGAGATCGCCGCCGACTTCAACGCCTCCCAGGACGACTACGTCGTCAAACCCTCTTTCCGTGGCAACTACTCGGAGACCATGACCGGCGCCATCGCCGCCTTCCGCGCCGGCGAGGCCCCGGCCATCGTGCAGATCTACGAAGTCGGCACCGCCACCATGATGAACGCCGAGGGCGCCATCGTGCCGGTCCACGAGCTGATGAGCGAGTCGGGCCTGGACTTCGATCCCGACGCCTTCCTGCCCGCCGTGACCGGCTATTACACCGACGCCAACGGCCAGATGCTGTCCATGCCCTTCAACTCCTCGACGCCGGTGGTCTACGTCAACCGCGACATCCTCGCCGAGGCCGGCGTGGACGAGGTGCCGACCACCTGGCAAGGGCTCGGCGAGACGCTGGGCCGGATCGTCGATTCCGGCGCCGCCGAGTGCGGCATGACCACCACCTGGCCGTCCTGGATCCAGCTCGAGAACTTCTCGGCGCGCAACGACCTGCCTTTCGCGACCGAGCAGAACGGCTTCGGCGGCCTCGGTGCCCGCCTGACCATCAACGACACCGCCGCCGTCGATCACATCCAGCGCCTGGCCGATTGGCAGCAGGACGGCCGCTTCGACTACGGCGGTCGCTTCGACGAGGCCGCCCCGGCCTTCTACACCGGCCGCTGCGCCATGCTGATGGCGTCCTCCGCCTCGCTGGCGGGCGTGCGCGCCAACGCGGAAGACTTCGACTTCTCCGTCGCCCCGCTGCCCTACGACGATGCCCTGATCGACACGCCGCAGAACAGCATCATCGGCGGCGCCTCGCTGTGGGTGCTGTCCGGCAAGAGCGACGAGGTCTACCAGGGCGTGGCGCGCTTCTTCGACTACCTGTCCTCCGCCGAGGTCCAGGCCGACTGGCACCAGTTCTCCGGCTACCTGCCGATCACCCAGGCGGCCTACGAGCTCGGCCAGCAGCAGGGCTTCTACGAGCAGAACCCGGGCAGCGCCGTGGCCATCGAGCAGATGACCGGCGTCACGCCCACGGCCAACTCCAAGGGGCTGCGCCTGGGCAACATGCCGCAGATCCGTGACGTGATCGAAGAGCAGCTGGAGCGCATCTTCAACGGCGACGTAAGCGCCCAGGAAGGCCTGGACGAGGCCGTGCGACGTGGCAACGAACTGCTGCAGCGCTTCCAGCAGGCCAACGGCTGATCCGCCCCTGAATCCCTAGCCCCTGGCCCAGTGCCGGCACGCCGCCTCGGCGTGCCGGCTCCCACCCGTTCCGGCAACCGACGACCATGGCGACCTTCCAACATCACCGCATCACGCCCTGGCTGCTGCTCAGCCCGCAGCTGGCCATCGTCGCGATGTTCTTCTTCTGGCCCGCGGCCCAGGCCATGCTCCAGGCCTTCTACGTCGAGGACCCCTTCGGTCTCGGGCGCACCTTCGTCGCCTTCGAGAACTTCGCACGGGTGCTCGCCTCGGCGGAATACTACCGGGCGCTGGGCATCACCGTGGCCTTCAGCGCCGGCGTGGCGCTGGGCGCCATGGCCCTGGCGCTACTGCTGGCGGTACTCGCCGACCGGGTGATCAAGGGTGCCACCGCCTACCGCACCCTGCTGGTCTGGCCCTATGCCGTGGCGCCGGCGGTCGCCGGCGTGCTGTGGGGCTTCATGCTCGACCCGGAGCTCGGCCTGATCAGCGCCTGGCTCGGCGCGCTCGGCATCGACTGGAATCACCAGCTCAACGGCGGACAGGCCATGGCGCTGGTGGTGATGGCCTCGATCTGGAAGCAGATGAGCTACAACTTCGTGTTCTTCCTGGCCGGCCTGCAGGCCATTCCCCGCAGCCTGCTGGAAGCCGCGGCCATCGACGGCGCCGGTCCCTGGCGGCGCTTCTGGACCATCACCTTTCCCCTGCTGTCGCCGACCAGCTTCTTCCTGCTGGTGATGAACAGCGTCTATGCCTTCTTCGAGACCTTCGGCACCATCGATGCCACCACCGCCGGCGGGCCCGGCGGCGCCACGCGCACGCTGGTCTACAAGGTCTTCGAGGACGGCTTCATCGGCTATGACCTGGGCTCCAGCGCCGCCCAGTCGGTGCTGCTGATGGGGCTGGTGGGCCTGTTGACGCTGCTGCAGTTTCGCTATCTCGAGCGCAAGGTCCAGTACTGACATCGGAGAAACGCCCCATGCGCTACCGCCGCCGCGGACTGGACATCGTCAGCCACGGGCTGCTGATCCTGGCCCTGATCGCCTTCTGCCTGCCGGTGTGGCTGGCCATCACCGCCGCCACCCACGACCAGGCCTCGCTATATACCGGCACCGCACCGCTGTGGTTCGGCGAGCAGGGGCTCGACAACTTCCGCGCCGTACTCACCGAGCCGGTCAGCCGGCTCGGCACCGACGCGTCACGGCTGCTGTTCAACTCGACGGTCATGGCGCTGGGCATCGCCTGCGGCAAGATCGTCATCGCCATCCTGGCCGCCTACGCCATCGTGTTCTTCCGCTTTCCGCTGCGCCGGCTGTGCTTCTGGCTGATCTTCATCACCCTGATGCTGCCGGTGGAGGTGCGCATCATGCCCACCTACAAGGTGGCGGCAGACCTGGGTCTGCTGAACTCCTACGTCGGGCTGATCCTGCCCCTGATCGCCAGCGCCACCGCGACCTTCCTGTTCCGGCAGTTCTACCTCACCGTGCCGCCGGAGCTGCTCGAGGCGGCCCGGGTCGATGGCGCCGGTCCCTGGCGCTTCCTCAAGGACATCCTGCTGCCGCTGTCGACGACCAATATCGCGGCGCTGTTCGTGATCATGTTCCTCTACGGCTGGAACCAGTACCTCTGGCCGCTGCTGATCACCACCGAGGCGGACCACATGACCATCGTGGTCAGCCTCAAGCGCCTGCTCTCCTCGGCCGACAACCTGGTGCCCTGGCAAACGGTCATGGCTACCGCCCTGCTGGCCATGTTGCCGCCGGTGGCGGTGATCGTGCTGATGCAGCGCTACTTCGTGAAGGGGCTGGTCGACGCCGAGAAATGATGCTTTCACCGATCAACGAGACATGCCTATGGCCACCCTCCGCCTGGACGCCCTGAGCAAGACCTATCCCAACGGCTTCACCGCCCTGCACGGCGTCGACCTCGAGATCGCCGACGGCGAGCTGATCGTGGTGGTCGGCCCGTCGGGCTGCGGCAAGTCCACCCTGCTGCGCATGCTCGCCGGTCTCGAGTCGATCAGCGACGGCGAGCTCGCCATCGACGGGCGCCGCGTCAACGACCTGGAGCCCGCCGAGCGCGATATCGCCATGGTGTTCCAGAACTACGCCCTCTACCCGCACATGAGCGTGGCCGACAACATGGGCTATGCGCTGAAGAATCGCGGCGTGCCGAAGGCCGAACGCCGGCGCAAGGTCGAGGAGACCGCACGGCTGATCGGGCTCGAGGACCTGCTCGACCGGCGCCCGAAGCAGCTCTCCGGCGGCCAGCGCCAGCGGGTGGCCATGGGGCGCGCCATCGTGCGCGAGCCCAAGGTATTCCTGTTCGACGAGCCGCTCTCCAACCTGGATGCCAAGCTGCGCGTCCAGATGCGCATCGAGATCCGCCGCCTGCAGAAGCGCCTCGGGGTGACGTCGGTCTACGTCACCCACGACCAGGTCGAGGCCATGACCCTGGCCGATCGCCTGGTGGTAATGAACGGCGGGCGCATCGAACAGGTCGGCACGCCGATGCACCTTTACGAGCGCCCGGCGACCCGCTTCGTGGCCGGCTTCATCGGCTCACCGGCGATGAACTTCCTCGACGCCCGTCGTTCGGGTGACGTCCTGACGCTCCCCTGCGGCACCCAGCTGGCCTCGCCCTGGCCAGGAGAGGCCGGCGAGACTCGCGACACCCCGGTGTGCCTGGGCATCCGCCCGGAGCATCTGGCCATCGTCCCCGAGGGCCAAAACGGAGGCGGCACCCTGGCAGTCCGGGTCGAGCTGGTCGAGCCGCTGGGCGCCGACACCCTCGTCCACGCGCGGCTCGACGGTCAGGACGACCTGGTGGTGGCGCGCATCGACGGTATCCAGCCGGTGGCCGAAGGCGATAGTCTGATCCTGCGCCCGGACACCGACCGCCTGCACATCTTCGACCCCGACTCCGGGCAGCGCCTGGATGACCTGGAGCCCGCATGCCACACCCCGACCTCCCCCGCCTGATCGCCCATCGCGGCCTCTCCGCCCGCGCGCCAGAGAACACCCTGGCGGCGGTGCGGGCGGCCCACGACGCCGGCATCGATTGGGTCGAGCTCGACGTGCAGCGGCTCGGCGACGGCACCGCGGTGATCTGGCACGACCGAGACGTGGCGCGCTGCTCGAACGGCCGCGGCCGGCTGGCCACGCTGGACATCGCCGCGGCGCGCCGACTGGACGCAGGCGCCTGGTTCGCGCCCGCCTTCGCCGGCGAGCGGATGGCGACGCTCGAGGAAATGCTCGCGCTGCTCGTCGAGCTCGGCATGGGCGTCAACCTGGAGCTCAAGGTCAACCGCGGCCACGACCCGGCGGCGCTGGCCGAGGCGGCGGTGCCGGCGGTGATGGAGGCGCTGCCGTTCGAGCGGCGACTGGTGTCGTCCTTCGACGAACGGGCACTGAGGGTCAGCCGGGCACTGGCCGGCCCCGAACGGCTGGCCCTGGGCGCGCTGTTCGACCGCGTGCCGCGCGACTGGCAGGCCCGCGCCGAGGCGGTGCAGGCCGTCAGCGTGCACGCCAACTGGAAGCCGCTGAAGGCCGAACGCGCCAAGGCGATCAAGGCCGCCGGCTTCGCTCTGCTCTGCTACACCGCCAACGACCCGGACGCCTTCGCCCCGCGCTGGGAGTGGGGCGTCGACGCGGTGATCAGCGACGATCCCACGCGCTTCGACACGGCCTCCTGAGCGGCCTACCGGCGGCCCGGTGTCGGGACGCCGACACGATCACCCCTGGCGATAATGGGAGGCCAGCAGCGCCTTCAGCTCAGCGAAGTCGGCGCTTTCTCGCTGCTCTGCGGCAATCTGGCGCTGCTCCTCGATGAGCTCGCGCAGCACCTGGTCGGTGGTCAGGGGGTTGGCCAGCACGACGCGGAAGACCGTGATGGCCTGGCCGCCGTGGCGACTCGGCGTCAGCCGTGTGCGCGACACGAAGGCCTTGCCCCGCTCGCGCTGGATCTTCTGAATGGACTGGGTCATGCGATTCAGGTGGTCGTTGATCCGCTGACGCAGCGCATCGTCGGCCTTGCCCAGCAGCGCCTGAACCTCGGGTGGCGCCCAGCGATAGGTGAGGATGTTGAGCTCCGGCTCGGTGACCAGTTCGAAGTCGTCGAGCGCCGTGATACGGTCGGCGAAGCGCCGAGCCAGCTGGATGCCATTGTCGATCAGCATCGCATACCCCTGACGTCCGATGATCTTCAGGGCCGACTGCACCAGCATCGCCATGCCGGGCCGGGAGCCTTCCAGGGTGGTGCTGCCAAGATCCCGGGATCCCTGCCGAATGATGTACTGGGCATGATGCTCGATGCTGCCGAGGGCGGACGGCTCGCGGAACAGCACCATGCCCGCCCCCATCGGCACATAGAGCTGCTTGTGGGCATCGATGGTGACCGAGTCGGCCCGTTCGATGCCGGCGAGACGCGGCCGGTAGCGCTCCGAGAATAGCGTCGGTCCGCCCCAGGCGGCATCCACGTGGAAGTGGATGCCATGCTCTGCGGCAATATCGGCCAGGCCGTCCAGCGGATCGATGTTGCCGGTCTCGGTCGTGCCGGCGATACCGACCAGGGCAAACGGCCGTATCCGCTGCTGCTTGAGCCGCTTCAGCGTGGCGACCAGGGCATCGGGCCGAATGCGGTTATACCCATCTGTCTCGACGGCCACCATCTGGTCCCGCCCGATCCCCAGTACATCGGCCGCCTTGGAGAGCGAGTAATGGCCGCGCTCGGAGACCAGCACCGCCGCGCCCTCACACTCATAGTGCCGCATGGCGCTGAACACGCCGCCGCGGCTGATGCCCGGGAACTCGCCATCCGGGCCGAAGGCCCGGTTCCGCGCGGCCCACAGCGCGGTGATATTGGCCACGGTGCCGCCGGAGCAGAAGGCGCCGAGGCGACGCTCGCTGTGGTGCAGCCAGCTGTCGTAGAAATCATCAGGCTGCCCGTAGATCAAACGATGCAGCATGCCCAGCACCTGACGCTCCAGCGGCGTGAAGGCCTTGGAGGTTTCGGTCTTCACCAGGTTCTGGTTGAGCGCGATCATGATCTTCGACAGCGGGATCATGAAGTACGGGAGTGCCGACGTCATGTGGCCGACGAAGCTGGGCGAGGCGGTATGCACCGACTGCGAGACCACCTTGTCGAGCAGGAACTGGGTCTGCTCCGAGACGAAGGCGGGCGCTTCCGGGATCCTGGCATCGCTGAAGTCCTGCTCGATGACGGCCAGGTCGTTCTCTTCCGCGACGATATGCTCCCCGAGGAAGCCGGAGAGATTCGTCGAGATGTCCCTGTCCAGACGGTTCAGCGTCGATCCCGGCGCCTCGGGAACGGTGAAGATCCTCAGCAGGTTTTCCCAGCTGCTCTCGGCGACCTTTGATTGCTTGCCCATGGAACCCTGTTGTCTTTGAAGGATGGAAACGCCGCAAGGGCCGGTGATTACCGATGCGCGCGATGGTAGCCGAGGACCCTGCCCATCGCCAGCGCCTCGATGGCGGCCGGATCGAGATGTTCCTCCAGGGTATCGGCCAGCCGGTCGAGCTGGCGCTCGCGGTGGGCGGCCAGATCCACGGCCCCGTCCTCGCCTTCGAGCCCCAGCATGGCCAGCAGCGCGGCGGCCGCCGGCGCCTCGTCGAACAGGCCGTGCAGGTAGGTGCCCATCACCTGGCCATCCTCGCTCACCGCACCGTCCGGGCGGCCATCGAGGTCGAGCAGCGGTCGCGCCAGCCCCGGGCCCTCGCTGACGCCGTTGTGGATCTCGTAGCCGCTCACCGCCACGTCCTCTCCGCCTGCCCCCCCCATCAACCGCCCGCGCACGTTGCGCAGCTGCTTGCCGGCCACCATGCGGGTGCGCATCGCAAGAAGCCCCAGCCCCGGCACGCTGCCGGCCTCGCCCTCCAGGCCGTCCGGGTCGTCGATGGCCTCGCCGAGCATCTGGAAGCCGCCGCAGATGCCGAGCACCCGGCCGCCGTAGCGCAGATGGCGACGTATCGCCGGTTCCCAGCCCTGGCGTCGCAGCCAGGCCAGGTCGCTGGCGGTGCTCTTGCTGCCGGGCAGCAGGATGACGTCGGCGGGCGGCATGGCCTGCCCGGGCCCCACCAGCGTCAGCTCGACCCGCGGATGCAGGCGCAGTGCGTCGAGGTCGGTGTGGTTGCTGATTCGCGGCAGCGCCGGCACCGCCACGCGCAGCCCCGGCGCTTCGGCGGCGCTCTCGGTCAGCCCCAAGCCGTCCTCGGCGTCCAGCAGCAGGCCATTGAGGTGCGGCAGCACGCCCGTCACCGGCTTGCCGGTGCGCTCGGTGAGCCAGTCGAGGCCCGGCTCGAGCAAGGCGATGTCGCCGCGGAAGCGGTTGATCACGAGCCCGGTGGTGCGCGCGCGCTCGGACTCGCTAAGCAGCTCAAGGGTGCCTACCAGCTGGGCGAAGACCCCGCCGCGGTCGATGTCGGCCACCAGCCACACCGGGCAGTCCACCGCCTCGGCGAAGCCCATATTGGCGATATCATTGGCACGAAGATTGATTTCAGCAGGACTCCCCGCGCCCTCCGCAATGACGAGATCATGGCGTGAAGTCAGTCGCTCCCAGGCCGCCAGCACGGTCTCCCGGGCCTGACGCTTGAAGGCGTGGTAATCCAGCGCATCCATATGGCCGTGAACCCGGCCGTCGAGGATCACCTGGGCGCCGCGGTCGGTCTCGGGCTTGAGCAGCACCGGGTTCATGTCGGCGTGGGGCGCCAGCCCGCAGGCCAGCGCCTGCAGCGCCGTGGAGCGGCCGATCTCGCCGCCCTCCGCCGTCACGGCGCTGTTCAACGCCATGTTCTGGGGCTTGAAGGGCGCCACCGACACCCCGCGCCGCGCCAGCAGCCGACACAGCCCCGCCACCACCGTGCTCTTGCCGGCGTCCGAGGTGGTGCCCTGGATCATCAGCGCCCTCATCGCTCGCCCTCCCTGGCCGCGAGGGCCTCGAACAGCTCAGGGGAGTCCGCCGCTTCGCCCCAGCCGCTGCCGTGCACTCGCTCACTCAGCGGCAGGCGCTGACGCCAGCCGGCGCGGGCCAGCTCGGGACGATCGAGGAACGCGTCGACGTAGCCCAGGCACAGGTAGGCGAGCGGATAGACGGTCTCCGGCAGGCCCAGCACCTCGATCAGCTCGTCCTGATCGAGGATGCTGACCCAGCCCACGCCAATGCCCTCGGCCCGAGCCGCCAGCCACAGGTTCTGGACCGCCAGGCAGGTGCTGAACAGGTCCATGTCGACGATGCTCTGGCGTCCCAGCACGTGCTCGCCGCCGCGGCTGCGGTCGCAGGTGATGCACAGGTTGAGCGGGCTCTCGAGGATGCCCTCCAGCTTGAGGCGACGATACAGCGCGCCGCGCTCGCCGGTGTGGGCCTCGGCCGCCTTGGCGTTCTCGCGTTCGAAGATGGCGTGCACGCGCTCGCGCACCTCGCGGTCGTCGATCAGCAGGAAGTCCCAGGGCTGCATGAAGCCCACCGAGGGCGCGTGGTGGGCGGCCTCGAGCAGCCGCGCCAGCACCGCGGGCGGAATCGGGTCCGGGCGGAACTGGGCGCGCACGTCGCGACGCTCGAAGATGGCCCGGTAGAGGCCCTCGCGCTGCGCCTCGGGGAAGGCGTGATCGGGTCGCCCGGTCGGGTCTGCCATGCGGCGGTCTCCTGAAAATCGTGGTGGTGGGATGGCGCTAATGTCACAGGATGATGAGCTTGCCCGGCGCCAAGCCGGCACGAGGGCGCTGTAAACCCATCCCTGGGCGCTAACTTTTGCCCAGCGGCGCTCTCGCATCCTGCTCCGCTTGCTGGGCCGGTGCTGGCCATCCATGGCCAGCCCGTTCGGCGGAATCCGCCTCACCCCTGGCAAAAACCCCTCGCGCCGTCTCGTCCCCGGCGCTCATCCAGCCACTCCCCACGAACCTGGCAATATCGTTAGTGGCGTAGCTACGGAACGGGAACAGGCTAGGCCGAGCGCAGCCACTTCTCAGGCCGGCCTAGAGTTCGACGCCCTTCTGGGCCTTGACGCCCTGATCCTTGAAGGCGTGCTTGATCACCTTCATCTCGGTCACGGTGTCGGCCAGCTCGATCAACGCCTCCGGCGCGTGGCGGCCGGTAACCACCGCATGCTGCATGGCCGGGCGACCCTGGAGGTCGTCGAGCACGGTGTCGAGTGCCAGGTAGCCGTGGCGCAGGGCGATGTTGAGCTCGTCGAACAGCACCAGCGCGTAGTCCGGGTCGGCCAGCATGCGGCTGGCCTCGGCCCAGGCCGCCTCGGCGGCGCGCACGTCGCGCTCGCGGTCCTGGGTGTCCCAGGTGTAGCCCTCGCCCATGACGTGGTAGTCCACGCCCGGAAGCGAGCGATAGAAGGCCTCCTCGCCGGTCTGGAACTTGCCCTTGATGAACTGCACCACGCCGACCTTCATGCCATGGCCCAGGGCGCGTGCGACCATGCCGAAGCCGGAGCTGCTCTTGCCCTTGCCGGGGCCGGTGAGCACCAGCAGCACGCCCTGCTCCTTGTCGGCGGCGGCAATCCGCTCGTTCATGATTCTCTGCTTGTGGGCCATGCGCGCCGCATGGCGCTCGGGGTCGACGTGCTTCATCGGGTTCTCCAGCGATCGAGGGAGTAGCGTAGTGTGTTCGGTGCCATACCGATATCCATCATTTGAGCAGCGGCCGACGCGCCAGCAGGTAGACATCCATGATCCAGCCGTGGCACTCGCGCAGCGCGGCACGGCGCTCGACGATGGCGGGACCGACCTCGGCCAGCGGGCCAGCGATCAGGCACTGCTTGTCCATGCCGAGATAGGCGCCCCACCAGATGTGCAGGCCCTCCGGGGCCAGCGACTGGAAGGCGCCGCCGGCGTCCAGCATCACCGCCACGCTGGCGGCGTCGCCCGGCCAGCCGCGCTCGCGCAGGCGCCGCCCGGTGGTGACCTGCACCGGCTCGGCCAAGGCGTTCAATGGGATGCAATGCTCGGCGGTCAGCACCTGCAGGCTGGTGATGCCCGGCACCACGTCGACCTCGAGCGCCATGCCGCTCTCCTGCTCCGGCCCTGCGCCCTTGAGGCGCGCGGCGATGCGCAGGCTGCTGTCGTAGAGCGAGGGATCGCCCCAGATCAGCATCGCGACCCGCCCGCCCTCGGGCAGGCGCTGCGTCATCTGCTCGCGCCAGGTCTCGGCGATGGCCGCGTGCCAGTCGTCCACCGCACCCAGGTAGTCGTCGCGGCCGTCGCGGCGCGGCAGGTCGAACTCCACCACCCGCGAGTGCGCGGCCTCGTCGAGCAGGCTGCGGCACAGCAGCCGGCGCAGGTCGACCAGGTCCGAGCGGGCCTCGCCCTTGCGCGGCAGCAGGATCAGCTCGGCCTCGCGCAGCGCGCGCACGCCGGCCAGGGTGATGTGATCGGGATTGCCGGTGCCGATGCCGATCAGCGAAAGATGGATCATGCCTCGCCCTCTCGTTCCGCGCCCTCATGTTCGCGGATGCCGCCCTCGGCGAAGGGCGAGTCCGCCGACTGCGGCCGGAAGCGGCGGTCGTAACCGATGGCGTAGAGGCAGCTGTCGTCGAAGTCGGCGCTGCCCAGCGCCGGGCCGACCAGGATCAGCGCGGTGCGGTTCATGGCCGGATCGAGCCGAGCGGCAATGGTGTCGAGCCGCCCGCGGATCACCTTCTGGTCGGGCCAGCTGGCGCGCCAGACGATGGCCACCGGGCAGTCGTCGCCGTAGCGCGGCGCGAGCTCCGCCACCACCTGCTCCAGGTTATGAATCGACAGATGGATCGCCAGCGTCGCGCCGCTGCGCGCGAAGTTGGCCAGGGTCTCGCCGTCCGGCATGGCGCTGGCACGGCCCGGCGTGCGGGTCAGCACCACCGACTGCGCCACGCCCGGCAGCGTCAGCTCCTGGCCGAGGGTGGCGGCCGCCGCGGCGAAGGCCGGCACCCCGGGCGTGATGGCGTAGGGAATGCCCAACGCGCGCAGCCGGCGCAGCTGCTCGCCCATGGCCGACCATACCGACAGGTCGCCGGAGTGCAGCCGGGCCACGTCCTGGCCGGCGGCGTGAGCCCTGGCGATCTCGTCGACGATCTCGTCGAGGGACAGCGGCGCGGTGTTGACGATCCGCGCGTCCGCCGGGCAGTGATCGAGGATCGCCTCGGGCACCAGCGAGCCGGCGTAGAGGCACACCGGGCTGGCGGCGATCAGGTCGCGCCCGCGCAGGGTCAGCAGGTCCGGCGCGCCGGGACCGGCGCCGATAAAGTGAACGGTCATGGCATCTCTCCTGCCGGAGTGTCTTGCGTCATAGCGACGTTGGCCATGGCGGCGGTGGCGCATCGATCCGACGACACCAGCCGCGGGCCGAGCAGCTCGCTCCCCGGCCCGGCCGCCAGCCGCGCCACCGCCTCAGCGACGCTGCCGGTGCCGCGGGCCCGGCGGCTGCGTGGGGAATGCGTCAGCGTCTCGGCCGAGGCCAGCGCCTCATCGGGCACGCCCAGCACCTCAAGGCCCCGCGTATCGCCCAGGGTCTGCACCATCGGCCGCATGCTCTCGGCCGCCGCCAGCCGGTCGGCCGGGCCATGGCGCGCCTCGAGCCGCTCCAGCGCCTCGGCCAGCGAGGCGAGCGTGGCCGAGCGGCGAAAGCCGAAGCCCGCGACCTTCATCGCTTTGCTCTTCATGGCGCCCGGCCCCGCGCCTTGCTCTTCATGGCGCCCGGCCCCGCGCCGTTCATGTCGCTATTCATTTCACTATCCGCCACTGCACGATGGGATAGGCGGCCTTCCAGCCGCGGCGGCTGCCGAGGGCGGTCGCCGCCGACAGCGCCAGGCGCACCAGCTCGCCACCCAGCTCTCGCTGCCGCTGGACCAGCAGCGCCTCGGACTCGAGCGTCACCGCATTGGCCACCAGCCGCGTACCCGCTGTCAGACGCGGCCACAGCGCGTCGAGCAGCGCCTCGGAGAGCCCGCCGCCGATGAAGACCGCATCCGGCCGCGGCGCGTCCACGAGGCCGTCCGCCAGCAGCGCCACCGCGTCGCCCTCGACCACCTCTAGCCAGTCGACGCCGAGTTCACGGGCGTTGAAGCGGGCGCGCTCGGCCCGCTCGGCATCGCGCTCGAGGCCCAGGGCAAGGTTGTCCGGATGGGCCAGCAGCCACTCGATGGCCACCGAGCCGGAGCCGGTACCGATGTCCCACAGCCGCTCGCCCGGCATCGGGGCCAGGGCGGCGAGCGTGGCGGCGCGCACCGCCTGCTTGGTGATCTGGCCGTCGTGGGCAAACCAGCCGTCCGGCCGCCCCGGCGCCAGCGGCAGCGCCGGCCCGGCGCCGTCGACCTCGAGCCCCACCGCCACCGGATGGGCGATGTCGCCCGGCAGCTCGGCGTCGGCACGCAGGCAGCGCACGCGTTCTTGATCCCCGCCCAGCGCCTCCAGCACCTGGAGCCGGCTGGCGCCGAAGCCGACGCTCCCGAGCCACTCGGCCAACGCCGCCACGGCCTCGCCGTCGCGCAGCAGCACCAGCAGCCGGCGGCCGCGATGCAGGTGCGGGCGCAGGCGGGTCAGCGGCCGGGCGTGCAGGCCGAGGCAGGTCACGCCCTCCAGCGACCAGCCGAGCCTCGATGCCGCCAGGCTGAAGGTCGAGGGCGAAGGCATCGAGCGCCACTCGCCCGGCGCCAGATGACGCGCCATACTCGCCCCGGCGCCGAACCAGAAGGGATCGCCGGAGGCCAGCATCACCGTCCGCCGGCCGCGCTCGGCCAGCAGTTCGGGAATGCCGTCGGCGAAGGGTACCGGCCACTCGCGCACCTCGGCAGCGAGCGGCGGCAGCAGGCGCAGGTGGCGCCGGGCGCCGAACACCAGCTCGGCGGCTTCCAGCGCCTCGCGACTTGCCGGCGCGAGCCCGGCCGTGCCACTCTCGCCCCAGCCCACCACCGTCAGCCAGGGAGCGTCGTTCGCGTCAATCATCATGAAGGTCCTGATCCTGGGCGGTACCACCGAGGCCAGCGCCCTGGCCCGCGCGCTCGCCGAGCGCGAGATCCCCGCGCTGTTCAGCTACGCCGGCCGCGTCGCCGCGCCGAAACCTCAGCCGCTGCCGACCCGGGTCGGCGGCTTCGGCGGCACGGACGGGCTGGCCGACTTCCTCACGGCGGAGCGCATCACCCACCTGGTCGACGCCACCCATCCCTTCGCCGAGCAGATGAGCCAAAATGCCGTGGCCGCGGCGACGCATACGGGCACCGCGCTGATCGCCCTGACCCGGCCGCCGTGGGAGCAGCAGGAAGGTGACCGCTGGCAGCGCGTCGCGAGCATCGAGGCGGCGGTGGACGCGCTCGCCGGCCCGCCCGAGCGGGTGCTGCTGGCGATCGGGCGCATGCACCTGGCGGCCTTCGCCGCCCGGCCCGAGCATCACTACGTACTGCGGCTGGTCGACCTTCCCGAGGAGGCGCCGCCGCTGCCGCGCCATACCCTGACCGTCGACCGCGGCCCCTTCACCCGGGAGGGCGACCTGGCCCTGATGCGCGAGCACGGCGTCGAGCGCCTGGTGTGCAAGAACGCCGGCGGCGCGGGGGCCGCGGCCAAGCTCGAGGCCGCCCGCGAGCTTGGGCTGCCGGTGGTGATGATCGACCGCCCGACGCTGCCGCCCCGCCGCGAGGCGCATGACGTTCGGCACGTCGTGCAATGGCTGGGTCATACCACCGACCTCGGCGTATAGACCCACTCGCCCGCCACACCGCTGTCGACGGGAATCCGCCGCGTCAGGCTCGAGCCCACCATCACCAGGGTGCGCATGTCGGCCATCTCGGGGGTCGCCTCGCCGAGGGTCGTGACGCGCAGGCGCTCCTCCGGCGTGGAGACGGCGCGGGCGAACATGATCGGGCGATCAAGGCCGCAGGCCTCGCGCAGCACCGCCAGGGCGCGGGCGAAGCCCTCCGGCCGCGAGCGGGAGCGCGGGTTGTAGAAGGCCATGGCGAAGTCGGCCTCGGCGGCCAGCCGCAGGCGCTTCTCGATCAGCGCCCAGGGCTTGAGGTTGTCGGAGAGGTTGATGCAGCAGAAGTCGTGGCCCAGCGGCGCGCCGAGCCGCGCGCTGGCGGCGAGCATCGCCGAGACCCCCGGCAGCACCTGGATGTCCAGCGCCCGCCAGGCCGGCTGCCCTGCCTCCAGCGCCTCGAACACGGCAGCACCCATGGCGAACACGCCGGGATCGCCCGAGGAGACGACCGCCACCCGGCGGCCGTCGGCGGCCATCTCGAGGGCCTGCTCGGCGCGGCGGATCTCCTCGCGGTTGTCCGAGCCGTGGCGGGTCAGCCCCGGGCGCGGTGCGACCCGCTCGACGTAGGGCACGTAGCCCACTACATCCGTGGCCTCGGCCAGAACGCTCGACGCCTCAGGGGTGATCAACACCTCATTGCCCGGCCCAAGACCGACAATCTTCACCCAGCCTTCACGGCCGGCTGCGCGTCGGCCATACGGCGTTGGCATCGTCTTCGAAATGCTCATTTAGCCCCTCTAAACTGCGCTTTCTCAGACGATGCCGCCTTGTCTGTCGCTAGCTCGCCAGGCCGTGATTCGACGTTTTCTCCGCTCATGGCCGCCTCCCGTTGCCGTGAATCACCAGGATCGAGAAATAGGGCACGCGCTCGCCGGCATCGCGCAGCGGCACCACCCGCTGCCGGCCCATGGAGGCGTACTCGATCAGCCAGGCCTCGTCTTCGCGGCCGGCGCTTTCCAGCGCGCGGCGCAGCTTGTCGAGGTGTCGGCCGATCTTCATCACCACCAGGGCGTCGGTGCGCGCGATGCGCTCGGCCAGCCGGTCCTCCGGCTGGGTCGCGGTCAGCACGGTCAGCACGTCGTCGCCCCAGGTGATGGGCCGGCCCGTGGCCGTCCAGGCGGCGGACATGCCGGTGATGCCCGGCACCACCTCCACGGCCACTCTCCCCTGCAAGCGGGTATAAAGGTGCATGAATGAGCCATAGAAGAAGGGATCGCCCTCACACAGCACCGCCACGTCGTGGCCCGCCCCGGCGACCTCGGCGAGCTGGGCCACCTGGCGCTCGTAGAAGGCCGACAGCCATTCGTTGTAGCGCGGATCGTCGACGGGAATCTCGGTAGTGACCGGATACTCCATCGCCAGCTCCACGGCGCCGGGCGCCAGCATGCCCTCGACGATGGTGCGGGCGTGGCCGGTGCGGCCCTTCTTGCGGAAGTAGGCGACGTGGCTGGCGCCGCGGATCAGCCGGTCGGCGCGCACGCTCATCAGGTCCTGGCTGCCGGGGCCGAGGCCGACGCCGAAGATCGTGCCGGATCGGATATCGAGCGTCGTCATTCGCGGCGATCCGCCATGGCGTTGATGGCGGCAACCGTCACCGCGCTGCCGCCGAGCCGGCCCTCGACGATGGCGCAGGGCGCCGCACCGCTCTCCCACAGCGCCTGCTTGGATTCCGCCGCGCCGACGAAACCCACCGGGCAGCCGACGATCGCCGCCGGGCGCGGGCAGTCCGGGTCCTCGAGCATGTTGAGCAGGTGGAACAGCGCGGTCGGGGCGTTGCCGATCGCCACCACCGCGCCTTCCAGTTGGGGCCGCCACAGCTCCAGCGCCGCCGCCGAGCGGGTGTTGCCCATCTCGCGCGCCAGGCCCGGCACCCGCTCGTCGTGCAGGGTGCAGATCACGGCGTTGTCCGCCGGCAGGCGCTGGCGGGTGATGCCCTCGGCGACCATGCGCGCGTCGCAGAGGATCGGCGCCCCGGCCTCCAGCGCCGCCCGGGCGCAGGCCACCACGTCGTCGCGGAAGTGGACATGCGGCGCCAGCGCCACCAGGCCGGCGGCGTGGATCATGCGCACGGCCACCTGCTCCTCCTCGGGCGAGAAGCGTGAAAGCTCGGCCTCGCGCCGTATGATGGCGAAGGACTCCCGGTAGATCGCCGGTCCGTCGGTTTCATAGACGTAAGGCATCACGTGTCTCCAAGTATTCGATAGCGTCGGCTTCGCCGAGGCCGGTCGCGACCGGCGCGTCGTCGGCGCATCCGTTCAGGATCAGGTCATGGCGGCCGTCGCGCCCGGTCAGGCAGACTTCGGCCGGGCCGCTGCGGGCGCAGCCCTTGGCGCAGCCGGATACATGCAGGCGGCCGGTCGCCGGCGTGCCGGAAGGCTCTCTCGACCGCTCGGCAAGCGCATTCGCCAGCGACGTTGCCAGCCCCAGGGTCGCCACGCTGGCCTGGGCACAGAACGGCGCGCCGGGGCAGGCGTCCATGGCCAGGCGCGGGTCGCGGGCGTCATGGATCAGGCCGTCGTCCGGTGCGCTGTCTTTCGTATTCGGATTCGCCCCCTCGCCTTCCAGCAGCAGACACCGCCAGGGCGTGACGCGAACGCCGGTGATGCCCTCGGCGGAGAATAAAGAGCGAAGCGCCGAGGCCGGCGCCCGGCCGAAGGGCAACCCGACCACCCGGCCATGCGGATGCGGCCCCGGCGTCAGGCCCGCGGCGTGGTCGGACGTTTCCGGCGCGGCAGCTGGCTCGGTATCGGCCTCCGCCCATTCCGGCAGCGGCATCTCGAAGCGACGCATGCGCCCGGCCAAGAGGCCACCCTGGTCGACGAACCAGTGCGCCAGCCGCGTCATCAGCGCGACCGCGGCCTCGGCGTCGGCGACCGGCGTGCCAAGATCGCGCCCGTCGGCCCGCACCATCAGGCCGCCCTCGCGCGAGCGCTCCAGACGCAGGTCGGCGGGAACATCGGCGAGCACCGGCACCGGGCCGGCGTCCAGCGCCAGGCCCCACTTGTCCGGCAGCGCCGGCCAGTCGGCCAGGCGGCGTTCCAGCCGGCGCGCCGCCTCGACGGTGGCATCGCCCTCGCGCCAGTCCGGGGCCAGCATCAGCGCCGGGCGGCGCTCGCCCTCGGCGTCCGGGGCCGCCAGACCGTGCTCGACCAGAAACGCCATCAGCTCGGGCCAGCCGGCCTCGCTCACGCCGCGCAGCTGCAGGTTGGCGCGGCGGGTCAGCTCGATCAACCCGCTGCCCCAGGTCTCGGCGGCCTCGCACAGCGCCAGCATCCGGGCCCGAGTGAGCCGGCCCAGCGGCGGGCGCACGCGCACCAGCAGGCCATCGCCGGTGGCCATGGGCCGCCAGGCGCCGGGGCACCAGCCGCGCATGCGGGGCGAGGCGCTCAAGCGCTCGTCATTCACGACATCCCCTCCCGCCGCTCGTCGAACTCGAGCAGCAGGTCCTGCAGGGCCTCGCCGCGCTCGCCGGGGTCCTGCCACAGGCCGCGCTGGACGGCCTCGAGCAGCCGCTCGGCCATCTCCTCCAGCGCCGCGGCGTTGTGCTCGCGCAGGAAGCGCTGGTTGGCGTCGTCGAACACCAGGGCATCGCTCACCTGGGCGTACTGGTGGTCGGGTACCAGGTCGGTGGTGGCGTCATAGGCGAACAGATAGTCCACGGTGGCCGCCATCTCGAAGGCGCCCTTGTAGCCGTGCTCACGCATGGCCTCGATCCACTTGGGATTGAGCACTCGGGAGCGCACCACCCGCGTGATCTCTTCCTGCAGGGTGCGGATGCGCGGCCGCGCCGGGTTGGCATGGTCGGCGTGGTAGACGGTCGGCGCCTCGCCGCCCAGGGCACGGCCGGCGTTGGCCATGCCGCCCTGGAAGGCGTAGTAGGTGCTGGAATCGAGGATGTCGTGCTCGCGGTTGTCCTGGTTGTGCAGCACCGCCTGCAGCCCCTCGAGCCGGTGTTCGAAGGCACGGCGCGCGGCGGCGCCGGACTCGGGGAACTGGCCGTAGGCGTAGGCGCCGGCCGCGAGGTAGGCCTCAGCCAGCTCGTCGGCATCGTCCCAGGCGCGACTGTCGACCAGCCGATCCAGGCCGGTGCCGTACTCGCCGGGCCGGCTGCCGAACACGCGGAAGCCCGCCTCCTTTTCGGCCGCCTCGGGCGAGAGCCCGGCGGCCTCCAGCTCGCCGCGACGCGCCTCGACCGCGGCGCGGATGGTGTTGCCGTCGCCCGGCTCGTGATAGTCGGCCACCGCCCGCACCGCGGCGTCGAACAGCCGGATGACGTGGGGGAAGGCGTCGCGGAAGAAGCCGGATACCCGCAGGGTGACGTCCACCCGCGGTCGGCCCAGCAGCATGCTGGGGATCACCTCCACGTCGACCACCCGCTGCGAGCCCAGCGACCAGATCGGCCGCACGCCCATCAGCGCCAGGGCCTGGGCAATGTCGTCGCCACCGGTGCGCATGGTGGCAGTGCCCCAGATCGACAGTCCCAGCCGACGTGGGTAATCGCCGTGGTCCTGCAGGTAGCGCTCGACGAACGCCTGGGCCGAGGCCTCGCCCAGCGACCAGGCGGCGGGCGACGGCACGGCGCGGTTGTCGACGCTGAAGAAGTTGCGCCCGGTGGGCAGCACGTCTAGCCTGCCTCGGCTCGGCGCCCCGCTCGGTCCCGGCGGCACGGCGAGGCCGTCCAGCCCGTCGAGCAGCGCGCCGATCTCGCGCTCGACACCGTGGCGCATGGCGGCCCAGAGGCCGTCGCGGGCATGGCGACACAGCGCCGCGGTGGCCGGCCAGTCGCACGCCAGCGCCTCGAGATCGCCGTCTTCCAGCACGTAGCCTTCGACCAGCCGCTCGGCGAGCCGCTCGAGCCGCTCGCGGGTATCGGCGGCGCTGCGCCAGGGCACGTTGCTCAGCTCGTCCAATTCACTCAAGACCGTCGGCCGCGGCCCCTGCCAGGGCTCGGCGCCGGCGGCCAGCGGATCGAAGCGCGCGCCCTCCTCGCCACTGACGTCCGGCTCGCGCAGGCCCAGGTCGTCGGCCAGGGCGTGCAGCAGGCCCTGCTGCGTCGGCTTGTCGCCTCGCGGCAGCCGCAGGATGGCGACCAGGGTCGCGGCCCGCTTGTCCGCCGGCGGCAGGGTGCCGAGCACGTGCAGGCCGTGGCGGATCTGGGCTTCCTTGATGTCGCAGAGGAAGGTGTCGAGCTCGTTGAGCAGGCGCTCGTCGTCGCCCTGGCAGGCGTCATCGGCGTTGGCCGCCGATTGGCCGAGCTCGGCGTCGATGCCGGTGCGCTTCAGGTGCTCGAGGATGCGCTCGCGCAGCAGGGCCTCGCGGCGCGGGTCCATGCCCAGCGCCTGGTAGTACTCGTCGGTCAGCGACTCGAGCTCGGCCAGGTCGCCGTAGAGCTCGGCCCGGGCCAGCGGCGGCATCAGGTGGTCGATGATCACCGCCTGGCTGCGGCGCTTGGCCTGGGCGCCCTCGCCCGGGTCGTTGACGATGAACGGATAGAAGTGCGGCAGCGGCCCCAGGGCCACGTCCGGCCAGCACTCGGCGGAGAGCGCCGTGCTCTTGCCGGGCAGCCATTCCAGGTTGCCGTGCTTGCCGACATGGATCACCGCGTCCACCCGGTAGTGCTCGCGCAGCCAGAGATAGAAGGCCAGATAGCTGTGGGGCGGCACCAGCGCGGTGTCGTGGTAGCTCCTGGCCGGATCGGCATCAGGGCCCTCGCCAATGTCCCGCGCCGGCTGGATGCCGACGAAGGTCTCGCCGAGGCGGAGGCCGGCGATCAGCAGTCGGCCCTGGCGGTGCTTGGGATCGTCCTCGGGGGCGCCCCAGCGCCGCCAGACCGCCTCCTGCAGCGCCTCCGGCAAGGTGCGGAACCAGGCCAGGTAGTCGTCGACGCCGAGGCTCTGCCAGCTACCGCGCCAGGCAAGCGACTGCGGATCGTTGGTCACGCTGCCCTGCAGGCGGCGGATCAGCGCGTCGCCGTCCTCGGGCAGGTCCGCCAGCGGATAGCCGGCCTCCTCCAGCGCGCGCAGCAGCTGGACGGTGGAGGTCGGGGTGTCGAGGCCGACGCCGTTGCCGATGCGGCCGTCCCGGGTCGGATAGTTGGCCAGCACCAGCGCCAGGCGCTTGTCGGCGTTGGCGGTGTGGCGCAGCCGCGCATAGCGCCGGGCCAGTTCGGCGACGAAGGCGGCGCGCTCGGGATGCAGCGCATGGCGAGTCACCGACAGCTGGCAGCGCTCGCTGTAGTGGGCCTCGGCCTTGAAGCCCACCGCCCGGGTGATGACGCGCCCGTCCATCTCCGGCAGCACCACCTGCATGGCCACGTCGCGACTGTGCAGGCCGGCGGCCTTGTCGCGCCAGTCGTCCTCGGGGCTGCTGGCCAGTATCGCCTGCAGCACCACCGGACGGCCGGCGAACAGGTCGCTCGCTTCGTCAGCCCCGTCGTCGCAGAACGCGCCGCCGGTGACCTCGCCCTCGTCGGGCTCGCGGTTGACCGAGAAGCCGGTGGTGTTGACCACCAGGCCGGCGCCGGTGCGCTCGATCAGGTGATCGACGAAGGCGACGCAGGCGTCTTCCTTCAGCGAGGCCACCGCCACCGCCAGCGGCGCCAGGCCCTCGGCCTCGAGCGCCGCGATCAGGCCGTCCAGCACCGCGGTATTCGCCCCCTGCAGATGGCTGCGGTAGAACAGCAGCAGGCAGACGGGGCGCGCGGGATCGCGCCGGGCCTCCCAGTCCGCCAGGGTCGCCTCCTGCCCGCTCCTCGGCGCGGATTCGGGCGCCTGAGAGTGCGCCGTGTCGGGCGCCTTAGGGAGATAGACCAGTGCGGGAGGAATCGCCCGCGGCTCGCGCCAGTCGAGCGGCGCCGCCGCGCTCTGTTCCAGGGCCAGATGTTCCGCGCCGACGAAGCGCAGCAGCTGCTCGGCGTTGTCGGCGCCGCCCTCGCGCAGGTAGCGCCATACCCGATGGGCCGACTCGACCGGCACGCTGGAAGCCTCAAGCAGGGCGTCGTCCGGGGCGTCGCAGCCCGGCACCAGGATCAGCTGCCGCGTCGGGTCCGCCGCCGCCCAGGCCCGCAGGCGTTCGAAGCCGTACTGCCAGTAGGCGCTGCCGCCAAGCAGCGAGACGATCACCAGCCGCGCGTGGTCCAGCACCCGGTCCTCGTAGAGATCAAAGGCGGCCGGCTTGACCAGGTTCATCCAGTTGGCGAGGCGCACCGAGGAATAGGCGTCGCCCAGCCGCTCGGACGCCTGGGCCAGCGCCGACAGGCTGCTGTCGGCGGCCGACAGGATCACGACCTCGGCGGGCGTCTGCTGCAGGTCGACGATGCCCTCGTCGTCGACGAAGCCTCCGGGCTTGGCGGCGAACAGGTGCATCAGGCGGGCGTCGCGCTCTCGGTGTCGGCCAGCACGGCCTGCAGCACCTCGCGATCCAGGTGCCGGCCGATGATGACCAGCTCGGTGTGGCGCGGCTCGTCCTGCGCCCACATCCGGTCGAAGTAGCCGTCCAGGCGCTCGCCGACGGCCTGGATCACCCGGCGCATGGGCTTGCCGGGAATCGCCGCGAAGCCCTTGGCACGATAGATCTGATGGGCCTTGAGCAGGTCGGCCAGGCGCGTCTCCAGCGCCTCGGCGTCGACCTCGCCCAGGCGGATCACCAGGCCGTCGAAGTGATCGTGGGCGTGATCGTGATGGGCGCCCTCGGCGTGGTGGCGATCGTGGTGGTTGTCGATGCGGTCGATGCCCTCCTCGCTCGCCGCGCCGATACCCATCAGGGCCTCCAGACGGGCCGGATCGTCGGCCAGGCTCGGGTCGATAAACAGCGTCTTCACGGACTCGGGGACCTTGTCGGCCACCAGCGCCTCGACCCGATGGCGCTCGTCCTCGGTCAGCAGATCGCTCTTGCTGACCAGTACCAGGTCGGCGGCGCTCAGCTGGTCGTCCAGCAGCTCGCGCAGGCTGGGGTCGTGATCCAGGCTGTCGTCGGCGCGGCGCTGGGCCTCGACCTGGTCGACGTCGCTGGCGTAGCGGCCGGCGGCCACCGCCGGGCCGTCGACCACGGTGATGATGGCGTCGACGGTGCAGTGCTGGCGCACCTCCGGCCAGTTGAAGGCCTGCACCAGCGGCTTGGGCAGGGCCAGGCCGCTGGTCTCGATCAGGATGTGGTCGATGTCGTCGCGGCGGGCCACCAGCTTCTTCATCACCGGCAGGAACTCTTCCTCCACGGTGCAGCAGATGCAGCCGTTGGCCAGCTCATAGATGCCGCCGTCGTCGTCCAGTGCCACCGCCCCCTCGCCTTCACAGCCGATGGCGCAGCCACGCAGCAGGCTGGAGTCGATGTCCTGCTCGCCGAACTCGTTGACGATCACGGCGATGCGCTTGCCGGTGATGCGGCGCAGGATGCCGGCCAGCAGCGTGGTCTTGCCGCTGCCGAGGAAGCCGGTCACCACCGTGGCGGGAATCTTGTCGAGTTTCATGCGTGGCATTCCTTGGTTTGATCGGGAGTCTGATCGAGCGTCTGGTCGAATCGAGAGACGTCGGCCTCGACCGCGGCCGCGCCGAACAGGCGGGCCACGGCGGCGGGGTTGTCGGGGAAGAACAGGTGCAGATAGGACGCGGTCAGGCCTCGTTCGCGATAGATCGCCTCGCCGGGCGCGGGATGACGCTGGCGGCGACCAAAGGCAATGGGCGCTGGCGTGTCGCTGGCCTGGGAGCGGTGATGGGCATGGCCGCGCACCGGGCCCTCGGGCAGCTCGGCGGTCTGCATGCCCTGGCAGCCGCGGCGCCCGCGCATGGCGCCGGCGCCGGGCAGCAGGCCCAGCATGGCGTGGGTCTCGCCGTCCTGATCGGTCAGGGTCTCCAGGCAGTAGAGCAGCCCGCCACACTCGGCGAGGATCGGCAGATCGTCCTCGAAGGCCCGCTGGAGGTCGTCGCGCAGCGCCGCGTTGGCGGCGAGGCCGGCGGCGTGCAGCTCCGGGTAGCCGCCCGGCAGCCACAGGGCGTCGCAGGCCGGAAGGGCCTGATCGGCCAGCGGGGAGAAGAATCGCAGCGCCGCGCCCATGCGCTCGAGCAGGTCCAGGTTGGCCTGATAAATGAAGCTGAAGGCGGCGTCCCGCGCCACGGCGATGGTGCGGCCGGCCAGCCAGGCCGGCGGCGCGGAGGCTTCGGTAAGCGCGGGGGTGAAGGCCACCGGCGGCAGCGCCAGCAGGGCTTCCGCCAGGCCCTCGGCGGCGAGCGCCTCGGCGCCGGCGTCGAAGCGCGCCTCCAGGTCGTCGCGGATCTCCTCGGCCTGGACCAGCCCCAGGTGGCGCTCGGGCAGCGCCAGGGCCGGATCGCGGGGCACCGCCGCCAGCAGCGGTACGGTCGCCGGTAGCGCCGCCTCGATCAGCTCGCGATGGCGAGCCGAGCCGCAGGCGTTGGCGATCAGTCCGGCGATGCGCACGTCGTCGCGAAAGCCGGCCAGGCCGGCCACCAGCGCCGCCGCGGTCTGGGCCATGCCCTTGACGTCCATCACGATCACCATCGGCAGTCCGAACAGCGCGGCCAGATCGGCGCTGGAGGGCTCGCCGTCGAACAGGCCCATGGCGCCCTCGACCAGGATCAGGTCAGCCTCCCGGGCGGCCTCGAACAGCCGCTGGCGGCAATAGGCCTCGCCGGCCATCCACAGGTCGAGCTGGTCCACCGGCTGCCCGGAGGCCTGGGCCAGCACCCGCGGGTCGAGGTAGTCCGGCCCGGTCTTGAACACCCGCACCACCCTGCCCTGGCGGCGCAGCATCCGCGCCAGCGCCGAGGTCACGGTGGTCTTGCCCTGGCCCGAGGCCGGTGCGGCGACGAACACCGCCGGGCAGCTGACGGCGTCGTGTTCGCGCATCGCGTTCGCTTCCTTGACGTTCATGTCGATGCCCAACCCCCAGCCTCCAGGCCGGCCAGCGGCCGGTAATCGGCGCCCAGTGCGCGGGCGATGTCGCGGCCGCGACCACGCTTCACGGCGGCGGACTCGGTGTCGACGACCACGCAGTCGCCGAGCGGCGGCAGGCCGCCGAGCGGCTGGCGGGTGCGGCCGTCGGTGATCAGGTAGGTGCGCACGTGCAGGCCGGCGTCCTGGCGACGCCAGCGGCGGACCAGTTGGGCGGCGTGGCGCACGGCTTCGCGCAGCGGCGTGCCGCCGCCGCCGGGCACGGCGTCGAGCCGCTCGAGCAGGTCCTTGGGCGCGCGGCGTCGGGGCTGGAGGGTCTTGATGCCGTCGTTGCCGAAGCCCAGCACCGCAATCTGCTCCCGGGTGGCGTAGGCTCGGCGCGCCAGCGCGTCGACCGCGCCCTTGGCCCGGCCCAGCAGGCGCCGGCCGAGGGTCGAGGCGGAGGTGTCCAGCAGCACCAGGTGCAGCATCGGCTGGCCGCTGCGCGGGCGGCGATAGCACAGGCGACGCCAGGGGCGCCTGCCGCGATGTTCGACCAGGGTCGCGAACCAGTCCGGACGCGGCTCAGGATCGGCGGGCTCACTCTGTCGACGATTACGGCGACGGCCCTCCTGGCGGCCGGGGCGGTGGCTGGAGGATGCGAGCGAAGACGGCGTCCCATCGGTCTTCGGTGCGGGCGTCATTTCGGGCAGCGACGGCATCGGCGTCATGACGCTCGGCTGCGCCACCGGGGGCATGGCGCCCCACTGGCCCTGGGGCTCGGGGTCTCGAGCGTTACTGGCGTCCGGCCCCTGTCGCCCGAGGCCCTGCCCTTCGGAGCCACGCCCTTCGGAGCCACGCCCTTCGGAGCCCTGTCCTTCGGAAACAGAGCCAGAACCGCTGGAACCGTCATCGGGCGGATTCCGGTCTTCGGCCCCGGGGGCGACGGTGCGGCGGTGGGCCAGCACCCAGGGCTCGACGACGTCCAGGTCCTCACACTCGACGCGCGACGCACCGCGCCAGGCCGCATGGGCCCGGGCGGCGCGGTGCCAGGTGACGTCGGCGCGCATCCCTTCGACGCCGGCGGCCTCGCTGCGCGCGGCGATGCGCTCGTAGACCCAGTCGTCGGCGACGATCGCGGAAAGCCGCTCACGGGCATCGGCCAGGCGCCGGGTCAGCGCTGCCTGCTCGGCCTCGTGGGCATCGACGAAGTCGCGCGGATCGCAGTCGAAGGCCTCGCGCTGGCGCAGGATCGCTACGCGCTCGGCCACGCCGGGGCTCGCCGCCTGTTCGACGCACAGGCCGAAGCGGTCGAGCAGCTGCGGGCGCAGCTCGCCCTCGTCGGGGTTCATGGTGCCGATCAGACTGAAACGCGCGGGGTGGGCGTGGCTCAGGCCATCGCGCTCGACGCGGTTGACGCCGCTGGCCGCCACGTCGAGCAGCAGGTCGACCAGCGCATCCGGCAGCAGGTTGACCTCGTCGACGTACAGCAAGCCGCCGTGGGCGCGGGCCAGCAGGCCATCCTGGAAGCGCGCCTCGCCGTCGGCGAGCACCCGCTGCAGGTCCAGGCTGCCGGTCAGGCGCTCCTCGCTGGCGCCCAGCGGCAGGGTCACAAGCGACGTGGGCCGGCCCCCGGTATCGCGCGGCAGGATTGCCGCCAACGCCCGGGCCAGGGTCGACTTGGCACTGCCCTTGGGGCCGCTGATCAGCACGCCGCCAATGCGCGGATCGATGACGCTGAGCAACAGCGCGGTCTTGAGCGCCGGCTGGCCGACGACGGCGACGAAGGGGAAGTCGGGCACGGCGGTCATGGCGTCACGACCGAAGAGCGGCAGACGGACGCCAGACACGCATCACGGCGGTAGCTCCGCCGTGAGCAGAAAACGAAAAACACGGGCATGTTGATCCTCTCGGTGCCCACCGCACCGCACTGGGATGACACGAAACGACAGGCCGGTCTCCGGGCTTGAAGGGGCACTCGCCAGGGCATTGCCGAGGCGTCGTGCCGTGATCTGCACCTTCCCGGCGGGTCGCCAGTGGTCATCGCAGATCGCGCTTCATTACCGTTGCGGGGGCAGCGCTGGGATCGGCCGTGGCCTCACCAGACTTCCCGATTATCCCCAGATCGTCAGGGGCACCTGTCTTCGGACCAAGTATCGTAATGGACCGGTCACGCCCTGCGCAATCGCCCACTGCCGAAGCCTCGAAGACCTTGCCGATTTTTTAAGATATGTTATATCATAACTTTTTATATCGCTTAGCGTCTCCCGCATCTGGGGCGTCTACCCTGCGCCGAAGGGAGTGGAAAATGCATCGAAAATCGTGGCAATCTCCCGACGCCGGACGCCCATGTCACCCCCTCAACCTGGACACCACCGCATGACTCTCGCTCGCAAGCTACTGGCAGCGCTTACACTCCTCCCGGCATCATCCGCCTGGTCAGAGGCCACGCAGTATCCGCTGACACTGATGAATTGCGGTCGAGAAATTCGCGTTGATGCCGCACCGGAGCGCACCGTCACCGTCGGTCAGTCAGCGACCGAAACCCTCTACGCATTGGGCCTGGACGACCGAGTCGTCGGCACCTCGGTCTGGTTCACCCCGGTACTGCCAGAATTCCAGGAAGCCAACGCCAATATCGAGCGTATAGCCGACAATGACCCGAGCTTCGAAGGGGTAGTAAACCTCCGCCCAGACCTGGTCGCGGCCCAGTACGAATGGCACGTCGGCCCCACCGGCAGCGTGGCCACCCGCGACCAGTTCAAGGACCTCGGCATCGACACCTACATCATGCCCGCCGACTGCGATACCAAGGACAATGCCACCGGCGGCGATGGCACTCGCACCGCCGCCTTCTCTACCAATTCGATCTACAAGGGTATTCATGAGCTGGCCACCATTTTCGACGTACAGGATACCGGGGAAAACCTGATCGATGAGCTTGAGTCACGCGAAGAAAAAGCCATTTCCCGCGCCGAATCGCTGTCACTTCCTGACGACTTGTCGGCGGCATTCTGGTTCTCTTCTCCCGACGACTCATCGGATCCCTACGTCGCCGGAAGGCTCGGCGCCCCCGGCTACATGATGGACAAGCTCGGCATCCAAAACGTTATCCAGTCGAACGAGGAATGGCCGACCGTTGGCTGGGAAACGATCGCCCGCGCCGACCCGGACATCATCGTGATCGCGACGATGGATCGCCGCCGCTATGCGGCGGACAGCGTCGAGGCAAAGCGCGACTTCCTGCGCAACGATCCCGTGGCACAAGAGATGTCGGCGGTGAAAAATGGCCACATCATCGAGATGGATGCCCACGCCATGAGTGCGACGATGCGTACCGTCTACGGCCTCGAGACGCTGGTCGAGGCCCTGTCGATCCAGCCGTTCGATCGATGACCGATGCCGCTCGCTCCCTGGCGTCGACCACCGCGCCCTCCGGGCACTCGAACGCCGCGCGCCCTGCTCGTCTCGTGCCTTCGGCACGCTCCGCATGGCACTGGAGCTGGCTGGCACCGCTGCTGCTGTTCGCCGCGGTGATGGCAGGCACCGCCATCGGCGAGACCGCGATTCCGCTCGATACCATTCTCAAGGTGCTGGCCAACCATCTCGGCGATGCGACCTTCGCGGTAGACCGCATCGATGCCGGCATCGTCTGGGAGTATCGCCTGAGCCGGGCGATCCTCGCCGCCTGCTGCGGCACCGGCCTGGCCCTGGCCGGGGTGGTGCTGCAGGCGCTGCTGCGCAACCCGCTCGCCGACCCCTTCCTGATGGGTATCTCCGCCGGTGCCTCCACCGGCGCCGTCTCGGTGGCCATCCTCGGCATCGGCGCCGGTACCCTGACGCTGTCACTCGGCGCCTTCGCCGGTGCCGGACTGGCCTTCGGCCTGGTGGTGGTGCTGGCCCACACCGCCGGCAGCGGCACCGGCGGCGGCCGCGCGACCCAGGCCGCCGGCGCCATCATCCTCGCCGGCATCGCCGGCTCGCAGCTGTTCAATGCCCTCACCGCGCTGATCATCGCCAAGTCGGCGAGCGCCGAGCAGGCCCGCGGCATCATGTTCTGGCTGATGGGCAACCTCTCGGGCGTGCGCTGGGACGACGTCGCCCTGGCGCTACCCGCCGCCCTGGCGGGCCTGGCGATCTGCCTGTGGTACCGGCGCGCCCTGGACGCCTTCACCTTCGGCGCCGACAGCGCCGCCTCGCTGGGCATTCCCGTGCGCCGGGTACGTGGAGTGTTGATCGCCGCCATGGCGCTGGTCACCGCCGCCATGGTGTCCATGGTCGGCGCCATCGGCTTCGTCGGGCTGGTGATTCCCCACGCCATGCGCTTTCTGGTCGGCAGCCGCCACACCCGGCTGGTGCCGGCCTCGGCGCTGGCCGGAGCGATCTTCCTGATCGGCGCCGACGTGCTCTCGCGCATCCTGGTGGCCGGCCAGGTGCTGCCGATCGGCGTGGTCACGGCGCTGATCGGTGCCCCGGCCTTCGCCCTGATCCTGATCCGCGGTGCGAGGACGCGATGAGACTCTGCGCCGAGCACGTCGACTGGCGGGTCCACGGCCGCCGGCTGCTGGACGACGTCAGCCTGACGGTGGAACCGGGCGAGACTTTCGGCCTGGTCGGTCCCAACGGCTCGGGCAAGACGACCCTGCTGCGCGTGCTGGCGGGGCTCAGGCGGCCAAAGGCCGGCCGCGCGCTGGCCGACGGCCGGCAGATGCAGACCATGCGGCCCCACGAGATCGCACGTGCCATCGCCTTCGTCGAACAGCAGGCGGATACCCTCGACCGCCTCGCGGTGCGCCAGGCGGTGGCGCTGGGGCGCACGCCCTTCCTCACGCCGCTGAGCCCGTGGTCCGAAGAGGACGACACCATCGTCGACCAGGCGCTGGCCGAGGTCGGCCTCGAGACGATGGCCGAGCGCCTGTGGCACACCCTCTCCGGCGGCGAACGCCAGCGCGTGCACATCGCCCGTGCCCTGGCCCAGCGGCCCCGCGCCCTGCTGCTCGACGAACCGACCAACCACCTGGACATCCGCCACCAGCTGTCGATCCTGCGCCTGGTACGACGGCTGCCGATCACCGTGATCATCGCCCTGCACGACCTCGACCAGGCCATGGACTGCGACCGCATCGGCGTGATGGAAGGCGGACGCCTGGTCGACATCGGCCCGCCCCGGGAGGTGCTGACCCTCGAACGGCTGCGGCACACCTTCGGCGTGCACGCCGATTTTCTCGACGATCCCGAACAGGGCCGGCCGGTGCT
This sequence comes from Halomonas organivorans, assembly GCF_014192055.1. Lineage (GTDB taxonomy): Bacteria > Pseudomonadota > Gammaproteobacteria > Pseudomonadales > Halomonadaceae > Halomonas > Halomonas organivorans. The sequence continues at coordinate 24,569 of NZ_JACHXM010000021.1, read as the reverse complement.
GCGCTTCCGACGCGCCCTGTAGATCGCTACCCTGCCACGCCCCACGATGAGAGAGCCCGATATGCTCGACAAGAAAGCCAGCCGGCAGATGGAACGCCGGCTGACCCAGGCCCTGACCGACGCCTGCGAAACCGCCAAGCCGCTGCTGCCGGGCTTCGCCTGGCTGACCCATCTGGTGGACTACCGCCGCTTCCCCGACAGCCTGCGGGTGGTCTGGGTGTTCGAGACCCAGGACGATCTAGCCCGCGCCCTCAAGGGCGACGGCCGCCGTCGCATGCGCGAGCTCACCGAGGCCGCGCTGTTCGAGGCGGACGTGGAGGTCGGGAACATCGACGCCCACCTGGACGCCGACAGCGAAGAGGAATGCCGCCGCGTGCACGGCGGCGACTGGGAGCGCCGGCTGTCCGTACTGGAGCGCCACTGATTATGGCCAAGCGCATCGACAGCCCCTGCGTCTCGATCTGCCAGCTGAAGGGCGGACTATGCGTGGGCTGCGGCCGCACCACCGAGGAGATCACCCGCTGGCAGTCGATGAAGCGCCCGGAGCGCCTGCAGACCAATCGGCTTGCGGCGCAGCGGCTGAAGAAACTCAGTAAAGACTGAGCCGGAAAGTCGTCGAGCGAAGGTGAGGGCTAGGCCCGTTCCCGACGGGCCAACGCACTTCCCACCTCCCTGTGGGTCGCAAGGCAAACATCATCGAAAAGGCGGACCGGGCTCGCGTGCGAGTTTACGTTCTGTAAATGAGGACTTTGACCGGGCTCGCGCACAAGCTGATGTTTAACGCCGTATCATCGAGCGCAGACACTTTTCCGAGGGACGAAAACGAGGGCGCCGTCTACCTCCACGCAAGTCAACGTCTGATCGTAGAGCCGCTCCAGGGCGTCGGGCGCCAGCATGGCCTCGGCCGGGCCCCAGCAGGCCTCGCCGTCGGGGTAGAGCAGCAGCAGGTGGCTGCACCAGCGAGCGGCGAGGTTGAGGTCGTGCAGGCACATGATCACGCCTCGCCCCCGCTCGGCCTGCTCGGCGAGCAGCGTCATGATCGCCACCTGGTGGTGCAGGTCGAGGTGGTTGGTGGGCTCGTCGGCAAGCCAGAAGCGCGGCGCCTGGGTCAGCACCGTGGCCAGGCTGACCCGCTGGCGCTCGCCGCCGGAGAGCGTCGCCAGCTCGCGCTCGGCGAGGTGCGAAAGCTCGAGTCGTTCGAGTGCCGCCTCGGCCCGGGCGTAGTCCTCGGGCCCTTCCTGGCGCCAGGGCGAGAGGAACGGATGGCGGCCGATCAGCGCGGTCTCGCGCACCGTGGCCGGGAAATCGTCGTGGCGCTCCTGGAACACCACGCCAAGGTGTCGGGCCAGCTCGCGGCGCCGCCGGCGGGCCAGCGGCGTACCGTCGAGGCTCACCTCCCCCGCCCGCGGCGGGCGCAGCCCGGCCAGGGTATGCAGCAGGGTGGTCTTTCCCGCGCCGTTGGGCCCGAGCACCCCCCAGCGCTGGCCGGGTTCGATGGCGAGATCGAGCGCCCGACCGTCCGGTCGCCCCGGCACATCGATGACCAGGCCTCTCGCTTCCAGGCCCGTCGCCGCCAGGCCCTTTCCTTCCGGGCCCTTCGCCGCCGGCCCCGTCATCGTTGGCTCCGCTGCAACAGGTAGAGGAAGGTCGGCACCCCGATCAGCGCGGTGATCACGCCCACCGGCAGCTGCTGAGGGGCGATCAGGGTACGCGCCAGGGTGTCGGCCAGGGTCAGCAGGGTACCGCCGGCCAGCAGGCTGGCCGGCAGGATCAGCCGCTGGTCGTTGCCCAGCCGCAGGCGCAGCATGTGCGGCACCATCAGCCCGACGAAGCCGACGCTGCCGGCGGTGGTCACCGCCATGGCGGTGATGAAGCTCGCCAGCAGGTAGAGGGTCCACTCGAGCGGCCGCACCGCCACGCCCAGCGCGGCGGCCTGCAATCCGCCCCGGGCCAGCACGTTGAGCGTGCGCCCCAGCGGCAGCACCACGGCCAGGCCCGCTGCGGCCGTGGCCAGCACCGGCCAGGGGCTGCCCGCATAGGCGAGGTCGCCCATCAGCCAGTAGAGCATGCCGGGCAGCCGTTCCACCGGGCTGACCGCCAGCAGGAAGGTAATCATCGCGCCCCAGCCCGACGCCATCACCACCCCGGTGAGCAGCAGCCGAGTGGGCGTCCAGCTGCCGCCGCCGTGAGCCAGGCCGAACACGATCAGCGTCGAGGCCAGCGCCCCGGCGAAGGCCGCGCCGCCCACCAGGGTCGCGCCGAGACCGGCCAGCATGGCCAGCAGCGCGGCCACCGAGGCACCGCCGGAGAGCCCCAGCACGTAGGGATCGGCCAGCGGGTTGCGCAGCAGGATCTGCATCAGCGCCCCGGCCAGCGCCAGCAGCGCCCCGGTGCCGAACGCCGCCAGCGCCCGGGGCAGGCGGAGTTCAAGCACCAGGGTGCGATGCAGGGCTTCACCGCCGCCGGCCAGCACGTCCAGCAGTTCACCGGGGCCCAGCGACACGCTGCCCAACGCCAGGGCGGTCAGCTGGGCCAGCAGAGCCGCCATCGCCAGACACGCCAGCGGCCCGAGGGCCGGCCTCCCGAATAGGCGAGATACCCTAGCGCCGCCCACGGGCCGTCTCCAGATGGGCGCACAGCGCCCGAGTGCCCTCGACCAGCCGCGGCGTGGCGCGCTGCACCAGGTCCGGGTCGATGAAGAACAGGTTGTCGCGACGCACCGCGGCAAGCTCGGGAAACTCGCGCCAAGCCTCTAGCCAGGAGGAATCGGCCTTGCCCATGCCGCCGGTGATGATGACCTCGGGATCCCGGGCCAGCACCGCCTCGCGGGCGATGCGCGGCACCAGCGGCGCCTCGTCGGCGAACAGGTTCTCGCCGCCGCACAGCGCCAGGGCATGGCTGATCCAGTGCTCGCCGTTGACGGTCATCAGCGGCTGCTCCCAGACCTGGTAGAAGACCGACACCGGGGCGGCATCGGCGTAGCGGCGTCGAAGCTCGGCCACCTCGTCGCGCAGCCGCGCGGCCGCCTCATGGCCCTCGCCCTCGCTGCCGGCCAGCGCTCCGAGACGCTCCAGGCTCGCGGCGATGGCGACAAAGTTCTCGGCATCGGAGAAATACACCGGCAGGCCGAGCGTGGGCAAGCGATCGATCTGCTCGCGAGGATTGCCCCCGGCCCAGGCCACCACCAGGTCGGGCTCGAGGGCCAGCAGCGCCTCGAGGTCGAGGCGGTCGTAGCTGCCGACCCGGGGCAGTGACTCGGCCGCAGGCGGGTAGTCACTGAAGCTGACCGCCCCCACTACCCGCTCGCCGGCCCCGGCGGCGAACAGCAGCTCGGTCACGCCGGGCGACAGCGCCACGATGCGGTGCGCCGGGACGTCCAGGCAGACCTCGCGGTCGGCATCGTCGGTGACGCAGACATCGGCGGCGGCCTGGGCCGGCACGAGACCCGCCAGCCCCAGGCCTACCAGCAAGCCCGCTCTGCGGCCCAGCGCCATCATTCGTTGCATGCCAGCTTGCCAGGACATCAGCCGCCGAAGCTTACGCTGAGGAAGGCCGCGCGCCCGGCGTCGCGATAGGCGTAGTCGTTGAAGCTGTCGTAGGTCGTGACGTACTCCTTGTCGAAGACGTTCTCCAGCGTCAGTCGAGCCGACCAGCCCGGGGCGAAGCCCCAGCCGGCGCGCAGGTTGAGGATACCGAAGCCAGGCAGACGCTCATCGTTGGCCGCGTCGTTGTAACGGTGCCCCTGGGCGATCCAGGAACCGCCGAGCGTCCAGTCGCCCAGCGCCCGGTCGGCGTCGAAGCGCAGGCTGCGCGAGGCACGGCGCACCAGGCGCTTGCCGGTCTCGCGATCCTCCGGGTCGGCGTAGGTCAAGGCGGCACGCAGCGTCCAGTCGTTGACGTCGGCGCCGGTGGCGATCTCCACGCCGCGGATGCGAGCCCGGTCGACGTTGAAGGGGGCGAAACGGCCGTTGCGCAGGGTGTTGGCGATCATGTCGTCGATCTCGGTGCGGTACAGCGCCAGGTCCCAGAAGCCACGGCCGAGCTGGCCGCGCAGGCCGAGTTCGATGCTCTCCGAGTGCTCCGCCTCGAGATCGGGATTGCCGAAGTTGGGAAAATAGAGCTCGTTGAAGGTCGGCGCGCGGAAGGCGGTGCCGTAGCTGGCGCGCAGGGTATGGATCTCGTCGAGGGCGTATCCCAGCGCCAGGCTGCCGGTGACCTCCTCGCCGAAGGCCTCGTTGTCGTCGTGACGCAGCCCGGCCTGCACGGAGAACGGCGAGAAGTCCAGCAGCGCCTGGCCGAACACGGCCAGGTTGTCGCGGCTGTCCTCGACGTAGGCGGTGGTGCCGGAGACGTCGTCGCGGGCGTACTCGGCGCCGGCGACCAGCTGGTGGGGCCCCAGATCCAGGGTGTTCTCCCAGCGGGCGGTACGCGTGCGGGTGTCGATCACCGAGTCGCCAAAGTCGTCATGGTTGTCGCTCTCGTCCCGGGCCTCGCTCAGCGTCAGGCGGCTGCGCCAGGCGTCGGTGACCGGCAGCTCACCGTAGACCCCGGCCACCCGCTGGGCATAGTCGGTGTCGCCGCCCACGAACTCGGTGTTGCCGCGAGCGCTCAGGCCCAGCAGGCCCAGCTCGGCGCCGCTGGCGAAGGTATGCGAGAGGCGCACCAGGCCGGTGGTGTTGTCGTAGCCCTTGTCGCCCTGGCCGTCGACGATCTCGTAGCCGTCGCTCTCCAGGCGGCTGGCGGCGACGTGATAGCGAGTGCCGCCCCCGCTGCCGGACAGCGAGGCGCTGCCCCGCCGGGTGTCGAAGCTGCCGCCGCCCAGGGTGACGCTCGGGGTCGGCTCGCCCTCGCCCTCCGGGGTGAACAGCTGGACCACGCCGCCCACGGCGTCGGCGCCGTAGAGGCTGCCCCGCGGGCCACGCACGACCTCGACGCGCTCGAACATCCGCGGGTCGAGGAACTGCCAGGCGGGGCTCCCGGTGGTGGCCGAACGCAGCCGGATGCCGTCGATCATCAGCGGCGTGGATTCGCTGCCGGTACCGCGCAGGTAGACGCTGGCGTTCTTGCCGAAGGCGCCGCTGGAGGAGATGTCGACGCCTGGCTGGGCGCGCAGGATATCGGTGATGTCCCTGGGATCCTGACGGCGCAGGGCTTGCTGGTCGATCACGGTGACCGAGGCCAGGCTCTCGTCGGCGGTGCGCGGCGCCAGGGCGGCGGTCACCACCAGCGGGTTGAGCGTCTGTGAGGCGACATCGTCCGCCGCGGCGGTCGTCTCGCCCTGGGCCTGGACGGCCAGCGGCAGCGCGGCCAGGGCAAAGGCCAGGCCGCGGGAGGGATGGGGCTTGTTCATGGGAGTCCTTGCTCACCGTGCTCACCCGCACGGCTTGTCGGTTTTTATCGAGCCTCGAGGCCATCCGGCTCATCGTGGCGTTGGCCTCCCAGGCCGGTCTCCGGGCTGACGAGCGAGGCGCTGACGTGCCTCTCTACCGCCGCCTTCCCGTGCAAGGCACAGTGGCATTGTGGCGGTGCATGACTCGATCACCGTTGCGGGGGCAGCGTCGGACTGGATCACCGACTTCCCGTTTCAACCCGGCCCGTCGTGCGGGCCTGGCGCCGGATCGGAGGGCGCCTGGGTCACCTGAGAGTGCGCGTAAGCTAGCAATCGCCTACCGGGGCGTCAACGCGGCACGGGCTCTTGCCCAAGACCGTCGCTACCGATACGCTCGCGGCTATCCCGTCGACAAGCCTGCGAAGAAACGCTGTGAATACTTCCCTGTAAGCTCCCGACGCCCTGCAGCGCTCTCGCGTCCCGCTTCGCTTGCAGGGCCGGTGCTGGCCATCCTTGGCCAGCCCGTTCGGCGGAATCCGCCTCACCCCTGGCGTAGGAGTTTTTCTTCGGCTTGTCCCCGGCGCCCCTCGCTAGATGCCTCGGCCACTCACAGCCGGCGCGCCAGTCCGTGGCGCACATACCAGACCGATTCGGCGCGGGCGGCGGCGTCCTGGGCCAGCCAGCCGGCCAGGTCACGCAGGCGCCGGTCCGCCGCGTCCATGGGCACGATGCCGCGCCCCATCTCGGGCAGGATCAGCACGACCTCTCCCCTCGCCTCACGCTCGGCGTCCCTCAGCCTGTCGAGCGCCTCGGCCAGTCGCGCGCGCAGCCGGTCGTCGTCGGGCTCGTCCGCCAGGGCCTTCTCCAGCCAGCCCGCCCAGCCTGTCAGCACCCGCACCCTGCCCGAGCGCAGGTCATTCTCCCGACCCTCGAGGCCAACGTCGTCGACCCGAGACCAGGCGGCGCCGGGGAAGCGCGCGGCTACGAGGTCGCGCTTGCCGGCGCAGGCACCGCCGATGAAGAGCTGCATGACCAGCCGTCCTCCTCGCATGTGAAGGTGAAACACCGCCCCTGGGCCTGGCCGACCACGCCGCCCCAGAAGTCCGCGTTCTCCAGGCGGCGGCGCAGCTCGCGGATGGCGCCGCCGTGGCTGACCGCCAGCACCCGGCGATGGCCGGCCGCCTGCGCCTCGGCCTGCACCTCCTCGAGCCAGGCCGAGAGCCGCGCCCACAGGTCGTCGGCGGATTCCCCGCCCGGCGTGGCCAGCCGCCCTTGGCTGTCGACCCAGGCACGATAGTCGGGATCGTCCTTGAGCGCGGCCCAGGTCTGGCCCTCGTAGTCGCCGAAGGCCAGCTCGCGCAGCCGGGCATCGAAGCGCGGCGACGCTAGCTCCCCCTCACGCGCCCTGCCCTCCAGCACATGGGCCAGGGTCTGGCGGCAGCGCGTCAGGTCGCTGCAGTGCACGGCGTCGAAGGCGACGTCGGCCAGCGCCTCGCGCAGCCGGTCGAGGTCCGCCTCGGCATCCGGCAGCAGCAGCGGAATGTCGCGATGGCCCTGGTAGCGGTGTTCACGGTTCCAACGGGTCAGGCCATGACGAACGACCACCAGCTCCAGGCGATCAGCAGCAGCCATAGTTCTCCTCCCTCGATGGCGGCGCCGACGATGTCGCCGTTGATGCCGCCGAAGGCCCGGCGCACCGCCCGGCCGTAGATGATGACGAAGCCCGCCATTCCGACAAGCAGCCAGGCTAGCAGCCAGCCCATCCCGGGCACGAAAAACAGACACGCCAGCGCCGGCAGTGAGGCCAGCACCAGGTCGCGCCGGCCGAGGCTCTGCTGCCAGGCGTGGGCCAGGCCCTCAGCGCGGGCGGCGGGCTGGCTCACCAGCAGGCCGACCGCGGCCAGCCGGCCCAGCGCCACCACCGGCACCAGCCACCAGGGGCTCGCTCCGGCGGCCAGCAGCGCCCACAGCAGCGCCGCCTTCCAGGCCAGTTGGAAGACCAGCGCCAGCATGCCGAAGCTGCCGACCTGCGGGTCCTTCATGATCGCCCAGCGCTTCTCGAGCGGCGCGTTGCTGCCGAGCGCGTCGGCCAGGTCCATCAGGCCGTCGAGATGCAGCCCGCCGGTCAGCGCCACCCACAGGCTGAGCAGCGCAAGCGTCAGCAGCGGCAGAGGGACCATCTCCTCGAGCAGCATGCCGGCGGCGGCCAGGATCGCCCCGACCAGCGCGCCGACCAGCGGATAGGCCCGCGCCGCCCAGCGCCGAGTGGCCGGCGTCCAGGGGCAGGACAGCGGCACCGGCAGCCGGGTCAGGAACTGGAGAGCCAGCAGCACCCCGAAGCCCGCGTCCTTCATGCATCATCTCCCTTCCAGTCGATGGCGCGGCCGGCCACCACCTCGATCACCCGATCCGCGGCCGCGGCCAGGTCGCGATGCAGGGCCTGCAGGAAGGCCAGGTAGCGCCATACAAGGGCGTCGCGGGGCGGCAGATCCTCGTTGAGGTCGTTGGAGACCACCACCAGGGCGAGGTCGCGGCGTCGCGCCTCGGCGAGCCCCGCCGCCAGCATCGCCCGGCCTTCGCCCTCCGAGAGGCCGGCCTCGAACATCACCCGGCTGGCCCACAGGGTCAGGCAGTCGAGCAGCGCCGTGCTGCCCCTGGGCATCGCGGCGAGCGTCTCGGCGAAGGCCAGCGGCGGCTCGAGGGTCAACCAGCCCTTGCCCCGCTCGCGGCGATGGCGGGCGATGCGGGCGGCCATCTCGTCGTCGCCGGCCCGGGCGGTGGCCAGATAGTAGCGCTCGCCGCCGCGCGCTGCCTGCCACTCGCCGACCAGCGCCTCGGCCACGCCGCTCTTGCCGGAACGCGCCCCGCCGGAGACGAAGGCGATCATGGCCGCCTCCAGGCCGCCAGGGCCTCGAGCAGCCGGGCATTGTCGTCGCCGCCGCGCAGCGCCAGGCGCAGCCAGGCGCCGTCGAGGCCGGGGAATCCGTGAGTGTGGCGGGCCAGCAGCCCGCGCTCGAGCAGGAAGGCGAACAGCGCCCCGGCCTCGCCGGCATCGGCCCCGCCGCGCAGCAGCAGGAAGTTGGCGTGGGTCTCGGGCACCGTGTAGCCCAGCGCCCGCACGCGTTCGGGAAGATCGCGCTCGGTGGCGAGCCAGGCCCGGGTGCGGGCCAGATAGTCCTCATCGGCGAGCAGCGACGCCGTCAGCGCCAGGGCCAGGGCGTTGACGCTCCACGGCATCTGCAGCGCGGCCAGCCGCTCGACGGTCTCGGGGGCGCCGAGCAGGTAGCCGAGCCGGAGCCCCGGCACGTCGAAGAGCTTGGTCAGCGAGCGCAGCAGCAGCAGGTTCCTCGAGCGCTCGAGCAGCGGCGTGAGCCGCTCCTCGCGCTCGGTGAAGTCGACGAAGGCCTCGTCCACCACCAGGGTGGTGCGGGTCTCGTCGGCCCGCGCCAGCAGCCGCTCGACGTCGGCGCGGGGAATCAGGGTGCCGCTGGGATTGTTGGGCCGGCACAGGAAGGCCACGTCGACGCCGGCCAGGGCGGACTCGGCGGCCTCGAGATCGAGCCGGAACGCCGAGGGTTCCAGCGCCAGCCGCTCGACCTCGAGGCCGTGCCGGCGAGAGGCCAGGGCATACTCCGAGAAGGTGGGCTCGATCACCAAGGCGCGGCCGCCGGCGTGCAACGCCGCGGCGAGATGGATCGCCTCGATGCCGCCATTGGTGACCAGCACTCGCTCCGGCGCCACGCCGTCGTGGGCGGCGATGGCCTGGCGCGCCCGGCCGTCGTCCGGGTCCGGATAGCGGGAGAGCAACTTACCGGCGCCGGCCAGCGGCCCATTCAGCCGATCGCTCAGCCAATCGCCGAGCCAGGGCGGCGGCCCCAGCGGATTGAGGTTGGCGCTGAAGTCGATCACCGGATGGTCGGCGGGCAGGCCGTGACGCGACAGCAGCGGCGCGATGCGCCCGCCGTGGGCCGGCCAGTCCGGCGTGCTCTTCGCGTCCGTTCTCGCCGGTGTTGTCATGCCAGCCACTCCTTCAACAGCACCAGGGGCACCAGCAGCGCCAGCAGGCCTAGCCATCCGCCATGCATATGGCGGATGGCGCGCTCGATATGGGCCACGCTCAACGGCTCCAGCGCGCAACCGAGGACGGCGCGATGCGAGGGGCGACCATCGTAATGGTTGAGTCCGCCGAGCCGCACGCCCAGCAGGTGCGCGACCATCGCCTCGGGCCAGCCGGCGTTGGGGCTGGGATGACGCGGCGCCTCGCGGCGGGTAGCGGCCATGGCACCTTTCGTGCGGCCGCCGACGACGAGGCGCGCCGCCAGCCACATGGCCAGTGCCGTGAGCCGCGCCGGCACCCAGTTGACGGCGTCGTCCAGGCGCGCCGAGGCGCGGCCGAAGTCTTCGAAGCGCGGGCTGCGATAGCCGACCATCGAATCCAGCGTATTGACCGCCTTGTAGGCCAGCGCCAGGGGCGCGCCGCCGATCATCGCCCAACACAGCGGCGCGGTGATGCCATCCACGGTGTTCTCGGCCACGGTCTCCACCGCGCCGCGGGTGAGCCCGGCCTCGTCCAGCGCCTCGGTGTCGCGGCCGACGATCCTGCCCAGAGCGCGCCGCGCCGCCGGCAGGTCGCCGCGCTTGAGCGGCTCGGCCACCGCCCGGGCCGCCTCGGCAAGCCCGCGGGTGGCGAAGGCCGTGGCCAGCAGGATGAGTTCGGCGGCCAGCGACAAGCCAGGGGATATCCAGGCCAGCGCCGTCAGCAGGACCCAGACCAGCGCCCAGGTGCCGCCGACCACCGCCGCCGCCAGCCAGAGGCCCCGCCGCCGCCGGGCCTCGGCGGGGCCGTGATTCCACGCGCGCTCGAGCCGGGCGATCGCCCGGCCGATGCCGACCACCGGGTGCGGCAGCCAGGGCGGATCCCCCAGCGCCAGGTCGATGGCCAGCGCCGCCGCGATCAGCACCAGCAGCTCCCAGGACAGCGGGTCCAGCATCATGCTGCGCCCTCCCCGGCCGCCAGGGATTCGCGCACGGCGCGATAGACCGCGGCGCCGATCGCGCGGCCGAGGCGCGTGCCCGAGCCGGCATAGGGCGTCGGCGCACCGCGCTGGGTGGCGGCGATGGCCAGGCAATCGGTGGAGGTGCCGGTGGCCGGCGTGCCGTGCTCGGGATCGCGTACCCCGTCGGCCGCCAGGGCCTGCACCTTGGCCTCAGTGGCGGAGAGCGCGGCGTTGACCAGGGCGCCGTCGGTGAGATGGCCGTCGACGAACACCAGCACATTGATGGTGCCCGCGACCAGGCGCGGATCGCCGCTCGCCGGCGCGGTGATGTCCACGGCATTGCCCACCCCGGCGGTGACCGCCGCCAGCACCCGAGGCCTGCCATCCACGTCGTCGACGTCGACCGGCACCAGCGCCAGATGCGCCAGCGGCACCGCGGTCATCATCGCCAGGGCCTCGTCTCTTTTCTCGGCCCGGCCCTCGCCTCTCTCCTCGGCCCGGCCCTCGCCTCTCTCCTCGGCCCGGCCACCGCCGCTGTCCTCGACCAGGCCCCGCGCGGCGAGCCAGCGGCGCAGGTCCTCCGTCGGCGTTTGGCCGGCGTAGTCCCTGTCGACGTAGAAATTGCAGAAATCACGGACCCAGCCGAGCCCTTCGCCGACCAGGGCGTTGCTGAGCGTTCGCAGCGACTGGGGATAGTAGAAGTGCAGGCAGCCGGCCTCGGCGACGAGGCTCAGGCCGTCGCCGAAGGCCAGCGCCCTGGAGACCGGACCGTGGTGCCGGCAAGGATCATGGCGAAGGGCGTGACGCAATGGAGCATCCATCGGCATCAAGCCCCCTCGCGATCGTCGACCCCGGCGCCGTCGAAGGTGGCCATCTCGGCCAGCATCGACGTGGCCGCCTCGAGCAGCGGGAAGGCCAGGGCAGCACCGCTGCCCTCGCCCAGGCACAGCTCCATGGCCAGCAGCGGCTCGGCGTCCAGCGCCGCCAGGGCGTGGGCGTGGCCGGGCTCGTGGGAGCGATGACCGAAGATCAGGTAGGGGCGCAGCGCCGGGTCGAGCCGGCAGGCCGCGAGCGCGGCCACCGTGGCGATGAAACCATCGACGAGACAGGGAAGGCGCCTGCCCGCCGCCTCCAGGTAGGCCCCGACCATGGCGGCGATCTCCAGCCCGCCAAGCTTCGCCAGCACGTCCAGGGGATCGGCGGGGTCCGGGGCGCGCTCGGCCAGCGCCGCCTCGATCACCGCGCGCTTGTGGGCCAGCGCCTCGCCGGCCACGCCGGTGCCGGGGCCGACCAGCTCGGCGACGGGCACGCCGGTCAAGGCCGCCAGCATGGCGCTGCTGGCGGTGGTGTTGGCGATGCCCATTTCGCCGGCGATCAGGCAGCGGCAGCCCGCCTCTGCGGCCCGCTCGGCGGCACGCCGGCCGGCAGCGATGGCGGCCAGGGCCTGGTCGCGGGTCATGGCGTCCTCGCGGGCCAGGTTGGCGGTGCCGGAGCGAACGCGATCGTGGACCACGCCGTCATGGGGCAGCGCCCCCGCCACGCCCACGTCGACCACCTCGAGCCGCGCGTCGATGCGCCGCGCAAAGGCATTGATGGCCGCCCCGCCGGCGACGAAGTTGGCCACCATCTGGGCGGTCACCGACTGGGGAAAGGCCGAGACGCCCTCTGCCGCCACGCCATGGTCGGCGGCGAACACCGCCACCCCGGGAGGGCCGACCCGCGGGAAATCCTCGCCGGTGATCGCCGCCAGGCTCACTGCCAGAGACTCCAGGCGCCCGAGGCTGCCCGGGGGCTTGGTCAGGGTGTCGAGATAGCGGGCCACGCGCCCGGCACAGGCGGTGTCGGGCGCGGGAATGGACGGCATGGCATCGGTCACGGGGCATCTCCGGGCATCCTTGGCAAGGCGCCCATCCTACCAGAGGCCCGCTGCCGGCGGTGGCTACCCTCGCCCGCTTGGCTCCGCGAGCCCGAACGCCCTACAGGTGTCCGGGATTGCGCAGCTTGCGCTCCTCCGCGGGCGGCGGCGTCCATTCGTAGAGCCAGGTCTCGGTCAACGCTTGATCGCCGCGCTTCAGGTAGAGCCGCAGGGTGATGGGATCCGTTCCATCGTCGGGGGGCACCACGTCGAACATCGCGCGGTAGCCACCGATGGCGTCCAGCGGGCGGGCCGAGGCGATCTCGACCCGCCCGGCGGAGGCGTCGATGACCGGGGCGACGTCGACCTCCTCGTCCAAGGGCAGCGGACCGCCCGCGAAATCGACCACGAAGCGCCGACTGTAATACTCGCGACGCTGGCCGACCACGCCGCCGAGCCCGGTGCGGGTCGCCACGCAGCGCGCCAGCGACGGCTGGGCGGGCGAGGCGTCGCACCAGCTGAGCCGATAGCCGAACAGCAGCTCCTCGCCGGGCTCGGCGGGCGCGGCCGGGTTCCAGAAGGCAACGATGTTGTCGAAGGTCTCGTCGAGGGTGGGCAGCTCGACCAGCTGTATCGATCCCTCGCCCCAGTCGCCCTTCGGCTCGATCCAGACGCCTGGGCGTCGATCGTAGAACACGCCGTCGTCCTGGTAATGGTCGAAGTCGCGATCCCGCTGCAGCAGTCCGAAGCCGCGTGGCGCCCGTTCGCCGAAGGCGTTGAAGCGCAGCCGGTCGGGATTGGCGAGCGGTCGCCACAGCCACTCGCCGTCGGCGGCATGGATCGACAGGCCATCGGAATCGTGGATCTCCGGCCGCCAGTCCCAGCTTGCCTCCCGGTCGTTCTCGCCGACCATGTACATGCTGGTCAGCGGCGCCACGCCGAGCCGCTCGATGGTGCGCCGCGGGTACAGGGCGGCATCGATGTCCATGACCACGCCGTCGGCCTCGCCGATGATGAAGCGGTAGGCGCCGGTGACGCTGGCCGATTCGAGCAGTGCATGGACGATGACGTGCGACTCGCCGTCGTCGGGCTGCTCCAGCCAGAAGCGGGTGAAGTCGGGAAACTCCTCCTCCCCGGTCGCGGTGGCCGTGTCGATGGCCAGGCCACGGGCCGACATGCCGTACTGCAGGGAGTCGCTCACCGCCCGGAAGTAGCTGGCACCCAGGAAGGCGGCAACGTCACGCTGCCAGTCGTCACGGTGATGGAGCCGGAACCCGGCGTAGCCGAGATCCTCGGGCAGGCGCTCCCCCTCGACGCCCGACGCGCCGAAATCGAATCGTGAGGCCTGGTAGGCAAGCTCATGGGCGCGGCCCTCGACGACCTCGTAGATGCGCACCGGCGTCCGGTAATGGAGCCCCAGATGGAACAGCTGGGCACGGAAGTCCGCCCCGTTGTCCCCGGCCCACAGCGCCCGCTCGGGCCGATAGCGGATCGCTTGGTAGGCGTCCCAGTCGAGGCCGCGGAGCGGCGCGGGCAGCTCGATGGCATGTTCACGCGGCGGCCGGGCGGAAAGCTCCCGGGCCAGCCCCTTGAGCCAGGCAAAGTCGAAGGGCTCGCCGTCACCGCTCGGCTGGGCGTCTCGCCCCGCCGCCAGCACGCTGCCCATCGGCAGCAGGCCGCTGCCGCCGAGCGCCCCGGTGAGTTTGAGGAAATCGCGTCGCTTCATAACGGGTTCCTTGTCAGTGGCATCCATCACGGCCCCGGGTTCGCCCGGGGCGCCCTCGCGTCCGTGTGGAACGCCGCCACCCCGCCCGAGTTCCCCGGCCAAGGCTTTGTCGTGATGACGGGAGACGCCCATGCCATACCTGGATACGGCAAAGGAGCCCGACATGGCGACGCCTCCCCACCGCCAACGCTCCCTGGCAGCTGCGCGGCAGCAACCTGTCATCGCGCTATACCACTCGCTGGGGAGAGTGGCTCGAGGTCGAGGCATGAGCCCGCCATGGAGACGGCAGGTTGCCGAACCGAGCTGACGCGGCCGGTCGACGGGGCGTGTAGATAGCCACGCGGTCCGGCACGTACAATGCGCCCTCCACTTTGGTCGAAGCCCCTTGCCGCGCCGGCCCAAGTCTCTCATTCATGTTCCTCCCGCGAGATACTCCGCCGTGCTCTCTACCGCCAACATCACCATGCAGTTTGGCCCCAAGCCGCTGTTCGAAAACGTTTCCGTCAAATTCGGCCAGGGCCATCGCTACGGCCTGATCGGGGCCAACGGCTGTGGCAAGTCGACCCTGATGAAGATCCTCGGGGGCGACCTCGAGCCGACCAGCGGCCAGGTGATGAAGGACGCCACCACTCGCCTGGGCAAGTTGCGCCAGGACCAGTTCGCCTTCGAGGACGAACGTGTCATCGACACCGTCATCATGGGCAACGAAGAACTCTGGCGCGTCGCCGCGGAGCGGGAGCGCATCTACTCGCAGGCCGAGATGAGTGAAGAAGATGGCATGGCGGTCGCCGATCTCGAGGTACGTTTCGCCGAACTCGATGGCTATACCGCCGAGGCCCGTGCCGGCGAGCTGCTGCTGGGCCTGGGCATTCCCCTCGAGCAGCACGCCCAGCCGATGAGCGTTGTCGCGCCAGGCTGGAAGCTCCGCGTGCTGCTGGCCCAGGCGCTGTTCAGCGACCCCGACGTGCTGCTGCTCGATGAGCCGACCAACCACCTCGATATCAACACGATTCGCTGGCTGGAGGACATCCTCAAGGCACGCTCGTCGACCATGATCATCATCTCCCACGACCGCCACTTCCTGAACAGTGTCTGCACGCACATGGCGGATCTGGACTACGGCGAGCTGCAGCTGTTTCCGGGCAACTACGACGAGTACATGACCGCCGCCACCCAGGCACGCGAGCGCCTGCATGCCGAAAATGCCAAGAAGAAGGCGGAAATCGCCGAACTGCAGCAATTCGTCAGCCGCTTCTCGGCCAATGCCTCAAAGGCCAAGCAGGCCACGTCGCGGCAGCGCAAGATCGACAAGATCCAACTCGAGGAGATCAAGCCCTCCTCGCGCGTCAGCCCCTTCATTCGCTTCGAGCAGAACAAGAAAATCCATCGCCAGGCGCTCTCGGTGGAAGATCTCTCCAAGGCCTGGGGCGATAACGTACTGTTCGAGCGACTCGGCCTGCGCGTCGAGGCCGGCGAACGGATCGCCATCATCGGCCCCAACGGCATCGGCAAGACCACCCTGCTCAACTGCCTGGTGGGCGGCATGACGCCGGATGCCGGCGAAGCCAGGTGGACCGATGCGGCCGAAGTCGGTTACTTCGCGCAGGACCACGCGGCGGACTTCGAGGGCGGCGAGACGCTCTTCGAATGGATGCAGCAGTGGACGACCGGCGGTGAGCAGACCGTGCGCGGTGCACTAGGCCGGATGCTGTTCTCCAATGACGACATCGGCAAATCCGTGAAGGTCATCTCGGGTGGCGAACAGGGGCGCATGCTGTTCGGCAAGCTCATCCTGCAACAGCCCAATGTGCTGATCATGGATGAGCCCACGAACCACCTGGACATGGAGTCCATCGAAGCGCTCAATCTGGCACTGGAACACTATGCCGGCACGTTGATCTTTGTCAGTCACGACCGGGAATTCGTCGGCTCGCTGGCCACGCGCATCATCGAGATGAAAGACGACGGCATCGTCGATTTCAGTGGCAGTTATGACGATTACCTGCGCAGTCAGGGTGTTCCCGGATAAGTCTTCCCTCGCGCCGTCGTGATGGGTGGCGCCCGCCGCCCATCCGTCAGCCCCCGCCTCATCGGCACAGCCCTTCCACGACTCGACCCGAAGCGTCGCGTGCGCGACGGCAAAGGCGTCGCTCAGCATCGTCTTGATCTCGACCAGCACCCGCTCCTGGTCCGCCCCCTCATCCAGAATCGCAGGCAGCGACATCAGAGGCGGCCCCGGCGTCAGTGACCAGGCATGCACATGATGCACATCGCGGACCTCGGGCAGGCGAGCCCCCTCGACGCCGGACTCACCAACGTCGAAGCGCTCGACCGCGTAGAAAAGCTCCCCGACCCACACTTTGCCGCCATGACGGGAGGCGCCTATACTGTATATATTTACAGCAACGGAGTCCGACATGGCGACGCCGCCCCGGAACGCCATGGCCCGCAAGGGCCGAGGCGCCACCTTCGATCCCGACAATCGCTTCGCGCCGACGCGGGTCGAGGCGGTGGACGACGGCTGGTGGCAGGGCGCCGTGCCCGAGCGGCTGGCCACCGAGGTCGCCGAGGAGCGGTCGCGCAGCGCGCTGGCCTGGAATCGTTCGCCGGACCTGCCCTTCGATCGCTCGTTGAACCCTTATCGGGGCTGCGAGCACGGCTGTATCTACTGCTATGCACGCCCCAGCCACGCCTACTGGGATCTCTCCCCCGGGCTCGACTTCGAGACGCGGCTGATCGCCCGCCACGGCCTGGTCGAGCGACTCGAGGAGGAACTGGCCCAGCCCGGCTATGTGTGCCGTCCGATCAACCTGGCCGGCAACACCGACGCCTACCAGCCCCTCGAGGCCGAGCGCCGCACCACACGGCGCCTGCTGGAATGCCTGCTCGCCTGCCGCCACCCGGTTACCCTGGTGACCAAGGGGGCGCTGATCCTGCGCGATCTGGACCTGCTGGGCGAGCTGGCCCGCCGCCGCCTGGTCAGGGTGCTGGTCAGCCTGACCAGCCTTGACACCGACCTGAAGCGCAGCCTGGAGCCACGCGCCGCCTCACCGGCGACGCGACTCAGGATGATCGGCCGGCTGGCCGAAGCCGGCGTGCCGGTGGGCACCCTGATCTCACCGGTGATCCCGGGACTCACCGACCACGAGCTGGAGCGGCTGATGGGCGCCGCCCGAGAGGCCGGAGCCGGCGACGCCAGTTGGATGCTGCTGCGCCTGCCCCGAGAGGTGGCGCCGCTGTTCGAGGACTGGCTGGCCCAGCACTACCCCGAGCGCGCCGCCAAGGTGATGAGCCTGATTCGCCAGTGCCGCGGCGGGCGCGACTACGACGCCCGCTTCGGCCGCCGCATGCGCGGCCAGGGGGTGTTCGCCGACCTGCTCGACCAGCGCTTCCGCAAGGCTTACCGGCGGCTCGACTTTCCCGGTCTGCCGTCCCTGGATACCGAGGCCTTCCGGCCGCCGCGCCGCCAGGGAGAGCTGTTCGAGTGAGAACGCAGCCCACGTTCTATCCGCCGATCCGGCCTGCCAGCTCCTCGAGATAGCTCTCCAGCACCAGGTTGGGCGGCGCCCCCTTGCGGGTGATGGCGCTGTAATGGGTCAGGTAGTGCCAGGTGTCGGGATTCAGGGCGCGCATTCGTCCCTCGCGCACCCAGCGTTCGGCGTAGTGGGTCGGCAAATAGCCGATATAGCGGCCGGACAGGATCAAAAAGGCGATGCCTTCGCGGTCGGTCGCCGATGCGGCGGCCCTGAGCGGCTCATGCAGCGCCTTGATCTCCGGCGCCTGGGCGTAGGCGGGCACCACGGCATCGCATTCGGCCAGCCGCTCTCGCGTCACGTCGCCGACCTCGAACAGCGGATGGTCCGCTGCGCAGTACAGCTGGGAACGCTCCTCGTAGAGAGACAGATACTCGAGCCCGGGAAGGGTCTTGAGCGCCGGTATCACGCCGGTATGCAATCGGCCGTCCAGCACCGCCAGCTCGATATCGCTGGGCGGAATCATGCGGATGTTGATGCGCACCTCGGGCCCGCGCTCCTTGAGCGCGCTGAGCGCATCGGTGATGTGCATCTCCGGCATGGTCACCAGGTTGTCGGTAATGCCGATATTGAGTTCGCCCTTGAGCCAGGCGTGCAGGCCATTGACCCGGGTGCGAAACCCCTCCACCGCCGCCTGCAGCTGCAGGGTGGCCTCATAGACCTCGGCGCCCTCGTCGGTCAGGGCGAAGCCGCTGCGGCCGCGCTGGCAAAGCCGCAGGCCTAGCCGCGCCTCCAGGTCGTTCATGGCCATGCTGATCGCCGCGCGGCTGATGTTCAGCTCCACTTCGGCGGCGGAAAAACCACCGCATTCCACGACCTTGCGGTAAATACGCAGCAGGCGAAGATCGGCATCGCTGGGCTGGCCCGACAGGGCCTGTTTGCGGGTCGGCATGGCACGGCTCTCTGGTCGAGGACGTTCGTTGCGAAGGGTATCGGACATCGAGGCAGAAAGTTAACCAAATGCTTTCACGAAATTAAAGATATCTAGATTTAACTTATCCACTCCCGGGCCTACCTTTTCATTACAACGACCTGCAATGACCTGAAACGGCCTATCAACAGGAGGGGTGCTGCCATGTCGGTTCGAGACGACTCACACATCGCGGGCTTGAGCCCGGAGCAGTTGGATGCCTACTGGATGCCCTATACCGGCAATCGCCAGTTCAAGCGCGATCCGCGCATCATCACCGGCGCCCAGGGCAGCTATCTCACCGACGCCGAGGGACGACGCGTCTTCGACGGCCTCTCGGGGCTGTGGACCTGCGGCGCCGGCCATTGCCGCCCCGAGATCGCCGAGGCGGTCAGCCGCCAGCTCGGCGAGCTGGACTATGCCCCGGCCTTCCAGTACGGCCATCCCAAGGCCTTCGAGCTGGCCCATCGGCTCCGCGAGCTGACGCCCGCCGGCCTCGACTACGTGTTCTTCACCGGTTCCGGCTCGGAGAGCGCCGATACCGCGCTGAAGATCGCCCGCGCCTACTGGCGCAAGAAGGGCAAGCCGACCAAGACCAAGCTGATCGGGCGCAGCAAGGGCTATCATGGCGTCAACTTCGGCGGCTTCAGCCTGGGCGGCATCGGCGCCAACCGCACCCTGTTCGGCCAGGGCGTGGATGCCGACCACCTGCCCCATACCCTGCTCAAGGACAACGCCTTCACCCGTGGCATGCCGGAGCGCGGCGCCGAACGTGCCGACGAGCTGCTGGAACTGATCGCCCTGCACGATGCCTCCAACATCGCCGCGGTGATCGTCGAGCCGCTGGCCGGCTCCGCCGGGGTGATCCCACCTCCCAAGGGGTATCTCAAGCGCCTGCGCGAGATCTGCGACCAGCACGACATACTGCTGATCTTCGACGAGGTGATCACCGGCTTCGGCCGCATGGGATCGATGACCGGCGCCGAGGAGTTCGGCGTGGTGCCGGACATGCTCAACGTCGCCAAGCAGCTCACCAACGGCGCGGTGCCCATGGGGGCGGTCATCGCTCGGGACGAGATCTATCACACCTTCATGGAACAGGGTGGCCCCGACTACATGCTCGAACTGCCCCACGGCTACACCTACTCGGGCCATCCGGTGGCCTGCGCCGCGGCGCTGGCATCGCTCGACGTGCTCGAGAACGATCGCCTGATCGAACGGGTGAAGGAGATGGCACCGATCTTCGAGAACGCCCTGCACGGACTCAAGGGCACGCGCTACATCAGCGATATCCGAAACTACGGCCTCGCCGGTGCCCTGCAGATCGAGCCCTACCCCGGCGAGCCGGCCCGGCGCCCCTACGAGATCGCCATGAAGTGCTGGGACAAGGGGTTCTACGTGCGCTACGGCGGCGACACCATCCAGCTCGGCCTGCCCTTCATCGTCGAGCGCGAGGAAATCGACCGGCTCATCAACGCACTGGGCGACGCGCTCGGTGAGCAGGATTGAATCAGGCGCCCCTGAGATGCGCGCCGGGGACAAGGCGAAGCGAGGGTCATCCGCCATGGATGGCGGATGTAGCGCCCAGGGAAGGGTTTACAGCGCCCTCGCGGAGGCTTGTCGGCGGCACAGCGCATCGCTCCGTCAGCACCAAGTCATTCTCCTATCAGCTGCATTCAAGAGGTAATACATGACCACACTCGGCCATCTGATCAACGGCGTCCGGATCGACGACGACGCGCGCACCCAGGACCTCTACAACCCCTCCACCGGCGTGGTCGCCGGCCAGGTCAGCCTGGCCAGCAAGGCCACCGTCGAGGAGGCCATCGCCGCCGCCCAGGCCGCCTTCCCGGCATGGCGCGATACCCCGCCGGCCAAGCGGGCCCGCATCATGTACCGCTTCAAGGCACTGCTGGAGCAGAACGCCGATGAGATCTGCCGGCTGATCGGCCAGGAACACGGCAAGATCGTCCACGACGCCAAGGGCGAACTGCAGCGCGGCATCGAGAATATCGAGTACGCCTGCGGCGCGCCGGAACTGCTCAAGGGCGAGTACAGCAAGAACACCGGCCCAGGCATCGATTCCTGGAGCGATTTCCAGCCGCTGGGCGTGGTCGCGGGCATCACGCCGTTCAACTTCCCGGCCATGGTGCCGCTGTGGATGTACCCGATGGCCATCGCCTGCGGCAACACCTTCGTGCTCAAGCCCTCCGAGCGCGACCCGACCTCCTCGCTCTACATCGCCGAGCTGGCGCTGGAGGCGGGCCTGCCCGCCGGGGTGCTCAACGTGGTCAACGGCGACAAGGAAGCCGTCGATACCCTGCTCGACGATGCCCGCGTCCAGGCGGTCAGCTTCGTCGGCTCCACGCCGATCGCCGAGTATATCTACGGCCGTGCCAGCGCCAACGGCAAGCGCTGCCAGGCGCTGGGCGGGGCCAAGAACCACGCCATCGTGATGCCGGACGCCGACATGGACAACGTGGTCAGCTCGCTGACCGGGGCCGCCTTCGGCTCCTCCGGCGAGCGCTGCATGGCGCTGTCGGTGGCCGTGGCGGTGGGCGACGAGGCCGCCGATGCCCTGATTGCCAAGATGCAGGCGCAGATGACCTCGCTGAAGGTCGGCCCCTTCCATGACGCCGACAACGACTTCGGCCCGGTGATCACCAAGGCACACCAGGAGAAGGTCTGCGGCTACATCGACAGCGCCGCCCAACAGGGCGCCGAGATCGTCGTCGACGGTCGCGGCGTCCAGGTGCCGGGGCACGAGCAGGGCTTCTACGTCGGCGGCACCCTGATCGACCGCGTGACGCCGGACATGACCTGCTACCTCGAGGAGATCTTCGGGCCGGTGCTGCTGGTGGTGCGCGTCGACTCCATGGAAGCCGCCATGAAACTGATCGACGACCACGAGTACGGCAACGGCACCTGCATCTACACCCGCGACGGCGAGGCGGCCCGCTACTTCAGCGACCGCATCCAGGTGGGCATGGTCGGCATCAACGTGCCGCTGCCGGTGCCGGTGTCCTACCACAGCTTCGGCGGCTGGAAGCGCTCGCTGTTCGGCGACCTCTCCGCCTACGGCCCGGACGCCGTACGCTTCTATACCCGGCGCAAGACCGTCACCCAGCGCTGGCCGTCGGCGGGCGTCCGAGAGGGGGCGCAGTTCTCCTTCCCCTCCTGATCCGCTCTCCGCGCATCGCTATCGCAGCCGAACCGGCCCTGCCGGTTCGGCTGCGTTCATGACTCCCCGCCCCACCTTCCCCTCCTGACAGGCCCTGGTCCGAGGTCGCCGCGGATCTACGCGCCCTGCTCTTCCGGCCATCTCCCGCCTCGCATGGCCGAGGTCGACCTGGCTCTCGCCGGTTTAGACCTTGGTCGAGCGCGCAGCCCGCTCGTACACGCGCATGGGAGACACACGCCGCGCCATGCCGGCGCCAGGACGTGATCACGCCGGGTCATCAGACCATTCATCCGACCATGGAAAGCGAGGCGGTGCACGAAGATCGCTTCACAAAGATCTTTGAAGATTGTATAAAATATAAAAACTACAGCAACACAGCACACGACTCTGCTCGATAGCGACTCAGTCGATCCTCAAGACAAGACCAACCGGGGGTACCCATGAAACGCGTGCATGTCATCGATTCCCATACGGCCGGCGAACCGACTCGGCTGGTGATGGACGGCTTTCCGGACCTTCCCGGCGCCACCATGGCCGAGAAGCGAGACGCCCTGCGCGACGCGCACGACAACTGGCGGCGCGCCTGCATGCTGGAGCCGCGCGGCCATGACGTACTCGTGGGCGCCCTGTATTGCGCGCCGGAGTCGGCCGATGCGACCTGCGGCGTCATCTTCTTCAACAACACCGGCTACTTGGGCATGTGCGGCCACGGCACGATCGGCCTGATCGCCTCGCTGCATCACCTTGGCCACATCGCCTCGGGCGAACACAAGATCGATACCCCAGTGGGCCCCATCAGCGCCACCCTGCACGACGACGGCGCCGTCACGGTGCGTAACGTGCCGGCCTACCGCTACCGGCATCGCGTCGGCGTCGAGGTGCCGGGATTTGGCCTGGTGTACGGCGACATCGCCTGGGGCGGCAACTGGTTCTTCCTGATCGGCGAGCACGACCAGACACTGGCTCTCGACAACGTCGAGACCCTGACGACCTTTACCTGGGCCATCCGCCAGGCGCTCGAATCACAAGCGATCACCGGCGAGGACGGAGCCGCGATCGATCATATCGAGCTGTTCGCCGACGATCCGGCGGCCGACAGTCGCAACTTCGTGCTCTGCCCGGGCAAGGCCTACGACCGCTCGCCCTGCGGAACCGGCACGAGCGCCAAGCTGGCCTGCCTGGCCGCCGACGGCAAGCTTGCCCCTCACAGCCCCTGGGTACAGGCCAGCATCACCGGCAGCCACTTCGAGGGCTACTACGAGTGGGAGGGCGATCGCATTCGCCCCTATATCAAGGGCCGCGCCTATCTGAGTGCCGACAACACCCTGCTGATCGATGAGCAGGACCCGTTTGCCTGGGGCATCGCGACGTCATGACAGCGGCCAGGTCCGCCAGCGCCCTAACGGGCTGACAGCAACATCACGCATCCATCCAAGTCATACCGAAGGAGACAACATGAACGACAACATCTTTACCGGCTGCATCCCCGCCCTGATGACCCCCTGCACGCCGGACCGCAAGCCGGACTACGACGCCCTGGTCGCCAAGGGGCTCGAGCTCGTCGATATCGGCATGAGCGCCGTGGTCTACTGCGGCTCGATGGGTGACTGGCCGCTGTTGAGCGAGGCCGAACGCCAGGAAGGCGTGGCGCGTCTGGTCGCCGCGGGCGTCCCGACCATCGTCGGCACCGGCGCGGTCAACACCCGGGAAGCCGTATCCCATGCGGCCCATGCCGCCGAGGTCGGCGCCCACGGCCTGATGGTCATCCCCCGTGTACTGTCACGCGGTACCTCGGCCGCCGCCCAGAAGGCGCATTTCTCCGCGATTCTGGAAGCGGCGCCCCAGCTTCCGGCGGTGATCTACAACAGCCCCTACTATGGCTTCGCCACGCGTGCCGAGCTGTTCTTCGCCCTGCGGAAGGCGTATCCGAACCTGATCGGCTTCAAGGAGTTCGGCGGTGCCGAGGATCTGCGCTACGCCGCAGAACACATCACCTCTCAGGACGACGACGTCACCCTGATGGTCGGTGTCGACACCACGGTGTTCCATGGCTTCGTCAACTGCAATGCGACCGGTGCGATCACTGGCATCGGCAATGCCCTGCCGCGCGAAGTCCTGCACCTGGTGTCACTGAGCAAGCAAGCCGCGAAGGGCGATGTCCGGGCACGTCGACTGGCGAGGGAACTCGAGGAGGCCCTGGGCGTCCTGTCGTCCTTCGACGAGGGCGCCGACCTGGTCCTCTACTACAAGCATCTGATGGTGCTCAATGGCGACCACGAGTACGCCCTGCACTTCAACGAGACCGACGTCCTGACGGAGGCGCAACGCCAGTACATCGAAACGCAGTATGCGCTGTTCAAGACATGGTACGCCGAGTGGTCCGCATCCAACCGCGAGGCATGACCTTTCCCTCGACCTGACAATGCGCGAATCGACGCAGCCATGCACTCGTGCCGCTCCGGCGGCTGGCGACATCCCACGCTCGATTCGCGCCATTTCTTGACGCCACCGTTCAATCCCTGTGACCTCAGGAGACCTCATGACCCTGGAAGGCAAGCAACTGATCGGCCAGCAGGCCGTGACCAGCGACGGCAAGCCGATCCACGCCGTCGATCCCGCCACCGGCGAGACCCTGTCCCCGGCCTATCCCGCCGGCGGCCAGATCGAAGTCGAGCGCGCCTGCGACCTGGCCTGGGCCGCCTTCGACGCCTATCGCGAGACCGGCCTCGAGGCCCGCGCCGCGTTCCTCGAGACCGTGGCCGACGAGATCGAGGCCATCGGCGATGACTTGATCACCCGTGCCATGGCCGAGTCCGGCCTGCCGCGGGCCCGCTTGGAGGGCGAGCGCGGCCGCACCTGCGGCCAGCTGCGCCTGTTCGCCAACGTCGTGCGTGCCGGCGAGTGGCTCGACGTGCGCCTCGATCCGGCCCTGCCCGAGCGTCAGCCGATGCCGCGGGCCGACCTGCGCCAGCGCCACATCGCCCTGGGCCCGGTGGCCGTGTTCGGCGCCTCCAACTTCCCGCTGGCGTTCTCGGTGG
>NZ_JACHXM010000020.1 GCF_014192055.1 Halomonas organivorans | reverse complement strand
TGACCTACGCCATCGTCGGCGGCAACACCGGCGGCGCCTTCGCCATCGACGCGGCCACGGGCGTGTTGAGCGTGGCCGATGCCAGCGCCGTGGATCTCGATACCAACGCCACGTTCAGCCTCGATATCCAGGCCGATGACGGCACGAATGCCCCGACCACCAGCGTGACCGTCAACGTCACCAACGCCGCGCCGTCCACTCCGATCGACGCCGACGGCGCCACCGGGGGCTCGGTCGCCGAGAATGCCGCCAACGGCACCGCGGTCGGCATCACCGCCGCCGCCAGCGACCCGGGCGGCGGCAACGTCAGCTATGCCCTCACCGACGACGCCGGCGGGCGCTTCCAGATCGACGCCATCACCGGTGTCGTGAGCGTGGCCGACGGCACGCTGCTCGACTTCGAGAGTGCCACCTCGCACGCGATTACCGTTCAGGCCTCCGACGACGACGGCGGCGACTCGGCAACGACCTCCTTCACGATCGACGTCGGCGACGTCAACGAGGCGCCGACCATCACCAGCAACGGCGGCGGCGCCACGGCGGCATTGAACGTCACGGAGAACCAGACGGCGGTGACCACCGTCGCCGCCGACGACCCCGATGGCGATGCCCTCACCTACAGCCTCAGCGGCGGCGCCGACTCGGGCCTGTTCACTATCGATGCCAACACCGGCGAGCTGGCCTTCGCCAGCGCCCCGGACTTCGAGACCCCGGCCGACGACGACGGCGACGGCGTCTACGACGTCCAGGTCAGCGTCTCCGACGGCAGTGCCAGCGATACCCAGGACATCGCCGTCACCGTCAGCGACGTCAACGAGGCGCCGACCGCCGCCGACAATACCCTGACCACCGACGAGGACACCGACCGCGTCCTCGCCGCCGCCGACTTCGCCTTCAGCGACCAGGACGGTGATGCCCTCGCCGCGGTGCGCATCGACACCCTGCCGGCCGCCGGCCAGTTGATCCTGGATGGCACCGACGTGACGGCCGGCCAGACCATCGACGTCGCCGATATCGACGCCGGCCAGCTCATCTTCGCCCCCGCGCCCGACGCCAACGGGGCCGGCTACGCCAGCTTCACCTTCACGGTCTCCGACGGCACGCTGCTGTCCACCAGTCACACCATGACCCTGGACGTCACGGCCGTGAACGATGCCCCCACCATCACCAGCGCCGGCAGCGCTAACGTGGCGGAAAACCAGACGGCGGTGACCACCGTCGCCGCTGGCGATGTCGATGGCGATACCCTCACCTACAGCCTCAGCGGCGGCGCCGACTCGGGCCTGTTCACTATCGATGCCAACACCGGCGAGCTGGCCTTCGCCAGCGCCCCGGACTTCGAGGCCCCGGCCGACGATGACGGCGACGGCGTCTACGACGTGCAAGTCAGCGTCTCCGACGGCAGTGCCAGCGATACCCAGGACATCGCCGTCACCGTCAGCGACGTCAACGAGGCGCCGACCGCCGCCGACAATACCCTGACCACCGACGAGGACACCGACCGCGTCCTCGCCGCCGTCGACTTCGCCTTCAGCGACCAGGACGGTGATGCCCTCGCCGCGGTGCGCATCGACACCCTGCCGGCCGCCGGCCAGTTGACCCTGGATGGCACCGACGTGACGGCCGGCCAGACCATCGACGTCGCCGATATCGACGCCGGCCAGCTCATCTTCGCCCCCGCGCCCGACGCCAACGGGGCCGGCTACGCCAGCTTCACCTTCACGGTCTCCGACGGCACGCTGCTGTCCACCAGTCACACCATGACCCTGGACGTCACGGCCGTGAACGATGCCCCCACCATCACCAGCGCCGGCAGCGCTAACGTGGCGGAAAACCAGACGGCGGTGACCACCGTCGCCGCCGGCGATGTCGATGGCGATACCCTCACCTACAGCCTCAGCGGCGGCGCCGACGCGGGCCTGTTCACTATCGATGCCACCAGCGGCGAGCTGGCCTTCGCCAGCGCCCCGGACTTCGAGGCCCCGGCCGACGATGACGGCGACGGCGTCTATGACGTCCAGGTCAGCGTCTCCGACGGCAGTGCCAGCGATACCCAGGACATCGCCGTCACCGTCAGCGACGTCAACGAGGCGCCGACCGCCGCCGACAATACCCTGACCACCGATGAGGACACCGACCGCGTCCTCGCCGCCGCCGACTTCGCCTTCAGCGACCAGGACGGTGATGCCCTCGCCGCGGTGCGCATCGACACCCTGCCGGCCGCCGGCCAGTTGACCCTGGATGGCACCGACGTGACGGCCGGCCAGACCATCGACGTCGCCGATATCGACGCCGGCCAGCTCATCTTCGCCCCCGTGCCCGACGCCAACGGGGCCGGCTACGCCAGCTTCACCTTCACGGTCTCCGACGGCACGCTGCTGTCCACCAGTCACACCATGACCCTGGACGTCACGGCCGTGAACGATGCCCCCACCATCACCAGCGCCGGCAGCGCTAACGTGGCGGAAAACCAGACGGCGGTGACCACCGTCGCCGCCGGCGATGTCGATGGCGATACCCTCACCTACAGCCTCAGCGGCGGCGCCGACGCGGGCCTGTTCACTATCGATGCCAACACCGGCGAGCTGGCCTTCGCCAGCGCCCCGGACTTCGAGGCCCCGGCCGACGATGACGGCGACGGCGTCTATGACGTCCGGGTCAGCGTCTCCGACGGCAGTGCCAGCGATACCCAGGACATCGCCGTCACCGTCAGCGACGTCAACGAGGCGCCCGTCATCGAGACCAATACCGGCTTCTCGATACGCACCGGCCGCACGCTGACGCTGACCAATGCGCACCTGAACGAGGGTGATCCAGACGATGACGGAGCCGAGCTCACCTATACCCTCAACAACCTGCCAATCGGCGGCACCCTGTTTCTGGACGGTAGCGAACTGCAGCTCAACGACACCTTCACCCAGCAGGATATCGATGACGAGCTGGTGACGTTTCGGGCTGGCAGCACCGCCGGGCAGGTCGAGTTCGAGATCACGCTGGCCGACGGCGGCGAGGATGGCGTTGGTACCGTCAGCGACACCGTTACCGTCGATGTGACGACCACGCCACCCGACCCCGACCCCGACCCCGATCCTGATCCTGAGCCCGACTTGATCGACAGGATCAACGACGCACGACCGGATAACCTGTCGGATCAGGTCAGTCGCGCCAGCCAATGGCTGGAAACGCTGCCCGACGACATACCGTTGGATGTTCGCTCCCTGACACCGACGGCAGGCAGCGAGCCAGACGAACCGATAGCGATCGTGGGCAGTAGCGACGCCCTGGAAGCCTTCGTCATTGATGCGACATCGCTACCCAGTGGCTCGAGGTTGCGGCTCGAAAATATCGATTTCGCCAGTATCAAGGGTGATATCGAGGTGATAGGCGGTGCCGGGGACAATGTCATCGTCGTCGATAACAGTGCCCACCTCATGACATCGGGTGACGGCGATGACACCCTCTACGGAGGCGGGGGAGACGACCGGCTATTCGGAGAAGCCGACAACGATGAGCTATTCGGCGCTGCTGGAGACGACCTGCTGCACGGTGGCAGCGGTCGTGATACGGCCAGTTTCGAAGGCAACCGCGATGACTATCTCATTACCCAGAAGCACAGCGTCGTCACCCTGGCGCGCAAGGGGGCTACCGACGACACGGACACCCTGGTGAATGCCGAAGTCATGCGCTTTGCCGATGGCGAAGAGGCCATCGATTACAGCAATAGCCTGGAATGGATTACCGGCCTGTATGCTCAGGTGCTGGGGCGCCAGGCGGATCTCGACGGCATCCAATACTGGGCTCAACAACACGACGAGGGCATGGAGCGCGCCAAGATCGCCATGTACTTCCTGACCTCGGAGGAGGCCGGATATCGCATCTCACAGAGTGAGGAGACCCTGGACCTGCTTTACTCTGCCCTGCTGGGTCGTGATGCCGATACCGAGGGTCGGGCTTACTGGGCCGACAAGCTCGCCTCCGGCTCATCCGTGGAGGATATCGTAGGAGGCTTCATGGGCTCGGAAGAGATGCAAGGGCATGATCTCGAAGCCGTGCAATGGGACTTCATCGCCTAGGGCATAGCCAATACTGTCGGGCGCCCCTCAAGCCCCCATAGAGCGTCGGCCGGCTCGACGCCACCACGCTCTTCTGGGGGGCATGCCATTGGAGAAACCCGCCTGACCTTCCGGAGGCGGGAGACTTGCGCCTGACGTGACCAGCGGCCATCCTGCCGGCTTCGTTCCCCCGACCGGAGCCACCGTGTCCGAGACCACCCCTGCCACGCCCCCCCGTGCTCCCCGGCGCATCTGGGCCCTGGCCTGGCCGATCATCCTCTCCAACGTCACCGTGCCGCTGCTCGGCCTGGTCGATACCGCAGTGGTCGGCCACCTGCCAGACTCCCGTTACCTGGCCGCCGTGACGCTGGGCGCCACGCTGTTCGGCTTCCTCTACTGGGGATTCGGTTTCCTGCGCATGGGCACCACCGGGCTCACCTCCCAGGCGGCGGGCCGGGAGGACGATGAGGCAGTGAAGAACCTGCTGGGCCAGTCGCTGCTGCTGGCCGCACTGATCGGCGGGCTGCTGATCCTGGCCGGCGACCCGCTGATCGCGCTCGGCCTGCGTCTGCTCGACGGCAGCCCCGAGGCCACGTCTCTGGCCGCGGAATACGCAGGCATCCGCCTGCTCTCGGCGCCGGCGGTGCTGGCCAACTACGCCATCCTGGGCTGGTTCCTTGGCCAGCAGAACTCTCGGGTGACCCTGGCGCTGCTGGTGCTGACCAACGGCGTCAACATCGCCCTGGACCTGCTGTTCGTGGTCGGCATGGGACTGACCAGCGACGGCGTGGCCTTGGCCACCGTGATCGCCGACTACACGGCGCTGACCTACGGCCTGTGGCGGGTGCGCCACCAGTTGGCAACGCTGGGGGGTAGGGTCCGCCGTTCGCGGCTGCTGCGGCTGTCTGCCTACGGCGAGCTGTTCCGGGTCAACGCCCAGCTCTTCGTGCGTACCCTGGGATTGCTGTTCGCCATGGCCTTCTTTACCTCGCGGGGCGCCGCCCAGGGTGACACCGTACTGGCGGCCAATGCCGTGCTGCTGCAGTTCATCATGCTGACCTCCTACGGGCTGGACGGCTTCGCCCATGCCGCCGAGGCACTGACCGGCCGCGCGGTGGGGCGCAGCCGCTGGGACGAATTCGCCGCGACGGTGCAGGCCGCGGCTCGCCTCTCGCTGCTCACCGCCGGCCTCGCCGCCCTCGCCTTTGCGCTGGGCGGCGAGTGGCTGATCGCCCTGCTCACCGGACTGCCGGAGGTGCGCGATACCGCCGCCACCTACCTGCCATGGATGGTCGCCATGCCGCTGCTCGCGGTATGGAGCTACCTGCTGGACGGGGTCTTCATCGGCACCACCGCCACCCGAGAGATGCGCAACAGCATCTTCATCGCGCTGGCCGTCTATCTCCCCACCTGGTGGCTGACCCGTGGCCTCGGCAACCACGGCCTGTGGCTCGCCTTCAGCGTCTTCACCACGGTGCGCTCAGGGGTGCTGATCGCCTACTACCTCCACTATCGGCGCACCCGCTGGTCACACGATGCGTCCCTGAGTGCCAGAAATTAGACATTCGTCGCTTTTGACAACATTTAACCTTTACGTCAGCGTTAAGTGGCTGAAGAATCTCCCTGCCGGCGTCCGCCGGCCCCATCAGAGAAAAGGGACGTCATCATGCTGAAGGCACTCTCGCGCCCGGCCGTGAAAATGGTCGAGCGCTATCTTCCCGATCCATACATCTTCGTGCTGCTGTTGACGGTGATCGCCGCCGCCGCGGCCATCGCCGTGGAACGCCAGACGCCGCTGGACGTGCTGCGCTTCTGGGGCGACGGCTTCTGGAACCTGCTGACCTTCTCCATGCAGATGCTGCTGGTGCTGGTCACCGGCTTCATGCTGGCCAGCTCGCCACCGGTCAAGCGGCTGCTGCAGCGCCTGGCCGGCCTGGCGCGCAATCCCGGCGCCGCCATCGTGCTGGTTACCCTGGTATCGCTGGCCGCCAGCTGGATCAACTGGGGCTTCGGCCTGGTGGTGGGCGCCCTGTTCGCCAAGGAGCTCGCCAAGCAGATCCGCGTCGACTATCGGCTGCTGGTCGCCAGCGCCTACTCGGGCTTCATCGTCTGGCACGGCGGCCTGGCCGGCTCGGTGCCGCTGACCATCGCCACCGAGGGCCATTTCGCCGTCGAACAGATCGGCGTGATCGGCACCTCCGAGACCATCTTCTCGCTGTTCAACCTGGTGATCGTACTGGCGCTGTTCATCGCCGTGCCGCTGTTCAACCGCCTGATGCTGCCCGACGAACGCGATAGCGTGTTCATCGACCCGAGCCTGCTGGAGGACGACGACGACGCACGCGTGCGTATTACCCGCCCCGCGGAACGCCTCGAGAACAGCATGACCCTGGCCTGGCTGGTCGGCATCCCGGGGCTGCTGTTCCTGCTCGATCACTTCGTGCTGCAGGGCGGCGGGCTCAACCTCAACGTGGTCAACTTCCTGTTCCTTTTCCTGGCCATCGTGCTGCACCGCACCCCGCGCAGCCTGCTCGAGAGCCTGCAGGAGGCCATCAAGGGCGGCGCCGGCATCGTCATCCAGTTCCCCTTCTACGCCGGCATCATGGCGATCATGGTGCAGTCGGGGCTGGCCGAGACGCTGTCCCAGGCGCTGGTCTCGCTGGCCACCGAGACCACCCTGCCGTTCTGGACCTTCATCAGCGCCGGCATCGTCAACATCTTCGTGCCTTCCGGCGGCGGCCAGTGGGCGGTGCAGGCGCCGGTGATGCTGCCGGCCGCGGAGGCGCTGGGCGTCGACGTGCCGCGGGTCGCCATGGCCGTGGCCTGGGGCGATGCCTGGACCAACCTGCTGCAGCCGTTCTGGGCACTGCCGGTGCTCGGCATCGCCGGCCTCAAGGCCAAGGACATCATGGGCTTCTGCCTCGTCCAGCTGCTGCTGACGGGCATTATCATCGCCGTCGGCCTGACCTTCCTCTAAAAAACCCTGATTTACTGCTGCGCTCCATATCCTGGCCGCCGGCGGTGCCGGTGCGCCGGCCCGGTCGCTCTCCTCATGTAGCGGGCTACACTTCGGGAGCTGCGCTCCGGCGGCGGCCAGCCTCTCTTCGCTCGCGACGCAAATCAGCGCTTTTTTAAACGATGGTATCCAAGGACGCCTTGTCCCCATCGCGGGGGCAAGGCGTTATGCTGTGGGGACAATAGCGCAAAGGATTTCCCCCGATGGACGAACACGCCCTTCCCGGCCAGCACGAGCTGACCATGACCGTGCTGATGACCCCCGACATGGCCAATTTCAGCGGCAAGGTACATGGCGGCGCCATCCTCAAGAAGCTCGACGAGGTGGCCTATGCCTGCGCCAGCCGCTTCTCCGGGCATTACGTGGTGACCCTGTCGGTGGACCAGGTGCTGTTCAAGCAGCCGATCCACGTCGGCGAACTGGTGACTTTCCTGGCCAGCGTCAATCACGTGGGCCGATCCTCCATGGAGATCGGCATCAAGGTGGTGGCCGAGGACATTCAACACAAGCTGATTCGCCACACCAACAGCTGCTACCTGACCATGGTGGCGGTGGACGAGCAGGGCAAGCCGGCGCGAGTGCCGACGCTGGCGCTGGAGACCCACACCCAGAAATTACGCTTCGAGAACGCCGAGATGCGCAAGAAACTGCGCAAGCAGGCCGAATCGCAAGAACGCCACGCCCAGAGCGAGCGCGGCGCCGATTGACGCTTGCGTATCAGTAGGAAGAGGAGGAATCCTGGATCGCTTCACCGCCTTCCTCGATGTCCTGGCCCACGCCGCGCACGGTGTTGCAGCCGGCCAACAGAGACAGGGTGAACAGTGCGGCGATGGTGAGCAGTAGTGTCCGCTTCATGGGAGCTCCTTGCTGTTGAGAAACGAAGAAGTGGTGACTTATTCAATCTAGCAGGCCCGGCGCGTTGATCCACCCCCTCTCAGGTCAACAGAAGGCGCAGCATGATCGCCAGGATCACCGCGATGGTCAGCCACTTCACCCACAGCGCCCCCCGCGGGCTCATGTTGACCTTCACCGCCACCCAGGCGCCGGTCATGCTGCCGGCGGCCAGTGCCAGGCCATATCCCCAGCGCACCTGGCCCTCGAAGACGAACATGGCCAGCGCCGGCAGGGTATAGACGAGCACGATCAGCACCTTGAAGACGTTCACCTGGGCCAGGTCGATCTTCAGCATCCGGTACAGCACCACGATGAACAGGATGCCGACCCCGACCTGGATGAAGCCGCCGTAGACGCCGATGGCGAACATCGCCAGGTACACGACCGGGGTAAGACGCTCCGGCGTCAGCGGCCGGGTCTCCAGACGCGGCTGCGGCAACAGCATCAACAGCGCGGATAGCGCCATGACCGTGACCAGTACCGTCTCGAACAGGCCATCGCTCACCTCCAGGGCGAGGCGTGCACCGAGCAGGGCACCGATCATCGCCGGCACCGCCAGGCGCAGACTCAAGCCGAGGTGGTGGGCACCGGCCCGGAAGAAGTTGGCGACCGCCGACACGCTCTGCAGGGCGACCGACACCCGATTGGTGCCGTTGGCGGCCTGGGGCGGCAGCCCCAGGAAGATCAGCAGCGGCAGGGTGAGCATCGAGCCCCCCGCCGATAGCACGTTGATGAAGCCAGCCAGGCCGCCGATGGCGAACAGGGCCAGCACCTCGAGTGGCGTCATGAAGGCATCCTTTCCGATTCGTGAAACGGGCGCCGGGGCATCGCCCGGCGCCGCGCTGTGCCATGATAGCGCCATCACGCCCCCAGGACGCTAAAAGGAGCCCCCATGTCGGATTTCGAGCCGGACTCTCGCCTGGTCGAGGACAGCTACCCGGTCACCGAGCTGCCGCTGTGTCAGCTCAGGCTGATGAACGACACCCGCTATCCCTGGCTGGTGCTGATTCCGCGCCGACAGGACGTCGTCGAGGTATTCGACCTGGACGACGACGCCCAGCAGCGGCTATGGCAGGAGGCCGGCCTGGTCGGCCGCGCCCTCAAGGAGACCCTGGGCGGCGACAAGCTGAACATCGCCACCCTGGGCAACATGGTGCCCCAGCTGCACGTGCACGTGATCCTTCGCCGCCAGGGCGACGACGCCTGGCCGGGGCCGGTATGGGGCCAGGGCACCGCCGAGCCCTACGATCTGGACGCCCTGGCCGCGATGCGCGACCGCCTGCTGGCCATGGTCGAGGGCATCGACGCCCTTCAGCAGGACTGAAGGACTCAGGGGCCCATCAACAGTCGGCTGTTCAGCTCGGTGAGCAGCGGCTCGACCAGCCGCGGCGGCAGCGGCCTGCCGCCGCGCCAGGCGGTCATGGCCAGCCGGCTCTCGCCGTCGCTCGCCTCGACGTCCAGGCGCACGCGATATCCCGGCCAGCGCGCGATCACCGCCTCCAGTCGGCCCAGCTCGGGGTCGGCGTGACGAATCACATACCCCTGCTCCATCAGCAACGCCATCGCCTCCTCCAGCACCGTGGCCGGAGCCGTGTCCAGGGTGCGCGTCGCCGGCACGGCAGGCGATGGTGCCGCGACACACCCCGCGAGCCATAGCACCAGGCTCGCCAGCAGCAGTCCGCGTTTCATGCTCCCTCCCCCGGCTGGCGACGAATGGCATCGTGCAACTCGCGACAGAAGCTGGCATCGCTGGCCGTGCGCGACCGTCGCAGCTCCCCGCGCCAGTCGAACAGCTGGATATCGCGACTGACCCGGACCGTGTCGGCTCCGACCACCACCGAAACGCGCTGGATCTCGGTGGCTTCGTCATCGAGCACGCCGACGCCGAAGCCGCCGCCGATGAATACGCCGTGTCCGAAGCGGCTGCGCGAACCACCCAGCACGAAGATGTCCGGCTCTGGGGCGCCATGGAAGACGGTACGCTCGGAGCGCTCGGCGCTGACCAGTCCCAGCGCCGCCTCGGTGTGGCGAATCAGGAAGCCGTCGGCCTCGAGTGCCGCCACCACCCGGTTGAGGGTCACCGGCGGGACGTCGGACGAGCGCTCCCAGCGGCAGGCCTCGGCGGGCGCCGGCTCGCCCACCGGCAGCTGCGACGGCACTGCCTGGCAGCCGGCCAGCAGCGCAAGCAGGACGACTCCAGCGCCTCTCCACATGATCACACCTCCGTCGATTTAACTTGAGTCTAGTGTCCTGTATCAGCGGTTGACCATGGAATTCTGGCGGCTTCGCGGCGCGCAAGCTCCCCGACGAGCCTGCGAAACGAGGCACGGCCCCTTGAAGATCGTCGCCGACGTCCGCATGTCATGGGACAAGGCTATGATGGCGATGCAGTAAATTAGCTTATCCCGCATCCTCTGCTCGCATACACTGGCTGCACAGAGATCAAGGAGGCATTAGGCATGACCGACACCAACAGCATCGGCCTGCACGAAGGCAGCGCCAGCCAGCTCGCTGAGCGACTCAACGTCCTGCTGGCCAATTACCAGATCTTCTACATGAACGTGCGCGGCTATCACTGGAACGTGAAGGGCAACGACTTCTTCCAGCTGCACGAGAAATTCGAAGAGTTCTACACCGACCTGCTGCTCAAGGTCGATGAGGTCGCCGAGCGCATCCTGACCCTCGGCCATCAGCCGGTACACGCCTACAGCGACTACTTCCGTATCGCCAGCATCGACGAGGACAAGGGCGTGCATGATGGCCAGGCCTGCGTGCGCGGCGTGCTGCAGGGCTACCAGCAGCTGATCGAGCTGCAGCGTGAAATCCTGTCGCTGGCTTCCGATGCCGACGATGAGGGTACAGCCGCCCAGGTCGGCGACTACATTCGCGAGCAGGAAAAGACCGTCTGGATGCTCAACGCCTATCTGGGCTGAGCCCGCACCGGTCCCGACATGAAGACGCCGCCCCTCGGGGCGGCGTCTTCATGTCTCTCCTGCCTCGTCGTCCGGTCCCGCTCCCTCGGCGGCCCTCACCAGCTCGGCGGGCAGCGGTTTCTTCATGCGCACGCCCAGCCGCTCCAGCTCACGGGCCTGGGCCACCAGGCTGCCCTGCCCTTCGGAGAGCCGGTTGATGGCCCGGCGGTGGCTATCGCCGGCACGCTCCAGGTGGCGCCCCACCTCCTGCAGGCTCTCCACCAGGCCACCGAACTTGGTCAACAATCGCTCGGCGCGCTCGCCGATCAGTCGGGCGTTCTCGTTCTGACGCTCCAGGCTCCACAGTCCGGCCACGGTACGCAGGCTGGCCAGCAGCGTGGTCGGAGTGACCATCACCACCTGGCGGTCGAAGGCCTCCTGGAACAGCGTCGGGTCACGCTCGAAGGCCGCGGCGAAGGCCGGCTCCACCGGCACGAACAGGAACACGAAGTCCGGCGAGCGCAGTCCGGGCAGGCCGGGATAGTCCTTGGCGGCGAGCCCCTGCACGTGCCCGCGCAGCGAGCGCAGGTGCTCGCCCATGGCCGCCTCGCGTTCGGCCTCGTCCTCCGCGTTGACCACCCGATTCCAGGCCACCAGCGAGACCTTGGCATCGACGATCAGATGGCGCTCCTCGGGCAAGTAGATGACCGCATCGGGGCGCCGCCGGCCGGCTTCCCCCTCGATCGACACCTCGCGACGGTACTCGACGTCGCGGCGCAGGCCGCTGCGCTCCAGTACCGTTTCCAGGATCAGCTCGCCCCAGTTGCCCTGGGCCTTCTGGTCGCCCTTGAGCGCCCGGGCAAGCGACGCGGCTTCGTCGCCGAGTCGCGCATTGAGCCCGGCCAACTGGTCGAGCTGGGCCTTGAGCGAGCCGCGCTCGCGCTGCTCATGCCCGTGCAGTGCCTCCACCCGCTGGCGGAACTGCTCGACCTGCTCGCGAAACGGCTGGAGCAACGCCTCCAGGCTCTCGCGACTCTGGGCGCTGTAAGCCTGCTGCCGCTCCTCGAAGACGCGCCCGGCGAGCTGGTGGAATTCGTCCTTGAGCCGCTCGCGAGCCTCCTCCAGCAGCGCCAGCTGCTCGCGATGGCGAATCGCCGTCTGCTCGCGCTCCGCCTCCAGCCGAGCCGAGCGCTCGCGCTGCTCGGCCAGCCGATCGCGGGCCTCGCCGAGGGCCGCCTCGAGGCCTTCCAGCCGCTCGCGGCAGCCGTCGAGCTGGGCATCGCTCTGGGTGAGCTCCTGCTCGAGGCGCGCGGTCGCCGCACGTCGCTCGGCCAGCTCGCGGCGCACCTCGGCGAGCCGACGACGCTGGACGAGTGCCCAGCCGCAGGCCAGCAGGGCCACTGCCGCGAGCCCCGCTACCCAGGCGCCGCCCATTTCCGTCACTGCGTCGAGCATGCTCCTCTCCCTGGTGATGACGCCGGCTCCCCGCGACGCGGGCCTCGGGGCCACTATACTGAAACGCAGACACTCACAGGCCAATGTCGCGTCATCGAGGAGGCGACCATGCACCGCTGGCTGACGGCCACCTGCCTGACGTTGCTGCTCCTGGCGCCCGCCCTGGCCGGCGCGGGGGACCATCGCCACGGTCCCGTGCTGTTCGGCACCACCGCCGACCATCAGCACGGCCCCGTTCACCATGGCAACGGCCCGGACTATCGGCAGGCCCCAGGCCTATACCGGACCCACCCCGACGCTGACTCGCGCTATCTGGTACCGCGCGCGTCCCGGTTCGGATCGTCGGTGATCATCGTCGAGCCACGGGTCTACCTCGACCACCACGGGCGCCGGGGCTTACCCCGTTCGGACCGCTGGCGGAAGCGGCACCACGAGCGCTTCCGGCGGGAAGCCCCAGCGTGGTTCGACAGGCATCGCTGGGCGCCGCGAGATCCGCAATCGGCGCGCTGACCGTGTTCAACTCGCGGGGCAAGCCAGGTCCTCGATCAGCGCCGCGAGCAGCCCCCAGAACTCCTCCACCGAAGCCAGCTCGACCCGCTCGTCCGGCGAGTGGGCGCCGCGAATCAGCGGTCCGAAGGACACCATCGCCATGTCCGGATACTTGGCACCGAGGATGCCGCACTCCAGGCCGGCGTGGATCACCTTGACCTCGGGGTCGACGCCCAGCCGCGCCTCGTGAAGGGTGCGGAAGCGGGCCAGCAGCGCACTGTCCGGGTCCGGCGCCCAGCCCGGGTAGGCCCCCTCGACCCGAACGCGGGCACCGATCAGCTCGAACA
Organism: Halomonas organivorans; assembly: GCF_014192055.1. Taxonomy (GTDB): domain Bacteria; phylum Pseudomonadota; class Gammaproteobacteria; order Pseudomonadales; family Halomonadaceae; genus Halomonas; species Halomonas organivorans. The sequence continues at coordinate 64,497 of NZ_JACHXM010000020.1, read as the reverse complement.
GCGCACGGAAGCGGTCGGCGAGATCCTCGACGGCGCTGTCGCGCAGCGAGCGCACCAGGGCACAGAGATGGAAGCGACCGGCCTCCAGCGACACCACGCCCAGGTTGTTGGAGGTTTCCACCACCCCAGGCACCGCGACGCTCATGCGCTCGACGCCGCAGGGCGCGGCGTGCAGGGCGGCCACCAGCAGCCGGCTGGCATCGCGGGTCAGGGCTTCGCCCTCGGAGGCCGGCACCCGCTCGAGAGCCAGTGCCAGCCCGTCGTCAACGCCGGCCAGCTCGGCGCGCAGCGTCGCTGCCAGCTCCGGCAGCCGCGCGCGGGCGGCCTCGAAGGCCTCGGCGGGCAGCGCCAGGGTAGCGAAGGCCTCCCGCGGCAGGGCGTTGCGCAGGGTGCCGCCGCGGTAGTCGATCAGGCGCGCGTCGACGTCCTCCAGGGCGCGCAGCACGCGCACCAGCAGGCGATTGGCGTTGCCGCGTCCCTTGTCGATGTCGATGCCGGAATGGCCACCGCGAAGGCCGGTCAACGAGAGCCGCACCGCCACCTCGTCGTCCTCGAGCCGCGAGGTGGGCAACTGGGCGTCGACCACCACGTCGGCCCCGCCGGCGCAGCCGATATAGACCTGGCCGCGATCCTCGGAGTCGAGATTGAGCAGCACGCGGCCGTCGAGCCAGCCCTCGGCCAGGTTCAGCGCTCCCCCCATGGAGGATTCCTCCTCGAGGGTGAACAGCGCCTCCAGGGGGCCGTGGGACAGGGTATCGTCCTCGAGCACCGCCAGCGCCGCCGCCACGCCCAGGCCGTTGTCGGCACCCAGGGTGGTATGGCGGGCATGCAGCCAACCGTCGTCGACGTAGGTGTCGATGGGATCGCGGGTGAAGTCGTGCGGATGCTCGGCGTTGGCCTGGGCCACCATGTCCAGATGGCCCTGCAGGACGATGCCCGGTGCGGTTTCCAGGCCCGGCGTCGCCGGCTTGCGCAGGCGCAGGTTACCGTAGGCGTCACGGTCGTGAGCCAGGCCGCGCGCGTCGGCCCAGCCCTCGAGAACGGCCACCAGGGCGGCCTCGTGGCCGGAGGGGCGCGGCGTGTTGCACAGGGTCCGGAAGTGCCGCCACAGCGGCTGCGGCGAAAGCCGCTCGAGATGTGCGTTCATGGTGTGTCTGTTTCGCGATTGACCCGGGCACTCTACCCCTCGGCCCGGCCCGAGGAAAGCGCACCGGCCGCCAGGCCTCGTGCCACCTGTTCGCGGCGCCAGACGTCGACCGCCTTGCCGCCGGAGAGTCCCAGCCGCGCGGCCAGCCAGGCCGTGCCGCGGCCCTGGAAGGCCCAGGCGGCGAGCAGCGCCAGCGCCTCGTCGCGCTCGCCACGCACCGCGGCGTCGACGACCAGCGCCTGCACCGCGGGCCGCACCAGCGCCGCCTCGCGGTGCCCATGGGCCATGTCAGCTAGATCACGCCGCGCCTCATCGTCGAGCGGCCGGGACTCGCCCTCTGCCAGCAGCGCCAGCGCTACCGCCGGCTCCAGCTCGCGCAGTTCGAAGGCCAGCAGCGCCGGCAGCAGTGCCTGGAAGCGTCGCGCCAGCCCCTCGGCCAGCGTCCCTCCACCCTCGGCCGCCGGCGCGACCACCATCACGGCGTGCTCGCCGGTGGCCGCCTCGCGGGTCAGGCCGAGGCGCACTACGCGAAAGCCCTGGGCCTGCCAGAAGGCCAGCAGCCCCGGCTCGGCGCCGAAGCTCGCCCCCAGCAGATCGATGCCTGCCTCCCGGGCTGCCTGTCGTTCGGCGGCCAGCAGCCGCCGGCCGAGTCCCCGGCGGCGCCACGCCGGATGCACGGCGATGCGCAGCACTCGGCGCAGCCGACCGGTCAGTGCCTCCCGCGCGCCGGCATGGGCGGCCAGCGACTGCGCCATCAGATGGCCGCGGGGGCGCCGCTCGCCGCGTGCCACCCGCTCGGCCAGCGCGGCATCGAAGCCCCCCTCGTCGGCGGTGACCGCCACCGCCTGGGGGCCTGCGGCGTCGCCGAGGGTGGCGAGCCGCGTGTCCGGGCCGTCCAGCAGGCGCCGCAGGTCGCCAGGCGTGGTGCGATAGTGGGCCTGGACCAGCAGCCCGAACAGTGCCCGCAGGCGCGGCTCGTCACGTGCCAGCGTGCGAGGCGACTCGAGCCGCCACTCGGGCGGTTCCTCGGAGGGCAACGGCGGTTCGGCGTCCAGCATCAGCAGTCGGGAAGTGAGCGCCTCCAGGGGATCGCCCTCGGCCCAGCGAATCGGAGCGGACAGATGATACTCGCGCCATTCGGGGGTCAGGCGCTCGAGGCGCTCGCGGAAGCGCAGCGCGAAGCCGCGCCCGGCGCCCTCGTAGCCGTGCACCGTGGTGGCGAAGGCGATGCGCGGGAAAGCCGCGAGCCACTGGCCGAGCAGCCCGGCGGGAATCGCCGCCGCCTCGTCGACCAGCAGCCAGGCCCCGGCGCCGCCGGCTTCCCCGCGCTCGACCCGGGCGCTGAGCTCGTCCGGCGCCAGGAAGACCACCCGCCCCCCCGCCGCCTCGAAGCGCTGGCCGTAGCGCCGCCCTTCGGGCCGCAGTGTGGCAAGCCGTTCGAAGAGCCCTGATACCGCCGCCGGGCGCGGCGCGGTCACCAGGATCTCGATCTCGTCGGTCTTGCCCTCGCCCCGTCCGCCTCGGGCCAGCAGCCGGGCGCAAGCGATGCCGAGCGCCGCCGTCTTGCCGCGGCCGCGGTCGGCGGTCAGCACCAGCGGCCGGCGTCGGCGCAGCTTGACCAGTCGCGCCACCGCCTCGGCCTGGTCCCGGGTCAGGCACTCGGCGTCGCCCGGCGTAGCCTCGGCCATCGCACCGGGCGGCACGGCCTCGGGCCAGGCGGGTAGGTGGGGCGGCTCCCCCTGGAGCCAGCGGATCGTCTGAGGCGACGCCTCCAACAACCGCCCGAGGCGGGCCAGGTAGTGGGCCGAGAGCTGTTCCGCCCGCCAGGGATGGGCAGCCAGCCGTGCATAGTCGGCGTCGGGGCGCACGCCCCAGTCGGCGGGCGTCAGCAGCACCAGCAGCCCGCCGGCACGCAAGGTGCCCGACAGCGCCCCGAAGGCGTCGGGGTCGAAGCCCGCCCCGGGCGAGACCGCGTCATAGATGATCAGGTCGTGCTCGCCGCCGAGCCGGGTGCGCGCCTTGCCGGCGGGCAGCCAGGCCGCCTCGTCCAGGCGCTCCGGCGGCTCGGGCGACACCCACAGCAACGCCTCTCCCGGCTGGGCATGCCACAGCGCCAGGGCCCGTCGACAGGCGTCCGTGACCTCTCCCGTCAGCCATGCCAGCCCTCGCCAGCGTCGCTCGCCGAGGCGGGCCTGGCAGGCCAGCAGGTCGTCGGGCACACAGGCTTTCATGAGCATCCCCTTGATTTGCTGAACTTTGGTCTAAGGATATGACGTCGTTTCAACGGCGACCCGCCTTTCGGCAGTGCAACATGCCGGTCATACTCTTGTTTTATACATCTGAAATTCAAGGACTTTTCTCGGCTCGCTTGCCATGACGACCGGCGCCATGCGCCATGGCTTAGACGATAGGAGCCCGTCGAACCCGCCACGAGGCCCATGCTAGGTTGAATCTACGGCCGCCTCGCCAGCTAAGGCGGCCAGGATTTTTGCACTGCATCACTTTCGTCACCCGTCTCCACAATCAGAACAAACCGCAGGAGAGAATCGCCATGAAACAGACCCGTTTCGCCCTCACCGGACTCGCCGCCGGTATCGCCCTGGCCGGCCTGGCCACCACCGCCCAGGCCCAGGAATCCTGGACCATGACCACCACCTGGCCGGACAACCTCGACCTGATCCAGATCGACCGCCACTGGGTCGAGCTGGTCAACCAGCTGGCCGGCGACGAGCTGAACATCGAATTCTACGCCGGCGGCACCCTGATGCCCGGCACCGAGGTCTTCGACGCCACCGAGACCGGCAGCATCCAGGCCGCCGGCGATTGGCCCGGCTACTGGGCCGGCCGCAGCCCGGCCTTCTCGCCGCTGGCCACCACCACCAGCCTGTTCAATGGCGTCGACTACCTGAACTGGATCACCCAGTGGGGCGGCTACGACCTCTATCAGGAGGTCTATGGCCAGTTCAACATGGTCTACCTGCCCTACGGCATCACCAACAACGAGTCGGGTTTCCGTGGCGGCACGCCCATCGAGAGCCTGGCCGACCTGGAAGGCAAGCGCCTGCGCCTTTCCGGGCGCGACCAGGGCCGGGTGCTGGAGAAGCTCGGTGGCTCCCAGGTCACCCTGGCCGGCGGCGAGATCTACCAGGCCATCGAGCGCGGCGTGGTCGACGGCGCCGAGTTCTCCACCCCCGGGGTGGACTACAAGGCAGGCTTCTCCGAGGTCGCCGACTACTGGCTGACCCCGGGCTGGCACCAGTCTGCCAGCGTGTTCGGCGTGATGATCAACAAGGATGCCTGGGACGCGCTCTCCGAGGAGACCCAGGAAACCCTCAAGATCGCCGCCCAGGCGAACATGGCCTGGTCGCTGGCCTGGTCCGAGAAGCAGTCCACCGAAGGCACGGCCAAGTTCCTCGAGGATGGCACCACCATCAACCAGCTCTCCGAAGAGGATCTGGCCAAGATCCAGGACATCACCAACGAGGTGATCGTGCAGGGCGCCTGCGAGGATCCGATGCACGCCAAGATCTATCATTCGATGATCAGCTACCTGCAGGACTACGCCCAATGGCGTGACGTCTCGGTGCCCTTCAACATGAGCCGGGTCACCGACAACCTGCCGTCTCTCGAGGATATCGAGGCCTGCATGAACCAGTAAGGTTCACGGCCCGACATCCCTTGCCGGCCGGCGGCGCCCGGCATTGTCTGTAACGTCGGCGAGCGAAGGCTAGACAAGGCGAAAATCAGCGAATGGCCAAAGTTTACAGGCTGTAAATCAGGACCTTGAGCTGATTTTTAACGCCGAATAGCCGAGCGCAGACAAGTTTAGACATTGCCTGGGGCCGTCGGCCTCCGTTGGACCCTAACGAGGCTTTCCGGATGCATGCCATCGCCAAGGCCATCGACGCCCTCAACGAGGGCTTCGGTCGCCTGATCGCCCCGCTGATCGCGATCATCACCGTCGTGGTGGTCTACGACATCGCCATGCGCTTCTTTATCGGCCGGCCCAGCGACTGGGCCTTCGACGTCACCACCATGCTGTTCGGCAGCCACTTCATGCTGATGACGGCCTATGGCCTCAAGCATCACGCCCACGTCGAGGTGGACGTGCTCAAGCGGCTGCTCTCGCGGCGTGGCCGGGCGCTGATCGAGCTGCTCGGCTACCTGCTGTTCTTCACGCCCTTCATCCTGATGTTCATCAGCTATAGCTGGAGCTTCTTCGAGCGCTCCTGGAGCCGCAGCGAATCCACCTACGGCATCGTCTCGATCCCGGTCTATCCGGTGAAGGCGGTGCTGGTCGTCGCCGGCGTACTGGTGCTGCTGCAGGCCATCGCCATCGTGATTCGCACCGTCGGCGAACTGACCGCTGGCCCGACATCATCGGAGGACGCTCCATGAGCCCGGAAACGCTCACCCTGTTCATGTTCGGCGGCCTGCTGGTCGGGCTGTTCATGGGCCATCCGCTGGCCTTCGTGCTGGGCGGCACCGCGGTGCTCGGCGCCTGGTTCGGCCCTGGCCCCCAGGTGCTCGGCATCATCATCAACAACATCTACGGCCGGGCCATGGACAACTACGTGCTGGTGGCCATCCCGCTGTTCATTCTCATGGCGCGCTTCCTCAACGACTCCGGCGTCACCGAGCGAATGTTCGAGAGCATGCGTCTGCTGCTCGGCCGCGTGCGCGGCGGCCTGGCGCTGACCGTGGTCATCGTCTCGGTGCTGCTGGCCGCCACCACCGGCATCGTCGGCGCCTCGATCGCGGTGATGGGGTTGATCGCCCTGGCGCCGATGCTCAAGTACGGCTACCACAAGGGCCTGTCGGCCGGGGTGATCATGGCCAGCGGCTGCCTGGGCATCCTGATCCCGCCGAGCATCATGCTGATCCTGATGGCCAGCTATTCGCCGGTCTCGGTGGGCGCGCTGTTCGCCGGCGCGCTGGTGCCCGGCCTGCTGCTGGGCGTGCTCTACGCTGGCTACGTGCTGCTGATCTGCCTGATCAAGCCCAGCTACGGCCCGCCGGTGGCAGCCGAGGAACGCGCCGACCTGACCACCGGCGAGCTGGTCAAGCGGCTGGCCAAGTTCGTGCTGCCGCCGATGAGCCTGATCCTCGGCGTGCTGGGCGCGCTGTTCACCGGCATCGCCACCGCCACCGAGGCCTCGGCGATCGGCGTGACCCTGGCCTTCGTGCTGTTCCTGATCTTCGGTGATCGCAAGATCAGGACCTGCTATCGCACCTTCATCGAGGCCGGCAAGACCACCACCATGGTGATGTTCGTGCTGGTCGGCGCCACCGCCTTCACCGGTGTGTTCTCGATCGGTGGCGGCATGGACGTGATCAGCGATCTGGTGATGGCCATGCCCGGCGGCACCACCGGCGCGCTGATCCTGATGTTCCTGCTGGTGTTCGTGCTGGGCATGTTCCTCGACTGGACCGGCATCGTGCTGCTGAGCTTCCCGATCATGCTGCCGATCGTCGAGGCCATGGGCGTCGACCTGCTGTGGTTCGTGGTGATGGTGGCGGTGGTGCTGCAGACCTCCTTCCTGACCCCGCCGTTCGGCTATGCGCTGTTCTATCTCAAGGGCGTGGCGCCGCCGGAGGTCGAGACGCTGGACCTCTACAAGGCGGTGATCCCGTTCTGCGCGCTGATCCTGCTGGCTTGCCTGCTGATGGCGGTGTTCCCGGCGCTGGTGACCGGACTGCCGGCGCTGTGGCTGGGCTACTGACGCGCCGCTGACGCTCACCGCCCTCGCCTGACCCGCCCGCGACGCCCGGCCTTCCGGGGGCGTCGCGGGCACGGCGGCCGGCTGCAGTTCCGCCGGCCAGCTGATACTATTCTCACCCGCCAGCCCATCGCATCTGGCCGGTGTCGGCCCCATCACCGGAAGGAGATCCCGCTTGTCCAGCCCCATCAGCCATCGGCCCCCCTCGTCCGCCCGCCGGCTGACGCTGCGCCTCGATGCCTGGAGCGTCATGACCCTGGTCATCGCTGCCGTCGTGGCCCTGCCGGTGATCGTGGTGCTCGCCCATATCGTCATGCCCGCCGGCGGCGTCTGGCAGCACCTGGCCAGCACCGTGCTGGGCCGCTACCTGGCCAACACCCTGTTCCTGGTCGTGACCGTGGGGCTCGGCACCTTCGTGATCGGCACCGGCACGGCCTGGCTGGTGGTGATGTGCCGCTTTCCCGGACGGCGGCTGTTCGAGTGGGCCCTGCTGCTGCCGCTGGCGGTCCCTACCTACGTGATCGCCTACGCCTATACCGATTTCCTGCAGTACGCCGGCCCGCTGCAGAGCGCCCTTCGCGAGACCTTCGGCTGGGACCGCGGCGACTACTGGTTCCCCGACATCCGCTCGCTGGGCGGTGCTGCGACCCTGATCACCCTGGTGCTCTATCCCTACGTCTACATGCTGGCCCGGGCCAGCTTCCTCGAGCAGTCGGTGTGCGTGCTCGATGTCGGCCGCACCCTGGGCCGCGGCCCCTGGCGACTGTTCACCAGCGTGGCGATTCCGCTAGCGCGCCCGGCCATCGTCGGCGGCGTATCGCTGGCGCTGATGGAGACCCTCAACGAGTTCGGCGCGGTGCAGTACTTCGGCGTCGACACCTTCACCACCGGGATCTATCGCACCTGGTTCGGCCTCGGCGAGCAGGTCGCGGCCGCCCAGCTGGCGGCCTGCCTGCTGGCCTTCGTGATCGTCTTCGTGCTGCTCGAGCGCTGGTCGCGGGGCAAGCGTCGCTACTTCCACACCACCGGCCGCTACCAGCAGCTTCCCGAGTTCCGGTTGGGCGGCGTGCGTGCGCTGGCGGCCACCCTGGCCTGCCTCGCGCCGGTGCTGGTCGGCTTCCTGATCCCCAGCGGCCTGCTGGGTTACCTGTCGGTCAAGGGCGGGGATGCGCTGTTCGGCGCCCAATTCCTGGAGTTCGCCGGCAACAGCCTGATACTGGCCGCCCTGGCGGCAGCGGTGGCGGTAGGCCTGGCGCTGGTGCTCAGCTACGGGGCGCGGCTCAACCCGGGCCCGGTGACCCGCACCGCCACTCGGGTGGCCGCCCTGGGCTATGCGGTACCCGGCTCGGTAGTCGCGGTGGGCATCCTGATTCCCTTCGCCTGGCTGGACGACACGCTCAACGGTTTCCTCAAGGCCCACTACGGGGTGATCGCCGGGCTGATCTTCAGCGGTTCGGCCTTCATCCTGATCTACGCCTACGTGGTGCGCTTCCTGGCGGTGTCGTTCAACGCCCTGGAGGCGAGCCTCGGCAAGGTGACGCCGAGCATGGACGCGGCCGCCCGTACCCTGGGGCAGACCGCCGGCGGCACGTTGCGCAAGGTGCATACCCCGATCATGCGCGGCAGCCTGCTGGCCGCCGGCATCCTGGTGTTCGTCGACGTGATGAAGGAGCTGCCGGCGACCATCATCCTGCGCCCCTTCGACTTCGACACGCTGGCGGTGCGGGCCCACAACCTGGCCGCCGACGAGCGCCTGGCCGAGGCCTCCACCGCCTCGCTGACCATCGTCGCGGTGGGCATCATTCCGGTGATCCTGCTCAGCCTGGCGATGCGCGGCTCACGCCCCGGCAGCCGCGGGAAAGACGAACACCTGTGAGGTCTCCAGCCGGATCGTCACCGGCTGGCCTTCCTCGGGCAGGAACACGCCGGGGACCCGGGCATGCAGGTGGGATTCGCGGCCGCCGCCGGAATGGGCACAGATATGCAGCAGGCTGGTGCGGCCCAGCAGCTTGGCCATGATCACGTGGCTGTGGTGGTCCGCCGGCGGCTCCTCCAGGGCCACCACCCGCAGCGCCTCGGGCCGGATCATCACCCGCGCCCGGCTGCCCTCGGACAGCCCCGGGGCCAGTACCTCGCCCACCGGCGTATCGACGCGCCCCTGGCGCACCACGCCCTCGAGCTCGTTGACCTCGCCGAAGAAGTTCACCACGAAGGGATCCGCCGGCGCGCAGTAGAGCTCGCGCGGGGTGCCCATCTGCACGATGTGGCCGTCGCGCATCAGCGCAATGCGATCGGCCATGAACATCGCCTCCTCCGGGTCGTGGGTCACCAGCAGGGCGCCGGCGCCGACCTTCTTGAGCACGTGCAGGGTATCGTCGCGGATGCGATCGCGTAGCCGGGCGTCGAGGCTCGAGAACGGCTCGTCGAGCAGCATCAGCTGCGGCGACGGTGCCAGGGCGCGGGCCAGCGCCACGCGCTGCTGCTGGCCGCCGGAGAGCATGTGCGGATAGCTCTCGGCATAGTGCCCCATGCCCAGTTGCTCGAGCAGTTCCAGGGCGCGCCGGCGTCGCTCCCGGGCAGGCAGCGCCTCTAGGCCGAAGGCCACGTTCTGCACCACGGAGAGGTGCGGGAACAGCGCCGAATCCTGGAAGGCCAGGCCGACGTTGCGCTTCTCCGGCGGCACGTGAGACTTGCCGGGTCGACCGACGGGCAGGCCGTTGAGGTCCACCCGCCCCTGCTGGAGCACCTCGAGGCCGGCGACGATGCGCAGCAGCGTGGTCTTGCCGCAGCCCGAAGGGCCGAGCAGGCAAACCACCTCGCCCGGGCGCACCTCGAGGCCGACATCCTCCACCGCCAGGTGGTGGCCGTAGCGGTGGCGGATATTGTGCATGGCGAGCACCGGAGCCTGCTCCGGAACGGCGTCTGGCAAGGAAGATAGCGGCGCGTGGCTGGTCATAGGCAAGGATCGGTTCAGCCGAGAGAAAGCGGAGCGTCCATGGTAACGCGAAACCTTCGTCTTTTCGTCGCCATTTCGCCGCGGGCCTCCCCGAGGCCGACGCTCCGCGGTTGACGTCCTGGCGCCCAGGCGCTTCAATGACGGCCGAATAATGCAACGTATTATCATTCGAGATCATAGCCGATCACACGCCCACGAGGTAACCGATGACCCCGCACAGCCGTCTCGTCATGCCCCTCGCCGCCCTGCTGGCCGGTGCCGCCTTCGCCACCCAGGCCGCAGCAGAGGAAGTGAACATCTACTCGGCGCGCCACTATGACACCGATCAGGCGCTCTACGATGCCTTCACCGAGGAAACCGGCATCGAGGTCAACGTCCTCGAGGGCGGGTCCGACCAGCTGATCCAGCGCATCGAACGCGAGGGCCAGGCGAGCCCCGCCGACGTGATGATGACCGTGGACGCCGGCCGGCTATGGCGCGCCGAGCAGGAAGACATCTTCGCAAGCGTCGATTCCGAGCTGCTCGACGAGCGGCTGCCCGAGAACATGCACCATCCCGAAGGCAAGTGGTTCGGTTTCAGCCAGCGCGTGCGGGCAATCTTCTACAATCCCGAAGAGGTCGGCGCCGACGAGCTGAAGACCTACGAGGACCTGGCCGACCCGCGCTTCAAGGGCGAGATCTGCATCCGCTCCTCCAACAACATCTATAACCAGTCGCTGCTGGCCTCGATGATCGCCCACCATGGCAAGGACGGCGCCGAGCAGTGGGCCCAGGGCGTGGTCGACAACATGGCCCGCGACCCGGAAGGCGGCGACATCGACCAGATCCTCGGCGTGGCCAGCGGCGAGTGCGATATCGCGGTCGGCAACCACTACTACTACGTGCGCATGCTGAAGTCCGACGACGAGGCCACGCGCGAGGCCGCCGAGAAGGTGCAGATCCTGTTCCCCAACCAGGACGGCCGCGGCGCCCACATCAATATCGGCGGTGCCGGCATGGTCAAGGGAGCCCCGCATCCGGAGAACGCGGTGCGTTTCCTGGAGTTCCTGGCCTCCGACGAGGCTCAGGCGATCTTCGCCACCGGCAACCACGAGTTCCCGGTGGTCGACGGCGTGGCCATCGACGACGTGCTGGCCTCCTGGGGCGACTTCAAGCGCGACGACCTGAACGTCAGCGTGCTGGGCGAGAACAACCCCGAGGCGGTGAGGATCTTCGATCGCGTCGGCTGGCGATAAGCCCTTACTCCACACCAAGACCAAGACGAGAGGCCCGCGGCACTGCCGCGGGCCTCATTCGTTCGTTGTCGGGTCGACGAGACGCCGTATGGGCGAGCGCATTGGGTCGCCAGGCAAGGCGCCGCGACGAGGCATAGCAGCGCTATGGCGAGGAGTGGCAACGCGGCATGGCGGCTCCAAAGAGCCGCCAGAATTCTACAGTCAACCTCCGATACAGGACACTAGTGAGGGATCATCAGCGCCACCCCCGACACCAGCGCAAACAGCAACACCCCCTGGCGCAGTCGCCGGGCATCGAGGCGCTGGTGCATGACCCGGCTGGCCACGCTGCCGACCAGCAGCGGCGGCAGCAGGTAGAGCGCCCAGCGCAGCTGCTCCACGCCGACCTTGCCCGCCGAGGCCAGGATCACCAGCGACACCAGTTCGCCGATCAGGAAGCAGCAGGCGATGGTCGAGCGCAGCTCCGGGCCGGGACGATGCTGGTAGAGCAGCGCCAGCGGCGGGCCGCCGACGCCGGTGGCGGTCTCGGTCACCCCGGTGATCAGCCCCACCGAGACGCAGGCGCCCGGCCGGGGCCGGAACACCGGCGCGAACAGCGCGGCCAGCACCGCCAGCACCGTCGAGGCGCCGATCAGCTGGTTGAGCCCGTTGGTGCTCATCACCACCAGGATCCACAGCCCCAGGAAGGTCCCCGGCAGGCGACCCACGCCGATCCAGGCGCTACCCCGCCAGTCGATGGCCTCCCGCTCGCGCAGCGCTACGTAGAGATTGAGCGGCAGCATCAGCACCAGCAGCGCCACCGGCAGCAGGTCCGGCCGCAGCAGCCCCATCACCGGGGCGACGATCAGCGCGAAGCCGATGCCGATCGCCCCCTGCATGAAGGCGGCGACGGCCGTGGCCACGGCAAGGACGACATAGACGACGGGATCACTCATGGGACCCTCCCGCCTCCATCCCAGACTGCGTCGCCATGACCCGCTGGCGATGGGCCGCCGAGGTCGGATGCACCCGCTGGATCGGCGCGTTGGCCACCGCGGCGCCGGCCGCCTCGCGCACCTCGGCGAGCAGCGCGCGGGCGTCCCAGTCCACCGGCCAGCCCTGCCACAGCCGCAGCCGCCCGTTGGTGAACACCGCCTCGATCTGGTCGCGGTTGGCGTAGCGCACCAGCTCCCAGGGCCGATCCCAGGACGGCGTCATCTCGGGAACGTCGAGGTCCACCAGCAGGAAGTCGGCGGCCAGCCCCGGGGCGATCGCCCCGGTGACGTCGCCGAGCCCTGCCGCCTCGGCGCCGGCGCGGGTGGCGTGGTCGAGCCACAGCCAGCCGCCGCCGCAGGAGGAGTCGCCGCTGGCCAGCCCGAAGGCCAGGCGCTGGCTGGTCTCGGCGGCGTCGAGCAGGCGGAAGGCATCGCTGCGCGTGCCGTCGCTGCCGAGCCCGAAGCGGATGCCCTGGGCGGCCATGTGCAGCGCCGGTGCCACGGCGTTACCCTTCCAACTGCTGGCCACCGGGTTGAAGGCCACCGCGGTGTCGGTATCGCGCAGCAGGTTGAGCTCTCCGGGGGTCACCAGGGTGGCGTGGGCGACCAGCGTCTGCGGTCCCAGGGCGCCGGCGGCGTGGAGGTGCTCCAGCGGGCGCTGGCGACGCGCCACCAGCGAGCGCTCCACGGCCTGCAGGTGCTCGTTGACGTGGGTCTGGAAGATGGCCCCGCCTTCGGCGCACAGCGCCGCGGCGTCGTGCAGCATGGCGTCGCTGGCCACCTCGGGAATCGACACCGCCAGCGAGGGATGCACCAGGCCATGGCCCGACCAGCGCGCCAGGTGGCGCTCGGCATCGCGGCGGATCTCGGCAGCGTCCCGCTGACTTCCCAGATCGTTGCAGATGTAGCCCAGCACGCAGCGCAGCCCGCTCTGCTCGGCGGCATCGGCGATGCCGTCGAGCTCCGAGGCGGCGCGAGTGCCGGCATCCACCGCGGTGGTAAAGCCGCCGCGCAGCGCCTCCAGGGCAGCGAGCCGGGCGGAGAGTCGCACCAGTCGCTCGTCCAGGCTGCCTTCCAGCGGCACCCAGATGCGCTTGAAGATCTCGGAGGGCTCGCCGAACACCAGCGACTTGCCGAGCGACTGGGTCAAGTGATGGTGAGTGTCGACGAAGCCCGGCATCAGCAGCTTGCCGGGCAGCTCGATGGGCGCGAGCTCGGGGTGGCGGGCCAGCAGGTCGCGGCGCTCGCCGATCTCGGCGAAGCGGCCGTCGGCGACCAGTACCGCCTGGTCGCGCAGGCAGCCCTCCGCCAGCAGCACCTCCTCGGGCAGCAGCAGCAGCGTCTCGTCGGCGAAGTCGGCCGGGGCCAGCGGGGCGGTGGAATACGAGGTCGACGACATGGATTACTTTCCTTTGATCTCTTGACGGGGCAGCGCCGCGCCCACGGGGGCATCGTGTCGGCGGCCGAGGTGATGAAACAGCAGGTTGACCAGCACGGCGGTGAGGGTGCCCATGGCCAGGCCGTTGCCGAGCAGGATCTGCAGGTGCTGGGGGAAGGCGCTGTAGAAGCCGGGCACCAGGATCGGCAGCAGTCCCATGGCCAGCGCCGAGGCCAGGGTGAACATGTTGCCGTGCTCGTCGAAGTCGACCCGGCGCAGGATGTTGATCCCCATCACGCCGATGATGGCGAAGACGATCACCGCGGTACCCGCCACCACGGCGGTAGGCAGCAGCGACGCCAGCCGCCCGAGCGGCGCGAACAGGCCGAGCAACACCAGGATCAGCCCGGCGGCGACGGTGACGTAGCGCGAGCGCACCCCGGTGGCGCGCACGATGCCGATGTTCTCGCCGCTGGTGATGATCAGCGAGGTGCCGAAGCAGCCGCCGACGAGCGAGCCGAGGGCGTCGGCGCGGATGTTGCGCGGCACCAGGGCGCGGGCATCGCCGCGCTTCTCGACGATCTCGGCGGTGGCCAGGGTCTGGCCGGTGGCCTCGGTCATCGACACCACGCTGAAGATGATCAGCGGCAGCGAGGCGAACAGGTCGAACTTGGGCCAGCCGAACGGGAACAGCGCCGGGAAGGCCACCACCGGGCCGGAGAGCACGCCGTCGAACGACATCATCCCGCATACGGCGGCCAGGGTGGCGCCGAACAGCAGCCCCAGCATCACCGCGATGCGCTGCAGCACGCCACGAAACAGCCGCGCGCTGAGCACCACGGCGGTCATGGTCGCCAGCGCCAGGGCGATGCTCGGCAGGTTGGCGAAGTCCGGCGTGCCGCGCTGGCCGGCGATCAGCCCACCGAAGATCCGCACCAGGTTGACCGCCACCAGCAGCAGCATGGTGCCGATGACGATCGGCGGGAAGAACCGTAGCACCCTGGTGAAGAACGGCAGCGCCAGGAAGTAGAACACGCCGGTGAGGATCACCGCGCCGGTGGCCGTCTGCAGGTCGGTGGTCTGGGCGATGGTCAGGAAGATCACCAGCGGCGCCCCGCCCGGCACCTGCACGAAGGGCAGGCGCGCGCCGATGCCGAAGGGGCCGAAGGACTGCAGCAGCGTGCCCAGGCCGCAGACCAGGAAGGTGGCGCTCATCAGCGCGACCATGACCTCGTCGTCGAAGCCCATCGCCTGGCCGACCAGGAAGACGGCGGTGATCGGTGCGGCGGCCATCACCAGCACGTGCTGGACGCCGAACAGCAGCATCTGGGGCAGCGGCAGTCGCCGGTCGACCGGCTCGGACTCGCGCGAGCCGAGCGGCTCGGGAGAAATGCTCATGGGGGACATCCTCGATTGTTGTTGTGGACGTGTCCCCAAGCTAGCGCCGGCCAACTGTACTGGTCCATAATAATGTTTCGCTCATATCGTTGCCAAAAAGGCAACGGTCGACGCCAAGGGAGAGACCATGCAGCTGCTGCTGACCGGGTTACGCTACTTCGAGGAGGTCGCCCGCCAGGGTTCTCTGCGCAAGGCGGCGGAGCGCCTGCACGTCGCCGCCTCGGCGGTGAACCGGCAGATTCTCAAGCTGGAGGACGAACTGGGGGTACCACTGTTCGAACGGCTGCCGCGTGGCCTGCGGCTGTCGCCGGCGGGAGAGCTGATGCTGGCCCAGATTCGCCAGTGGCAGCGCGACGAGCGCCAACTGCTGGAAACCCTCGGCGACATTCGCGGCACCGGCTGTGCCGAGATCCGCATCGCCACCGTCGAGTCGCTCACCGACCAGGTGCTGCCGGAGCTGCTGGGCCAATTCAGCGAGCGCTTCCCGAGGGTTCGCTTCGCGCTGCACACGGGACTCACCGAGGAAATCCTCGAGCGTGTGGCCACCGGCGAGGCCGACATCGGCATCTGCATGAACCCGCCGCCAACGCGGCGCATCCGCTTCATCGAGTCGGTCGCGCTGCAGTTCGGCGTCGCCATGGCGCCCTCCCACCCCCTGGCCGACGCCCGCGAGGTGCGGCTGTCTGACTGTCGGGACTACCCGGCCATTCTGCCGGACGCCGGGATGTTTCGCGGCTCGACCCTGGAACGGGCCCTGGCGACGTCCGACGTGGAGCTGACACCGCTGGCCGGCTGCAACCGCATCCTGGCGATCAAGTCGCTGGCCCGGGCGGGGCTCGGCGTGGCCTTTCTCAACGCCCTCGACGTGGCCCGGGAATTGGCCCACGGCGAGCTGGTATTCCGCCCGCTACGCGACCCGCGCGTCGACGCCGCGCGGCTGGTGCTGTGCAGCGCCGCCGAACGCTCGCTGCCGATGGCCGCCGCGGTATTGGTGGAGTCGCTGAGCCAGGCACTGCGCGACCTGGCCCCTCACGACTGAGGCAGCCAGGTCTGCGAACCGACGAGGCCCGCGGCGATGCCGCGGGCCTCTCTCGGAAGCGTCGGGGATGGGGCGCTCAGCCGTCGTCGGACAGGGGGGCGGCATCACCGGCATTGCGGAACACGCCCAGGGTGCCCATACGCTGCCCGCGATCGTTGAGGAAGCTTTCGAGCACCACCACCGGCTCACTGTCCTGGCGGGTGAACTCAAGCCGATCCGGCGCGGTGCGCGCCGATCGCCAGCCTTCGCCCAGGCATTGGGCCAACTCCTCGCCTCCCGCCATGAGAGCACCGCGCGGATCGGCGGACACCAGTCGCCCGAAGCACAGGTAATGATCGGGCCGCCGGGACGCGGTGATCACGCAGGCATCATGGAAGGCCTGGGTGTCGGTCTTCCAGGTTCGCGTCAATGGAGTCGTCTCCAGGCGGCCCTTGAGATCGGCGAAGCCCGTCCCGGCGTTCGCAACCGCACGGTTCAAGGCCTCGCAGTCGAAGCGCTCGGCCGTCGTCTCGGTCGACTGGTTCGCGCAGCCGCCCAGCAGGGCCATTCCCGCCCCCAACAGCCACATCCTTGCCATTGCTGCCATCCCCATCTCCTTTTTCCACCATGGCACCGCGTGAACGGCTGCCTTCCTGAACGTCCCCCACACGATAGCACCGGCTCGCGACGCCGGCCTCAATCCGGCAGCTGGATATCGAAGCGACGCTCCAGGGCGCGTCGCCCCGTCGAGGTCAGCCGGAGAGCTCTGCCATCGAGCTCGCGCCTCACCCAGGCCCGGCCGATGGCATGGTCCAGCAAGGCCGCCCCCAGGGCGCCCGCCAGGTGCGGGCGACGCATGCTCCAGTCCATGCAGGGACGGGCGAAGCGACGGCGCCGGGCGCGCACTGCCCGCACGTCCACCCCCATGTCATGGAAGACGCGCTCCCCCTCTTCGCTCAGCCGATAGTCGCTCACCGCCTCCGCGGCGGGGATCAGCCAGCCGGCCCCCAGGCAGGCATCGTGTAGCGCCACCGCCAGCTCGCCGGCCATATGGTCGTAGCAGGTGCGCGCAAAGCACAGCCGACGCGGCGTGTTGGGGGCAAAGGAAGCGCTATCGCTCTGCCCGATCACCATCAATCCCTCCAGCGCCTCGGCGACTCTCGGGTCTTCCAGCGCATAGTAGCGATGACGCCCCTGGGGGTATCGCCGCACCAGGGCCAGCTCGGCGAGGCGCGCCAGATGCGCGCTGGCCGTCGGCGGGCCGACCTCGGCGATGGCCGCAAGCTCGGTACTGGTTCGCGCATGGCCATCCATGAGCGCGCACAGCATCCGGGCCCTGGCGGGTTCGGCGATCGCCGCCGCCACCCGGGACATCGCGAGGTCCGTGACTGCCATATTTCGCTCCCGATCGAATCAACGCTCGTGCCGGGCGCCGATACTGGCTCGTGTCGACTGTCGGCCCGGGCAGCACGCCAGGGTCACCGCCTTTTCCACCCATGAAGGAGCCAGCATGATCGCCGTCATCTTCGAAGCCCAACCCCATGCGTCGCAACGCCAGCACTACATGGACATCGCCGCCGAGCTCAAGCCGCTGCTGGACGACGTGGAGGGATTCATCTCCATCGAGCGCTTCCAGAGCCTGGCCGACCCCGATCGACTGCTGTCACTGTCGTTCTGGCGCGACGAGGCAGCCGTGGCCGAGTGGCGCCGCCTGGAAGCCCACCGCGCGGCCCAGCACGCGGGACGCCGCTCGGTGTTCGCCGACTACCGGCTGCGTATCGCCCGGGTCGAGCGCGACTACGGCCTGCACGACCGCGCCCAGGCCCCCGCGGACAGCCGCGAGGCTCACGAATAGCCGCGAGGCCCACGAATGCGCCGCCGCCCTCAGTGCGCCTCGTCCCAGTTGGCGCCGCTCTCGGCCTCGACGATCAGCGCCACGTCGAGCTCGGCGGCGGCCTGCATGCGCCGCTTCACCTCGGGGATGAAGGCCTCGACGGCGTCCTCGGCGACCTCGAAGACCAGTTCGTCGTGGACCTGCATGACCATCATGGCGTCGATGTCGCCCTCGGCCAGCCAGCCGTCGACGTCGATCATCGCGCGCTTGATGACATCCGCCGCGGTGCCCTGCATGGGCGCGTTGATGGCGGTGCGCTCGGCGCCCTGGCGCCGGGCGCGGTTCTGGGAGTGGATCTCCGGCAGGTACAGGCGCCGGCCGAATACCGTCTCCACGAACCCATCCTCCGCCGCCTGTGAACGAATCCGCTCCATGTAGCGGGCCACGCCGGGGTAGCGGTCGAAGTAGCGGTCGATGTAGGTCTGGGCCTGGTTGCGCTCGATGTGCAGCTGGCGCGAGAGCCCCCAGGCGCTCATGCCGTAGATCAGCCCGAAGTTGATCGCCTTGGCGCTGCGACGCTGCTCGCCGGAGACCTTGTCGAGGCCGACGCCGAACACCTCGGCGGCGGTGGCGGCATGGATGTCGCGGCCCTCGGCGAAGGCCTCGAGCAGCCCCTTGTCACCCGAGAGGTGCGCCATGATGCGCAGCTCGATCTGCGAGTAGTCGGCGGCGACGATGCGATAGCCGGGCCGCGCCACGAAGGCCTGGCGGATCTTGCGCCCTTCCTCGGTGCGGATCGGAATGTTCTGCAGGTTGGGGTCGGAGGAGGACAGCCGCCCGGTGGCGGTGACCGCCTGGTGGTAGCTGGTGTGCAGCCGGCCGGTGGCCTTGTTGACCAGCCGCGGCAGCTTGTCGGTGTAGGTGGAGCGCAGCTTGGAAAGGCCGCGATGCTCCATGATCACCTTGGGCAGCGGGTAGTCCAGCGCCAGCTCCTCGAGCACCGCTTCGGCGGTGGAGGGCGCGCCCTTGGGCGTCTTCTTGATCACCGGGATCTTCTGTTCCTCGAACAGGATCTGGCCGAGCTGCTTGGGCGAGCCAAGGTTGAACTCTCGCCCGGCGAGCTCATAGGCCTTCTCCTCCAGCTCGCCGATGCGCTTGCCGAGCTCCTTGCTCTGGGTGTGCAGGCGCTCGGCGTCGAGCGCCACGCCTCCGCGCTCCATGCGCGACAGCACCCGGATCAGCGGCCGCTCGAGGGTATCGAGCACCTCGGCCAGGCGGCCCTCGGCCTCGACCCGCGGACGCAGCTCGCGATGCAGGCGCAGGGTGATGTCGACGTCCTCGCAGGCATAGGGCGCGGCCTGCTCCAGGGCGACCTGGTTGAAGGTCAGCTGCTTGGCGCCCTTGCCGGCGATCTCCTCGAAGCTCACCGTCTTCTCGCCCAGGTACTTGAGCGCCAGCGAGTCCATGTCGTGTCGGGTGGCGGTGGAGTCCAGCACGTAGGACTCGAGCATGGTGTCCTCGAGGGCGCCGGCCACCTCGATGCCGTGGCGCGCCAGCACCGAGATGTCGTACTTGAGGTTCTGGCCGATCTTGGCCTTGCCGGCGTCGGTCCACAGCGGCGTCAGCGCCTCGAGCACAGACTTCCGGTCGAGCTGCGCAGGGGCGTCCAGGTAATCGTGGGCCAGCGGGATATAGGCGGCCTCGCCCGGTTCGAGGGACAGCCCGACGCCGACGATCTCGGCCTCCATGTAGTCGAGGCTGGTGGTTTCCAGGTCGAAGCAGAACACCTCGGCGTCCTTCAGCCGCGCCAGCCAGGCGTCCAGTTCGGCCTGCTCGAGGATCACGCTGTCCTCGCGCTCGCCGCCGCGGCTGCCACCTTCATCACCCTCATCCGCCGATGCCTGACGGCCGCCGGACACATCGTCGACGCCCTTGTCCTTGCCCTCCAGCAGTTCGGACAGCCAGGCCTTGAACTCCAGGCGGCGATAGAGCTCGAGTAGCGCCTCGCGGTCGGGGTGGGCGATGTCCAGGTCGTCGAGGCCCACCGGCAGCTCGCAGTCGGTCTTGATGGTCGCCAGCTCGTAGGACAGGAAGGCCTGGTCGCGGTGCTCCTCGAGCTTCTTGGGCAGCGTCTTGGCACCGCGAAAACCCAGCGTCTTGACCTTCTCCAGGTCCGCATAGACGCTCTCGAGGCCGCCCTCCATGCCCTGCAGCAGTCCCAGGGCGGTCTTCTCGCCGACCCCAGCCACGCCGGGGATGTTGTCGACCTTGTCGCCCATCAGCGCCAGGAAGTCGATGATCAACTCCGGCGGCAGCCCGAACTTCTCTTTCACGCCCGCCACGTCCAGGGTCTCGTCCTTCATGGTGTTGACCAGGGTGATGTGGGCGTTGACCAGTTGGGCCATGTCCTTGTCGCCGGTGGAGATCACCGCGTCGCGGCCGGCCTCGGTGGCATGGCGCGCCAGGGTGCCGATGACGTCGTCGGCCTCCACGCCCTCGATGCACAGCAGCGGCAGCCCCAGCGCCCGCACGCAGTCGTGCAGCGGCTGGACCTGGGCGCGCAGGTCATCCGGCATCGGCGGACGCTGCGCCTTGTATTCCTCGAACAGCTCGTCGCGAAAGGTCTTGCCCGGGGCATCGAACACCACCGCCATGGGGCTGTCGGGATAGTCCTTGATCAGCCGCTTGAGCATGTTGAGCACGCCCTTGATGGCGCCGGTAGGCTGCCCCTCAGAGGTGGTCAGTGGCGGCAGCGCGTGGAAGGCGCGGTACAGGTAGGAGGAACCGTCGACGAGAACGATGGGGGTATCGGCCATGAATCGGCATCCCTTGCAGGCTGGGCGATGAAATATGTGTGACGAGGGGCGGCGGCGGGCGAACCGCCGGCTCCTGATCCTGGCTGTTCATGATACGCATTGCCGGCGCGATTTGCCGTGCAAAGCATGCATCGGCGGCCGCTCACGGCATACACTGGGGGCAACCCCATGGTCAGGAGGACACCATGAAAACCATTCTCCAGCCGCTTCCCGCCCTGCTGCTCGGCCTGACGCTGTTCACCACCGGCCTGCCGGCCCTGGCCCAGTCCAGCGCCGACGTCGAGCCGGACATCACCATCCGCCAGGAAGAGGATCGCACCATCCGCGAATACCGGGTCAACGGCGAACTCTACGCCATCGAGATCCAGCCCGCCGTGGGGCCCTCCTACTATCTGGTCGACCGCGACGGCGACGGTGACTTCGAGCGCCAGAACGGCCAGCGCATTGCCGTGCCCGAGTGGGTGCTCAAGCGTTTCTGAGGCCATGGGTGAGGCGAATTCGCCGAACGGGCTGGCCATGGAGGGCCAGCACCGGTCCTGCAAGCGAAGCGGGATGCGGGAGCACCGCAGGGCCAAGGTAGCGCCCAGGGATGGGTCCATAGCGCCCCCCGTAGACCTGTCGCCGGATCAGCCATACTACAGCCCCTCCTACCTGGCTCGTGCATCGCGCCGCCAAGCCGCTACAATAGGCGGCTTCGCATACCCGGGCGAGAGACACATGGCTGTATTCACACCGCTGACCGACTCCCAGGTCGAAGCGTTTCTGAGCCGCTTCGATGCCGGCTCCCTGATCGCCTGCAAGGGCGTGCCCGCCGGCACCGAGAACAGCACCTTCTTCGTCACCACCGACCGTCGCGAGCTGGTGTTGACCCTGTTCGAGCAGGGCGAGCACGAGGAGCTGCCGTTCTTCGTCGAGCTGCTGGACTACCTGGACGAGCACCGCCTGCCGGTGCCCGGCCCGCTGCACGACCGTGACGGCATCGCCCTGCACAGCCTGGCCGGCAAGCCGGCGCTGCTGTTCCCGCGGCTGCCGGGCAAGCACCCCAAGGCCCCCAACCTGGCCCAGTGCCGGGCATTGGGCGACGCCCTCGGGCGCATGCACAAGGTCTCGCGCCATTTCCCGGGCCACCGCCCCAACCCGCGTGACCTGCACTGGCTGCTGCCTATGCACCACAAGGTCCTCGTCTACCTGTCGCCCGAGGACCAGACGCTGATGAAGGACGAAGTGGAGATCTACCAGGGCTTCTTCGATGAGGCCCCGGCGCTGCCCCAGGGCGCGATCCACGGCGACCTGTTCCGCGACAACACCCTGTTCGACGGCGACCGGCTCGGCGGGCTGATCGACTTCTACAACGGCTGCACCGGGGATCTGCTGTTCGACCTGGCCATCGTGATCAACGACTGGGCCAGCGAGGCCGACGGCCGGCTCGACCCGGCACGCTACGAGGCGATCCTTACCGCCTACCAGGCGCGGCGCCCGCTGGAGCGCGCCGAGCGCGAGGCCTGGCCGATGATGCTGCGCCTGACCGCGCTGCGCTACTGGCTGTCGCGGCTGCTGGTGGTCTACGTCGATCCGCCGGCCCACGACCTCACGCCGCATGACCCCAACGCCTTCCGCAGCGTGCTCGAGCGGCGCATCGCCGACGGCGCCCTGCCGCTGCCCGAGGCCGGCCAATGAGCCTGGCGATGGGCAGCGCCGCCGGGCCCGCCCATCGTGCCCGGCATACCTGGAACATCGACCAGTGGGGCAGCGGCTACTTCGATGTGGCCGACGACGGCCAGGCCCTGGTACGCCCGCGCGGCGGCGAGGATGACGGCCCCGCCCTGCCACTGGCGCCCCTCATCGCGCAACTGCGCGAAGCCGGGCTGCGGCTGCCGGTACTGATCCGCTTCACCGATATCCTCCACGACCGGGTAGAGCAGCTGTGCGCCGCCTTCGACGGCGCCATGGGCGAGGAAGGCTTCGACGGCGGCTATACCGCGGTCTACCCGATCAAGGTCAACCAGCAGCGCCGGGTGGTCGAGGAGATCCTGGCCACCCAGGAGCGCGGCCGCGATCGGGTCGGCCTGGAAGCCGGCAGCAAGCCGGAGCTGCTCGCCGTGCTGGCGCTGTCCGGCGACGGCCCCTCGCTGATCGTCTGCAACGGCTACAAGGACCGCGAGTACGTTCGCCTGGCGCTGATGGGCGAGAAGCTCGGCCACCGCGTCTACCTGGTGGTGGAGAAGCTCTCCGAGCTGCCGCTGATCCTCGAGGAGGCCGACCGCCTCGGCGTCGCGCCGCGCATCGGCCTGCGCGCCCGGCTGGCCTCGGTGGGCAAGGGCAAGTGGCAGAACACCGGCGGCGAAAAGTCCAAGTTCGGCCTCACCGCCGGGCAGATCCAGGCCGTGGTCGAGCGCCTGCGCGAGGCCGACGCCCTGGCCAGCCTGCAGCTGGTGCACTTCCACCTGGGCTCGCAGATCGCCAACATCCGCGACATCCAGCGCGGGCTGCGCGAGTGCGCTCGGTTCTACCAGAGCCTGGTGGCGTTGGGCGCCCCGGTGGATACCGTGGACGTGGGCGGCGGGCTCGGCATCGATTACGAGGGCACCCGCTCGCGCAGCTTCTGCTCGATCAACTATTCGATGCGCGAGTACGCCCGCAACGTGGTGGCGGCCTTCGCCCAGGTGTGCAACGCCGAGGACCTGCCCCACCCGCACCTGATCAGTGAGTCGGGCCGGGCGCTGACCGCCCACCACGCGGTGCTGGTCACCAACGTGATCGGCGAGGAGCGCCCCGACACCCAGGCGCCGCCGGCCCGGGTCGCGGGCGACCCACAGGTCGCCGAGCTGTGGCGGGTCCACGACGCCCTGCAGGCCACCCAGGCCCCGCGCGGCCTGGTGGAGGCCTGGCACGACCTGGGCCAGGCCATCGGCGAGCTCCAGGATCGTTTCGTGATGGGCCTGGCCGGGCTCGAGGCCCGCGCCGAGGGCGAGGGCGTCTACACCGCCGCCTGCACCCGGCTGCGCGAGCGCCTCGACCCGCGCAACCGCGCCCATCGCGAGATCCACGACGAGCTCGCCGAGAAGCTGGCCGACAAGCTGTTCGTCAACTTCTCGCTGTTCCAGTCGGTGCCCGACGTGTGGGGCATCGACCAGATCTTCCCGGTGCTGCCGCTGTCGGGTCTCGATCGGCCGCCCTCGCGGCGCGCGGTGATCCAGGACATCACCTGCGACAGCGACGGGCGCATCGACGGCTACGTGGACGGCGAAGGCGTCGAGGCCACCCTGCCGCTGCCCGAGTGGGGCGACGACGAGGAGCGCCTGCTGGGCTTCTTCCTGGTCGGTGCCTACCAGGAGATCCTCGGCGACCTGCACAACCTGTTCGGCGACACCGACTCGGTGGACGCGGCACTGGGCGCGGACGGCGAATGGCGCTTCGACCACGTGCGCCGCGGCGACCGGGTGGCCGACGTGCTGGGCTACGTGGACTTCGACGCCGAGGTGCTGCGTCGCCGGCTCGCCGACCAGCTCGCCGCCAGCGGCCTCGAGGCCGACGAACAGGCGCGCTTCCTCGACGACCTCTCCGAGGGCCTCGAGGGCTACACCTACCTGGAGTGACCCCATCGGCGCCCTCGCGCCGATGGCTCATCCGTCCCTGACGGTTTTCCTGCATTAGGCCATAGTGAATAGCTGTGGCCTCCCGGGAGAGGGAGGCCACAAGAATGCCGGTTGCCGGCATTTTAATTCGCCTCCTAATGATTTATCATGTAACAAACCCGCGATTCATGGCAAGGAGCTGGGATCATGATCATTCTCTCCCTTATTTTCTGGCTGGTAGGGCTCGCCCTGCTGGGGGGTGGCCTATGGCTTATCACCCTCGACGGCAGCTGGTACTACGCCCTGTCCGGCATCGTGCTGATCGCGGTCGGGGCACTGACCCGCTCGCGTCGTCCGGCCGCCCAGTCGCTGTATGCCCTGTTCCTGGCGGCGACCGCCGCCTGGTCCCTGTGGGAGTCGGGCTATGACTGGTGGCCCCTGGCCACTCGACTGGGCCTGTTCCTGGTACTCGCCATCCCGCTGCTGTGGCCGGCCAAGCGCGGTCGCCGCACCGGCACCGCGGTGCTGCTGCCGGTATGGGCGATCATCGGCGTGGGCCTGCTGGCCAGCCTGAGCGTCGACGCCCACCGTATCGACGGCGAGCTGAACCGCGACGTGGTGGCCGAGAACGCCGATCTCGGCGACACGCCCCAGGAGAGCTGGCACGCCTACGGGCGCAGCAACCTGGGCCAGCGCTTCTCGCCGCTCGAGCAGATCACCCCCGAGAACGTCGGCGACCTGGAGCTGGCCTGGCAGTATCAGACCGGTGACGTGAAGGGCCCCGAGGACGTCGGCGAGACGACCTACGAGGCCACGCCGCTGAAGGTGGGCAACTCGCTGTTCGTGTGCACCCCGCACAACTGGCTGATCGCACTGGACGCCGACAGCGGCGAGGAACAGTGGGTCTTCGATGCCAAGGTGCCGGCCGAGAGCTCGCGCCAGCACCAGACCTGCCGCGGCGTCTCCTACCTGCCGCCGGCCTCCGGCGAGGCGGATGCCATCGACGTGCAGGCGGCCGATGGCCCGGCCGAGAACCTGGCCGCCGTGCAGTGCGACGCCCAGCTGTTCCTGCCGACCTCCGACGCACGCCTGCTGGCGCTGGATCCGGCGACCGGCGCGCGCTGCGCCAACTTCGCCGACAACGGCGAGCTGGACCTGATGCACAACATGCCGTTCAAGCAGGCCGGTTTCTACTACTCCACCTCGCCCCCCGTGGTCGCCGACGGCAAGGTCGTGGTCGCGGGCTCCGTCAACGACAACTATGCTGTCGAATCGCCCTCCGGCGTGATCCGCGCCTACGACGCCAAATCCGGCGAGCTGGTGTGGAACTGGGATTCGGGCAATCCGGACGACACCGCGCCGCTCGGCGAGGGCGAGACCTACACCACCAGCTCGCCCAACAGCTGGTCGATCGCCAGCGCCGACGAGGAGCTGGGGCTGATCTACTTCCCGATGGGCAACCGCACGCCCGACCAGTTGGGCATGTACCGCACCCCGGCGGAGGAGAAATACGCGACCTCCGTGGTAGCGCTGAGCCTTGCGACCGGCCAGGTGGCGTGGGTCCAGCAGTTCGTGCACCACGACCTGTGGGACATGGACACCCCGGCCCAGCCCAGTCTGCTCGACCTCGAGACCGACGAGGGCACTCAGCCGGCGCTGGTGGTGCCCACCAAGCAGGGCGACGTCTACGTGCTGAATCGCGAGACCGGCGAGCCGATCATGCCGATCTCCGAGCAGCCGGCGCCCCAGGGCACCATCGAGGGCGACCACGCCGCCGAGACCCAGCCGATCTCGAGCCTGAGCTTCCGGCCTCCGACCCTGCGCGAGGCGGACATGTGGGGTGCCACCCCGTTCGACCAGCTGATGTGCCGGATCCAGTTCAAGTCGCTGCGCTACGAGGGCCAGTACACTCCGCCCTCCGAGCAGGGCACCATCGTCTTCCCGGGTAACTTCGGGGTCTTCAACTGGGGCAGCATCGCCGTGGATCCGAGGCGCCAGGTGATGTTCGGCATGCCGCTGTACCTGGCCTTCACGTCCACGCTGGTGCCCAAGGAAGGCGCCGACCTGGGCGAAACCAACCAGGGCGAGCAGGGCCTCAACGAGAACGCCGGCGCGCCCTATGCGGTGGAAATGAAGCCCTTCCTGTCGCCGTTCGGCGTACCCTGCCAGCAGCCTCCCTGGGGCTACGTGGCCGGCACCGACCTGCGCACCGGCGAGGTCGCCTGGCAGCACAAGAACGGCACCGTCGAGGACATGACCTCCCTGCCGCTGCCGATCAAGATGGGCGTGCCCGGCATCGGCGGCCCGGTGATCACCGAGGGTGGCGTGGCGTTCCTGGCCGCCAGCGTGGACGACTACCTGCGCGGCTACGACGTCAGCACCGGCGAGCAGCTGTGGGAAACGCGCCTGCCGGCCGGCGGTCAGGCCACGCCGATGACCTACCTCAACAGCCAGGGCGAACAGATGGTGGTCCTGGTCGCCGGCGGGCACGGCTCGATCGGCACCACCATCGGCGACTACGTGATGGCCTACAAGCTGCCCGAGCAGTAGCGGCCAGGGGCGCTTCTTCGGAGGCGTCCTCACGCGACAAGGCCCCCGCCGGCGCTGCCGGCGGGGGCCTTTGCGTATCCGGGCAAGGCAAGCAGCGTCAGTCGATCACTCGAGTGACGATCTCCAGCCCTCCGGTCAGCGCCAGCGCGAGTTCGGCACCGCGCGGCAGTTCGCCCACCCCGGCCGGAGTGCCGGTCAGCACCACATCGCCTGGCTCCAGGGTAAAGTGGCGGCTCATCTCGGCGACCAGGTCGGGCACCGGGAACAGCATGTCGGCGCCGTGGCCGTGCTGGCGCTCCTCTCCGTCTATCGCCAGGGTGAAGGCCAGGGCACTCCAGTTGGGCACCTCGCTGAGCGGCAGGAAAGTCGACAGCGGGCAGGCGCCGTCGAAACCCTTGGCCACTTCCCAGGGATGGCCCTGCTGCTTGAGCCGGCCCTGGACGTCGCGCAGGGTCAGATCCAGCGCCAGGCCGATACCGACGATGCCGCGCTCGGCCTCGGCGGCGCCGGCATCGGTCAGCGTCTCGCCCACCAGCAGCGCCAGTTCGGTCTCGAAATGCACCTCGCCGCGGGCGAAGGGCGCGGCGATCGGCGCCTCGAGGCTCACGGCGCTGGTGGCCGGCTTGATGAACAGCAGCGGCTCGCTGGGCACCGGGTTGTCGAGCTCCCGGGCATGGTCGGCGTAGTTGCGGCCGACGCAGACGATCTTGCCCAGCGGCTGCGGGAACGCCCGGCCATCGGTGAAATGGGGAACGAAACGCATGTCGACGCGACTCCTGACTGACGGGAAAAAGGACTTCGCCGTCCAGTCTACGCCCGGGGCGGCAGCGCGTCAGGCGTCAGCCCCCGGTATCCCCTGCTCGTCGGGCTCATGGGCCAGGAACCGCGGGCGACGCTTGGCGGCGGCGAAGGGCTCGACGCAGCGGTTGTCGCGACGGTTATAGACGAAGAAGACGTTGCTGCGCGGATCCGGCGACATGTTGGCGTTGGAGCCGTGCAGGGTGTTGCAGTCGAACAGCAGCAGGCCGCCGCCGGCCCCGGTGGGCGCCTCGATGCCGTGGCGGTCGATCAGCCGACGCAGCGCCTCGCGGCTCGGCACGCCGAACTGCTGGGTCTTGAGCGACTGCTTGTGGTGATCCTCGGGAGTCTCGCCGAAGCAGGGCACGAACACCCGATGGGAGCCCGGCACCAGCATCAGCGGGCCGTTGAAGGTGTGATTGTCGGTCAGCACGATGGAGGCGCTCACCGCATGCATGGCCGGCATGCCGTCCTCGGCGTGCCAGGTCTCGAAGTCCGAGTGCCAGTTGAAGCCCTTGCCCTCGAAGCCGGGCTTGTAGTTGATGCGCGACTGATGGATGTAGGGCTCGCCGCCGAGGATCTGCCGGGCGCGCCCGGTCAGGCGCTCGTCTTCGGCCAGGCGGCAGAAGATGCGCGACAGCAAGTGCACGGCGAACAGCGAGCGAATCTCGTGGCCCCGGGGCTCGGTGATGCTGAAGTCGCGCTCGCGATAGGCGTCGTGCTCCAGCAGCCGCTTGAGCTCCCGACGCAGCTCGTCGAGCTCGTCGCCCTGCAGGAAGTCAGGCTCGAAGAGAAAGCCCTGGCGCTCGAACGCATCGAGCTGCGCCGGGGACAGCGGCCCCTCCCGGTCGCGTCCCTTGACCACCGGCTCCTGACGATTGAGCCAGGGCAGGTCGAGGGGCTCGGCGAGACGTGTGGGATAGGGATCCTCGCCGGGTCGCGGAGCGCTACGCACTCGGCTCTGGGGATCCGGGGAATCGACGATGTCGAACCGGGTCGTCTGTTCCATCGGTCGGTCGGACGATGTCTGCACTGACATCCACTACCTCCTTTGCAGTCGGAAGGGTTTCAGATTCGAACTCGTTACCGACGGCGATCGGCCGCACGGCGGGGCCACAGGGGGCCCGCGTCGGGAATGTGGCGATGCCCCTGCGGTCTTTCAAGGGCCGGATGTCCGGCGCGACGCTCGAGTGCCCGGCAAGCAGGGAGCCCGGCCGTGGGGCCGTGCTGCTGCCGTTACGTGAGGGGGCGCGGCGGGGGTGCGTCAGGCGGGATGGGGTGGCGACGCCCCGGGATCTTGCCGCGTCCCGGGGCGATCGTCGGAGAGCAGGCGAGGCGCCTACTCGGCGCTCGCCAGCAGGCTGGCGTTACCGCCCGCGGCGGTGGTGTCGATGCACAGGTGGCGCTCCACCACGTAGCGCGTCGGGGCGATGACCTGGGTCTCCAACTGGACGATGGGGCCGTCGCGCTCGGCGAGCGCGAGGCGCAGCCCCCGCGTCCAGTCGCCGCCCCCGGCGGCGGCCACGGCCACGATGCCCTTCAGGGCGGTAAGCGTCTCGGCGGCCACGGTGCCGTCCAGGGCGGCGACCGGCGCCCCCGCCGCGCTCAGCGAGCGCACGTCGCCGTCCGCGCCGGGGGCGACGATCAGCGCCGGACAGCCTGCGCCCAGCGCCTGCGCCGCCTGGGCGATGGCGATCTCGAGGGTCGGCCCCAGGCACAGCACTGGCCCCTTGGGGTACTGCGCCAGCCGGTTGCTCTCCCCCGTCGGCCCCGGCAGCGTCTGCGGGGTCATATCCAGGGACGCGGTCTCGGCGAGTGCCTTGCGGATCACGCCGCGGCGCCCGGAGAGCGCGCGTCGCAGCACCTCGACCCGGTCGGGCCGCGCCGCCCAGTTGCGCGCGTCGAGGCCGTCGAGCGCCGCCTGGAGCGCGTCGAGGGACACGGCCTCGCCCTGGGGCGCGTCAAGCTGCTCGACGGCGGCGGTGCGCCGGAAGCGCGGCACGTAGAGCGGGCCGCCGGCCTTGGGGCCGGTGCCCGACAGCCCCTCGCCGCCGAAGGGCTGCGAGCCGACGATGGCGCCGATCTGGTTGCGGTTGACGTAGATGTTGCCGACATGGACCCGCTCGACGATCTGCTGCACGCGGTCGTCGATGCGGGTGTGCAGGCCGAAGGTCAGCCCGTAGCCCTTGGCGTTGATCGCATCGACCACCTTGTCGATATCGCGCGCCTTGAAGGTGGCCACGTGCAGCACCGGGCCGAAGATCTCGCGCTCCAGGTCCTCGATGCCGCCGACCTCGACCACCGCCGGGGTGACGAAGGTGCCGCCGTCCGGGGCGGGCAGCGTCTTGAGCACCTTGCCGGCTTTTTCCTGCGCCGCCACGTAGCCGGCGATGTCGGCCTGGGCCTCGGCGTCGATCACCGGCGAGACGTCGGTGTCGGTGTTCCAGGGGTCGCCGATGGACAGCGCATCCATGGCACCGTCGAGCATCGTCAGCAGCCGCTCGCGCGCCTCCTCCTGCACGTACAGCATGCGCAGCGCCGAGCAGCGCTGGCCGGCCGACTGGAAGGACGAGATCAGGATGTCGCGCACCGCCTGCTCGGTCAGCGCGCTCGAGTCCACGATCATGGCGTTGAGCCCGCCGGTCTCGGCGATCAGCGTCGCCTCCGGGCCGGCATTCTTGGCCAGGGCCCGGTGGATGAGCTGCGCCACCTCGGTCGAGCCGGTGAAGCAGACCCCGGCGATGCGCGGGTCGCTGGTCAGCGGCCCGCCCACGGTGGGGCCGTCGCCGGGCAGCAGCTGCAGCGCCGCCTCCGGCAGCCCGGCCTCGCGCATCAGCTCGACGGCGCGGGCGGCAATCAGCGGCGTCTGCTCGGCGGGCTTGGCGAGCACCGCGTTGCCCGCCGACAGCGCCGCGGCGATCTGGCCGGTGAAGATGGCCAGCGGGAAGTTCCAGGGGCTGATGCACACGAAGACGCCGCGCGCCTCGCCCGGCTCCTCGGCCTCCAGCCGCTCGCACTCGCAGGCGTAGTAGCGCAGGAAGTCCACCGCCTCGCGCACCTCGGCGATGCCGTCGAGGATCATCTTGCCGGCCTCGCGGGTGGCGATCACCGTCAGCTCGGCCATGTGTTCCTCATAAAGGTCGGCGGTGCGACGCAGTACCTCGGCACGCTCGGCCGCCGGCCGGGCGGACCAGTCGCGGTAGCCGTCCTCGGCGGCGTCCAGCGCCGCCGCCACTTCCTCGGCGGTCGCCTCGAACACCTGGCCGACCACCCGCGAAGCGTCGGCCGGCGACAGCGCATCCCGCGCCGTGCCCTGGGGCGCGGGACCGCCGACCAGCATCGGCGCCGCGGTCCAGGTGGCGTCGGCGAACGCCTCGCGCGCCGACAGCAGCGGCAGGATCGAGGCCGGCTCGTTTATCCGGTAGCCGCGGGAGTTCTTGCGCTCGGGGGCGAACAGCTCGCCGGGACGGCGAATCGACGGATTGGCGATGGCGTCGCCCAGGCGCTCGAATCCGGCCACCGGGTCCTTCGCTACCTCGCTGGCGGGAATCGAGGTGTCCACCACCTGGTTGACGAAGGAAGAGTTGGCACCGTTCTCCAGCAGGCGGCGCACCAGGTAGGCCAGCAGGTCGCGGTGGGCGCCGACCGGAGCGTAGATGCGGCAGTGGGTGCCCTCCGACTGCTTGACGATATGATGCAGCGATTCGCCCATGCCATGCAGGCGCTGGAACTCATAGCTGTCCTTGTCGTCGCCGGCCATCGCGGCCACCGCCGCGCAGGTGTGGGCGTTATGGGTGGCGAACTGCGGGTAGATGCGGTCGCGCCGCTCGAGCAGCATGCGCGCGCAGGCCATGTAGCTGACGTCGGTGTTGACCTTGCGGGTGAACACCGGGAAGGTCTCGACGCCCATCTCCTGGGCCAGCTTGATCTCGGTGTCCCAGTAGGCGCCCTTCACCAGCCGCACCATGATCTTGCGGTCGTGGCGCTCGGCCATCTCGTAGAGCGCCTCGATCACCGGCGCGGCGCGCCGCCCGTAGGCCTGCACAACGATGCCGAAGCCGTCCCAGCCGGCCAGCTCGGGGTCCGCCAGCAGCGCCTCGATGACGTCCAGCGACAGGTCCAGCCGGTCCTGCTCCTCGGCGTCGATGTTGAAGCCGATGTTGGCCTTGGCGGCCTGGCGGACCAGTTCCCGGGCCCGTGGCACCAGGTCGCGCATCACCGTCTCGCGGTGGGTGTACTCGTAGCGCGGGTGCAGCGCCGAGAGCTTCACCGAGATGCCGGGGCTGCCGCGCACGTCGCCCTTGGCCTGTTTGGCGATGGCGGCGATCGCCTGGGCATAGGCCTGGTGGTAGCGCAGCGCGTCGTCGTCGGTGCGCGCCGCCTCGCCCAGCATGTCGTAGGAGTAGGTGTAGCCCTGCTTCTCGAGCTCGCGGGCGTTCTTCATGCCCTCCTCGATGGTCTGGCCGAGCACGAACTGGCGGCCGAGGATCTTCATCGACCGGCCCACCGCGGTGCGTACCACCGGCTCGCCCATCCGACGCACCAGCCCGCGCAGCGCGCGCACCGGGCCCTTGGGATCCTTTTCCAGCACGTTGCCGGTCAGCATCAGCGCCCAGGTCGAGGCGTTGACCATCGACGACGACGACTTGCCCAGGTGGGCGCCCCAGTCGGAAGGCTCGATCTTGTCGTGAATGAGATCGTCGATGGTCTCGGCGTCGGGCACCCGCAGCAGCGCCTCGGCCAGGCACATCAGGCCGACGCCCTCGGCGGTGGAGAGGCCGTATTCGGCCAGGAACGCCTCCATCATGCTGGGCGAGGTCTCCTTGCGCACCCGCGTCACGTAGTTGGCCCCGGCCTCGGCCACCTGGCGACGCTGTTCCTGCGTGAGCTCGATGCGCTCGACCAGCCCGCGCAGCACCTCCGCCTCGTCGACGTTGTAGTGGGCGCGGATGCGCGAGCGCGTCTCGCTCACGGCATCGTGCGAATGAAGATTGGCTTCGTTCATGGTCGATCTCCTAGCGACGCGCAGCGCATCGCCGATGTTAAGGCTCGGATGGCGTCGTCGTTGTCGAAAGTCACTCATCTAGCGTAGGCGCCCGAGCGCGGGTTGTGCCCGGCGAGGTCACCAACGATGGCGTGCGGCCGCGGCGGCGCCTTCAGGCTCTCCCGCGGCAGGCTTCGCGCGGCGCGCTCCTGCGCCCCGCGAAGCGCGTCACCCGGAAGGGCGCGAGGTCGAGGACCGGGGGCTCGCCGGCCAGGCGGGCGGCCAGCAGCTCGGCGGTGATCGCCGCCTGGGTCAGCCCAAGGTGCTGGTGGCCGAAGGCGAAGGCCACCGAAGGATGGTCCGGGTGGACGTCGATCACCGGCAGCGAATCCGGCAGCGTCGGGCGAAAGCCCATCCACTCCTCGGCGCCCTCGCCGAGCCCGGCGGGATCGTGCAGCAGCGCCTCGGCATGCCGGCGAAGCGAAGCATAGCGGCGCGCCCGGGGCGGTAGCGCCAGGCCCCCGAGCTCGGTGAAGCCGACGATGCGCAGCCCGCAGCTCATGGGGGTCAGCACGCAGCGGCGCTCCGCCGAGCCCACCGGCCGACGCAGCGCCTGGCCGTGCCCGGGCAGCGTCAGGTGGTACCCGCGCTCGGTCTCCAGCGGGATCGTCAGGCCGAGCCCGGCCGCCAGGCGATGGCTCCAGGCACCGGCGGCGACCACCGCGCGCTCGGCGTCCCGCACGCCGTCGTCGGTGTGCAGCCGCACGCCATCGCCCTGGGGCGCCAGTCGATTCACCCCGGTCCGATGCAGCTCGCCGCCGCGGGCCTCGAAGGCCTCGGCCAGCCGGCGCACCAGGGCATATGGATCGCGCACCTGATGAGCACCGGGAAAATGAAGGCCGTGGCTGAGCTTGCCAGAGAGCCCCGGCTCGAGGGCGCGAAGCTCGGCCGCCTCGAGCCATTCCACCTCATGCCCCCAGCGGCGAAGAGCGTCCATCCGAGCCCGGGCGTCGGCGCGCCCACGCGGGGAGGCCCACACCTGCAGGTAGCCCGAGGCCACCAGCTCGTGCTCGGCGCCGATGTCGGCCAGGCAGCGCCGCCAGGCGTCCACCGCGGCGCCGTTCAGGGACGCCAGGGCCCGGCGCCCGCGTTCCACCTGACCCGGCCGAGCGGCGGCCAGGAAGCGTGCCAGCCAGGGAGCCAGCCGCGGCAGGTAGCGGGCCGGCAGCGCCAGGGCGCTGTGGGGATCGAGCCACAGCCGCGGCGCCTGGCGCAGGCTCGCCGGGCTGGCCAGCGGATCGATCAGCTCGGTGGCCAGGAAGCCGGCGTTGCCGTAGGAGGCGCCCTCCCCCGGCCCCTTGGAATCGAACACGCTGACCGCATGCCCACGGCGCTGCAGGGCCAGGGCGACGGTCATGCCGACCACCCCGGCGCCGATCACCGCGATGCGGCTCATGCCCGCTCCCCCGCCGCGGCCGTGGCCTGCCCGGGCTCGGCGCGCCGGGAGAACCAGCCGAGCTGAGCGTAGAGAATGCCGAACAGCGGCGACAGCCAGCAGGCGAAAGCCAGCGGGATGTACAGCAGGGCGCTGAAGTCGCCGGCGCTCACGGTCAGCCCCAGGGCACCGATCACGAAGGCGCCGCCCGCGTTCCAGGGCACCAGCGGCGAGACCAGGGTGCCGCCCTCCTCGATGGCCCGGGACAGGTTGAGGCGCGAATAGCCCAGCTCATCGTAGGCCGGCTTGTACATGCGCCCCGGCAGGGCGATCGACAGATAGACGTCGCCGGACACCACGTTGGTGGCGATGGAGGTCAGGATGGCGCTGGTCTGCAGCCCGCGAAAGCCCTTGAGGCGCTTCATGATGGCGCCGACGATGGCCTCCAGGCAGCGGGTGCGCTCGAGCGCGCCGCCGTAGGCCAGGGCGAACATCATCAGCGTCACCACCCAGGTCATCGAGGTCACGCCGCCGCGGTTGAGCAGGCTGTCCAGGGTCTCGCTGCCGGTGGCGACGCTGAAGCCGCTGTGGGCGAAGGTCAGGGCATCGTGCACGCTCGCGCCCTGGGTGAGGATGGCCACGCCGCCCCCCAGCATCACCCCGGTGAACAGCGCCGGAATCGGCGCCACCTTGAAGAACGCCAGGCCGATGACCACCACCAGCGGCAGCAGCTGCCAGGGGCCCATCACGAAGTTGTCGGCCAGGCCCTGCTTGATGGCGTCGATGCGCGTCAGGGTGTCGGACCCGCCGCCGCCGTCGGCCCCGCCGACCACGGCATACACCGCCAGCGCGATCAGCATCGCTGGCACGGTGGTGGGCATCATGTTGCGGATATGGTCGAAGATGTTGGTCTCGGTGACCGCCGGCGACAGGTTGGTGGTGTCGGAGAGCGGCGAGATCTTGTCGCCGAAGAAGGCGCCTGAGACCACCGCGCCGGCGGTCCAGTAGAGCGGCACGCCGAAGGCGTCGCCGATGCCCATCAGCGCAAGGCCCACGGTGCCGACGGTGGTCCAGGAGGAGCCGATCGACAGCGATACCATCGAGCACATCAGCATGGCCGCGGCCAGGAACCAGCTCGGATCGATCATCTCCAGGCCCAGGTAGATCAGCATCGGCACGGTGCCGCTGGCGATCCAGGTGCCCACCAGCATGCCGACGATGATCAGGGTGGCGATGGAAGGCATCGCCACGTGCAGCACCTGGAAGGCACCGGACTCGATGTCCTTCCAGCGATAGCCTTGCAGCCAGCCGACCAGGGCGGTGATGCCGAAGCCGATGGCCAGCGGAATGTGCGGAGTGAAGTCGTCGTAGTAGAAGATCTGCACGCCCAGCAGGGCGATGGTCAGCACCACCGGGATCAGCGCCAGCGGCAAGCGCGGCACCGGGATGGCCGGGGTCGAATAGTCTTGCATCTTGAAGGCTCCCCGGGCGGGACGGGCCCGCCCTTCGTTGTCTTTGTCGTTGTCATCGTGTCGCAGGAGGCGAAGAGACGGGTCAGTCGCGGCAGCGCTCATAGGCCAGGATGGCGGCGGCCAGGTCCTCCACCGAGGCGCCCACCGACTTGAAGACGGTGATCGCACGCTCGGCATCGGCCAGCGCCGTACGGCCCGGGTGGCGCCCGCCGCACAGGTCGCGGAAGTCGGCGAGGATGTCGCCCTCGCCGATCACGCCGCTGGCGATCGGGTCGATCAGGTCGCCGGTCTCGCTCAGCGCGCCCTCGCGGGTGTCGACGAACACTGCGCCGCGGCGCATCACCTCGTCGTCCGCCTCGCGCATGAAGGGCGTGAAGCTGCCCACCAGGTCCAGGTGGGTGCCCGGCGTCAGCCACTCGCCGTGGATCAGCGGCTCGGGGCTCAGGGTGGCGCAGCTGATGATGTCGGCCCGCCCGGCGGCCTCGGCCAGGCCATCCGCCGGCACCGCCTGGGCATCCAGGCCCTCGTCGCGCAGCTCCGCGGCCAGTGCCTTTGCGCCGGCCTCGTGGATGTCCCAGATGCGTACCCGTTCGATGGAACGCACGGCGCGGTGTGCCGGAATCAGCCGGCGGCCCATGCGCCCCGCCCCTACCATCAGCAACTCGCGGCTGTCCTCGCGGGACAGGTAGCGCGCGGCCAGGGCCGATGCCGCCGCGGTGCGCCGGGCGGTCAGCTCGTTGGCCTCGAACTGGGCCAGGTGGTGTCCGGTGCGCGCGCAGCTCAGCAGGTAGTGGCCGGTGAGGCCCGGCTGTCCGCGGCCGCTGTTGCCGGGAAAGACGTTGACCTGCTTGACGCCGAGGTATCGGCCCTCGATCCAGGCCGGCATCAGCAGCAGGGTGGCGTCCGGATCGCCCGGCACGTGCAGGTGATGATGATGGCGCACCGGCGAATGCACGGTACGGGTGAAGATATCGTCCAGCGCTTCCACCAGCGCGCCCCAGGGCAGGCTGGTGGTAACTTGTTCGGCGTCGAGATACATGTCAGCCTCTTTTCAACGGTGCCCAGGGCAGTCTATGGGGCCCCCGTCTCGGGCTCTTGGCCCTGCCTACGCAAGCGTTGTTCCAGGCTCCGCACTACGCCGGTCCCGAGGGGGACGAAATGTCACAGACCCAGGCTCACTGCAATCGCATCGCCCGCAGCTCCGGCGAGCACTGCCACGATTACCCCCAACTGATGCTGGGCTGGCGCGGCGCCATGGACTACGAGTTCAGCCGCGGCAGCGAGCGCCTGGCGCTGGGCCGGGCGGCGATCCTGCCGGTCGGCGATCCTGCCGGTCGGCGAGACGCACCGCTACCTGGGGCGCGGCGACGACAGCGAAGTGCTGGTGATCGACCTCGACCGCGACGATCCCTGCCTGGCCGCCCTGGAGCAGAGCTGCGAGCTGACGCTGCGCGAATCGCTGTTCGCCGAGCCGCGGGCGCTCACCCTGCCGCCGACGCTGATGCCGATGGTCGACTACGCCACCGCCCAGCTGCGCGGCCGGCACACGCCACAGCAGGCGGCGCTGATCAACCACCAGCTGGCGCTGCTGTTCGTCAGCCAGTTCAGCCAGCTGCTCGGCGAGGAGGACCCGGGCGCCCGGCGGCGCGAACGCCTGCCCGCCGCGGCCCTGGACGCCTTCATCGACGAACGCCTGGACCTGCCGCCGGGCAACCAGGCGCTGGCCGAGGCCATGCACCTCGGCCAAAGCCAGCTGCACCTGCTCTGCCAGCGCCAGTTCGGCGTCACACCACAGCAGTACGTGCTCACGCGCCGCCTGCAGTGGGCCCGCTACTGGCTATGCCAGACCACACGACCGGTCGGCGAGATCGCCCTCGACCTGGGCTTCGCCGACGTCTCGACCTTTTCGCGGGCCTTCCGCCGCCGTACCGGCCACTCGCCCAGCGAGGAACGCCGCCAGGGCGCCGTTACCGGCGCGCCCTGACGGGCTGCCCATCGAATCGCGGGTGGATATCTCGGAGGGGAAGTGGGTGTGGACAAAGTAAGCCGCCTCGATGGAGGGCAGACTCCGGACCTCGTCCACCAAGTCGTCATATGCCTGCAACATGCCGGGGCTAAGGTAACTACGTGACGAGACGACTCGTGACGGGGTAATGGGAAGTCCAGACAAACGCGAGGTTGGCCTGCCGGTTGGCGGGCCTTTTTTTGTTCGCGGCCGATGACCCGACAGCACTACCTCTATCCGACCTTGAGCTGCCTGCTTGTGCTTCCTGGTGGGAGGCTTTCGCAATGGTGAACGCCGCGATACATTGCA
This sequence comes from Halomonas organivorans, assembly GCF_014192055.1. Lineage (GTDB taxonomy): Bacteria > Pseudomonadota > Gammaproteobacteria > Pseudomonadales > Halomonadaceae > Halomonas > Halomonas organivorans. The sequence continues at coordinate 26,893 of NZ_JACHXM010000020.1, read as the reverse complement.
TGGACTCGGCCGATATGCTGGTGACTTGAGCGCAAACAGCCGGCGCCCATTGCCGCATTTCCTGGCCTTGCAGTGCCAGGAGAATGGGTAGGCTTTGAAGACTTACCTGGCTCCCCGCTTGCGTAAGTACTTGAAGGCCCGTCCGTCCCGGCGGGTCTTTTTTCGTCTGGAAGGAGACTGTTGAACCTTGCGATGGGTGAGGGTGTAGACAGAATGTAGACAGGCACAAAAAAACCGCCTCCATTGGGCGGTTTGATTGACGCTCTAACGTGTTGATGGCAAAGCACTTTAAATGGTGCCGGCACCAGGAGTCGAACCCGGGACCTACTGATTACAAGTCAGTTGCTCTACCAACTGAGCTATGCCGGCAACGGTGCTTGCTATCAAACGAGGAGGCATTGCAGCCTCCTGAGCGAGAAAAACCGTGAACCTTCGTTCACGGCTTCTCGAAAACTTATGTTGGCGTGGCTGGGGTAGCAGGATTCGAACCTGCGCATGCCGATACCAAAAACCGGTGCCTTACCGCTTGGCTATACCCCAACGTGGTGGCCAGAGACGGAATCGAACCGCCGACACGGGGATTTTCAATCCCCTGCTCTACCGACTGAGCTATCTGGCCCTCGCCAACGGTGCGTATTAAACCCTAATGGCCCGCTGGCGTCAACCCTTTTCGTTTCAGAACCTTGGGAGAGGCCAGCGGGTCTCGTGGCGACTATTGCCCGGGCGGCACATAGCCTTCTGCCTGGTCGGTCTGCTCGTTGTCGAGGAAGCGCTCGAGCTGCTGCATCAGGTACTCGCGAGCCTCGGGCTCCAGCATGTTGAGATGCTTCTCGTTGATCAGGCGAGTCTGCAGGGCCTGCCACTCCTCCCAGGCGCGCTTGGAGACGCTGGCCTGGATCTCCTGGCCTTTCTTGCCGGGCAGCGGCGGAAACGGCAAGGCCTCCAGCTCTTGCTGGTACTTGCGGCAGAAGACGGTCTGGCTCATCGGTGATGGCTCCTGGATGACGTAAGTTAAGGGGCGTTCTGGACGCTCAGGGTGAAGGGGCGCAGCGCTTCCAGCAAGCCTTTCACCGGGGCGGCCAGGCCGATGCTGTCCGGGTCGGCGGGATCGAACCAGCGCCGCGCCTCGCCCACCGCATCGAGGTGGCTCACCCGCGCCGGCTGGGGGGTGATCTCGAGGCGGAAGTGGCTGAACACGTGAGTGAAGGCCTCCCACGGTGCCTCCAGGCTCGCCCCAGGGGCGTGCTGGTCGAGCCAGGCCTTCAGGTCGCCCGATGCCTCGAACTGCGGCAGGCTCCACAGGCCACCCCACAGGCCGCTGGAGGGGCGCTGCTCGAGCAGCACCCGCCCCGCCTCGTCCTGCAGCAGCAGCATGGTGGTGGTGCGGGTGGGAATGGCCTTCTTGGGTTTGGATTCCGGAAAGCGCTTCTGCTCGCCGCGTGCCCGGGCCACGCAGACGTCGCCGAAGGGGCAGCGCTCGCAGTCGGGCTGGCCGCGCCGGCACAGGGTGGCACCGAGGTCCATCATCGCCTGGGTGAAGTCGACCACCCGGCGCTCGGGCGTGTAGTGCTCGGCCAAGACCCACAGCTCGCGCTCCACCGCGGGGCGCCCCGGCCAGCCCTCCACGGCGTGCAGACGAGTGAGCACTCGCTTGACGTTGCCGTCGAGGATCACCGCTCGCTCGCCGGTGCTCTGGGCGATGATCGCCCCGGCGGTGGAACGGCCGATGCCGGGCAGCGCGGCCATGGCGTCGAGGCTGTGCACCGGGAAGTCGCCGTCGTGCTCGTCCACCACCGCCCGGGCGGCCTTGTGCAGGTTGCGCCCGCGGGCGTAGTAGCCGAGCCCGGTCCATAGGTGCAGCACTTCGTCCTGGGACGCCGCCGCCAGGTCATGGACGCTCGGGAACCGAGCCATGAAGCGCTCGAAATAGGGGATCACGGTGGCGACCTGGGTCTGCTGCAGCATGATCTCCGACACCCACACTCGGTAGGGGGTGCGATCGTGCTGCCAGGGCAGGTCATGGCGACCGTGAACGTCGAACCAGTCGAGCAGGCGACACTGGAAGGTTTCGGGGGGCAGGATGGCGGGGATCGTCTCCGTCATGGGCATTCTCGGCACGAAAAAAAGCGCCGACGCGAGGGTCGGCGCAGGACTGGCTATTGCTTGCTCACTTGAACAGACCCTCGAGGGTGTCACGAAGTTCCCGACGGGAATCGTCGCCGAGGCGTTCATCGAGTTTTTTCACCGCATCGCCGAGGCTGTCACGCAGTTCCTCGTCGGCGCGCTGGGTGGCCTCGCGACGCAGCATGTCGCCCAGGGTGGACCGGAAGGCCTCGCGGTCAAAGCGGCACCACTCGGCGCTGTCGCCGCCAAGCTGGCCCTCGCAGCGCACCGGGATAGGCACGTCGACCAGCCGCGGATTGACCTCGCAGGCGGCATCCACGTCTTCGCCAGTGAAGCGGGCGTTGGCACGCAGGTCGAAGCGCTCGCTGGTCAGGTCGAACTGGCCATTGCCGCCCAGGGCGATGCCCGGCAGCGTCAGGGCCAGATCGTCGCTCTCGGCCACGCCGTCGCGGATCTGGAAGCCGGCCTCGGCGCGCTGGAAGCGGGTATCGGCGGCCCAGTCGCGGCTGGTGCTGTCGCCCTCGAGGCGCGCCGCGGTGGTGCACAGCTCTCGGGAGACGTTGACACCGGTGAGCCGGCCTTCGGCCATCCGCGTTGCCAGATGACCGTTCAGGGCACGCTTGAGCTCGGCGACGCTGTTGCCACGGGTCGAGAGTTCACCGTCTGCATTCAGCCGCCCCTCCACCGGAGCCGGATCGTCGCTCAGCGAGCCCAGCAGCGAGCCCAGGCGCAGGCCCTCGACGTGGGGCGTCAGCTGCCATTGCAGCGGCGTCTTGCGAGCATCCAGCTCGCCGGTAGCCGACAGCTGGCCGTCGTGGAAGCCGGACTCGAAGGCCTCGAGCCGGTGGCGACCGTTCTCCCCGGCCAGCGTCAGTTGGACGTCGCTGAAGGTCTGGCGCATCAGGATCAGCTCGCCGAGGCTCAGCTTGGCATCGAGATCGAGCTCGGCCAGCCATTCGGCGGGCAGCAGCGCGCCCTGCCCGTCCTGGGCGAAGGCCCGCCCGATGCCCGGCAGGCGAGGTCCGCCGGCGGCGGCGGCTTCCTCGGCGTCGGTGGGAGGCAGGTAGTCGTCCATGTCCAGGCGATCGCCCTGGAGGTCGGCTTCCAGGCGAGTGCCGTCGAAGCGACCGCCCAGGCGGCCATTGAAGGTACTGCCGTCCAGCGTCAGGGTCAGGCCATCCAGAGTGAAACGTTCCATGTCGCCCTGGATCGGGCTGGTCAGTCCCACTTCGCCCAACGCCGCCGTGGAGGCCATGCTCGGCATCACCCCGAGGCGCACCAGCCAGGGGCGCAGCGACAGTTCGGCCAGCCTCAGCTGTCCCTCATAGGCAGGCGCCTCGGCCAGTTCGCTGAGCGACAGGTTGCCCTTGAGCTCCAGGCCGTCAGGGCCGGTCAGCGCCAGCTCGCGCAGTTGGGCGGTCTGGGCGGCCAGGTCGGCGTCCAGGGCGAAGGCCATAGACAGCGGCAGGCGCTTGTCGCCCAGGCGCGGGTCCTGCAGGCCGACGTCCAATTGGCTGCCGGTCAACTGCAGGCGATCGCCGGCCAGGTCGAGCACCAGCTCATCGGCGTCGAGCTGAGCCTCCTGGGGCTTCTCTTCACCATCGAGCCGGGTACTGGTATCCAGCGACAGGCCCTTGAGCAGGTGGCGTCCCTCGGCAAGCCCCAGGCTGACCTGGGTCTCGAGGTTCAGCTGGCTGACCAGCCAAGGGGCCGAACCCTCGAGGTCGTCGCTCAGGGCGACCTCGAGACTGGCACTGAGCGGGAACGGCTGGTCGGGATTGACGTTGCTGCCGGTGATGTTGACGCCCTCGAGGCTCAAGGTGCGCTCGGCCTGGGCATCGCGGTAGTCGATGCTCCCCTCTCGCACCTGGACGCTGGCGATGTTGAGCGCCACGTCCAGGCCGCTGGCATCGGGGTTGGGGCCGGCGCTGGCCGGTGCCAGCACGGCCTCGGCTTCCTCGCCGCGGTTGCGCAGCCGCTCGATCAGCGTCTGCCAGTTGCCGCGGCCTGCCGCGTCACGCTCGAGGTGCAGCGTCAGGCCGTCGAGGGTCAGGCCGTCGATGGCGATTTCGCCGCGCAGCAGCGGGGCGAAGGCCAGGCTGACTTCGGCATGGTCGAAGGCGGCGAAGGGCGTGGCGTCGGCGGCCTGGCTGGGCAGTCGCGCCTCGGCCGCGGCCACGCCGACCCCCAGGCGCGGATAGAAGGACCAGGTCAGCGGGCCATCGAGTTCCAGCTCGAGGCCGCTGTGCTCGCGCACCACTTCCACCAGTCGCGGCTTGAGGTCTTCGGGGTCGAAGAAGGTGGTGATGAACACCACCGCACCGACCAGCACCAGGCCGAGCACCCCGATGGCGGCCAGCAGAGTCCGCAGGATTCGCTTCATTGCCCGGCTCCTTTGGGCGTGAGATCCAGTTCGAAAAAGTCGCCGGTCTGGGTCAACCGGTAGCCCATGCGGCTCAGCAGCACCTGGTCGGCCATGGGCAGTTGGGAGGCCAGCACCCTCAGACGCTGCCCCTCGGCATGGGCCGCCTCGCCGATGAGGGCCAGCAGCCGCGAGCCGACCCCACGGCGTCGGGTGGTCTTGCGCACGCAGAGATGCGACAGCCACCAGGCCCCGTCGTCCGGCGATACGGCCAGCGCCCCCAGCAGGCGATCATTGAAGCGCGCGCAGCAGAAAAAGCGCTCGGCCGCCAGATGCTCGCCGACGAAGGCCTCGGGCGTGCTCGGCAGGCGCTCGGCGGGGGCATCGGCATAGATGCGAATCAGGTCGTGACGGACTTGGGCATCCGCGTCCCAGGTCGCTTGATCGACGCGCTGTAGCGTGACCGGCATGCAGGTATCTCCTGAGGCTTGGCAGGACGCGCCTGCCGCATAGTGGGGGCATTGTAGCGAATGGGGGTAGCGTTTCACTATAATGGCAGCCTTGCAACGGCGGGGCCGCCCCGTCTTTACCGCCCCGACGGCGGCCCTCATTTCGACACGCGCCCAGGCGCTGGAGACCCGACATGTCCGAGCGTATCGCCACGGTCACCCGCGACACCAAGGAAACCCAGATCACCGTTACCGTGAACCTCGATGGAGAGGGCAAGCTGGTCTGCGAGACCGGCGTTCCCTTCCTCGACCACATGCTCGACCAGGTCGCCCGTCACGGGCTGATCGACCTCGAGATCAAGGCGGTGGGCGACCTGCACATCGACGATCACCACACCGTCGAGGATCTCGGCATCACCCTGGGCCAGGCCTTCGACCAGGCGATCGGCGACAAGCGCGGCATCTACCGATACGGACACGCCTACGTGCCGCTGGACGAGGCGCTGTCACGGGTCGTGGTAGACTTCTCCGGGCGCCCGGGGCTGTTCATGGACGTCGAGTTCACCCGCGCCAGCATCGGCCGCCTGGACACCCAGCTGTTCTGGGAGTTCTTCCAGGGCTTCGTGAACCACGCCAAGGTCACCCTGCACATCGACAACCTGAAGGGCTTCAACGCCCACCATCAGGCGGAAACCATCTTCAAGGCCTTCGGCCGCGCGCTGCGCATGGCCGCCGCCGAAGACCCGCGCATGGCCGGTCAGATGCCGTCCACCAAGGGCAGCCTGTGATCCCGCCGACCGACACGAGGAGCGTCCCATGACCATTGCCGTCATCGACTACGGAATGGGCAACCTGCATTCCGTCGCCAAGGCACTGGAGCACGTCACCCATGAGCACGTGGTGGTGACCCGCGACGCGCGTCGCATCCAGGGCGCCACGCGCCTGGTACTGCCCGGCCAGGGCGCTATCCGCGACTGCATGGGCGAACTCGAGCGCACCGAACTGCGCGGCCTGGTCCAGGAGTTGCTGGACCAGCAGGCCAAGCCGCTGCTGGGCATCTGTGTCGGCCAGCAGATGCTCCACGAGCGCAGCGAAGAGAACGGCGGCATCGACTGCCTGGGCTTCATGTCCGGCCAGGTCCGCCGCTTTCCCGCCGACATGCGCGACGACATGGACCACCGTCTGAAAGTGCCGCACATGGGCTGGAACCTGGTGCGCCAGCACCACGAGCATCCGCTTTGGGAAGGCATCGACGACCTGGAGCACTTCTACTTCGTGCACAGCTACTATGTAGAGGCCTCCAAGGATGCGCAGGTGTTCGGCACCACCGACTACGGTCGCGTCACCGCCCACGTGGCCACCGGCCGCGACGCCACATTCGCCGTGCAGTTCCACCCGGAGAAGAGTTCCCGGGCCGGCCTGCGGCTGCTGGAAAACTTCGTGCAGTGGACGCCCTGAGCGTTATCTACGCCAACGTATTCAAGGGCGCCCGCTGCCGCGCCTGACACAATTTCCAGGGCGCCCTTTGAGACGCCCGTAGAGGACTGGACATGCTGGTAATCCCCGCCATCGATCTCAAGGACGGCAAGTGCGTCCGCCTCAAGCAGGGCCGGATGGACGATGCCACCACCTACGGCGACGACCCCGTGGCCATGGCCGCGCGCTGGGTCGACGCCGGCGCCCGCCGCCTGCACCTGGTCGACCTCAACGGCGCCTTCGAGGGCGCACCGGTCAACGGCAAGGCGGTCACCGCCATCGCCCGCGCCTATCCGCAGCTGCCGATCCAGATCGGTGGCGGCATCCGCGAGGCCGCCACCATCGAGCACTACCTGGAGGCCGGCGTCTCACAGGTGATCATCGGTACCAAGGCGGTCAAGGAACCGGCCTTCGTCACCGAAATGTGCAAGGCCTTTCCCGGCCACGTGATCGTCGGCCTCGACGCCCGGGACGGCTTCGTCGCCACCGACGGCTGGGCCGAGGTCTCGACCCAGAAGGCCACCGAGCTGGCCAAGCGCTTCGCCGACGACGGCGTATCCTCGATCGTCTACACCGACATCGCCCGCGACGGCATGATGGGCGGCGTCAACGTCGAGGCCACCGCCGAGCTGGCCCGCGAGGGCGGCCTGCCGGTCATCGCTTCCGGCGGCGTGACCAACCTCGACGACCTGCGAGCGCTGATCGCGGCCGGCGAGCCGGGCATCCTCGGCGCCATCACCGGTCGCGCCATCTACGAAGGCAGCCTGGACGTGGCCGAAGCCCAGGCGCTGTGTGACGAACTCACCAGCCAACGCGACGGGAGCTGATCATGGGACTCGCCAAGCGCATCATCCCCTGCCTGGACGTCGATGCCGGCCGGGTGGTCAAGGGGGTCAACTTCATCGGTATTCGCGATGCCGGTGATCCGGTGGAGATCGCCCAGCGCTATAACCAGCAGGGCGCCGACGAGATCACCTTTCTCGACATCACCGCCAGCCACGAGGATCGCGGCACCACGGTGGAGATGGTCGAGCGCATCGCCGGCGAGGTGTTCATCCCGCTGACCGTGGGCGGCGGCATCCGCACCTGCGACGATATCCGCACCATGCTCAACGCCGGCGCCGACAAGGTGTCGATCAATACCGCCGCCGTGCACAACCCCGAGTTCGTGCACGAGGCCGCCGAGCGCTTCGGCAGCCAGTGCATCGTGGTGGCGATCGACGCCAAGAAGGTCTCGAAGGAAGGCGAAACGCCGCGCTGGGAGATCTTCACCCACGGCGGTCGCCGCCCAACCGGGCTCGACGCCGTGGAGTGGGCCAAGAAGATGGTCGAGCTGGGCGCCGGCGAACTGCTGCTGACCAGCATGGACCGCGACGGCACCAAGACCGGCTTCGACATCGGCGTGACCCACGCCATCTCGGAAGCGGTGAGCGTGCCGGTGATCGCCTCCGGCGGCGTCGGCAACCTCGACCACCTGGTGGAAGGCGTCAAGGACGGCGGCGCCGACGCGGTGCTGGCGGCCAGCATCTTCCACTTCGGCGAGTACACCATCCCCGAGGCCAAGCGGTATATGGCCGAGCGCGGTATAGAAATGAGGCTCTAACGGCGGTTTGTCGGCTTCGCTTTTCTTGGGAGCGCAATTCATTGCGCGAAGGGCGCCGCCAGGCGCCTGGCCCAAGGCAGACCGGGCACGGCCTGCACCGCCGCGATGCGGCGGATCGCGCAGCGGGCTGCGCTCCCACACGACGCATCAGGCCTCGGCTCGCCATGACCGCTCCCGGCGCAAGGGCCCGTCAGCCGGCGGGCTCTTGGCATTGGCGGCTAGGCCCCGCCTGCAGCGCTTTTCGTGGGAGCGCAAGTCATTTCGCGAAGGGCGTCGCCAGGCGCCTGGCCCAAGGCAGGCCGGGCACGGCCTGCACCGCCGCAATGCGGCGGATCGCACAGCGGGCTGCGCTCCCACACGACGCATCAGGCCTCGGCTCGCCATGACCGCTCCCGGCGCAAGGGCCCGTCAGCCGGCGGGCTCTTGGCATTGGCGGCTAGGCCCCGCCTGCAGCGCTTTTCGTGGGAGCGCAAGTCATTTCGCGAAAGGCGCCGCCAGGCGCCTGGCCCAAGGCAGACCGGGCACGGCCTGCACCGCCGCGATGCGGCGGATCGCGCAGCGAGCTGCGCTCCCACTAAAACCTGCCTGGTGGCTCCGACTCGCTGAGTGGGGCTCTGCGTGGGAGCGCAATTCATTGCGCGAAGGGCGCCGCCAGGCGCCTGGCCCATGCCGGAGCAACGCGCGGCTATTCCTCGCCGCCGAGCCCCAGGTTGCTGACGCCCTCGTTGCGGCCCAGGCGGCGCAGCGCCTTCAAGCCGTCGCGGTCGAGCTCACTTTCCACGGCCTCCAGCACCGCGTCCTGAAAGTCGTTCTCGTCTTCCATCAGCGGATGCTCGCGTACCAGGGCCGCGAGACGTTCGCCGTCCTCCTCGCCTTCGGTCAGCTCGATGAAGGCCCGCACGCCGCCACGGGACGTGCGGCTCACTTCCAGTACCGCCTCCGGCGATTCGCCGCGCAGGGTGTCGAGCAGCGACGAGATCGCCACCACCGCCTCCAGGGCGCGACGCGCGCCGAAGCTGTCGTCCCCGGCCGGCGGCTCCAGCTCGGCCAGCTTCTCGGCCTGGCGCTCGAAGTCGATGCGCGCGTCCTTGACCGCCAGGCGCTCCCAGACCAGGTCGAGCACGGGGCGCAGCGCCCTGGGGTCGCCCTGACCGGTGGCTTCGGCATAGAAGGCGTAGTTGGGCAGCAGCCGCTCGCACAGCGCGGCCATGAAGGCCTGCTGACGGCGTGCCGGAAGCGCCTGCAGGCGCTGAAAGAAACCGCTCATGGATTCTCCTGGTGAATCGTCTATCCCGGCCACTGTCTCACGAAACGAGGGGGGCCGGGCATCTGCCCCCTTTCGAGGGAAGCGCAGATGTATGTCGCGAGAGACGAGAGGCGTTAATCCCAAGCCGGCCGACGACGCGCGACGAACCCGCGCCTCCTGCACCCATGCGGGTCGTCGAGCGCAGCCCTGAAGCCGCGCTTGCTCAGGGCCACATGCGCTCCGGCGAGACCCTGCCCTGCACATCGAAGGCCACGCCCTCGTCGATCAGCCGGCGACGCTGCTCGTCCGCCCCGGGATGGTCGGCCAGCTTGCGCGAGGCGGTGATCACCCGAAACCATGGCAGGTCGTGCCCGCCAGGCAGTTCGCGAAGGGCCCGCGCCACCAGCCGCGGCGTGGCACCCTCGGTCATGGCGGCGATGCGCCCGTAGGTGGTCACCCGCCCCGGCGGAATCTCGGCCAGCACGGTGAGTATCTGTTCCTTGAGCACCGCCTTCATGTACCCTGCCTTTCCTCATATATGGCTGATATCGGCGAGGTCGCCCGCATGCATGTTCATCTGCTCCAGCACAGCCCACACCTGGGACCCGCCCGGATCGGCGACTGGCTCGACAGCATGGGCCACAGCCACACCGTCTTCCATCTCGACCAGGGCGAGCTGCCGCCACGGCCCGGCGAGGGCGATGCGCTGATCGTGCTCGACGCCCCCGAGGATGTACCGCCGGCCGACTGGGCGCGCGGCGAGCGCAAGCTGATCGAGCGCACCCTGGACGGCCACAAGCCGCTGCTCGGCATCGGCCATGGCGCCAAGCAGATCGCCGAGGCGCTGGGCGCCACGATATCGCGCGGCACCCTGGCCGAGACCGGCTGGCAGACCGTTACCCTGGCCGAGGCCAGCCCCTTCGACCTACCCGAACGCTTCGAGGCCTTCACCTGGCACCGAGAGATCTTCGGCCTGCCGGAAGACGCGCTGCCGCTGGGCGGCAGCGCGGCGAGTCCGCTGCAGGGCTTCGCCTGGGACGCCGGCCGGGTAGTCGGGCTGCTGTGCCACCTGGAGGCCACCGCCGAGAGCGTCACCGCCATGCTCGACCACCTGCCTCGCCCGGCAGGAGACGCGGAAAGTCCCCATGGCCAGGACCGCGAAGCGATGCTCGACGACCCCAAGCGTTTCGACCGTCTGGCGCCACTGCTCGACCGGCTGCTCACCCAGTGGCTGCGCACCGCCCCGGCCTGATCGCCACCCCGAGCCTCAGGCCGGGGCCACGGTGCGGGACACCTCCCGTCTCTCCACCTCGGCGACCCAGTCTCGTGCGAAGGCCAGGCAGCTGTCCCAGTCACCTACGTGGAGGAAGCGCTGGTCATCGTGCTTCTCCAACTGGTAGCGATACATGGGGTCGTAGTACTCGGTAAGCAGCGGCGCCAGCCAGGCCTCGTGGGCCTGGCGGTTACCGCGCTCGTGCTCGCGAAAGGCCAGCGCCTGCAAGCGCTGCAGACGCGCCAGCCGCGCGCCGCCGAGGCGCTTCTTGAGCCGTGCCAGGGCGCCGGCCAGCTGCTTGCGCATCAGCGTCCAGCCCAGCCAGTCGCCGAACTGCAGGCGGTAGATCTCCCACAGGTCGTCGATGTAGTCCTGGTGGATCTGCGCCAGCCGCCAGTCCAGCGGCATCTCGACGCGAATCCGCGGGGCGTCCTGCATGCCGCGCCAGAAGCTCAGCGGCACGTTGGCCGAGCCGATGTGACGCGACTCGTCCTCCAGCACCACCGGCCCCGGCAGCTCGAGCAGCCGCTGCCCCATGGCATGTTCAAAGTCGATCTGCGACGGCGCCGGCAGCGGATGACGGCCGAAGGCCGACCCCTTGTGACGGGCGCAGCCCTCCAGGTCCAGCCCCTGATCCAGGGCGGCGATCAACGAAGTCTTGGCACAGCCGGTCAGCCCGCCCACCACCAGCAGCGGCTGCTCGGCGGCAGCGTCGATGCGAGCGCACAACGCCTGGCGCATGGCCTTCCAGCCGCCGCGAATACGCGGCCGGGTGATGCCGGCCTCGGCCAGCCACTGCTGGGCGACCTGGGAGCGCAGCCCACCGCGGAAGCAGTAGACGACCGCCTCGGGATGCGCCTCGAGCAGCCGAGTCCAGGCCGCCACTCGCCCGGTCTTGATACCGCCGCTGACCAGCCGCTCACCCAGCGCGATGGCGGCCTGCTGGCCACGGCGCTTGTACTCGATGCCGATCTGGTGACGCTCCTCGTCGTCCATCAGCGGCAGGTTGATCGCGCCGGGCAAGGCCCCATGCGCGAACTCCACCGGCGCCCGCACGTCGATCAAGGTGCGCCCCTCGCGCAGCAGCGCGAGGTCAGGCTCGATCAGTGGCAGGCTCACCCCTTCACCTCGAGACGCACCTCGCCTCGCGCGGCAACGATCTCGCCGAAGGGCTCGAGCTCGAGGCCGTATTCGCGGCCGACGCGTTCGACGTCATCCTCCCAGGAGGGATGCACCGACAACAGCAGGCCGCCGGAGGTCTGCGGGTCGCACAGCCACTGCCAGTGGGCGTCGTCCATCGGCGGCAGCGCCGCGCCCAGGGCATCCCGATTGCGACCGCTGCCGCCGGGCACCGCCCCCTGGCGACGATAGGCCTCGGCCTCGGCGAGGCGCGGCAGGCGGCGGAAGTCGATCCGCGCCGCCACGCCGCTGGCCTCGCAGACCTCGCTGAGATGACCGGCCAGGCCGAAACCGGTGACGTCGGTCATGGCATGCACGCCGTGGATCTTCGCCAGCTCGGCGCCGATGCGATTGGACTCGAGCATGGTGCGCCGCGCCAGCCCCTGGTGGCCGGCCTGCAGCAGGCCCTTCTTCTCGGCGGTGGTCAACAGGCCGACGCCCAGCGGCTTGGTGAGGTAGAGCAGGTCACCGACCTGGGCGCCCTTGTTGAGCTTGAGGTGCTCGAGGTCGACCAGGCCGTTGACCGCCAGGCCGAAGATCGGCTCCGGGGCATCGATGGAGTGGCCGCCGGCCAGCGCCAGCCCCAGCTCGCGGCAGACGGCCTGGGCGCCGGCCACCACGTCGCCGGCAATGTCGGCGCCGAGCTTGTCGATCGGCCAGCCGAGGATGCCCAGCGCCATGATCGGCGAGCCGCCCATGGCGAAGACGTCGCTGATGGCGTTGGTGGCGGCGATACGCCCGAAGTCGAAGGGGTCATCGACGATCGGCATGAAAAAGTCGGTGGTGGCGATCATGCCGCGACCGTCCCCCAGGTCGTAGACGGCGGCGTCCTCGCGGCCCTGGTTGCCGACGATCAGTCGCGAATGGGAGGCGCCCGGCCCGGCCTTGGCCAGGATGCCGTCGAGAACATCGGGGGCGATCTTGCAGCCACAGCCGGCGCCGTGGCTGTATTGCGTCAGGCGGATGGCACTCATCACGGTCTCCTTGGCGTCTTTACCGGCATTCTACAACACAGCGCCCCCACCCCGTCGTTGGACGCCGTTTTCACGCTTCACGGCCGGAAGCCTGGACCAGGTTCGAAAAGTCGACGCACGATGGCACTTTTGGGCATGGTCTAGAGCGCCTCCAGGGCATCGGCCAGCTTATCCACGGCCACCACTTCCATGCCCTCGGGCGAATGCTTGGGGGCGTTGGCGCGGGGCACGATGGCGCGGCGAAAGCCGTGCTTGGCGGCCTCGACGATGCGCTCCTGGCCGCTCGGCACCGGGCGAATCTCGCCGGATAGCCCAACCTCGCCGAACACCACCAGCTCGCGGGCCAGCGGCCGGTTCTGCAGGCTCGATACCACCGCGATCAGCACCGCCAGGTCGGCGCTGGTCTCGAGCACCTTGACCCCGCCTACCACGTTGAGGAAGACGTCCTGGTCACCGGTGAACAGGCCGCCGTGACGATGCAGCACCGCCAGCAGCATGGCCAGTCGGTTCTGGTCGAGCCCCACCGCGACCCGGCGCGGGTTGCCCAGCGCCGAGTCGTCGAGCAGCGCCTGGACTTCCACCAGGATCGGCCGGGTGCCCTCCCAGACCACCATCACCAGGCTGCCCGGCGCCTGCTCCTCGGTGCGCGACAGGAAGATGGCGCTGGGGTTCTTCACCTCCTTGAGGCCGTGCTCGAGCATCGCGAACACGCCCAGCTCGTTGACCGCCCCGAAGCGGTTCTTCTGGCCGCGCAGGGTACGGAAGCGCGAGTCCGCGCCGCCCTCGAGCAGCAGCGAGGCATCGATCATGTGCTCGAGCACCTTGGGGCCGGCCAGGGTGCCGTCCTTGGTGACGTGGCCGACCAGCAGCAGCACGGTGCTGGACTGCTTGGCGAAGCGGGTCAGCGCCGCGGCGGACTCGCGCACCTGGGCCACCCCGCCCGGCGCCGAGGCGATGTCCTCGAGATGGGTGGTCTGGATGGAATCGATGATCAGGATGTCCGGCCGCTCGCGCTCGGCGACCCCGAGGATGGTCTCGATGCTGGTCTCGGCGAGCATCTTCAGGCCCTGGGTGGGCAGTTGCAGGCGGTGGGCGCGCATCGCCACCTGGGACAGCGACTCCTCGCCGGTCACGTACAGCACGCTGCGCTGCTGGGCCAGCTTGCAGGCGGTCTGCAGCAGCAGGGTCGACTTGCCGGCGCCAGGGTGGCCGCCGAGCAGCACCGCCGATCCGGGCACCAGTCCGCCGCCCAGCACTCGGTCAAACTCCTCGAAGGTCGACGACAGCCGCGGCACCTCGCTGAGGTCGACGTTGGCCAGGTCGACCACCTCCCGGGACACCGCGCCGGCATAGCCGCCGCGCGCCGTCGACCCACCGCCCCCGCTGCCGGCGCCGGGGCGGGCGGCCGACAGCCGCACTTCACTCAGGGTGTTCCATTCCCGGCAGCTGGCGCACTGCCCCTGCCACTTGCGGTATTCGGCACCGCACTCGGTGCAGACGAAGGCGCTTTTCGCTTTGGCCATGGGATGTCCGACGGCTGGGTGGCTGATGGCGGGCCAGGGAGCCCAACGACGAGGGGCGACCGACCGGCCGCCCCTCTCGACTACGCGATCGATCGCCTCAGAGACGCTTCAGGCGCAGCATCTCGTTGTTCTGGAAGCGGCGACGCTGGGGGTCGATCAGTTCCAGGGTCTGCGGGTCGAGACGCAGGAAATAGTAGGTCTGGCCTTCACCATTGGGCGTCAGCTCGTAGACGGTGGCTTGGGGGTCGTCGGCGGTGCCGTTGAGCACCTGCCAGTTGCCCGCGTAGTTCTCGTCCGGCGGATTCTGCGGATGGCCCCGATAGGACGCCTGAAGATCGAAGGTCCGTTCCGCCGCGGTGCTCTGGGCATCGCCCAACAGCGTCACGTCCAGGTCGATCCCTTCGCAGTTACGGCACGGCAGGGTGCCCTGATAGGTGCGCTCCGCGGTGTCCATTCCGGGCTCGGTGGCCTGCCCGCCGGGGCCGCCCGCACAGCCTGCCAGCAGGGCAAGCATTGCAGAGCCGGCCAGCAAAGTCCTGATTTGCATCTTCGTCCTCCTAACCAATGGGCATGACGCCGCCTTCGCGGCAGCCTGCCCCACAGCATAACCTCTCGTGGTAATGGCGGACAGCCCGGGAAGCCGTCGGGTTCCTTTCAGCCGGCCATCGGCCGGACATGCTCGAAGACCTGCCACAGCACCAGCGGCATCACCACCAGGCTGCCGAGGTTGCCGATCAGCACCAGCGAGGCTACCCGGTGAGGCTGCTGTCGATACTGCTCGGCGACCAGGTAGTTGAGCACCGCCGGCGGCAAGGCAGCGAACACCCACAGCGAGGCCGCCGCGACGCCGGATAGATCCAGCCAGGCGATCAGCGGCCAGGCCAGCAGCAGGCCGGAGAGCGGGCACAGCACGGCACCGAGCACCCCGCTGCGCCAGTCGTCGAAATCGATATCGAGCATCCGTACGCCGAGGGCGAACAACAGCAGCGGAATGCAGACCCCGCCGAGCATGTTCATCGCCTCCAGCAGCCAGCCGGGCAGCGACACGCCGGCCAGGTTGACGCCAAGCCCCGCCAGGCTCGCCAGCACGATGGGCATGCGCAGCAGCCGCCACAGCGGCGTGCGCGGGTCGAGCATGTAGAGCCCGACCGAGAAGTGCAGCAGCATCTCGACGATGAACAGCACCACCGCCGCCGGCAGGGCCTGCTCGCCGAAGGCCAGCACGATCAGCGGCACGCCCATGTTGCCGGCGTTGTTGAACATCATCGGCGGCAGGAAGGTCTTCGTCTCCAGGCCCAGCAGCCTGACCAGCGGCCACAGCAGCAGGCCCGAGCCAAGCACCACCACCAGGCCGGCCAGGGCCAGGCTGGCGTAGTCGGTCAGCGGCGCCTCACGGTCGGCCAGCACCGCGAACACCAGCAGCGGCACGAACAGCTCCATGTTGAGGGTGTTGAGACTGCGGATGTCGGGGCGGCGATAGCGGCCGTAGAGAGTCCCGCAGCCGGCGATCAGGAACACCGGCAGCAGGGAGGCAAGGATCTGACCGATCATCGAAGGGTTTCCATAGCAGGCGAATCGATGCGCCCCAGCCTACCACGGGGGACGGCTTGCGCGGGGCCCCCGGGCGGGCGACCATGGCCGCATTGCCCCGCGACCCGAGAAGTGAAGATGAGCAAGTTCTGGAGCCCCAAGGTCCGCGAGCTGACGCCCTATGTACCCGGCGAGCAGCCCCGCGAACGTCTGGTCAAGCTGAACACCAACGAGAATCCCTATCCGCCGGCGCCGGGCGTCGAGGCGGCGCTGCGGGAGTTTTCGGCCGACCACCTGCGCCGCTATCCCGACCCCGAGTCCCGCGCCCTGCGCGAGGCCCTGGCCCGGGAGTTGGGCGTGGAGGTAGACCAGGTGTTCGTCGGCAACGGCTCCGATGAAGTGCTGGCCCTGGCCTTCCAGGCCTTCTTCTGTCACGACCGGCCGCTGGAGATGCCGGCCATCACCTACAGCTTCTATCCGGTGTACTGCCGGCTCTACGACGTGGAGCGCCGCGCCCTGCCGCTGGACGCCGAGTGGCGGGTCGATCTCGAGGCCTTCTCGCCGGACGCCGGCGGCGCCATCTTCGCCAACCCCAATGCGCCGACCGGCCACGGCCACGGCCGCGAGGCGATCGCCGGCCTGCTGGAGCGAATCACCGAGTCGGTGGTACTGGTCGACGAGGCCTACGTGGACTTCGGCGGCGAGAGCGCCGTGCCGCTGATCGAGCGCTTCCCCAACCTGCTGGTCACCGGCACCTTCTCCAAGTCGCGCAGCCTCGCCGGCCTGCGTCTCGGCTATGCGGTGGGCTCACGAGAGCTGATCGAGGGGCTCGAGCGGGTCAAGGACTCCTTCAACTCCTACCCCATCGACAGCCTGGCCAGCGCCATCGGCATCGCCGCTCTGGAGGATCGCGAGCACTTCGACGCCTGCCGCGAGGCGGTGATCACCACCCGCGATCGCACCCGCACGCGTCTCGAGGGCCTGGGCTTCCGGGTACTGCCGTCGCAGAGCAACTTCCTGCTGGTGCACCACCCCGAGCAGGACGCCGCCCAGTTGTTCGTCGGCCTGCGCGAACGCGGTATCCTGGTGCGCCATTTCAACACCGAGGCGCTGAGCGGCTGGCTGCGCATCTCCATCGGCACCGAAGACGAGATGGACAGCCTGGTCGAGGTCCTGGAAGGCCTCTGCCGCTGAGCCGAGTTTCCCCGGCGGGGCGCATCGCCCCGCCCGCTCCCCATTGACGAGTCATTCCATGAGCGAGCAACGATTGCCGCTGGGCGGCGTGCATCACGTGGCCCTGATCACCGCCGACTATTCGCGGGCCAGGCGCTTCTATCTCGAGGTCCTCGATGCCGAGATCCTCCACGAGGTCTATCGCGAGCGGCGCGACAGCCACAAGCTCGACCTGCGCTTGCCCGGCGGCATCCATCTCGAGCTGTTCTCCTTTCCCGCCCCGCCGCCGCGCCCCAGCTATCCCGAGGCCTGCGGCCTGCGCCATCTAGCGCTCGCCACGCCGGACCTCGATGCCTGCGTGGCCCTGCTCGAGGCCCGCGGCGTCTCCCCCGAGCCGATCCGCGTCGACGAATACACAGGCGCCCGCTTCACTTTCTTCAGCGACCCGGACGGCACGCCCATCGAGCTGTACGAAGACGCGCCGTGACCCGCCCCTGGCGAATCGCCCTGCTGAGCGCCGCCGGCCTGCTGGCGGCCACCCTGTGGTGGTGCGTCTGGCAGTGGCAGTTCCAGCAGTCGCTGGAGATCGCCCGCCAGCATGCCGATAACCGGCTGTCGCTGTACTCCACCACCCTGGAGGGCGCACTGGCCCGTTTCGCCTTTCTGCCGAGGCTGCTGGCCGGCCAGGCGCCGGTCCGCTCGGCGGTGCTCGAACCGTCTGGCCACACCATCGATCGTGTCAATCGCTATCTCGAGCAAGTGGCCGAGGATGCCGGTGCCGAAGCCATCTTCCTGCTCGACCGACGCGGCGACACCGTGGCCAGCAGCAACCATGACAGCCCGGACAGCTTCATCGGCCACCACTATGGTTTCCGCCCCTACTTCCAGGATGCCCTGGACGAGGGCGAGGGCGAGTTCTTTGCCATCGGCAGCACCACCGAGCGCGCGGGCTACTTCGTCTCGGCGCCGGTCGTCTCGACCGCCGATGGCCGGGCGGTGGGGGTGGTGGCCATCAAGGTAGCGCTGGAGTCCCTGCAGGCAAGCTGGCGCCGGGCCGGGGAAACCGTGCTGCTCTCCGACGCCAATGGCGTGGTGATCCTGTCGAGCCGCCCCGGCTGGCGTTATCGAGCGCTTGCGCCGATCACCGCCGCGGCCATGGACGAGATCCGTCAGCAGCGCCAGTTCCTCGACCAGTCCCTCGAGCGACTCGGCAGGGTATTGGCCGACGACTCGCTGGCCATCGGCGACGGCTCCAGCAGCGAGCGCTACCTGGACCTCTCGCGGGAACAGCAACGGCTGGGCTGGACCATGCACTACCTGGTGCCGATGCGACCGCTGTACCTGGACGCACGCAACGCCTTCCTGGCGGCGGCAGGCGCGACCCTGGTGCTGTTGCTGCTCGCACTGTGGCTGCGCGAACGTCAGAAGCGCCAGCGCCTGAGGGATCGTGAGGCACGCATCGTCCGCGAGGCCAACGAGCGGCTCGAGGAACGGGTCGTCGAACGCACCCAGGCGCTGCAGGAGGCCCAGGAGGAGCTGGTCCAGGCCGGCAAGCTGGCGTCGCTCGGCACCATGGCGGCCGGCATCGCCCATGAGCTGAACCAGCCGCTCTCGGGCATTCGCACCTATGCCGCCAACGGCGTTCGCCTGCTGGCCAAGGGCCGCGAGGAGGCGGCGGCGAGCAATTTCACCCGCATCCAGTCGCTGTGCGATCGTCAGGATGCGCTGATCCGCCAGCTCAGACTGTTCGCCCGCCGCGGCGGCAGCCGCGAACCCATCGACCTCGAAGAGCGCCTGACCTTCGTGCTGGAGCTGCTTGACGAGCGCATTCGCCGCCAGGGCGTCGAGGTGGTGATCGAGCATGGCGAGGCGCCGCGCCTCCCGGTCCTCGGCGATGCGCTGCGCCTCGAGCAGCTGCTCACCAACCTGCTGCGCAACGCCCTGGATGCCCTGGTGCCGATCGAGCGGCCGCGACTGGCCATCTGCCTGGCGGCCGACGGGGAGAGCATGACGCTGCGGATCGCCGACAACGGTCCGGGCCTCGACGAGGCAATCCTGTCGCGCCTGTTCGACCCTTTCTTCACCACCAAGGCGGTGGGCGACGGCCTGGGGCTCGGCCTGTTCATCTGCTTCGGCATCGTCCAGGACCTTGAGGGACGCATCAGCGCCGCCAACCTGCCGCAGGGCGGCGCCTGTTTCGAGGTCACCCTGCCCCTCGCCCCGACGCTGCCCTCATCCGAAGGAGAACGTCAGGATGACGACTGAAGACACCCTTCCCGTGTGGCTGGTGGACGATGACCCCGATATCCGGGAGTCGCTGAGCCAGTGGCTGGAGGTCTCGGACCTGGCGGTGCGCACCTTCGATGCCGCGCCCCCGGCCCTGGAGGCCTTGGCAGGCGGCGCGGCATGCGGCGTGCTGGTCAGCGACGTCAAGATGCCGGGCATGGACGGCCTGGCACTGCTCGACGCCGTCCAGGCGCTCGAGATGCCGCCTCCGGTGGTGCTCATCACCGGCCATGGCGACGTGCCCATGGCGGTCGCGGCCATGCAGGCCGGCTGCTGGGACTTCGTGGAGAAACCCTTCGCGCCGGAGCGCCTCGAGGAATGCGTGCGCCGCGCTCTCGCACAACGCCAACTGTCGCTGGAGAACGCCCGCCTCAGGCGAGCCCTTCGCGAGGGCGACATGGCGGGCCGCCTGCTGGGCCAGGCGCCGGCCATGGTCGCCCTGCGCCGCCAGCTCGAGACCCTGGCCCCGGTGCAGGCCAACGTGCTGGTCTACGGCGAAACCGGCAGCGGCAAGGAGGTCGTCGCCCGCTGCCTGCATGACTTCGGCCCCGGCGCCGAGGCCCCTTTCGTGGCCCTGAACTGCGGTGCTCTGGCGCCCGAGCTGATCGAGTCGGAGCTGTTCGGCCACGAGAAGGGCGCCTTCACCGGGGCCAACGGTCGACGCATCGGCAAGCTGGAACATGCCAGCGGCGGCACCCTGTTCCTGGACGAGGTGGAGTCCCTGCCACTGGACGCTCAGGTCAAGCTGCTGCGCGCCCTGCAGGAGGGCGAGGTCACGCCGTTGGGCAGCAACGAGGTGCGACCGGTGGCGCTGCGCGTGGTGGCGGCCGCCAAGGCCGACCTGCCGAGCCTGGCGCGGGAGGGCCGGTTTCGCGAGGACCTCTACTATCGGCTGGCCATCACCGAGCTGCATCTGCCTCCCTTGCGGGAGCGCCGCGAGGACGTCGCGACGCTGTTCGGCCATTTCTGCCGGCAGGCCGCCGCGGTCCACGAA
The DNA here is from genome assembly GCF_014192055.1 of Halomonas organivorans. Lineage (GTDB taxonomy): Bacteria > Pseudomonadota > Gammaproteobacteria > Pseudomonadales > Halomonadaceae > Halomonas > Halomonas organivorans. The sequence goes on along the minus strand of NZ_JACHXM010000020.1, from coordinate 6,701 downwards.
CGCGACGCGCCAGAGGCGTCTCCCGCGCTGCTCCAGGCCCTCGAACGGCAGGCGTGGCCGGGCAACCTGCGCCAGCTGCGCAATGCCGCCACCCGATTCGTGCTGGGTCTCGAGATTCCCGGGCTCGAAGAGGGCGGGGAGAGCGAGCCCGGCTCGCTGAATGCCCAGGTCGCCGCCTTCGAGTGCGCCCTGCTGCGGGCCGCCCTGGGCCGGCACGGCGGCAATATCCAGGCGGTGATGGAAGAGCTGGAGCTGCCCCGGCGAACCCTCAACCAGAAGATGCTCCGACACGGGCTGCGCCGCGAGACCTTCCTCGATCCCGAAGCCCCCGAGTCATCCGACCCGGGAGATGCCTGACGGATCGGCCATTTCTTGCCGACAGCGCCGTTCACCATCGGCAAGAAATGGCCGACAGCCTGCCGATTTCCTCCGGGTAACGCCCTCTTTAGTGCCTCAACATATTGAAGAAAAAGCAAAAGCCTCTTGTTGGCAAGCTTGTCGCTATATCAACGAGCCAGTCATCAAAATAACTCGCTTGCGACGGAGGCTCGTATGCAAAAACGCCAGTTCCTGAAACTCGCCCTGACCCTCTCCACCGCCACCGCGCTCGGCCTGGGCGCCTCCGTGGCCTCCGCCGAGTCCGGAGAAGGCGGCGGCCAGTACATCATGGGCACGGCTACCACCGGTGGCACCTTCTATCCGGTCGGCGTCGCCCTCTCGACCCTGGTGCGGGTCAAGCTCGAGCCCACCCATGGCCTGTCCGTCTCGGCCATCAGCTCGGCCGGCTCGGCGGAGAACCTGCGACTGATGGATAGCGACGAGGCACAGTTCGGCATCATCCAGGCGCTCTACGGCGCCTGGGCCTGGAACGGCAGCGGTCCGGTGCCGAAGGCCTACAAGGACATCCGCTCGGTGTCCATGCTATGGCAGAACGTCGAACACTTCGTGGTCCGCAATGAGCTGGTGGAAACCGGCACCATCGACGATCTGACCGGCCTGTATGACCATGGCTTCTCCATCGGCGCACGCAACTCCGGCACCGAAGGCTCCGGTCGGCAAATTCTTGCTGGTCTCGACATCGACCCGGAGCAAATGGACCTGGCCTACCTGGGCTACAGCGCCAGCGCCGAGGCCATGCAGAACGGCAACATCGACGGCATGAACATCCCGGCCGGCGCCCCGGCCTCGGCGGTCACCAGCGCCTTCGCCAACATGGGCGACGACATCAGCGTGCTGGATGTCACCGAGGACCAGCTGGCACGCATCAACCAGGAGTTCCCGGTCTGGAGCCCCTACCAGATCGACGCCGACACCTATCCGGGCCAGGACGAGGCCATCCATACCATCGCCCAGCCCAATATCCTGGTGGTCAATGCCGACGTCCCCGACGAGGACGTCTACCAGATCACCAAGGCGATGTACGAGAACCTGCCGTTCCTCAACAATATCCATCCTGCCACTCGCGCCATGGCGCTGGAGAAGGCCCTCGATGGCCTGCCGATGCCGCTGCACCCCGGCGCGGCCCGCTTCTTCGAGGAGCAGGGACTGGAGATTCCGGACGCCCTGATCGCCGACTGACGCCCCGTCCCGCGACCCGCCGTCGATCCCCGGGGACGGGGTTCGACGGCCACTCGAGGCATTTCCGACGGCGGCGAGCTCTCGCCTGGCCGCCGCCGTCCGCTCCAGGAGAGCTTTCATGAACACCACACCCGCAAGCGAGGTGCGAGACGAGTCGGCCCGCGAGGCCCCGGCGCGTCTCGATCACCCCTGGCTTGGGCGACTGCTGTTCGGCCTGACCATCGTCATCGCCCTGGCCCATCTTTACTTCAACACCTTCAGCACCCTGTCCGAGGTCTGGACCAGCGCGCTGCACTTCGGCCTGTTCGGCCTGCTGTGCGCGCTCGCCGTGCCGATGCTCCACGCCGCCAAGCCGTCGCGACGTCGGCTGGTGCTGGTGGTCGATATCCTGCTGGGCCTGGCGGCGGTGGGCTGCGCGCTCTACCTGATCGCCTTCGAGGATGCGCTCTACGACCGCGGCGTGCGCTTCTCGACCGCCGACTGGGTGGTGTCCATCGTCGCCCTGGGACTAGTGCTGGAATTCGCCCGCCGCACCACCGGCTGGTTCATCCCGGCGCTGTGCCTGGTCGCCCTGACTTACGTGGCCTGGTGGGGCCAGTACGTCGGAGGGGTGTTCAACTTCCCGGGGCTGAGCTGGGAAACCGTGCTGTTCAGGAGCTACATGGGCGGCGAGGGCATGCTGGGCTCCATCGCCCGCATCTCCTGGTCGTACGTGTTCATGTTCATCCTGTTCGGCGCCTTCCTGGTGCGCTCGGGTGCCGGCGACTTCATCATCGAGCTGGCCCGCTGCGCCGCCGGGCGCTTCGTGGGAGGCCCAGGATTCGTGGCCGTCTTCGCCTCCGGCCTGATGGGCTCGGTCTCCGGCTCCAGCGTCGCCAACACCGTCTCCACCGGCGTCATCACCATCCCGATGATGCGCAAGGCCGGCTTCCCGGCGCGCTTCGCCGCCGGCGTCGAGGCCGCCGCCTCCACCGGTGGCCAATTGATGCCCCCGGTAATGGGCGCGGGCGCCTTCATCATGGCGTCCTACACCCAGGTCTCCTATCTCTCCATCATCGGCATCGCGGCCCTGCCGGCGCTGCTGTACTTCATCTCCGTCGCCATGTTCGTGCGCATCGAAGCCAAGCGCAGCCATGCCCACCAGCTTGCCGACGAGGACGCTCCGAGCTTTGTGACCGTGCTCAAGGGCGGCTGGCACTACCTGCTGCCGCTGGTGGTGCTGGTGGCCGCCCTGATCTACGGCTTCACGCCCACCTATGCCGCGGGTATCGCCATCCTCTCGGTAGTGGCCGCCTCCTGGCTGTCGAAGACGCCGATGACCGTCGGCGCCATCCTCGAGGCTCTGTCGCTCGGCGCCCGCAACATGATCACCACTGCCATCCTGCTGATGACGGTCGGGCTGATCGTCAATGTGGTCTCCACCACCGGCATCGGCAACGTCTTCTCGCTGATGATCACCGACTGGGCGGGCGGCAGCCTGCTGATCACCCTGGTGCTGATCGCCGTGGCCTCCCTGGTGCTGGGCATGGGCCTGCCGGTCACCGCGGCCTACATCGTGCTGGGTACCCTGTCGGCGCCGGCGCTCTACGGCCTGATGGCCCAGGACCAGCTGATCGACCTGCTGATGAGCGGCCAGCTCCCCGAGCAGGCCAAGGCCATCTTCATGCTGGCCGCGCCCGACCAGTTGGCCGCCCTGAACGCGCCGATGGATGCCGCCTCGGCCAGGGAGCTGCTGTCGGTGGTGCCGGACAACTTCCGCAGCCAGCTCTACGAGCAGGCGCTGTCTCCGCACACCCTGACCATGCTGCTGGTCGCAGCCCACATGGTGATCTTCTGGCTGTCCCAGGACTCCAACGTCACCCCGCCGGTGTGCCTGACCGCCTTCGCCGCCGCGGCCATCGCCGAGACGCCGCAGATGCGCACCGGCTTCACCGCCTGGAAGATCGCCAAGGGCCTGTACATCATCCCCCTGCTGTTCGTGTGGTCGCCGCTGATCACCGGCTCGGCGCTCGACATGGTGACGGTGTTCGTGTTCGCCGCGTTCGGGATCTACGCCATCATCGCCGGGCTCGAGGGCTACCTGGAGCACGAGCTGCCCTGGTGGCTGCGGCTCTGCATGTTCCCGATCGGCGCGCTGATGCTGTGGCCCCACGGCTACCTGGCCCTCGACCTGCTCGGCCTGGTCATCTTCGTCGCGGTGCTGCTGTGGAGCTATCGCCTGGGCAGGCACTCTGCCCCCTTCATCGCGGGCGCCCAGCCCGGGTAAACGCCGCCCTGCCGGTCGACGCCTGACCGATGAAATGCCAGGTCTCCGGCTCTCGCCGGAGGCCTGCCTGACGGCGGCTCGCCCATTCCCGTTTCCCCGCGCGCCCTCTCATCCCGGCACCCGACCGGTAGAGGCCTTGCGAGTCCGCCGTCGACACCGGCTAGTCCAGAAGCTGGGGCCCCGCTCCCCGTTCCGAGAGCTCATCCCAGGGGTTGCGCAGCGGACAGTCCTCCATGGACAGGCATCCACAGCCGATGCATCCCCCGAGCTGGTCCCTGAGCTCGGTGAGCTTGGTGATGCGGGTATCGAGCTCCGCCTTCCACTGGCTCGAGAGCCTCTTCCAATCCTCGGCGGTGGGTGTTCGCTGGTCCGGTAGCTCCGCCAGCGCCTCGCGGATGGTGACCAGGGGAATCCCGGCGCGCTGGGCGACCTTGATCACCGCGATCCGTCGCAGCACATCCCGGTAGTAGCGGCGATGGTTGGCCTGATTGCGCCAACTTCGAATCAGCCCCTTGCCCTCGTAGAAGTGCAGGGTGGAGATGGCGACGCCGCTGCGGCTGGCCACCTCACCCACGCTGAACTCCTGGCGAATCCTGTGCTTGCCCCGTGAAACCATGCCTGCCCCTCGCCCGAATGGGTGTTGCGATGAATGTGCCACGACGGCCCTTGACCTCAACAATACTTGAGGTCTTAAAACGATTCCCGCACACCCACACAAGAGGAGTCAAACACCATGCAGGAGACGCTCAGGATCGCCGTCATCTACGGAAGCGTTCGTGACGGCCGCATGGCCGATACGGTGGTGAACTGGGTCAAGCATCGGTTGGGAGAGTGGCCGGGATTCACGGTCGACGTCATCGACCCCGCCGGACGCGACGCCGATGACCAGGGCGCGCACGATCACAGGCTGGACGCCGCCGACGGCTTCATCGTAGTCACGCCAGAGTACAACCACTCCTTTCCGGGAGCCTTGAAGAGCCTGATCGACAGTCACTTCTGGGAATGGCAGGCCAAGCCGGTGGCCTTCGTTTCCTATGGCGCCGCCTCTGGCGGTATTCGCGCCGTGGAACAGCTGCGCGGCGTCTTCGCGGAGCTGCACGCCGTGGGGCTCCGCGATGCCGTGATGCTGCCCAACGTATGGAACCAGTTCGATCAAGACGGCGCTCTGCTCGAGGCGGACATGTCGGCTCGTGCCATGCGGACGCTCCTTGCCCGTCTTCAGTGGTGGGCGAACGCCCTGGCGGATGCCCGTCGGACCCATGCCTACCAGGAGGTGGTGACATGACGAGGATCGGGAACGGCGAAGCCCGGGTGTTGATCCTCGGACGCGCCCAGGAAGTCATGGACACGGTCTGCGCCGAGCTCGTCAATGCCGGACACCGAGTCACCGGTACGGTGGAGCCGGAGTATGCCGACGTCCACTATCATGCCGGCGAATTCGATCTGATCGCCTTTGGAGGGGGGATTCCCTTAGAGCTCAGGAACCGCTTGAAGGACACCTTCTCGGCACAGAATCCTCGGGTCCAGCTGCTGGATACGTTCGCGCCCAGGGCAGCGTGGCAGATTCATTCCGCCATCGAGGGCGTATCATTCGCATCGTCGGTGGAACTGGAGGCGTACTGCCACCGCATCGGCTATCAGGGGCCGCGCACGCCAACGCTGGAAACGTTGCGCACGCTGGTGGAGCGGCACTCGGCCGCTATCGTGTTCGAGGCACTCGATGCATGGCTTGGGCACGGCGTGGACATCGCGCCGAACGCGGTCGACGCGAAGCTGATCACCGCCGGACGAGGCGGCTACTGTTTCGAGCAGAACAGCCTGATGAAACGCGTGCTGATGGCGATGGGCTTCGAGGTCGAGGGCCTCATCGGCCGTGTCCGCTGGGGGCAGCCTGCGGGGGCCGCCCCGATGCCGAGATCCCACATGGCCCTGAGAGTCACCCTCGATGGGGTGCCATGGCTGGTCGACGTGGGATTCGGCGGATCAGGGCCGTCGGCCCCGCTGCGCATGGATACCGCGGCTCCCCAGGCCACTCGGCATGAGACGTTCCGGATCTTTCCCTTCGGGGACAGCCTGGTGCTCCAGGCCCAGTCCGATGACCAGTGGTGGTCGATGTACGAGCTCTCCAGCGAGCCGCAACTGGACACCGACTTCGCGCCGTTCAACTGGTATACGTCCACCCATCCGGACTCACCGTTCACGCGCTCGCTGATCGTGGCACGAACGACGCCGGAGGGACGATTCACCTTGTTGAATGGCCGTTTCACTACTCGGCGACCGGACGGGGACGTTGACCGGCAGATGCTGGATGCCGATGGCATCGAAACGGCGCTACGGGAGACCTTCTCCCTGCCGTTCCAGCCGGAATGGCGATCTGCCATTCAACGACTCATCGAAACCGACACGACATAGGCAAGCATCCCCGGGCCATCTTCGGCCCGTGTGAAAAACCCCCGAGCCATGTGGCCCGGGGGTTTTCTCGGTGCTCGGTATCGATGCCTGACGATGATCCGGCGGCCGGCGATCCGGCGGCCGGCGACCCGGAGGGCGGTTCCCGCGATGCTCCAGGGGGACTCCCCTGGCAGCCATATCCCCTGTCGCCCAGGCATGGACACCCATCGTCCCGACATGAAAAAACCCCGAACCTGTCGGTCCGGGGTTTTCTCGGTATAGATGCCTGACGATGACCTACTCTCGCATGGGAACTCCCACACTACCATCGGCGCTGAGCGGTTTCACTGCTGAGTTCGGCATGGGATCAGGTGGTTCCCGCACGCTATGGTCGTCAGGCGAAAAAGGGCAATGCAAATCATGCTGACGAGATGCGTCTCGCGTATCCGGCGTCGTCTGTTGTCAT
>NZ_JACHXM010000019.1 GCF_014192055.1 Halomonas organivorans | reverse complement strand
GTCGGATAGAGAGCAGGCTCTCCCGAGAGCGGCCTCAGTAGCTCGGCCATACCCCGGGGGTGGCGAGTTCCAGCAGGTGCCCGTCGGGATCGCGGTCGGATAGAGAGCAGGCTCTCCCGAGAGCGGCCTCAGTAGCTCGGCCATACCCCGGGGGTGGCGAGTTCCAGCAGGTGCCCGTCGGGATCGCGGAAATACAGGCTTTCTCCGCCCCGCGGCCAGTGGGTGCGACCTTCGATGTCGACGCCGTGGTCGCGCAGTTGGGCCTCCCAGGCCGCCAGATCGCTGGCGGCGATGGCAAAGGCCATGTGTACCCGGCCGCTGCCGTCGTGGGGCGGAATGGTCCCCATGTCGCCGGGGAGGACCACCGTCTCCAGAGTCTCGCCGCGCAGGAACAGCAGCAATACCGACCCCGCCCCGGCGTCGAAGGCGGTGAAACGATGGTCCGCGGTGAAGGGTGTGAGGCCCATCACGCCTTCGAAGAAGGTCTGGGCCCGTGCCATGTCCTCCACGTAGAGGGCTGTCTCCAGTACCCCGTTGAGTTCGGGCATTCGGCTTGCTCCCTGTGGCCTCCTGGTTATCAGCCTAGCAGTCCCGTGGCTGAGGCCGCGGGCGGCCTCGTCGGGCAGGCTTCAGCGAGTCGGCCCCCAGAACCACCAGGCAATCAGGACGATCAGCGCCAGGCCGGCGAGATTGACGATCCAGCTCATGTGGAGGCCTCCTGTTGGTGAATGGATGGTGTTCTGGTGGATGACGCGCCGGCGTTCCTGGGGCGGAAGGCGCGCAGGCGGCTGGCGTTGCCGACCACGGTGATCGAGGAGGCCGACATGGCGGCGCCGGCGATGACCGGCGACAGCAGGCTGCCGGTCAGCGGATAGAGCGCGCCGGCGGCGATGGGGATGCCGAGCACGTTGTAGCCGAAGGCGCCTACCAGGTTCTGTTTGATATTGGTCAGCGTCGCGCGGCTGATGGCGATGGCGTCGGCCACGCCGTTCAGCGAGTCGCGCATCAGGGTGATGCCGGCGCTCTCGATCGCTACGTCGGTGCCCTGGCCAATGGCGAAGCCGACGTCGGCGCGGGCCAGCGCCGGGGCGTCGTTGATGCCGTCGCCGACCATGCCGACCGTCTCTCCGTTGGCCTGGCGCCGCTCGATCTCGGCGTGCTTGTCCTCGGGCAGCAGCCCGGCGCGGACCTCATCGATGCCGACCTCGTCGGCGATGGCGCGGGCGGTGTGCGCGTTGTCGCCGGTCAGCATCACGATGGTCAGCCCTTCGTCTCGCAGGCGCGCGACGGCCTCCTGGGCATCGGCACGCAGCGGGTCGCTGACGCCAAACAGGGCGACGAGCTGGCCGTCGACGGCCAGTTGAACCACGGTGCGTGCCTGGCCTTCGAGCTCGTCGACGCGGTCCTTGCCCGGGGTGAGTTCGACGCCGGCCTCCTCGAGCAGGCGGGCGTTGCCGAGCAGCAGCGTCCGGCCGTCGGGCGTGCTGGCGCGCACGCCGCCGCCGGTCACGCTGGTGAAGTCGCGGATCTCGGCGGCGTCGGCGCCCTGTGCCTCGGCGTGGGCGAGCAGGGCGCTGGCCAGCGGGTGCTCGGAGCCGCGCTCCAGCGCCGCCACCCAGCCGAGCGCTTCCTGTTCGTCACCCTTGAGAATCTCGGCCTCGGTGAGGCGCGGCTTGCCTTCGGTGAGGGTGCCGGTCTTGTCCACCACCAGTGTGGTGAGACGGCTGGCGGTCTGCAGCGCCTCGCCGCTTCTCACCAGCACGCCATATTCGGCGGCCTTGCCGACGCCGATCATGGTGGAGATCGGCGTGGCCAGGCCCAGCGCACAGGGGCAGGCGATGATCAGCACCGTGCTGGCGGTGACCAGCATGTGCAGCACGCGCGGCTCGGTGCCGAAATTGAACCAGACCAGCGCGGTGAGCACGGCGATGATCATCACCGACGGCACGAAGATGCCGGAAATTGTGTCGGCGAGCCGGCCGATGGGCGGCCGCGAGGCCTGGGCGCGGGCCACCTGCTCGGTGATGCGGCCGAGCCGGGTGTCGGCGCCGACTCGGGTGGCCCGATAGACCAGCCCGCCCTGGCCGTTGACGGTGCCGGCGCTGACCTCGTCGCCGGCCGCCTTGGCTACCGGAGCGGGCTCGCCGGTGAGCATGGACTCGTCGAGGTGGCTCTCGCCCTCGAGGACTTCGCCGTCCACCGGCAGGCGCTCGCCGGGGCGTACGCGCAGCCGGTCGCCCTCGCGCACCTCGTCGATATCGACTTCGAACTCCCGGCCGTCGCGGATCACCCGGGCGGTGCGGCTCTGCAGGTCGAGTAGGCGGCGCAGGGCGTCGCTGGTGCGGCCCTTGGCCTTCAGCTCCAGGGCGTTGCCCAGCAGCACCAGGCCGATCACCATCGCCGAGGCCTCGAAGTAGAGGCCGCGGGCCATTTCGGGCAGGGCCTCGGCGAAGGCCACTACCGCCATGGAGTAGAGCCAGGCGGTGCCGGTGCCCATGGCGATCAGGGTGTCCATGTTGGCCTGGTGATGGCGCAGGTTCTTCCAGGCATTGCGGAAGAAGTGCCGGCCGGGCCCGGCCATCACGGCCAGGGTCAGCAGGCCCACCACCAGCCAGAACCATCGGCCGGCGCCGAGCGGTTGGGGGTGATAGACGAACATGCTGACCATCAGCGGCACGGCCAGCGCCAGCGACAGGGCGCTGCCGCGCATCCGGCGGCGATACTCGACGGCGTCGCGATCGGCGCGTACCCGCTCGGCTTCGCGCAGGTCGAGGATCGGTTCGGCGCCGTAGCCGGCCGCGTCCACGGCGTCGATCAGCGCCTGGGTATCGGCGCTGCCGCGCACCTGGGCGGTGTGGTTGCCGAGATTGACCGTGGCCGATTCGACGCCAGTCGTGCGCTCCAGCGCCTGTTGCACGCTCTTCACGCAGCCGGCGCAGGTCATGCCGGTGATGGAGAGGCGCTGGGTGGTGTCGCCATCGTCGTCACCCTCGCTATGGCTGTTGGCCTGCGGCGCCAGCGTGGTTTCCGGCGCGGGCTCGGGGGCAGCCTCGGCCGCGGCGCCCGGCTCGAGGGACGATGCCTCGGGCGGATAGCCGGCGTCCGCCAGTACCCGGTCCAGCTCGGCGTCGCTCAGTGTGCTCACGACCTCGAGGCGATGCTCGGCGGGCGTGCCGATGACGTCGGCCTCGGCGTCCTGGGCTTGGATGGCCTCGCGCATGCGCTTGACGCAGCCTTGGCAGCTCATGGCGGGGATGTCGCGCGTACGTTGCGTCGGCGAGCTACTCATGACGATGTCTCCTGGTGGGGAGGGGCCGTTCGCGGCGACGGCTCCAGCGGCTCGGGGAAGCTCTCGATCAGCCGGCACAGGCTGTGGCCGTCGGGCGTGCCGTCGGGCAGGCGCTCCCAGGCACCCAGCGCTTCTTCCATGCGATTGGCGAGGGCCTCTAGCTCCTGGATGCGGGCCCGAATCTCCGGCAGGCGGTGGGCCAGCAGGTCTCGAACCAACGGGCAGGGGGAATCGCCGCGGTCGGACTGCTCGAGGATCTCGCGGATCTCGGCGACGCCAAAGCCCAGGGTGCGGGCCCGTTGGATGAAGCGCAGCCGGCGCAGGTCGTCATCGTCGTAGAGCTGGTAACCGTTGTCTGGATCGCGCTCGGGGGACAGCAGCCCTTCACGGGTGTAATGGCGCACGGTCTCGGCGGTAACGCCGGCCCTGCGGGCGAGTTCGCTGACCTTCATGCCATCGGCTCCTGGGTCATGGGATGAATGAAGTGTAAAACCCTTGGGTTACACAAAGGTCAAGCGCCCGTCGGCTCTCGCCGAGGCTTCTACCGGTGTCATGGCTAACTCTCTGATGTGCCAGGGCATGAAACGGCTGTCCTACCAAAGTATTAGCGAATTAGAGATTAAAACGAACGTTTGGCCTTGAACCCTTGAGGGGATTCTGCAAACACTGTCGTCAGCACCTGAGTCATCACCCGAATCATCACAACAACAGTGACAACGACAGCCACAACAACAGTCACAACGACAGCCATCGAAAAGGATGCCCAGCGCCATGCAGATCACGCCCCGTACGCTCACCGTCGCCATCGCTCTGGCCTCCGCGACCCTGGCAGCCGGCCAGGCCGCCGCCTCCGGCTTCCAGGTCCGCGAGCAAAGCGCCAAGACCCTGGCCAATGCCTTCTCCAACTCCGCCGCCGGCGCCGAGGACGCCAGCTTCATGGCCTACAACCCGGCCGCCATCGGCAACATCGATGGCAGCCAGGTGGCCGGTGGCGTGTCCTATATCGATGCCACCTTCGAACTGCAGGATGCCGAGGCATCCAACGTGCTCGGCATGCCCTATTTCTCCGATGCCTCGGGGGAGGGGGGGGAGTCGGCCGTGGTGCCGAGCTTCGCCGCCAAGACCCAGTTGAACGAGCGCTGGGACCTGGGGCTGGCGATCTACTCGCCCTATGGGCTGTCCACCAAATACGATGAGGACTGGATCGGTCGCTATCACGCCATCGAAACCGAGCTGAAGACGATCGACATCCAGCCAACGCTCAACTATCGGGCCACCGATCGCCTCAACCTGGCGGTCGGCCTGCGCGCGCAATATGCCGATGCGACGCTGTCCAACGCCATCGACTTCGGCGCCGCGGCGGCGCAGATGGGGAGCCCGCTGGCGACCCCGGGGCAGAATGATGTCATCGGTGAGCTGACTGGCGACGACTGGGGCTATGGCTATACCCTCGGGGCGCTGTTTCAGGCTACCGAACGCACCCGCTTCGGCGTCAGCTATCGCTCCGAGGTCGACTTGACGCTGGAGGGCGACCTCGATGTCTCGGGCACCGATCCGCTCTCCGATGGAGCCATCGCCGCGGGTCAGGTGTCCGATATGGGGGGCTCCGCCGATTTGACCACCCCGGCCAGCCTGAATCTGGGGGTCAACCACCAGTTGACCGATCGTTTGACGGTCATGGCCAACGCCGAGTGGACCGAGTGGAGCAGCTTCGATGAGCTGGTGGTGGAGTTCGAGGACGGCTCCAACAGCACCACCACCGAGAACTGGGACGACACCTGGGCCTTTTCGGTGGGGGCGAACTACGCGCTGAACCAGCAGTGGACCCTGCGCGGCGGCCTGGGCATCGACCAGACGCCGGTGCCGGACGCCCAGCACCGCACCCCGCGGGTGCCGGATTCCGATCGCCGCTGGGCTTCGCTGGGTGCCACCTACCAGCCGACCCAGAACCTGGGCATCACCGCCGGCTATCTGCACATCTTCGGTGACGACGTCGACATGGATCAGGACGCAACCCCGACCAACGAGAACGCCTCTCGCGGCAACCTCTCGGGCAACTACGAGGTCGAGGCCGACGTCTTCGCGCTGTCGATGGATTATCGCTTCTAGTCGCGGCACGCCGGCTTCGGCGATTCGCCCGGCGACTCAGCCACCCCGGCCATCGGCCGGGGTTTTTCTTGGGGGAGAGGGCGTGATCAGGCGGTCTGGGCGTCGAGGAAGGCCGCCCGCATCAGCTCACGGGTATAGGCTTCTCGAGGCGCCTCGAACAGTGCCTGGGTGTCGCCCTGCTCGACCACTTCGCCCTGTTTCATCACCAGCACGGTATCGGCCAGGGCGCGGACCACGGCCAGGTCATGGCTGATGAACAGGTAGGTCAGGCCATGGCGGCGCTGCAGGTCGCGGAGCAGCTCGATTACCGTGGCCTGCACCGAGCGATCCAGCGCCGAGGTGGGCTCGTCGAGCAGCAGGAACTCGGGTTTTAGCACCAGCGCACGGGCGATGGCGATGCGTTGGCGCTGGCCTCCGGAGAACTCGTGGGGATAGCGCCGACGCATCGCCGGGTCGAGGGCCACCTCGCCCAGCGCCTCCTGGACTCGGGCATCGCGCTCCCGGGCGGTGAGTTCCGGAGCGTGCACTCGCAGGCCTTCGCCGACGATCTCGCCCACCGTCATGCGCGGCGACAGTGAGCCGAAGGGATCCTGGAAGACCACCTGCATCCGCGAGCGCAGCGGTCGCATGGCGGCGCTGTCGAGGCCGCCCAGGGCGGTGTCCTCGAAGCGGATGTCGCCGCGGCTGTCGAGCAGCCGCAGCAGGGCGCGTCCCAGCGTCGACTTTCCGGAGCCGGACTCACCGACGATGCCTACCGTCTGCCCTCGGCGAATCGCCAGTTCGATGCCGCGTACCGCCTCGAAATATGTCGAGGGGCGAAAGAGCCGTTTCTTGAGCGGGAAGCGTACCCGCACGCCATGCGCCTCGAGCAGCATCGGGGCGTCCTCGGTAACCGGCGTCTTGCGGCCCCGTGGCTCAGCGTCGATCAGCATCCGCGTGTAGTCATGCCGGGGGGCGTCGAACAGCGCCCGGGTCTCGCCGCTTTCTACCAGCTCGCCCTGGCGCATCACGCACACTCGGTCGGCGAAGTGGCGCACGATGCCCAGGTCATGGGTGATGAACAGGATGGCCATGCCATAGCGTTGTTGCAGGTCCTTGAGCAGGGCCAGGATCTGCGCCTGAACGGTGACGTCGAGCGCCGTGGTCGGTTCGTCGGCGATCAGCAGCTTGGGCTCGCAGGCGAGCGCCATGGCGATCATCACCCGCTGGCGCTGGCCGCCGGACAGTTCGCGGGGATAGCTGTCGAGGCGTCGCTCGGGCTCGGGAATGCCGACCTGCTCGAGCAGCTCCCGGACCCGTTCGCGGGCGGCGCGTCCCTTCAGGCCGCGGTGACGTTCGAGCACCTCGGCGATCTGGCGACCGATGCGATGCAGGGGATTGAGCGAGGTCATCGGCTCCTGGAAGATCATCGCGATGTCGTTGCCGCGTAGCCGGCGCAGGCGCTTCGGCGTCGCGGCCAGCAGGTCCTCGCCCTCGAAGCGGATGGCCCCGCGGGTGCGGGCCAGGTCCGGGAGCAGGCCCATGGCGGCGGTGGAGGACACCGACTTGCCGGAGCCGGACTCGCCGACCAGGGCCAGGGTCTCGCCCGCCTCGATGCGGTAGCTGACGTGCTTGACGGCAGACACAGTGCCGTGGGGCAGGGCGAAGTCGACGCACAGTTCGTCGACCTCGAGCAATGGGGTTGTCATCTTTCACTCCTGGTATCGCTCATGTGCGTGACATGGGAATGCCGATTTATGTCGCGAGCGAAGAGAGGTTGGTTACCGCCGGCGCGCGGCAACCAGTCTTGACTGGCTGCGCATTGAGGATTGCGACGGTCCGACGCTTCGGCACCGCCGGGGGCCAGCTCTTTGTCTCAACTACGCGAGCGCAGCAATAAATCGGTGCTTCCATCAGCGTGTCTTGGGGTCCAGGGCGTCCCTCAGCCCATCGCCCAGGAAGTTGAGGCAGAACAGCGTCAGCGCCAGGAACACCGAGGGCACCAGCAGCATCCAGGGGGCCGTCTGCATCATGTCGGTGCCCTCGCTGATCAGCACCCCCCAACTGGTCAGCGGCTCCTGCACGCCGAGCCCCAGGAACGACAGGAAGCTCTCCAGCAGGATCACCTTGGGCACGGTGAGGGTGACGTAGACGATCACCGGGCCGATGGCGTTGGGAATCAGGTGGCGGGTGACGATCTTGCGATCCTTGACGCCCAGGGCATGGGCGGCCTCGATGAACTCGCGTCGCTTGAGTGCCAGCGTCTGGCCGCGCACGATGCGCGCCATGTCCAGCCACTCCACGGCACCGATGGCGGCGTAGATCAGCAGGATGTTGCGGCCGAATACCACCATCAGCAGGATCACCAGGAACATGAACGGCAGCGAGTACATGATGTCGACGAAGCGCATCATCAGGTTGTCGACGCGCCCGCCGAGGTAACCGGAGACGGCGCCGTAGAGCACGCCGATCGCCAGGCTGACCAGGGTCGCCACCAGCGCTACGGACAGCGAGACGCGGCCGCCGTAGAGGGTGCGGGTGAGCAGGTCGCGGCCGTTGGCGTCGGTGCCCAGCCAGTGGCCGCCGTCGAGGGTCGGAGCGACGCCGAAGGCGTTCCAGTCGACATCGGCCAGCCCCCAGGGCGTCAGCCAGGGACCGGCCACGCAGACCAGGGTGATCGTGGCGAGCAGCCACAGGCTGGCCATGGCGGCCTTGTTCTGCTTGAGCCGGCGCCAGGCCTCGCGGCCGAGGCTGTCGCCGGCCATGCCGGCATCGGCGTCGGGAGTCAGGGAGCGTGAGGTCATGGCATCAGTCGTCATAGCGGATTTGCGGGTCGAGGGCGGAATAGAGCAGGTCGACGACCAGGTTGAGCAGCACGATCAGCGCGCCGTAGAACACCACCGTGCCCATCACCAGGGTGTAGTCGCGGTTGAGCGCGCCCTGGACGAAGTAGCGGCCGATGCCGGGGATGCCGAAGATCTGCTCGATCACCACCGAGCCGGTGATGATCCCGGCGATCGCCGGGCCCAGGTAGGAGACCACCGGCAGCAGCGCCGGGCGAATGGCGTGGCGCCATACCACCAGGCGTTCGCTGAGGCCCTTGGCGCGGGCGGTGCGGATGTAGTGACTGCCCAGCACCTCGATCATGCTGGCGCGCATCATGCGGGCGATGTAGGCGATCTGCTGGATCGACAGCGCCACCACCGGCAGCACCAGGTTGGGCAGGGCGCCGTCGTTCCAGCCGCCGGCGGGCAGCCAGCCGAGCAGCACCCCGAACACCAGCGCCAGCAGCGGGGCGACCACGAAGTTGGGGACCGCGATGCCGGCCAGGGCGGTACCCATCACCGCGTAGTCGATGGCGCTGTTGCGATTCAGTGCGGCGGCAATGCCCAGCGGTAGGCCGAGCGCCAGCGCCAGCAGGATCGCCAGCCCGCCGATCTCCAGGCTGACCGGGAAGCCCTGCAGGATCAGCTCGGTGACGCTGAAGTCCTTGTACTTGAAGGAAGGGCCGAAGTCGCCCTGCAGCAGGTTGCCGAGATAGCGCAGGTACTGCTGGGGCAGCGGTTCGTCGAGGTGATAGGCGGCCATCAGGTTGGCCTCGATCTCCGGCGGCAGGGCGCGCTCGCCGTCGAAGGGGCCGCCGGGGGCCACCCGCATCAGGAAGAAGGCGATGGTGATGACGATCAGCATCGTCGGGATCGCCTGCAGCAGGCGCTTGAGGGAGTAGCTCAGCATGGCGGCAGGCTCCGGGAACGGTATCGGGGTCGAACGGGCATGGGGCGTCTCCTCCTGTAGCGGATGTCACAGGGCATGCGGGGCCAAAGTGAGTTCAGCCGGGGCGGCAGGGCCGTCCCCGGCAGAAAGGGGCTAGTCAGCGAAGGGAGCTAGTCGGCGAAGTGGACCCAGCGCGAGGGATGGTCGTCCTCGATGTTGTCCTCCCAGCCCGCCAGGCGGGTATTCACCAGGTTGCGCGAGACGTAATACAGCATCGGGATCAGCGCATCGTCCTCCAGTGCCAGGGCTTCGGCCTGCTCCAGGAGTTGCTGGCGCTCGTCCAGGTCCAGCGTGTCGGCGGCCTGGTCGAGCAGGGCGTCGTAGTCCGGGTTGGAGTAGGCGCCGTAGTTGTTGCCAACCCCGGTGTGCAGCAGGGAGAGGAAGTTCTCGGCGTCGTTGTAGTCGGCGATCCAGCCGGCCCGAGCGATGTCGAAGTCGCCCTCGGCGATGGTCTGGTAATGCACCGTGGCCTCGGCGTTGATCATCTCGACCTCGACGCCCAGCGGACGCCACATGGCCGCCATGGCCACGGCGATCTTCTTGTGCTCGTCGGTGGTGTTGTAGCGCAGGCGCAGGTGCAGCGGATTGTCGGGGCCGTAGCCGGCCGCCTCGAGCAGTTCGCGGGCGCGGGCCAGGCGGGCGTCCATGTCGCCCTCGAGGGCCATTTCCTGGACGTCGTAGTGGGCGATGCCGTCGGGCACGAAGGACAGCGCCGGCTGGAAGGTGCCGCCCATGATCTGCTCGGAAATCACGTTGCGGCGGGCCGCCAGGTTGAGCGCCTCGCGCACGCGAGGATCGGTGGTGGGGTGCCCCTCGCGGTGGTTGAAGGCGTAGTAGTAGCTGCCGAGGTAGGTGCTCATGTGGGTGGCCTCGGGCAGTTCGTCCTTGAGCAGGCCGTACATGCTCGAGGAGTACTCGCGCATGATGTCGAGCTCTCCGGCGCGGAAGCGCGAGACCCCGGCGTTGCGGTCCTCGATGGTGTGATAGGTCACGCCGTCCAGCGTCACGTCCTCGGCGTCGTAGTACTCGGGGTTGGGGCGCACGTCGATGTGCGACTGGGAGACCCACTTCACGGGGGTAAAGGCGCCGTTGGTGACGATGTGATCGAGCTTGACCCAGTCGTCGCCGTACTGCTCGTGGGTGTGCTTGGGCGCCGGATAGGCGGTGTAGTGGGTCAACTGCTGGAGGAAGTAGGGCGTCGGCGCATCGAGGGTGACCTGAAAGGTGCGGCCGTCGTCTAGAGAGGCCACGCCCAGCGCCTCGGGCGGCTGCTCGCCGGTGTTGACCGCTTCGGCGCCCGCCACCGGATAGAGCATGTAGGCGTACTTGGAGGCATTGGCCGGGTCGAGCAGGTGGCGCCAGCCGAACACGAAGTCCTCGGCGGTGACCGGCTCGCCGTCGGACCAGGCCGCGTCCTCGCGCAGGTGGAAGGTATAGGTCAGGCCGTCCTCTGAGATCTCCCAGGACTCGGCCATGCCGGGCAGCAGTTCGCCGTCGGGGGACTTCTTGACCAGGCCCTCGTAGACGTCCATCAGGATCTGGGACTCCCAGATGCCACCCGAGACCTGGGAGGTGTCGAAGGAGGCGAGCTCGCCGGTGACGCCGATGTCGAGGGTCTCGGCGAAGGCGGACGAAGAAAGGCAGGTCGAAGCCAGCAGCAGGCCGCCGGCGAAAAGGCGCGTCTTGCGCATGGGTCACTCCTTGGTTTGTGGTTGTTGGAGTCGTTCGAGTGCTAAATGGCTGTTCCTCACCTTCGCTGAGACCCCGAACGGGGTCCATTTGAAATTGCGCATGGGCTTATCCACGAATTCGATACCCCCGCGGTAGTGCCCGCGGCGGGATGGTCGGAGGCGGTGCATTTCGCTACACTGTGCGTCTTTTCTCCGCCGCCGACGCCATGCCGTCGGCGCGCGCCTCATCTCTCTTGGATTCAGGCGACACCCATGCTGGAAACCAACCCGATCAACCACCTCATCAAGGACCTGTCTGAGCGGACAGATGTCCTGAGGGGGTATCTTTGACTATGCCGAGAAGAAGGATCGGCTAGAGGAAGTCACCCGCGAACTCGAGGACCCCAATGTCTGGAGCGATCCGGACTATGCCCAGAAACTGGGCAAGGAACGGGCGACCCTCGAGGCGATCGTGTCCACCATCGACGAGCTGGATCAGGGCCTGGCCGACAGCGCCGACCTGCTGGAACTGGCCGAGATGGAGGAGGACGAGGGCACCGTCGAGGAGGTACAGCGCGAGCTGGAGGGGCTGCAGGCCAGCCTCGAGAAGCTCGAGTTCCGGCGCATGTTTGCCGGCGAGATGGACGAGAACAACGCCTATCTCGACATCCAGGCGGGTTCCGGCGGCACCGAGGCCCAGGACTGGGCCAACATGCTGCTGCGCATGTACCTGCGCTGGGCCGAGCATCACGGCTTCAAGGCCGAGATCATCGAGCTCTCCGCCGGCGAGGTGGCGGGCATCAAGTCGGCCTCCGTGCATGTTCAGGGCGAGTACGCCTTCGGCTGGCTGCGTACCGAGACCGGCGTGCATCGCCTGGTGCGCAAGAGTCCGTTCGACTCCGGCGGTCGTCGCCATACCTCCTTCGCCTCGGTGTTCCTGTCGCCGGAGGTGGACGACAGCTTCGAGATCGAGATCAATCCCTCGGACCTGCGCGTCGACACCTACCGCTCCAGCGGCGCCGGCGGTCAGCACGTCAACACCACCGATTCGGCGGTGCGGATCACCCACGAGCCGACCGGTATCGTGGTGGCCTGCCAGAACCAGCGCAGCCAGCACGCCAACCGCGACTTCGCCATGAAGCAGCTCAAGGCGAAGCTGTGGGAACACGAGATGGAGAAGCGCAACGCCGCCAAGCAGGCGGCCGAGGACTCCAAGGCCGATATCGGCTGGGGCAGCCAGATCCGCTCCTACGTGCTGGACGACCAGCGCATCAAGGATCTGCGCACCGGCGTGCAGTCCAGCAACTGCGACAAGGTGCTGGACGGCGATCTCGACCAGTTCATCGAGGCGAGCCTCAAACAAGGCCTATAGCCCTTAGCGTCGGGTGACGGGTCGCGAGCAGCGGGCAACCAGCTTCCATCGCTCGCGGCCCGTTGCTCGTAGCCCGTAGCCCATTCTTCACAGGTAGCGACATGGCTAACCAGGACACTTCCCAGGACGAGAACCACCTGATCGCGGAGCGCCGCGGCAAGCTGGCCGAGCGCCGCGAGCGCGCCGCCACCGACGGCGGCAGTGCCTTCCCCAACGACTTCCGTCGCGACAGCACCGCCGCTGAGCTTGCCGCCGAGCTGGGCGACAAGGACAAGCCCGAGCTCGAGGCGCTGGCGCGCCCCGCCGCCGTGGCCGGACGCATCATGCGCAAGCGCGGTCCGTTCATCGTCATCCAGGACGCCAGCGGCCAGATCCAGCTCTATGTCGACAAGAAGGGGCTGCCGGCGGAGGTGCTCGAGGACATCAAGGGCTGGGATATCGGCGACATCGTCGCCGGGCGCGGCCCGGTGCACAAGTCGGGCAAGGGTGACCTCTACGTGATGATGGAAGAGGCGCGGCTGCTGACCAAGAGTCTGCGCCCGCTGCCGGACAAGTTCCACGGCCTGACCGACATGGAAGCCCGCTATCGCCAGCGCTACGTGGACCTGATCATGAACCCCGATTCCCGCGAGGTCTTCCAGACCCGCGCCGGGGTGATCAGCGCCATGCGCCGCTTCTTCGAGGATCACGGCTTCATGGAGGTCGAGACGCCGATGCTGCAGCCGATCCCCGGCGGCGCCACGGCCCGGCCCTTCATCACCCACCACAACGCGCTGGACATCGACATGTACCTGCGCATCGCCCCTGAGCTCTATCTCAAGCGCCTGGTGGTGGGCGGCTTCGAGCGGGTCTTCGAGATCAACCGCAACTTCCGCAACGAGGGGCTGTCGACCCGGCACAACCCCGAGTTCACCATGATCGAGTTCTATCAGGCCTATGCCGACTACCAGGACCTGATGGACCTCACCGAAGCCATGCTGCGCGAGGTCACCCAGCGGGTGCTGGGCACCACCGTGGTCACCAACACGGTGCGTGATGCCGAGGGCGAGGTGCTGGAGACCTACGAGTACGACTTCGGCCGCCCGCTGCGCCGGCTCAGCGTGTTCGACGCCATCCTCGAGTACAACCCGGACATCCACGCCGAGTCGCTGGCCGACGAAACCGCCGCACGCCAGATCGCCGAGCGCCTGGACATCGACGTCAAGGACGGCTGGGGGCTCGGCAAGGTGCAGATCGAGATCTTCGAGAAGACCGTCGAGCATCGCCTCCAGCAGCCGACCTTCATCACCGACTACCCGACCGAGGTCAGCCCGCTGGCGCGGCGCAAGGACAGCGATCCCTTCGTCACCGAGCGCTTCGAGTTCTTCGTCGGCGGCCGCGAGATCGCCAACGGCTTCTCGGAGCTCAACGACGCCGAGGACCAGGCCGAGCGCTTCGCCGCCCAGGTGGCCGAGAAGGAGGCCGGCGACGACGAGGCGATGTACTTTGATGCCGACTACGTGCGCGCGCTGGAGTACGGCCTGCCGCCGACCGCCGGCGAGGGCATCGGCATCGACCGGCTGGTGATGTTGCTGACCGACAGTGCTTCGATCCGGGACGTGCTGCTGTTCCCGGCCATGCGCCCTTCAGGGGATTGAAGGCGCTGCGCGTCGGCCAGGCGGCGTTGCGCGGGGTTTCGCTTTGCTCATGTACAAACTCGTACATTCCGCCAGCGACCCCCCGCGCGCCTAGCCTGGCCCTAGCTCGCCGCCTTCCTCGTGTTCCGGTGGGGCCGTGTATGCCCGCATAAGATGGTTCGGTCGGGAAGTGTTGGTAACGAGCGCCGCTGGCGCCCATAATGGCAGCGTTTCGACGTCGAGGAGACCGCGATGAAACTGCTCAACCGTTCCGCCCTGAGCGTCAGGCCGACCCAGCACTTCGTCGACTGGATCAATGACCTGGAGCCCACTCAGGGCGACGATGACCTCTCGCTCGGCGACGTCGAAAGGGAAAGCACCGTCTACCTGATTCCGGAAATGGATACTCCCGAGGCTCTCGAGGCCTTCGTGCGCGAGCGCTATCTCGAGATCCTCGAGACCGAACTGCGCGCCTGGGAAGAAGACGAGCGCCAGTGGCCCGAGACGCTCGACTGGGCGCTGTTCCAACGCTTCCTGCACTTCGAGTACAGCTATCTGGCCATCGACCTCGATGACGAGGCGGCCCTCGAAGTGGCCGAGGTGGACGATAACCTGCTGCTGGAAACGGACCAGGACTAGCAAGACAGCGATGCACTACTGCGCTCGACGACCCAAATGGATGTGGGAAGTGCGATGGTTCGTCGGGAGCGAACCTCGCCAATCTGGCCGCCGGCGGTGCCGAAACGTCGGACCGCCCAATCCTCATTGAGCGGCAAGTCAACTCCGGTTGCGCTGCTCCGGCGTCAGCCAGGCTAGGCGCCCCTGCTTATCTTCGCTCGTGACGTGACTCGATGCCTTGCCGCTTCGGAGTTCCACGAGTGTTTCAAAACCGGCTGAGGCCGGTTTTCTTGTCAGCGACGATCCAACATGAGCCGACTCTTCTCGAACCGCCCCGGCGACGATGGCCTGCCGGGTTCCGAACGCCGTATCGCTGTGCTGGCGCTGATCCTCGGCACCACCATGGCAGTGATGGACAACTCCATGGTCAACCTGGCGCTGCCGTCCATCGCCGCCGATCTCGAGGTGGCCTCGGCCGATGCGGTCTGGGTGACCAACCTCTTTCAGGTGACCTGCGCGGGCTTTCTGCTGGTCTTCGCCGCCTTGAGCGAGCTGGTCGGCCGGCGTCGTATCTATATGGGCGGACTGGCGTTGTTCGCCGTGGCCGCGCTGGGCTGTGCGCTGTCGCGCAGCCTGGAATCGCTGCTGGCGTTTCGCGCCCTGCAGGGCATGGCGGCGGCGGCGACGCTGTCGATCGGCCCGTCGCTGTATCGCGTCATCTTTCCCTCGCGGCTGTTGGGCAGCGCCCTGGGATTGAGTTCGCTGGTGGTGGGCATCGGCTACGCCGCCGGGCCGGCGCTGGGTGGTTCGATTCTCTCGGTGGCGAGCTGGCCCTGGCTGTTCGCTCTGCCGGCGTTGCCGGCGCTGGGTGCCGCTGCGCTGGCCTGGCGGGCTCTGCCCAGGGAGGCGGGCCGGCGCGGCGGCTTCGACGGCTGGGGGGCGCTGCTGGCGATGGCCACGCTGGGCTGCTTCTTCGCGGCGCTGGACGGCAACGGCGCCGAGCTGCCCGGGCTCGCGACCCTCGGTTGGCTTGCTCTCGGCGTGATCGCCGGAACCGCCTTCCTGGCCCGCCAGCGCCGCGCGCCCTATCCGCTGATGGCGCTATCGATGTTTGCCGAGCGGCGCTTCAGCCTGGCCCTCTCCTCCCAGGGGCTGGCCTTCGTCGGCCAGGGGCTGGCCTTCGTTGCGCTGTCCTTCCTGTATCAACAGGAGATGGGCTTCACGCCGCTGGAAACCGCCTGGCTGTTCACGCCCTGGCCGCTGACCATCATGGTGGCCGGGCCGCTCGCCGGGCGTCTGGCCGACCGCTTCAATCCTAGCCTGCTGAGTTCGGCGGGCCTGGTGCTGCTGATGGCCGGTCTGGCCAGCCTGGCGTTGCTCGAGGCCGATGCCGACGTGTTCGACTGCCTGTGGCGCACGGCGCTGTGCGGACTTGGCTTCGGCTTCTTCCAGCCGCCCAACAATCGCGAGCTGATGGGCAGCGTGCCGGCCGAGAAGAGCGCCAACGCCTCGGGTGTGATGAGCACCACCCGGACCGTGGGGCAGTCGCTGGGCGTGGCCCTGGTCGGCGCTTGCCTGGCCGCCGGGGCCCCGATACAAACGACGCTATGGGCCGGTATGGCGACCACCGGATTGTCGCTACTGGCCAGTCTCGGGCGCGTCTCGATGGCCGGCGAAGCGCAGCGTGCCCGTCGTCGCGCCGCGACCGAACGCGTACAATGATCCCCGGTACATGATCCCCGACACTCACCAGCGGAACGCCGAGATGAGCATCCAGTCGACCATCGAGCACAAGCTCCAGGCCCTCGAGCCCACCTACCTGTCGGTGGAGAACGAGAGCCACAAGCACAACGTGCCCGCCAATTCCGAGACCCACTTCAAGGTGACCCTGGTGTCGCCGCGCTTCGCCGGCATGATGCCGGTGAAGCGCCACCAGCAGATCTACGCCCTGCTGGCCGATGAGCTGGCGGGTCCCGTGCATGCCCTGGCCTTGCACCCCTATACCCCCGAGGAGTGGCAGGCCCGCGGCGAGGCGCGACCGGATTCCCCCGACTGCCGGGGCGGCGGGCACTCGTGACCACCGAGCCCCAGCGGCTGCAATACCTGGAGGCCATGGGCCTGACGGCCTGGACGGCCCGCTATCGGCTGCCCAATGCTCGGCCCACCGAGGCCTGCGAATGGGAGCTGCCGACGCCCGCCGAGTCGGCTCGCCAGGCGCCCGCCGAACGCCTCCAGGCGCTTCTCGACACGCCCGCAGAGCCCGCACCGGCGCCCACCGCGCCCCAGGCCGAGCCGCATGAAAGGCCCGCAGGGCCGCGCAAGGCGAGAGCCCTGCTCGGCGGCGTGGTGCCCGAGGCGGCGACGGTCGATGAGGCGTCGGCAGCGGATGCCGGGACCGATGCGGCCGAAGAGGCTGCCCCGCAGGAGGCGCTGCGGTTTGCCCTTCAGGTGGCTTGCCTGGATGGTCGTTGGCTGGTGGTACTGCCGGGTGAGGCGGCACCCTCGCCGGTAGCCCAGCGGCTGCTGGCCAATCTGCTGCGTGCCGCCGGTGTCACGCCGGAACAGCCGCCGGCCTTCGAATCCTTCCACTGGCCCCAGATCGAGGGGCTGCCGGTACAGGCGCCCCTGGACGAGGCCCGTCAGGGGCTTGCGGCCTTCCTGGCCGGTCGGGCGCGTCGTGGCTGGGCTCCGGAGCGGCTGCTGGTGTTCGGCGAGGACGCGGTCCTGGGGACGGTGCTGGCCATCGAGGCCGAGCGCGCGACGGCGCTGGACTTGCCGGCCTGGCAGGGCCCCTCACTGGATGCCATGGCGGGCAGCGCCGAGCTCAAGCGTCAACTGTGGCCGCGGCTCGCCCGTTGGCATCGAGACTGGTGCGGCGAGGCCGACGATGACTGAGCCGCGACTGCGCGAGCTTGCGGTCGCGGACCTGGCGGCACTGGCGGCCCTGGAGGAAGCCGGGCAGGTTCAGCCCTGGCCCGCAGAGCGGTTCGAGGCCGTGCTGGTCTCGGCGCAGCATGCCGTACTGGGGTTGGAGGACGCGACGGGATTGATCGGCCATGCGGTGCTGGCGCGCCAGCCCTTCGATGCCGAGCTCGAGGCGATCCTGGTGTCGCCGGCGCGGCGCGGCGAGGGCCTGGCCTCGCGGTTGCTGGCGGCGGTGATCTCGCGCGCCTGCGAATGGGGAGCCGAAAGGCTGCTGCTGGAGGTCAGGGCGGGTAACGCCCCGGCGATTGCCCTTTACCGGCGAGCGGGGCTCGAGGAAGACGGGCGCCGGCGCGGCTATTATCCGCCGCTGGCCGGCGCCCGCCGGGAGGACGCACTGCTGATGTCTCGCCCCCTGACCGAGGGGTGAGCGTGTCTCAGCCGGCTTGCTGCTCGGCAGTGCTGCCGGTCTCGACGTCGTCGAACTTGCCCAGCAGCGCGGACAGGCGGCGCTCCCAATCTTCGCGCTCTTGCTTGAGGCGCGTGTTCTCCTCGCGCAGCTCCTCGGCTTCCATCTTCATCAATTCCAGGGCCTCCACGGCGCTGGCGACTTTCTGTTCGAGCTGATTGAAGAGTTCGATGCTCATCCGTTTCTCCTGACGATGTCCGTGGGGCAGGCAGCCTGGCGGATTTAATGCGTATCTTGTGTGGACCCAGGCCTCTCGGCCAGCGCTGTCCGATCCATGTCGATCAGTGGCGAGCTATCGGCCGCGATCGATGATCTTGACGCCAAGACCGGAGTTCCCGTGACGATCGCTAAATCCGTCAGGCGGCCAGGGGCGTCCTGCAGCGGCAGCGTAACCCCGTGCGCGGGGCTCAGCAAGCGTCGCCTATGTGCGACTTCTCGGTTTCTTCAGTTCGGTGATAGAGCCGCCCGGTGCTGTCTCCGGCGCGAACCTCCCTGTGCAGCTTCCAGGTACCTGGAACCGTGGGCTCGAGCTCCGATTCCGTCTCCAGATAGATCCAGGCATCCGTCGTCAGCCAGCCGTCTTCCAGGGCGTCACAGCAGGGGGCCGCGAGATCCTGACGAAAGGGGGGGTCGATGAAGGCCAGCGTCACCGGCCGGGGTGTGCCGGCGAGAAACGCCAGGGCATCGGCGATCGCGACCTCGGCGCGGGCGATGCCCAGGGTCGCCAGGTTATCGCTCAGCGCCCGGGCGACCCGCGGGTCGCGCTCCACCAGCACCGCCTGCGCGGCACCGCGAGACAGCGCCTCGAGCCCCAGGGCGCCGGTGCCGGCGAACAGGTCCAGCACCCGGGCGCCGGGGGTGGCCATGCCCAGCCAGTTGAACAGCGTCTCGCGGACGCGGTCCGGCGTCGGGCGCAGCCCGGGGCTATCCAGCACCGGGAGCCGGCGACGGCGGTGTTCGCCGCCGATGATACGCAGCTGGCCGGCGGGTCGCGGGGCTGCGCCCTTGCCGGAGCGGGAAGGTTTCGAGTGGCGGGGGGAGGGGCGTCGTCGGCTCATGGGCGCCGATTGTAGCGGGCGTCGTGTCCACAGTCATGGTGCGCGATGGTAGGATGTGGCGATTCGTTCATCCGCGAGGCTGAATCCCTACATGTTCGGTTTTCTCAAGCGCAAGAAGAAGCAGGAAGAGCAGCAGCAGGATCCCAAGGCGACGCCGGATGCTTCCGGCGAGGTCGAGCAGGAGGAATCTGGCGGCGCGCCGGCCGAGTCGCCGCGCGAGCCGGAGCCGGAGTCGGCGTCGGCGAGCGAGTCACAGGCCGTACCCGAGAGCGATGCTGAGCCCGTCGCGGCCGCGGAGCCCGAGCCCGCTGACGCGCCCGAGCCGCCCGTCGCCGATGCCGAGCCGGAACCCGCCGTGGCATCGGACGCGTCCTGGGCGGAACCCGAGGTGTCGGAATCAGGCGCCGAGCCTGTCGACGAGACCGATGCGGCGCCCGCGGCCGAGTCTGAACCCGAGCCGCCCGTCGCTGCGCAGCCTGAAGCGGCCGCCGAGCTCGCACCCGAGCCCGAGCCCGTCTCGGCACCCGAGGAGTCGCCCAGCACCGAGCCTCGCGAGAAGCCCAAGGCCCAGCTTCGCGAGAAGCCCAAGAGCGAGAAGAAGGGCTGGTTCGCGCGCATGCGCGAAGGGCTGGGCAAGACCCGCTCCAACTTGACCGAGGGGCTCGCCGGCCTCTTCCTCGGGCGCAAGCAGATCGACGACGACCTGATGGAGGAACTCGAGACCCAGCTGCTGCTGGCGGACGTGGGCATCGAGGCCACCACCCAGATCATCGACCGGCTCACCGAGCGGGTCTCGCGCAAGGAGCTCAAGGATCCCGAAGCGCTCTACAGGGCGCTGCAGGACGAGCTCGCGACCCTGCTCGAGGGTGTCACCGCGCCATTGGCACTACCGCCCAAGGGCGAGGGGCCGTTCGTGATCCTGGTGGTCGGCGTCAACGGCGTCGGCAAGACCACCACCATTGGCAAGCTCACCCAGCGCTTCCAGCGCGAGGGGCGCAGCGTGATGCTGGCCGCCGGCGATACCTTCCGCGCCGCCGCCGTGGAGCAGCTCAAGGTCTGGGGCGAGCGCAACGACGTGCCGGTGGTGGCCCAGCACACCGGCGCCGACAGCGCCTCGGTGGTCTATGACGCCCTGGCGGCAGCCCGCGCCCGCGGCGTCGACGTGCTGATCGCCGACACCGCGGGCCGGCTGCACAACAAGGCGCACCTGATGGAGGAACTCAAGAAGGTGCGCCGGGTGATGGGCAAGCTCGATGCCCAGGCGCCTCACGAGGTGATGCTGGTGCTCGACGCCGGTACCGGCCAGAACGCGCTCTCCCAGGCCGCCACCTTCAACGAGGCGGTGCCGGTTTCCGGCATCACTCTGACCAAGCTCGACGGCACCGCCAAGGGCGGCGTCATCTTCGCCCTGGCCCAGCAACTGGGCACGCCGATCCGCTTCATCGGCGTCGGCGAGACCCTGGATGACCTGCGGCCCTTCGACGCCCGGGAATTCGTCGACGCCCTGTTCGACCGCGACGACGCCTCGGCATGATCGCCTTCGAGCACGTCGGCAAGCGTTACGGCGGGCGCTTTGATGCGCTCGCCAATCTCGACTTCCGCGTGCGTCGCGGCGAGATGGTGTTTCTCACCGGCCACTCCGGTGCCGGCAAGAGTTCGCTGCTGCGCCTGCTGATGCGCCTGGAGCGCCCCAGCCGCGGGCGCATCCTGGTCGCCGGCCACGACATCGATCGCCTGCACGCCAGCCAGGTGCCTTTCTACCGGCGCCAGATCGGCGTGGTCTTCCAGGACCACCAACTGCTCTTCGACCGCTCGATCTACCACAACGTGGCGCTGCCGCTGGAGATCCAGGGCGCCGAGCCCCGCGAGGCGGCGCGTCGGGTGCGCGCGGCGCTGGACAAGGTGGGCTTGCTGCACCGCGAGAAGGCCTTGCCCATCGAGCTGTCCGGCGGCGAGCAGCAGCGTGTGGGCATCGCCCGGGCGGTGGTCAACAAGCCGGCCCTGCTGCTTGCCGACGAGCCCACCGGCAATCTGGACCCCCAGCTGTCAGCGGACATCATGGCGCTGTTCGAGGACTTTCATCGCATCGGCACCACGGTGATGGTGGCCAGCCACGACCTGGCGCTGATCGCCCGGCTGCGACATCGTACCCTGCGCCTCCAGGAGGGGCGCCTGGTGGCCGACGAGGAGGCCGCATGAGCCGAGAGACGCCATCTCGTCGTGGGGCCCGTGCCCAGCGGGCCACCGCCGGTGGCCGTTGGCGCAGCTGGCTGCGCCACCATCGCGCCATGTCGCTGGACAGCGCGAGCCGGCTACTGCGTCATCCTGTCGGCAGTCTGTTGACCATGCTGGCGATCGCCATCGCCCTGGTCCTTCCCGCCGGGCTGTGGCTGACTCTGGATGGGGCCCGATTGCTCGACGCCGAGCTGGACGAGAGTGCGACGCTCACCGTCTACCTGGAGAAGGACGTCGGAGCCGACGAAGCGGGGCGCATCGAGCAGGCGCTGGCGGCGCGCGAGGGCGTGGCGAGCACGCGGCTGATTACCGCCGCCGAGGGCATGGCCGAGTTCCAGCAGGCGTTGGGGCTCGAGGATGCCCTGGCACGATTGCCGGGCAACCCCCTGCCGGCCAGCGTGGTGATCCACCCGCAGGATCCTGCCCCGGCGGCGGTGCAGGGCCTGGCGGACGGCCTCGAAACGGTGGCCGGGGTCGAGGAAGTTCGCCTGGACCTGGCCTGGCTGGAGCGGCTGCGCCACCTGGCCGAGCTGGGGCGTCGGGTCGGTCTGGGGCTCGCCGTCCTGTTCGGGCTCGGGGTGCTGCTGGTGGTGGGCAATACCATTCGTCTGGCGGTGGAGAATCGTCGCCAGGAGATCGAGGTGGTGACCCTGATCGGTGCCACCCATGCCTTCGTGCGCCGCCCGTTCCTCTACAGCGGCGCCTGGTACGGGCTCGGCGGCGGCCTTCTGGCCTGGGGATTGCTGACGCTCGGCGGCGACTGGTTGGCTGCGCCGATAGCGGCCCTGGCGGCCAGCTACGGTGCCAGCTTTGCGCTTCCCGGCTTGGGTCTTGCAGGGTCGGCAATGCTGTTGGGCTGTAGTACACTGTTGGGCTGGTTGGGGGCGTGGATCGCCGTAAGCCGCCATCTGGCGCAGATCCGCCCCCGTTAGAAAACGCGGTCTCTCGACGCGAAGATCGCGGGAACCAAATCGAGAGCTCGCCGTCAAAGGCGGCGACTATAGGGATTCCAGTCACGGGATTCCACACACGGGCTTCGATGGAGACACCCTGCACATGAGCACCAGTCTTCTGCCGGTGGGCCACCTTTCCCCGGGCCACGACCTCAACGGTTATATCCAGGCGGTGAACGGCATTCCCATGCTGACCGTCGATGAAGAACGTGAGCTGGCCTACCGCCTGCACGACGAAGGCGATCTCGAGGCGGCACGCCGCCTGGTAATGTCGCACCTTCGCTTCGTGGTGCACATTGCGCGCAGCTATGCCGGCTACGGGTTGGCCCAGGCCGACCTGATCCAGGAGGGCAACGTCGGCCTGATGAAGGCCGTGAAGCGTTTCGACCCCAATCAGGGCGTGCGGCTGGTCTCCTTCGCCGTGCACTGGATCAAGGCCGAGATTCACGAATTCGTGCTGCGTAACTGGCGGATCGTCAAGATCGCCACCACCAAGGCGCAGCGTAAGCTGTTCTTCAACCTGCGCAGCGCCAAGAAGCGCCTGGCCTGGTTGAACACGGACGAGGTCGAGGCGATTGCCAAGGACCTCGACGTCAAGCCCGAGGTGGTGCGCGAGATGGAAGGCCGCCTGTCGGCCCACGACG
Organism: Halomonas organivorans; assembly: GCF_014192055.1. Taxonomy (GTDB): domain Bacteria; phylum Pseudomonadota; class Gammaproteobacteria; order Pseudomonadales; family Halomonadaceae; genus Halomonas; species Halomonas organivorans. The sequence goes on along the minus strand of NZ_JACHXM010000019.1, from coordinate 58,256 downwards.
CAGGGTTCGATGCCGCGCCGGGGGAAGACGAGGAGACCGCCTACCAGGCGCCGGTCCATTATCTGGACGACGCCAGCCAGGACCCCGCCACCCAGCTCGAGGACAGCGACTGGGAGGCCGATGCCACCCGACGCCTGCAGGTGGCCCTCGAGGGGCTGGACGAGCGCTCCCGAGACATCCTGCAGCAGCGCTGGCTGAGCGACGACAAGTCGACCCTTCACGAGCTGGCCGACGTTTACGGTGTGTCCGCCGAGCGTATCCGGCAGCTCGAGAAGAACGCCATGAAGAAGATCAAGCAGCAGCTCGGCGATACCCTGGCCGCCTGATGCCGCGGGTGCAGGCGCCGCACGAACAAAACCCCGGAGGCTACGGCCTGCGGGGTTTTGTTTTGCTCGGCACCCTCTTAGCGTTGTGGGCTTCGGGCTTCGGGCTTCGGGCTTCGGGCTTCGGGCTTCGGGCTTCGGGCTTCGGGCTTCGGGCTTCGGGCTTCGAGCTTCGATCTAAGCCGTCTGCACCGCCTCGCGCATCAACCTCGCCGACAGCGCCGGCCACTGGTCATCCCAGTGCTCGGTGGGCCGTCGGCGGAAGTCGCTGCGTACGTACTGGGCGATACGCCCCTCGGCCTGGGCGACCAGCAGGTTGGCGGCGGCCGGAATCGGCAGGGTGGGACGTAGCCCCTCGCGAAGCTCGGCCTCGCGCAGCACCTGCTTTAGCTGGGTCTCCAGGCGCTCGAAGAGCTGGTGGATGCGCTGTCGTAGCCTGGCCGTCTCGCCGGTCAGTACGTCGCCGCCGAGCAGTCGCGACAGCCCGGGGTTCTTCTCGGCGAAGGCCAGCACCAGGGTAAGGATCTGGCCGCAGCGGGGCAGTGCCTCGGGAACGTCCTCGAGGATGCGGGCGATGCGTTCGAACAGCGTCTGCTCGATGAACTCGATGAGCCCTTCGAACATTCGTGCCTTGCTGGGGAAGTGGCGGTAGAGCGCGGCCTCGGAGACGCCGACCTGGCGAGCCAGGGCGGCGATGGTGATGCGCTTGCCGCTGTCTTCCTCCAGCATCAGGGCCAGACCCTGGAGGATCTGCTCCCGGCGACTGGGGGTGGGGTTTGCCTGCGTCATAGCGTTATTTTCTTGTCGGTCCTTGAGAATCGGCCGGTCTCAGCCGGCCTTGGCGTCAGCGTGTCGTGTTGGTGATCAGGGTGCCTACTCCGGCGTTGGTGAAGATTTCCAGCAGGGTGGCGTGAGGTACCCGGCCGTCGACGATGTGGGCGCTGGCCACGCCACCCTTGACCGCGTCCAGGGCGCAGCGGATCTTCGGCAGCATGCCGCCATGGATGGTGCCATCGCCGATCAGGGCGTCGACCTGGGCGGTGGTCAGGCCGGTGAGCACTTCTCCCTCGGCGTTCATCAGGCCGGCGACGTTGGTCAGCAGCATCAGCTTCTCGGCGTCCAGGGCCTCGGCGACCTTGCCGGCCACCAGGTCGGCGTTGATATTGTAGCTGCGCCCGGCGGCATCGACCCCGATGGGGGCGATCACCGGGATGAAATCGCGGGCGGCGAGCATCTCGATCAGGTCGGTGGAGATGTGTTCCACCTCGCCGACGTGGCCGATGTCGATGATCTCGGAGGCGGCCATGTCGGGCGTCTTGTGCTCGACCTTGAGCTGCCGGGCGCGAATCTGGGCGCCGTCCTTGCCGGTCAGGCCGATGGCCTTGCCGCCACATTGGTTGATCAGGTTGACGATGCCCTTGTTGACCAGGCCGCCGAGCACCATCTCGACCACGTCCATGGTCTCGGCGTCGGTGACCCGCATGCCGTTGACGAAGCGTGACTCGATCTTGAGTTTCTCGAGCAGTTCGCCGATCTGCGGGCCGCCGCCGTGAACCACCACCGGATTGATGCCGACTTCCTTCATCAGCACCATGTCGCGAGCGAAGGAGTCGATCAGGGTGTCCTCGGTCATGGCGTTGCCGCCGTACTTGACCACCACGGTCTTGCCGGAAAAGCGCTGGATGTAGGGCAGTGCCTCGGAGAGCACCTCCACTACCTGGCGGGGGTCGCGGGTCTGTTCGGTCATCTCGTCCTGTCCTGATGGTGTCTGTTGAGCCGGTTCACTGCGGCAGTTCCAGATCCGGCGCCACTTGGGCGAGGGCGCCGGCGAAACGATCGCGGATGCGCGCCAGCGCGGCGTCGCTCTTGCCCTCGAAGCGCAGTACCAGCATCGGCGTGGTGTTGGAGGCGCGGCACAGTCCCCAGCCGTCCGGATAGTCGACGCGAATGCCGTCCAGGGTCGTCTTGATGCCATCCTCGCCGAAGTCGCTCTCCCGGGCCAGCCGATCCACCAGCTCGAACTTGGTGTCGTCCGTCACCGCGACGTTGATCTCGGGGGTGCCGATATCCTGGGGATAGCGGGCGAAGAAGGCGTCGGCGTCCTCCCTCTGGCGCGACAGCACCTCCAGCAGCCGGGCGGCGCCGTACAGGCCGTCGTCGAAGCCGTACCAGCGCTCCTTGAAGAAGATATGGCCGCTCATTTCGCCGGCCAGTTGGGCGCCGGTCTCCTTCATGCGCGCCTTGATCAGCGAGTGGCCGGTGCGCCACATCTCCGGGGTGCCGCCGGCCTCATCGATGACGCGGGCCAGGTTGCCGGTGCACTTGACGTCGAAGATCACCCGCGCGCCGGGGTTGCGCTCGAGCATGTCCTCGGCGAAGGCCATCATCAGGTGATCGGGGTAGATCAGCTGGCCCTGGGGCGTGATCACGCCCAGGCGGTCGCCGTCGCCGTCGAAGGCCAGGCCGATGTCGGCGTCGTGCTCGCGCACGGCGCGGATCAGGTCCTCGAGGTTCTCGGGCTTGCCCGGGTCCGGATGATGGTTGGGGAAGGTGCCGTCGATCTCGGCGAACAGCGGGATCGTCTCGGCGCCCAGGCGCTCGATAAGCGCAGGGCCGAGCTCGCCGGCCACGCCGTTACCGCAGTCCACCACCGCCTTGAGCGGGCGGGCCAGGGACGCGTCGCCGAGAATGCGGTCGAGATAGGCCTCACGCACGTCCTGCTCGTGCACCTCGCCGGCACCCTCGGCCAGGTCGCTTTCCTCGATCCGGCGGTGCAGATCGGTGATCGCCTCACCGGACAGAGTTTCGCCGCCGAGCACGATCTTGAAGCCGTTGTAGTCCGGCGGGTTGTGGCTGCCGGTGACCATCACCCCAGAGGCGGTGTTCTCCAGTTCGTGGGTGGCGAAGTAGAGCACCGGAGTCGGCACCATGCCGACATCGATGACGTCGCAGCCGCTGGCGGTCAAGCCGCGGGTCAAGGCCGCTTGCAGCCGGGGGCCGGAGAGACGTCCGTCGCGGGCGACGACCACCCGGGATTCGCCGCGGGCGAGGGCGGCGCTGCCGATGGCCTGGCCGATAGCCTCGACGCCGGCCTCGGTGAGGGTGTCGTCGACGATGCCGCGGATATCGTAGGCACGAAAGATCGAGGCCGGGGCCGGGCTCGTGCTGCTGTGGTTCATGTCGTCGTCCTTGTGCATGGGATGGTCGGCGTCAGTGACGGCCAGAAACGTTAGTGGCGCCCTGAGCTGCCGAAGCCGCCATCGCCGCGGGCGCTGGCATCGAAGTCGTCGACCACCTCGAGCTCGGCCTGAACTACCGGCACCAGCACGTACTGGGCCAGGCGCTCGAAGGGTTCCAGGGTGAAGGGGGTGTTGCCGCGGTTCCACACCGAGACCATCAGCTCGCCCTGGTAGTCGGAGTCGATCAGGCCCACCAGGTTGCCGAGCACGATGCCGTGCTTGTGGCCCAGGCCCGAGCGGGGCAGGATCATCCCGGCGAGGCTCGGGTCGGCGATGTGAATGGCCAGCCCGGTGCGAACCAGCTCGCAGTCGCCGGGCTCGAGCACCAGTGGGGCGTCGAGCAGGGCACGCAGGTCCATGCCGGCGGAGCCTTGAGTGGCGTAGTGGGGGAGGTGGTCGCGCATCCGCTCGTCGAGCAGCTTGACGGCGAGACGGGGACGGTCGGGAAAGGTCGGCATCGAATGTCTTCCAGGGAGTAAGGACGAAATCGGGGGGTGTCAGTCGGCGTCGTCGGCCAGCTGCGCCAGGGCCTGGCGGATGACGGCCTCGGCCAGCGCGATCTTGGGTTGGGGGGGCAGCTCGACCTGGCCGGTGGTATCGCCTTCCCGCCACAGCAGCAGGGCGGCGTTGTCGTCGGCGCCGAATCCGAGTCCGGCCCGGGACACGTCGTTGGCCACGACCATGTCAAGGCGCTTGCGCTCGAGCTTGTCGCGCGCATAGGTCGCCAGGTCCCGGGTCTCGGCGGCGAAGCCCACCACGTAGGGGCGGTCGGCGCGCGCGGCGATGGCGGCGATGATGTCGGGATTCTTGACCAGACGCAGGGTCAGGGTGTCCTCGCCCTCGCGCTTCTTGAGCTTGTGCTCGGCCGGCGTCTCGGCGCGAAAGTCCGCCACCGCGGCGCAACCGATGAACAGGTCGCATTCCCCCGCCAGACGCTGGGCGGCGTCATGCATCTCTTGCGCGCTTTCCACATCGAAGCGCTCCACGCCGGCCGGGGTGGGCAGCGCTACCGGGCCGCTGATCAGCTGCACCCGGGCGCCGAGCGCGGCGGCGGCGGCGGCCAGGGCAAAGCCCATCTTGCCGGAGCTGTGATTGGAGAGGTAGCGCACCGGATCCAGCGGCTCGCGGGTGGGGCCGGCGGTGATCACCACGCGGACCCCCTCGGCGGGCCGCTCGACGGGTGCCGACAGGGCGGCCAGGATGGCCTCGGGCTCCAGCATCCGACCGGGGCCCACGTCGCCGCAGGCCTGATCGCCGCTGTCGGGCCCCAGCAGCCGCCATCCATCGTCGGCCAGTCGACGGGCGTTGCGGGCGGTGGCCGGCTGACGCCACATGGCCTGGTTCATGGCCGGGGCCATGGCCTTGTCGGCGTCGCTTGCCAGGCACAGGGTGGTGAGCAGGTCGTCGGCGTGACCGTGGGCCAACCGCGCCATCAGGTCGGCGGTGGCCGGGGCGATCAGGATCAGGTCGGCCCAGCGGGCCAGCTCGATGTGGCCCATGCCGGCCTCGGCCTCCGGGTCGAGCAGCGAGGTGCGTACCGGTTCGCCGGTCAGTGCCTGCAGGGTCAGCGGGGTGATGAAAGCCTGGGCGCCGTCGGTCATCACTACGCGGACCTCATGGCCCGCCTGCTTGAGCAGCCGGGCGAGCTGCGCGCTCTTGTAGGCGGCAATGCCGGCGCTGATGCCGAGCAGGATGCGTCGAGGGGCATTGCCCCGGGAGCCGGAGGGTGTCGACATGGCGATATCCGAGCGAGAATCCGATCGCCTACCTTATCATCCGGCCGCACCCTTGCGTAGCCGCGTCCCGGCGGGGGCGAGGCTACACTGGTGTCAGGACGCCAGCATGGCAAGGAGGCCCGGATGTCGATTCGTGACTGGCCCGAGGGCGAACGCCCTCGGGAAAAGCTGCTGGCACTGGGGGCCGAGGCGCTCTCGGATGCCGAATTGCTGGCGATCTTCCTGCGCGTGGGCGTGACGGGACGTTCGGCGGTGGACCTGGCCCGCGATCTGCTGTCGGCCTTCGGCGGCCTGCGTCCGCTGCTCGAGGCCGATCGCACGCGGTTCTGCGCCGAGCGGGGATTGGGCGAGGCCAAGTTCGTCCAGCTCCAGGCCACGCTGGAGCTGTCTCGTCGCCATCTGGCCAGCCGCCTGGCGCGCGAAGGCGCGCTGACCTCTCCGGCGCTGGTGCGCGACTACCTCGCCTCACGGCTTCGTCATCTTGGCCATGAAGAGTTCGCCGCACTGTTCCTCGACAGCCAGCATCGGGTGATCCGCTTCGAGTCGCTGTTCCGCGGCACCCTGGACAGCGCTTCGGTGTATCCACGCGAGGTGGCGCGGCGCGCCCTGGAGCTGGGCGCCGGCGCGATCATCTTTGCCCACAATCATCCCTCCGGGGTGGCCGAGCCCAGCGACGCCGACCAACGCATCACCGAGCGGCTCAAGGAGGCGCTGGGCCTGTTCGAGATCCGGGTGCTGGACCATTTCGTGGTCGGCGATGGCGAGGTGGTGTCCTTTGCCGAGCGTGGGCTGCTATAATCCGCCGCGATCAAAACAGCAGTCGCAGTCGCGCTCGCCCGAGACGGACCTCAGGGGTCATGTCGATGGGCAGTGGCGCTGTATAATTCTGTACGTCGCTTGTCTGGCAGCGTTGACTCTGGTATAAAGTGCAGCCTTTGAATTCCCTTGGGTCAAATGACAGCGGGGTCGTCCCGGTTTTGCCCGACAGGTTTTGAACAATCAGGTATCCCTACCTGGCCAAGCGGTTGGAGGCTCTCATGTCCAAAGTATGTCAGGTTACCGGCAAGCGCCCGGTGACTGGTAACAACGTTTCACACTCCCAGCGCAAGACGCGTCGTCGTTTCGTGCCGAACCTGCACAGCCACCGTTTCTGGGTGGAGTCCGAGAAGCGCTTCGTCAGGCTGCGCGTCTCCTCCAAAGGCATGCGCATCATCGACAAGAAGGGCATCGAAGCGGTGCTCAGCGACATTCGCAAGCGCGGCGAAGCCGTCTAAGCGTTTCCATCAGGGAGAAGACTCATGCGTGACAAGATTCGTCTGGTGTCCAGCGCCGGTACCGGCCACTTCTACACCACCGACAAGAACAAGCGGAACACCCCGGACAAGATGGAAATGAAGAAGTTCGACCCGGTGGTTCGCAAGCACGTGATGTACAAGGAAGCCAAGATCAAGTAAGTCGGGATCCCCGCGGTTCCCGTGATCGCTTCCGCCGCAGGCCTCGGCCTGTCCTCAAGAACCCGGCCCGATGGTCGGGTTCTTGCGTATGATTGCTGCACGCCGCCCATAGCAGGTCGCCCCATGCCCGAGTTGCCCGAAGTCGAGACTACCCGGCGCGGTATCGCCCCGCACGTGGAGGGCCGCGAGATCACTGAAGTGATCGTGCGCCAGCCCCGCCTGCGCGTGCCGGTGCCGGATGACCTGGTTGATCGCCTGATCGGCGCACGCATCGGCACGTTGGATCGTCGCGCCAAGTACCTGCTGGTCCCGCTGGAAGGTGAAAAGGGCTCGCTGCTGTGGCACCTCGGCATGTCGGGCAGCCTGCGCGTCGCTCGGGTCGGCGAGCTGCCGAAGAAGCACGACCACGTCGATCTGGTGCTCGACGACGGCGCGGTGCTGCGCTATCACGATCCGCGCCGCTTCGGCTTCGTCGACTGGTTGGCCGGCGATGTCGAGCACGATCCGCGCCTGGCCCGCCTGGGGCCGGAGCCGCTCTCCGAGGCTTTCGACGGCGCGCGGCTGTTCGAGCTGTCCCGGCGCCGGCGCATGGCCGTGAAGCCCTTCCTGATGGACAATGCCGTGGTCGTCGGCGTCGGTAACATCTACGCCGCCGAGGCACTGTTCCTGGCCGGCATCGATCCCCGTCGCGCCGCCGGGCGCATCTCCCGCGAGCGCTACGATCGCCTGGCAGCCGCGGTGCGCGAGGTGCTGGCCGCGGCGATCACCCAGGGCGGCACCACCCTGCGCGATTTCGTCAGCGGCACCGGCGAGCCGGGCTACTTCGCCCAGCGGCTCAACGTCTACGGCCGTGACGGCGAGCCCTGCCGGCGCTGCGGCGCCGAGCTGCGCCTGGTCACCCTGGGCCAGCGAGCCAGCGTATTCTGCGGCGAGTGCCAGACCTGAGCACCGCCGTTATTCGATTCGATGCTCCGGCCCACGGCCGGCATTCCCTGAACGTCCCATGACGCCCACGATGAGAGCCACGACATGACCGCCCTACGCTCCCTGCGCCTGAAGAAGAATGCCGATCGCCGCCTCAAGGCGGGGCACCTCTGGCTGTACTCCAACGAGATCGACATCAAGGCCACGCCGCTCAAGGATTTCGCTCCCGGCGAGCAGGTCCAGGTCGAGGCCGCCAACGGCAAGGCGCTGGGCGTGGCCTACGTCAACGCCCACTCGCTGATCTGCGCGCGGCTGGTGTCCCGTGATCCGGGCATGCTGCTCGACCGCTCGCTGCTGGTCCACCGCCTGAACCAGGCGTTGGCCCTGCGCCAGCGCATGTTCGATAAGCCGTTCTATCGCCTGGTGCACGGCGAGGGCGACCTGCTGCCGGGGCTGATCGTCGACCGCTACGGCGACGTGCTGGTGGTGCAGCTCAACACCGCCGGCATGCAGGCGCAGCTCGAGCCGCTGCTCGATGCCCTGGACAAGGTCGTCTCCCCGAGCGCCGTGGTGCTGCGCAACGATACCTCCGGGCGCCGCCAGGAAGGCCTCGAGAGCCAGGTCGAAGTGGTCAAGGGCACGCTGCCGGAGGCGGTGGAGCTCGAGGAAAACGGCGTGCGCTTCGTCGCCCCGGTGCTCGACGGCCAGAAGACCGGTTGGTTCTATGACCACCGCGTCAACCGCGCCTGGCTCAACCAGCAGGTGGCCGGCAAGCGCGTGCTCGACCTGTTCAGCTACGTCGGTGGCTGGGGCGTGCAGGCCGCCGCCAGCGGCGCCAGCGAGGTGCTGTGCGTGGACGCCAGCGCTCCGGCGCTGGAGCGGGTCGCCGACAACGCCGCCCTCAACGGCCTGCACGAGCAGGTAGCGGTGGGCGAGGGCGATGCCTTCGAGGCCCTGGCTGCGCTCAAGGCCGACGGCGAGCAGTTCGACGTGGTGATCCTCGATCCGCCTGCCTTCATCAAGAAGCGCAAGGATATCCCCGCCGGCGAGCGCGCCTACGGCAAGCTCAATCGCGAGGCCATGCGTTTGCTGGGACGCGACGGTCTGCTGCTCTCGGCCTCCTGCTCGATGCATCTGGCGCCGGAGCGCCTGGTGGACGTGGTGCGCGGGGCGGCCCGCCATCAGGACCGCCATGCCCAGCTCCTGTTCCAGGGTCACCAGGGGCCGGATCACCCGGTGCATCCGGCGATCCCCGAGACCTCCTATCTCAAGACGCTCGGCGTGCGCGTCTTCCGCGACTGATCGAGGCCCTGAAGCGCGGGGCGCGCGTCCGGCGTGCCCCGTCTTCTTTCCCCGCGAGCGCCCATGAACGATTTCGCCTTCGTCCGCGTCTTTGCCCACTCGAATCCGCTGCTGGTCGGTCATGTGGCCAACCTGCTGGAGGTCGCCGGCATTCCCGTCGAGCGTCGCAATCAGACGCTGGGCGGTGGCGCCGGCGAGCTTCCGCCGGCGGAGTGCGAGCCGGAGGTCTGGGTGGCGCCTCATAACCGTGATCGGGCCGAGGCGCTGATTCATGACGCCCTCGAAGGCCGGGACGACCGTCCGGCCTGGACCTGTTCCGGCTGCGGTGAGCGCCTGGAAGGCGTGTTCGATGCCTGCTGGAACTGCGGCACTAGCCGGCCCTGAGTGCTTCCAGAGCGGGCCGCGACAAGGAGTACCTGCCATGTGCTGGGATCTGCCCGAGCCCTTCGTGATCGACCTGGAGGTCGAGGCGTCGGCCATCGATGCCTTCGGCCATGCCAACAACGCCGAGTACCTGCGCTGGGTGGAGCAGTCGAGCTGGGCGCACTCGGCGTCCCTCGGCCTGACCCTCGAGCGCTATCGCGAGCTCGACCGTGCCATGGCGGTGCAGCGTCACGAGCTGGACTACCTGGCGCCGGCGTTCGAGGGCGATGGCCTGCGGCTGGCCACCTGGATCGTCGCCTGCGACGGCCGCCTGACCCTGACCCGCCGCTTCCAGCTCTATCGTCCCGCCGATGGCCGTACCCTGCTGCGAGCGCGCACGCGTTTTGCCTGTATCGCGCTGTCCAGCGGCCGCCCCCGTCGCCTGCCCGAGGCCTTCCTGGCCGGCTATGGACGCGCGCTGGTGAAAGAGTGATCACTCTTGAAGGGATTTTCTGATTTCTGTCTCGCTGTTGGATATATGTTCTGAGCGAGGCGGCCTCTTCCTGGATTTTTTGTCTTTTTATTGCGTGATCTCTTCGTGATTGTCCTGCTGTGCTGTAATGAAGCGGTGAGTCACCTCATCCAACAATATGTCGTTCAACGACTCGGCACCGGAGGACCTCCCCATGCAGATCGCCGTCCCCAAGGAAATCAAGAATCATGAATATCGCGTCGCCCTGACCCCCAGCGGCGCCCGTGAACTGGTTGGCCGTGGTCACACGGTGACCGTCCAGGCCGGTGCCGGCGAGGGCGCCGGTTTCCCCGACGCCGACTACGAGGCGGCCGGGGCGCGGCTTGAGGCTGACGTGGCCAAGGTGTGGTCCGAGGCCGAGCTGATCCTCAAGGTCAAGGAACCCCAGCCCGAGGAGGTGGCACGCCTGTCTCGCGGCCAGACGCTGTTCACCTACCTGCACCTGGCCGCCGAGGAGCCGCTGACCCGTGGCCTGATGGAGAGCGGCGCTACCTGCATCGCCTACGAGACCATCACCGCGGCCCAGGGCGGCCTGCCGCTGCTGGCGCCGATGAGCACCGTGGCCGGGCGCATGGCCGTGCAGGCGGGCGCCCACAGCCTGGAGAAGGCCCAGGGCGGTGCCGGCATCCTGCTGCCGGGCGTGCCGGGCGTGGCGCCGGCCAAGGTGACCGTGATCGGCGGTGGCGTGGTCGGCGAGAACGCCGCGCGCATGGCGCTGGGATTGGGCGCCGAGGTGACGGTGCTGGACAAGTCCATCCCGCGCCTGGAGACCCTGGACGATCGCTACCAGGGCCGCATGAAGACCGTCTTCTCCACCGCCGACAGCCTGGAAGAGGCGGTTCGCGAGTCCGACCTGATCATCGGTGCCGTGCTGGTGCCCGGTGCCGCCGCGCCCAAGCTGATCACCCGGGCGATGCTGGCCGACATGAAGCCGGGCAGCGTGCTGGTGGACGTGGCCATCGATCAGGGCGGCTGCTTCGAGACCAGCAAGCCGACGACCCATGCCGAGCCGACCTACGTGGTCGACGGCGTGGTGCACTACTGTGTGGCCAACATGCCGGGCGCGGTGGCGCGCACCTCCACCCAGGCGCTGACCAATGCCACTCTGCCGTTCGTCGTCGCCCTGGCCGACAAGGGCTGGAAACAGGCGCTGGCCGATGACGCCCACTTCGCCCAGGGGCTCAACGTCCACGAGGGCCAACTGACCTATCGGGCCGTGGCCGAGGCCTTCGGGCTCGAGTACGTGGAGACCGCGCGGCTGATCGGCTGAGACCGCTCCGCGTACGGATCGGAAGGCCGGGACTCCCGTGAGGGAGCCCGGCCCTTTGCGGCATGCCGTCCGGCAGGTCGCCTTGACCGGGGCGCCGCGTTACCATAGCGGGCATTCGAGAGTCAGCTGAGTCCCGCATTCATGACCGCATCTTCCGACAAGACCCGTGTGCTGACGGGCATCACCACCACCGGCACGCCTCACCTCGGCAACTATGTCGGGGCCATCAAGCCCGCCATCGCGGCGAGCCAGGATCCCAGCGTCCAGTCCTACTATTTCCTCGCCGACCTGCACGCGTTGATCAAGTGTCAGGACCTCAAGCGCGTCCAGCAGTCGCGCCTGGAGATCGCCGCCACCTGGCTGGCGCTCGGCCTGGATACCGACAACGCCATCTTCTACCGCCAGTCGGACATCCCCGAGATTCCCGAGCTGACCTGGATGCTGTCCTGCGTCTGTGCCAAGGGACTGATGAACCGTGCCCATGCCTACAAGGCGGCGGTGGCCGACAACGAGGAGTCGGGCAGCCCCGATCCCGACCGCGGCGTCACCATGGGGCTGTTCGGCTATCCGGTGCTGATGGCGGCGGACATCCTGATGTTCAACGCCCACCGGGTGCCGGTGGGGCGCGATCAGATCCAGCATATCGAGATGGCGCGCGACATGGGCGGGCGCTTCAACCACCTGTTCAAGGGCCAGTTCTTCACCCAGCCCGAGGCGGTGGTGGACGAGCGCGTCCAGGTGTTGAACGGCCTGGACGGCCGCAAGATGTCCAAGAGCTACGAGAACACCATCCCGCTGTTCGTCTCCGAGAAGAAGCTGCAGAAGCTGGTGCGCAAGATCAAGACCAACTCGCTGGAGCCCGGCGAGCCCAAGGATCCGGATACCTGCACCCTGTTCCAGATCTATTCGGCGTTCGCCAGCGTCGAGGAAAGCGCGGCCATGCGCACCGAGTACGAGAACGGCATCGGCTGGGGCGAGGCCAAGAATCGGGTCTTCGAATATCTCAACGCCCACTTGCGCGAGCCCCGCGAGCGCTACCAGGCGCTGCTGGAGGATCCCGCTCACATCGAGACGGTGCTGCGCCAGGGAGCTGAGCGTGCCCGTGCCGAAGCCGCTCCCTTCATGGATCGCCTGCGCGAGGCGGTCGGGTTGGGCCGTTTCGTCTAGCCTGAGAGTCGCCCGTTTTTGCCTGCGCCGGTGTCATGGTCCATGGCCGAGGGACTGGCGTGATAGAGTAGCGAGCAAGACGCCGCCGAGCCGTGTTCGAAACGTCGGAGAGCGTAGACATTTCCTCGGACATGGCCAGAGCGTCACGGCCCGCATTCCCGACACAGCATGAGACGAACTTGATGACCAGCGAAGCCAAGCGCCCCCTCTATGTGCCCTACGCCGGACCTCCCTTGCTCGAAATGCCCCTGCTCAACAAGGGGAGCGCCTTTACCCGTGAGGAACGGTTCGAGTTCAATCTGATCGGGCTGCTGCCCCAGAACGTCGAGACCATCGAGGAGCAGGCCGAGCGGGCCTATCGCCAGTACCGCCAGTGCCAGACCGATCTGGACCGCCATATCTACTTGCGCGGCATTCAGGACGACAACGAGACGCTCTATTTTCGCCTGGTGTCCGAGCATCTCGAGGAGATGCTGCCGATCATCTATACGCCTACGGTGGGGCAGGCCTGCGAGGAATTCTCCAACATCTATCGCAACCACCGCGGGCTGTTCATCTCCTATCCCGATCGCGACCGCATGGATGACATCCTGCGCAGCGCCACCAAGGACCAGGTGAAGGTGATCGTGGTCACCGACGGTGAGCGCATTCTGGGGCTGGGCGACCAGGGCATCGGCGGCATGGGCATTCCCATCGGCAAGCTGTCGCTGTACACCGCCTGCGGTGGTATCAGCCCGGCCTACACCCTGCCGATCCAGCTCGACGTGGGCACCAACAACGAGGCGCTGCTGGCCGATCCCATGTACATGGGCTGGCGCCATCCGCGCATCGCCCAGGAAGACTACGACGCCTTCATGGCCGATTTCATCGGCGCCGTGAAGCGTCGCTGGCCGAACGTGTTGCTGCAGTTCGAGGACTTTGCCCAGACCAACGCCCTGCCGCTGCTCGAGCGCTATCGCGACGAGCTGTGCTGCTTCAACGATGACATCCAGGGCACCGCCGCGGTCTGTGTGGGCACTCTGATGGCGGCCTGTCAGGCCCGCGAAGAGGGCGTCGGCGATCAGCGGGTGGTGGTGGTCGGGGCCGGTTCGGCCGGCTGCGGCATCGCCGAGCAGATCGTGGTGGCGATGCAGGCCGAGGGGCTCACCGAGGCCGAGGCGCGACGGCGCATCTTCATGGTCGACCGCGAGGGGCTGGTGACCGGTAATCAGGAGTGGCTGCGCGGCTTCCAGCGTCGCCTGGCCCAGGACCCGGCACTGGTCGCCGACTGGGACGGCCAGTCGCTGTTGGAGGTGGTCAAGCAGGTCAAGCCGACCGTGCTGCTCGGGGTCTGTGGCCAGCAGGGTCTGTTCACCGAAGAGGTGATCCGCACCATGCACGCCGGCTGCGCCTCGCCGCTGGTGATGCCGCTGTCCAATCCCACCTCGCGCGTCGAGGCGGTGCCCGAAGACGTGATTCGCTGGACCGACGGCCATGCCATGGTGGCTACCGGCAGTCCCTTCCCGCCGGTGGAATACAAGGGCAAGCGCTACCCGATCGCCCAGTGCAACAACGCCTATATCTTCCCGGGCATCGGCCTCGGGGTGCTCGCCGCCAGGGCCGGGCGCATCACCGACGCCATGCTGATGTCGGCCTCCCGGGCCCTGGCCCGCGAGGCGCCGGTGGCCAAGACCGGTGAGGGGGCGGTGCTGCCGGCACTGTCCGACATTCGCGAGCTGTCCAAGGCCATCGCCTTCGAGGTGGCGGCCCAGGCCCAGCATGAGGGCGTGGCGTTGCAGTCCGACGCCCAGACCCTGCGTGACGCCATCGAGCGCAACTTCTGGACGCCGGCGTATCGTCGCTATCGTCGCCGGTCGTTCTGACGTCTGGCTGCGGGCTGCGAGTCAAGGGAGCTTCGGGCTAAGGGCCACGAGCTACGAGCGGTTTGTCGCCAGCCCGATGCGATGGAGACTGCTCGAAGCCCGAAGCCCGAAGCCCGAGGCCCGAAGCCCGAAGCCCGAAGCCCGAGGCCCGAGGCCCGAGGCCCGAAGCCCGAGGCCCGAAGCCCGAAGCCCGAAGCCCGAGGCCCGAAGCCCGAAGCCCGAGGCCCGAAGCCCGAGGCCCGAGGCCCGAGGCCCGAAGCCCGAAGCCCGAAGCCCGAAGCCCGAAGCCCTAAACGAAACAGGCCCCGCCGGTCATCCGGCGGGGCCTGTCGCTTTCAGGTCACTCGGGAAGCCGCTCGATCAGGCCGAGCCGATCATCTTGCGCAGCACGAAGTGCAGGATGCCGCCGTGGCGGTAGTACTCCAGCTCGTTGGCGGTGTCGATGCGGCACAGCGCCTCGAAGGTCTTCTCTCCCTTGTCGCTCTCGATGGTCACCTCGACCGTGCCGCCCGGAGTGAGCTCGCCGAGCCCCTTGACGGAGACGCGCTCGTCGCCGGTCAGGCCCATCGTCTGGCGGGTCTCGCCTTCGGGGAACTGCAGCGGCACCACCCCCATGCCGATCAGGTTGGAACGGTGGATGCGCTCGAAGGACTCGGCGATCACCGCACGCACGCCGAGCAGCCGGGTGCCCTTGGCGGCCCAGTCGCGGCTGGAGCCGGTGCCGTATTCCTTGCCGGCGATCACCACCAGCGGCGTGCCTTCCTGCTGGTACTGCATGGCCGCGTCATAGATGGCCATCTGCTTGCCGGACGGCACATGGCGGGTCTCGCCGCCGACCACCCCGTCGAGCATCTCGTTCTTGATGCGCACGTTGGCGAAGGTGCCGCGCATCATGATCTCGTGGTTGCCGCGCCGCGAGCCGTAGGAGTTGAAGTCCACCGGCTTGACGCCGCGCTCCTGCAGGTAGCGGCCCGCCGGGCTGTCGGGCTTGATGGCGCCGGCCGGGGAGATGTGGTCGGTGGTCACCGAGTCGCCGAGCAGCGCCAGCACGTGGGCGCGCTCGACGTCTTCCACCGGCGACGGGGTCTTGCCCATGCCATCGAAGAACGGCGGGTGCTGGATGTAGGTCGATGTCTCGTCCCACTGGTAGACCTGGCTCTGGGGCACGTCGATGGCCTGCCACACGTCGTCGCCCTCGAACACCTCGGCGTACTCCTTGCGGTACATCTCGGTGCGCACCTGCTCCACCGCCTCGGCGATCTCGGCCTGGGAGGGCCAGATGTCCTTGAGATAGACCGGTTTTCCGTGCTGATCGACGCCGAGGGCATCGTTGACCAGGTCCTTCTGGACGTTGCCGGCCAGTGCGTAGGCCACCACCAGGGGCGGCGAGGCCAGCCAGTTGGTCTTGACCAGCGGATGGACGCGGCCCTCGAAGTTGCGGTTGCCGGACAGCACCGAGGCCACCGCCAGGTCGCCGTCGGTGATCGCCTGCTCGATGGGTTCTGGCAGCGGGCCGGAATTGCCGATGCAGGTGGTGCAGCCGTAGCCCACCAGGTTGAAGCCCAGCGCGTCGAGGTCGTCCTGCACGCCGCCGGCGGCCAGGTAGTCGGTGACGACCTTGGAGCCGGGCGCCAGCGATGTCTTGACCCAGGGCTTGGTGGTCAGGCCCTTGGCCAGGGCGTTGCGGGCCAGCAGGCCGGCGGCCATCATCACGCTGGGGTTGGAGGTGTTGGTGCAGGAGGTGATGGCGGCGATCACCACCGCGCCCGGGTCGAGGCGGAAGGCTTCACCGTCGAGGTCGACCTCCTGGCTATCGTGATGCTCGTAGCTTTCATCGACGCCCACCGCCGTCTGGCCGCCCTCGGACATCAGCTTGCCGTTCTCGGCGTTGGTGGAAGGCTTCTTGCCGTCGTCTTCCATCACCGTGGCGAAGGCCTGGGGCATGTCCTTGAGGGCGACGCGATCCTGCGGGCGCTTGGGACCGGCCAGGCTGGCTTCCACGTCGCCCATGTCCAGTGCCAGAGTGTCGCTGAAGATCGGCTCGGCGCCAGGCTCGCGCCACAGCCCCTGGGCCTTGCAGTAGGCCTCGACCAGCGCCACCTGCTCGTCGTCGCGACCAGTCAGGCGCAGGTAGTGCAGTGTCTCGTCGTCCACCGGGAAGAAACCGCAGGTGGCGCCGTATTCGGGGGCCATGTTGGCGATGGTGGCGCGGTCGGCCAGCGGCAGGTCCTTGAGGCCGTCGCCGTAGAACTCGACGAACTTGCCGACCACGCCGCGCTGGCGAAGCATCTGGGTCACCGTCAGCACCAGGTCGGTGGCGGTGATGCCCTCGCGCAGCTTGCCGGTGAGCTTGAAGCCCACCACCTCGGGGATCAGCATCGACACCGGCTGGCCGAGCATGGCGGCTTCGGCCTCGATGCCGCCGACGCCCCAGCCCAGCACGCCCAGGCCGTTGATCATGGTGGTGTGGGAGTCGGTGCCGACCAGGGTGTCGGGGTAGGCGAGCGTCTTGCCGTCCTCCTCCCTGGTCCACACCGTCTTGCCGAGGTACTCCAGGTTGACCTGGTGGCAGATGCCGGTGCCCGGCGGTACCACACGGAAGTTGTCGAAGGCCTGCTGGCCCCAGCGCAGGAACTCGTAGCGCTCGCGGTTGCGCTCCATCTCGATGGCGACGTTGTCCTTGAAGGCACTGGGATCGCCGAAGTGGTCGACCATCACCGAGTGGTCGATCACCAGGTCCACCGGCGACAGCGGGTTGATGCGCGAAGGCTCCTCGCCGAGAGTCTCGACGGCAGCACGCATCGAGGCCAGGTCGACCACGCCGGGTACGCCGGTGAAGTCCTGCATCAGCACTCGGGCCGGTCGATAGCCGATCTCGCGATCGGACGAGGCCGTCTTCTGCCAGTCGACCAGCGCCTGCATGTCCTCCTGGCTGACGCCTTCCTGGCCGGCGAAGCGCAGCTGGTTCTCCAGCAGGATCTTCAGCGTCATCGGCAGGCGCTCGATGTCGCCCAGCGCCTCGGCGGCCTTCGGCAGGCTATGATAGTGATAGGTGGTGCCGGCGGCCTCCAGGGGCTGCAGGGTCTCCGGTAGGGACGAGGTGCTCATGCTGTCCTCCTTTCGCGGGGGAAATGGTCGAACCATCCTGGTCCTGTCAGGATTACATGGTCATGATAGATGGCCTTTTCAAGCGGCGCGTCGATGAGCTCGCCCCTTGAAATGCCGCCCCCGACCCCCATATACGCTGCGGGACTCATGCCAGGGAGGTTTCGTGCACGAGGAAGCTCTCGACAACCATGCCGTTCGCTGTCCCTATTGCGATACGGCCTTCGAGCTGCAGGTCGATGCCTCCCAGGGCAGCCACGAGACCTGGGAAGACTGTCCACGCTGCTGTGCGCCGATACAGCTGCGTATCGAGGTCTCGCCCGTCAGTGGCGAACTCGAATCTCTCAGCCTGGGCCGCGACGACGACGTGCTGTGAGTCCGGGCGTCCCGGCCCGGATGAGTCGCTACGGAATACGAATATATAGCCATTGTCTATCAATGCCATTGATCTGACCTAATGGCGCCGCGAGAATGCCTGACCTAGCGTAGGCATTTCGCATTCATTCACCCTCGAGTGTCATTCACGACTGCAAGGAGTTTTGCATGAGCGTACTGGTTGGACGTCAAGCCCCCGATTTCGAAGCCGCCGCTGTCCTGGGCAATGGCGAGATCGTCGAGAACTACAAGCTCTCCGACAGCAACGGCAAGCTGCGCGTGCTGTTCTTCTGGCCGCTGGACTTCACCTTCGTGTGCCCGTCCGAGATCATCGCCCACGACAACCGCCTGGCCCAGTTCAAGGAGCTTGGCGTCGAGGTGATCGGCGTGTCCATCGACTCCCAGTTCACCCACCACGCCTGGCGCCTGACCGCGCCGGAGAAGGGCGGCATCGGTGAGGTCGGCTTCCCGATCGTGGCCGACGTCAAGCACGAGATCACCCAGGCTTACGGCATCGAGCATCCGGACGCCGGCGTCGCCATGCGCGGCTCCTTCCTGATCGACGAGGACGGTGTCGTCCAGCACCAGGTCGTCAACAACCTGCCGCTGGGCCGCAACGTCGACGAGATGCTGCGCATGGTCAAGGCCCTGCAGTTCCACCAGAAGAACGGCGAAGTCTGCCCGGCCGGCTGGGACGAAGGCCAGGAAGGCATGAAGGACACCGCCGAAGGTGTCGCGAGCTACCTGGGCAACCACGCCGGCGCCCTCTAAGCCCGCGTGATGTCCCCAGGGGCGGCCTTCGGGCCGCCCCTGGCGTCACCGACAGCGGCCTTCGCGATGCCGGCGGCTCGCCGCCATCGCCAAGCCCGTTGCTCCATCCTTTCGAGAATTGCGAGGTTCCCCCATGAGCGAAGCGCGCCACGAACGCCTGATCATCCTCGGGTCCGGTCCGGCCGGCTATACCGCGGCGGTCTATGCGGCCCGCGCCAACCTGAAGCCGCTGCTGATCACCGGCATCCAGGCCGGCGGCCAGCTGACCACTACGACGGACGTGGACAACTGGCCGGGTGACGACACCGGCGTGCAGGGCCCCGAGCTGATGGAGCGCATGAAGCGCCATGCCGAGCGCTTCGACACCGAAGTGCTGTTCGACCATATCCATGAGGTCGAGCTGCGCGGCAAGCCCTACACCCTCAAGGGCGACAACGGCACCTACACCTGCGACGCGCTGATCATTGCCACCGGCGCCAGTGCCCGCTATCTGGGCCTGGAGTCCGAGCAGCGGTTCATGGGGCAGGGCGTGTCGGCGTGCGCGACCTGTGACGGTTTCTTCTACCGCAACCAGGAGGTCGTGGTGGTCGGCGGCGGCAACACCGCCGTGGAGGAGGCGCTGTACCTCTCCAACATCGCCTCCAGGGTCACCCTGGTGCATCGCCGCGACAGCCTGCGCGCCGAGAAGATCCTCCAGGACAAGCTGTTCGAGAAAGCCGAGAACGGCAACGTCGAGCTGGTATGGAACCACACCCTGGACGAAGTGCTGGGCGACAATACCGGCGTCACCGGAGCGCGGCTCAAGTCCACCGAGGACGGCAGCACCCGCGAGATCAATGCGCCCGGGGTGTTCATCGCCATCGGCCATAGCCCCAATACCGGCATCTTCGAGGGCCAGTTGGACATGGCCGGCGGCTATATCAAGGTGCAGTCCGGCCTCGAGGGCAATGCCACCGCCACCAGCGTGCCCGGGGTATTCGCCGCCGGCGACGTCATGGACCACGTCTACCGCCAGGCGGTGACGTCCGCCGGCACCGGCTGCATGGCCGCCCTCGACGCCGAGCGGTATCTGGACGAGCTGTAACCGGGCTTCGCCCGGAGCTGGAAGAACGCCCGCTTCGCGGGCTTAAGCTGGAAGCTTTAGGTAAAAGCTCACTACATGGCCGGATCAGGCTGTCTTCCAGCTTCCAGCTTCCAGCTTCCAGCTTCCAGCTGCCGCGAAGCGGCTAGTAATGCGGCGGCACTTCGTCTTCCGGACCGGGTGTCGTCGCGTCGGCTTCCTGAAGCGCCTGCTGCTGCTCGCGAAGTTTCTGCTGCATCAGCGCATTGAGGCGTTCCAGCTGCATCAGGCGCCGTTCCTGGGAGGCGATTGCCTGGTCCAGGGTGTCCAGCCAGTGTTCCTGGTGAGCGAGGCGACTCTCCAGGGCCTCCAGCCGTGCCGTCTGGCCGGAGGGCGTGTCATCGTCGTGCATGATAGACTCCTTATGTCGCGTCAATGCTCGTCATGGCGCGACTTGTCTTGGTCGTCTCTGACAAGTGTCTGCGCTGGGTAATTCGGCGTCGAACATCGGCTCTTGCATACGTCCGGTCAGTACGTTGTTTATCGATAGCCGGCCGGCTCGAGCTCGGAGGGGGTATCCCCGCCGGTTCTTCGCTGAACTTTGCCTGGCGACCCACGCGGTAGTGCGAAGGACGTAGGCCCGTATGGAATGGGCCTTGTCTCGCCTTCGCGCGGTGATCTTTCAGAGCCAGTCCATGCAATCGGATCGGGGGCGGCCCGCTGGCCGTTCGGTGCCTCGATCCCATCACATCCGTTCCCAACGATAAGAGAGTATCCGAGGTTTATGAATCGAAAGATCGTGTTTCGTTGTAGTGTCGTCAGTCTGTTGCTCGCCGCGCCGGCGCCGTTGCTGATCGCCCTGTTCGTTCAGTTCACCGGGGGAGAGCTGTCCCGCGAGCTGTTTGCCAGCCTCGAGGTCGGTGGTCTAGCGGTGGTCTATGTCGCCGCAGCCCTGGCGGTCTTCCTGCTGTTGCTGGTGGCCACCCTGGCGATCAATGCCTTGACGCCTCAACTGACCAACATCGCCGAGGTCGAGGAAGACGGCCGCGAGATTGGCGAGGTGAAGTGGTTCAACGTCAACAAGGGCTATGGCTTCATCACCCGCGACAGCGGCGAGGACGTCTTCGTCCACTTCCGCGCCATCCGCGGCCGCGGTCATCGCACCCTTGCCGAGGGCCAGAAGGTGAAGTATCACGTCTCGCGCAATGATCGGGGATTGCAGGCCGACGACGTCACCGTCATTACGTGAGAGGAAAGCGGCTGCGCTCGGCCATACGGCGTTAAAAATCGACTCAAAGTACTCATTTACTTCAGTAAACTCCGTCTTTTCGTCGATTTTTGCCTTGTCTGGCCTTCGCTCGCCAGCTTTCTGATAGCTCTGTATCTCAGCACTTAACGACATCGCCCCGCATCCGCGGGGCGATGTCGTTCTCGCTCACTGTCCCGAGTCGGGCCAGTCGATGGTGGCCTCACCGCCGTCCGGCCGCACCTGCAGGAAGCGGTCGGGGTCGTCGCCGGGCTGCCAGCCGCCCAGCGAGCAGCGTACCTCGCAGCCGAGCCGCTTGGCGGCCGCGCGCGCCAGCTCGGCGTCGGTGGGCCAGGGCGATTCGGCGCTGTCCAGCCACAGGCTGGCGAAGCCGTCGGCGGCCTTGTCCACCAGCAGTACCGGGATCTCGGCCTCTCCGTGGCGGCCCCGGGTGCGCCAGCGGTGCTTGCCGGCCGGCGCCAGGGGCGCGGCGTCGAGGGCCTCGCCGAGCCAGGCATTCAGGGCATCGGGTTCGACGCGCGCCAGGTAGATCTCGATGTCGGGGTAGCGTTCCATGGCGTCCTCAGGGGCGTGACGTGCCGTCGACGAACAGTCGCGTCAGGATGGCTTCATAGACCCGGCTGAGGTCGTCCAGATCGGCGGCACGCACCCGTTCGTTGACCTTGTGAATGGTGTCGTTGCGCGGGCCGAGTTCGACCACCTGGCTACCCAGGGTGGCGATGAAGCGGCCGTCGGAGGTGCCCCCGGCGGTGGACAGCTCGGGCCGATGGCCGAGCACGTCTTCGACGCCGCCGACCGCGGCGTCCACCAGTTCGCCCTCCGAGGTCAGGAAGGGCTCGCCGTTGAGGGTCCAGTCGATGTGGAAGTCCAGGCCATGAGCCTCGAGGATCGCCTCGGTGCGCGCGCGCAGCGTTTCGTGGGTCAGGGCGGTGGAGTAGCGGAAGTTGAACACCACTTCCACGTCGCCGGGAATGACGTTGGTGGCGCCGGTGCCCGAGCGGATGTTGGAGATCTGGAAGCTGGTCGCCGGGAAGAAGTCGTTGCCGCCGTCCCAGTGTTCGCGCACCAGGGCATCCAGTGCTGGCGACGCCTGGTGGATGGGGTTGCGCGCCAGGTGCGGGTAGGCCACATGGCCCTGCACGCCCTTGACGTGCAGCACGCCGCCCAGCGAGCCGCGGCGGCCGTTCTTGATCACGTCGCCGAGTCGCTCGGTGGAGGAGGGCTCGCCGACGATGCAGTAGTCGAGGCGATCGTGGGCCTCGCGCAGGTGCTCGACCACGGCACGGGTGCCGTCCACCGCAGGGCCTTCCTCGTCTGAGGTGATCAGGAAGGCCAGGCGTCCCGTGTGATCGGGGTGGGCGGCCACGAAGCGTTCCACGGCGGTGACCATGGCGGCCAGGCTGCCTTTCATGTCGGCGGCGCCGCGGCCGCACAGCATGCCGTCGTCATCGATGCGCGGCTCGAAGGGAGGATATTCCCAGTGCACGTCCGGGCCGCTGGGCACCACGTCGGTATGGCCGGCGAAGGCCAGCACCGGTCCGTGGTGGCCGCGTACCGCCCAGAAGTTCTCGACGTCGCCGAAGGGCAGGCGCTCGATGGTGAAGCCGAGGCGTTCCAGGCGCTCGATCATCATGTCCTGGCAGCCCAGGTCGTCGGGCGTCACGGACGGGCGGCGCATCAGCGCCATGGCGAGTTCGAGGGTCGGGGATAGCGAGGAATCGGGGGTGATCGAGGTCATTCGGAGTTCCGGCGGGCCGGACCCCGGCGCCCTCGGGCGCCGGGGCGAGGCTCAGTTGTGGGCGTGCAGGGCTTCGTTGAGGGCGATGGCGCTCTTGTTGGTCAGGCACTCGATGCGGCCGTTCTGGGAGTTGCGGCGCAGCAGCAGGTCGTCCTGGCCGGCCAGCTCGCGGGCCGCCACGACCTCGGCTTCCTGGCCCTGGTCGTCGAGCACGGCGACCTTGGCGCCGGCAGTGATGTAGAGGCCGGCCTCGACGGTGCATCGATCGCCCAGCGGGATGCCGATGCCGGCGTTGGCGCCGATCAGGCAGCCCTCGCCGACCTTGATCACGATGTTGCCGCCGCCGGACAGGGTGCCCATGGTGGAGCAGCCGCCGCCCAGGTCGGAGCCCTTGCCGACCATCACGCCGGCGGAGATGCGGCCTTCGATCATGCCCGGGCCTTCGGTGCCGGCGTTGAAGTTGACGAAGCCCTCGTGCATCACGGTGGTGCCTTCGCCGAGGTAGGCGCCCAGGCGCACCCGGGCGGTGTCGCCGATGCGCACGCCGGCGGGGACCACGTAGTCGGTCATCTTGGGGAACTTGTCGACGCAGTCCACCGACAGGGTGCGGCCTTCCAGGCGCGCCTTGAGACGCCGTGCCGGCAGCTCCTCGATGTCGATCGGGCCCTCGCTGGACCAGGCAATGTTGCGCAGCAGGCCGAACATGCCGGTCAGGTCGACGCCATGGGGCTTGACCAGGCGATGCGACAGCAGGTGCAGCTTGAGGTAGACCTCCGGGGCGCTCTGCGGCGGCAGGTCCTCGGCGATGAAGGTCGCCACCAGCGGCCGCTGGCTGGATGCCAGGGCCTCGGCGAGCTCGGCCTGGGCGGCGTGGCCGGCGGCCTCTAGGGCCGCGGCGAGCTCGGCGCACTGCTCCGGCAGGAAGCTGATGGCGGCGTTGCCGGCGGGGGCGTCGAGCACCTTGGCGGCGGCCTCGACCAGGGCGGCGTCGGGGTTCAACAGCGGCGCAGGGTAGTAGATTTCCAGCCAGTCGCCCTGGGTGTTCTGGGAGCCGATTCCGAGTGCAAAGCTGAGCATTGAGGGTGTCCTCTGTAAGTCGTTGGCGTCGTCTTGAGGGCGAGTTCTGGCCCGTCTATAGGTCGTCGTAGTCGCCGTCGCGGAAGCCGACGCGGATCTCGTCGCCGGTGTCCAGCAGCGGGCGCTTGAGCAGGGTGGGGTTGGCCAGCATCAGCTCGCGGGCCTTGTTGGCATCGACCTCTGCCTTGTCCTCGTCGGGCAGCTGCCGCCAGGTGGTGCTGCGCTTGTTGAGCAGGGTCAGCACCGGCACCTGCTCGAGGATGTGCTCGAGCAGGGCGGCGGACAGGCCGTCCTCGCGCAGGTCGTGGAACTGGAAGGGTTGCCCCTTGCCGTCCAGCGCCTTGCGCGCCTTGCGGCAGGTGTCGCAGTTCTTGATCCCGAACAGCGTCATCATGGCGTTGACCTCCTGGTCATGCGTGGCGTTCGGCGTGGCGGCGCAGCCGGCGGGCGGCTTCGGCGGTGGCGTCGAGCTCATCCACCAGTGCCAGGCGGATGCGGCCGGCGCCTGGGTTCACGCCGTCGGCGCCGGGGCGGCCCATGTAGCTGCCCGGCAGCACGCTGACGTGCTGCTCGGCGTACAGCGAGCGGGTGAAGGCCTCGTCGTCGCCGCCGGGCACCGCCGGCCACAGGTAGAAGCTGGCCTCCGGCGCGGGGAAGTCCAGCGCCGGGGCGAGGATCTCGGTCACCGTAGCGAACTTCTCGCGATAGGCATCGCGGTTGGCGCGTACGTGGGCCTCGTCGTTCCAGGCGGCGATCGAGGCGTGCTGCAGCGGCAGCGACATGGCACAGCCGTGATAGGTGCGGTAGCGGCGGAAGGCCGCGATCAGGTCGGCGTCGCCGGCCACGAAGCCCGAGCGCAGCCCCGGCAGGTTGGAGCGTTTGGACAGCGAGTGGAATACCAGGCAGCGCCGATAGTCGTGGCGGCCGAGCTCGCTGCAGGCCTGGAGCAGGCCCGGCGGCGGGGCTGCCTCGTCCAGGTAGAGCTCCGAGTAGCACTCGTCGGCGGCGACGATGAAGTCGAATTCGTCGGCCAGCGCGATCAGTTTCTTGAGTTCGCCGAGCGGCGTCACCGCACCGGTGGGATTGCCCGGCGAGCAGGTGAAGACGATCTGCACGTCGCGCCAGGTCTCGGCCGGCACCGCGTCGAGGTCGGGGCGGAAGCCGTGCTCGGCGCGGCAGTCAAGGTAGAGCGGCGTGCCTCCGGCCAGCAGGGCGGCGCCCTCGTAGATCTGGTAGAAGGGATTGGGCACCGCGACCCGGGCCGGGCGAGTACGATCCAGGGCCGCCTGGACGAAGGCGAAGATTGCCTCCCGGGTGCCGTTGACCGGCAGTACCTGATGCGCGGCGTCCAGTCCTTCGAGGGCGAAGCGCCGCCGGGCCCAGTCGGCGATGGCGCCGCGCAGTTCGGGAGTGCCGGCGGTGGCCGGGTAGCGGGCCATGTCGCCGAGGTGGGCCGTCAGCGCCTCCAGGGCGCCGGCATACGGGGCGTGGCGCGGCTCACCGATGGTCAGCGGGATCGGTGCCAGGCCTTCGGGTGGGGTCACGCCGGCCTTGAGGGCGGCGAGCTTCTCGAAGGGGTAAGGCTGGAGAGCGTCGAGATCGGGGTTCATGGGTGTCCAGTCTGGCCGTGGTCGGCGTCGTTATGATGTCTCGTGGCAAGACGCCGATTATAGGGAACCCCCGGTGGGGCCTCAAACGCCAGACACTGCGCAGAATGATCCGTCGACAAGTCTTCGAGCGCGGCTGGCCCGCCGGGGGGCATGAGCACGTCCCTGGGCGATTCTTTGGCGCCCCCTCTACGGCTTGTCCCCGGCGCCTGGCGTCGTTCAGCCGCTGATGTCGAGCACCTCGATCAGCCGCTCGCGCAGACGTTGCTGGCGACCGGGGTCGGTGATCGGTTCGCCGGCCTTGTCGGTGATGAAGAACACGTCCTCGACTCGCTCGCCGAGGGTAGCGATCTTGGCCGCCGAGAGCGCAATGTTCTGCTCCATGAAGATGCGCCCGACGCGAGCCAGCAGGCCGGGGCGGTCTGGCGCGGTGAGCTCCAGCATGGTGCGTCCGCCTGCCGTGTCCTGCTCGATGGCGACCTCGGTGGGCACCCGGAAATGCTTGAGCTGGCGCGGGGTGTGACGGGTGACGATCTGCGGATAGTCGTCCGGGTCGTCGAGCTCCTCCACAAGGTGGCGGCGGATCTCCTCCAGGCGCGCCGGCTCGCGGATGGCGCGGTTGAGGTCGTCGAGGACGATGAAGGTGTTGAGCGTCCAGTCGTTGCTGGAAGTGGCGATGCGGGCATCGTGGATCGACAGCCCGAGCTGTTCCATGGCCGCCGAGGTGGCGGCGAACAGATCGTCCACCGAGCGGGTGTGGATGAACACCTTGGTGCCGCCCTCGGCCATGTCGTCGGTGGGCGCGCTGATCATCACCAGCGGCAGCTCGCTGCCCTGGTGAGCGAGGATGCCCTGGGTCTGCCAGGCGATCTCGCTGGGCGCATACTGCAGGAAGTAGTCCTCGCCGAGCGACTCCCACAGCCGGTCGACGCGGGCCATGTCGGCGCCCACCGTGGCCAGCAGGGAGTGTGCCTCGTCGCGGGTCTCGCGCACCGAGTCGTCGCGCTCCAGCGGGTTCTCCAGGCCGCGGCGCAGGGCGCGTTTGGTCTCGGCATGGAGCTGGCGCAGCAGCGAAGCCCGCCAGCCGTTCCACAGCGTGGGGTTGGTGGCGGTGATGTCGGCCACGGTCAGCACGTAGAGGTAGTCGAGGCGGGTCTCGTCGCCGACCTGGCGGGCGAATTCGCTGATCACCTCCGGATCGCTGATATCGCGCTTCTGGGCGATCATCGACATCAGCAGGTGATGTTCCACCAGCCAGGCCACCAGCCGGGTGTCGCGACTCGACAGGCCATGCAGCGCGGCAAAGGCCTCCACGTCCTTGGCGCCGATCAGCGAGTGGTCGCCGCCGCGGCCCTTGCCGATGTCGTGGAACAGCCCGGCGATCCACAGCAGTTCGAGCTTGGGTAGCTGCTGGATAAGGGTGGCGGCCACCGGATAGGTCTCCCTGGCCTCGGCCTTGCGGAAGCCGTGGATGCACTTCAGCAATCGCAGGGTGTGGGCGTCCACGGTGTAGATGTGGAAGAGGTCGTGCTGCATCAGCCCGACCGCCTGGCCGAAGGCGGGCAGGTACTTGCCGAGCACCCCGTAGCGGTTCATGCGCCTGAGCTGCCTGGCGACGTTGCCGCTGGAGCGCAGCAGGGCCATGAACAGCCGCTGGTGGCGTGGATCTTCGCGGTAGCGATCGTCGATCAGGTGGCGATGGTCGCGAATCAGACGGATGGTGTCGGCGCGTACGCCTTCGATCTCCGGATGTTCGGCCATCAGCAGGAACAGCTCGAGCAGCGCCGAGGGAGACTCGCGGAACACCGCCCGAGAGCGCGCCTGGATATAGCCACCGGTGATCTCGAAGCGGGCGTTGATAGACACCGTCTCCAGTGCCTCGCCGCCGCGCAGGATGGCCTCGTCGAAGTGCTGCAGCAGCATGTCGTTGAGTCCGGCCAGGGCGGTGACGTGGCGATAGTAGCGCTTCATGAACTGCTCGACGGCCAGGCGCTCGGGCGTGTCCTGATAGCCGAACAGCTCGGCGATGGTGCGTTGGTGATCGAACAGCAGGCGATCCTCGGCGCGCCCGGTGAGCATGTGCAGGGCATAGCGCACCTGCCACAGGAAGGCCTGGCCCTGGCTGAGGATGCGCAGCTCGGCGTCGTTCATGAAGCCGATGTCGACGATGTCCTCGTAGCGCTGGGTGCCGAAGTGGCGCTTGGCGACCCAGCCGATCATCTGGATGTCGCGCAGCCCGCCCGGTGAGCTCTTGATGTTGGGCTCGAGGTGATACTCGGAGTTGTTGAAGCGATAGTGACGGGCGATCTGCTCCTGCCACTTGGCCTCGAAGAAGTGGTCCGCCGGCCATAGTCGGTCGGTGGCGATACGCACCTGCATGGCCTCTCGCAGCCGCTCGGCCCCGGCCAGGGTGCGAGACTCGAGCAGGTTGGTGATCACCGTGACGTCGGCGGCCGCCTCGCGCTCGCAGTCGCCGAGCGAGCGCACGCTGTGGCCGATCTCCAGGCCGATGTCCCACAGGAAGGTGATAAAGGCCGATAGTGACTCGCGATAGGGATGGTCATCATCCCCCTCGAGCAGCAGCAGCAGGTCGACGTCGGAGTGGGGATGCAGCTCGCCGCGGCCGTAGCCGCCCACGGCGAGCAGGGCGATGCCCTCGGGCCAGTCATGCTGCTCCCAGGCGAGTGCCAGCAGCCGGTCAAGGCACCAGGCGCGGCCATGCACCAGGTCGCGGATGTCGCTGCCGGCATGAAAGCGGGCATCCAGCCGGGTCTGGATCTCGGCCAGGGCTGCCTTGAACGGGGCGATCGGCGAACGGCTGCCGGTCAGCTCGGCGCGGAAGGCCTCGGCGTCGAACAGGGGTTCGTCGGGCGTGAAGGCGTAATGGTGGAGCAGCATGGCGGCCGGCTCAGCGGGAGAGGAATGAAAGGTCTTCGTCGCTGCGCGCGGTGAGCACCTCCACCCCGTTGTCGGTGACCAGCAGGGTGTGCTCCCACTGGGCGCTGAGGCTCTTGTCCTTGGTCACGGCGGTCCAGCCGTCACGCAGTACCTTGGTGCGATGATCACCGACATTGATCATCGGTTCGATGGTGAAGCACATCCCGGCCTTCAGTGCGATGTCCGCCTCCGGCGCATAGCCGTCGTAGTGCAGTACCTGGGGATCCTCGTGGAAGCCGGCGCCGATACCGTGGCCGCAGAAGTCGCGTACCACCGCGTAGCCGTTGGCTTCGGCATGCTGCTGGATGACGCGCGCAAGCTCGGACAGGCGCGCGCCGGGGCGCACCAGGGCGATGCTCTTGTAGAGACACTCCTGAGTGATCCGGCACAGGCGGCTGCCCTGGATGCTCTCGCCGACGATGAACATCACGCTGGAGTCGCCGTGGTAGCCGTCGACGGTCTTCACCGTGACGTCCAGGTTCATGATGTCGCCCTTCTTGAGCTTCTTGCCGTCGTCGGGAATGCCGTGGCACACCACGTGATTGATCGAGGTGCACACCGACTTGGGGAAGCCGTGGTAGTTGAGAGGCGCGGGCGTCGAGCCCAGTTCACGCACGATATAGTCGTGGCAGCGACGGTCGATCTCGCCGGTGGTGACGCCGGCCTCGATATAGGGGGCGATCATCTCCAGCACGCTGGCGGCCTGTCGACCTGCCTCGCGCATCTTCTCGATCTCGTCGGACGTCTTGATGGATACGTTCATGGAATCTCGGTATCAGGGGTGGTGTCGCCGGATTAACGGGGGGAGGGGCGTCGGGCGACTTCATCTCGGAGGTGATCCATGGTATAAAGCTGCGCGCCTTCCTGCAATCGCCGATCCCTGGTGCCGCTCGCGGCCCGCTGATTCCGTTGCCAGGACAGGTGCAATCAACGCAATGCCTTGAAAACACACATGCACCGGCACATGGTCCCGGGTGCCGTCGGTCTTGCCGCCGGTCGGATCCATGGGGTGCATGGAGGCCTAACCCGATTTCCAGGAGTCATCCATGGCACACGTCAATATGCGTGACCTGCTGAAGGCAGGCGCTCACTTCGGTCACCAGACACGTTACTGGAACCCGAAGATGAGCAAGTTCATCTTCGGCGCTCGTAACAAGATTCACATCATCAACCTCGAGCATACCCTCCCGGCCCTGAACGAGGCCATCGATGTGGTCGAGAAGATGGCGGCCGCGAACAACAAGATCCTGTTCGTGGGCACCAAGCGCAGCGCCAGCAAGATCATCAAGGAAGAGGCTAACCGCGTCGGTCAGCCGTTCGTCAACCATCGTTGGCTCGGCGGCATGCTGACCAACTACAAGACGATCCGTCAGTCGATCAAGCGCCTGCGCGACCTCGAGGCCATGCGCGAGGATGGTACCTTCGAGAAGCTGACCAAGAAAGAAGTCCTGATGGCGACCCGCGAGCAGGACAAGCTCGAGCGTTCCATCGGCGGTATCAAGGAGATGGGCGGCCTGCCCGACGCGCTGTTCGTGATCGACGTCGATCACGAGCGCATCGCCATCAACGAGGCGAACAAGCTGGGCATTCCGGTTATCGGCGTGGTGGACACCAACTCCAACCCGGACGGCGTCGACTACGTGATCCCGGGCAACGATGACTCCATCCGAGCCATCCAGATCTACGTCAAGGCCGTGGCAGACGCCTGCGCTCGCGCGAAGGAAGGTCGTCCCGACGAGTTCGTCGAGGTTACCGAAGAGAACGAAAGCGACGCCGCCGCCGAGTGATCGTCGGCCCGCCCGGGCGCCGGTCTGCGATTGTGCCGGCCGGCGCCGGGAGCGGCTCGAGCGCCGCGCCTCAGGGCGGGTAATGGACGTGCCGGGCTCATGCCCGGCCTCAACATTCCAGTTCTAAGCATTCAGAGGACACTACCATGGCAGCTATCAGCGCCTCCCAGGTCAAGGAACTGCGCGAGCGCACCGGACTCGGCATGATGGAGTGCAAGAAGGCGCTCACCGAGGCCGGCGGTGACATCGACACCGCGATCGAGAACCTTCGCAAGAACTCCGGTCTCAAGGCCGCCAAGAAGGCCGGCCGCACCGCCGCCGAGGGCGCCGTCGTGACTCGCATCGCCGAGGACGGCAGCTATGGCGTGATGGTCGAGATCAACTCCGAGACCGACTTCGTCGCCCGCGACGACAATTTCAAGGCTTTCGCCGACCAGGTCGCCGACGCCTTCTTCGCCGCCAAGAGCGAAGACGTCGCTGCCGTCATGGCAGGCGACCTGGAGGCCGCTCGCGAGCAGCTGGTGCAGAAGATCGGCGAGAACATCGGCGTGCGCCGTAGCGTCGTCGTCGAGGCGCCGGAAGGTGCTCGCGTGGGTGCCTACGTCCACGGTGGCCGCATCGGCGTGCTGACCGTCATCAAGGGCGGTACCGCCGAGGCCGCCAAGGACGTCGCCATGCACGTGGCCGCCATCAACCCGGCCGTTGCCCTGCCGGAAGACATGCCGCAGGACAAGCTGGACGCCGAGAAGGCGATCATCCTGGCCCAGCCGGACATGGCCGGCAAGCCGGAGCAGATCGCCGAGAAGATGGTCCAGGGCCGCCTCAAGAAGTACCTGGCCGAGAACAGCCTGACCGAGCAGCCCTTCGTCAAGGACCCCAACCAGAGCGTTGCCGAGTACGTCAAGGCCGCCGGTGGCGAGGTCGTTGGTTTCACCCGCTTCGAAGTGGGCGAGGGCATCGAGAAGGAAGAGGTCGACTTCGCCAAGGAAGTCATGGAACAGGCCAAGCGCAGCTAAGCCGGCGTCGGTTCCTGAGTGAAGATGGCGTGCGCGCGAGCGCACGCCTTCGCGTATCCGGCCGGTACATCCGGTCATCCAGATTCCTCGAGTTTCCGGGAGACACGCCATGAGCAGTGCCGAGCACGTTCCTCTCAAGTCCGACAAGCCACGCGCCGAGGTGTCGAAGTACAAGCGCATCCTGCTCAAGCTCTCCGGCGAAGCCCTGACCGGGGATGCCGAGTTCGGCATCGACCCGAAGGTGCTGGATCGCATGGCACTGGAGATCGGGCAGCTGGTCGGCATCGGCGTACAGGTCGGCATCGTGGTCGGCGGCGGCAACCTGTTCCGCGGTGCCGCCCTGCACGAGGCCGGCATGGAGCGGGTCACCGGTGACCACATGGGCATGCTGGCCACGGTGATGAACGCCCTGGCCATGCGTGATGCTCTGGAACGCTCCAATATCCGCTCTCGGGTGATGTCGGCGATTCCCATGAGCGGCGTGGTGGAGCACTACGATCGCCGTACGGCGATTCGCTACCTGACCTCCGGCGACGTGGTGCTGTTCTCGGCTGGCACCGGTAACCCCTTCTTCACCACGGATTCCGCGGCCTGCCTGCGCGGCATCGAGATCGATGCCGACGTGGTGGTCAAGGCCACCAAGGTGGATGGGGTCTACGACAAGGATCCGGTCAAGCACGCCGATGCGGTCAAGTACGACCAGCTGTCCTATGATGACGCGCTCGACCAGAAGCTTGGCGTCATGGATTTGACCGCCATCTGCCTGGTGCGGGACCATGACATGCCGGTTCGCGTGTTCAACATGAACAAGCCGGGAGCGCTGCTGAACCTGGTGGTGGGCGGCCGGGAAGGCACGCTGATTGATAGAGGGTGAAATCGTGATTGACGAGATCCAGAAGGACGCAGAAAACCGCATGAAGAAGAGCCTCGACGCTCTTCATCACAACTTCAACAAGATCCGCACCGGCCGGGCGCATCCCAGCATCCTGGATGCGGTGACCGTCGATTACTACGGTGGCCAGGTGCCGATCAACCAGGTGGCCTCGGTCAATATCGAGGACGCCCGGACCCTGACCGTGGTGCCCTGGGAACAGCAGATGGTGCCGAAGGTCGAGAAGGCCATCCTGACCGCCGAGCTGGGTCTCAATCCGGCCAGTGCCGGCAACGTCATCCGGGTGCCGATGCCGATGCTGACCGAGGAAACCCGCAAGGGTTACATCAAGCAGGCTCGCCAGGAGGCCGAGAACGCCAGGGTTGCCGTGCGTAACGTGCGGCGTGATGCCAACGGCGACATCAAGTCGTTGCTCAAGGAAAAGGACATCACCGAGGACGAGCAGCGTCAGGCCGAGGAGGCCATCCAGAAGCTTACCGACAAGATCGTCGGCGAGATCGACAAGGCGCTGGAATCCAAGGAACACGACCTGATGCAGGTCTGAGGACGGCTCGGCGGCACCGTCGCGTGCCGCCGTTCACGGAATGCCACCGTCCCACCCGCCATGCGAGAGACCATGACGTCACCCCAGTCTCCACAGCCCCGTGCCGACGGGGGCGCCCTGCCACGCCATGTGGCCATCATCATGGACGGCAACAATCGCTGGGCCAAGGCGCGCGACATGTCCGGCGTGCGCGGCCATCATGCCGGCGTCGAGTCGGTACGCGCCGTCATCCGCCGTGCTGCCGAGCGTGGCATCGAGACCCTGACGCTGTTCGCCTTTTCCAGCGAGAACTGGAAGCGACCCGCCGTCGAGGTCAATGCCCTGATGGAGCTGTTCCTGATGGCGCTGAAGCGCGAGGTCAAGAAGCTCCACCAGCATGGCATTCGCCTCTCGGTGATCGGCGACCGTGAGGGCTTCTCCGAGGCCATCCAGAAGCACATCACCCAGGCCGAGGCGCTCACCGCCGACAACCGGGGCCTGCACCTGGTGATCGCCGCCAACTACGGCGGGCGCTGGGATATTGCCCGGGCCGCCCAGCGGCTGGGGCGCCGCGTCGCCGACGGTGAGCTCGCCGCCGAGGACATCAACGAGGAAACGCTCGACGCCGAACTGGGCCTGGTGCCGCCGGTCGACCTGTGCATTCGCACCAGCGGCGAGCAGCGCATCTCCAATTTCCTGCTCTGGCAGCTGGCCTATGCCGAACTCTATTTTACCCCGGTGCTGTGGCCCGATTTCGGTGCCGAGGCCTTCGATGCGGCGCTGGCCGACTTCAGCGGCCGCAAGCGACGCTTCGGCATGACCGACGAGCAAGTCGAGGCCCAGGGTGCTTAAGCAACGTATTCTCACCGCCGCCTGGCTGCTGCCGCTGGCGCTGGCAGGCCTGTTCGGGCTGTCCGGCGGCGCCTTCGCGGCCTTCACCGCGGCCATCGTGCTGCTCGGCGCCTGGGAGTGGGCCAACCTGGCCGGCCTCGAGCGCGGCGGCAAGCGTCTGGCCCCGGTGGTCGGCCTCGGGGCGCTGATGGCGCTGTGGTATCTGGCAGACTGGCAGGTCGCGCACTGGCCGCTGTGGCTCGGTGCCGTGGGCTGGCTGGTCAATCTGACCTGGGTGGTCGGCTATCCGGCTCGCCTCGAGCAATGGCGCAGCACCACGATGCGCCTGGCCATGGGGCTGTGGGTGCTGATGCCCGCCTGGATCGGTTTCAACGTGCTGCGCGACGCCGGCGTCGCCTGGCTGCTGTTCGTGCTGTTGCTGGTCTGGGGCGCCGACATCGGCGCCTACTTCGTTGGCCGCAGCTTGGGGCGGCACAAGCTGGCGCCTCGCGTCAGCCCGGGCAAGACCTGGGAAGGGGTGGCCGGAGGCCTGGCGGTAACGGCGCTGTTGGCGCTGGCCTTCGCCGCTTGGCAGTCGTTGTCGATGGGAGGCACCCTGGCGCTGCTGGTCGCCACCGCCGTGGTCACCCTGGCCTCGGTGGTCGGTGATCTGCTGGAGAGCATGCTCAAGCGCCATCGCGGGATCAAGGATTCCAGTCAGCTGCTGCCCGGACACGGCGGCGTGCTCGACCGCATCGACAGCCTCACCGCGGCGGCGCCGCTGTTCGCGCTCGTTCATTCGGCAGGGCTCTGGTCATGAGTGCACCCCGTGCCGTTACCGTGCTGGGCGCCACGGGCTCCATCGGTGCCAACACCCTGGACGTCATCGCGCGACATCCCGAGCGCTATCGGGTCCATGCGCTGACCGCTCATCGCTCCCGTGAGACGCTGCTGGCGCAGTGCCGAGTGCATGCGCCGGCGTTGGCCGTGCTCGACCGCGAGGCGGATGCCGTGTGGCTGCGCGAGCAGCTCGCCGAGGCGGGGCTTGCCACCGAGGTCCGGGTCGGCCGCGACGCGCTGGTCGAGGTCAGCGAGGCGTCCGAGGTCGAGATCGTCATGGCGGCCATCGTCGGCGCCGCCGGCCTGTTGCCGACGCTGGCCGCGGTGCGTGCCGGCAAGCGCGTGCTGCTGGCCAACAAGGAAGCCCTGGTGATGTCCGGGGCGCTGTTCATGGACGCCGTAAGGCGCTGTGAGGCGACCCTGCTGCCGATCGATTCCGAACATAATGCCATCTATCAGTGTCTACCCGTCGAACATCGTGGCGGGCTGGCGCGTCACGGCGTCACCCAGCTGCTGCTGACGGCATCCGGGGGGCCCTTCCGCGGCTGGTCGCGTGAGGCGCTGGCCGGGGTCACCCCCGAGCAGGCCTGCGCCCATCCCAACTGGTCGATGGGGCGCAAGATCTCGGTGGACAGCGCCACCCTGATGAACAAGGGGCTCGAGCTGATCGAAGCGTGCTGGCTGTTCGACGCCGGCCCCGAGCAGGTCCAGGTGGTGGTGCACCCCCAGAGCGTGATCCACTCCATGGCCGCCTACAGTGATGGCTCGGTGCTGGCGCAGCTGGGTAACCCGGACATGCGCACCCCGATCGCCTTCGGGCTGGCCTGGCCGGAGCGCATCGACGCCGGCGTCGAGGCCCTGGATCTGTTTCAGGTGGCGCGTCTCGACTTCGAGCCCGCGGACGAAGCCGCCTTTCCTTGCCTGCGTCTGGCTCGAGAAGCCATGGCCGACGGCGGCACGGCGCCGGCGATCCTCAATGCCGCCAATGAAGTGGCCGTATCGGCCTTCCTCGACGGGGCGCTGGGCTTTGCCGAGATCGGCGAGCTGGTGGCCCGGGTGCGCGACGCCTGCCCGGTCACCCGCGCCGACGAGCTGGAGGGTATCCTCGCCGCCGACGACAGCGCCCGCCGCGAGGCGCGGGCCTGGCTGGCGCGCCGCTGAGCCCTTGTTGACCGCCATCGGGAGATTGCCATGGGTCTGATCCAGAATGTGTTGGCCGTGATCGTGGTCCTCGGCCTGCTGATCACCTTTCACGAGTTCGGCCACTTCTGGGTCGCGCGTCGCTGTGGCGTCAAGGTGCTGCGCTTTTCGGTGGGCTTCGGCAAGCCGCTGTGGTCGCGGGTCGATCGCCATGGCACCGAGTTCGCCGTGGCGGCGATCCCGCTGGGCGGCTACGTGAAGATGCTCGACGAGCGTGAGGGGCCGGTGGCGGCAGAAGAGCGCCATCGTGCCTTCAACCAGAAGGGCGTCTGGTCCCGCATCGCCATCGTCGCCGCCGGGCCTTTGGCCAACTTCCTGCTGGCGCTGGTCGCCTACTGGCTGCTGTTCGTGGCCGGCACCACCACCGTGGTGCCGGTGATCGGCGAGGTCGCGCCCGACTCCCCTGCCGCTCGCGGCGGCCTGGTCGCCGGCCAGGAGATCACCGCGGTGCGGGATGAAGCCGTGCATTCCTGGGAGGATATCAACCTCGAACTGGTGGCGGCGATCGGCGCCAGCGGCGAGCTGGCGGTGAGCGCCCGTGACGAGGGCGACAGCATCGCCCGAGAGCATCGCCTGCCGGTGCAGGACTGGCTGGTACGCCAGGACCCGCCGCAACCGCTGGCGAGCCTTGGCATCACGCCCTGGCGGCCGCGGCTGCCGGCGGTCATCGACCAGGTGGTGGACGGCGAGCCCGCGGCGATGGCCGGGCTCCGCTCCGGCGACGAGATCGTGGCGGTGGATGACGAGCCGCTGGCCGACTGGAACCGCTTCGTCGAACTGGTACGGGCCCGTCCCGGCGAGGCCCTCGCGCTGACCGTGCTGCGCGACGGCGAGCGGCGCTCGCTGTCGCTGACACCTCGCCCCAACACCCTCGATGACGGTACCACCATCGGCTACGTCGGCGCCGGCGTCGCGTCGGTCGACTGGCCCGAGGAGTACCGGCGCGAGATCCGTTACGGGCCGCTGGACGCCGTGGGGCAGGCCGTCTCGCGGACCGGCGAGATGACCGTGCTGACCCTGGACGCCATTCGCAAGATGCTGGTCGGCCTGATCTCGCCGTCCAATCTCTCCGGTCCGATCACCATCGCCCGCATCGCCGGCGACTCGGCGCGTTCCGGGCTGGAGAGCTTCGTCAGTTTCCTGGCCTACCTGTCGATCAGCCTCGGGGTGCTCAATCTACTGCCGATCCCGGTGCTCGATGGCGGACACCTGCTCTACTACCTGGTCGAGGTGGTGCGTGGGCGGCCGGTATCGGAGCGGGTCCAGGCCGTGGGCCTGCGTATCGGGCTGGCGCTGGTCGGCACCTTGATGCTGATGGCGCTGTATTTCGACCTGATGCGGCTGTGATGGGCCGAGGCGCGGCTTGTCAGTTACCCATGCGAATGTATAAGGTGCCTGTCTGGACAGGTAGGCAGACCAACGCGAGCGAATCGACTGCATGAAGATCAAGACCATCGGACTGGCGGCGCTGCTGCTCGCCGGTGCCGCCAGCGGCACGGCACAAGCGGAATCCTTCGACGTAACGGACATACGAGTGGAGGGCCTGCAGCGCGTGTCGGCGGCCTCCGTCTTCAATGCCTTCCCTGTCAACGCGCCCGACCGCGTCGACGAGCGTGAGCTGGCAGAGGCCGCCAAGGCGCTGTTCGCCACCGGCCTGTTCGAGGACATCCACCTCGCCCGCGAAGGCAACGTACTGATCATCGAGGTGGAAGAGCGACCCACCATTACTCGCCTCAACATCGAAGGCAACAGCCAGATCCCCGAGGAAGAGCTGCGTCGCGGCCTGCGTGAGGCCGGTCTCGACGAGGGGCAGGTGCTGCAGCTTTCCACCCTCGAGGAGATCCAGCGCGAGCTGTCCGGGGTCTACCAGGCCCAGGGCCGCTACAGCGCCAGCATCGACACCGAGGTCGAGGAGCTCGGCGAGGGTCGCGTTCAGGTCAACATCGATATCGATGAAGGCGCGGTAGCCAAGATCCGCCAGATCAACATCGTCGGCAACCAGGCCTTCGACGACGAGACCCTGCGCGAGGTCTTCGAGCTGGAGGACCGCCCGAGCTGGTTCTTCGGCTGGTTCTCCAGCGACCAGTATTCCCGCCAGGCGCTGTCCGGCGACCTGGAGCGACTGCGCTCCTACTACCTGGATCGCGGCTATGTGAACTTCAATATCGACTCCACTCAGGTGGCCATCGGCCCCGACAAGTCGAAGATCTTCGTCACCATCAACGTCAGCGAGGGCGAGCGCTATCGCCTCGGCGACATCGATTTCGCCGGTGACCTGCGCATTCCCGAACGCGAGGCGCGCGGGCTGCTCCAGATCGAGCCCGGTCAGATCTTCTCGCGCAGCGATGTCACGGCGTCGGCCGAAGCGCTGCGATCGCGGCTCGGCGCCGAGGGTTTCGCCTTCGCCAACGTCGACGGCATCCCCGAAACGCGCTCGGACGGCACCGTCGACCTGACCTTCCGGGTCGAGCCCGGTCGCCGGGCCTACGTGAGGCGCATCGAGTTCGTCGGCAATACCACCACCCAGGACGAGGTGCTGCGCCGCGAGATGATCCAGATGGAGGGCGCTCCGGCCTCCACCGAATCGATCAGTCAGTCTCGCCAGCGCCTGGAGCGACTGGGCTTCTTCAAGCAGGTCGAGGTACAGACCGAGCCGGTGCCCGGCGCCCAGGATCAGCTCGATGTCACCTATACCGTGGAGGAGCAGCCGTCGGGCTCGATCTCGGCGAGCATCGGCTTCTCCCAGAGCGCGGGGATCATCTACGGCGCCTCGCTGTCGCAGAACAACTTCCTGGGGACCGGCAATCGGGTCAATATCGGCGCCCAGCGCAGCGACACCTACACCAGCCTGAACTTCGGCTTCACCGATCCCTACTGGACCCTCGACGGCATCTCCCGCGGCTACAACCTTTTCTACCGCGAGACCGATTACGAAGATTCCGATATCTCGACCTACTCGACCGATGCCTACGGCGGCGGCATCAATTTCGGCTATCCGATCAACGAGCTGACCCGGCTCAACTTCGGCGCCGACATCGAAGACCTGACCATCGATACCTATAGCGACACGGCCTCCGAGATCCAGCGCTACGTCCAGGAGCAGGGCGACAATGCCCAGACGCTGAAGTTGACCGCCAGCTGGACGCGCAACAATCTCAACCGCGGCATCATGCCCACCGCCGGCAACTACCAGCGCCTGTCGCTGGAGACCACGGTGCCCGGCAGCGACGCCGAGTATTACAAGCTTCGTGCTCGCGCCCGCCAGTTCTTCCCCTTCGACGAGGAACAAACCTGGTCGCTCAAGCTGCGCGGCGAGGTCGGCTACGCGGACAGCATCGGCGATGACCCTTACCCGTTCTACGAGAACTTCTTCTCCGGCGGCCTGGGCTCGGTGCGCGGCTTCACCGGCAACACCCTGGGTCCGGCGACCACGCCACCGGCGGGCAGCGGCTCCGACGAGGATCGTACCCTGGGCGGCAATATCCTGGTGGAGGGCGGCATGGAGCTGATCTTCCCCATGCCGTTCGTCGAGGACAAGCGCTCGGTGCAGCCGTCGCTGTTCCTGGACGCCGGTAACACCTATCTGACCGACTGCTACCCGGTGCTCGATCAGGATGCCGGCCAGGCCCAGTGCGAGTCGGGCGTCGATCTGGGCGAGCTGCGCTATAGTGCAGGGCTGGGGATCTCCTGGCTGACGCCGGTGGGGCCGCTGACCTTCAGCGTCGCCGAGCCGCTCAACGAGAAGGACGGCGATGACACCCAG
Organism: Halomonas organivorans; assembly: GCF_014192055.1. Taxonomy (GTDB): domain Bacteria; phylum Pseudomonadota; class Gammaproteobacteria; order Pseudomonadales; family Halomonadaceae; genus Halomonas; species Halomonas organivorans. The sequence continues at coordinate 19,295 of NZ_JACHXM010000019.1, read as the reverse complement.
TTCTTCCAGTTCTCGCTGGGCCAGTCCTTCTGATCCGGCTCGACGACGGGGAGGCGAGTCGCCTGTGCAGACCGCTCGGCGCTGGGCTGACGATGGTCGCGGCCCGCGTGCTGCCGATCCAGGGCGCCGTGGCTGCCACGCCCGAGCGGCGGGCGGCCGTGGCCGACCTGAGTACCCGGCTCGCTGCCCGCGCCGAAGCGCACGGTGAGCCTCAATTCGCTCGACCGAGAGGGGGCGACCCCGGGGCAGTGTCGAGCGATCTCCGAACGGGTACGCCGATCAGTGGTCCATGGGGGGCCATCGGGGCGAGGCATCCGGCCCTATCGAACGTGGCGATCGCGGGCGACCCGGGGGTCGAACACCGTCATCGCAGAGTGTTTTCTCAACTGACACCGGGTTCCCATGACTCAAGACTCTCCTTCCCTGACGCTGGCCGAGATTGCCACGCAACTGGGGGCCGGCCTCCGGGGCGACGGCGAATGCCGCGTGCGAGGCCTGGCCACGCTGCGTGATGCCGGACCCGATCAGATCGCCTTCCTGGCCAATCGCGCCTACCTCAAGGACCTTTCCGGAACCCGGGCGGCCGCGGTGCTGCTGCATCCCAGCCACGCCGATGAGTGCCCGACCGCCTGCCTGACCCTGGACAATCCGTACCTGGGCTATGCCGAGCTGTCACGGCTGTTCGATCCCCTGGCGAACCGAGAGGTGTACGGCATCCATCCCTCGGCGGTGGTCGCCGAGGACGCGACGCTGGGAGAGGGCGTCTCCATCGGTCCCCAGGTGGTGATCGAGTCCGGCGTCGAGCTCGCCGAGGGCGTGGTGGTCGGGCCGGGCAGCGTTGTCGGCGCGGACAGCCGTATCGGCGCCCATTCGCGGCTGCATGCCAACGTCACCGTCTACCATGGGGTGGAGATCGGCGCGCGGGTCATCCTGCACAGCGGCTGCGTGATCGGCGGCGACGGCTTCGGCTTCGCCCACGACGGTGCCGGCTGGCACAAGATCGCCCAGCTCGGCGGGGTGGTGCTGGGCGACGACGTCGAGGTCGGCAGCTGCTCGAGCATCGACCGCGGGGCGCTGGGCGACACCGTGATCGGCGAGGACGTCAAGATCGACAGCCAGGTGCAGATCGCCCACAACGTTCAGATCGGCGCCCACAGCGCCCTGGCCGGCTGCGTGGGCATCGCCGGCTCCACTCGAGTGGGGCGCCACTGCATGCTGGGCGGCGGCGTGGGGCTGTCCGGCCACTTGACGATCTGCGACGGTGTCCAGGTCACGGGCATGAGCCTGGTCACCAACTCGATCCGTGAGCCCGGGGTCTATTCCTCCGGAACCGGCGCCATGGAGAACGCCCAGTGGCGTCGAAACGCGGTGCGCTTCAAGCAGCTCGACGATATCGCACGTCGTCTGCAGCGCCTGGAAAAAGCCGGGCGCGACGCTTGAGGCCCCCCAACGGGGCGGTATAATCCCCCGCCCGTCGCCGCATGGCGGCGACGGCCGTGCCCGCATTGCGGAGCGGGCATCCTGTCATTTCAGAGGTCGCTACGATGGTAATGGACATCAACGAGATTCGTGAGTATCTGCCCCACCGCTATCCTTTCCTGCTGGTGGACAGGGTGACGGAGCTTGCCCTTGGCGAATCCATCGTTGCCTACAAGAATGTCAGCATCAACGAGCCGTTCTTCAATGGCCATTTCCCGCATCATCCGATCATGCCAGGCGTGCTGGTGATCGAGGCCCTGGCCCAGGCCTGCGGTATCCTGGGCTTCAAGACGGTCAACAAGCTGCCCGCCGACGGCTATGTCTACTACCTGGTCGGCAGCGACAACGTGCGCTTCAAGCGTCCGGTGATGCCCGGCGACCAGTTGGAGCTGCGCGCCGACGTGATCCGCGAGAAGCGCGGCATCTGGAAGTTCAGCTGCAAGGCCAGCGTGGCCGGCGAGGTGGCCTGCGAGGCCGAGATCATCTGTGCCGAGAGGAAGGTCGCTTGATTCATCCTACCGCCATCGTAGACCCGGGGGCGCGCCTGGCCGATGACGTCGAGGTCGGGCCCTTCAGCGTGATCGGCGCCGACGTCGAGATCGGTGCCGGATCGCGGATTGGCCCCCACGCGGTGATCCAGGGCCCCACGGTGCTCGGTCAGCGCAACCGGGTGTTCCAGTTCGCCTCGGTTGGCGAGGAATGCCAGGACAAGAAATATGCCGGTGAACCCACCCGACTGGTGATGGGCGACGACAACATCGTGCGCGAGGGGGTGACCCTGCATCGCGGCACCGTCCAGGATCGCGGCGAGACCACCATCGGTTCGCGCAACCTGTTCATGGCCTATGTTCACGTCGGCCACGACTGCGTGATCGGCGACGACTGCATCCTGGCCAACCAGGTGACCCTGGCCGGCCACGTCAAGCTGGGCGATTTTGCGATCATCGGCGGCCTGTCGGCCATCCACCAGTTCTGCCACTTCGGCGAACATGCCATGGCCGGCGGCGGCTCGATCATCACCAAGGACACCCCGGCCTACGTGATGATCAACGGCAATCCGGCGGCGGCCCACGGCCTCAACCTGATTGGCCTGCGTCGCCGCGGCTTCTCCAACGAGGCCATCCGCGCCCTGGGCGAAGCCTACAAGCTGGTCTATCGCCAGGGCATGACCGTGGAGCAGGCACTCACCGAGATCCGCACGCGCTATGCGCTGCCGGAGACCGAAACGTTCGCCGCCTCCATCGAGGTTTCGACCCGCGGCATCGTGCGCTGAGCGTCATGACCATCGCGCGCGTCTACCTGGTGGCCGGCGAGCTGTCCGGCGATATCCTCGGTGCCGGCCTGATGCGCGAGCTCAAGGCGCGCCATCCCGGCGTCGCCTTCCGCGGTATCGGCGGTCCGCGCATGATCGACGAAGGCATCGATAGCCGCTTTCCCCTGGAAACCCTTTCGGTGATGGGCTTGGTCGAGGTGCTCAAGCACCTGCCCGGCCTGGTGCAGGTGCGTCGAACGCTGCGCCGGGATGCCCTCGAGTGGCGCCCCGATATCGTGATCGGCATCGACGCACCGGACTTCAACCTGGGGCTCGAGCGCCAGCTTCGCGAGGCCGGGCTGACCACCGCCCACTACGTCAGCCCTTCCGTGTGGGCCTGGCGTCAGGGGCGGGTCAAGGGCATCGCCCGTGCGGTGGATGCCATGCTGACCTTCTTGCCCTTCGAAGCCGCCTTCTACGCTCGCCATCGGGTGCCGGTGGCGTTTGTCGGCCATCCGTTGGCCGACGAGTTGCCGCTGGTGAATGATCGGGCCGCCGCCCGGCAGGCCTTGGGACTCGCCGCCTCGCAGCAACCGGACGAGGCGCCGCTGCTGGCGCTGCTGCCCGGCTCCCGGGCCAACGAGATCCGCTTCCTGGGGGCGACCTTCCTGGACGCCGCCGAGCGCCTGTGCCGCGAGCGCGAGACGCTGCGCGTGGTGATTCCCGCCGCCACCCCGGCGCGTCGGGTCGAGCTCACGGCGCTGCTCGAGGACCGTGCGGCGCTGCGCGAGCGGGTGGTGCTGGTCGACGGCCAGTCGCGCGAGGCCATGGTGGCCGCCGACGCCGTGCTGCTGGCCTCCGGCACCGCGGCGCTCGAAGCCATGCTCTGCCACCGCGCCATGGTGGTGGCCTACCGCATGGCGCCGATGACCCACTGGCTGGCCAAGCGACTGGTCAAGACCGAGTGGATCTCGCTGCCCAACCTGATCGCCCGGGAGACCCTGGTGCCGGAGCTGATCCAGGACGCGGCGAACCCCGAGGCCATCGCCGCCGAACTCGCCGCGCTGCTCGACGGCGCCGCGACGCGCCATGCCCTCGAGACGCGCTTCGCGGCCATGCATGCCGAGCTGCAGCGCGATGCCAGCCGCCGTGCGGTGGACGCCGTCGAGGCGCTGGTGGCGCGCCGTGCGCTGCCCGCGTCGGTGGCCCCTGACGCGCAGGAGGGCGCATGAAAGCCGAGGACTTCCCGCCGCTGGTCGTGGACTATCGCGGCACGCGGCTGGCCGGTGTCGACGAGGTGGGACGCGGGCCCCTGGTAGGGCCGGTAGTGGCGGCGGCGGTGATGCTCGATCCGGCCGATCCCATCGACGGGCTCAGCGACTCCAAGAAACTGTCTGCCAAGCGTCGCGAGGCGCTGGATGTCGAGATCCGCTCCCGCGCCCTGGCCTTCGCCGTGGCCGAGGCCAGCCCCGACGAGATCGACGCGCTCAATATCTATCACGCCACGCACCTGGCCATGCGCCGGGCCATCGATGCGCTGTCGCCCGCCGCGGAGTACCTGCTGGTGGACGGTAATCGCCTGCCGGGGCATCATGTGCCGGGCCAGGCGGTGGTCAAGGGCGATGCCCGCCATCCGGCGATCGCCGCGGCCTCGATCCTGGCCAAGGTGGCCCGCGATGCCGGCATGCTGGCGCTGGATGCCCGTCACCCCGACTACGGTTTCGCCCGCCACAAGGGCTACCCGACGCCCGAACACCTGGCGGCCCTGACGCGCCTTGGCGCGCTGCCCGAGCATCGACGCTCCTTCGCGCCCGTGAAGCGCCAGCTGGCGCTGTTCTAGGGTCGATAGCGCCCCGATTCCCTGTTCACCAACGCTCCGAGTCCCCCATGACCGCTCCCTTCGTTCATCTCCGTGTGCACAGCGAATTCTCCCTGGTCGATGGCCTGGTGCGTCTCAAGCCGCTGATCAAGGCGGCGGGTAGCCAGGGTGTCCCGGCGGTGGCGCTCACCGACGAGGCCAATCTCTTCGCCCTGGTCAAGTTCTATACCGGCGCCCAGGGGGCCGGCCTCAAGCCCATCATCGGCGGCGACTTCTGGCTCGCCAACCCCCACGACGAGGCGCATCCCTATCGGCTGACGCTGCTGGCGATGAACGACATCGGCTACCGCAACCTCACCGAGCTGATCTCGCGGGGCTGGATGGAAGGCCAGAAGGATGGTCAGGCGCTGCTGGACCGGCGCTGGGTGCTCGAGCAGAGCGAGGGACTGATCGCGCTTTCCGGCGGCCGCGAGGGCGACGTAGGACGCCACCTGCTGACCGATCACCATGCCGAGGCCCGGGCCTTGCTCGAGGAATGGCAGGCCGCCTTTCCGGGGCGCTACTACCTGGAGCTGACGCGCACCGGGCGGGCCCTGGAGGAGGAGTGCGTGCACCTGTCGGTGGACCTGGCCGTGGCGACCGACACCCCGGTGGTGGCCACCAACGACGTGCGTTTCCTCGAGCGCGAGGACTTCTGGGCCCACGAGACCCGAGTCTCGATCGGCGAGGGCAAGGCGCTGGACGACTCGCGCCGCGAGCGTCGCTATACCGAGGAGCAGTATTTCAAGAGCCCCGAGGAAATGGCCGAGCTGTTCGCGGACATCCCCGAAGCGCTGGAAAACAGCGTGATGATTGCCGCGCGCTGCAACGTCGACGTGCGCCTGGGGGAAATCTTCCTGCCGGAGTACGGCATCCCCGAGGGCATGACCCAGGAAGAATTCTTCCGCAAGATTTCCCACGACGGCCTCACCGAGCGCCTGGACTTCCTCTATCCGGCCGAGCGCTATCCCCGCGACGGCGCCGAGTATGCCGAGATCGACGCTCGCTATCGCAAGCGGCTCGACTTCGAGCTCGACATCATCCTGCAGATGGGCTTCCCAGGCTACTTCCTGATCGTGATGGACTTCATCCAGTGGGCCAAGGACAACGACGTCCCGGTGGGCCCAGGGCGGGGGTCCGGTGCCGGCTCGCTGGTGGCCTACGCCCAGAAGATCACCGATCTGGACCCGCTCGAGTACGACCTGCTGTTCGAGCGCTTCCTCAATCCCGAGCGGGTCTCGATGCCCGACTTCGACGTCGACTTCTGCATGGAGAAGCGCGACCGGGTGATCGACTACGTGGCCGAGCGCTACGGGCGCGACGCCGTCTCGCAGATCGTCACCTTCGGCACCATGGCCGCCAAGGCGGTGGTGCGCGACGTGGCCCGCGCCCAGGGCAAGCCCTATTCGCTGGGCGACAAGCTGTCCAAGCTGATCCCCTTCGAAGTCGGCATGACGCTGGCCAAGGCGATCGAAGACGAGCCCCAGCTCAAGGAGTTCCTCGAGGCCGACGAGGAGGCCCAGGAAATCTGGGACATGGCGGTGAAGCTCGAGGGCATCACCCGCGGCACCGGCAAGCACGCCGGCGGCGTGGTGATCGCGCCGACCAAGCTCACCGACTTCTCGCCGCTGCTGTGCGACGAGGACGGTAACGGGCTGGTGGTGCAGTTCGACAAGAACGACATCGAGGACGCCGGGCTGGTCAAGTTCGACTTCCTTGGCCTGCGCACCCTGACCATCATCGACTGGGCGCTGGAGATGGTCGACAAGGTGCGCGCCGCGGAAGGGCAGGGGCCGCTCGACATCGACGGCATTCCGCTGGACGACAAGCCGACCTTCGAGATGCTCAAGAAGGCCGAGACCACGGCGGTGTTCCAGCTCGAATCCCGCGGCATGAAGGAGCTGATCAAGCGCCTGCTGCCGGACTCGCTGGAGGACATGATCGCTCTGGTGGCGCTGTTCCGCCCCGGGCCGCTGCAGTCGGGGATGGTCGACGACTTCATCAACCGCAAGCATGGCCGGGCCGAGATCTCCTACCCCCACCCGGACTACCAGCACGAGCTGCTCAAGCCGGTGCTCGAGCCCACCTACGGCATCATCCTGTACCAGGAGCAGGTGATGCAGATCGCCCAGGTGATGGCCGGCTATAGCCTGGGCCAGGCCGACATGCTGCGTCGCGCCATGGGCAAGAAGAAGCCCGAGGAGATGGCCAAGCAGCGGGTCGGCTTCATGGAGGGCTGTGCCGAGAACGGCATCGACAAGGACCTGGCGGGCAACATCTTCGACCTGGTGGAGAAGTTCGCCGGCTACGGCTTCAACAAGTCGCACTCCGCGGCCTATGGCCTGGTGTCGTATCAAACCGCTTGGTTAAAAGCCCATTACCCAGGGCCCTTTATGGCGGCGGTGATGTCCACCGAGATGGACAATCTCGACAAGGTGGTGCCGCTGATCGAGGAGTGTCGCCATCTCAAGCTCACGGTGACCCCGCCGGACGTCAACGTCGGCGGCTACAAGTTCACCGTCGACGTCGAGGGGCGGGTGGTCTATGGCCTGGGGGCCATACGCGGCGTCGGCGAAGGCCCGATCGGGGCCATCGTCGAGGCTCGCCAGGAAGGTGGCGCCTTCCGCGACCTGTTCGATTTCTGCAAGCGGGTCGATCCCAAACGCATGAACAAGCGCACCCTCGAAGCGCTGATTCGCTCCGGGGCGCTGGATAACCTGGGGCCGAGCCGCGCGGTGATGGCCGCTTCGCTGGAGGCCGCCCTCAAGGCAGCGGCCCAGAACCAGGCCAACCAGAACCTGGGGATGATGGACATGTTCGGCGAGGCCTTCGCCGCCTCCGACGAGGAGGGCGATAGCGACGTCTATGCCGACTATCGCCGGGTGCGCGACTGGACCGACAAGGAGCGCCTGGCCGGGGAGAAGGATACCCTTGGGCTCTACCTCACCGGCCACCCCATCGACGAGTACGAGAAGGAACTGGAGCGCTTCGTCTCCACGCGCATCGCCGATCTCAAGCCGTCCCGGGAACCCCAGCGGGTCGCCGGCCTGGTGGTGGGCATGCGCACCATGAAGTCCAAGCGCGGCGATACCATGGCCTTCGTCACCCTGGATGATCGCACCGGGCGCATCGAGGCCTCGCTGTTCGGCGAACTGTTCGACGCCGTGCGCGGACAGCTCGATACCGACCAGGTGCTGATCGTCGAGGGTGAGGTGCAGAGCGACGATTATTCGGGAGGGCTGCGCCTGCGCGGCAAGGAGATCACACCGATGGTCGAGGCGCGCACTCGCTACGGCCAGGCGGTGGAGCTGGCGCTGGACGCCGAGAAGGCCAACGGGCGTCTGGTGGACAGCCTGCGCGACAGTCTGACTCCCTATCGCAACGTCGCCGGGCTGCCGGTGCGGCTGCGCTATCGCAACCCCGAGGCCACAGGCTGGCTGGAGCTGGCCGAAGAGTGGAAGGTCACCCCCTCGGACGAGCTGCTGATCGCCCTGCGCGAGGTCGAGGGCCAGGACGGCGTGCGGCTGCGCTACCGTTGAGACCGTGAGAATCTTGGACCGGGAGAACAGACAATGTGCATCCGGCCTGGCCCGCCTTGCGTGGACGTGTCAGGGTGCGATAATGCACTTCATTTGACGCTTCCCCCCGGTCGCCTCTCCGGCCGACGAGACAAGGCTAGCCCATGAACCCCAACTACCTAGACTTCGAACAGCCCATCGCCGAGCTCCAGGCCAAGATCGAGGAGCTGCGCCTGGTCGGCAACGACAGCCAGGTCAACCTGAGCGACGAGATCGGCCGGCTCGAGGAGAAGAGTCGCAAGCTGACCGAGTCGATCTTCAAGGATCTGACGCCGTGGCAGGTGTCCCAGCTGTCGCGCCATCCGCAGCGCCCCTACACCCTCGACTACCTGGACTACGTCTTCACCGACTTCGACGAGCTTCACGGTGATCGCAACTTCGCCGATGACGCCGCCATCGTCGGTGGCGTGGCCAGGCTCGACGACAAGCCGGTGATGGTCATCGGTCACCAGAAGGGCCGCGACGTCAAGGAGAAGGTACGCCGCAACTTCGGCATGCCGCGCCCCGAGGGTTACCGCAAGGCCTGCCGCCTGATGGAGATGGCCGAGCGTTTCAAGATGCCGGTGCTGACCTTCATCGATACCCCGGGCGCCTATCCGGGCATCGACGCCGAGGAGCGCGGCCAGAGCGAGGCGATCGCCTACAACCTGGCGGTGATGTCCCGGCTCAAGACGCCGATCGTTGCTACCGTGGTGGGCGAGGGCGGCTCCGGCGGCGCGCTGGCCATCGGCGTCTGCGACGAATTGGCCATGCTGCAGTATTCCACCTACTCGGTGATCTCGCCCGAAGGCTGCGCCTCCATCCTGTGGAAGAGCGCGGAGAAGGCGTCCGATGCCGCCCAGGCCATGGGCATTACCGCCGAGCGCCTCAAGGAGCTGGGCTTCGTCGACACCCTGATCCCCGAGCCGCTCGGCGGCGCCCATCGCCAGCCGACAGACACCGCCGAGCGTATCCGCACCGCCTTGACCGAGAGCCTCGACCGATTGGGCGGCATGGAGACCGAGGAACTGCTCGAACGTCGCTACCAGCGGCTGATGTCCTACGGCGCTCCTGTATAAAGCCCTTTCTGCGCTTGGCCATGCAGGGCCGGGCCTTTCTGTGGGAGCGCAATTCATTGCGCGATGGCGCCGCCAGGCGCCCGCCTTGCCAATCAGGCGCCAGATGATCGCGCAGCAAGCTGCGCTCCCACGATATCGGAGCCTTTCCGCCGATGTTGGAAATGCCGGCGGTCCTGGTGCCGGCCTTCGCTCGATCAGGCCTCTGACTTGGATGGTAACGGCTCTGCCATCGACATGCCTGAGATGGCTCTCTATTCATGACCCTCGAGCTTTCTTCCCTGCAAGCCACGATCGACCGCGCCCTGGCCCAGACCCCGCCGGGGCGCGGTGTCTGGGTGGCGCTCTCTGGTGGGCTCGATTCCGCATTGCTGCTGTCCCTGGCCGCCGAGGCCTGCCGGCGTCATCCGCGGCCGCTGCGCGCGCTGCACGTGCATCACGGCCTGCAGGCCGCTGCCGACGACTTCGAGCGCCACTGTCGGCGGTGTTGTTCCCGGCTAGGCGTGCCGCTCTACGTGGAGCGCGCCGCCGTCGATGTCTCGGCGGGGCGTGGGGTCGAGGGCGAGGCACGGGCCGCGCGCTATGCGGCCTTCGCCCGCCGGGTCGGCGCCGGCGAGACCCTGTGGCTGGCCCAGCATCGCGACGACCAGGCCGAGACCTTCCTGCTGGCGGCGCTGCGCGGCGCCGGGCTCCGCGGGCTCGGTGCCATGCCGGCGGTGCGCGATCTCGAGGGGTGTCGTCTCGTGCGCCCGCTGCTCGATGCGTCTCGCGCGGCGCTGGAGGCCGAGGCCGGGCGTCTGGCGCTTGGCTGGGTCGAGGACCCGAGCAACGCCGACACCGCCCTGGATCGCAACTTCCTGCGCCATCGCGTGCTGCCGACGCTGGCCGAGCGCTGGCCGGACGCCGGTGGGTCGCTGGCGCGCAGCGCTCGGCTTTCCGGCGAGGCCGACGGCCTGCTCGAGGAGTTCGCCGCCGAGGACCTGGCTCGCTTGGGTGGCGATCCCGGCCGCCTGCCGATCCCCGCCCTGTCGCGCCTCTCGGCGCCGCGTCGGCGCCTGCTTATTCGTCACTGCCTGGGTCGGCAGGGAGTGCCAACGCCGCCCGCCGCTCGCCTGGCGACCCTGATCGAGCAGCTCGGGGCACGCCGCGACGCCGAGGTGCGTGTGGCCTGGGAAGGCGCCGAGGCCCGGGTCTGGCGGGGCGCGCTCTATCTGCTGGCGCCGGTCGTGTCGCTGCCGGCCGAGTGGCGCGCCGAGTGGGACGGTCGAGCGCCGTTCCCCACGCCGTCGGGACCGCTGACGAGCGGGCTCTTCCGTGGGGATGGGATACCGGCCAGGCTAACGCTGGCGCCGCGCCTGGGCGGCGAGCGGCTGCGCCTGGAGGGGCGCGGCCATCGTGATCTCAAGCGGCTATGCCAGGAGTGGGCATTGCCACCGTGGGAGCGTGCCGGCCTGCTGGTGGCCTGGCACGGTGAGAGGGTCGTCGCGGTGGGGCGCCCCTCGGGCTGGCTGGCCTGTGCCGAGGGTTGGCGCCCCAACTGAGCGGGCTCAGTCGGCGGCGAGGGCCAGGTTCAGGTCGGCAGCCCGCTGGTAGGCGATTTCCTGTTCCAGGTCGGCAAACAGCAGGCTCGGCTCTTCGACGGCCAGACGCAGGCCCAGTGCTTCGCCGTCGACCTCGAGCTCGGGCAGGGCCGGAGGATGCTCGGGCCGAGAGTGGTTGAGAATCACCGCCATGCGCAGCAGGCGGGCCAGCCGCGCATGGGGACATTGCTCGGCCGTGGGCAGTGCCTGCCACTCCTTGACCGGGAACTTGCGCCGATGGGCGCGGACCAGGAAGGCCAGCAGCCGCTGCTCCGGCCGCGAGAAACCGGCCAGGTCGGAGTGCTCCAGCAGGTAGGCGCCGTGGCGATGGAACTGGCTGTGGGAGATGGCCAGGCCGATCTCGTGGAGTCGGCTGGCCCACTCGAGGAAGCGCGCCTGATCGTCGTCCAGCTGCCAGGTCTCGCGAACCTGGTCGAACAGGGCCAGGGCGGTGGCGGCGACGTTGTCGGCCTGCCGGGTATCGACGCCGTAGACTCGCTCGAGGTTGGCCAGGGTCTTGAGCCGCGAATCCTCGGGACTGTTGCGCCCTGCCATGTCGTAGAGCACGCCCTCGCGCAGGGCGCCGTCCGAATAGCGCATCTCCTCCAGCTCGAAGGCCTCGAAGATGGCACCCAGGATGGCGATGCCGGCGGGGAAGACCCGGGCGCGGTCGGCCTTGAGGCCGTCCATGGCGACCTTGTCCAGGCGCTTGCACTTGAGCAGCCGCTTGCGCAGGTCCTGCAGGCCCGCGCGGGTGATGACGCCATCGGGGGACTGGCCGGCGGCGGCGATCGTCGCGGCGGCGGCCTTGATGGTACCGCTGGAGCCGACTGGATCGCTCCAGCCGAGCTTCTGGAAGGGCTTCTGGATATTGGCGAGCTCGGACAGCGCAGCCAGCTCGGCGCGGCGCATGCGTTTCTCGGTGAGCTCGCCGGTATCGAAAAAGCGCCGTGTGAAGGTCACGCAGCCCATGCTCAGGCTTTCCAGCGCCTGGGGTTCGAAATGTTCGCCGATGATGAATTCGGTGGAGCCGCCGCCGATATCGACGATCAGGCGACGACCTTCCTCGGCCACGGCGTGAGCGGCGCCCAGGTAGATGAGGCGAGCTTCCTCGCGGCCGGCGATGATCTCGATGCGGGTGCCGAGCAGCGCTTCGGCGCGATCGATGAATGCCTGGCTGTTGTCGGCGTCGCGCAAGGCGTTGGTGCCGACCACTCGCAGGTCTCGCGGCGCGATGCCCTCCAGGAAGGGGGCGAAGCGAGCCAGGCAGTCCAGGGCGCGGGTCATGGCGGCCTCGTCGAGCAGGCCGTCATCGCCGAGGCCGGCCGCCAGTTGGACCTTGTCGCCCTGTCGCGCGACCACCTGCAGGCGGTCGTCCTGGTAATTGGCCACCAGCAAATGGAAGCTGTTGGAGCCGAGGTCAATGGCGGCGAGGCGTCGGGGAGCGTGGTCGGGCGTGCCGTTATCGGCGGCGAATCGGTCCTTGGGCGCTGTCATGGCGGGTCCTTCAGGGTGACTGGCCAAAGGTTGCGGGTGCCTATCGGGCTTGTCAATCGCTCTGGCAGAGGACATGCCGGGTATTGCGTTTCGCTTCGGCCTTGACTAGTATCGAGTCGTTCGCCTGTTCCGAATGCTTTCCGACCGCGCATGGCGAGCTCGCCCCGGTCACTATTCAAGTCGTCAGATAGCCCACTGCAATCAGCCCACGCTGTAGGCCCTCGGCCCGATGCGCTGATTCAGGCGAAAACGAACCTGCTCCCTCGCTTTGAGACTGGCCCGGCATCTCTTCGGTTGCCCGCCGGTGTCCATGAATCGCATTCGACGAGAAGCAGCCTGTCCGGGCTCTGAACGCATCCACGCGGCGTTAACGTCTCGCCTCTTTTCCCATACGGCGCACGACTGCCCGGCTTTCACGAGCAACTTCTGAACACACCGATGAATCTTACCGAACTCAAGCAAAAGCCCGTGCCGGAACTCCTGGAGATCGCCCGCGAGATGGGCATCGACAACCTGGCGCGTTCCCGCAAGCAGGACATCATCTTCGCCATCCTCAAGAAGCACGCCAAGAGCGGCGAGGCCATCTACGGCGATGGCGTGCTGGAGATCCTGCAGGACGGGTTCGGCTTCCTGCGCAGTGCCGACAGTTCCTACATGGCCGGCCCCGATGACATCTACGTGTCGCCCTCCCAGATTCGGCGCTTCAACCTGCGCAAGGGCGACTCCATTTCCGGCAAGATTCGTCCGCCCAAGGAAGGGGAACGTTACTTCGCGCTGTTGAAGGTCAGCGAGATCAACTTCGACAAGCCGGAGAACGCCAAGCACAAGATCCTCTTCGAGAACCTCACGCCGCTGTTCCCCCAGGAGCGGCTGCGCATGGAGATCGGCAACGGCTCCACCGAGGACCTCACGGCACGGATCATTGATCTCACCGCTCCCATCGGCAAAGGCCAGCGCGGCCTGCTCGTCTCGCCGCCCAAGGCGGGCAAGACGCTGATGCTGCAGAACATCGCGACCTCCATCACGCGCAACAATCCCGAGTGCCACCTGATCGTGCTGCTGATCGACGAGCGCCCGGAAGAGGTCACCGAGATGTCACGCACCGTGCGCGGCGAAGTGGTGGCCTCGACCTTCGACGAGCCGCCGGCCCGCCACGTGCAGGTCGCCGAGATGGTGATCGAGAAGGCCAAGCGCCTGGTCGAGCACAAGAAGGACGTGGTGATCCTGCTCGATTCCATTACCCGCCTGGCGCGAGCCTACAACACCGTGGTGCCGTCCTCCGGCAAGGTGCTGACCGGCGGTGTCGACGCCCACGCCCTGGAGAAGCCCAAGCGCTTCTTCGGCGCGGCGCGCAACATCGAGGAAGGCGGCAGCTTGACCATCATCGCCACGGCGCTGGTCGACACCGGCTCCAAGATGGACGAGGTGATCTTCGAGGAGTTCAAGGGCACCGGCAACATGGAGGCCCACCTGGACCGCAAGCTCGCTGAGAAGCGCGTCTACCCGGCCCTCAATATCCGCCGCTCCGGCACCCGCCGCGAGGACCTGATCGCCTCCGAGGACGAGATGCAGCGCATGTGGATCCTGCGCAAGCTGCTCAACCCGATGGACGATACCGCGGCCACCGAGTTCCTTATCGACCGCCTGAAGGATACCAAGACCAACCTCGAGTTCTTCGAGGCCATGAAAAGACGTTGATCCTGGCCTGCTGCGCTCGACGATACGGCGTTGGAAAACAGCTGGTGCGCCAGCTCGGTCAAGCGGCTCATTTACTAGAGTAAACTCCGCACTTTCGCTGTTTTCCGCCTTGTCTCGTCTTCGCTCGCAACGGCCAGCTCTCAACGCCTCGGCGCACGTTGTCTGGAAATGCTTGCTTGCGCGGCGGCCCTCGCCACGCTTCCTCAGGTTCGAGTCGAGCGTTGTCGATGGCCAGCTAACCGGGCTCGACAGGCCAGAGGTTGGGCTCATGGCGCCCAGGCGCAGCATCCCGAAGGGGCAGCATGGTATGCTGCCCCTTTTGCGTCGTTCGGGAAACGGGAAGGCCGCATGAAGTACAAGGACCTGCGTGAGTTCATCGCCGCGCTGGAAGCACAGGGCGAGCTCAAGCGCGTCACCGCCGAGGTGGATCCCTACCTGGAAATCACCGAGATCTGCGATCGCACCCTGCAGGCAGGCGGGCCGGCGCTGCTGTTCGAGAACGTCAAGGGCCATGACATGCCGCTGCTCGGCAACCTCTTCGGCACGCCGAAGCGGGTCGCCATGGGCATGGGCCAGGATTCGGTCAGCGCGCTGCGCGAGGTCGGGGAGCTGCTGGCCTTCCTCAAGGAACCAGAGCCGCCCAAGGGCTTTCGCGATGCCCTGGACAAGCTGCCGGTCTACAAGCAGGTCATGAGCATGGGGCCCAAGCGGCTCAAGCGTGCGCCGGTGCAGGAAGTGGTGCTGGAAGGCGATGACGTCGATCTCGACCGCCTGCCCATCCAGCACTGCTGGCCGGGTGACGCGGCGCCGCTGGTGACCTGGCCGCTGGTGGTCACCCGAGGACCCCACAAGAAGCGCCAGAACCTGGGGATCTACCGCCAGCAGAAGCTGTCGCGCAATCGGCTGATCATGCGCTGGCTGTCGCATCGCGGCGGCGCCCTGGATTTCCAGGAGTGGAGTCAGGCGCATCCCGGCGAGCCCTTCCCGGTAGCGGTGGCGCTGGGCGCCGACCCGGCGACCATCCTCGGCGCGGTGACGCCGGTGCCGGACAGTCTCGCCGAGTATGCCTTCGCGGGGCTGCTGAGAGGCTCGCGCACCGAGCTGGTCCGATGCGGCCACGCCGACCTCGAGGTGCCGGCCTCCGCCGAGATCATCCTCGAAGGCTTCCTGTACCCCGACGATACCGCCCCGGAAGGCCCCTACGGCGATCATACCGGCTACTACAACGAGGTGGAGACCTTTCCTGTGTTCACCGTGACGCGCATGACCATGCGTCGCGACGCCATCTATCACTCCACCTACACCGGCCGTCCGCCGGACGAGCCGGCGATCCTCGGCCTGGCGCTCAACGAGGTCTTCGTGCCCATCCTGCGCCGCCAGTTCCCCGAGATCGTCGACTTCTACCTGCCCCCGGAGGGCTGCTCCTACCGCATGGCGGTGGTGACCATGAAGAAGCAGTACCCCGGCCATGCCAAACGAGTGATGATGGGGGTGTGGAGCTTCCTGCGCCAGTTCATGTACACCAAGTTCGTGGTGGTGCTCGACGATGATGTCGACGCCCGCCGCTGGGAAGACGTGATCTGGGCCATCACCACCCGCATGGACCCCGCGCGGGATACCGTGATGGTGGAGAACACCCCCATCGACTATCTGGATTTCGCCTCGCCGGTGGCGGGGCTGGGCTCCAAGATGGGCCTGGATGCCACCGACAAGTGGCCCGGTGAAACCGATCGCGAATGGGGCACGCCCATCGTCATGGACGCGGCCGTCAAGGACCGCGTCAGCGAACGCTGGGCCGAGCTGGGCATCGACACCCCTGACATCGACAAGAGGCATTCATGACGGCAAGGACCCTGACCTGCCAGGTCGTCGAGGTCGAGGACCTCACCCCCGACGTCTTCCGGGTTCACCTGGAGGGCCGCGCCGAAGCCATGGCCCATGCGCCCGGCCAGTACCTGGAGATGCAGCTGGACCCCGAGACCTGGGTGCCGTTCTCCATCGCCAACGCCCATGGCGGCGACGGCCGCCTGGAGCTGCATATCCAGCACTGGCCCGAGCGCTCCAATTCGGCGCGGCTGCGCGAGCTGCTGGTGGAAGCCCAGCACCTGACCCTGCGCCTGCCCGGCGGCGACTGCGTGCTCGATCCGGACAGCGTCCGCCCGCTGCTGCTGGTCGCCGCCGGCACCGGCTTCGCCCAGATGAAGGCCATCGTCGAGGCTGCACTGCATGCCGACCCCGAGCGCGAGATCTCCCTGTGGTGGGCGGCCAAGGAGCGCCGCGAGCTCTACCTGGAGAGCCTGGCGCGGGAGTGGGCCGCCCAGCACCCGAACGTGACCTTCCACGGCGTCAGCGAGCAGGGCATGGAAGCGGACTTCGCCGCCGAGCGCATCCAGGGGCATGCCGGCCGCATCGACGCCGCCCTGGGCGAAGCCCTCGACGACGTCGATGTCTCCGGCCATGACGTCTACCTCTCCGGCTCGCCGGGGATGGTCTATGCCTGCGTCGATGTCCTGGCGTCGCTGGGGGTCGAGCCCTCGCGCGTGTTCTCCGACGTCTTCGCCTATGCCCCTCGCGACCCGCTGGTGCCCACGGTGGGCAGCCTGGTGAGGGAATCGCGGGCATGAGCGCCTCGCCGATCCTGATCACCGGCGGCGCCCAGCGGCTGGGTCGCCACTGCGCCGAGCGGCTGCGCGACGAGGGGCACCCGGTGATCGTCAGCTACCGTCGCGAGCGCGAGGAGCTCGAGACGCTGCGCAGCCGGGGCATCGTCACCCTGCAGGCCGATTTCGCTAGCCAGGCCGGCATCGAGGATTTTCTCGAGCGACTACGCGCCGAGACTACCTCGCTGCGCGCCATCGTCCACAACGCCAGCGACTGGGCACCGGACGTCGACGGCCCCGAGGCCGGCGACAACTTCGAGCGACTGTTCAGGGTGCATATGCTGGCGCCCTACCTGATCAACCTTGGCGCCCGTCCGTTGCTCGAAGCCTGCAGCGAACCGATGAGTGACATCGTGCACATGACCGACTACGTGGCGCACAAGGGCTCGCGCAAGCACGCCGCCTACGCCGCCACCAAGGCCGGGCTCGAGAACCTGACCCTGTCGTTCGCCGCCATGTATGCGCCGACGATCCAGGTCAACGCCATCGCGCCGGCGATGATCATGCTCAACGAGGACGACGACGAGGCCTACGCCGAGAAGGCCAGGGCCAAGTCGGCGATGGACATGATTCCCGGGCCCGGCGTCATTTACCAGAGCCTGCGCTACCTGCTCGACAACCGCTACGTGACGGGGGTCACGCTACCGGTCGATGGCGGGCGTCACCTTCGCTAGACTGCAAAAAAATTCCAACACAGAGGAGCCTCCGATGACGGGACATGACGAGAACTTCAAGGATGACAGCGGCATGCTGGCGGTTTTCCTGGGCCTGGCGGTGCTGGTCGGGATGAGCTGCCTGCCGGCCACCATTGCCTGGGTTCAGCTGGCCACCGGCTGACGGAGCCTTGTCATCCCGCCCGCGAGAGGGCAGGATGTTGCATGTACACAGGAGAGACCGCCCATGACACCGAAACCGCTCACCACTGCGCGCCTTGCCCCGACCGCCGCTTCGGCGTCGCTGGCCCGTGGTCACGAGAGCGTCGTCGGCGTCAGCTATTATTGGCCGGGCTACTGGTTTAGCGACGGCGTGCCGGCGGCCGGTTCCTGACAGCACAGGACGACGCCGCGAGGCACGCCCCGCCCAGGGTTGCCTCCGACATGCAGAACCCCCGGACGGCAATCCCGCCCGGGGGTTCTGCGTTTTCAACACCATCATTCCGAGGAGACGACCCATGACCGCATTCGATTGCCGCTACGCCGAGTTCCGCACCCTGGGCCGGGACTATTACGGCTATGGCTGGCGATTTATCGACATGCGGTCGGGTCAGTGCGCCACCTCCGACCGTGGGCTTGCCGGTGGCATGACCACACCCCGATGTTCCCGCTCACGGAGTTGATGCCCCTATGAACGCCCCCGTTTCCCTCGCTTCCCGCTCGGAGTCCGCTGCGACCCGTCCTGCCCAGTCCGCTCTGCCTACGCCGGCGGAACTTCACCGGGCCCTGCCGCTCGAACCGGCGCTCGCCCGGCGCATCGCCGGCCAGCGCCAGGCCATACGCGATATCCTCGCCGGCCACGACGACCGGCTGCTGGTAGTGGTCGGCCCCTGTTCGATCCACGATCCCGAGGCGGCCCTCGAGTACGCCCACCGGCTGGCCGCGTTGGCGCCTGCGGTCGAGGATCGGCTGCTGCTGGTGATGCGCGTCTATGTCGAGAAGCCGCGCACCACCGTCGGCTGGAAGGGCCTGGCCTACGACCCGGACCTGGACGGCAGCGGCGACCTGGCGCGCGGCCTCGAGCTGTCGCGCTCGCTGATGCGCGAGATCGCCGAGCTGGGCCTGCCGGTGGCCACCGAGCTGCTGCAGCCGATGCTGGCACCCTACCTCGACGACCTGCTGAGCTGGGTGGCGATCGGCGCCCGCACCACCGAATCCCAGCTACACCGCGAGCTGGCCAGCGGCCTCGAGGCGGTGGTCGGCTTCAAGAATGCCACCAGCGGCGACCTGCAGGTGGCAGTGGATGCCATGCGTGCCGCGGCGCATCCTCACCAGCATTTCGCCATGGGAGCGGACGGCCGGCCGATGATGCGCGAGACGCCTGGCAACTCCCACACCCACGCGGTGCTGCGTGGCGGCCACGGCGAGCCTAACTTCCGCGCGCCCCAGGTGGCGGCGGCGCGTCGCACCCTGGAAGAAGCCGGCCAGTCGCCGCGACTGATGGTCGACTGCAGCCATGCCAACGCCCGCAAGGACCACCGCCGCCAGAGCGAGGTGATGCTCGACGTGCTGGGGCAGCGTCTGGCGGGGGACGCCTCGCTGATGGGGCTGATGCTCGAGAGCCACCTCCACGAGGGCAAGCAGTCGCTGGCGCCGGGCAAGCTGCGCCACGGGGTCTCGGTCACCGACGCCTGCATCGGCTGGGAGACCACCGAGCATCTGCTGACGAACGCCGCGGAGCGCCTGCGCCAGGGCGCCTGATCCCCGATCGGCGGGCCTGTCCGGCCCGTCGATCATGTGCCGGTCACTCGACCGTCACCTTTTCTCGCTAATGTTCGCGACACGCGACCGTGCGGCGATCCGACCGCATGGCGCAGGATCGTTGTCACTAGGAGTTATCGTCAAATCTGGTGGATGGCGGTCAGGCCGCATTCCTGTCTGATTGATCGGCTACCTGCTCTCCGTCCTGGAACTTGACGTTGCTG
>NZ_JACHXM010000018.1 GCF_014192055.1 Halomonas organivorans | reverse complement strand
GCTCGATCTACGGCGGCGTGGCCTCGGTGACCGAGGCGGCGGCCATGGGCGTGTTCGGCGTGCTGCTGGCGGTGGTCGCCCGCGGCGAGTTCTCGGTCAAGACCCTGCACCAGAGCCTCGGCCAGACGCTGACCACCTGCGGCATGATCATCTGGATCGGCATCGGCGCCGCGGCGCTGGTGGGGGTCTACAACCTGATGGGCGGTAACCGCTTCATCTCGGGCATGATCATGGGCCTCGACGTGGCGCCGATCGTGATCATCCTGGTGATGATGGCGATCCTGCTGGTGCTGGGCATGTTCCTCGACTGGATCGGGGTGGCGATGCTGACGCTGCCGATCTTCGTGCCGATCGTCGAGCAACTGGGCTACAGCCCGATCTGGTTCGGCATCCTGTTCGCGGTGAACATGCAGGTGTCGTTCCTGTCGCCGCCGTTCGGCCCGGCCGCCTTCTACCTCAAGGGCGTGGCGCCGCCCGAGGTCAGCCTGAAGGACATCTTCGTCTCGCTGCTGCCGTTCATCGCCCTGCAGCTGTGCGTGCTGTTCGCGCTGCTGTTCTGGCCGAACCTGGCCATGTGGCTGGTTGGCTGAGCCGAGATAAAATAACGACGCTTTTGGCGAGCCATCGCGCTGATGATGGCTCGCCTTTTTTGTCAGAGTTCGATGAAAACCCTTGGTGCGATATTCGAAGAAGTTATCGCGACATCATGGGAAAAGAAAACGGCGCCATGGCGCCGTTTTTTTTGTAATGGTGTAGAGGAAGGTGGCTCAGGTATCGGTGAGAGAGGCGAGGAAATGCTCGACGATTTTCCGGGGTGGCTGCTGGATGTCGACGCGAATGGCTTCGTCGTCGCCGGGCGCCTCGAGGGTGGCGAGCTGGCTGTCCAGCATGTGGGAGCCGGCGAAGAAGTGGCCGCCCCGAGATTCCAGGCGTTCCAGGAGAACCCGTCGGCTTCCCGACAGATAGAGGATCTTCAGGTCGGGAGCCGCCTGGCGAAGCTGGTCACGGTAGCCGCGCTTGAGCGCCGAGCAGCCGATGATCAGATCGCGTCCCTGGTCGCGGTAGTCGCGGTAGAGGTCAGAAAGGGTCGCCAGCCAGCTGGCGCGGTCATGGTCATCGAGGGGCTCGCCGCGGCTCATCTTGGCGATGTTGTCCGGGCCATGGTGATCGTCACCGTCGATAAAGGTAGCCCCCAGGGCGGCGGCAAGCTGTCGCCCTATATGAGACTTTCCCGATCCGGAAACCCCCATGACGAGAATGCTCTTGGCGGTCGTCTTCATGCGAGAATCTTCCGTGTCATGACATCGAATGGATGCCAGGGATTCTAGCATTTTTTGTCGCCATGGGGAGAAAAAAGGCACCTTGGCAAGGTGCCCATCGTCCTGGAAAACGCCTATCGATAGCCGGCCATCAGTTCGCGCACCAGCGGGGTGTCGGCATCGCGGTGGGTGGGCAGTTCGAAGCGGGCCTTGGCAATGGCGGTGCGCGATAGGATCGCCGTGATCAGGCCCTCCCGGTCCTCGGCCTCGGCGAGCGTCTCGCCACGCGGGCCAAGGATGCGCGAGCCGCCCCAGAAGTGGCTCGCGCCCTCGGGGCCGTAGCGGTTGGCCATGATCACCGGCGTGCCGTAGGTCATGGCGTAGAAGCGCACGTTGAGTGCCCAGTTCTGTTCGTTGGAGAAGTCCTCGCTGACGATGCCCGAAGCCGAGTTGATCGGCGCGCAGAGCACGGTGGGACGTGGCAGCAGGGCGGCGTGCACCAGCGCGGGATTCCACAGGTCAGCGCAGATCAGCTGCGTCGCCGACCAGCCGGGGCGCACCTGAGCGTGGGTGATCTCGCTGCCGTGGGTGAACCACTTGCCTTCCTCGAGGCCGCCGTAGGTGGGCAGGTTGAGCTTGCGGTGCACGGCGACGATCTCGCCGTGCTGGAGGATGGCCAGGGCGTTGTAGTACTCGCCGGGGCTGGCTTCCTCGACGAAGCCGACCACCGCCTGCATCTCGCCGCAGGCCCTGGCCAGCCGTGCCAGTCGCGGGTCCTCGACCGGCATGGCGACACGCATCACGTCGCTGCCCAGACCATATCCGGTCAGCGAGAGCTCGGGGAAGACCAGCAGTTCGACGCCGCGGTCGGCAGCGTCCCGGAGGATCTCGAGGTGGCGCTCGAGATTGGCATCTACCTCGCCCAGCTCGGCGTTGAGCTGGGCGGCGGCGACATGGAGTTCGTCCTGATAGTGCATATCACGTCCTCATGGCAACGGAGAGCGGCGCTAGTGGGTCGGTCGGTGGTGAAGACGCGACCGAGGGAGGTGGTTCAGTCTGCCCCGGCCGGTCCGAGCAGGTCGAGCAGATCGCCGACCGGGCGCGCCTCTAGGGTCAGGATGATCCGCTTCAGCGCCTCGGCGCGTGTGCCGAGGGCCGGTGCGGCCAGGCCGTGATACTTGGCGATCAGCTCATCGTCGGACAGCGGGTTGTGCGGGTTGCCGCGGGCCTCGCAGGGCTCGCTTTCCAGCACTCGGCTGTCTGCCAGGTGCAGCCGTGCCGAGGCCCAGCGCTCGGCGGGGAAGCGGGCATTGAAGGTGTCGCTTTCGTGGATCTCGACCCGGGAGGCCAGGGCACGCAGCGCCGGGTCGTCGAGGGTGGTGACGGCATCGGCATCGAGGGTGCCGTGTGCCAGGGCGCAGGCCACCGACCAGGGCAGGCTGTACTGGGCCTGTTCGGTGCTGGCGGGGTGCATCACGTGTAGCCGCTTGCCTTCGTGGAAGGTCGTGATCTCGATCCGCGAGATCTTCGTCGGGTCGATGATCCGCCCGCGCAGCGACAGCACCGCCTCCACGGCCGGCTGGGCCCAGCGGCACACCGGGTAGGCCTTGAAGTACTGCTCGTGCAGATACCAGCGATGGCCCAGGTCACCCCAGATGCCCGCGACCTCGGGGGCGGTAACGGTCAGCGCCGGAGCCCCGGTGAAGCCGTCACGGGCTAGCAGCGCGGCGGAAATGCCGGTCATCGCGCCCCAGCCGGAGCCGTCCTTGAGCATGGTGGGATGGTCGATGCAGCGCATCATCTGGCTGCGCGGGCCGTAGAACTCGGCGATCCCCAGGGCATGATGGAGTCGTTCTCGATCCAGCCCCATCAGGCGGCTGGCCATGGCCGCCACGCCCAGGGCGTTCCAGGCTCCTGAGGTGTGATAGTCGGGGCTCGTGGCATGCAGGGCGATGCCGGCACGGGTGGCGACCTCGTAGCCCAGCGTCAGCAGAGCCAGAAAGTCGCGGCCCGAGAGCTGCGCGACCTCGGGCAGAGCCAGCAGTCCCGGCAGCAGGGCGACGCCGGCGTGGCCCTTGGTCAGCACCTGGCCGTCGTGGGCGTCAAGGGCATCGATCAGCCAGGCGCCGTGCAAGGCCACCCCGCTGGGCGAGGCCCGGCCGTCGGCGAACAGCAGCGGCCGATTCCCGCCGTGCTGGGTGACGGCGAAGCGTCGGGCATGGTCGGCAAGTTCGGTGCGGGTGGCGCCCGCGGCTACCCCGACGAGGTCCAGCAGGCAGCGCTTGGCCTGGGCTTCGAGGGCGGCGTCGGGCAACGGGTCGGCGTGGAGGATCCAGTCGAGCGGGGCGGTGGTCATGGCAGGCTCGTCGAGGGGGGAGACGGCGAAGGCCGCCCGTGGGCGGCCTTCGGTGCGATGTCGCGGCAGGATCTGCTCAGAGCAGCTCGTTTTCCTCGAGGAAGCGCTTGGCAACGTCCTCGATGGTCTCACGCTCCACGTCGACCTGGGCGTTGAGGGTGGCCATGGTCTGGTCGTCGAGCAGCGCGGACAGTGCGTTCATCTGCTCGGCGAGGTCCGGGTTGGCTTCCAGGGTCTCTTGGCGAACCACCGGGGTCAGGGCATAGGCCGGGAAGAAATTCTGGTCGTCCTCGAGGACCTGGAAGTCGAAGGCCGGGATGCGGCCGTCGGTGGCGAACACCAGGCCCACGTCGACCTGGCCGTCGCGCAGTGCCTGGTAGACCAGGCCGGAATCCATGCGCTTGACGTCGGCGCGGCCGACGCGGAAGTCGTAGGCCTGCTGCAGCGGTCGCCAGCCGTCTTCGCGGGCATAGAACTCGGCGTTCATGGCGAAGCTCAGCTCTTCGCCGTCGTTGACCGCCTGGGCCAGCTTGGAGAGGGAATCGATGCCGGTCTCCTCGACGCTCTCCTCACGCATGGCCAGGGCATAGGTGTTGTTGGCGGCGGACGGCTCCAGCCACACCAGGCCCTTCTCGCCGTCGAGTTCCTTGACCCGCTGATAGGTTTCCTCTGGCGACAGCGACTCGGTGACGTCGTTGTAGTTGATCAGCGAGGTGCCGGTGTACTCCCAGTAGAGGTCGATCTGGCCGTTCTCCTGGGCCTGGCGGAGTACCGCGGAGCCCATGCCGGCACGGGTCTCGACGTCATAGCCGAGCCCCGTCAGGTACTGGGACGTCATGCTGGCCAGTATCTGCTGCTCGGTGAAGTTCTTGCCGCCGACCACGACCTCGTTGGCCTGGGCGGTGGTCATGGCGCCGGCGAGCGCCAGGCCGGAAAGCGTCATCATCAAGCGTTTCATGGTGTTCTCCTTGATCTTGCCAGTGGTGAATCTTGCCGAATGGGACCGCCCACAGGCGGCCGGAAATGCGCAGGTGTTGCCCGTTCAGGCCCGCGACGGGTTGACCCCGCGGGGTACTACCAAAAAGGCGGTGGTCGCCACCACGGCATCGACCACGATCGCCAGCAGGGCAGTGGGAATGGCGCCGGACAGCATCATCACCGGGTCATAGAGGTCGATGCCGGTGAAGATCAGTTCGCCGAGCCCGCCGGCACCGATCAGGAAGGCCAGCGGCACGGTGCCCACGTTGATGGTCAGCGCCGTGCGGATGCCGGCGAAGATCACGTAGAGGGCATTGGGCAGCTCGACGCGCAGCAGGCGCTGGGTCGGCGACATGCCGATTCCCGCGGCGGCTTCCATCAGCGCCGGGTTGACGCCCTTGAGGCCGGCATAGGTGTTGCGGGTGATCGGCAGCAGGGTGGCCACGAACAGCCCGAATACCGCCGGCACGGTGCCGATGCCCAGGAAGCTCATCGACAGCGCCAGCACCGCCAGGGTGGGAATGGTGGTGCCGACGTTGAGGACCTGCATCGCCGATTCGGCGACTCGGGCCATGCTGGGACGCGACAGCACGACCCCCAGGGGAATCGCCACCACAATGGCCAGGCCCCCTGAAATGGCGGTCAGCCACAGGTGCTGGACGGCCAGGAACTGGACATCGGGCAGGTAGAAGATGAAGTCGTCGATGACCCCGCTGGACTGGCTCCACACGCCGACGAAGAAGATGGCGATGAGCAGCGCAATGCGCAGGGCCCCCTTCAGGCTCTGGATCGGCATCGGCTTACTCCTTGGTGGCCGGGTCGGCAGTCGCGGGTGCTTGCTCCTTGGGACGGAACCGCGAGCCCAGGTGGTGGGTCATGGCGCGCTGGGTGATCTGGCCGCAGACGCGGCCGGTCTCGTCCACGCAGGGCAGCCAGGTGATGTCGTTGGAGAACATCAGCGAGGCCACCTTGCGCAGGTCGTCGTCCAGCGACACCGTGGCCGGCACGTTCTGGAAGTGGTCGCGGCAGTAGCCCTTGGTGGTGCGCGCCTGGGAGCGGGTGATCAGCCCCACCGGCTGGCGACGGTCGTTCACCACCAGGATGGCGTTCTGGTAGCCGAAGTCGTCGATTCGTGCCAGGGCGGTCTCCAGGGTGTCGCCGGGGGACACGGTGCCGATCTCGTCGGAGACCACGTCACGCACCTTGACCAGGTTGAGGCGCTTCAGCGCCCGGTCCTCGCCGAGAAAGGACTCGACGAAGTCGTCCTTGGGGTTGGCCAGCAGCTCGTCTGGCGTGGAGTACTGCTCCAGACGGCCGGCGCGAAAGATGGCGACGCGGTCGCCCATCTTGATCGCCTCGTCGATGTCGTGACTGACGAACATGATGGTCTTGTTGAGCTCCTGCTGCATCTTGAGGAACTCGTCCTGGATCACCGCGCGGTTGATCGGATCGATGGCGCCGAACGGTTCGTCCATCAGCATCACCGGCGGGTCGGCGGCCAGCGCCCGGGCCACGCCGATGCGCTGCTGCTGGCCGCCGGAGAGCTCGTTGGGGTAGCGCTTGAGAAAGGCATCCGGGTCCAGCGCGATCATGTCCATCAGCTCCCGGGCGCGGGCCTTGTACTTGGCCTTGTCCCAGCCCAGCAGTTTGGGCACCACCACGATGTTTTCCTCGATGGTCATGTTGGGGAACAGGCCGATCTGCTGAATCACGTAGCCGATGTTGCGGCGCAGTTCCTGAGTGTTCAGGTCGGTGGTGTCCTCGCCGTTGATGAACACCTTGCCTGAAGTGGGGCGGATGATGCGGTTGATCATCTTCAGGGTGGTGGTCTTGCCGCAGCCGGAGGGCCCCAGGAGGATGCAGATCTCGCCGGCGGGCACGTCCATGTTGATGTGGTCGGCGGCGGTGACCGCCCCCTTGGGGGTGTCGAAGACCTTGGTCAGGTTGTCCAATCGAATCATTCAGCGGAGTCCTTGTTGGTGAGGCGGGGCGGCGAGGTGCGGCATCAGGCCGTCTCGGCGGCGCGCTCCATGCCCAGGGGCGTCAGGCGCTTCTGCAGTGCCAGCAGGCCGTAGTCGACGATGATCGCCAGCAGGCTGACCGCCACGGCACCGACGATCAGCTGGCGGGGATCGGACTGCGAGATGCCGCGGCTGATGAAGGTGCCGAGCCCGCCGGCGCCGATGTAGGCGGCGATGGCCATCACCCCGATGTTGAGCACTACCGCGGTGCGCACCCCGGCCATGATTACCGGCACCGCCAGCGGGATTTCCACCATGCGCAGGCGCTGGTTCTGGCTCATGCCGATGCCGCGGGCCGCCTCGCGCAGGGCCGGGTCCACGTTGTTGATGGCGGTGTAGGTGTTGCGGATGATCGGCAGCTGAGAGTAGAGCAGCACGGCGATGACCGCCGGCAGGTAGCCGATGCCATGGCCGATCAGCGACAGCACCGGAATCATGATCCCGAACAGCGCGATGGACGGCACCGTGACGATGATCGAGGCCACGTAAAGCACGGTCTTGGCCAGGCGCTCGTTCTTGGTGATGGCGATGCCGATGGGCACGCCGGTGAGGGTGGCGATCCCTACGGCCACCCCGACCAGGGCAATGTGCTCGAGCGTTCGCGAGAGCAGCAGGTCGAGGTTGTCCAGGGCGTACTGAAAGAGCTCCAAGTCCCTATCTCCTAATCGTTTCCATGCCGAAGAAGCATAGCCGTCGGCGGGCGTTGACGACGTAGTACCGATGATGTCGTGAGCGTGAGGCAGGCGCTCGTCATGGGGTCGTAGCTTAGCAAAGCGTTGTTTTTGCGTGGATGACGATACGCAATGGTGGGAATTGCGAGCCGTGATGCATGGGGTTCAGCTTCGGGCTTCGGGCTTCGGGCTTCGGGCTTGGGGCTTGGGGCTTGGGGCTTGGGGCTTCGGGCTTCGGGCTTCGGGCTTCGGGCGACGGGCGACGGGCGACGGGCGATGGGGTGAAGTGATTGTGTTTTAGAATGAGAACGATTGTCGTTTTTGATGGTAATGGCATCGAACGTGTCGCCAAGTGTCGCTCTCGGGCAGGAAAGCGCCTGGTCGAGGGTTCACATCGGCGCCATACAGGACTAAAATGGTCCGCAATCGATCAACAGGGGTGTTTCCGGGGAGGTTCGCCTTGCTGAAGCTTTCCAGACTGACCGACTACGCGGCGGTGGTGATGGCGCAGATCGCCCGTCATCCCGAGCAGCCGCATGCGGCGGCGGAACTCGCCGAGGCGGTTCAGGTGCCGCATCCGACGGTCAGCAAGACGCTGAAGATGCTGGTGCGTGCGGGGCTGCTGGAGTCTCGCCGCGGTGCCCAGGGGGGCTATTCCCTGGCGCGGCCGGCGTCGCATATCACCGCCAGCGACATCATCGCCGCCATCGAGGGGCCGGTGGCGATGACCGAGTGCAGTCAGGCCGAGGGCGACTGCGAGCTGGTGGCCACCTGCGGCGTCTCCGACAACTGGCAGCGGGTATCGCTGGCGGTGCGGGCCCTGCTCGACAGCGTGACCCTGGCCCACCTGGCCGACACCACCCCGATCAAGCTGCCGGTGCAGCTGCCCATTCAGAGCGTGAGTCTGGCCGCCGAGGCCTGATCACCCGCGGATTCTTTACCCGAGGCGAGCTCTGCTCGCCGACCCAACCAGCCCGGGAGGGGACAACATCATGGCAAGTCAGGAAATGGAACAGCTTGTCCGTCGCGAATACAAGGAAGGCTTCGTGACCGACATCGAGAGCGATACGGTACCGCCGGGCCTGGACGAGAACACCATCGCCTTCATCTCGAAGAAGAAAGGCGAGCCCGAGTGGATGCTGGAGTGGCGCCTGAAGGCCTACCACCAGTGGCTGAAGATGACGCCCCCCTCCTGGGCGCACCTGGACTACCCGCCGATCGACTATCAGGCGATCTCCTACTACAGCGCCCCCAAGCGCGACGAGGACAAGCCCCAGAGCCTTGATGAGGTCGATCCCAAGCTGCTCGAGACCTACGAGAAGCTGGGCATCCCGCTTCACGAGCGGGCGGCGCTGGCCGGGGTCGCGGTGGACGCGGTCTTCGATTCCGTCTCGGTGACCACCACCTTCAAGGACAAGCTGCACGAGGCGGGCGTGATCTTCTGCTCGATCTCCGAGGCGATCCGCGACTACCCGGAGCTGGTCAAGCAGTACCTGGGCAGCGTGGTGCCCCAGGGCGACAACTACTTCGCGGCACTCAACTCTGCGGTGTTCACCGACGGTTCCTTCGTGTTCGTGCCGGAAGGCGTGACCTGCCCCATGGAGCTGTCCACCTACTTCCGCATCAACGCCGCCAACACCGGCCAGTTCGAGCGCACCCTGATCGTCTGCGAGAGCCGTGCCCAGGTCTCCTATCTGGAGGGCTGCACCGCGCCCCAGCGTGATGAGAACCAGCTGCATGCCGCGGTGGTCGAGCTGGTGGCACTCGAAGACGCCTCGATCAAGTACTCCACGGTGCAGAACTGGTATCCGGGCGACGAGGATGGCAAGGGGGGCATCTACAACTTCGTCACCAAGCGCGGCGACTGCCGCGGCGACCGCTCCCACATCAGCTGGACCCAGGTCGAGACCGGCTCCGCCATCACCTGGAAGTACCCGTCCTGCATGCTGCGGGGCAAGGACAGCGTGGGCGAGTTCTACTCGGTGGCGGTGACCAACGGTCGCCAGCAGGCCGATACCGGCACCAAGATGATCCACATCGGCGAGGGCTCGCGCTCGACGATCGTCTCCAAGGGGATCTCCGCCGGCCGCTCCGACCAGTCCTACCGGGGCCTGGTCAAGGTGGGGCCGCGCGCGCGCAACGCCCGCAACTACACCCAGTGCGACTCGCTGCTGATCGGCGACACCTGCGGGGCCCATACCTTCCCCTACCAGGAGATCCGCAACAGCTCGGCTACCGTGGAACACGAGGCGACCACCTCCAAGATCGGCGAGGACCAGCTGTTCTACTGCCAGAGCCGCGGCATCGCCGAGGAGGACGCGGTGAACATGATCGTCAACGGCTTCTGCAAGGACGTCTTCCAGGAGCTGCCGATGGAGTTCGCGGTGGAGGCCGAGGCGCTGCTGAACGTCACCCTCGAAGGGGCGGTCGGTTAAGCCTTTCATCCTGCGTGTCGTTCTCGTGTTTCTCCGGATTCGCGAAAAGGTCAAAACATTCAAGGAGTCGCGCCGGCGGCTCATCACGAATCAAGGGTAGTCAAGATGCTCGAAGTCAAGGATCTGCACGTCACGGTCGAGGGTTCCGAGATCCTCAAGGGCCTCAACCTGACCATCGGCGCCGGCGAGGTGCACGCCATCATGGGCCCCAACGGGGCCGGCAAGTCGACCCTGTCGGCGGTGATCGCCGGCAAGGACGGCTATGAGGTCACCCAGGGTACGATCACCTTCGAGGGGCAGGACGTGCTCGAGATGGAGATCGAGGAGCGCGCCCGTGCCGGGCTGCTGCTGGGCTTCCAGTACCCGGTCGAGATTCCCGGGGTGAAGAACATCTACCTGCTCAAGGCCGCGCTCAACGCCAAGCGCGAGGCCGAGGGGTTGGGCGAGATCCCGGCGCCCGAGTTCATGAAGCTGATCAAGGAGAAGATCGCCTTCATGAAGATGGACGCCAGCTTCCTGCAGCGCGCCGTCAACGAGGGCTTCTCCGGCGGCGAGAAGAAGCGTAACGAGATCCTGCAGATGCTGGTGCTCCAGCCGAAGCTGGCCATGCTCGACGAGATCGACTCCGGCCTCGACATCGACGCCATGAAGGTGGTCGCCGAGGGCGTCAACTCGCTGCGTGCCGAGGATCGCGGCATCCTGCTGGTGACCCACTACCAGCGCCTGCTCGACTACATCGTGCCCGACCGGGTGCACGTGCTGGTCGACGGCCGCATCGTCAAGAGCGGCGACGCCGAGCTGGCACGTGAACTCGAGGACCGCGGCTACGACTGGCTGCTGGAGGGCTCCGCGGCATGAATGACGACGTGCAACGCTTCCTCGACCGTCTGGCCGAGCGCAATGCCGCCCGTGGCGCCGAGCCGACCTGGATCGCCGCCCGGCGGCAGGCCGGCGCCGCCCGCTTCGAGGCGCTGGGCTTCCCGCACCGGCGTATCGAGGAATGGAAGTACACCGACGTGCGCGACATCGCCGCCAACGACTTCGCCCTGGCGGATAGCGCGGAATTTTCACCGGCCGCGGCGGCGGCGCTGACCCTGCCCATCGAGGCTCATCGGCTGACCTTCGTCGACGGCGTGTTCGCTCCCGCGCTGTCGGACCTCGGCGAGCTGCCCGCGGGGGTGCAGGTCGTGCCGCTGTCGAAGGCTCTGGAGGAGAACCACGAGGCCGTGGGTGGCCCGCTGGGTCGTCTCACCGGCGTCGAGTTCTCGCCCTTCGCCGCCCTCAACACCGCCTTCTTCGAGGAAGGGGCCCTGGTCCGGCTGGCGCCTCGCACGGTGGTGGAGAAGCCCATCGTGCTGCAATTCCTGTCCCGGGCCGGCGAGCGCGAGGTGATGAGTCATCCGCGCATCCTGGTCGAGGCCGGCGGACGCAGCCAGGCCACCCTGATCGAGCACCACGTAGGCGAGGAGGGCGCCGCCAACTTCACCAACCTGGTGGAGGAGATCATCCTCGATCGCGGCGCCATCCTGACCCACTACAAGCTGCAGGAGGCGCCGCTCAAGGATCGCCATGTGGCCAGCATCCAGGTGGAGCAGGCCCGCGATAGCCGCTATACCTCGTTCAACCTCAACCTGGGCGGCGGCCTGGTGCGCAACGACCTGGTCAGCGACCTCAACGGCGAGGGCGCCGAGGCGACCTTCCATGGCCTGTTCTACGGCCAGGGCCGCCAGCACGTGGATAACCACACCCTGGTCAACCACAACGCACCCCACACCCGTTCCAGCGAGAACTACAAGGGCATCCTCGACGACCGGGCCCATGGCGTGTTCAACGGCCGGGTGGTGGTCAAGCGCGACAGCCAGAAGATCGAGTCCGAGCAGAGCAACGCCAACCTGCTGCTCTCCGACCGCGCCGAAGTCGACACCAAGCCCGAACTCGAGATCTACGCTGACGACGTCAAGTGCGCCCACGGGGCCACCACCGGCCAGCTCGACGCGGAAGCGGTCTATGCGCTTCGTGCCCGCGGCATCGACGAGCAGACCGCCCGCGGGCTGCTGACCCTGGCCTTCGCCGGTGAGGTGATGGAGCTGGTCGATCTCGACGCCGTGGCCGAGCGGGTCGAGCTGACCGTGGCCGGCAAGCTGCCGGAACGCTTCAACCTGGCGGGGCTGGTGGAGACCGCCGCCGCCTTCAGCGAGGACTGATCCATGGTCGACTTCAGCGATCTGCTGCTGGACGTAGCCCGGGTCCGCCGCGACTTCCCGATCCTCGATCGGGAGGTTCATGGCAAGCCGCTGGTCTATCTCGACAACGCGGCGACCAGCCAGACCCCGAGCCAGGTGATCGAGGTCTTCGAGGACTACTACGAGCGCTACAACGCCAACATTCATCGCGGCCTGCACACCCTGGCCGACGAGGCGACTGCGGCCTACGAGGGCACTCGCGAGACGGTGCGCGCTTTCCTGGGCGCCGCCGAGACCCGTGAGATCGTCTTCACTCGCGGTACCACCGAGGCCATCAACCTGGTGGCGGGCAGCTGGGGGCGCGCCAACCTGGGCGAGGGCGACGAGGTGCTGATCTCGCGCCTCGAGCACCATTCCAACATCGTGCCCTGGCAGCTGCTGTCCGCCGAAAAGGGTTTCACCCTCAAGGTGATCCCGGTGGACGAGCGTGGCGTGCTCGACCAGGCGGCCTACCGCGACCTGATCTCCGAGCGCACCCGGCTGGTGGCGGTCAACCACGTCTCCAATGCCCTTGGCACCGTCAATCCGGTGGCCGACATGGCGAAGGTGGCCCACCAGCACGGTGCGCTGATCCTGGTCGACGGCGCCCAGGGCGCGCCCCACCAGCAAGTCGACGTGCGTGAACTCGACGTCGACTTCTATGCCTTCTCCGGTCACAAGGTCTACGGGCCCACCGGGGTCGGCGTGCTCTACGGTCGCGCCGAGCTGCTCGAGGCCATGCCGCCCTGGCAGGGCGGCGGCGAGATGATCGCCACGGTGTCCTTCGACGCGCCGACCACCTTTGCCGGTATTCCCCACAAGTTCGAGGCCGGTACCCCGGCCATCGCCGAAGTCATCGCCCTGGGGCGGGCGCTTCAGTGGGTCGGCGAGATCGGCCTGCCGTTGATCGGCGCCTGGGAGCAGCGACTGCTCCAGCATGCCACCGAGAGCGTGTCACGCATCGATGGGCTGCGCCTGATCGGCACCGCGCCGGACAAGGCCGGCGTGCTGTCCTTCGTCGTCGAGGGGGCGCACGCCCAGGACATCGGCCTGCTGATCGACCAGCTCGGCGTGGCGATCCGCACCGGCCATCACTGCGCCCAGCCGCTGCTGGCGTCGTTCGGAGTGGATGCCACCTGTCGTGCCTCCTTCGCCGCCTACAACACCCCCGAGGAGGTCGACGTCTTCGTCGACGGGCTGGAGCGGGTCGTGGGCATGCTGCGCTGAGCCAAAGGGAGACACATGAGCGATACCGATCCATTGGCAGCGTTGAGCAAGGGGCAGGTCCTGCCCCTGCAGCGTGACGTCGAGGTCATCTCCATCCCCTTCGGCAAGACGGTGACGCTTGACGAGGACAGCGAGATCAGCGTGATGCAGGCCAAGGGCAACTCGGTCAGCGTGGGGCATGAGGGACGGCTCTACCTGATCGAGGGCAGCAACCTGGATGCCTTGGGGCTCGAGGCCCTGCCGCGGCCGACCCTGCCCGAGGATGCCTCCGAGGAGCAGATCGAGCGATTCGTCTGGGATCAGCTGCGCACCTGCTTCGATCCCGAGATCCCGGTCGATATCGTCGAGCTCGGCCTGGTCTACGGCTGCCGCATCGAGCGGCTGATCACCGGAGAGCGCATCGTCACCATCCGCATGACGCTGACCGCGCCGGGGTGCGGCATGGGCGACGTCATCGCCGCCGATGCCCGCCACAAGATTCTTGGTGCCCCGCAGATCAGCCAGGTGCACACCGAGATCGTCTTCGACCCGCCCTGGAGCCGTGAGATGATGAGCGATGAAGCAAAGCTCGAGCTCGGCATGTTTTAACCGCAACATTTCACCACAATGCGATTCATGGCGGTGCTCGACGCCCCATCGGGAATGAGGAAGTGCGTAGGTTCTGCGGGAACGAACCAAGCCATTCCGGCCGCCGAGGTGTCGAAGCCTCGGATCTTCGTCATCTTCATCGGTCCACGCGGCGCCGGCAACGGCCGGCCACTCGACGCTCGCGGCATGAATCGTCGCTATGGTAAGCCAATCAGGAAAGGCGGATGCCCATCTTATTGTGGAAAGGTGTCAGGGGACTGCTGATGTCGCTGGGGGCGCTCGCGCTCCTGGCGATTTTACTGTTCGTGGGGGCCAACCTGTGGATGCTGTCCGAGACGCGAGAGCGGATCGACGCGCAGCCTGGCCAATGTGGTCCGGAGCGGGTCGGCATCGTGTTCGGTACTTCCCATTGGACGCGCAGCGGTGAGCGCAACCCGCACTTCGAGGGGCGCATGCAGGCGGCAGCGCGGCTTTACCGGCAGGGGCGGGTGATGCACCTGCTGCTCTCCGGTGACAACAGCACCCGCTACTACAACGAACCGGTGACCATGTGGCGGGACCTGCGCAAGCGGGAGGTGCCCGACGCCGCCATGACCCTGGACTACGCCGGCTTCAGCACCTTCGACACCCTGTCTCGGGCCCGGGACGTGTTCGCGGTGGATCGGGCGCTGTTGATCACCCAGTCCTGGCATCTGCCGCGGGCGCTGTTCATCGCCGAGGCGCTGGGCCTCGAGGCGCGTGGCTGCGCGGCACCGGAGCGTCCCTCCGAAGGCGTGTTATGGCTGAGGGCGCGGGAATGGGTCGCTCGGGTGGCGACCCTGGGGGATCTCTATGTCTGGGGGCGCGAGCCCCATTTCCTGGGACCCGAAGAGCCGCTGCAGGTCGTGCCTCAGGATGCGCTCAGCGCTTCTGATGCTTCTTCTGCTGACGATAGAGTTCACGAATCAGCGACCGACAGTGCTTCCAGCACTCCTCGATGACCGGTTCGATGGGGTCGGGCAGCGGGTGGGTGAACAGGGTCGATAGCGCCTGCATCAGCACCCGCTCCTGTTCCAGCAGTTCATTGATCAGCACCTGGCTGTCGTCGCCGACGAAGCTCTTCAGGCGGCTCCAGAGCCACATGTAGTCGTCGCGCTCGACATCGGCATCGCGGGGGAGAAGGTCGAGGTGCTTGCGGGCCAGCTCCTGTAGCCGGCGCATCGATGACTTGCGGGTCTCGAAATAGGGCTGCAGGGCCTGACGCAGGCTTGGCCTCAGGCGCTCATGGTTATCCTGGAAATAGTCGATGCTGTCGGCCAGCGCCTCGAGGACGCTGTCCATCGCCACCTGGCGATTATCGAGAAACATGGGCGGTCACCTCCTCCGGTGACGCAGATTGTGGGGGTGTCGCCGGCCTTTTGCCACCCCCCACGACCAATTTATTGTGCGATGCGGCTTAGCCTTTAGGCTTGGGTGGCGCCTTGCGACGGGGAACTGAACTCTTTTCCAGGTGTTCGATGATCAGTCCGGCGATGTCCTTGCCGGTGGCGGTCTCGATTCCCTGCAGGCCGGGTGAGGAATTCACCTCCATGATCACGGGCCCATGGTTGGAGCGCAGAAGGTCGACGCCGGCGACCCTCAGGCCCATGGCCTTGGCGGCGCGGATCGCCGTGGAGCGTTCCTCCGGAGTGATGCGGATCACGCTGGCGCTGCCGCCACGATGCAGGTTGGAGCGAAACTCGCCTTCGGCGGCCTGGCGCTTCATCGAGGCCACGACCTTGTCGCCGATCACCAGGCAGCGGATGTCGGCGCCCTTGGCCTCCTTGATGTACTCCTGGACCATGATGTTGGCCTTCATGCCCATGAAGGCCTGGATCACCGACTCGGCGGCCTGGTTGGTCTCGGCCAGCACGACGCCGATGCCCTGGGTGCCCTCGAGCAGCTTGATCACCAGAGGGGCCCCTCGGACCATGGTGATCAGGTCGGGAATGTCGTCCGGCGAGTGGGCGAAGCCGGTCACAGGCAGGCCGATGCCCTTGCGCGACAGCAACTGCAGCGAACGCAGCTTGTCCCGCGAGCGGGTGATGGCCACGCTGTCGTTGAGTACTGGCGTCCCCATCATCTCGAACTGGCGCAGCACGGCACAGCCATAGAAGGTGATCGAGGCGCCAATGCGGGGGATCACGGCGTCGAACGGCTCGAGCTCCGCGCCCTTGTAATGGATCGAGGGATGATGCGAGGCGATGCTCATGTAGCAGCGCAGGGTATCGACCACTCGCGTGGTGTGTCCCCTTTGCTCGGCGGCCTCGATCAGCCGGCGAGTGGAATAGAGCTTGCGATTGCGAGACAGCAGCGCGATATGCATGAGGCCTCCGTTGCCAATGGCCAGTATCAGGGTTCGCCGTGCAGGAAGCCGGCGCCGGGCGCCACCAGCAGCCGACGCAGGGCGCGCCGCCCGAGCAGCATGGGGTGGCGCATGTTGCGGCGGTCGGTGAGCGTCAGCTCGACCAGGAATTCCAGTTCACCGAGTTGCATGGGCGTGCGAATCACATAGCGCCATTCGGCCTGGCCGTTGGAACTGGTGACTCGGCGTCGATCGTGGAGGTGCACCCGGAACACGTGGGGCGGGCTGGTCGGCCCGCCGCCGCGGGTGGTGAAACTCACCCACAGGTGGCCGTCCTCCTCGTAGGACTCGATGTCCTCGGCGTGCAGCGCCGAGGTGCGCGCACCGGTGTCGGCCTTGGCGCACAGTGTCAGGCCGAGTTCCGGCAATGTCACCATCTCGCGGCGGCCGATCACCGCCTTGGCCTGATAGGGCAGCTCCTTCATTGACTCACTCCTCGTGGCGTCCTTGGCGGGGCAGGCCGGCCAGGCGGCGGCCGATCGCCGAGTCCGGCTCGGCCTCGCGCAGTGTCATCAGGACCGGCAGGCGCAGGCGCGGGATCAACGCCAGGTCCCGTGCCACGGCGGTGAAGTCGGTCCGCGGCAGTTCGGCAAGCCGGGTCAGGTAACGCGGCAGCCGCTCGCCGTCTTCGAGATGGCGCCAGCCGCGTCCGGCGATGGCGGCCAGCAAGTCCGGGCCGCAGGCCTTCGAATCGGCGAGCAGATCGTCATACCAGGCGCCGACCAGTTCGTCGCCGGCCCCCGAGACGGCTCGCACGCAGGCGCAGAATTCCTCGACGTCACCGGCATCGGCGGCCGCCTCGCCCCGGGCGCGCAGTGCCTCGCCCAGTGAGGTGCCCACGGACACATGCTCCAGACAGTAGCACAGTGAAGTGAGGACCTCGCCGGGCAGGGCCGGCAGCCGAGTCGCCAGCCGCTCGGCCTGGGCGGCGTCCATGCGCACCGCGAAGTCGGCCAGGCCCTGCAGGCCCAGCGCCCGCCAGTCCAGGTCCTGCTGCCCCTCCAGATAGGCCTCTGCCGGCTCCAGGTGCTGGCTGGCTGGATGGCCCAGGTCGTGGCTGGCGCGGGCGTGCAGCACGGCCTGGAAGGGCAGGGCAGGGGTGAAGGCCAGGGGGTTGTCCTTCATCAGGTTGTCGATCGTCTCGCCGTCCTCGCGCCCAAGCCCCTGGACGTTGCGCCCCAGGGTCTCGAGCAGGCGCTGCAGGAAGGCGTCACGAGGGGCCGGGTCCAGTCGTCCCTGTTCGTCCAGCGGCAGATCCAGGAACCAGATCAGCGGGTCGGCGAGTTCGCCGAGACGGAACACCATCGCCAACCGGGCCTTGCCCTGCCAGGGTTGCGGCCAGGGCTGGCCGTCGTGCTCCAGGGCCG
Organism: Halomonas organivorans; assembly: GCF_014192055.1. Classification (GTDB taxonomy): domain Bacteria; phylum Pseudomonadota; class Gammaproteobacteria; order Pseudomonadales; family Halomonadaceae; genus Halomonas; species Halomonas organivorans. The sequence goes on along the minus strand of NZ_JACHXM010000018.1, from coordinate 67,686 downwards.
CCAGGCTGGCGAGCGCACAGGGCTCGACGCGACGCCCCAGATGGTAGAGCGTTACCTCGGCCCCGGTGCGGGTAAAGAAGTCGTGAAGGCTGTCGATCGGCTGCATGCTGTCTCCCCGTCTCGGACCGTGCACTCTACCGCGGCGCCCCTCTCCTGTCAGCCCGCGGGATGTGATACGGAGGATGGCATTGATCAATTCCTGATCGATTGTCCGACAGGCCCTGAGGGACGGGGCTGGCGGCAGCTTTCCAGTGGTTATCCACAGGGACGTTCAGCGTTGTTGTGAATGAATCACCTGCGGACTCCGCCTATGGCAGGCATAATTGTCCACTATTGGCCATCGCCTGGAATTTTCTCTATGGTAAAAGCCGAAGTGGAATATAGGCAGTGGGTTTTTATTCCATAAAACTCTGTTAAAGCAGGAGGTCGTCATGCTTCGCTCCTTTGCCATGGCGCTGGTGTCCGCCGGTGCCATCGCTTTCGCCGGCGGTGCCGCCGCCGAGGAAGATACGCTCAAGGTCGGCATGTCCGGCGGCTACTTTCCCTTCACCTTCGTCGAGCAGGATACCCTCAAGGGCTTCGAGGTCGATGTGATGGAGGCGGTGGCCGAAGAGATGGGCACCGAGGTGGAATTCGTCACCGCCAACTTTTCTGGCCTGTTCGGCATGCTGGAGTCCGGCCGCATCGATACCATCGCCAACCAGATCACCATCACCGAGGAGCGCGAAGCGAAGTATGCCTTCACGCAGCCTTACGTCTATGACGGGGCCCAAGTGGTGGTCAAGAAGGGCAACGAAGCGATCGGCGGGGTCGAGGACCTGCGCGGCAAGACCGTGGCGGTCAACCTCGGTTCCAACTACGAGCAGCTGTTGCGCGAACTGCCCTATGCCGACGAGATCGACATTCGTACCTATGAGAGCAACATCGAGCAGGATACGGCGCTCGGTCGCGTCGATGCCTTCGTCATGGACCGCGTCAGCGCCAGCCAGGTGATCAAGGAGAAGCCGCTTCCGTTGGCACTGGCCGGGCAGCCGTTCTCCGAGATTCGCAACGCCCTGCCGTTCCGCGACACCGAGCGGGATCGTGCCCTGCGCGACCAGGTCGATGCAGCACTCTCGACGCTGCGCGAGGATGGCACCCTGGCCGAGATCTCCGAGCACTGGTTCGGCACCGACATCACCCGGCCCTGAGGAGCGCAGGCGCCCGATATGAGCGTGCTCGATTTCGACTACATGCTGGGGCTGGTGCCCATCCTGCTGAGCTACCTGCCGCTTACCCTGGGCATGGCGATGGCGGGAATGGTGCTGGCCCTGGCACTGGCCTGCGGCCTGGCGGTGATCCGGGTGCTGAGGATTCCGGGTCTGAACGGCATCACCCTGCTGTTCATTTCCTTCTTCCGCGGTACGCCGTTGCTGGTGCAGCTGTTCCTGTTCTACTACGGCCTGCCCCAGGTACTGTCCTTCCTGACCCAGATCAACGGCATCACCGCCACCATCATGGGCTTGACCCTGCACTTCTCCGCCTACATGGCGGAGTCGATCCGTGCCGCCATCGTTGGCGTCGACCGCAGCCAGACCGAGGCGGCACTGTCGATCGGCATGACCAACGCCCAGCTGATGCGGCGCATCGTGCTGCCACAGGCCACCCGAGTGGCGGTGCCGACGCTGATGAACTACTTCATCGACATGATCAAGGCCACTTCCCTGGCGTTCACCCTCGGGGTCACCGAGCTGATGGGAGCGACCCAGAAGGAGGCCGCCGGCAGTTTCCTCTACTTCGAGGCCTTCATTACCGTGGCGGTGATCTACTGGGGGATCGTCGAGCTGCTGGCCTGGTGCCAGCGGCGCCTGGAGTGGCGGCTCAACGAGGCGTATCGCAGATGATCAAGGTAGCCAATCTCGTCAAGCGCTTCGGCGATGCCACCGTGCTCGACGGCATCGATCTCGAGATCGACCGGGGCGAGATCATCGTGGTGATCGGTCCCTCCGGCACCGGCAAGTCGACCCTGCTGCGCTGCCTCAACTTCCTGGAGCGGCCCGACGCCGGCCGGCTGACGCTCGGTGACCTGGACGTCGACGTCACCCGGGCCAGTCGCGCCGATATCCTGGCTGCGCGGCGTCGCACGGCCTTCGTGTTCCAGAACTATGCGCTGTTCGCCAACAAGACGGCGCTCGAGAACATCGCCGAGGGGTTGATCGTGGTCAATCGCTGGCCCAAGGCCCGCGCCCATGCTCGCGCCCGGGAGATCCTCGAGCGCATCGGCCTGGCCGACAAGGCCGATGCCTATCCGGCCTCGCTGTCCGGTGGGCAGCAGCAGCGGGTCGGTATCGGCCGGGCCATGGCCGCCCAGGCCGAGGTGATCCTGTTCGACGAGCCCACTTCGTCGCTGGATCCGGAGTGGGTCGAGGAAGTGCTGGCGCTGATGAAGCAGCTCGCCGCCGAGCGGCAGACCATGCTGGTGGTCACCCACGAGATGGGCTTTGCCCGGGACGTGGCCGATCGCGTGATCTTCATGGAGGGCGGGCGTATCGTCGAGCAGGGGCCACCCTCGAGATTGTTCAATGCCCCCGAGGATCCGCGCACCCGAGATTTCCTGCGCAAGGTGCTGGCGGCTGCGCCGTCTTCCTGACCGGGGGTGGCCCGGGCGAGGGCCGCGCGGGATAATGGGGACACAGCCACAGCCAAGGGATGTTTCCATGACCGTTCACGACGAACTCGAGCAGGCACTGCGCGAACTCGAGTCCACCATGAAGGCGGCCGACATGTGGCGCATGGAGCGGCCCGCGCCGGAGGCCTTCGATAGCGCCCAGCCGTTCTGCATCGACACCATGGCGTTGCCCCAGTGGCTTCGCTTCGTGTTCATTGCCCGGCTCGAGACGCTGGTGGAGGCCCGTGCGCCGATGCCGGCCAGCTGTGACGTGGCGCCCGCGGTGGATGCCTACCTGATCCAGGAAGGCGCCAAGACCAGCGAGCGAGTGCTGATGTGCAAGGCGGTGGAGCGGATCGATCAGCTGGTCACCGAGAACTGAGACCGGACCGTCAAACGACGGCGTCCGTCGCGTCGGCCATTCTTCATCCGAGGTGGGTATGCCTTACTATTTCGCCTACGGCAGCAACATGAATCCGGCCCGCGTCGAGGCGCGAATCGGGACGACCCGGCGTGTCCTGCCCGGGGTGTTGCACGATCATGCGCTGCGCTTCGACAAGGCCTCTCGCATCGCCGGCATCAGCCATGCCAACGTGGTGGCCGCACCCGGTCAGCGCGTCGAGGGCGCGCTGTTCGAGCTCATCGCCCCCGAGCAGATCGAATGCATGGACCCCTTCGAGGGCTATCCCCACGACTACGATCGCCATCGCCTGCCCATCCACACCGGCCAGGAGGCCATCGAGGCCTGGGTCTACATCGCCGCCCCGGGAGCCACCGGTGAGGCGCTCAAGCCGGCTCGAGAGTATCTCGAGCACCTGCTGGCCGGCGAGGCCTTCCTGAGCCCCGAGTACCATGCCCGCCTGGCCAGGACGGATGCCGTTCACGGTCTCGACGATGCCACCCTGAAAGCCCTGGGGCTGTCGCGCCACTCGCCGCGCTAGCCTCGTGACGAGGCCACGACGCAAGAGGCCCGCCATATGGCGGGCCTCTTGCGTGTCGGGGCGGCAGGAATCAGAAGCGGTAGGTCAGGCCGCCACCCACGGTGACCGGGTCGATCTCGGCGTTGCCCACATCGTTGCCGTTCAGCTTGACGTCGGCGTCCACGTTGGCGTAGTTGGCGAAGGCCCCGATCAGCAGGTGATCGGTCAGGGCCATATCCACGCCGACCTGTGCGGCTGCGCCGTAGCTGTCATCGACATCGAGGCCAGAGAGCGTCTCGTCGTTGAACGAGGTGTAGTTGAGCCCCGCGCCGGCATAGGGCTGAACGCGTGAGCCGGTACCGCCCAGCGGGTAGTAGTTGAGCATCAGGTTGACCGGACGACGGTCGATCGAGCCGATGTCCGCACCGTTCAGGGCCAGGTCGTGCTCGACGTCCTGTGAACCGTTGAGTTCTACGCCCAGCTTGTCGTGGAACTGGTAGCCGAGACCGTAGGTGAATCCGCGCTCGTCGGAAACGTCCAGGTCACCCCCGGCCACGCGACCATTGTCGTCCTTGACCTCTGACTTGGCGATGCCGCCTCGCACGTAGAAGTCGCCGGCCTGGTAGGCCAGGGCCGATTGGGTGGCGACGAGGCCGGCCGCGGTGAAGACGGTGGCGGTGAGTAGACGGGTCATGTTCATGGGAAGTCTCCCTCTGTCGTCCAGGATGCCGGCGTCGAGTCGTTCGACGCCTTCGCATGTGGTGATAGTGAGTATAAAAACACTGTTTCTAAATGTCTTGTAAAATTTTGCTATGGCCGTGATAGCGATAGATGCGCTTTGTGAATCGAAGTCCCTGCTCACATGACTTTCATTAAGAAAGATGCTGTACAGGTTTTCACATTTCCTGCACATGGCTCGCCGAGGCGAGGATTTTCGGCTTCACTGGAGGGAAAGACAGCCTGTGGGGGCGACCATGATGATCGGGACTTTCCTGGCGAGGACGCGTTCCGGCCAGGGCGATCGGCCGCTGGCGGCATTGCTGCTGGCAGCAGGGATGGCGGCCTGGCTGCTGTGGCATCCGGGGCTCGTGCAGGAGGTGTCCTGGCCGTGGCGGTGGCCGATGGTCGTGCTGGGGGGCTGGGCGCTGGGCTGCGCCTTCTTGAGGCCCCTGGCCCTGGAAGCCGGCGAGCGTGGCCTCTGGCGGCTAACCGGAACGGCCTGGAGCCGGGCCTCGTTGCCGCTCTTCGCGCTGTTGCTGGTGGGGCGTAGTTGGCTGGGATGATCTCGTAGGCAAGGGCTTCCGGGGCATATCGACGGCCGCCACTCCTTGCCAGGGGCAAAACGTCGAAAGGGCTCCCGCAGGAGCCCTTTCACGTGCTTGAGTGCGCTTCGCGTGTTTCAGCGCTCGATGGCCCGATATTCGCCGGCATCGGCCGTTACGCTGCTCACCACCATAATGGCAATGAAGGACGCGATGAAGCCGGGAATGATCTCGTACACGCCGGGGCCGCCCAGGAACGAGCCGTTCCAGCCCAGCGAGATCCATACCATCACGGTGACGGCACCCACGATCATGCCGGCAATGGCGCCGGCGCCGTTGGTGCGCGACCACATCAGCGACAGGATGATCAGCGGACCGAAGGCGGCACCGAAGCCTGCCCAGGCGTTGCTGACCAGTCCCAGGACCTGAGAGTTCGGATCAGACGCGATGAAGGCCGCGACCAGGCCCACCAGCACGACGCTCAGCCGGCCTACGGCGACGGTCTCCTTGTCCGTTGCCTCCTTGCGCAGGAACAGGCGATAGAAGTCCTCGGTCAGCGATGACGACGACACCAGCAGCTGGCTGGAAATGGTGCTCATGATCGCTGCCAGCAGTGCCGCGTAGAGGAAACCGGTGATCAGCGGATGGAACAGCAGGTCTGCCAGGATGATGAAGATCGTTTCCGGATCCTCGACATCCATGCCGTTGCGGATCGCATAGGCCCGGCCGAAGATCCCCAGCGAGATGGCGCCGATCAGGGAGATCAGCATCCAGCTCATGCCGATATTGCGGGCAATGGGCACGTCCTTGAGCGTGCGGATGGCCATGAAGCGCACGATGATGTGCGGCTGGCCGAAGTAGCCCAGCCCCCAGGTCACCGCCGACAGCCAGCCGATGAAGGTCAGCCCCTCCGTCCACGACAGCAGCGTGGGATCGACCTCGTTCAGGGTCTGAGACGCCTGGGAGAAACCGCCGCCGCCTTCGCCGAAGAGCACCACCGCCGGCATGATCACCAGCGCCAGCATCATGATGCAGCCTTGCACGAAGTCCGTCATGCTCACGGCGAGGAAACCGCCGACCACCGTGTAGGCCAGTACCACGGCCAGCGTGATGATGACGCCCGTCGCGTAGTCGCTGAGGCCGCCGATGTTGATCACGCCGGCAAAGGCGCTTTCGAACAGCTTGCCGCCCGCCACCAGGCCCGAGGCCGTGTACACGGCGAAGAAGACCACGATGACGATCGCGGATACCGTTCTCAGCGACATGGCCCGAGTCGGGAACCGGTTGGCCAGGAATTCCGGAATGGTGATCGCATTGCCGTAGTGAACCGTCTGTTCACGCAGGCGCGGGGCGACCAGCGTCCAGTTGAAGAACGCCCCCACGAGCAGGCCGATACCGATCCAGGCCGAGCCGAGGCCGGAGACGAACATTGCCCCGGGCAAGCCCAGCAGCAACCAGCCGCTCATGTCCGACGCGCCGGCCGAAAGGGCCGCCACTTTCGGACTGAGAGATCGGCCACCCAGCATGTAAGCTTCTGACGTGGACGTGGATTTGCGCATGGCATAAAAGCCGATGGCGATCATGAGCGCAAAGTAAGCGAAAAGGCTGATCCAGACACCAATAGCCATGAGAACGTCTCCTTTTTATTCGGCCGGCCGCATAGCCGGCGGGTTGTTGGTACGCATGCCGTCCATAGCGCCTGTGGCTGGCATCGCGATCCGGGAGCGTGTGCACGTCAAGCCCATATTGGCGTGGTTTTCGACCATGGGGAGCTTCCTTCAGTTTGTTGTCGTTGATGACGAGTGTGGATCACTCGTCTCCCAGCGCAAGCAGTGACGCGTTACCGCCAAGCGCGGCGGTATTGACCGTCACTGTCTTTTCCGTGGCAAACCGCAGCAGGTAGTGAGGACCGCCTGCCTTGGGGCCTGTACCGGAGAGGCCCTGCCCGCCGAACGGCTGAACCCCCACGACGGCTCCGATGATATTGCGATTGATATAGACGTTACCAACACGCATTTTCTTCGCTATTTCATCGGCAAATGACTCGTTGCGGCTGTGAACGCCGAAGGTCAGGCCATAGCCGCGACCGTTGATCGACTCGATCACCCGGTCGAGATCCCGCGCCTGGTAGCGCACGATGTGCAGTACCGGGCCGAACTGCTCGCGTTCCAGGGCCTCGATGCCATCGATCTGGAAGGCGGTGGGTGCGATGAAGGTGCCCTCGGCGGTGTGCGCCGGGTCGAGCGTCGTCTCGGCCAGCAGCCGTCCTTCGCCCTTGAGCCGCTCGATGTGCGCCTGCAGGCCGCGCCGCGCGTCTTCGTCGATCACCGGACCCACGTCGGTGCCCAGGTCGCGGGGATCGCCGACGTGCAGCTCGGCCATGGCGCCCTCGAGGATCTCGATGACCCGATCGGCCACGTCGTCCTGGAGATAGAGCACGCGCAGCGCCGAGCAGCGCTGGCCGGCGCTCTGGAAGGCCGAGTGGATGACGTCGGCCACCACCTGCTCGGGCAGGGCGGTGGAGTCGACGATCATGGCGTTCATGCCGCCGGTCTCGGCCACCAGGGTCGGCAGCGCGGCGTTCTCGCGGCTGGCCAGGGCGCGGTTGATGACCTGGGCGGTGTCGGTGCCGCCGGTGAACACCACGCCGGTGACGCGCGGATCGCTGGTCAGCACGCTGCCTACGGTGGGACCGTCGCCGGGCAGCAGCTGGACAACGTCGCGTGGCATGCCCGCCTCGTGCAGCAGCTCGACCACTCGATGGGCGACGATCGAGGTCTGTTCGGCGGGCTTGGCCAGCACGGTGTTGCCGGCCACCGCGGTCGCCACCACCTGGCCGCAAAAGATCGCCACCGGGAAGTTCCAGGGGCTGATGGCGGCAAATACGCCCTTGCCGCCCATCATCAGGTCGTTGGTCTCGCCGGTGGGACCCGGCAGGCGGGTCGGCTCGGCGAACAGTTCTTCGGCGCGGCTGGCATAGTAGCGGCAGAAATCCACCGCCTCGCGAATCTCGTCGACGCCGTCGGTGAGCAGCTTGCCGCCTTCCCGGGAGCACAGCGCCATCAGCTCGGCCAGGTGCGTCTCCATCAGGTCGGCGAAGCGGCGCAGGATGGCGGCACGCTCGGACACCGGCGTCGCCTCCCAGCGAGGGAAGGCCGCCCAGGCGGCGTCCAGCGCCTTCTGCGCCTGTTCCTTGCTGGTCCACAGCACGCTGCCGACGACCTGACGGCGGTCATAGGGGCTGGTGACCTCGTGCATCAGGGCCGGGTCGGTGGCCACATCGAAGGCCAGCAGCGGACGCGCATCGTAGCGAGTGTCCATGTGCTTGGCCATGGCATCCATCAGCGGCTGGTACTGGCTGCGGATGTTCAGGTTCACGCCCCTGGAGTTGCGACGGTTAGGCCCGTAGATGTCCTGGGGCAGGGGGATGCGCTGGTTGGCCAGGGTGTCGTACTGGCGCAGGGTTTCCGCAGGATGGACGCACAGTGACTCCACCGGGACCTTGGGGTCGACCAACTGGTGGACGAACGACGAGTTGGCGCCATTCTCGAGCAGTCGGCGCACCAGGTAGGGCAGCAGGTCCTTGTGGGCGCCCGTGGGGGCATAGATACGGCAGTAGGTGCCCTGCGGGGCGCGCTTGAGCGCCGCATCATAGAGCGCCTCGCCCATGCCGTGCAGGCGCTGGAACTCGAAGGCCCGGTCGGCCTCGTTGGCCTGCTCCAGGATGCTGGTGATGGTGTGGGCGTTGTGGGTCGCGAACTGCGGGAAGATCCGGCCGCGGGTGGCGTCGGACAGCAGGAAGCGAGCGCACATCAGGTAGGCTACGTCGGTGGACGCCTTGCGGGTGTAGACCGGGTAGCCATCCACGCCCAACTGCTGGGATTCCTTGATCTCGGTATCCCAATAGGCGCCCTTGACCAGTCGCAGCGGAATCTCGTCGCCCTGGTATTCGGCCAGACGATTGAGGTAGTGCAGCACCGGCAGGGCGCGCTTGGAGTAGGCCTGGACGACCAGCCCGAACTGTCCCCAGCCGCGGCAGGTGTCGCTCTCGTAGACGGCGCGGAATACCTCCAGCGACAGCTCCAGGCGGTCGACTTCCTCGGCATCGATGGTCACCGCGACGCTTCGCTCGCGGGCCATGGCGGCCAGTTCGCGCACGCTGGCGACCAGTTCGCGCAGTACCTGCTCGCGGCGTCCGAACTCGTAGCGCGGGTGCAGCGCCGAGAGCTTGATGGAGATCGAGGGGGTGGGGGTGCGGCTGGACAGCGAGCGGCTGGTCTTGCCGACCCGCTCGATGGCCTGGGCGTAGTCCTCGAAGTAGCGGCGTGCATCGCGGCGCGTGCGAGCGGCTTCGCCGAGCATGTCGTAGGAGTAGGTGTAGCCCTTCTCGAACAGCGGCTTGGAGCGCTTGAGGGCCTCGTCGATGTCGCGGCCGAGCACGAACTGCTTGCCCATGACCTTCATGGCCTCGACCATGGCGCGGCGGATCACCGGCTCGCCCATGCGGTTGACCATCTTGTTGATGAAGCCGGACGGCCGGCCTTCCTGAGGCTTGTCCAGGGTCACCACGCGGCCGGTCATCAGCAGGCCCCAGGTGGAGGCGTTGACCATCCAGGATTCGCTCTTGCCGAGGTGCGACTTCCAGTCGGCCGGGCCGAGCTTGTCCTCGATCAGGGCATCGGCGGTCGCCTTGTCGGGAATGCGCAGCATGGCCTCGGCCAGGCACATCAGCATCAGGCCTTCATGGGTGTCCAGGCTGTACTGCTGGAGCAGTTCGTCGATGGTGTCTACCGCGGTATCCATCTCGCGGATCTCGCGTACCAGCTCGGCGGTCTTGTCGGCGGTGCGGGCGAAGTCCTGACGGTTCGCGCCGAGTGCGGCGATGAGTTCTGCGACGTAGGCGTTCTCGTCGACCGAATAGTGTTCGCTGATGCGCGTGAAGAGCGTGTCGAGATCCTGACGCCAGGTGGCGTCCTCCAGCATGTTGTTGGCGTTGAGCATGTATTTCCCCGAAAGCAACCCGTCGTACAGGGTAGAGTTCCCGCCGCCGAGTCAGGGGACGTCGGCGAATGCACGGTATCCTGAAAGGGTAGGGCGCCCGTTGAGGCTCTGCTTGTCGATTCCGTTGGGGGATTTGACGAATTCGCGGATATTGGGTCGAGAAACGGAACTTTCTACGACTTAGGTCTATGGCCTATAAGCGTGGCACCCCGTTCAAGACAACATCTGGCCTTGCGGAAAATGTCATGCGATTCGAGGGGCGAAATGGCCAGTGTTTCGCTTCATTGCAACGATGAGGGCGTCGCGACATTCGCTTCCTTTGGCCCCGGAAGCGGTCGGAGTCGACAGGCTTCTATGATGTTGGCAGGCCGCTGCCGAGGCGTCGCGATGCCGTCTGGCGAAGCTGGCTGGGGGGATGACCGTAATCGCGACGAAAGGCGCGTGACAGGGCGCTCTGGTTGGTGAATCCGGTGAGCGCGGCGATCTCGGAGAGCGGCAGATGACTTTCGCGGATCAGTCGATTGGCCGCCTGGAGGCGCCGGCGCATCACGTAGCGCCACGGCGAGAGGCCGGTCTGGGCGCGGAAGCGCACGGTGAAGTGTGCCTCGCTGAGACAGGCCTCGGCCGCCAGGTCGGCGACCCGCAAGCTCCCGGCCAGGTGGCGGTCGATGAAGCGATCCAGGGCCGTCAGGTCGAGTGGGCGCCCGGTGGACGAGGCGTCGCTGGCCAGGCGAGCGTGCAGCGAGCCCAGCAGCGTGGTGGCCAGGCGCTCCTGATGCAGGGTGGTCAACGCGCCCTGGCCGGCCAGTTGATGAAGCTCGTGAAGCACGAAGTCGAGGAACCGCGCCAGTGGATCGTCCAGGTCGAAGAAGCGAGGAGCATCGAACAGGCGGGCCAGCTCATGATGATGGCCGGTCAGCGACAGGGCGTCCTGGGGCAGGTCGAGGATCAGCTGGCGGTTGTCACCGGTCCCGGCATAGTAGTGCAGATGGTTGGCCGGCACGATGCATCCCGAGAGCGCCGAAATGGAGCCGCCGAGCCCTTCGATCTCGAACTCTGCCTGGCCATCGAGCCCGATCACGATCTGGTGAAAATCGTGAGCGTGGTGATGGATGGCGGTGTCGAGCGGGGTCTGGCGGATGGCGCTGGTCATCGTTGGCCTCCGGCGTGGCTTCACGGCGTGTCGCCAGTGTACCGGATCCCGCGCCGTGACTCATTCCTGGCGGCGGTCGTGGCGTAATGCGGTGCGGGCGGCGAGGTGATCGCGCAGGGCGGCCAGCTCGGCCTGGCCTTCGCTGTCCAGCAGGGGCTTGCCTCGCGCTACCCGGCCGTGGCGGCCGTGGTCGTCCATCAATCGATGGGCGCGGCGACGCACCCCTTCCAGATATTCGTCGTGTCGAATCGGGTAGCCGATAACGGCGTTCCACTCATTCTCGTTGACGCGGCTCTCCAGCGCCTGATCGAACAGCGCCAGGAGGTGCTCCGGTTCGGTGCGGTAGCGCGGGGTCCTGGCGGTCATCAGGATGGCGACCATGCCACCGATGATCAGCAGGCAAACGAGAAAAACGGTCAGGAACAAGGCCATGGCGCGCAGAATGACGGCTGGGCTCGCCGCAGCGAGGCACGAGTGGAGCGGGGAGGGGCGCTTCTCCCGGCGTGATCGATCCCGGCGCAGGAAAGTGGCAGAGCCGTCGTCACGGCGGCCGCCGTTCCTTCGCGGGGTCGTCGAGATTGTACGGCCTTCGGCCCGAGTGGGCCAGGCCGGAGGCATTCCGGCATCCCGGTGCTGCCCATGACGGGAAGCGGGGCGTCACGGCGAGCGATACGGCCAGCCGGCGCGTCAGTCGGCGGACATTCCCCTCAGGTGCCTGGCACCTGCCAGCCAGCCTCTCGGCCAGGAATGCGAGGCGAGCGGGGTGTCGGGTGCGATCTCCACATCGTGTGCGGCAATCAGCTCCTGCAGGATGTGACATTCCGCCCGTTTCTGTATCGCCATGCCTTGCAGCAGTGATTGCAGGGCAGGGGAGAGGTTGCTCTCCTGACAATGCATGAAGACGCGCGCCGCATGCTCGGCGCGGATCATGGCGCGTTTCAGGGTGCGAAGCGCCTGCCAGCGATCCGCGATCAGCCCGTCGTCCGCTATCGCCGTGGTGTCGGCAGCAGGCGGGTCAGGCATCGGTGACGGGGCGATCTCTCGTGCCGTTTGCTGCAATTCGGCCAGTCGCGCTTCGCACTCGATGCCGAGAGTCGCCATCAGGGAGCTGATTCCCCGGCCGAACGTCAGGAAGCGAAAGGCCAGCTTGCGGTAGCGTTGCAACTCCTGGCGCTCGTGATCGATGGCCAGGGCCAGCAGCTCCTGGGGTAGCAAAGCCGTGGGAGCGGGATGGGACATTGCAGCGGCCTCCATGAATGCGGCACGGTGACATGAGAGGCAAAGGTAGGAAAGGGCATGACGAGCGACCATGACGCCGGTCAAGTTTGTCTGCCTGCCTGCGCCCCGTCGGGCGATTTCATGCTTGGCGGTGAGGTTTCTCATGCGCTGGGCATCGCTGCGACAGGGAGGCGTGCTCGACGTCGGCTGATTCCCCGCCTGCCTGCGTGCGGGGCGCAGACGAGGCGTCATGGACGGCCGGGAAAAGAGCGTCGACAGGGGGCGGTGAGGCGCAGCGCTGTTCACGCCGTGGCAGGTAGCAAATCTTTGCCCTTGTCGGCATGCCCGGCCGAGGGTCTAACCTGAATCATGAGGCAAGCAGCCTTCCATGGTCCGGCTGGAAAAGCCGTTCCGCTCACTCGAAATGACGGGAGAAACGATCGAGGTGGCGACATGGGAACCGTCAACGGCCTCGGGGCTTCGATGGGTCGCTATATCGAGCTGGAATCGAGCGAGAGGCGGCTATTGGAAGGCCTCGAACGTCACCCGTACCGGGCGGTCAGGGGCGAGCGTTTATGGACGTCTGGCGATCCGGTGCAGGACCTGTTCATTCTCCAGGATGGCTGGGCGTGTACCTTTCGCGACACTCGCGACGGCGAGCGGCAGATCATCGAGCTGCTGCTGCCTGGCGATATCCTCGGGCTGCGAGAATTCACCCTGCCTCGCCACGTCAGCGAAGCCAGACTGATCACGTCCGGTATCGTCTGTGGTTTTCCCCATCATGAGATCGTCGATCTCGTGATGGCGTCTCCCCCCCTGGCGATCGCGCTGTTCGCCGCCATTTCGCGTCAGGAAGCACTGCTCACCGAGCGCATGATGGTGACGCTTCACCGCTCGGCCCGGATCCAGGTCTGTCACTTCGTGCTCGAGACCTTCCTGCGGCTGCGCAAGGTCCGCGGGGTGGCCCCGGAGAGCATGCCGTTCCCCATCTCACAGCAGCTGTTGGGCCAGATACTGGGCCAGTCATCGGTGCACATCAATCGTATCCTGATGGCGCTGGAGCGGGATGGCGTCATGAAGAAGCATCGCGACTACGTCGCCATTCCCGATACGCAGCGTCTTTACGACGAGGCGGAGTTTGAAGACGGCTATCTCAGCGACCGCATGGACGGTCTCCTGGAGCGGCTGGAAGCGCTGCGGGGGGACTCCCGCTAGGCCCTCGAGGCTGGCTCTGCCGCAGACAATGGTCGGGCCCATGGGTGTTGAATCGCCTCTTTCTTAACAAATGTTATAGATGCCTCTTTCTTGTCGACGGTAGCGTGGGCCAATGCCGCAGTGAATTCCTCCCGACAGTGCCTCTGCATGGCGGTGCAGAGCATCGATGCTGTTTGCGGTCGGGCGTCATGTATGGCGTATCAGTTTGGAACAGGCCATGTCTCGCGACGATAGTGATAAAAGCGGCAAGGCGTCGATGGCCATGGCCCCCGGGCAATGCTCTCCTCTCGAGGAGAGCCGCTGCCAGAGCTGTGGTCATCGCTCGCTGTGCCTTCCCCTGGCTCTCGGGCTCGAGGACCTGGATCAATTCGACACCATCATTCGTCGCCGTCCTCCCTTGAGGAAGGGCGAGTTGCTGTTTCGGCAGGGTAGCCCGTTCACCGGCGTTTATGCCGTGCGATCCGGAAGTCTCAAGCAACTCACCGCCGAGGGTGGCGGCGAGGAGCAGTTGACCCATTTCTATCTGCCCAGTGAACTGGTGGGGCTCGATGGCATCGACGAGGCCGCTTACGCCGGCTCGGTGATCGCCCTGGAAACCTCCACCGTCTGCGAGATTCCCTTCGACCGGCTCGATACGCTCTCCGAACGGATGCCTGTGCTGCGTGCCCAGCTCTACCGCTGCATGAGCAAGGAGATGCGCGAGGACCTGCGGATGATTCGACTGCTGTCGCACAAGACCGCCGACCAGCGGCTCGCGACCTTCTTCATCAGCATGTCCGACCGTTTTCGTCGGCGCGGCTACTCGCCCTACACGTTTCGGCTCTCGATGACGCGGGCGGATATCGGCAATTACCTGGGCCTGGCCGTGGAAACCGTCAGCCGCGTGCTGGGGCGCTTTCAGCAGCAGGGCCTGGTCGCTGCGGCCGGTCGTGAGATCCACATCCTCGATATGGACGTCCTGATCGCCGTCGGCGAGGAAAAGGGCGGTCGCTGACGCTTGCGCGGCACTCCTCTGCCTCGGAATCGAGCGTTGATGGCAGATATCCGCTAGCGGGCGACGCTTGCCGTTCCCACGCTTCATGGAGCGGCTTCCATGTATGGCAGAAATCTCGCCATACACGGGGCTCTGCGCTATGCCTGCTCATGTCAGGACATGTATGGAGCGGTAAAGCCTTGAGATTCGGTAGCTTGCGGGGTGCGGAGAAGCGAATCTGGAAGGGCCGTTGGAGCGGGTGAAGGGAATCGAACCCTCGTCTTAAGCTTGGGAAGCTTCTGCTCTACCATTGAGCTACACCCGCGAGGCGGATTTGATAGTAAATCCAATACCTTGGCCTTTGCAAGCTGTCTCACGTTTTTCTGATTTTTCCCTCGATAAGTGCTTGTTTCTGCGATTTTGCCTAGGGTGGCGTGAGACAGCCGGCCGGCCTATTTCACCGGCCGAATGGTGCGTTTCTTTCGACGGTAGTGCTGGCGCGTAATGCTCGGGTCGCTGTGGTCGAGCAGCTCCTGGGCGCGGCGTTCGTCCTCGGCGTCACTGCCCACCTTGGCTCGCAGGTCATGCCGGGTGAATGGCTCCTCCAGGTCGGTTTCCTTGATTGCCTGGCGCATGGTCTGCCGCCACTTGTCATCGAACGGCTGGCTCTTGCCGCTGGGGCTGACCTGGCAGCGGCCGAAGCGATTGGGCAGCAGGTAGAGCGAGGGTGCCGGCTTGCATGCCCTGGCCTGCTCGATGGCGGCGCGTAGAGCCTTGGTCATCTCGAACACGACCGGCCGGCTGTTCTTGCTGACGTGAATCGTCAGGGTTTCATCGGTGATGTGGGCTTCCATGATGCCCAGGCAGTCGCCCTTGCGAATACCGGTGAGCATGACGATGGCCGCAAAGGCCCGTTGTTGAGGCGTGGCCACGCTCTGCCAGGCGGCCAGCTCCCAGTCCTCGACGTAGCGATCCCGCTCTTTCTTTAAGCCATCCCGCTTGCCGAAGTACTTGACCGCCCCCTTGAGCGGGTTGCGCTCTATGATCCCCCAGCGCACCGCTGCGTTCATCACCTGGTTCAGCACCTTGAGGTCAGTGTTCGCCACCGACATGCCCTTGGCCTTGGCGAGGGCATCCATGTAGCGATAGGCCACTTTCGGCGTGATCGCCGCCACCGGGTTGTGGCCCAGGCCCTGGCGCAGACGGCGGATCGCCACCCCGTAGCCGTTTTGGGTGCTGATGCTGCGTTTCCCCAGCACCTCGACCTTGTAGCGATCGATGACACTGATCAGCTTCTCGCTCACCTGCAGTTCTTGGATGCCAGCGAATGTGCGCAACGCTTCGCTGTAGGTGCGGCCCAGGCGGTACCAACTTTTGTCGTCGAACAGCTCCCGTTCGCTATCCCTAGGCCGGTAGTAGTAGGCGCCGTGCTTGTAGGCCCAGCGCTTCGGCATGTCCTTCATGAATCGAGGAACCTCATGTTGATAGTCGCCTCCTCGTGGCGCGCGTCGTTGGCTGCCTCGCCGCCCAGGGCCTTCACTGCGGCGTCGCGTAGCACCACCGGCCATCCCTGGGCATTGACGCCGTAGGGGACGCCCAGGGCATCCAAGTGCTGGCGCTGGAGCGCGCGCTGGGCGCACCCCGTTAGCTCGCGCACTTCATCTCTGGAGAGTACCAAGCCCATCGTCAGTCTCCTGTGTGCCGGCGGCCGCCGTGGCCACGGCCGCCCCCATCTCGCCATTCCTGTTCACGCTGGACCCAGTCCGGCGGCTCCTTTTCCTTTTTCGCCTTCCTTGCCTGCAGTGCCTTCTGTACCTCGGGGAATGCCAGCACCTGGTCCCGCTGCTCGATGATCCGCGCCTGGCGCCGGATGATGCCGAGGGCGACGTCGGCCACCTGCCAGCGATCTTCCGGCGTCTCGCCGTCTTGGCGCACCTTCCCGAGCCCGAGGCACCCGCCACATGGGGCGGCCTTGTTGCCCTTGATCTGGTCGGTACCGGTGCCCATGCACACGGTGCAGTCGTCGGCGGCCACCTGGCGCCACTGCTTGCGCCAGTCCTCTAGGGTGGTAGCACCCTGAACGTCCTTGGTGAGATCGTGGTAGACGACCAGCGTCTGCCCTTGGAGCGGCCCGGTGCCGGGTGTCTCAGTGATCAAGGCGAAGCGCCCGCCCTGGAACTTGTGGGTGTGGGTGGGCTGGTTCATGCAGCCACCTTGAGTGCGCCTATCACGTCCCTAGCTACTGGTGGGCACACGGCATTGCCCAGCATGTGGAGGGGCAGGCTTTGCCTTTTGTGCTGGCGCTGACGAGTCAGAGCCCCGGCCCTGTGATGTAAGCCGACAAGGGCGAAGCGGCCGCCATTCAGGAGTGGTCGAAACGGTTGGGCCTGGGCTAGGGTGGTAGGCCCAATGATGGAGGTCCTTATGCAATGCCTTGTGTGCGGCGGTCTTGCCGAGGAGCTAGTCAGCTGCGGAGACCTCCGGGGATGGGATTGCCCCGAATGCGGTCCATATCGCGTCTCGGGTACGCTACTCATTTTGCTAAGTCGGCGTCGTTTTGACATAGGGAAAACTCGATCCAGGCTAGAGGAGGCTCGTCAGGAGTACGACACGCCCACCCTCAGTACGCTTGATGAAGATTTGCTGCATGAGCGAGGGGGCTTTAACTAGCACATCGTTTCGTCCGTGACTCCATAGTGAGGCCGCCAATCAGTGGTGGTTGGGGCGGATGGGCTGGACTAACTTGAGGTTCCAGACGGGGATGGAGGTGTTGAAAAATGAGAGAAACGTCGACGAATTACGGGGAGTGGCGCGGGTACCACTACAGCGTGCGTGTTTCTGAAGTTGTCCACCCATCTGGCGGATCGACTCCGGTGGCTGAATATTGGATTGCCGACAATAGAGGATCGCTGTGCGGGCACAAGATGATCGCAGATGAAGAAGCAGAAACTTACGAAGCAACCCTAGAAATCGGGGAGCGCCACGCGAGGGCCGCGATCGACAAGGTCCTCGATTAGCCTTAGCCCAACCTCTTCGCCTGCCGCTGGACTCTTCTCTTGGCACCAGGCTCGGGCTGTCGAGCCTGGTGAACAGATCGATAGCTATCATGCGCTCTTCCTTTTTTCGTGCTGGCGATTGGAGGCCTTGCGCCGCTTCTTGGCGGCGTCGATCCGGCCGATGGTCATGCGCGGCCACGACTGCCAGAGCTCATCGCCCATAGCGGTGCGCAGCGCCTTGATCTCGATGCCGATGTCGTGCGCGAGAGCGGTACGAGGCAGGCGCCGCTCGCGGTACCAGAGGGCTATCCGCGCGAGGGGCTTGCCGTGCTGGCGCTCGAAGCGGGCGATGCACGCCTGGCTGCTGCGGTTGGGGTGAACCAGGCCGCGCTCGGCGGCTCGGGTCTTCACGGCATAGATGCTGTGCCCGGTGTGCTGGGCTATCTCATCCAGCGGCACGCCATCGGGATAATCCCGATCGAGGATGGCGTGCTGTCGCGTGGTCCATTCTTTCCAGGTGCGCATTGCGACCTCCTCGTGTTGCCAAGCCAGTGGTCAAGCAATCCTTGACGACTGCTTCACCGCTGCCCTGAAAAAGCCCGGCCCGAAGGCCGGGAAGCGCAGGGAACTGATGGGGTGCTGGCGCTCGGGCAATGGTGAGAACCCGTCACCAGCTGCCGGCGTTTTGCTCGTGATCCCCGTGGCACTGGCCGGCGATGCCTGGGGCGAGGCCCTGGTGCGACCAGGGCGACCGGAGAGTGTTAGGCGGCCTGCTCTTGCTCTTCCTGGTAGCCGAGGAGGTCGCAGAGTTCTTTCACCACATCGGTGATCTGCTCGACTTCATCCAGAGCTGTCATGCGCCAGGCGTGGGCAGCGTCATCGGCGTCCTCTGACTCGTCGTCTTCGATGGGGCTGAAGTTGATGGACTTGAGGCGGAACTGGCTTGTGAGGCGGAAGTGCATGCGGCTGAGCACCATGCCGAGATCCTCGACCTGATAGCCTGCCTCCAGCTGCTCGAGCAGTTCGTGGTTGTTCGCCACGTCGGTGCCGGCATAGGTCACCTTCTCGACCTCGTCGAAGCGCCGGACGAGCTGGGCGTGATCGTCGATCCCCAGGCGCCCGAACGGTGCCTCAACGTCGCCACTGATAAGCTGCCGCAGGCGAGTGGTGACGCCGTGCTTGATGTCGCTGACATGGATCGTCTCGGTCTTCACGCTGCCGATCAGCTGGATCAGCGTCTGGGCGAGGCGGTCGGCCTTGGGCTTGCCTGCGGTATCTACGATC
Source organism: Halomonas organivorans (assembly GCF_014192055.1). Taxonomy (GTDB): domain Bacteria; phylum Pseudomonadota; class Gammaproteobacteria; order Pseudomonadales; family Halomonadaceae; genus Halomonas; species Halomonas organivorans. The sequence continues at coordinate 49,017 of NZ_JACHXM010000018.1, read as the reverse complement.
AGAAGCTGTTCTGCGGCGTGGTAGAACGCCCAGGTGTAGGTGGTGCTGGTCAACGCCTGGGCGCAGAGCGCGAGGAAAACCTCTTCCTTGATGGCGGTGCGGGACTTCCTGGGCAGCTTCTCGCCGTTGCGCTCCTCGATCTCGGCGACCTGCTTGTCCGTCTCGGCCTGGACGACGGCCGGCGGGACGATCTTCTCGTCGGTGCGCAGGCGCAGGGCGAAGCCTCCGGGGAAGTCGGTCACCAGGTCGCCGGTGGTTTCGTTCGCTACGAAACAGCTGCGGCGGTACTCCAGGTCATTCAGCTCCCGCCACTCGATTTCCTGGAGGTGCTGGCGCACCGCGTCGATGCTGGGAAGTTCGGCCTTGAAGACGATGGCGTTCTTGATCATGTTGGGTTTCCTCAATGTTGCTCAGGCGACAGCTGGTAGGCCGCCGGCTGGTCATCGAATAGGTCAGTGGCGGCGGGGATCAGCACACCCTGCTCGGCGAGCGCTTCGATCGTGCGGTAGTGAACTGGCGTGCCGTCGAATAGGCGCCACCCCCCCCCCATGCAAGTGGTGAACGAGCTGGCTGCGTGCCTGCAGGGCTGTGATGAGGCGCTTCTGTGGCTTGGTGAGGCGGAGAGTCATGCGGCTATCTCCTGCGCATCGAGGCGGCGGAACTCGACGACCCAGACCCAGGGGTTGGCGTCCCAGCTGTCGGGGCCGTTGATGCGTTTCCAGAGGAATCGAAAGGCTCGGCGCGGATTGTCGTGCCATGGAAGGCGGGCGGCGGCAGCTTCCGCCTCGCCGTCAACGCCCTCGGCTAGAGCATCGGTCTCGCTGATGTCCTGCAGCCGCTCGACGCGCACGGCGGTCACTTCGAGCAGGATGCGGCAGGCCCAGCGCGGCATGTGAATGGAGGGCCTCCAGCGTGCGACAACCTCGTCCTCATGGGCGTCGAAAAACTCGCAAGAGTCGCCGGAGGCGCGATAGGAGCAGTGCGCTGGGTCCTCGTAGGTGGAAAGGTCTTTGGCCCAGGTTGGGTGTTCCATCATCTCGTCTTCGCTGACCAGTGGCCCTTGCCACGCCTCCCGCACCCACAGCCGGTCGCCGGGCTGGCCGTAGGGGCAACCCACGTACATCGTGTCTCGGAAGTGGTACTCGGACTCCTTGATGCCCCAGCTGAACTTCCCCTCATCCTTCCGGCGGGAAGACTCAATCACGTAGCCCTTGAACGAATGCGTGGCCGGCGGCTGCGGCTTCACCAGCCGCCGCGTCTGCGTCTTCCGGCCGTCGAGCAGGGCGCGGACCATCTCGTCGTTGAACAGGATCGGACGTTCCTTCATTCCAGCACCTCCGCATCGTCCACCGGGGTCATCAGGGCGAGGGCCAGCGCGGTGGCTGGCTTCACTGCCAGCAGCACGATCTCTGCCTCCTCGGTCTCCCAGCGGCCCAGCTCGGTGAACCCATCCGGCACGTCGAAGTCCAGTCCCTCCAGGTAGGCGTCCGGGTCTTCGGTGAAGCGCTGATGCTCCTCCGGCATGTCATCCGGGCAGGGCGACTCCACGCTCTCGACGTGAACCTCGAATCCCATCGGCTCGAGCACGTGCTTGATGGGGCGCTCATCGAGGAGCGGGTGGGCTGTCAGCTGGTCGATCAGTCGCATGATGGCTCTCCTCAGAACTGCACCAGCTGGCGCTGGGCGGTGTGATCCATGGGTTGCACGCGGGCAGGGCACTGCTCGTCGGCGATCTGGCGGTAATCGGGCTGCCCAGCGCGGCGGTTCAACGGCACACCGCGCTCGACCTCTGAACGCCACAGGGCGACGTCCTGGCAATACTGGCGGTGCGCCTCGCTGGCCACCTGGGTGTCGATGCGGGTGACTGCTGCCATGGCGAGCATGCCGGCGGCGGCCATGACCAGGGCGGCGAACCCACCAACGATGCCGCCGGTGTTGCGGTCTGTGCGTGTCATGCGCATGGGGTGGCTCCCTCGTTGGCCATCAGGGCATTCAGGTGATCGAGCATGGCGCCCAGGTTGGCGCGGGCTTCACTGCTGGCCTCGGCGACCGTCATGCCGCTGGCGCTGGGAAACATGACCTCCCGAAGGCTGGCGGTGATGCGGGTGGTGTCCTTGCTGGTGGTGGCGCAGCACCCCGGACGGGTCACCAGCTCGAACACCGCGTAACCCTGGCCGACGTCCAGTTCGCAGCGCACGCTTGTATGCCCCTGCAGGGCGAGGTCGGTGGCGCGGTCTTGGATGCCGGCCATCAGGAATCGAAGGTGGCTCGGGATATTCATGCGATCAGCTCCCCCAGGTCCGGTCCGCGGCCACCTGAGGCGGCGCGGGCGGTGACAGTGGTCTGCTGGCGCGTGCGCACCGGCATGCGGGCTCGCAGGCTCTGGCCATGGAGGTCGGCGCACATCAGCAGGATCACGATCGGGGCAATCCAGGTACGCCGCAGGCCCTTCACGATGGCGTCAGCGGCGCGGGTGGCGTTCAGCCGGTAGTAGATGGCCTCGGCGGTGCTCTTCACGGTGGCCGGGCTGATGCCGCGCTCCCGGGCGATTTCCTTCTGCGTCATGCCGGCGGCGAGGCCGGCGAGTACCATGGCCTGCTTGGCGGTGGGCCAGCTCGACCCGCGGCCGCCGATGCGGCAGCGAAAGCCGGCGAACTCGATGTGCTGTGGTGCGTGATCCATGAGATGTCCCCTCATCCATGTCGTTACCTGGTGAGGTAACTATTACCCACGGGTAATTATCAGGTCAATACCTGTAGGTAATTTTTTGGTGAGCAGGCACAAAAATCCCACCCCATGGGCGGGCTATTGGCTATGTCTATGACCTAAGTCTATTGAGGCGATAAGTGGAGTCGGGTTAGCATCTTTCGCCCGGGTGAACCCCGGGAATGAAGATAATACCTACTACGCAAGGGAACTTATGAAAATCAAGGGGATGGCTGTCGCGGTTGCCGCGGCTAGCGTGATGACGCTCAGCGGTTGCGCGAGCATTGTGGGAGACAAGGAACAGGCGATCACCATCAATAGTACGCCGTCACAGGCGGATGTGGTGATTACCGACGAGCGCAGCATGGACGTGTTCGAGGGTCAGACCCCGACTACCGTGACCCTGCGCAAATCGGATGGCAGCTACTTCGGCGGCAAGGACTACAGCGTCACCATCAGCAAGGATGGATACCAGTCCCGCACGGTGGCGATCTCCAGCTCACCAAATGGCTGGTACATCGGGGGCAACCTGGTGTTCGGTGGTCTGATCGGCTGGCTGATCGTGGATCCGCTGACCGGTTCCATGTATTCACTGAGTCCGAACGAGATCAACACCAGCTTGGGTGAGAGCGTGGCCACCGCCGAGGATGGCAGCCAGGCGCTAAACATCGTGCTGGTGCAGGATGTGCCGCAGGAGCTGCGCGGCGACATGCAGCTGCTTGGCCAGCTGTAAACCAGCCGGTGGAACGAGAGAGGCCCGCGCCGGTTGGTGCGGGCCTTTTCGTTCGCGCATGAAAACCCGCCTGTAGGGCGAATTGAGACTGTGTCGAAGCCTCGCCGGTCAGTGCAAGGGGAGGGTGCCGGCGGCCCGGTGCTGAAGATCGGACAGCAGGGTAGCATGGGTCATGCGCCCCAGAACATCGCGCTCGGCTTCGGCCTTGAGCCGCGATGAACGGTCATCAATCACGAACAGCATGTCCGGGGTGTCCTCGTCACTTTGGAGCATCAACACTTTGCGAAGTCGGCTGTTGATGCTTTGGGCATTGGGGCGCAACGCATCCACGTAAGTGCTGCCCCAGCGAAGATCGAATCTGACTTCGCCTGAAGGGGTACTGAGTGTCGGCGAACGGATGACCTCTCGACTTGGCTCCAAGAAGTGCAGCAGCCGTTCCACTTCCTCCGTTAAACTGAAGTCCTGGTCGCCTTCGGTATAGTGCTCGCGCTCCCAGGCGATCAGCGCCGAGTAAAGCTGTAACAGCCTGTCGACGTGGCTTCCCAGTCGCTCTCGAGGAAACACAGCTGTCAGCTCGCCGTGCTCGGTGAGTTCGAAGCCGTATTCATTGGCCAGACTGATTAACCCCTTCCAACGACGTTTGTCTTCCAAGGCGTAGCCAATGCGATGAAAGTGGCTAAGGGTGTCGCCATCATCCGATAGGCGCAGACGACCACCGGGTTCCTCAAAGACGTAGATGTCACAGGGATGCCCCGTCGCGAATGTCACCGGCAGGGAAACGTACAGGCATGGTGTACCCTTGCTCGCCTTGATGGGCGTGCATCGCCAGCCTGATGCCTTGAAAAACTCGGTGCATTCCATGGTTCACCCGAACAAGTCGTCTCCGAAGGGGGGAAGGAGGATGGTAGAAGTATGGCCGAGCCAGGCTAGCTTGCCAAAGCGGCGGGCCCAGTCTCTCCAGTGGTCTCGCTCCGGCGGGACGCGCCATTCTCGCACACAATAGCTGCCGGCGCGTTTGTCGCCGAGCTGTACGTGGGTGCCGTAGATGTCCGTACCGTCTGGCTCAGCGTGGGTACGTTTCCAAACCTCGTCAATTTCGACACACAAAACTCGCCGATGTTGGCCCTTGGGTATCGGATCACGCCACATCAACTGGAAGTCGTACGTCTCTCGCCCCGTGCGTATGCCCAGGCGGTATTCGGCCTTGAAGTAGAGGTTTGGCATCGTTTCGCGCCGGGAATTTAACACCTGGGCGCGTAGCCACAGGGTGTTGGGTTGCTTCTCGCGCCACTCCTGGTGCTCCGGCTGGATCGCAAGGTACTTAACCTGTTGGCACCAGGCATGACAGTCATCGATCCATGTTGGGGCTTTCGTCATGCCTCTCTCCCTCGCGCGCTATCTCCTGCCAGGTGTGTAGTTCATAGCCGCGTCTTGGCCTCCACGGCCACGCCGAGGATCCGGCAGTTACCGTTGATGGGGATCAGCGGGTAGGCCGGGTTGAGTGCCTTCAGGTAGCGCTGCCCACTGTCCTCGATCAGCTGCTTGAAGGTGGCCTCGTTGCTGTCGGCCAGCAGGGCGGCCACCAGCTTGCCAGGCGCAGCCTCGATGCCGGTATCGAACAGCACCAAGGTGCCTTCGGGGACGCTGGGGCGCATGCCAGGCGGGGCGGTCATGGAGTCGCCTTGCACCTCCAACCAGAAGGCCTTGCCTTGGGCGCGGTAGTCGGTGGACTCCTCGTGCGGCTCGGCACCGGGCTCGTAGGGCGTGACGCATTCCGTCCAGGCGCCGGCCTGCACCCGGCTGATCACTGGATAGCGGTGGTAGTGCAGCGGCTGCGGGGCTTCGCGAATATTGGTGACCGACGCTCCCTCACTATTTGGGCGCTCACTCGCTTGAGGCACTGCCTCCGTGGTTTCCCGATCCATCCAGCCATTGGGAAGGGCCAGCGCCTTCTCGATGTGCCGTGCGAAGTCCTCGCCGATCTTCTTTCGGTGGGCCTTGTCGCTCAAGCAGCGGGATATATAGCTCGGCTCACGCTCGATGGCATGAGCCAGGGCGGCTTTCTTCCCCTCGAACCGCTCATTGAGCAAGGCCCGCAGGTTGTCACGGCGTAGGTCGGCAATGTTCATGTGGCTATATTCGGGCACTGTTACTCATAGGTAAATTACCCTCAGGTATTGACTAAATGATTACCCATGGGTAATCCTTTCGGGCAGCAACCAAAGGAGCTGCCCCATGAAGACCCGCCATGAAGGCCTGCTTTGCTGGCTGAGGAACGCCAGTGATAAGCAGGTCTCCGCCACTGGCACCACGCGTGCCTATCTCAAGCAGATCGCCTATGGCCACAAGCCAGCATCCCCAGAGATCGCAGTGCGTGTCGAAGTGGCTTCCTACGGTGCGGCAACTCGCAAGTCTCTTCGGCCGGATGATTGGCATGTCCTGTGGCCGGAGCTGCTTTCTTCCCATGCCCCAAAGCTTACGCCCGGCCGGGCTCCGGCAACGACCGCCTGACCGGGGTGGATAGCCATACAGGAAAAGGACAGGGGGACGAGATGACTGCCGCATTGATGCTGCCGAGCTACGGGAATAGCTCACGCACTGACTTAATCCTCGAGGTGGCCAGCCTCGGGCTTGCCGTTGAGAACGCGCTGCACGAGCTGGGGCCGGCCGGTGAGGCCCGCGCCCGGGCGCAGTTCCATCACGCCATGGCATCGCTGCTGGCGCTGGTGGAAGCCGAGCAGGAAGACGACGAGGCCCGAGAGCGGGTTGTCGAGAACTGGAGCCACCACGCGCAGCTGGTAGAGGAGTACAAGGCCGAGCTGGCGCAGCTCGAGGGAGAAACGCTGTGATGGAAGAGCTTCTTTACCTGGCCGCTGGGCTGGCGCTCGGTGCCTGCTTGGGGCGGCGGCGCAAGCCAGCCCGGTCATTCTCGGTAAGGCCTGAGCCATTGCCATGCGCGATGTTTTCGTCAGACACGTCGCCGGAGGAGCGAATTCGCTGGCTCCGCTGGATGGCAGATCGGCTAGAGGCCGAACAGGCGAAGGATGAGGGTAGTGATGATGCCAGCTAACACGCCCACGGCCACATCAGGCGTCCATCTCTTGAGGTGGGGCCGAATGGCCTCCCAGCGCGCCCGGAGCGGAGGTACAACCGGGAAGAAGCCAATGATCTGTGAGTCATCAATGACCTCGATGTCTTTCTCCCAGTGCTTGGCTTTCCAGCGCTTCCACCATTCCTTGAGCCGTCTCATGCCGATCCTTCAGCGGGGTGTGGGCAAGCTCAGCTTATCAGTGGGCACCGAGACCTTCTATTCGCCTGGAGGTGGCCATGTCGGTTGAAGCTACTTCCTGGGCCCTCCACCAGCAGGCTGTCACCGACCCTGGCGCCCGGGCGGTGCTTTTCGGCCTGGCCAATCATGCCAACCACGAAGGTCGCCATGCCTTCCCGAGCGTCGACCTGCTGCGCCGCTATACCGGCTTGGGCCGTCGCACGGTGATCGCCAAGCTCAAGCTGCTTCAGGAAGAAGGGCTGATCCGCAAGGGCAACCAGCGGGTTGCCGCGGCGATCATCGATCGGGCAGACCGTCGCCCCACGGTATATGACCTGGCACTGGGGGTGGGGCTGGAGGACCTCGAGCCGGTCGGCGACGAGCAGGAACCGGACATGCCCATCGAGCCGGGTGCAAATGCTGCACCCCGTGGAAAGGACTCGCGGGGTGCACAGGATGCACCCCGTGAAGAGAACGGGGTGCAGAATTCTGCCAACGGGGTGCAAATGACGACGCTACGGGGTGCAGGAGCTGCACCCGAAACGTCCTTAACCAACCCCTACTCTCTCTCCGGCGCGAGCGGCAATCCGAACGAGCACCAGGTGTTCGGCCAGGCTGCCGGTCGTGATGACGATGGCCAGCCGCCGGCCAGTGATCACCGCTTCGCCATGACACTCGACTGGCAGCCCGAGCCCGAGGCGTTCGCCATGGCCTGCCAGCGTGCTTGCCTGGCTGCCGACACCGAGTACACCCCGGCCCAGCTTGCCAAGTTCACCGCTCACCACGCCGATGCCCCAGGCCGCCGTCACGGACAGGCCGCCTGGCTCGCCAAGTTCGTCGACTGGATCCGCAACGATGACCGCCGCGCTCAGGCTGCGAAGAGCGCCACCACGGGAGGACAGCCTCATGGAAACCGCACAGGACATGCTGGCCAGCGTCAGCGCTTCGCCAACCTCAGCGCCGCGGAAGCTCGTCGCATCGTTGAGCAACGCCGCCGAGAGCAAGCAGCGGGCCCGTCAGGGGGCGAGGTCTACGACGGGGACACTGGCCCCGGTCACTGAGCAAACCATCGACTGGCTGTTCGATGCCCTGGGCCAGCTCTATGGCGTGCACTGGCGTCGTCGTTGCGCTGATGCCGGCTGGGGCGAGGAGGTCGAGGGCCAGTGGGTTTGCCTCGACGTCACCGGCGAGTGGCTGCGGGCCCTGCAGCACCTGAGCGAAGCCCACGTGACCTGCGGGCTGGCTGCCCTGAACGAGGCTGCCGCCACTGCCGTGGCCGAGGGGCGTACCGCCTGGCCACCGGATAGCCCGATGCTGTTCGCCAAGGGCTGTCGCCTGCGTCCGGAGCCGTTGGGGCTGCCGAGCACCGAGGAGGCTTGGCGCAACGTCCAGGAGCATGCCTTCGCCGGAAAGCCGTTCCTTCATGACGCCGTGGCGGCCGCCGCCGAGCACGTCGACCTGCACAACCTGCGTAGCGCGAGTTACCACCAGCTCGGCGAGCACCGCCGGCAGTTCCAGCACTACTACGCCAGCGGCAATCGAGACTGCGTTGTTGAGCGGGTAGCGCGGGGCGACAGCATGCGCCCCCGGGCGTCCCTGGAGCACGACGCCAAGCGGGGCCGTGCCGAATTGGCCGAGCGGGCGGGGCGCGAGGAGGCACAACAGCGCGTGGCCGATGCCGGGCTGCCGCAAAGCATGAACGCCGACCAGGGGCTCCGGTTTCTGCGGGCCGCCTTGGCGAGGGGATGACCATGAGCGCAGTGATGCAGCCGTCAGGCAATGAGGTTTCCCGCGAGGCCTATGACGATGTGCGCCGTTCCGGGCGTGCCAACCAGCAGCACAAGCTCGTGCTCGAGGCGCTGAGGCAGCACGGGCCCAGCACACGGCATGACCTGGTCGAGCGTACTGGTCTCGGCCTGCAGACCGTGTGCCCGCGCTGCCACGAGCTGCTGGACCGGGGCGAGATCGAGGTAGTCGGTACCGCTGGCCGGCCGGCACGCCAGGTGCTGGCGCTGACAGAGGAGGATAGCCCCGAATGACGATGATCAAGCACGAGACCGGCGAGCCGTGTGGCGGATGTGGCAGCCAGTCGGGACAACACCATGCGCCGGAATGCCCGAGCGTGAATGCCTTCCGTGCTGGTCGCATCCCGGCCAAGGGCGGCCAGCAGGCGCGGCGTGCAGCGATCCTGTGCCAGAACGCACGCTTCCGTCTCTACCTCGACCACACGCAGCGGCGTCGGCATGGCCTGAGCGTCACCGACCTGCCGGACGGTACCCATACCGAGCAGGATGCCGCCGACGCTGTCCGCCGAGCCTGTGGCGTGGGTAGCCGCGCTGAGATCGACCACGACGACGAGGCGCGGGCAATGCTCGACCGGATCGTCGCTGACTACCAGCGCTGGGAGCGGCAGCAGCGCCGGGCCGTATCCCCTGTAGGGGATAATCGCGAAATATCCGCCATGGGGGATAAAGCCCAGCCACAGCAACAGGAGCGGTGCCTATGACCATTGGGAGCAAGGCGCGCCCGGTCCGCTGCAAGCGCACCTGGCGGGAGAGGTCGCTCAACGCGCCGGCACTGGGCAGCAACGGGGCAGGGCGGCCGGCCGCTCCCCGCGTCGACCACGAGGGCAACGAACAGAAAGCGCTGATCCTGTGGCTCTACGGGGAGTGGCAGCGCGGTACCGAAGTGGGCCAGGCCTATCCGGTGACCTATCACGTACCCAACGGTGGCCAGCGCAGCAAGAAGACCGGCGCCGATCTGAAGCGCCAGGGCGTGAAGGCAGGCGTGTCAGATTTGGTCGTGATGGAGGCGCGCGGCGGCATGCATGGGCTCTACCTCGAGTTCAAGGCGACCCCGCCGAACCATGCCGCCGTTGCCGCCTCGCAGATCGACTGGCTGGCGCTGGCGGATGCTCGGGGATATGGCGCGGTGCTGGCGCAGGGCATCGAGGAGGCGCGGGAGGTGCTGCGGGAGTATATGGCCCTGTCCCCGACTCGGGTGGCTGGCGCTGTGCAGCGGATCGAAGCAGGGACGAACTGGAGGAAGTGATGCGAACCAGCCAACTGGTCGGTGGGGACCTGTCGCGTATGTCAGTCCGCCAGCTGGAGACGGTGATTCGAACACTGGGGCCGAAGGCGTCGAGAAGCCTCGAGGCGGCTCGGGCCATGGTAGCCGAGTTGATGGAGATCGAGGCGGAGTGGCGGCTGGGCCATCGCCATGCCAACCAGGGCTTCGCGCCCGTGTCTCCGGTGGCGGGGATCGGAGAGGGGCGAGGGGAGACGACCGGCGCCATCGATCACATGGCCGAGGCGGCGACCCGGTATCGCTACGAGAGTGAGCTGGCGCAGGTGGCCCATTCCTTGGTGGGTGGCCTCACCGAGCACCAGGCGGCGGCGGTGCTGATGTGCACCCGGATGGTGGCCAGGGCCATGGCGCCCCGCGACGAGCGCCGGGAGCTGACCAGCCAGCAGCTGGTGCATCCGTCACGGCAGGTGTGGGCGCTACAGCGTCTCGGCTTCGCTCCGGGTGGTGGCTGCCGGTTCCTGTCGGCAGGCGTCATGCGCAAGGCGGCGACCCAGGCTCGAGGGCGAATGCTGGACAATGTTATCCACAGAATTCACAGGGAATACACAACACCTTGCGCTTTGGTAACTGGATAGCTACTATATAGCCATTGTCGATTACTGCGCCCTGGCGGGCTTTCCCGCCGGGGCGCTTCTGTTTGTGCCGCCCAGTGCTTGTCGTCCCCTCAAGCACGTACTCCCGTGGGCGGCTCCCTATGTCTCCTTGCTCGCCTTGTGCGAGCTTTTTTGTTCCCGATTTGCAGGTTTGCCCATGCCTATCGATACCGGCCGTTGGATCGCCTACGGCGGCGGCCCAACAGTGACCGCCACCAGTCTTGTCTCTAAGGCGCATGCCTCGGCGGTTTCTATTACCCCGGAGCCGAGCGGTGTGGTGTCGGTCCTGCAATATCCGCTGTTCCAAACCGGCGGCGTCCAGCTGGTGGCGGCCGACCTTATTAGCGTTGGAGGCATCGCCCTGGTGGCGTGCCGGCTGACGTTTGATGTCTGGAAATACCTCGATCAGCGCCGCCGGGCGAGGGGGCGCGATGACGCTTCGTAAGCGACTAACCCGGGCGGTCGCCGGTGGGGCGGGGGCCATGGCTCTGGCCGCGATTATCGTGCCGCAATTCGAGGGTACCGAGCTGGGCAGCTATCGCGACGCGGTGGGGGTGTGGACGGTGTGCACCGGTCACACCGCAACGGCGGGCCCGGGGCAGCACAAAACGCCTGCCGAATGTCGGGAGCTACTTGAGTCTGACCTGGGCGTCGCGCTGGACGCCGTCGATCGCAGCGTCAAGGTGGAGATCGCCCCCGCTACCCGGGCGGCCCTGGTGTCGTTCACGTTCAATCTCGGCGCCGGCGCGCTGCGCCGCTCCACGCTGCTGGAGAAGCTCAACGCCGGTGACATCGTCGGCGCCTGTAACGAGCTGCCGCGGTGGATCTATGCCGGTGGGCAGCGTCTGCGTGGCCTGGCGCGCCGCCGGGCCGCCGAGCGGGATCTATGCCTCGAGGGGGTCAACGATGACGGGACTGCTGACACGGGCGCTGCCGTGGCTGATGACGGCGGCGATGGTAGTGATAGCTGGTTTGACCTGGCGACTGGCTGACGTCACCGGCGACCGCGATGCCCTGGTTATTGAACGTGACCGCGCCCAGGACGCGGCGGCGGTAGCCCGGGCGTCGCTGGCCATGCGCTCGCAGCAATACGGCGACCTGGTCGAGGCGATGGGGCAGCGGGAGGCCCGTCTTGAACAGTCCGAACGAACGATCGCGGATCACCGCGCCGCGGCCCGGCAGCTGGAGGACGATGACGATGCGACGCGCGATTGGGCTGATTCTCCTGTGCCCGCTGGGGTTCGCCAGTGGGTGCGCGACCTCGCCGCCGGCACCGATGCCGGTGATGACATGCCCGGCAGTGCCGGGGTTCATGATCGAGCCGAGGCCAGCCCCGACCAGGGTGGTCACCCATAACCGCGACTTGCTGCAGCTCCTCGCCGACTACGAGGCCCAGCGTATCCGCTTCAACGCCGACCGGCTGGGTGTGGCCCTGATCCTGGGCCACGACGAGGTTGGTGAAGAGGTCGAGTAGGAGGAAGTATGCCGCGTCGTCCTGCTAGTCCATGCCGCGTCCGCCTGTGCCGCAACCTGACCCGTGAGCGTCACGGCTACTGCGAGGAGCATGCCGATCACGCCAAGCCCTGGTCGCACGGTCGGGCAGGGCGCGGGCGTGGCGGTCGGCCATGGCGTCGTCTGCGCGACCAGGTGATGACGCGAGACCGGCACCTCTGCATGCCTTGCCTGCGCAAGGGCCAAGCGACGCCGGCTGCCGACGTCGACCACATCGTGCCAGAGGCCGAAGGCGGCCCCACAGCGGCGCATAACCTCGAGGCGATATGCAGCCCCTGCCACAAGGCCAAGACGCAGGACGAGGCGCGACGGGCCCGGGAGCGGGCCACCTGAGGGGGAGGGGGTGGTCAAATCCCTACAGCTCTCGCCACCGGACACCGCCCGTGCAGTCGTTTTTTTATGCATGAGAAATAACGAAAGTTTTTCTGGAGGGCCCGATGACCAACGCCGCACCGGTTCGGGCCTCTGGCGGAGGCCGAAAGCGGAAGACGCAACATCAGCACAAGAGCTCGCTGACCCGCATCGCACCGCCGGATGACCTGGTCGACGAGACGGCCGTCCGTATCTGGAAGACCCAGTCCAAGATCCTGATCGAGCGCGGGACCTTCGAGCTCGAGGATGCTCCGCTGCTGATCGCCTACTGCAACAGCTTTGCCTACATGCTCCAGGCCGAGCAGGAGATCGCCGCCCAGGGCATGACGGTGCCCACCGCCGACGGGAGCATCAAGAAGAGCCCCTATGTCGCGGTGCGCAACGACTGCATCGCCCAGCTCACTCGGACTGGCTCGCTCCTGGGTCTGGATCCGCTGACTCGGATCCGCATGCTCGGCGGCGGTAATAACGGCGACGAGAATAACGAGGGCAACGAATTCGACGAGTTCTGATCCATGGCCGCCTACCCGAATGTGAACGCGGCGCAGAGGTATGCGCGCGATGTGGTGGGCGGCCGGATTGTCGCCTGCAGTTATGTGAAAGCCGCCTGCGCGCGGCACCTAGACGACCTGAAGGCCGCCAAGGCCAAAAGCTACCCCTATCGCTTCGACCGAGACATCGCTGAACGGGTCTGCAAGTTCATCCAACTGCTGCCCCACACGAAGGGCGAATGGGCCCGGGGCTCCAAGCGGATCGAGCTTGAGCCCTGGCAGCAGTTCATGTTCGCAGTGGCGTTCGGCTGGGTCCGCAAGAAGGACAAGGCCCGCCGGTTCCGCGAGGTCTACATCGAGGTGCCGCGCAAGAACGGCAAGTCGATCATCGCCGCCGGCGCCGGGCTTTACGCCTTCTGCGCCGACAATGAATACGGCGCCGAGGTCTACTGCGGGGCGACCAGCGAAAAGCAGGCGTGGGAGGTGTTCCGCCCGGCCATGAAGATGGCCAAGAAGCTGCCCAACCTGCGCAAGAAGTTCGGTGTGGTGGCCTGGGCTAAGAAGCTTGAGCGAACCGACGGCAGTGTCTTCGAGCCGGTGATAGGTGACCCTGGCGACGGTTCGAGCCCCTCTTTCGCCATCGTCGACGAGTACCACGAGCACCCTGACTCGCGCCTCTACGACACCATGATCACCGGCATGGGCGCCCGGACACAGCCGCTGATGTGGGTGATCACCACCGCCGGTTACGACGTCTCCGGACCCTGCCACGAGATGCGCGAGCGCCTCGCAGAGATGCTCGACGGCGTGACCCGCGACGACGAGCTCTTCGGGATCATCTACACGATCGACAAGGGCGACGACTGGACCAGCGAGGCTGCGCTCTACAAGGCGAACCCGAACATCGGCGTGTCGGTGAAGCTGGACTACCTGCGTAGCCAGCAGGCGAGGGCAGTGGCCCGGGCCCGCTACGCCAACCAGTTCAAGGTCAAGCACCTCAACGTCTGGGTCACCTCCAAGGAAGGCTACTTCAACATGGAGGCCTGGCGGGTCTGCGAGGACCCGTCGCTCTCCATCGAGCAGTTCCGCGGCGAGGACTGCGTGCTGGCTTTCGACCTGGCGCGGAAACTCGACATGAACTCCATGGCCCGGCTCTTCACCCGGGTCATCGACGGCAAGGTCCACTACTACAGCATCTGCCCCCGGTTCTGGGTGCCGGAGGACACCGCCTTCGACAACGACGATCGCCGCCTCGGCGAGCTCTACCAGGGCTGGATCGAGGCCAAGATTCTCGACCCCACCGAAGGCAGCGAGGTGGATTACCGCGAGATCCTCGAATGTGCCAAAGAGGCCAACCTCGAGACCCCGGCCAGCGAGTCGCCCATCGACCCGCACGGCGCCGCCAACCTCTCCCACCAGCTGGACGACGAGGGGTTGACGCCGATCACTACGGTGCAGAACTACACCAACATGTCGGACCCGATGAAGGAGCTGGAGGCGGCCATCGTCTCCGGGCGCTTCCATCACGACGGCAACCCGATCATGACCTGGTGCGTGGGCAACGTGGTGGGCAAGCACCTGCCGGGCAATGACGACGTGGTACGCCCCATCAAGCAGGGCGACCACAACAAGATCGACGGCGCGGTGGCCCTGATCATGGGCATCGGTCGCGCCATGGCCGCGGCCCAACAGGGCGACAGCGTGCTCGACACCCTTTCCGATGACGACGTCCTGGTGATGTGATGCGCCACTTCCTGTTCGACACCCTGGGCCTGGCCGGCTTCGGGGCGATGACCTATGGCCTCTATCTGCGCTTCGGTCTGGCGGACGCTTTGATCACCTCGGGCGGGCTGCTGCTGTTGCTGGCGCTAGCCGGCGCCCGGGCCGCCAAGCGCGCCGCCGCCAAGGGGGATGCCGCATGATCCTCGACTCCTTGTTCTCGCCGGGAGCCGAGGGCCGATCCCTGGAGAACCCCGACGAGCCGCTGACCGGCCAGAACCTGGCCGAATACATCGACGACGGCGCCCCCGGCATCAGCGTGAACAACCAGAACGCGCTGACCCTGTCGGCGGTATACGCCTGCATCTACGTGCTGTCGTCCTCCATCGCCCAGCTGCCGCTGCACGTGATGCGCAAGCAGGGCGACAGCATTGAGGCCGCCAAGGATCACCCCGCCTACTGGCTGCTCCACGACGAGCCCAACGAGTGGCAGACCAGCTACAAGTGGCGCGAGACCAAGCAGGGTCACGTGCTGGGATGGGGCAACGGCTACACCCAGGTGGTGCGCTCCAACCGCGGCGAGCTTCGCGAACTGGTCGCGCGGCGCCCCTGGGAAACCCAGCTGGTCCGCAACGGTAACCGCTACCTCTACGCCGTCACCCCGGACGACGAGGAGAGCCGGGCGGTGCAGCTCGAGGACATGATCCACGTCCGCGCTCTGGGCTCCGACGGGCGCCTCGGCAAGAGCCTGATTCGTCAGCACGCCGAGACCATCGGCCTCGGCCTGGCCGCCCAGCGATACGGCAAGGACTTCTTCACCGGCGGTGGCCGGCCGACCGGCCTGGTGTCCGTGAAGGAGTCGCTCAACAAGGAAAGCTGGGAGCGACTCAAGACCACCTGGAACAATGCCGTCGGCAAGCTCAAGCAGTCGGAGAACAAGACGCTGATGCTGCCGGTGGGGCTCGACTACAAGTCGATCACCATCCCGCCGGAAGACGCCCAGTTCCTCGAGACCCGCAAGCTCAACCGCTCCGAGATCGCCGGCATCTTCAACGTGCCGGCGCACATGATCAACGACCTGGACAAGGCCACCTTCTCGAACATCAGCGAGCAGGCCATCCAGTTTGTTCGACACACGATGATGCCCTGGATCGTGAACTGGGAGCAGGAGATCAACCGCCGGATCTTCACCCGCGCCGAGCGGCGAGCCGGCTACTACGCGAAGTTCAATCTCGCCGGCCTGCTGCGCGGTACCGCCAAGGAGCGCGCGGAGTTCTATCACTACGCCATCACCGACGGCTGGATGGACCGCAACGAGGCCCGCGTCCTCGAGGACATGAATCCCCGCGACGGCCTCAGCGAGATGCTGATCAGCGTCAATGCCCAGCCGGCCAGCCAGCTCGGCCAACCCGACAACTCCCAGGAGCCGACCTCATGAGCGAAGTCGAAAAGCGAGCGCTCGCCGCCGAAGTGCGCGCCGAAGAAGGCGAGGAGGGCCAGCCCGCGCGGATCGTCGGGCATGGCGCCGTCTTCAACAAGCGCAGCGAAATGATCATGGGCATGTTCAAGGAAGAGATCGCCCCCGGCGCCTTCGACGACGTGCTTGGCGACGACGTCCGCGCCCTGTTCAACCACGACGCCAACTTCGTGCTGGGGCGCACCCGCGCCAAGACCCTCGAGCTGTCTGTCGATGCCGAGGGCCTGCGGTACGAGATCACTCCGCCGGACACCCAGTCCGTGCGTGACCTGGTGCTGGCGCCGCTGTCGCGCGGCGACATCACCGGTTCCAGCTTCGCCTTCCGCGTCGCGCCCGACGGCGACGAGTGGCGGGAAGAAGACGACGGTCTGATCGTGCGCACCATCACGCGCTTCAGTCGTCTGCTCGATGTCTCGCCGGTGACCTACCCGGCCTACCCGGATGCGGGCGCCGCCGCGCGCTCCCTCGAGGCCCGCTGCGCCGAGGTCCAGAACCTCGCGCGCAAGGCCATCAACGAGCGCCGCGCCCGCGAGCGCTTCCTTGAAATGATCCACGCCTGAATGCCCTGGAGGGCCAGCCATGAAACTGCACGAGCTGAAGCAGCGCTATAACACCATCGCCAAGGAGATGCGGGCGCTGCATGACAAGATCGGCGATGCCGAGTGGACCGACGAGCAGCGCACCGAGTGGAAGCGCATGAAGGGCGAGCTCGACGGCCTGAACGACAAGATCGAGCGGGAGGAGGAGCTCCGAGACGCCGACCAGCGCTTCGTCGAGGAGAACGACGAGGAGCAGCGTTCGGGTGCCGGCGATGAGGAGCGTGGTGCCCCTTCTAAGGACGAACAGCGCTCCCAGGCCTTCGACGCCTTCCTCCGCCACGGCGCCGCCGAGATGAGCGCCGAGCAGCGCGAGCTGCTGCGCGAGATGCGCGCCCAGGGCACGTCCTCCGACGAGAAAGGCGGCTACACCGTGCCCACCGAGCTACTCAACCAGGTCCACGAGGCCATGAAGGCCTACGGCGGCCTGGCCAGCGTGTCCCAGGTCATCACCACCGATCGGGGCAACCCCATCGAGTGGCCGACCAGTGACGGCACCGCGGAGGAAGGCGAGCTGCTCGGCGAGAACTCGGCGGCCTCCGAGGGCGACGTCGACTTCGGCATGGAGACCCTGGGCGCCAAGAAGCTCAGCTCCAAGGTCATCCGTGTGTCGAACGAGCTGCTCAACGACAGCGGCATCAATATCCAGGGCTTTCTCTCCAGTCGCATCGGCCAGCGTCTCGGGCGCGGCGAGGCCAAGTATCTGGTGCAGGGCTCCGGCGCTGGCACGCCTGTGCAGCCCAAGGGCCTGCAGGCCTCCGTGACCAACGTCAAAAATGCCGCGTCGCTGGCTGAATTCACCTGGCAGGAGGTGAACGGCCTGATCCATTCCGTGGATCCGGCATATCGCCGTTCGCCCGGCTTCCGCTTGGGCTTCAACGACAACACCCTGCAGCTGCTCACCGAGATGGAAGACGCCAACGGTCGCCCGCTGTGGCTGCCGGCCGTCGCCGGCGCGGCGCCGGCCAGCATCCTCGGCAAGGAGTACTTCGTCGACCAGGGCATCGCCAGTCTGGGCGCCAGTGCCAAGTTCATGTACGCCGGCGACTTCAAGCAGTTCGTGATTCGCCGTGTTCGTTACATGGTGCTGAAGCGCCTGGTGGAGCGCTACGCCGAGTACGACCAGACCGGCTTCCTCGCCTTCCACCGCTTCGACTGCGCGCTGCAGGACCGCGCCGCCATCAAGGCGCTGCAGGCGCCGGCCACCTGATCCACCGGGCCGCCACCGGCGGCCCCTGACTTCCTGGAGCCACGATGCTCGAGCTGGACATCATCAAGCAGCACGTCCGGCTCGAGCCGGACGAGGTCGAGGAGGACACCCTGCTCGACACCTACGCCACCGCCGCCCGGCGGATGGTGGAGCACCAGACCGGCCGGAACCTCTACGCCACCGAGGGCGAGATTCCGACCGACGCCGAGGGCAATGCCACCGACGAGCATGCCCTGGTGCTCGACGATGACCTGACCACCGCGATGCTGCTGCTGATCGGCCACTGGTACGAGAATCGGGAGGCCGTGGCGCTGGGCACCATCGCCACCGAACTGCCCATGGCGGTGCAGGCGCTGATCAGCCCTTACCGCCACTTCCACTTCGACTGAGGAGGCCGCCATGGCCAAGTCACCCGCAAAGCCACGTGCTGGGCGGCGCACTGCTGCGTCGGCCGAAACCGCTACCGCGTCACCGGAAGACATCGCCGTTCCGCCGGAAGCTGGCGCCGAGACGGCCACCAGTGAGCCCGCCGAGGAACGCCAGGACGTGCCCGGAGCAGGCTCCCCCGAGGACGAGCCAGCCCCGGCAGCGGCGGAGGGCGAAGGCGCGCCGGCCAGCGATGCCGAGCCTTCACCGGATGCTGCACCTCCCCGCGAGGACTCGGCGGAGGAGGGCGTCGCACCGCAGCGCGCCACTTCGGCGGGCATGGTCGAAGCCAAGCTCAAGGTGCGCTGGGCCAGCGGCGGGCGACCCCACGAGGCCGGCGAGACGGTGCCCATGACCCGCGGCACCTACGAGCGCCTGAAGAAGTTCGGCCGGGTGGAGTGACATGCGCGCCGGCAAACTCCGCCACCGCGTCACCCTGGAGTGGTACCAGAAGGGCCCGCGATCCGACTCCGGCGCCACGCCGCCCGATTGGGTGGCGGGCGCCACCGTCTGGGCCAGCGTCGAGCCGCTCAGCGGCCGGCTGCTGCTCGCCGCCCAGGAGGCCCAGAGCGAGACAAGTGGCAAGATCCGCATGCGCTGGCGGGCCGATGTGGCCGCCGCCACCGGCAAGACGCTACGCCTCCAACACAACGGATTGACCTATCGCATCGAAGGACGGCCGCTCGACCTCGACGGTCGCCGCCGAGAACTGGAGATCATGGTCCATGAGTGGGTTTGAGTGGCAGGTCGAGGGCGAAGGGTTCGATGCCGCCCGCCGCGACATGGCCGACCTGGAGCGCAAGCTGCAGCAGGGCGCCGTTCGCTCTGGCCTGGTGCGTGCCATTGGCCCCACCAAGCGTCTGGCCAAGCGCCTTGCGCCACACGATACCGGTGACCTGGCCAGGGCCGTGGGGCATCGCTCGATCAGCAAGACGGCCAAGGCACGGCTCGGCATCGAGCCCGACACCGTTGCCCTGCTGGTCGGCACCAACCGCCGCATCAACGGCCGATGGCAGGGGCGGAAGGGCCTCTGGCATGAGCGCGGCACCGAGAACATGGACGCCAATCCGTTTCTCTCGCCGGCCCTGGAGCAAACCCAGTCCGGCTTCGCCGGCCGCTTTTATGACGGCCTGACCCGCTACCTCGATCGCAAGGGCCTGCGCACATGATCGACACCATTCTCGCCGCGCTCGACAGTGCCGGCGTCACCGCCTGGCGCTCCAGCGATGCCGATCCCAGCCGGACCGACACCGTGCCCGGGTTGGTGACGCTCGTCGACCCGGTGGTGGGCGGCAACCTGTGGCCGGTGCATCTCCCCAACGACGCCCCGGACACTACCGGCGTCTACAGCCTGGCCGGCCAGGGCGACATCGAGGTCGATGGCTACCGCCTGAGCCGCGTTGACACCTACGTGCTCAGCCTGCGCAGCCCGACGTTCGACCCGCTGCGCACCATGAGTGACGACCTGATCGCCAGGGTGGCGGCGCACGCTGGCCTGGAGAGCTGGGAGATCACCGACGCCGCCACCGACTACGAGTTCGACCCGCGCCAGTACCGCGCCCACTTCGAGCTGCAGGCCACCAGCCTGGCCACCGCTGCCCCGGCACTGCCCGCAGCGTTTGTGCATCCGGTGCAGGCTGATGCCGAGCCCAACGCCATTGGCACCTTCGAGGTTCGCCAGACCGTTCACGAGCACATCGCGGTGACTCTGGTCGCCGAGCAGGGCGATCTCGATGCCCAGCGCCAGGCCGTGGCCGACGCGCTGCTGGGCCTTGAAACCGACGATGCCGTTTCCCCGCTGGAGTATGCCGGCGGCCAACGGGTGGCCGTTTCTGGCCGCCTGGTCTTCTGGCGCGAGCTCTACCGCTTCCAGCGCCTCCTCTCCACCTGACCCGACGGAGGTCCCCATGCCCAACCACGGTGGCCGTTACGAGATCCGTGACGGCAAGCGCGTGCTGGTCGAACGCACCAAGCCCGCGCCCGAGGCCCGGCCCGAGGCCCGGCCCAAGGCAACTGCCAAGGCCGAACCCAAGCCCGCCGCCAAGCCGGCGTTGAAGAAGCCAAGCAGCGATGTGAAGGAGCCGAGCGATGGCTAAAAAAAAGAAGTGGCAGAAGCGCTATGTGGTGGTCAAGGTTGAATCTGCCTATGGCGTTGCTAGTCCCGACATGACCGGCGCCACCATCCTTGAGGTGGTGATGCTCGATGGTGGTAATCCCTACGCTGGTAATACCGCGGAACGCGAGCGGCAGCGTGAGGGCTTTGGCGCCTTCGAACAGGTCAATACGGGACCCTACGTGGAACGGCAGATTCGTGTGCCATATGCCGGCTCCGGTACTGCCGGCGAGGCGCCGGCCTATGATCCACTGTTGCGCGCCTGCGGCATGAGCGTGGACGTCACCGCCGATCCCGCCCCCAGTGTGGTCTATCAACCTGGCAGCGAGGATGAGGAAAGCCTCGAGATGTGGTGGATGGAAGACGGCCAGATGCAGCACGTCAGCGGTGGTCGTGGAGACTGGTCGCTCACCGCCGATAGCCAGGGGCTACCGTATATCCAGTTCGATCTCACCGCTCTCTACAGGAAGCCCGAAGTGGCGGCGGATGCCTCGATGGCGACTCAGGCGGTGCAGGCCAAGGAATTGCCGATCAACAAGCAGAACACCACGGCAAACATTGATAGCCACCAAGCCTGTATGTCTTCGCTGTCCCTCGCCCTCGGCAACACCGTGCAATATCTCAACGACATCAACTGCGAGTCGGTAGAAATCACCGGTCGCCAGGCCACTGGATCCACCAACATCGAGGCGCCGGACCTGGCTTCCAAGGATTATTTCTCAGCGGTGGAGAGCCACAACGGCGTGTCCCTGGTGCCGGTGACACTGACACATAAGGATGCTGCTGGCGGCATCATCGAGCTCAAAGGCAGCCAGGTGCAGCTCAGTAGCATCTCGCCGACCAACAGCCAGGGCATCATGCACTACGACATTGGCCTGCGGTTTCTTCCCACGGGCTCCGATGACAACGACTTCACCCTCACCTTCAAGTAACCCGCCCGCGCCGTCGCCGGGCGGCGCTTGGGCATTGCTTCCATCGAGGACACCATGACCTTCGTACTCAAGCAGATTCCCGACATCGCCGTACCTGTCACCATTCAGGTGCCAGGTGATGACGAGCCTTCCACCATCCACGCCCGCTGGACGCTGCACCCGGTCAGCAAGACCCAGACGATCATGGAGCAGCAGCGTGCCGGCGAGCTGGACGACGACGCCCTCGTCGCCCAGGACCTGCTCGGCCTCGAGGGCATCACCGACGACAAGGGCAACGCCGTGCCCTTCAGCCAGGACCTCGTTGCCCAGCTGATGGAGCTGGCCTACGTGCGCCGGCCGCTGGTGATGAGCTGGTTCGCCGCTCAGCAGGGCCGCGTCGAGGCCGCGGCAAAAAACTGAGGGCCGCCGGCCGGTGGTGGGCGGGCGCCGGTCTGGTGGAAGATACTCGAGCAGCCGACGCTGAGGCATTCGGTATTGCGCCCCCGGACGACCCGCCCGAGGAAACGCTCTGCGAAGTGTGGGCCGAACACTGGCCCGCCCTCGAGCTGTTCACGGCGCTGCGCACCCAGTGGCAGGTCATCGCCGGCATGGGCGGTGTCGTCTACCGGGGCCTGGATTATCAGGCCCTCTATGGCCACCCGCGCTACGCCCGCCTGGACTACGACGCCCAGGGCGAAATGCTCGAGCAGATCCAGCAGCTGGAGGCCGGCGCGCTCGAGGGTCTGAATGCGTGACCCTTCATCAGGGCTTGCTGATCGATTACCTTGTATGGCTCAACACAACATCTCTTCGCAGGGAGATAACAGATGAAGCTTGCCATGGTGGGCATTGCAGCCTTGATGTTGACGGGGTGTGCTACATCCAGCTCAGTGAAAGAAGCACCTCTCAGTGCAGGTGTTTCGCGGGACTATGAAGCCCCATACCCTCAAGTGAAGCGCCTGGCACTGGAAAGCGTGCAGGGACTGAACGTCGACGTAACGTCAACCGATGAAACTGGAAGCGTCTACACGATCACTTTCACCAAGCCTATGAGTGCGTTCAGCTGGGGTGAAGTGGGGCTCGTTCGCGTCATGGATCTTGAACCTGATAGCCGGGTCAGCGTGGTGTCAGAGAAGCGCTATAAGATTCAGGTAACGGGCACCGAGGAAGATGAGTTCGCTTCCGCAGTTTTCGAGGGCATCGATCATGCGCTTGATCGCCGTTAGTGCCTGTACCTTGCTGGTCGGCTGCGGAGGCCTGGAAAGGCAACAGTATCCGGCAGCGGCAGATGAGGCTCTGCTGGTGGGTACAGTGAAGCATGTACAGCCCTTTGAAGGAGATACTTCAGAGAGCGGCTGGTCGAGGCTGGGATGGGGAACGCTGGCCGGTGGCGTCATCGTGGGTGCTGCTGCCGGATTGGCAGAACCCGGAGAGCACTCGTTTGATGCCTACAGCTACGTCGTGAAACCTTCTGGTGGTCGACCTCAGATAATCAACGCCTTCGACTCTCTGGAGGTGGGCGACTGCGTTGCTGTCTACCAAAGCGTGCGAGAGGGTATGCGCTCTTTGTCGCGCCTGCCGCCAGGGCGCTGCGACACTTAGCCCACAAAGCCCGCCTCGGCGGGCTTTGTGCATTGAGCGCTCGTCTGCTGGACTATACCGCTATCGCGGGGCCCCGTTGGGTGCTCTGCGGGTGTCGGTGCGGTGGCCGGTGCCGCCGAGGGTGGTGGTAGCGCGGTTGTCGCCCAACGGCGCGCCGTGCACAAGTGCCTGGAAGGGCGCGGCTATAGCGTCTTGCAGTAACCATCATAGCTTTCGCCCGAAACGGAGTTTTTGGTATGAGTACACCAGATAGATGCAGATGGGACGGCTGGGTGACATTTGTATGGCTGATAGCCATTCTGGCTTGTATTGCCGCCGTATTCCTTATCAATCAGTTGGGCACGATGCGCGTCCCTGAGCGCGATGTCCTAGGTAATATCAGTTGGACCACTGGGCCCAACATCCCAGTATGGGCGGCGGCAATTGGTCAAGCAGGTGCCGGGGTGCTGTTCGCTGTCCTGTTCAGCATGGTCAACAGCATCTACAAGAACTCGTGCGATCAATTGGCAGCCACTAGCTTGGGGTCTGCCGAATCTGCTGATACGAACGACGACGAAGAGGAGCTCGCAAAGGCGAAATACGTTGATCAAGGCGAGGAGTTGGAAGATACCGCTGAGTACTCCGCGCCGACCTTGATGGTTGATTCGGTGAGAAAAGGATCGCCATTTTATGGGCAGGTGGTGGCGGGGTATGCACTGATGGCCGTCAATGGCCAGGAAGTAGAAAGCGAAGATGATATTTCCTCGAACATGGTCGATGGATTGAATGAGTTCACTTTCAGAAACCGTAACTGGAAACAGATAAAGCGCTACGTAGAAATGAGTCCAGGGAGTTTGGGCATCAACTTCTACTACTGATCCGCTCATCAACAGCAACAGCAACAGCAACAGCAACAGCAACAGCAACAGCAACAGCAACAGCCCGCCACCCGGCGGGCTTTTTTGTGCACGAATGATGAGGTAGCCCATGGCCCGCCAGTACCGTACCGGCCTGATCATTACCGGCGATGCCAGCGGTGGCCTCAAGGCCATCCAGGCTACCGAGAAGGAACTGAACCAACTCAATCAGCGCTTCGAGCGCGGCGGCCGTCAGGCCCGGCAGTTCGGCGATGACGCCGGCCGCGCGGGGCGTCAGCTGGATGGCGTGACCGATGCCGCCGGTGAGGGCAGCCGCGAGCTGGACGTGCTGCGTGGCGCCGCCGTGAGCGTGGGCGCGGCGCTGGCTGGGGCCTTTGCCGCTAGCAATCTGGCCGGCCAGGCACGGATGATCGCCGACACCAATTCCCTGGCCCAGTCGCTCCAGGTCAGCACGCGCACCCTGCAGCAGTGGCAGTTCGCCGGGAAGTCGGTGGGGCTCGAGGCCGACAAGATCGGCGACATCTTCAAGGACGTCAGCGACAAGATCGGCGACTTCGCGTCCACCGGCGGCGGCGAGGCGGCGGACCTGTTCGAGAACCTGAATCTCAATGTCCGTGAGCTGCAGTCGCTCAGCCCTGACCAGCAGATCCTGCGCATCGCCGAGGCCATCGGTGAGCTCGAAGACCCCAGCCAGCGCACCTTCTACTTCGAGTCGCTCGGCGACGAGATGGTCCGCCTGCAGCCGCTGCTGGCGAATGGCGCCGAAGGGCTGCGGGATGCGGCGGAGATGGCCGATGCCCTGGGCGTGGCCATGGACGACATCGAGGTTCAGCGCGCCGTGGAAGCGGCGGAGTCCATGGACCAGCTGCAGGGCGTGGCGCAGGGGCTGGCCAACACCCTGATCGCCGATCTGGGGCCGGGGCTGGCTGACGCCACGGCCAACGTCATCGACTTCGTCGACGCCATGGGCGGCGCCGACGAGATCGTCGAAAGTCTAATGGTGGTCGGCGGCGGCCTAGCGGCGATGTATGGCGGCAAGCTGGCTCTGGCCATCGGTAAGAAGACGGCTGCACTGGTCGCCGACATCAAGGCCACCGATGCCGCCACGCTGGCCGATTCCCGCGCCGCCCAAGCCGCCACCGCGCGCACCGCCGAGATCCTGCGCGTCGCCCAGTCTGAGCAGGCCGCCGCGCAGCGCGCCCTGGCCAATGCGCGGGCCACGGCCGCCGCGACTGGCAGCACGGCCAACCGCAGCAAAGCGCTTACTCAGCTGGCCGCAGCGAACCAGCGAGTCGCCCAGGCGGAGGCGGTCAGCACTGCCGCGATGAACACGCATACGGCTGCCATGCAGAGAGCCAGTGTCGCCTCGCGGGCGCTGGCGGGGGCAAGCCGCGCCGCCTCGGGGGCGCTGGCGCTGGTGGGCGGGCCGCTCGGCCTGCTGGTCGGGGCAGGTGGTCTGCTCTATATGTTCCGCGACGAGCTGGGACTGACCCAGCACCGTATCGGGCTCACCGAGGACGAGCTGGAGAGTTTCCGCGAGGAGTTGGGCGAGATGTCCGGGGAGGACCTGGGCCAATCGCTCGCTTCCCTGAATGCCTCCCTGGAAGAGGCTACCCTCAAGGCGGCGGCCGCTCGTGAAGAGGTCGCGAAGCTGCGCGCCGAGGATGACGGTTACAGCATCACCGGTGTGGGCAACCTCTCGGAGCAGGTGGCCGGCATCAATGCCCTGGCCGAAGCTCAGGAGAAGCTGCGCGGGCTCGAGCAGCAGCGCAACGAGAGTCGCATCGAGCTATGGGGCCGTTGGTCCAGTGCCGTCGTCGATGGCACCAACGCCACGGACGAGAACAGCGAGTCCAACGACCACAACACCGAGACGATCGTCAGCCAGACGCAGGCGGCCGCGGAGCTGACCAAGCAGCTCGAGCAGCAGGCCACCGGTGCCCAGTCTCTTGTCGACGAGCTTTATCCGCTCCAGGCCTCACAACGCCAGTACGCAGAGGACAAGGCGTCCCTGGTCCAGTACGCCTTACAGGAGAACAAAAGCAACGAGTGGCTGGCGGAGTCCATGCGCCGGCTTGACGACAGCTACCGCAACGCCGGCACGGCTGCCGAGGCGTATGGACTCGAAGGCGAACGAGCGGCTGAGGGCGTCGAGAGCGCCTTTGATGCGTCGCTGACCGTCATGGAGCGGGGCGTGGAGCGCCTGGACGATGCGTTCGTGGATCAGTGGCGTGGCCTGCTGGATGGCTCCCAGGATGCGATGGACTCGCTCGAGGACATCCTGCTCGACAGCATGGCCCAAATCGCCCACAACCTCACCACCCGTCAGTTGATCATCCCGATCCAGGCGATGATCACCGGCGAGGGGCAGGCTGGCGGCGGGATCCTGGGCGGCAGCCAGTCGGGTGGCATGGACATGGGCACCCTCGCGAAGGGCGGCAAATGGGCCTATGACCAGTTCTTCGGTGGCGCTTCTGCTGGTGCGGCCGGTACGGCTGCGGTCGGTTATGGCGGCGGTGGCTGGGCGTCGTCAGTAGGGACGAACACCTATGGCGGATGGGCCGGGAACGCCTCTGGCGCTGCCAGTGCGTCGGGCGGCTCGCTGGCGAGCGGTGCTATGTCAGGCCTCTATACCGCTGGCGCCGGCATGGCGGGCAGCTGGGCAGGCTCCCAGGTCGGCGGCATGGTCTCCGACAAGCAGGCCAACTCCAACGTCGGGGCCACCGCCGGCACCGCCATCGGCGCCTATGTCGGCTCGATTTTCCCGGTCGTCGGGACGTATCTCGGCGCCGCCATTGGTGGGTTTCTCGGCGGCGTGGGCGACACGCTGTTTGGCTCGCCGAACAACGACCTGGACATCGCGCTGCAGCGTCGCCCATCGGAGCAGGGCCACCGCTGGGATAACGGCATCGTCGCGACCGGCGGCCTCGGCGCGGTGGGGTTCGACGCATCCAACAGCCACGAGATCAAGGATCTCTGGGACGTCGACGAGGCTCAGAGCGTTGTCGACGCGATCGCTCAGATGGACACCATGGTGGCCGGGCTGGCGCAGTCCTCCGACGAGCTGGCGCGGATGCAGGAGATTGCCCAGGGCTACTACGGCGAGACCAGCACCCCGGGGGACATCGCCGGGATAATGACCGAGCGCTATGGCCAGGTGTTCGAGGAGATCAGCGGTGCGCTCGGCGAGTATGTCAGAGGTCTCGAGGGCAACACCCAGGAGATCGTTCAGCAAGCGGCGCTCGCCAATGGCGCGTATGCGGTAATGGAAGGCGCGGTCGAGTCGCTGAATCTGCAGCTCGACATGACTCAGGTGTCGGCCTATGAAGCATCCGCCGGCCTGGCCGAGCTGGTGGGCGGGACGCAGAACCTGGCGTCGTTGCAGCAGGGCTACTACGACGCCTTCTACTCCGAGGACGAGAAGATCGCGCGGCTGGGCGAGGATCTTGCGGCGCGATTCGGCGAGCTGGGCCTCGAGCTGCCGACCACCGAGCGGGGCGTTCGCAACCTGGTGGAGGGCCTCGAGCAGGCGACCGAGTCCGGCCGCGAGCAGTATGCGGCGATCCTGCAGCTGGTCCCGGAACTCGACCGCTACGTCGAGGCGATGGAGGCACAGGGTAGTGCCCTGCAAGACGCCTTCGCCGGCATCATCCTCCCCGAGTCGTCGATCGACACCATCCAGGGCGCGCTGTCGACCTATCAGCAGGTGATGACCACCGCCGACGATGTCGCCAAACAGCGTGAGGCGCAGCTGGCCGATGAGCGCAAGGCCATCGCCTCGCTGCAATCGCTGTTGCGGGAACTCGCCCTGGGCGAGGCCTCGACGCTGTCGACGCCGGCGCGGCTGGCGACGGCGCGGGGGCAGTGGTCCGACCTGGTCGACCAGGCCGGTGGCGATCCGGATGCCGTGAGCGCGCTGTCCGGCGCGTCTCGTGACTACCTGGATCTCGCCCGTGACAACGCCTCGACCTCGCTCGAGTATGCGCGGGCGTTCGGCCAGGTCACCGGCGACATCGCCGGCCTGGAGGACGAGTACGGCGAGAGCGTGCACGAGCTGGGCTCGATCGAGTCCATCGCCTCCGATCAGCTGGCGCTGCAGGACCAGGCCCGCGAGACGTTGGTCGAGCAGCTGACCACGCAGATCGGCATGCTCGACGGCATCCACACGTTCAGTGCGCTGCTCGGCTCGCTGCCGGCCCACATCGCCGATCAGCTCGAGGGCATCATCGCCTCGCCGAGCGACAACGGCCGGGGCGACGTGCTACCCGACGGCGAGTACGTCGACGCCAGCGGGCTGTCACCCGCCGGCCAGGCCATCAACGACATCTATAACGATGTGCTCAATCGCAACGCCGATCAGCTGGGCCTCGAGTGGTATCTCGACCGCATGCGCGAGGGCGCATCGCTGAGCGACATCCGCGGATGGATCGAGGACGACAAGGCCCACGGCGCCCACCGCGACGGCCTCAATCGTGTGCCGTTCGACGAGTACCGCGCGATTCTGCACAAGGACGAGCTGGTGGCCACCGCCGAGGAGGCGCCGGCCGTGCGCGCGCTGCTCAACGGTGACCTGCCGATGCGCATGCCGGTACCGGTGCCGATGCCGCTGGGCGGTGGCACCGGCGGCGGGGCCAGTTATAGCGAGCTGCTCGAGGAGATACGGGCGATGCGCCAGGAGCTGGAGCGAGTGCGCGGCTATGCCCGCACCACCGCCGACAGCGCGTCCCAAAGCGCCGACCTGCACCGCCGGTGGGAGTATGCCGGCCTTCCTGAATCGAGGGTCTGATATGCAAATGATTCGGCCCATCGCCGTGGATGACACGGTGATGACGTCCGTCAATGTGCCCGAGGATGACGCGCCCGAGTGGTCCTCGGGCGATGCGCCGTATGCCAACGGTGATCGGGTCATCAAGACCGTCACGCACCTGGTGTACGAGTCGCTCGTCGACGACAACGGCGATGATCCCGAGGAAGGGGTCGAGCTGACGGCACCGTCCTGGGCGGTGGTCGGGGCGACCCGGCCGTGGCGGATCTATGACGAGCGGGTGCGCAACGCCAGCCGGGCGCTCGAGCCCTACGACCCCGCGGTCTATCACGCCTATGACGACGCCCAGACGGCAAACGGGATCGCCCTGACGCTGACGCCGGGCGCGTTCGTCGACAGCGTGGCGCTGCTGAATATCAGCGGCGTGTTTGCCCACGTCATCGTCGAGACCCCGGCCGACGGGCGCATCTACGAGAAGCGCGAGCCGCTGTCGGGCGGGCTCGAGGAGTCGAACTGGCACTCGTATTTCAACACCCCGATCGACCGCCGCACGCAGCTGATCCTGACCGACCTGCCGACCGCGCTGGATGCGGTGATTCGCGTTGCCGTCGAGGAGGTCGACCACGAGGCGCAGATCGGCGAGCTGATCGCCGGGCGCTCGGTCAATCTGGGCAACACCCAGTGGGGCTCGGGCACGAGCATCATCGACTACTCGAAAAAAGAGCGCGACGAGTGGGGCAACCTGCGCATCGTCGAGCGGCGGTACACCAAGGTGGCGGACTACCGGATTCGCATGGACCGGCGCATCACCGACACCGTGGCCCAGGTGCTCGCCGATGTGCGGGCCCAGCCGACGCTGTTTGTCGGGGTCACCTGGCATACCTCGCTCGTCGTGTACGGGATCTATCGCAACATGCGCATCACGTTCGAGAACCACGCGTTTTCCGAAGCCACTATTGAAGTCGAGGAGGTCTGATGGCCATCCCTGAAAAGCCCACGCTGACCCCATTGCCGCCGGCGCCGCAGCGCACCGACACGCCCACGGCGTTCGCCGACAAGGCCGACCCGTTCGTCGCGGCGCTCGACCCGTATCGGCAGCAGCTGGTCGCCGCCATCAACTGGCAAGAGGCCGTGTTCGAAGCGACCGAGGGTGAGGCGACCGCCGCCGCGCAGGCCCGCCAGGGCGCTCAGTCGGCGCAGTCATCGGCGGTGGGGGCCCGCAACAAGGCCGAGGCCTGGGCGGACGAGATGGAAGACGTCCAGGTCGAGACCGGCAAGTTTTCCGCCCGCCACCATGCCGCCAAGGCCCGGGGATACCACGACTCGGCCGAAGTCGCCGCGGCGGCCGCCCAGGCTGGCGCCGGGCTGCCATCGCTGGAGGGCAACGGCCGCCGCCCGTTGATCGTCAAGGCTGATGAGAGCGGCGTCGAATGGGGGGATGCCCTGCAGACCGGGTATACCGAGTTCACCAGCTCGGGGTCGTTCACGCCCGACCCGTCCTCGAGCTGGGTGTATGTCGAAGCCATCGGCGGCGGTGGGGGCGGGCTCAATGCCGCCGCGCCCAATAGCGGCACCGGGGGCGCCGGGGGGCATTATGCCGCCCGGCTGTTCCGGGTCGCCGACCTGGCGGCCTCGGTAAGCGTTGTCGTCGGCGCGGGTGGTGTGGGGGCCAGAAACCCCACCGGGGGCGGCGACAGCCAGTTCGCTGCGCTGGTGGCGCCGGGGGGCATCGATGGCAAATCCCAGGCCGAGTCCCTCGGGGGGCTGCCGGGCTACGCCAGCGGCGCGGGTGGCGATGAATATGGCCTCCATGCTCGCGGCGGCGACAGCGTGATGGGCGGCGGCGGCGGTGGGGCCCGCACCTCTCCCGGTGGAGCGTCAGCCAACGCCGGTGACGGTGGTGCGGGGTCACTGACCGGCGTGGCCGGCGACGGCCAGTTCCCCGGCGGCGGCGGGGGTGGCACCCAAGGCAATACGGCAGGCGACGGCGCTGATGGCGTCGTGCGGGTATGGGAGTGGTAACGATGAAAGCAGCGATCATTGAGAACGGCACGGTCGTCAACATCGCCCGTGTGAACGACGAGGCGTTCGCCGCGGACCAGGGGTGGGTCGTCAGCGACCGCGCACGGGTGGGCGACCGCTACGATGCCGCGACCGGGACGTTCGTGTCGCCGCCGGTGGCGGCGGTCGAGCCGCCAGCGGGCGAGGTCACGCGCGAGGATCTACGGGCCGAGCTGTCGCGGGTGCATGACGCTTATCGACAGGGCACCACCGCGCATCGTGGCGTCGAGATCCGTATCGACCTGGAAGCGCGGGTCAACGCCCGCGACAAGCTCGACGAGCTGCTCGCTGGCGCGCAGCCGCTGCCGTTCACCTGGTTCGCCACCGGCGAGGCGCTGACGATCGACAGCGTCGAGGCGATGCGCGCGCTGTACGAGGCGATTCTCACCGCCCAGCGTCGCGGTTTTGCGGCCAAGGCCAAGGTCCTGGCGGCCATCGACGGCATCGAGAATACCGCCGAGTACGATGTCGGCGTCGCGTTCCGCGCCCACCTGTAATCCCGAGGAAATCCCATGCGTTTGACCGGCGTTCTGTACAACGCGGGCGGGCCTCTTGCGTCCGTCACTATCCAGTTTGAGGCCACTCACACCACCATCAACGGGGTGCTGGTCGGCAGTGACGCCTATTTCACGACCCAGGTCGATGGCACCTACTCGATCGACCTGGAGCCGGGCTATTACAACGTCTACTGGCTCGAGAATGGCCGACGCGTTCGCCTCGGCGCGCTGGTCGCTGACGCCAATTCGTCGATGAGTCTGCCGGCGGCGATCGAGGCCGAATATGCCCCGGTGCAGCCGGGGCAGATCCAGGACGCGCTCGATCAGATGCTGGCCTATCTCGGCGAGGCCCAGACGGCACAGGAGGCGGCGGAGGCCTCGGCGACCTCGGAGGTCATCTACACCGAGGCCGCGGCGGAGGAGGAGACATACACCCTGGACGCGTCGGCGGGCGATGGGGTGTTCGATCTCACGCTGAGCGCGCCCAGCGTGGCGTTGACGATCCCGACGCCGGCGATCGACAACGGGCGGGCGCGGGTGGTCACCCTGCTGCTACGCCAGGGCACGGGGGCCAACCAGGTGACCTGGCCGGCGAACATTCACTGGGTCGGCAACCGGGCGCCGGTGCTCACCTACGATGCGGGCTCGCTCGACTCGGTGACGCTGATGGCGCACCTGGTCGACGGCGCGCCGGCGTGGCTGGGGTACTACAACGGGGGGTGGCACCATGTTTAATCCGACCGGCACTCGCAGCTTTCGGCCCTATGACGCCGGCGGCTGTGCCGCCGCCGTCAACATGATCGAGGGGCATCACCGCTTCCTGCAGGCCAACACCGGCGACACCCAGGACGCTCACACCGATCATTTCGTTCAGAACACCCAGGGCGTGTTGGCCAACAATCGTCATTTCCTGGGCGATACCCGGATGGAGTACCAGCCCAACGGGGACGCGACCACCGAGGGGCAGGCGCTGCACATCATCGGCTATTGCTACGCCTATCTAGCGACCGGCAAGCCCGAGTATCTCGAGGCGGCCGAGTTCCACTGGGATGCCTACGTCGCCTATTTCTACCGCGGCCAGCCGGTGCCCGAGACGCCGCAACGGTGGATTTGCAACTGGCTGGTCAACGGCAAGGAGCCGGTGCTGGCCAACTATCCGGTCAACCCGAGCGACCCCACCGGCGGCGGTTTCAAAGGCGTGCCGCTCGTGTTCACCAATGGCCGCGCCCAGATCCCCCACGGGGCGCCGTATTGGGGCGAGTATCTCGACGTGGCCACGTTCGCCCACCGGGGGCATATGTCCTATTCGGCGATCAATGCCTCGGTGCGCGCGATCCAGGAGGACGTCGACGGACTGATCGACTGGCAAGCGGTCTACGACAGCCACCAGGTGGCGGCCCCGTCACAGCCGTGGGACCCGCTGGCGTGGATCGACTGGCCGGGTTATCTCGGTGCCACCTATACCCCGGTGTGGGGCGGGGAGGCCCCGCCGCCGACCTATCCGGTCGCGTGGATTCAGACCTGGGCCGGCACGCGGGTCAGCGGCGCCGGCGACATCCTCCAGGAGGGGGTGGCGGCGGCCGATCGCGGTCTCGTGCAGCTCGAGGACACCACGATCAACGGCGTCTATCTGTTCAACTATGCCGTGCGCCTGCCGGTCGCCGATGGCGGCTATGAGTTCGCCCGCAATGAGCCCTGGCACAACCGGCCGGTGCATGCGCCGCTCCTGGGCGGCAACAACCAGATGGGTAACGCGGCCGACGCCGAGGTGTGGTTCGTCGATGCCTGCTACCTGCTGTGGCAGATCACTGGCGACACGCGCTATAAGAAGGCGCTCGATAGCGTGTTCTTTACCGCCCACGAGTACACCTACATCGACTCGACCGATCGGTTTTTTCGGCAAAGCCCGACGGCGGGAACGCCGTTCACCGACGGGATCAGCTACGACTACACCTACCCGAGCGCACTGGCGGTGAGCTACGGCCGAGACGCTGAGGGTTATATCACCGCGAGCCTACCCGAGGCCGGCGACCTGTTCCTCGAGCAGCAATCGGTGTGGTTCCGCATCAATGCGGACTCGGTGTTGCGGGTGACCGTTGGCGCCGACGTCTCTGACGGTAGCCCCATGGCCTGCCGCGCCACGCTGAATATCAACCAGGCCAAGGAGGACACCCCCGAGCAGGAGGCCTGGTTCGTCGACCTGCCGGCCGCGTCCAGCGCGGTTCCGGTGGTGCATGACGTGCCGATCAGCCACCTGGTCCGCGAGGTCGATCCCGCCACCGGCGAGGCATACCTGGTCGCCGAGTCGTCGGCGGTGACCGACTACGGTGGGTGCACCTGGGCCGAGCGCCTCGAGGAGGGGATCTACGACGGCCGGCCCGGCAAGATCGTCGAGGCGGCATTCCCCGACAGCGACGCCGGGTTCATCATCGGGTTCTGGGGGACGAGCACCGGCCGCGCGCCCGTGACCCAGATCGTCTACCGCTCCGATGCTGAGTTCGACCTGCGCATCGAGGATGACGACATGTGGCGCTGGTACTGGATCCTGCCGGCGACCGAGGGCGGCTGGCAGCTGGCGACCCTCGATCCCAACGACATGGTGTTGTCGGGCTATCAGCCCGAGCATGACGGCGACCCCGATCCGGCTGCCCCGGTGCTGAGCACCGTGGACCAGCTGACGGTGCTGCTGGAAAACGGCGGCGACACCGATCGCACGTTCAGTTACTACTGCGTCAATGCGCTGCCCGAGCGATTCGGGCTAACCGATGGCTGGACGATCCTGTTTACCCTCGAGCTGTCGGCAACGGCGGCGTTCACCGCCATCGTCGGTGACTGCACCATGCGCCATTACCGGCTCGATTCCCTGGACTACTGCCCCGGGACGATCCCGTTTTCGAACATCTATGAGGACGGGTCGTCCCAGATCGGGCCGTGGCGCGGCCTGCCGTACCCGGGCTATCAATACCCGATGATCTACACGATCCACGATGACCCGCAGTACGACACATGGATCGACAATCAGATCGAGTTCCTGTGGGACGCGCAACAGTGGTATGCCACCGAGATGGGCGTGCTGGGCCCGGTGGCCTCGGCGTATATCTGGAACCGCTGGGACGCGACCGAGTACGGCCCGGCGAACACCTGGACGATGTACCACTGGGGCGACGGTCACGCGTGGGACGGCTACCAGCCGAGGGCGATGATGGCCGGCGCGCGGGCGTGGTTCGAACTCGCCCACCGAGGCCAGCCGGTGCCGCCCCGATTGCGGGCGTACACCGAATATTGGTGCCTCTACCTGGTCGATTTCATGCAGCGCAGCGGCGGCCGGGCGCCTACCGAGTTCCCTTCGGCCAGCGCCCCGGATCCGACGGCCGAACACGATTTCGTGGGCCACATGAGCGGGCTGTACCTCGGTGCGGCGTGCTTTGCGGCGATGGCCGGCAGCGAGGTCGAGGGGCTGTCCTGGCTGATCGAGACGCTGTTCACCCAGATCCAGAACAACTACACCGTCACGCCGACACCCGGGCATCCCATGAACGGCAGCTGGACGCCCTGGGCCTCGCCCAGCGATGACGAGGGCATGTTCTACGGGTTTTGGGCCGGGGAGCTGCTGCGCGGGCTCGGCCTCTACACCCTCTACAAGGAGCATGGGCCCGGGGTGGACATCTATGCCCTGAGCGCGGCGGGTGAGGGGTGAAGCGTCACACTCTCTGACGCTATCCATGATCCGATAGTTTGGTAGCTGGCTGGAAGGTGAGGCTCGTGTTCGACAGTATGAGGAACCTGGTACTACGCTGAATCCGTGACGCGATCTCAGCATGCGCTTCACAGAGGTTGCAGTGCCACACTCCCTGCGTCACAGTCGGTGGGCAAGGGATTGTCCCGGCCAGGGAAGGCCACTCTTTCTATACTCCTCCCTATGTGTGGACGCTTCGCGATCTACTCCGACCCACCACCCCCACTGCAGCGGCTTTCGCCGCGCGAGATGTGGGAGTTGCTCACCGGGCGATACAACGTCGCACCGGGCACGTGGATTGCTGGCGTTCGGCGGAGAGACGATGACGCAGCTCCAACTCTCGACCGACTGTGGTGGGGTTATCGTCCATCGTGGGCAGGCCCCGACGCACCCCAGCCGATCAATGCTCGTGTAGAGAAGCTCACATCCAGCCGCTACTACCAGGCAGCGTTCAAGCACCATCGCTGCGTCATCCCTGCGGATGGCTGGTATGAGTGGCTCCCCATGCCTGGCGGCAAGGAGCCTCACTTCCTATGCCGGTCCGATCGCAAAATGCTCTGGCTGGCCGGTATATGGGCCGACTACGGTGATGACGCAGCCTGCTGTGCCATCATCACCGAACCGGCCCGTGGATGTGCTGCCGACATCCACGACCGCATGCCGCTCGTCCTTGCCGATGACAGTTTCGATGATTGGCTCGATCCTGAGTTGCAGGAGCGTGAAGCCATTCGCTCAGCTGTGCACCACCTCGATGGCGCTCTCCTTACACACTGGCCGGTAAGCCGCCGCGTCAATCGACCAGCAAACGACGATGCATCGTTGATTGAGCCGGATGACAACGCGCGGGCGTGATCTCTTACAATGCGGAGGCCCCCTAGGGACTAGGGTGAGATTGTGATGTCAGGCGCATGCGCGCTCTCGCTGGAGCCGCCGCCAGGAGGCTAGCCGACGCCACATCTCCGCAAGTAAGTTGAAGACCATGGCCAGGGATGGCCCTACTGCCATGGCACGCGTTTGGCAACCTGTCCCAGCCGCGCCCCGCGACGCCGGCAATACCGCCACACTCCCTCCGTGACATCGTGCCGCCGTTCGAGCAGATACGTCGGCGACCCCGGCTCCCACCATTCTGATCGACGATCACGTCGGCCCAGCTGCACACGACCGCTGATCAGCCAGCCCTGCCACACTACGTGATATTCCACCACTTGGCCGCTGGGCGCCGGCCCCCGGCGCAAGCTGACCCACCCGCGACGCTCCAGCCGTTTCCGCCACAGCAAAGCCTCACGGCCGGTGGCCATTTCACACCTCCGACGGAACCCAACTGACCAGCCAGCCCTCCGGGGTTCGCGTGATGGCCACGTTCTCGTTCTCGTCGATCTCGCCGATGATCCGCTCCCATGCCTCGACGTCATCGTCCTCTCGGGGACGCAGATGCACTTGGCGGATCTCGCGGCGGTTCGCTCCGGCGATCTCTATCTGGATGCGCTGGGCAAGCTGTTCATAGGCGGACGTGTCCGACATGGCCGGGTCCTCGTTTAACTGTATGGATGAACAGTATTAGAGGTGTTGGCCCAGAGACGCAAGGCCGTCATGGCTTGCTGGAATATTCAACGGGGGCAGATTGAAGCGTGAGACAATCGCCGAAAAGTGAGACAGAGGGTAGGGCAGAGCCCTGATACGGAAGGGGAATCGGGCCGGGTGTGGCTCTACCATTGAGCTACACCCGCGAGGCGGTTTGCCAGTATATCCAGTGGCTTAATGATTACAACCCCGCCCGCTGCCGCACAGCGGATAGATAGCGTGAAATTTTTTCGTCGCGGTGCTGAACTTTCCGTGCCAAGACTGTCATAACAGGTGCAGACGACATCAGCGATGGCAGTCGCTAGCACTGTCGCTCTGGCTTGCGATTCGATCCTTGACCGCCTCATCATCGATGAGGCGGTTTTTTTCGTGGCCCGGAAAAGCCGACACCCGGCGCCGGGCCGGGTGTCGGGCACATGACGAGAGGCTCAGCTGTGACGCATGCGCAGGATGGCGTTGAGTACGTCGCGCCGGGTCACGATGCCGACCAGCCGGCCCTGCTCGGTGACCGGATAGACCTTGGGCTTGGCACCCAGCATTTCCTGGGCCAGGTCGGTGATGCTCTTGGCGGGCGTGACGGAGAGCACCTCGTTGCGCATCAGCTCATGAACCAGCGGCGGCTCGTCGTCGAGATAGGCGC
The DNA here is from genome assembly GCF_014192055.1 of Halomonas organivorans. Classification (GTDB taxonomy): domain Bacteria; phylum Pseudomonadota; class Gammaproteobacteria; order Pseudomonadales; family Halomonadaceae; genus Halomonas; species Halomonas organivorans. Next base: position 12,064 of record NZ_JACHXM010000018.1, on the reverse strand, counting down.
TTTCCAGCAGCTTGCCGATCACGTCCTGCTCGGAGATGAAACCGATCAGCCGATCATGCTCGTCGACCACCGGGGCTCCGGGAAGCCGGTGCAGTGCCAGGCCTTGGGCGAGGGTGATGACCGACGTCTTGCCGGTGACCCGGTAGCAGTCGCGAGACATGATTTCGCGCACGATGGTGGGGGCCTTGCTTTGCATGGCGGTTCTCCTTGTGCCGATGGGACCTCTCGCCTGGGGCTCCGGTCCGGGCGACTTCCCTGCACCCTTGGCCAGCCGGAGACCATGGCGTGTCTCGCGTTCATCATAGCCGACTCCCCTTGTGCTGCACGCGGGCGTTCACCAACGCAGAAGGGGCGTCTTGGAACCCGCCCTTGAGCCTCTACTCCAATGAGGCACAATGCCGCATCCCTCGATTGATGGAGACGTCCCATGGATGCCCGTGAATACCTGGCCCGCAAGGGGCTGGATGGAGAACGCGATCGCGAGCGCCCCAATACCCTGGAGGAGAAGGCCTGGTCCCGTGCCAGGGAATCCGGGGATCATCGTCCCCGGGCCGGCACGCCGCATGACTGGGAGGACTGGGAGCGTTACCACGAGCAGCTTGCCGAGGGCGCCGAGACTCTCGAGCAGAAGATCGACCATGACGCCCATCGGCGTGCCCTGGAGCACGAGCACGATAGCGTCCAGCATTTCACGCCCGATACCCCCGAGCGGTCGGCACCTGTCGAGACGACGCCAGCGGCCAGCGAGGCGTCGTTAGTGGAACGTCCTGGGCCCTTCGCGGCCCTGGTGGCCCTGGCCGTGCTGCTCCCGCCGCTGGCGGTGGGCCTGGCCGGGGGCGGGAAGCAACGGGTGCTGATCGCCCTGGGGCTGACCCTGCTCGGCTGGTTGCCCGGGGTGGCCTACGTTTTGTATCGGCTATATCTGATGAAACACTGACGGTTGGCAGGCGGGATGTCGCCGGTATAATCCCTGTCGACTTCCTTGTCATCACGGAGTTGACTCTTGGGTTATCTCGTCGGCATCACTGTACTCTGGGCGTTCTCGTTCTCGCTGATCGGCGCCTACCTGGCCGGTCAGGTGGACAGTTACTTCTCGGTGCTGACCCGCATCGCACTGGCGGCGCTGCTGTTTCTGCCGATGCTGCGTCCACACCTGCTGCGAGGACGCCAGCGCCTGGCGCTGATGGGGCTGGGTGCCGTGCAGCTAGGGCTGATGTACATCTTCTTCTATCAGTCGTTCCTGCTGCTGTCGGTGCCCGAGGTGCTGCTGTTCACGGTGCTCACGCCGCTTTATATCACCCTGCTCGACGACCTGCTGTTCCGGCGTTTCTCGCCCTTTCACCTGGTGACCGCGGCGCTGGCGGTGCTGGGGGCTGCGGTGATTCGCTATCGCGGCCTCGACGGCAATTACTGGCTGGGCTTCCTGGTGGTCCAGGGCGCCAATATCTGTTTCGCCCTGGGCCAGGTCGGCTATCGTCGTCTCTCTGGCGAGCTGCCCGCCGCCCTGCCGCGCCTGGCGGTGTTCGGCTGGTTCTACCTCGGGGCCCTGGCGGTGGCACTGCCCGCCTTCCTGTGGTGGGGAGATGCCACGGCACTGCCTTCCACTCCGCTGCAATGGGGCGTGCTGGCCTGGCTCGGGCTGGTGGCCTCCGGGGTCGGATATTTCCTGTGGAACCTGGGCGCGACGCGGGTCGATGCTGGAGCGCTGGCGGTGATGAACAATGCCCTAGTGCCGGCGGGGCTGCTGGTCAACCTGTTGATCTGGAACCGCGATGCCGACCTGCCGCGTCTCGCGCTGGGCGGGGCGATCATCCTGGCCTCGCTGCTGATCAACGAGTGGTGGCGGCGTCGGCGCGCGCCGCGACCGGCCTGAGGACGGTTTGCTCGGCCGGGGTCCAATCGCCATAATGAGCCGTCGCGAAGCGAAGGACCCGCGCATGCAAGCCTTCAATAACCACGCTTTCAAGAACATAGGCCTGATCGGCCGCCTGGGCAGTGCCAAGGTGGTCGAGACCCTCAAGCGGTTGAGCCGTTTCCTGGACGATGCCGGCTATCACGTCATCCTCGAGGACCGGACCGCCACCGTGCTGCTTGGCCACGCTCATCCCGAGGCCAGCCGACGCCGGCTGGGCGAGCTGTGTGACCTGGTGATCGTGGTCGGCGGTGACGGCAGCCTGCTCGGCGCCGCCCGTACCCTGTGCCATAGCGGCACCCTGGTGCTGGGGGTCAATCGGGGCCGCCTGGGCTTTCTCACCGACATTTCCCCCGACGAGCTCGAGGAGCGCGTCGGCGAGGTGCTGGCCGGGCGCTATGAGCTCGAGGAGCGTTTCCTGCTCGATGCCGAGCTCTATCGCGACGATGTCCTGGTCGGCGATGGCGATGCGCTGAACGAGGTGGTGCTGCACCCCGGCAAGGCGGTGCGCATGATCGAGTTCGAGCTGTTCATCGACGGCCAGTTCGTGCACAGCCAGCGCAGCGACGGGCTGATCATCGCCACGCCGACCGGCTCCACCGCCTATGCGCTGTCCGGCGGAGGGCCGATCATGCATCCCCGGCTGGATGTCGTCACCCTGGTGCCGATGTTTCCGCATACCCTGTCGAGCCGGCCCATTGCCATCGATGCGGCCAGCGAGATTCGCATCCACATCGGCGAGACCAACCAGACCTATCCGCACATCAGCTGCGATGGACAGACTCGCGCCGTGGCCAAGCCCGACGACGTTCTGGTGATCCGCCGCAAGCCCCAGCGGGTGCAGCTCGTCCATCCCCTGGGGCACAATTTCTACGAGGTCCTGCGCAGCAAGCTGGGCTGGAGCAACCGCCTGGGAGACTGAGGTGAGCAGAGCGCCCCTGGAAGGCTATGACCTGATCGGCGACGTGCACGGCTGCGGTGCGACGCTGGCGACCCTGCTCGAGCGCCTCGGCTACCACCAGCGCGGTGGCGTCTACCGCCATCCGCGTCGCAAGGTGATCTTTCTCGGCGACCTCATCGACCGCGGGCCGCGCATTCGCCTGGCGGTCTCCATCGCTCGGCGCATGGTCGAGGAGGGCGAGGCACTGATCGTGATGGGCAACCACGAGATCAACGCCCTGGCCTACAGTCATCGTGCCCCGCCCGAGCTGGGGCGGGAGTGGCTGCGCGAACACAGCCCTCGCCACAATCGCATCGTCCGCGAGACCCTGGAGCAGTACCGCGATCATCCCCAGGAGTGGGAGGAGGCGCTGGCCTGGTTCCTCGAGATCCCGCTGTACCTGGACCTCGACGGCCTGCGGGTCGTGCATGCCTGCTGGGACCAGGCGCTGATCGACGAGCTGCGCGTCTCGCGGCCGGACGGGCGTATCGATCTCGATTTCCTGGCCGCCGCCGTCCAGCCGGGTACCCGCGAGTTCCGGATTCTCGACCGCCTGACGCGAGGCAGCCACATACTGCTGCCCGAGGGGGTGCAGATCCACTCCGGAGACGGCTTTACCCGGCGCAGTTTTCGAGCGCACTTCTGGGCCCATTCGCCGCTTACCTGGGGCGACGTGGTCTTCCAGCCCGACAACCTGCCGGACGATCTCGAGCGGCGTCCGCTCACCGAAGCCGAGACGGCCCGCTTGAGCCACTACGGCCCCGAGGAGCCGCCACTGTTCATCGGCCACTACTGGTGCGAGGGCATTCCGGCACTGCCGGCGCCCAATATCGCCTGCCTGGACTACAGTGCGGTGAAGTTCGGCCGCCTGGTGGCCTATCGCTGGAGCGGCGAGAAACGCCTCGATGCCAACCGCTTCGTGTGGATTCGCGTGCCTCGCGAAGAACAGGCGCGACCCCAGCCCTGGGAGATCGATTTCGATTGATACAAAACGTTACCTAATTTTCGAGCGAGGGGGCGAACTTGCCGTCCACCGCGCCGTCAGAGTAGGTGTTCCCTTGAATGATCCCTTGCTCTTGTCCGGCGGCCCCCTCCGCCGGACTTTTTCTTTGTGCCCGGCACGCCCGGTTGGCCGACCCTGGGAGAGACCATGTATCGGGTGATGCTGCTGCCCCGTGACACCGACACCCGCGAGCTGCGCCAGGCACTCTGGGCGCATCGCATCGGCCACTTCTTCACCGATGAGGACGAGGGCCAGGTGCTGTGGCTGGTCGACCCACAGCAGCAGCAGGCCATGCAGCGCCTGGTAATGCGCTGGCAGCGCGGCGAGCCGCTGATGCCCAAGGGCGGTGACGGATCGCGGCCGCGGGCCCCTCGTTCCGGCATGCCCGCTTGGCTGGCGCCTTTTCGCCAGGCCCCGGTGACGGCCGCCGCGCTGGCGCTGTGCCTGATGGTATTCGCGGTGATGAGCGTGCTGGGCGACCTGGTGATCGCCGCCATGACCATCGTGCCGGTAGGGGTGGCAAAGGGCCAGTTGGCCGTCGGCAGCCTGGCCGAGACATTGGCCTCGGGACAGGTTTGGCGGCTGCTGTCGCCGGCGTTTTTGCATTTCGGCTGGATGCACCTGATCTTCAATATGCTGTGGCTGTGGTACTTCGGCCGTCAGGTCGAGGCATTCCATGGCCGCGGACGCATGCTGACGCTGCTGCTGGCCGCCGGCATCGGCGGCAACCTGGCCCAGTACGCCACCGGCACGGTGCTGTTCGGCGGCATGTCCGGGGTCGACTTCGCGCTGCTCGGTTACGTCTGGTTGATGTCGCGCCGGCGCCCCGGCGACGGCTTCTTCGTCCCCCAGATGCTGGTGGTGTTCATGCTCGGCTGGATGGTCTTCACGATGACCGACGTGGCCGAGCTGTTCGGCTTCGGCAACGTGGCCAACGAGGCGCACCTGGGGGGACTGGTCGTGGGGCTGGCGCTGGGCTGGTATCATTCGCGCCGTATCCAGCGACCCTGACCAGGGGCCTCGCCCGTCAACGACCGGTCTCGCCCCGATTCGTTTCTTCCGAGAGATTCCGCCATGAGCGATATGACCTTCGAGCGCATGATCCAGCAGATGACGCCGGCCATCTACGAGAGCCTCAAGCAGGCAGTGGCCCTGCGCAAGTGGCCGGATGGTCGCTTCCTGACGCCCGAGCAGACCGAGCTTTGCCTCGAGGCGGTGATGCGCTTCGAGGCCGAGAACAACGTGCCTGCCGATCAGCGCGTCGGCTATCTCGAGCGTCGCACCTGCGGTGCCGACAGCAGCGGCGCCGGCGTGTCGCCGGAACAGGCCGGCCTCGGTCGGGACGTCGGCCGTGACTGATGCCGTCGCCCTCACGGGCTGCTTGACCAAGATGGCCGTCGAGCCGGGGTCGCCGGCGCGCTACACCCTGCGCGCCGGCGACGAGCGGCTCGACCTCAACGCCCGGCTCGGCCAACCGCTGCGGCTGACCTGGACCGGTGCCATCGCCTGCACCCACTGCGGGCGGGCGACGAAAAAAAGCTTCGGCCAGGGCCACTGCTATCCTTGTTTCAAGAAGCTGGCGCGCTGCGACAGCTGCATCATGAAGCCCGAACAGTGCCACTATTTTCAGGGCACCTGCCGCGAGCCTGAATGGGGCGAGACCCACTGCTTCCGGCCTCACGTGGTCTACCTGGCCAACGCCTCCGGGCTCAAGGTCGGCATCACCCGCGAGACTCAGGTACCGACCCGCTGGCTCGACCAGGGCGCCGTCCAGGCGCTGCCGATCCTCGAGGTCGATTCCCGTCAGCAGTCCGGCTTCGTCGAGGTGTTGTTCAAGGACGAGGTCTCGGATCGCACCAACTGGCGAACCATGCTCAAGGGCGAGGCCGTGGAACTCGACCTGCCCGGCGAGCGCGACCGCCTGCTCGAGCGCCTCGCACCGGGCTTGCTCGCGCTGCGCGAGCGCTTCGGCCATGACGCCATCCGCGAGCTCGACGGCGCGCCCTGGGCCTTCGAGTACCCGGTGCTCGAGCATCCCACCAAGGTGGTTTCGCACAACTTCGACAAGCGGCCCGAAGTCGCCGGTACCCTGCTCGGCATCAAGGGCCAGTACCTGATCCTCGACAGCGGCGTGATCAACCTGCGCAAGTTTACGGGCTACGAGGTCACCGTCGAAGCCTGAGGCACCGCCTGGCCCGAGGGGGATTGGTGGCTGCGCTATGCTCGGAAGATGATCCGCACGAGGAGCGTCCCATGAGCGAGATGCGTGCCATGCGCCTGCACGCCGCGAATCAGCCGCTGCGCCTCGAACGCGTGTCGATTCCCGAGCCCGGCCTCGGCGAGGTGCGGGTCCGGGTGCTGGCCTGCGGGGTGTGTCGCACCGACCTGCACGTGGTCGACGGCGAGCTCGAGCACCCCAGGCTACCGCTGATTCCCGGCCATGAGATCGTCGGCGAGGTCGATGCGCTGGGGGACGGCGTCGCCGGTCTCGAGACGGGGCTTGAGACGGGGCTTGAGACAGGGCTTGAGACAGGGCTTGAGAGAGGCCAACGGGTCGGCATTCCCTGGCTCGGCTGGACCTGCGGCGAGTGCGAGCCCTGCCGGGCCGGTCGCGAGAACCTATGCGAGCGCGCCGAGTTCACCGGCTACACCCGCGACGGTGGCTACGCCGAGTACTGCGTGGCCGACGCCCGCTACTGCTTCGCGCTACCCGCCGACGACGCCCAGGCCGCCGCGCCGCTGCTGTGCGCGGGGCTGATCGGCTATCGCACCTGGCGGCTGGCCGGCGGCGACGAACCCAGGCGGCTGGGGCTCTACGGCTTCGGCGCCGCGGCGCATATTCTTGCCCAGCTGGCTCTCTCCCGCGGCCAGACTCTCTACGCCTTCACCCGGCCTGGCGACAGCGAGGCCCAGGCCTTCGCCCGGCGCCTCGGCGCCGCCTGGGCGGGCGGCAGCGACGAGGCCCCGCCGGAACCGCTGGACGCCGCCCTGCTGTTCGCCCCGGTGGGCGAACTGGTGCCTCTCGCGCTCTCCCACGTGCGCCCTGGCGGCACGGTGGTTTCCGGGGGCATTCACATGTCCGATATCCCGTCGTTTCCCTACCGGCTGCTGTGGGAGGAGCGCAGCCTGAAGTCGGTGGCCAACCTCACCCGCCGCGACGGCGAGGAATTCCTCGCACTTGCCCCGAAGGTACCGATCCGCACCGAGACCGTCGCCTACCCCCTGGAAGAGGCCAACCGCGCCCTCGACGACCTGCGCGCCGGACGACTGTCAGGCGCCGCGGTGCTGGTGCCCTGAGGCAGGTCGCGGTTAAAGCATGCGGCCTTCCATGCATGGAAAAGCCCCGCCGTGGCGGGGCCTTGTCGATAGTGCTGAAGGGCTCTGAACCGTCAGTGTGTCTGGAATTCTTGTGGTGTCCTGGTGTCGCCTGAGGCGTGTGTCGCCGAGTCGGTGCGCCAGATGGCGATGTTGGCAAAGCCATAGAGGATCGTGATGGCCAGGACCAGCAGGTGGTACCACAGGAAAGGCAGATAGGTGAGCGTCGAGACGCCCAGGGTCGTTGCCATGAAGACGCCGCCGTCCGTCCAGGGCACCATTGGGGTCGTGATGGTCCCGCCCGCCTCGGCGTTGCGTGACAGCACACGGCGATCCACGCCCTGGTCGTCGTAGTTCTTCTCGGTGATGGTGCTCGCGGTGATCAACGAGACATAGGCGGCGCCGCCGAAGAAGTTGCCGAAGAAGCCGCCCAGCATGGTGGAAAGCGTCAGGCGTCCAGGCGTGTTGGCCCAACGCAGGAAACCGTTGCTGATGGCCTGCAGAATGCCGACCTGTTTCATCAAGCCGCCGAGACCGAGCGCGAACAGGATGAGGGCCACCACGCCCAGCATGGATTCGATGCCGCCGCGATTGAGGAGGGTATCGAGGAAGGGCACGTTCGACTGCATGGCATTGCCGGTGTAAGCGATGCGAATCGCCTCGATGGGATCCGTTCCCTGTGCCAGCCAGGCACAGGCGCTACCCAGAACGGCACCGAAGGTGATCACGGGAATGGCCGGGTAGCGACGCGTCAGCAGGGCGATGACGACCACGGCGGGCATCAGCAGCCAGGGGCTGATCGAGAAGTGGCTCTCGAGGGCCTGCATGGCGACAGCGGCGCGAGAGGTATCCGCACTATCGCTGATGTAGAAGAATCCGACCACCAGGAACAGGATCGAGGCGATGACGATCGAGGGCACGCTGACCCACATCATGGAACGGATATGGTCGATCAGCTTGACCTTGCAGAGCGAGGCGGTCATCACCGTGGTATCGGATAGCGGGGACATCTTGTCGCCCACGTAGGCGCCCGAGATGACGGCGCCGGCGACCAGCGGCAGGGGAATGCCGAAACTGTGGCCGATGCCCATCATGGCGACCCCGGCGGTACCGGCCGTGCCGAAGGAAGTCCCCGTGGCCAGGGAGGTCAAGGCGCAGATGATGAACGCGGCGAACAGGAAGATCTGTGGACTCATCACCGACAGGCCATAGTAGATGATGCTGGGGACGACGCCGCCGGCGATCCAGGTGCCGATCAGGGCCCCTACGGTGGTGAGGACGAGCACGGCTTCCATGCCGTTGTGAATGCCGTCGATCAGCCCTTTCTGCATGCTCTCGTAGGATACCTTGAGCCGTAGGCCCAGGCCCATGACCAGGAACCAGGTGGCGAACAGGGCAAGCTGTATGGGAAGTTGCAGCTGGTTGATGCTGAGGAACATGATGGCGATGAAGCCGATCATGATGGCAAGGACTTCTGCCATGGTGGGCAGTCGTGACGGACCCGCGGATACAGTCATTTTGACTCCTTTGATGTTGTTGTCTGACGTCTTGGGTTGAGGGTTAGGCGAAGCGACTCAGCCGATAGGGCTGCAAGTCAGGGAGAGACCGCCCGCCGACGGTCTCGCGAGTGTCCCCGGATGTCGCCAGGTGCTTGACGATGTCGGCCGTCAGCGCCGCCTGGGTGAGGCCGAGGTGATGATGCCCAAAAGCCAGCAGGACCCTGTCGTCCATGACGGAGTCGATGATGGGCAGTGAGTCGGGCAGGGAGGGACGAAAGCCCATCCAGGGGCTCGCGGAGCCGGCGTCCAATTCCGTCTCGAAGAGGCCATGACTCAGGCGATGCAACTGCCAGGCCCGCTGCATGTTGGGAGGGCGCGTCAGTCCGGCAAACTCGACGGTGCCGGCCAGCCGCAGGCCATGTTCCATGGGCGTCATGATGAAGCGTCGTTCGAGGGACGTGACGGCCACGGGGAGTCGCTCACGCTCGTTGGGCAACATGAGGTGATAGCCCCTTTCCGTGTCCAGGGGGACCTTGATACCCGTCAGCGAGGCGGTGAGGGGCGCTGAGTGAGCCCCGCAGCTCACCAGGACCTTGCTGGCGGTCAGCTTCCGGGTGCGAGTGTCGAGGATGACGCCTCGGTCATCGACCCGTCCGCTCACGGCCTCGTCCCGGGCAAAGATGACGCCGCTTTCCCGGGCGGCGTCGACGAGGGCCTCGACGACGCGCTGGGGATCCACGACGTGTCCCGTCTCCGGAAAGAAGAGGCCACCCCGGATGCCTCGCGACAGCGCAGGGGCGATGTCGCGAACCGCATCACTGTGCCAGTGCTCGCTGAGCACTCGCTGATCCCGCATGCGCGCCTGTAGTGCCTCGATCTCGTGACTCGCCTCCTCCCGCTCGTACACCAGCAAGGAACCGTCCGTCCTCAGCAGATGGGGCTGGTTGACGGCGTCCAGCAACTGGCGCCAAGCCGCCAGGCTCCTCTCGTTCAGCGCACGGATGCCCGCTACGCTGCGACGATAGGGGGCTTCGCGGAGGTTCCAGAGTAGCCGTGCGAACCAGGGCAGAGCCTTGGGGAAATGCCGCCAGTCGAGACGCAGCGGTCCCGTCGGGTCCAGCAGCATGCCGGGGAGTCGGGCCAGGATCGAGGTGTCGGCGATCGGAAAGACCTGCTCGGTGGCCATATGTCCGGCATTGCCGAACGAGGCCCCCATGCCGGGGAGCTGCTTGTCCAGGACCATCACGCGCTGGCCTTGTCGACTGAGCGAGAGGGCGCATGCCACCCCGATGATGCCGGCTCCGACCACGACGATATCGGCGTCGACGGTCGAGGCGTGTGCTGTCCGATGTTCCGAGGGCATGGTGGTTCTTTCCTCTCATTTTTGTCGATTGTATAAAATATATGTTAGCCAGATGCTGGCTGCAATGTCGATGTCGACGAAAGTTGGAATCGGCAGGTCGGCTAAGCGTCGGGGAGGCCGCCGGGCGGCGTGGTTTAGTGCCGTAACAGGGAGGCGTCAGATAGGGGCAAACGAGCCTGGAGAGACGGTCGGCGGACGATAGGCGGGAGAGCCGTGCGCCAGGCGAAGAAATAAGAGGCCGATGACCCATCGGCATCCAGGGCGATTCGTTCGGCCCCTATGCGAGGGCAGAGAGGTGGGGGCAGGAAACGTCAGGCTTCCTGAAGATCCTGGGAGCGCTTCTCCAGTACGGTCACGATGCCCTCGCAGGCTTCCGCGATATGCTGCTCCAGCAGCGCGCAGGCGCGATCGATATCGCCCTGGCGTGCCAGTTCGAGCAGATCGTGGTGTTCCCGCTCCGCCTTCTCGATCTCCTGGGTATACAGCAACTGCATGCGAATGTAGCGATCGGACTTGGTGTTCAACTGACTGATCAGCGACATCGTCTCGGGGAGTCCGGCGGGCGCATACAGGGCCTGATGAAAGGCGAAGTTGTAGTCGCTCCAGTTGTCGATCTGCCCGCCGGAATCCAGCGCGGCGTCGTACTGGCGCAGGAGATTCTCGGCATGCTGGAGGTCGGCGTCGGAGAGTTCGGGGATCGCGCGCTTCAGGACATAGGTCTCGAGGAGGATGCGTAACTCGAACAGTTCGCGAATCTTGGCCACGGAGAGTTCCGTCGTGAAGGCGCCACGGTGCGCGTGGAACTCCACCAGCCCCTCCGATTCCAGGGCCAGCAGGGCTTCCCGTACGGGAATGCGACTGACCTCGTAATCCTTGGCCAAGGCGTCCTGGCGTAGCTGGGTGCCGCCCTTGAACTCCCCGCCGAGAATGCGGCGGCGGAGATCGTCCGCCACGAACTGTGCCCGTGTCTTGTATGTCGGCATGACCTCGCTCCCCACCTGTGCGCGTAGTATTGCACATTGTATACAAACTACGATGGGTGTCCATGGCTCCGAGCCGCGAGGCCAGAGTCGATGGGGTGGCAGGGGGCGGCTCGGCCGTGTCGAGGAGGCCGACATGCATGGGCCTGCCCGCCCTCGACCATGAGGAGGGCGGGCAGGTGGCTTGCCAGGGAAGTCTCAGGCCTCGCGCTTACCGTCTACCAGGCGGCTGACGCCGGCCGGGTTGCCGTCGCGGATGGCCTCGGGCAACAGGCCCTGGGGCAGGTTCTGGTAGCACACCGGGCGCAGGAAGCGATGGATCGCCGCGCTGCCCACCGAGGTGGTGCGCGCGTCCGAGGTGGCCGGGTAGGGGCCGCCGTGGACCATCGCATGGCACACCTCGACGCCGGTCGGCCAGCCGTTGGCCATCACCCGGCCGGCGCGGCGCTCCAGGGTCGGCAGCAGCGCACGGGCGGCGTCCAGGTCGGCGTCGTCCATCTGCAGGGTGGCGGTGAGCTGGCCTTCCAGGGATTCCGCCACGCGCTTGACCTCATCGAGGTCGGCGCACTCGACCACCAGCGAGGTGGCGCCGAAGACCTCGGCCTGCAGGGCCTCGTCGGACAGGAAGTCCTCGGCGGAGGCCACGAACAGCCCGCTCTGGCAGGCGTTGGGGCCCTCGCCGGCGTTGCCGCGTGCGACCTCGCGGGCCTTGCTGCTTTGCATGAGGCCGTCGACGCCCTGCACGTAGGCGTCATGGATGCCCGGGGTGAGCATGGTCTGGGCCGCGGAAGCCTTCACCGCCTCGGCGGCGGACGCCACGAAGGCATCCAGCGCCTCGCCCTTCACGGCGATGACCAGGCCGGGATTGGTGCAGAACTGGCCGGCGCCCATGGTCAGCGAGCCGATAAAGGCCTCGCCGAGATCCTTGCCGCGATTGTTCAGCGCTTCCGGCAGCAGGAACACCGGGTTGATCGAGCTCATCTCGGCGTAGACCGGGATCGGCTCGGGGCGCGCCTGGGCGGCCTGCATCAGCGCGGTGCCGCCGCTGCGCG
>NZ_JACHXM010000017.1 GCF_014192055.1 Halomonas organivorans | reverse complement strand
GCGCCGTCGACCTGACGCCGTGGAAGGGCGCGGTACCGGCCGGCATCGTGCTGGTGATCCTGGTGATCGCCATCTACGCGGCCTTCGCCGGCTGAGTGGCGATGACGAGGAAGCAACCATGAGTCTCGATGACCTGCTGCCCCACCAGGGCGGCGCCGACGCATTGGCAAGGCTGCTGGCCCGTGAGCTGCTCGGCGGTCGCTGGCGGCCCGGGGAGACTTTCCCCAAGGAGCTGGATATCGCCGCCCATTTCGGCGTCAGCCGCAACCAGGTGCGCAACGCCCTGACCAGCTTGACTGCGGCTGGCCTGCTCGAGCGCACCGCCGGCCGCGGCACCCAGGTGCGCGAGGTCGGCGAGTGGCACCTGCTCGACCCGCAGATGAGCGATTGGCTGGTCGGCCTGGAACGTCCCCAGCCACAATTGGTGCGCGAGCTGCTGGCCTTCCGCTACTCCGCGGAGCCGGTGGTGGCCGAACTCGCTGCTCGAGCCGCCGACGTGGACGACCTGACGCGCCTCGAGGCGGCCCTGCACGGCATGGTCGAGACCGCCGAGGCGCCGGGGCTGGCCGGCCGCCATGCGGAACATGACGTGGCCTTCCACGAGGCCATCTACGATGCCAGTCACAACCTGATCTGGCGGCAGATGGGCCACCTGCTGCGGCCCTCGATCATCGCCCTGGTCCAGCACTCCCAGCGCCCTGCCCGCGGCGACGATGGTCTCTCCGACAGCTTGGCTCGCCACCGTGCCGTGTTCGAGGCGATCAAGGGCGGCGATGGCCCGGGGGCGGCTCGGGCCGCCCGCGAGGTGCTGCGCCGCACCGCCCGGGACCTCGGGATCGATACCGGCGACAGCGACACCTAGACATTCATCGGCCGCCATCCGGGCGGCCGTTCACGCCTGATCATTGACGCGTTCAGCAAGGAGCCTTTCATGAAGATCACCCGACTCAAGACCTGGCAGGTGCCGCCGCGCTGGCTGTTCCTCAAGATCGAGACCGACGAGGGCGCCTATGGCTGGGGCGAGCCGGTCATCGAGGGCCGTGCCGCCACCGTCGAGGCCGCGGTCCATGAGCTTGCCGACTACCTGGTCGGCCAGGATCCGCATCGCATCGAGCACCTGTGGAACACCATGTATCGCGCCGGCTTCTATCGCGGCGGGCCGATCCTGATGAGCGCCATCGCCGGCATCGACCAAGCGCTGTGGGACCTCAAGGGCCGCGACCTGGGCGTGCCCGTGCACCAGCTGCTGGGCGGCGCGGTGCGCGACAGGATGCGCATGTACGCCTGGACCGGCGGCGACCGTCCGAGCGACGTGGGCGCCGGCGCCAAGGCGCTGGTCGACCAGGGCTTCACCGCCTTCAAGATGAACGGCACCCCGGAGCTTCAGATCGTCGACAGCCACCGCAAGGTCGACGAGGCCGTGGCGCGAGTGGCCGAGGCCCGCGAGGCGGTGGGGCCGGACGTCGGCATCGGCATCGACTTCCACGGCCGCGTGCACCGGCCCATGGCCAAGGCGCTGCTGCGCGAGCTGGAACCCTTCCACCCGATGTTCGTCGAGGAACCGGTGGCCCCCGAGCACCTGCCGTGCCTCAAGCACATCGCCGGTGGGCTCGGTTATCCGCTGGCCACCGGTGAGCGGCTGCATACCCGCTATCAGTTCCGCGACCTGCTGGCCGACGGCATGATCGACATCGTCCAGCCCGACCTGTCCCACTGCGGCGGCATCAGCGAGGGCCTGAAGATCGCCGCCCTGGCTTCCGCCCACGATGTGGCCATGGCGCCGCACTGCCCGCTGGGGCCGCTGACGCTGGCCACTTCGCTGCACGTGGATGCGGTCAGCCACAACGCCTTCATCCAGGAACAGAGCATGGGCATCCACTACAACAAGGACAACGACGTGCTCGACTACCTGATCGACAAGTCGGCGCTCGGCATCGAGGACGGCTTCTGTGCCATTCCCCAGGGCCCGGGGCTGGGCGTGGAGATCGACGAGGCCTTCGTCGAGGAGCGCGCCAAGGTCGGCCACCGTTGGCGCAACCCGGTGTGGACCCATGAAGACGGCTCCATCGCCGAATGGTAGGAGATGCCGAGATGACTCAAGCGATTCCAACTCGGCTGGCCTGGATCGCCGTCGACTGGGGCTCCAGCAACCTGCGTGCCTGGGCGCTGGCCGGCGACGGCGAAGTGCTGGCCGAGGCCGAGGCCGCGCGCGGCATGCTGGGCCTCGCTCCGGCCGACTATGAGCCGGCGCTGCTGGCGACGATCGGTGACTGGCTGCCCGCCGAGGGGCGCGTCACGGTGCTGGTGTGCGGCATGGCCGGCGCTCGCCAGGGCTGGCGCGAGGCCTCGTATCGCTCGGTGCCCACCGCGCTCGATGCCCTGGCCGAGGGCGCGGTGCGCCCGGCCACCGAGGATCCGCGCCTCGACGTGCGCCTGCTGCCCGGCCTCTGCCAGGGCGCGGACGCCGGCGGCTTCGACGTGATGCGCGGCGAGGAGACCCAGCTCGCCGGGCTTGCGGCCCTCGAGTCCGGCGTCTCCGGCCCGGTGTGCCTGCCCGGCACCCATGCCAAGTGGGCGACGCTCGAGGACGGCCGCGTGCAGGGCTTCCACACCTATATGACCGGTGAGCTCTATCGCCTGCTGGCCGAACGCTCGGTGCTGGCCCACTCGCTGGGCGAGGACGACCTCGAGGACCCGGCCTGCCGCGAGGCCTTCACTGCCGCTGTGGCGGAGGCGGTCGACGCGCCGGAGGCCTTCACTCAACGGCTGTTCGGGCTGCGCGCCATGGACCTGCTCGACGATGCCCTGCCGAGCGGCGAAGCCCGCGGCGCCGTGCTGGCGGCCCGGCTCTCCGGGCTCGCCATCGGCCTGGAGCTGGCCGGCGCCTGCCGCGATCTCGACGCGGGCCAGACCGTGCGGCTGATCGGCGGCGAAGCGCTGTGCCGCCGCTACGCCCTGGCGCTCTCGGCGCAGGGCCACGCCAGCGAGATCATCGCCAACCAACGCGCGGTGCTGGCCGGCCTCGGCCTGGCCCATGCCGCCCTCGACCCTGCTGACAATGACTGAACAGGAGCCTTGTCCCATGTCCCTTCCGCTGATCGGTATCCTGCGCGGCATCACCCCGGATGAAGCCGTCGACGTCGGCGAGGCGCTGCTAGCCGCCGGCCTCGATCGCCTCGAGGTGCCGCTGAACTCTCCCGAGCCGCTGGAGAGCATCCGCCGCCTGGCCTCCGCGCTTGGCGATCGCGCCGAGGTGGGCGCCGGCACCGTGCTGACCGTCGAGCAGGTGCGCGACGTTCATTCAGTCGGCGGCCGGCTGATCGTGTCGCCCAACTGCCGCCCGGCGGTGATCGAGGAGACCCGCCGGCTGGGCATGGCGTCCTATCCCGGCATCGTCACGCCCTCCGAGGCCTTCGACGCCCTGGACGCCGGCGCCACGGCGCTGAAGCTGTTCCCGGCGGTGCAGGTCGGTATCGAGGGCATGAAGGCGGTGCGCGCCGTGCTGCCGTCGGGCACCGAGCTCTATGCCGTGGGCGGCATCGGCGTCGACAACTTCGTCCAGTGGCGGGCCGCCGGCGTCAACGGTGCCGGGCTCGGCAGCGCCCTCTACAAGCCGGGCCTCAGCGCCGACGAGGTCGGCGAGCGGGCACGCAAGCTGGTCGAGGCCTGGCAGGCCGCGAGGCCAGCCGCATGAGCGATGCGGCGCGTGTTGCGGTGGCCAGCGGCTGTGAGCTGGGCGAGGGCCCCCAGTGGTACGCCGCGCTTGGCCGCCTGGTGTGGTGCGACATCCTTGGCAAGCGCCTGCACTGGCTCGAGGCGGCAAGCGGCGAGACCGGCGTGATTGCACTCGATCACATGGCCTCGCTGGCCGCGCCGCTGGACGACGGCGGGATGCTGGTGGTGGGCGAGGATCGCCTGTGCTGGCTGGATTTGGCGACCGGCGAGATCGCACGGCTGATGGGCTTCGAGGCCGACAACGCCGTCACCCGCAGCAACGATGCTCGGGTGGATCGTCACGGCAGCCTGTGGCTGTCGAGCATGGGCAAGGGCGCCGAGGACGGCGCCGGCAGCCTCTACCGGCTGCATCGCGGCGAGCTTTCGCGCCTCAGGAGCGGGCTGACGATTCCCAACGCGATCTGCTTCTCGCCCCGGGGCGAGCATGCCCATTTCGCCGACACGGCCCG
Organism: Halomonas organivorans; assembly: GCF_014192055.1. Lineage (GTDB taxonomy): Bacteria > Pseudomonadota > Gammaproteobacteria > Pseudomonadales > Halomonadaceae > Halomonas > Halomonas organivorans. The sequence goes on along the minus strand of NZ_JACHXM010000017.1, from coordinate 82,500 downwards.
TGGCATCGTCTATCGCTGGGCATTGGACGCCGAGGGCTGGCCGGTCGGCGAGCCCGAGCCCTGGGTGGACTTCGCCGGGCGCGAGGGCAATCCCGACGGCGCGGTGATCGACGCCGAGGGTGCCATGTGGCTGGCGCTGTGGGGCGCCGGCAAGGTGGTGCGTCTGGACCGCGAGGGCCGCGAGATCGACGCCGTGACGCTGCCTGCCACCCAGCCTTCCTGCCCGGCCTTCGGCGGCGAGGGGCTGACCTCTCTCTACATCACCACGGCCCGCGAGGGCATGAGCGCCGAGCAGCGGGACCGCGAGTCCGGGGCCGGCGATCTGTTCGTCGCCGATCTTTCAGTGCCAGGGCTCGCCGAGCCGACGCTGCGGCTCGGCTGAGGCCTCTCAGCCTGCGTCGCCCATCGGATAGCGAGTATCGCGCAGGCTGTCCTTGATCTTCTTGAGGTGGGGCAGGAAATCCTCGCCGCGCCTCAGGGTGACGCCGGTGGCCAGCACGTCGATCAGCGCCAGTTGAATCATCCGCGACGTCATCGGCATATAGTGGTCGGTGTCCTCCGGCGCCGAGACTTCGAGCGTCTCGGTGCATTCGGCGGATAGCGGTGAGTCCGGCGCGGTGATGCCCAGCACCACGGCGCCGTTTTCGCGCGCCAGGCGGGCGATGTCGACCAGCTCGCGGGTGCGGCCGGTGTAGGAGAGAATCACCACCACGTCGCCGGTGTGGCAGGCGGCGGCGACCATGCGTTGCATCAGCACGTCGATGTAGGCCGACACCGGGATGTTGAAGCGAAAGAACTTGTGCAGGGCATCCTGGGCCACGGCCCCGGAGGCGCCCAGGCCGAAGAAGTGCAGCTGCTTGGCCTGGGTCAGGTAGTCGACCACCCGCTCCACCCGGGTCGAGTCCACCTCGCGCCGCGCGATGTCCAGGGCGGCGATGGTGGCGCCGAAGATCTTGCCGGTGTAGTCGCGCGCGGCATCACCGGGCTCGACCGCCTGGCTGACGTAGGGGGTGCCGCCGGCCAGGCTCTGGGCCAGCTTGATCTTGAAGTCCGGGTAGCCCTTGGCGTCGAAGCTGCGGCAGAAGCGGTTGACCGTGGGCTCGCTGACCGAAGCCGCATGGGCCAGGCTGGCAATACTCATGCTGGTGGCGGCGGCCGGGTCGGCGAGGATGACGTCGGCGACCTTGCGTTCGGATCGATTGAGCTCATCGAGGCGACGGCGGATGCGGTCCAGCAGATCGTGACTGACCATGCGCGAGAGGGTCTCCGTGAGGCGGGGCGACGCGATCGCTCCCGGGGTGTGTCGATATGATGTGGTGATTTAACTACATTATGCTCACTATCCTAGCGCGCGCGCAGGGGGCTCGGCCACCAGGGGGCGGCACCGTCTCCTCTTTTAGTAGTAATCTTACAGAATATTTTTGGAGATGGCGGGCGCAATAGGCTAGTATTTTGTTAAGTTAACCAGATGGGGGCGGACATGAGTCAACACAAGCGGCCCGAGGCGGCGCTTTCCTCCGGGGATTCCGGCACGGCAATCGACCTGGCCCTGTTCGGAGCGCTCGGCGACCTGGCCCAGCGCAAGCTGTTTCCCGCGCTCTTCCACCTGGAGCGCGAGGGGCTGCTGGATCCCGCCACGCGGCTGCTGGGCCTGGCGCGCCAGGAGCTGGACGCCGATGCCTTCAAGGCGCGCGTCGAGAAATCCCTCAAGACTTATGTCAAGGCCGAGGAACTGGATCGCGAGTCGCTGGGCCGCTTCCTGGCCCGGCTCGACTTCCTGCAGCTCGACTTCACCCAGCCCGAGGGCTACGCCGCCATCCGCGAGTGGCGGCAGGGGTCGGCGCAGCCCATGGTGGTATACCTGTCGGTGGGCGCGAAGATCTACGGCGATATCTGCCACCACCTGCAAGCCAGCGGCAGCCTCGACGAGGCCAGCCGGGTCGTGGTGGAGAAGCCGATCGGCTATGACCTGGCCTCTTCGGCCGAGATCAACGATGCCATCGGTGCGGTCTTCCCCGAGTCCCGCGTCTATCGCATCGACCACTACCTGGGCAAGGAAACGGTTCAGAACCTGATCGCCCTGCGCTTCGCCAACCCGCTGTTCGGCACCCAGTGGAACCAGAACCACATCTCCCACGTGGAGATCACCGTGGCCGAGAAGGTCGGCATCGAAGGCCGCTGGGGCTACTTCGACGACGCCGGCCAGCTGCGCGACATGGTGCAGAACCATCTGCTGCAGCTGGTCTGCCTGATCGCCATGGACCCGCCGGCCAACCTCGATGCCGACGCCATCCGCGACGAGAAGGTCAAGGTGCTCAAGGCGCTCAAGCCGTTCACCGACGACATGCTGGGGCGCGACGTGGTGCGCGGCCAGTACATCGCCGGCACCATCGACGGCCAGGCGGTGCCCGGCTACCTGGAGGAGGAGGGCGCCAATCGCGCCAGCCACACCGAGAGCTTCGTGGCGATGAAGACCGAGGTGGCCAACTGGCGCTGGGCGGGGGTGCCGTTCTACCTGCGCACCGGCAAGCGCATGCCGGAGAAGCTGTCGCAGATCGTCATCCACTTCCGGCAGCAGCCGCACTACATTTTCGATCCCGATCAGCGTGCCCTGGCCGCCAACAAGCTGGTAATCCGCCTGCAGCCGGAGGAGGGCATCGCGCTGGAGGTGCTGACCAAGGACAGCGGCCTGGACAAGGGCATGCGTCTGCGCCGTGGTCCGCTGCATCTGGACTTCAACAGCGCCTTTCCCAAGACCCGCATCCCGGACGCCTACGAACGCCTGCTGCTCGAGGTCATGAAGGGCCAGCAGTACCTGTTCGTGCGCCGCGACGAGGTCGAGCACGCCTGGCATTGGTGCGACAGCCTGATCGCCGCCTGGGCCGATCGCGACGAGCCGCCGCGGCGCTATCCCGCCGGCTCCTGGGGTCCCGTCGCCTCGATCGCGATGATCACCCAGGACGGCCGCAGCTGGTATGAAGACTATTGACCCCGTCGGTACGAGGATGATTGACATGAGCGATGCCAACCCGACGCCCCGCGAGTGCCTGGCCCACCAGCTCGCCGAGGCGGTGGCCGAGGCCCTGCGCACCGACCTGGCCGAGCGTGAGCGCGCCCTGCTGGTGGTCTCCGGTGGCTCGACCCCGGTGCCGTTCTTCACCGCCCTGGCCGCCATGGAGCTGCCGTGGCCGCGCATCGACGTGACCCTGGCCGACGAGCGCTGGGTGGCCGAGGACGCCGACGACAGCAACGCCCGCCTGGTGCGCGAGCACCTGATGCAGGGGCCGGCCGCTGCCGCCACCTTCGTGCCGTTGACCACCGAGGACGCCACGCCCGAGCAGGGCGCCGAGGCGGTAGCCGAGCGCATCGCGGGTCTTGCCTGGCCGGCCAGCGCGGTGATCCTGGGCATGGGCGGCGATGGCCACACCGCTTCATTGTTTCCCGACAGCCGGGAGCTGGAGCTGGCGCTGTCCACCGCCGAGCCGGTGGTGGCCGTGCGTACTCCCAGCCAGCCTCAGCCCCGTATCACCCTGAGCGCCGATCGCCTGCACCAGGCGCGCCGTCATATTCTGCACATCACCGGTGGCGACAAGCGCAGCGTGCTGGCCCGAGCCCTGGCCGGTGACGACGTTCGCGAGTTGCCGATCCGCGCCTTCCTGGCCTGCCCGCTGGCCACCTATTGGGCGCCCTGAGTCGCCCCCGGACCCTTTCAGGAGCCACGACATGACCATCGACAAACAGCTGCCGTCCACTCGCACGACCGAGATCGACAGCATCTGCCTCAAGGCCGAGGTGATCCCGGTGCTGGCCATCCAGCGCGTGGAGGATGCCGTGCCCCTGGCCACCGCCCTGGTGAAAGGCGGCCTCAGCGTCCTGGAAGTCACCCTGCGCACCGACTGTGCCCTGGAGGCCACCCGGCGCATCAAGGAAGCGCTGCCCCAGGCCAGCGTCGGCGTCGGCACCGTGCTGACCCCGGCCCAGTATCGCCAGGCCGAGCAGGTCGGCGCCGACTTCGTGGTGACCCCGGGCACCACCGAGGCCCTCTATCGCTACGGCGTGTCCAGTCCGGTGCCGATGTTGCCCGGCGTTGCCACCGTCTCCGAGCTGATGATCGGCTGGCAGTTCGGCTACCGCCGCTTCAAGTTCTTCCCCGCCGAGGCCAGCGGCGGCGCCAAGGCCCTCAAGGCCTTCGCCGGACCGATCCCCGAGGCACGCTTCTGCCCCACCGGCGGCATCGGCCTGGACAATGCCGACGACTATCTGACGCTGCCCAACGTGATGTGCGTGGGCGGCTCCTGGCTGACGCCCAAGTCGCTGGTCGAGGCCGAGGACTGGGACGCCATCCAGCGCCTGGCCCGCGAGGCCGCGGAGCGTTTCCACCACTGAGTTTTCACGACCCCATCGGGTTCTCTCTCGACAGCCAGTCGCTGTCCTTGCGCCCCGGCCATTCGGTCGGGGCTTTTTTTGCATTGCCTCTTGGCGTGAATGTCATTGTGGGAGCGCACTTCAGTGCGCGATGGCGCGGACAGGCGCCTAATGTACGCTGCGGGCCTCCGAGCCATCGCGCAGCAAGCGGCTCCCGCGAGGAGCAACGGTACTCATGCCCATGAAGGCCTGAAAGGCAACATGGAATCCTCCATGACCTCACCGCTTTCACGCCAAGGTGGCGAAGAACATTTTTTGTGCCGGTCTCGTGCCGGGAAGCGCGGCGGGGCGAGCAGGCCGGTCGGCGATCCCCGGAGGTGGTTCGTCCGGACGATTGTCCTCTCGCTTGCCCTTCGGGCAGCAACGCTTGAAGCGATCATCCTGCGAGGCCGCCTGGTGGTTTGCATCCAAGGGCACATGAGCCGCTCCCTCAAGCACTAGACGATGGTCTATTTCACCACTGGCCGAGCCTGAACCTGACTGGCGCCAATAACGAGGATGCGAGGCGCCAGGGTAGGCTTTCTATCTACCTGAAATCAGGGGCTAGTCGCCATGTCCTGGCTGGCCATCAGGCGGAGTCGCCGCGCCTTCGGAGACCGCATGGGAGGTCGCTTCTACGACTTTGGTGGGTTTGACTCCCCCATCGGCGACGCTATCTTAGAGGTGTAAGTTAGATATCTAAGCAAATGAGCGGCCCCGAGCTGGATCCCTGGCCGCCCCGTGAGTAGGAGACCGTGCGAAATGCTGACCCAGGACGAGAATGACCTGCTGTGTCGTATCGAAGGCGAGGCCCCCATGGGGCAGATCATGCGCCGTCACTGGATTCCCGCCTGCTTGTCGGAAGAGGTCGATGAGCCGGATGGTGATCCGGTGCGGGTGAGGCTGCTGGGCGAGGACCTGGTGGCTTTCCGTGATACCGACGGCCGAGTGGGCGTGTTGGACGAGATGTGCCCCCACCGCCGGGCATCACTGGTGTTGGGTCGTAATGAAGAGTGCGGGCTTCGCTGCCTCTATCACGGCTGGAAGATGGACGTCGACGGCAATGTGCTCGAGATGTCATCCGAGCCGCCGGAGTCGAAGATGACCGAGAAGGTCAAGCACAAGGCTTATCCGACTCATGAGGAGGCGGGGTTCGTCTGGGTCTACATGGGCCCTCCCGAGGAGCAGCCTGAGTTCACTGCCCCGGTGTTCCAGCCGACGCCTGATACTAAGGTGTCCATCTCCAAGGTCATCATCGACTGTAACTGGGCCCAGATCCTCGAGGGGGCCATCGACTCGGCGCATTCGTCTAGCCTGCACTCCACCGACATGGTGCCCGCGCGGACCACCGGCGCCGAAGCCACGGATACGCTGTGGCTGCGTCCCTCCACGGACAAGGCGCCACGCTTGCAGGTCCAGAAGACGCGCTTCGGCTTCCGCTACGCGGCGATTCGCCGGCCCATCAAGGATGCTAAGACGCACGACTATGTGCGTACCACATTGTTTATTGCTCCCTATACCGTGCAGATTCCCCCGAACAACCAATACGACATCGCCATCCTGCACGTGCCGATCGACGACACCCATACGGCTTTTCATTTCATCGCCTGGGGACATGCCGCCACCACGCCGGATACGGAGTCCTGGCGGAAGTTCCTGGGTACGCAGATCGGCCTCGATGTCGATAAGAGCTTCCGTAAGTTCCGCACCCGCGAGAATAATTACTGGCAGGATCGTCGGATCATGCAGCTGGGCACCAGCTTCACCGGCATCAAGGGCATTCCCAATCAGGACATCGCCATGTGGGAGACCATGGGGCCGATCGCTGACCGTACCCATGACCGGTTGGGCGCCAGCGACCTGGCGATTGTCGAGTTCCGTCGCCAGATGCTCCAGGCGGCCAAGACCATGCAGGATGGTGGACCGGCCATCGGTGCCGAGGAGCCTCGCATTCCGCACCACAAACTCAAATCCTTCCAAGGCGTGGTGACCAAGGAAACCGACTGGCGCGAACTGGGCACGGCCCCGGAAGAGGCGGAGTATTACGCGGAACAGTGAGGCTCTGAAACCGCTTTTAGTAACTACTGATTAGACCAAGCGGTGTCGTGTTCATGAGCGCCGACGATAAGATCACAAGACAGGAGTACTGATGAACAAGCTGGAACTTTCGGTGGCGGTGGGAAACTACGACCGCATGCGCCCCCTGATCGACGGTGAGGTACAGATCGATGGCGTGGATCCCGTGTTCATGCTGCATGATCCGGAGGAGATCTTTTTTCGCGCCTTCCGGCATGCCGACTTCGATATCACCGAGCTGTCGCTCAGCAGCTATGCGGTCAAGACGGCGGCGGGGAATTGTCCCTATATCGGCGTCCCGGTTTTCCCCTCGCGCGCTTTTCGACACACCTCAATCTACATTCGTACCGATCGCGGCATCGAGGCCCCGGCCGACCTGCGCGGCAAGCGCATCGGCGTGCCGGAGTACCAGCTGACGGCCAATGTCTGGGCGCGGCTGTTCCTCGAGGAGGATCACGGCCTCGCCCCCCGGGACGTTACCTGGATGCGTGGCGGCTACGAGGAGCCCGGTCGCGTCGAGAAGGTCAATCTCGACCTGCCCGATGGGGTGCGCGTGGAGAACATACCCGAAGGGGAAACCCTGTCCGGCATGCTGGCCTCCGGCGAACTGGACGCGGTGATGGGGCCGCGAGCGCCCTCCTGCTTCGAGCGTGGACATCCCCACGTGGGCTATCTCTATGCCGAGCCGCAGCGAGCCGCCTCGGATTGGTACCGCCGAACAGGCATCTTCCCCATCATGCATCTGTTGGGAATCCGCAAGACGCTCGTCGAGCGTCACCCCTGGTTGCCGTTCTCCGTCTACAAGGCCTTCGAACAGTCCAAGGCTCGAGCCTTGGCCAAGCTCAGCGATACCTCGGCGACCAAGGTGACCCTGCCATTCGTCGAGGATCAGTTGCGGGCCGCCCGGCAGCTCATGGGCGACGACTTCTGGTCCTATGGATTCGCACCCAACCGGCATGCCCTCGCGCGATTCCTTCAGCAGCATCATGACGAAGGGTTGTCTGGTAGGCGGCTGGAGCCTGAGGAGCTCTTTCATCCCGCCACCCTGGAGAGCTTCAAGATCTGATCACCCTGACACAGCCAGCGCGATGCCTACCCATGACACCGGCAAGATCAATAACAACGAACGATGACTCAAGACGACAAGGTGAAAAAATGACAATGTCGATCAAGAAGACCCTGATGGCCGCCGCTCTCGTTGTCCCCGCCATGGCGGCGAATGTCGCCTCTGCCCAGAGCTACAACATGACCGTCGCCGGCGCTTCCCCCGGGGGACTGTGGTCATTGCTGGGGGCGGGCCTGGATAGCGCCATGAAAGCCGAATTTCCAGGCTCCACCGTCACCTACCAAACCTCCGGTGGCGGCCTCGCAAACGTGGCCGTACTCCAGCGCGATGATGCCAGCCTGGCGATCATCGAGGATGCTGTGCTTCAGCGGGCACGCGATGGCGAGCCGCCATTCCGTGAACCGAGCGACGATCTTCGCGTGATCGCCAACCTCTATACCTGGGCACCTATGCAGCCCGTCATTCGAGAGGCGTTTGCCGAGGAGTACGATATTGACAGCTTCGCTGACATTGGCGAGGTGAAACCTCCGATCACCATTGCCATCAATAAGCGGGGCAACATCGCCTCGAGTGTCGCGGAAACCATGCTCGAGACGATCGGTGCGAGCCCAGAGGAACTGAAGAGCTGGGGGGGCGACCTGATCTATGCGGCCTCCAGTGAGCAGTCGGGTCTAATCCAGGATCGACGCGCCGACATGATCCTCAACAGCCTCTTCGTCGGTCATAGTTCGCTGATGCAGGCCGGGACCAGTGTCGACCTGACCCTGTTGCCGTTGTCCGATGATATCGTGCAGGAGATCACCCAAAAGACGGGTACCACGCCCTTCGTGATCCCCGGCGGTTCCTATGACTGGGCGCCCAATGACATTCCCACCGTCTCGATTAGTGCCACCCTCGCAGTACGCAGCGATATGGATGAGCAGCAGGCCTATGACCTGACCAAGGCCGTCTACGAGAACTACGAGAAGATCGCCAACGTGCATCCGGCGATGCGGAGCCTGACGCCCGAGATCATGGCATCCGTGGACGTCATTCCCTATCACGATGGGGCCATGCGCTACCTGAAAGAAGCCGGCCTTCGTTAATCGAGTGAGTCGGCATCAATGCCGAGGAGGTATCGATGAATCAGATCCTTTCGATCATTACCGGGGGCGGCTCCAAGCGTCACCTGACGGGTAGCCTGGGCATGGCAGTGCATGGATGCGCTGCCCTGGTGGCACTGGCGGTCATCTACACCACGACGTTCGTGTACGTCGATCTCTATGTGATGATGGTGGTGTTCCTGTCGGCCATGCTGGCCCTGCTGTTCATCAACATCGGTCCAGGCCCCCTGGGACGCGAGGATCGTCCCGGCCTGATCGACTGGTGTCTGGTGTTGGCGAGTATTGCCGTAGGCGTGTATTTCCTGGTGGAAAACCAGCGGATCGCCGAGCGAATCACGCTGCTGTTCCCACTCGAGACGCCGGACCTGATCGCGGCCAGCGTGCTGCTCGCGTTGACCATAGAGGCAACCCGGCGGACGGTGGGCTTCGGCCTGACCAGTGTGGTCCTGGTGTTCGTGGTCTATAACCTGTGGGGACACGGCCTGCCGGGGGCGCTTGGGTTTCGGGAAGTCAGCTATAACCACTTCCTGGATATCATGATGTTCACCTCGGATGGCTTGTTTGGCGTGCCGCTGCGCGTCGCGGCGACCTATGCCTTCCTGTTCGTGATGTTCGGGACCTTCCTGTCCAAGGCGGGCGGTGCCGAGTTCTTCTACAACCTGTCGTCGTCGCTCGCCGGGCATCGCACCGGCGGCCCGGCGAAGATTGCCGTCATCTCCTCCGGCCTCTACGGCACCATGTCGGGTAGTCCGACCTCCGACGTGGTCACCACGGGGTCGGTCACCATCCCCATCATGCAGCGACTGGGCTACAGCAAGCCGCTGTCCGGCAGCGTCGAGGTGGCGGCGTCCACGGGCGGGAGCCTCCTGCCGCCGGTGATGGGGTCCGCGGCCTTCATCATGGCGGAATATACCGGCATCGAGTATCGCGATATCGCCATCGCCGGGATCGTCCCTGCCCTGCTCTACTACCTGTGTGTCTATGCCCAGGTGCACCTGCGTTCCCAGAAGCTGGGCCTGCGCGGGCTGTCGAAGGACGAGACGCCGCCGCTGAAGGACACCCTCAAGACGGGGGGGCTGTTCATCGTGCCGCTGGTGGCCCTCTCGGGGGCGCTGCTGATGGGCTATTCGCCGACCTTCGTGGCGGCCATCGCCACCGCGGTGGTGCTGGTGGTCGCGACGGTGCAGCCGTCGACCCGCATGGGCCCCCGGGCCATCTGGGATGCCCTGGCCGTCACCACGCTACGCATGGTGTCGGTGGTGGCCGCGTGCGCGGCGGCGGGGCTGGTGATCGGTGGTATCTCGATGACCGGCCTGGGCGGCAAGTTTGCCGACCTGGTCTACCTGATGGCCGGCAACAGCGCCTTCCTGGCACTGGTCATCTCCGCGGTGCTGGCGATCATCCTGGGCATGGGCATGCCCACGCCGTCGGCCTTCATCCTGGCCGCCGTACTCGTGGGCCCCACGCTGCTGTCGATGGATTTCAGCGCCCTGCAGACCAACATGTTCATCCTCTATTTCGCCGTACTCTCGGCGATGACGCCGCCGGTCGCCGTGGCGGCGTTCGCGGCCTCCGCCATCGCCGATGCCAGCCCGCTGAAGATCGCCATTGGCGCCGTCAAACTGGCCATCACGGCCTTCATCGTGCCGTTCGCGTTCGTCTACGGCGAGGGCCTGCTGATGGTCGGCGGCTGGCAGGCGATCACCGTCTCCTGCGTGACGGCGGTGCTGGGGGTGCTGTTGCTGAGCATTGCGGTCGAGGGCTTCTGGCGCCAGCCACTGTCACGGCTCCCGAGGCTTGGTTTTGGCCTGGCGGGACTGCTCTTCATCACTCCAAGCTGGTGGGCCGTGGTGGCAGCCATGATGGTGGGCATCCTGGCGATCCTCGCCACGCCGCACCTGCGTCCCCATCTGCACAGGAAGCCGGCATGACGCGATGGCACGCCGACCCATAATGCCCAGACCGCGTCATGCCCGCCAATGAGCGGGAAGGAATGGCCCCGGCATCGCCCCAGCGATGTCGGGGTCGTTTCCACTGATGACGCCATCCGAACCACCATGACCATGAGGCAGGAACATGTATCGAATCGATAGCCAAGCACTCGCCGACGCGATCCGCCGCGATGTCACCTCGGCGCTGGAAGAGGACATCGGCAGCGGCGATATCACCGCGCTGCTGGTCGCCGAGGACCAGCGGGGGGAGGCCCGCATCACGGCAAAGGAAGATGCCATCCTCTGTGGGATCGCCTGGGTCGAGGAGGTCTGCCGCCAGGTCGACCCGTCGCTACGGATCGAATGGCGAGTGGCCGACGGCGATCGCGTCGAGCCCGGCCAGACCCTCTGCCAGTTGACGGGCAACGCCCGCTCGTTGCTCAGCGCGGAGCGCACGGCGCTCAATTTCCTCCAGTTGTTCTCGGGGACCGCGACCCGCAGCCGACGCTATGCCGACCTGGTGAGCGGCACCGGCGTGAGCCTGCTGGACACGCGCAAGACCCTTCCGGGGCTTCGCCTGGCCCAGAAGTATGCGGTCGCCTGTGGGGGATGTCACAGTCATCGCATGGGGCTGTATGACGCCTACCTGATCAAGGAGAACCACATCGCCGCCTGCGGCGGCATTGCCCCGGTGGTCGAGTCGGCCCGCCGCCTCGGCCATGACAGGCCCGTCGAGGTGGAAGTCGAGACCCTCGACGAGCTCGGGCAGGCGCTCGAGGCACTCCCCGACATGATCATGCTGGACAACTTCAGCCTCGACGACCTGCGGGAGGCCGTGTCGCTGACCGCGGGGCGCGTCCGGCTCGAGGCCTCCGGAGGCGTCACGGACGCCACGCTGCGCGATATCGCCGCGACCGGCGTCGACTGCATTTCACTGGGGGCCCTGACGAAGGACGTGGCGTCGATCGACCTCTCGATGCGCCTGTCACTGGGCGCATAGCGCCAGGCGTCCGCCGAGAGGTGGTTGTTGCGCGGGAGGGGGAAGGAAAGGTGGCTCACGCCGGCCGTCGCCGGGCGGCGGGGCGCAAGGAGACGCCCGGTGTCATTGGGTACCGGGCATCGACTCAGGAGAGGGTAGCGGCGCGAGCGGCCTGGCGCGCGCGCTGTTTCCACAGCTGCCAGGGGCGTTCCACCTGACCTTCAGTGGTTTCCATCGCCGATCTGGCCTCGCCGGCGGTGAGGTACTCGACGGGGCCGAGTCGCAGGGCATCGGCCTGCAGGCGGGCATTGACCTCGACATAGACCGCCCGATAGACCGCCTGCTTGAGCGAAGGGGCTGTCACGGTGGCGCCGTGCCCCCGCATCAGCACGACATTGTTGTCGCCCAGCGAGTGGGCCAGCGCCTCGCCGAGCGGGGCGTCACGGATCAGCAGGTCCGTGGCGGAGCCGGCCACGTCGCGGATCTCGAAGATCGGCGCTCCCTCGCCGAGGAAGCCGCTCATGTGGCACATTGGGCGAAGGGGCGTCGAGGCGACGGCGCTGAAGGGAACCACCGAGGGCGAGTGGCTGTGCACCACCGCCATGACGTCGGGACGGGCGCGGTAGATCTCGCCATGAATGAAGCGTTCGAGATAGACCTTCCGGCCGTCGGCGTCGGCAGGTGTGCCATCCAGCTCGAATTCGAGGATGTCGTCTCGGGTCACCAGTCCCGGTGCCATGTTGCGTGCCAGGAGAAAGCGCTCGGGAGCCTCCGGATGTCGGACGCTGACGTGGCCGAAGGCGTCGAGGACGCCCTCGTTGAAGAGGATGTGATTGGCATCCACCAGGTCTTCGAGAAGGGCGTGCTTGTCCTGAGTCGTCGCTCGCGAATCGTGGGAACTCATTGCCTGTCCTGTCTTGTCTTGTGATAGGGGAACACGCAACCGGCCCGTTCCGTCACTCGTTGGCGTTGGCCAGGTTGCTGATGATCTTGAGCAGGGTGCGCCGGGTCACCTGAAGGTCATCGTCATCGACGCCTTTTACGGCGATCTCGTTGATCTCCTCGGCCAGGGGGACCAGCGTCTTCTTCAAGTCACGCCCTCTTTGCGTCAAGTAGATGTGGATATTCTTGCGGTTGCCGTTCAGTTGGCGGCGCTCGATCAAGCCGTTGGCTTCCATGGCCTTCAGCGCGGTGAAGGTGGTGGGCTCCATGAGCCCGGCCTCTTCACTGAGCTCTCGCTGGGTCAGCCCCTCGGTGACCCACAGGATTCGCAGGAACGACCAGTGGCCGAAGCTCACCGAGTGCTCCGACAGACGCGTCTGGAGGCTCTTGGTCAGTACGCGCCCGGCGTCCCGGATCAGGTGGGCCAGGCGGTCGTCCGGGACGTCCTCCTGCCAGTGTCGAAGGACGGTCTGGGTTTCCTGATGGTTGCTGCGTGCCATGGTGAGGTCCTCGAAGTCATCGTGATACGACCTCGCCATTGTACTCGATCGATTGCGCCAGACTCACTTGATGGGACAGCGTCACATCACGGCCCAGGTCCGCGGATTCGAGCATGGCGAGGCACACTTCCATGGTGGCCATGCCCCATTCTCCGGAGTGGATGGGGGGCCGGTCGTGGCGCACGGCGGCGATCAGCTCGTCGAGCACCTCGCGTCGCGGTATCCGTGGCCGGGGCAGCGGCTCGCGGTAGCGTCGACCGTCCAGAAACACGTCGATGCCCTGTGGCGTGGGACGCAGGTCGCCCCGCTCGCAGGAGACCACCACGAAGCCGAAATGATTGTGGCTGATGTCGGCCAGGCTGGTATCGGCGAGGGACAGTCCGGCACCGTAGGTGCGGGCATTCTTGACCCTGGCTTCCTCCTCGGCGTCCTGCAGCTGCGCCAGTCGCGCTCGGGCCTGGCCGTATTCCCGGGGATCGCGTGGTTGCCCCAGCTCGCCGCTCCAGCCGCACAGCTCGTCGCTGTCGAAATGGGCGTAGCCGCTGTAGGTCAGGTTGGCGAAGGCGCCGTTTTCGAAGGTCAGCAGGGCCCCATAGGCCCCCTCGGTGGGGCGGGAGGCGTCCCAGCATCCGGTGGCGGCGCGCACGCTCGTGACGGGCGAGCCGCCGAGGAGTCGCACGACGTCGACCTGGTGGGCGGCCTGGCTGAACATCACGCCGCCGCCGCGGGCCGTGTCCAGTTCTTCGGGGCGGCGGGGGCGATACAGGAAGTCGGTGTAATTGAGCGCGCTGATCATACGCACCGCTCCAAAGTCCTGGCTGTCGAGCAGCGCCCGGGTGCGCAGGTAAGGCACATCGAAGCTGTGGCTGTGGCCCACCATCAGCCAGCGGCCGGCCCGGCGCATGGCCTCGATCATGGCCTGGCAGTCCGCCAGGGAGAGCGCCATAGGCTTCTCGACCAGCACGTGCTTGCCATGCCGGGCGGCCATCTCGACGTGCTCGCGGTGATACTGGTGAGGGGTCGCGATGTACACCGCCTCTACCTCGGGATCGGCGCACAGGGCCGAGACCTCGGCATGGGCGGTGGCGGAGAAGTCGGCGACGAATTGCCGGCGCGCCTCCTCACGCGGGTCGGCCGCGGCCACCAGGCGGATGCCGGGGTGCGCCGCGAGGGTGGGCAGCAGCAGCATGAAGCCGCGGCCCAGCCCCGCGATCCCGAGCCTCAAGGGGGAGTCTGTCATGGGCGCTACTCCTGGGGAAAAGGCGGATTCATTCCGGCAGGTCGATCACCAGCTCCTTGGAGCAGGCGCGAGAGACACAGACCATGATGTGGTCGGCCCTCTCGGCGTCGGACAACACCAGGTCGCGATGATCCGCCTCGCCCTCGATCAGCGTTGAGCGACAGGAGCCACAGGTACCGCTTTCGCAGGAATAGGGCACGTGATGGCCGTTTGCCCGCAAGGCTTCGAGAATCGAGACGCCCGCCGGCACCGGGATCGCTTCGCCGGTCGCGTGCAGACGCACCGTGAACGGCGTGTCGTTTTCTGCCGAGGCCTGCTTCTGGGCACCGAAATCCTCAAAGTGCACGCTGGAGGATGACCAGTGGCCGGTCATGTCGCGCACTGCCTCCATCAGCCCGCGCGGGCCGCAGCAGTAGATATGTGCGCCCTTGGGCTGCTCCAGCACCGGCCACAGGTCGTAGGAGTCGTCCGGATCGCCGTGGTCATGATGGATCAACACCTTGCCGCGGAATTCGGGACCGCTTAGCTCCTCGAGGAAGGCGGTCTGTTCCGGCTCGCGGGTCAGGTAGTAAAGCTTGAACGGCTTGCCACCGGTAGAGCGCAGGTGGTGGATCATCGACAGGATCGGGGTGATGCCGATGCCGCCAGCGATGAACACGTAGCGTGCCGGATTGCCTGTCAGCTCGAAGTCGTTGACGGGGGCCGATACCTGCAGGCGATCTCCCACCCGAGTGTCATCCACCAGGCTCTTCGAGCCGCCGGTGCCCGCCTCCTCACGCTTGACCGCGATGACATAGCGTTCTCGCTCTTCGGGATCATTGCACAGCGAGTAGCGGCGCACCTGCCCATTCGGCACCTCGATGTGCAGATGGGCCCCGGGGGTAAATTCGGGCAGTTCGTTGCCTTCCGGGTGGGCGAACTCGAGGCGATAGATGCCCTCGGCGATGGCATCCAGCGCGGTAACCTCTAGCGCGGTCATGGGTACTGCATTGTCAGTGGTCGCCATGGGGGACTCCCTCGTTGTTGTCGTGTCGCCAAATGCTTTTATATCTAAGTATTTTCATGGCACGAATGCAAGGCGCGACGTTGCGACTTTAGTCGTGTGGCCGTGAGGCCTCCCGCGGGCACTCCCGTCCCTGAAACTCAAGCTTGTGGCGCCTGGGTAGCACCCTGACCCTTGCACGACGGCCATGCACGAGAAGCGCCGATGTGACTGTCGCGGGCTGCGAGGAATGGAAAGAAGCGAGCCGGGAGAGGCGTGGTCCTGGTGCACCAGGGGCATGCATCACCCGTTTCGCCGTGGCCTGAGTGGTGCGTCGTCGCTATATGCCGGCTCGCGCGACCGAGCCTTTCCATGGCAAACCCTGCGTTCTGCTCGAGTTGGCCCGCCTCTTGCTTTGTCTTGTTGCCGTCGCCCGCGTCGCGGCGTCTCGTCCCTTCGACAATACGAGGAAGCGACTTATGAATGACATCACCACGCTGACCCTGCTGCCCCAGGATCGCTTGACGCTTGCCAGTGGCCTCGAGAGCCAGGACCTGCAGCGATACCGTCGGCTCTCCAAGGCGTTGGCCACTCGCCATGCCGATATCAGCCGCGTGGTGGCCGACCTCGGTGCCGAGTGCGAACAGCAGCTCGATGCCCTGACCGCGGCCGCCGAGCGCGTGGAACTGGCCGCCTGCGTCACCCGGGACGAGGCGCCGGCGATCCCCTCGGTCGAGGCCATGAGCGTCAGCCAGGCGCTGAAGGAAGCGCTGGACGCGGCCGACGAGGCGAGCCGGCTGTCACGCCTGCTGCTGGACACCAACTCCACCCCGGAACTCGAGACCGCGCTGTTGGCCTTTGCCCGCCACAAGCAGCAGGAATGTCGCCAGCTGCGCGAGTGCCTGACGGTGCACGTGCCGTAACGGGAGGCGGAAAACCAAGACGCCCCCGGCAGGCCGTGCTGCGGCCTGCCGGGGGCGTCTGTCATCGTGGGTGGCGGAGGGTCAGGCGCTGGCCTCGACCGCCACCGCCTGGTCGCCGCGCTTGAGCGCCGCATAGCCCAGCCCGGTGATCAGGCTGCCGGCGAGGATGGCGAGCAGGTACCAGGCCACCGGGGTGATGGCGTTGGGGATCAGCAGCACGAAGATGCCGCCGTGGGGCGCCATCAGCTTGGCGCCGAACAGCATCGACATGGCGCCGGTCACGGCGCCGCCGACGATGCTTGCCGGGATCACCCGCAGCGGGTCCTTGGCGGCGAAGGGGATGGCCCCCTCGGTGATGAAGCACAGGCCCAGTACGAAGGACGCCTTGCCGGCCTCGCGCTCGGGCTCCGAGAACTTCGCACGGGCCACGAAACTGGCGATGCCCATGCCGATCGCCGGCACCATGCCCGCGGCCATGATCGCCGCCATGGGGGCGTAGGTCTCGGAGGCCAGCAGGCCGACGCCGAAGGTGTAGGCGGCCTTGTTCACCGGCCCGCCCATGTCGAAGCACATCATGGCGCCGAGCAGGCCGCCCAGCAGCACGGCGTTGGTCGAGCCCATGTTCTCGAGGAAGCTGGTCAGCCCGGAGAGGATCGCCGCCACCGGCTCGCCGACGATGTAGATCATGGTCAGGCCGGTGATGAGGCTGGCCAGCAGCGGGATGATCAGGATCGGCTTGAGCGACTCGACGCTGGCCGGCAGCTTGACGTAGCGGGTCACCGCCTTGGCCGCGTAGCCCGCCAGGAAGCCCGCCAGGATGCCGCCGATGAAGCCGGCACCGATGTTGGAGGCCAGCATGCCGCCGATCATGCCTGGGGCGATGCCGGGGCGGTCGGCGATGGAGTAGGCGATGTAGCCGGCCAGCACCGGCACCATCAGCGCAAACGCCGTGCCACCGCCGATCTGCATCAGCGCGGCGGGCAGGGTGCCTTCTTCCTTGAAGGCCTCGATGCCGAACACGAACGACAGCGCGATCAGAAGGCCGCCGGCCACCACCATCGGCAGCATGAAGGACACCCCGGTCAGCAGGTGCTTGTAGACGCCCTTTTCCTTGATGCTCTTCTTGGCCTCGCCGCCGCCCGAGGGCGCACTGCCATCTTCCACCGCGGCCTCGGCCAGCGCCGCCTCGATGGTCTGGCGGGACTTCTTCAGCGCGCTGCCGGTGGAGGTACGGTAGATCCGCTTGCCGGCGAAGCGGGTGGGATCGACCTCGATGTCGCAGGCCAGGATCACCACGTCGGCGCCTGCGATCTCTGCGTCGGTGAGCTGGTCCTGGGCGCCCACCGAGCCCTGGGTCTCCACCCGGATCGCATGGCCGAGAGATTTCCCTGCTTCACTGAGGGCTTCCGCGGCCATGAAGGTATGCGCCACCCCGGTGGGGCAGGCGGTCACGGCGACGATACGCTGGCCGCCGGGCGCGGCGTTGGCGGGCTGGACGGCGGGTGCCGCGTCGCCGGGCTCGAAGGCCTCGGCCTCGCCCTCGGCGCGCTCGAGAAAGGCGCCCGGATCCGGCAGCGCCTGGTCGATGGCGGCGCGGAACAGCCGCTTGCCCTTGAAGCGCTGCGGGTCGGGTACGTGGTCGGCGGCGACGATGACGAGATCGGCGGCTTCGATGGCCTCGGCGGAAGCCGGCTGCACCGGCGCGAGCTCGCCGTGCATCTCCACGGTGGTCTGCCAGCCGAGCCGCTCGGCGGCCTGCTCGAGGCGCCGGGCGGCGAGGAAAGTGGTGGCCAGGCCGCTGGGGCAGGCGGTGATGAGGATGGCGTTCATGAAAGGGCTCCCCCGGCGTCGTCACCGGCCAGGCGGTGGACGCGCGTCTGTTGTTGGAGTGACGGGAAATCGGCGGCGCGGGCGTCGCCCACGCCGAGATGACGGACCGCATCGGCGGACAGTGCGGCGGCCAGGCGCAGCGCCTCGTCGGGCGGATGGCCTTCGAGCACGCCGTGCAGCAGCGCGGCCAGCAGGGTGTCGCCGGCACCCACCGTGCTGGCTACCGGCATGGGCGGTGGAACGGCCTGCCAGGCGCCGCGGCCGCCCACCCATAGCACGCCCTCGGCGCCGGCGGAGAGCACCGCCTCCTCGATGCCGGCGGCGTGCAGCCGACGGGCGGCGTCGAGACGAGCGGCGTGGCTGTCGAGCGGCGTGCCGGCCCAGGCGGCGAGCTCGTGCTCGTTGGGCTTGACGGCGGTGGGGCGAGCGTCGATGGCGGCTGCCAGGGCCGCGCCGCTGGTGTCCACCCACACCGGCAGGCCGGCATCGCGCAGCCGCGCGATCAGTTCGGCCAGCGCGCCGGGCGAGACGCCGGGCGGCAGGCTGCCGGCGATCACCACCGCTGCCGGGCGACGGGAGGCATCGGCGGCCAGCTCATCGAGCCAGGCCAGCAGGCGCCCCCAGGCATCGGCGTCGATGGCAGGCCCCGGGCCGTTGATGTCGGTGACCCGGCCGTCGGCCTCGGCGAGCTTGGCGTTGATGCGGGTCTCGCCTGGCACGCGCAGGAAGGCGTCCTCGAGCCCCTGGGCCTCGAAGGCGCGCAGAAAGGGGCCGTCGTTGTCGGCGCCCAGGAAGCCCGAGACGCAGACCTCGTGGCCGAGGGCGGCCAGCACCCGGGCCACGTTGACGCCCTTGCCGGCGGCCTCGAGGTGGGTCTCGCGGGTGCGGTTGACCTCGCCGGGGGCCAGGCGCGAAAGCGACACCGAGAGGTCCAGGGCGGGATTCAGGGTCAGGGTCAGCAGGCGAGCCATCAGCGGGCCTCCAGGGCGTCGCGGACCGCCTCGCCGGTGGCCTGGGCCAGTGCCAGCGCGGCCTGGGCTCGGGCCTCCTCGAGATCGAACTCGCGCAGCCGCGCCTTGACCAGCGGCACCTGGCGGGCACTGACCGAGAGCTCGTCGACGCCGAGGCCGACCAGCACCGGCACCGCGGTGGCGTCGCTGGCCAGCTCGCCGCACACGCCGACCCACTTGCCCTCGGCGTGGGCCGCGGCCACGGTCATCTCGATCAGCTTGAGCACCGCGGGGTGCAGGCCGTCGGCCTGGGCGGAGAGCTCGGGGTGGTCGCGGTCGATGGCCAGGGTGTATTGGGTCAGGTCGTTGGTGCCCACCGAGAAGAAGTCCACCTCGGCGGCCAGCGTCGGCGCCAGCAGGGCACTGGAGGGCACCTCGATCATCACCCCGAGCTGGACGTCGTCGCTGCGCTCGCCGACCGGCAGCTCCTCGAGCAGCCTGTCGAGGATGGCGCGGGCGGCGCGGAACTCGGCCACGTCCTTGACCATCGGCAGCATGATGCGCAGCGGGCGGGCGTCGCGCTTCGGTTCGGTCGAGGGCGCGGCGGCCATCAGCAGCGCGCGGAGCTGGGTCTCGAGCACCTCGGGCTTGGTCAGCGCCAGGCGGATGCCGCGCAGGCCGAGGAAGGGGTTGGTCTCCTGGGGCACCGGCCAGTAGGGCAGCGGCTTGTCGCCGCCCACGTCCAGGGTGCGCGCCACCAGCGGGCGGCCGTCCAGGGCGTCGAGGGCCTCGCGGTACTCGCCGACCTGGGTGTCGAGGTCGGGCAGCTGGGCATGGGCCATGAACAGGAACTCGGTGCGCAGCAGGCCGACGCCCTCGGCGCCGCGCTCCACGGCGTCGGCGGCGTGGGCGGTGTTGCCCAGGTTGGAGGCGACCTCGACGCGATGGCCGTCGCGGGTGCGCGCCTCCTCGAAGCGGGCCTCCCAGGCTTCGGCCTCGCGGCGCCGGCGCTCGGCCAGGCGCTGCTCGGCGGCCTCGCGGCGCTCGGCGGCGGGATTCGGGGTCACGCGGCCGCGCTCGCCGTCGAGGATCAGCTCGGTGCCATTGTCGAGCAGCAGGATGCGCTCGCCGGCGCCGACCACGGCCGGAATGCCCAGCGCTCGGGCCAGGATGGCGCTGTGGGCCGTGGCCCCGCCGCGGGCGGTAAGCAGCCCGCGCACCCGGCTGGTGTCGAGGCGGGCGACGTCGGAGGGGCCGATGTCGTCGGTGACCAGGATGTAGGGGTGGTCCGGCGGGTCGGGCAGCTCGACCCGACACAGGATGCCCAGCACGCGGCGGCCCACGTCGCGCAGGTCGGCGGCGCGCTCGGCGAGCAGCTTGTCGGCCAGACGCTCCTGGGCCTGGGCGGCGGTGTCGATCGCTTCCCACCAGGCGGCCTCGGCGGAGGCGCCCTCGTCGATGCCCTCGCGGGCGGCCTGGTGCAGCTCGGGGTCGCCGAGCATCTCCTCGTGCATCGACAGGATCTGCGAGACCTCGCCGCCGCGGGCCTGGCCGATCAGCGCCTCGAGCTGTTCGCCACCCTCGCGGATGGCCGCTTCCAGGCGACGGCGCTCGGCGGCCGGGTCGGCGGCGCGGGCCGGATAGTCGAAGCTCGGCGTGGTCAGCACGAAGGCCGGGGCGATGGCCAGCCCCGGCGAGGCGGCCACCGCCGGGTGGGCGACATCGTCGGCCAGCGGCTCCAGCGCCGGAGTGTTCTCCGGCTCCGTGGCCACCGGCTCGCGGTACGCGTCGAAGGGCTCGACGTGCTCGCCGAGGCCGTCCGCCACGGCCTGGCAGACCGCGTCCAGCGCGGCCTCGGCGGCGTCGCCCTCGGCGCTGAAGATCAGCTGCTGGCCGCGGCGGGCGCCGAGGTTGATGACCTTGGTCAGGCTGGCTGCCGAGACGGCATCGAAGCCGCCCTCGGCCAGGCGCACGCGCACCGCGGTGTCCTGGGCGCGGGCCACCTGGACCAGCTGCTTGGCCGGGCGGGCATGCAGGCCGTGGGCGTTGAGCACCGTGGCCAGGCGTTGGCTGGCGGCGGCGGACTCGCCGGCCAGCCGTGCCAGCAGGGCGTCGGCGTCGAGTCGATGCAGGGCCTCGGGGGCGTCGCCGTCGAGCAGGGCGAGGATCCGCTCGAGCAGGCCGCGGTGGGCCTGGCCCTGGGCGGCCAGGCAGAACACGCCCTGTATGGGGGAGCCGTCGGCCTCCAGGGCCTCGGCCGGGGTCGCCAGGGCCAGCGCCGGCACCTCGACGCCGCGGTCGCTGGCCACCAGCCACAGGCCGCGGCCTAGTGATCGCGGCGATGCCTCGGCCACGGCAGCGACGAAGGCGGCGTCGACGCACTCGGCCTGGCGCAGTCGAGCGGCGCCGGCCAGCGCCAGCTCACGGTGATCGCGAGCGGGGAAGCCCAGGCACAGGGTGTCGGCGTCCAGCCGCGCCTCGACCACCGCCTTCGACAGCAGCTCGGCGATCTCGGCGGCTTGCTCGGCGCCGGCCAGGCGCTCGGCGATGCCGTCCTGGTCCAGCACGTGGGTCAGCTGGCGCAGGATATCCAGGTGCTCGTCGCTCTGGGCGGCGATGGTCACCAGCACGTGGACGCGCTGGCCGTCGTGCCACTCGATGCCCTCGGGAAACTGCAGCACTCGCACGCCGGTGGCACGCACGTGTTCGCGGCTCTCCGGGGTGCCGTGGGGGATGGCGATGGCGTTGCCGAGGAAGGTCGAGGACTGGGCTTCCCGGGCGTGGAGGCCGTCGCGGTATTCGGGAGCGACCAGCCCGGCGGCATGCAGCGATTCGGCGGCCTGGTCCAGCGCGGCGCGCCAGTGCTCGGCCCGGCAGCCGAGCAGGACGTCTTCCTGGCGTAGCGTCAACATGAGTGTCTCCGGTTCGTCGAGGTGCGACGCCGGGCCGTTCCGTGGTTCCCGAGGCGTTGCAGCGTCTTGTGTATGCAAGGTGAATCGTGTCACCTTCAATACGGTGAATGCTGGATCGCTTCACCCCGCTTGGCAAGGTCGATCGTCTACGACTTTGGCAGGGGGCGTCAGGGGGCGGTCCGGCGTAGAATGCTTCCCAACAGTCTAGGGGGAGTCCATGACGCTCGCGGAAATCGCTCGTCTGGCCGGGGTCTCGCGCACCACGGCCAGCTACGTCATCAACGGCCAGGCCGAGAAACGGCGGATCAGCCAGGAAACCGTCGACAAGGTGATGGCGGTGGTGGACCGCCATCGCTATCGGGTCGATCCCCAGGCGGCCGCTCTGCGGCGCGGCTCCAGCCGCACCCTGGGGCTGATCGTGCCCGACCTGGAGAACGTGACCTATGCGCGGCTGGCCAAGCGGCTGGAGCGCGGCGCACGGGAGGCCGGCTACCAACTGCTGATTGCCGGCTCCGACGACCGCCCCGAGGTGGAGCGCGACCTGGCGCTGGCGCTGCGGGCGAGGCGCTGCGAGGTGCTGATCACCGCCAGCAGCCTGCCCATGGACGATCCCTTCTACGCCGAGCTGCAGGCCGAGGGCTTGCCGGTGGTGGCCGTCGACCGGGGGTTCGATGCCGAGCACTTCGCCAGCGTGGTCAGCAACGACGCCGAGGCCGCCGAACGCCTGGGCGCCTCGGTGCTGGAGGATGGGGTGTCACGCGTGGTGTGGCTCGATGCGGTGCCTTGGCTGTCGATCACCCAGGAACGGCGTGCTGGTTTCCAGCGCGCCCTCGCGGGACGCGACGTGCCGTCGCTGTCGCTGGCCGGCGAGCGCTACGACCGCGCCGAGGGCGCGCGGCTGATGCGCCGCGTGCTCGACGAGCATGGCCTGCCGGATGCGCTGGTTACCGCCTCCTACTCGCTGTTCGACGGCGTGCTCGACACCCTGCTCGAGGCCGGCGGGCTGCCGGATTCGCTGCGCTTGGCGACCTTCGGTGACAGCCGGCTGCTGGAGTTCCTGCCGCTGGCGGTCAATTCCGCGGTTCAGGACCACGATCGCATGGCCGAGGCGGCGTTGGACAGCGCGCTGGTCGCCGCCCGGGGCGAGCAGCGGCTGGGTCGCGAGGTCATCCCGCGGCTGATGCGCTGGCGTGCCGGGGCGGCTCAAGGCGTCGCGGCCTCCTGACACGGGGGCATTGTGCCGGCGCGGCAGGCTTGCGATGATTTTGCCGATCACCGCCATGCAGGAAGTGCCGAGTCGTGGACAAGTTCGAGGTAAAGCTGGATCAGGCCGCGCGAGCCGCCTGGCTGTCGTACGTCGGCGGTCGCACCCAGGATGAGATCGCCGCCCAGTTGGGTGTCTCGCGTCCCGGGGTGCAGCGGCTGCTGGCGCTGGCCCGCCAGGAGGGCCTGGTCAAGGTCCGCGTCGACCACCCGATCGCCAACTGCATGGCCCTGGCCGAAGCGATCCGCGACCGCTTCGGCCTGGAATTCTGTGACGTGGCACCCGCCGATGCCGGGACCTCGGACAGCGAAGCTCGTTACCTGGCGGTCGCCGCCGCCGAGCGTCTCTCCCGCTACCTCGATCGCAGCGAACCGCTGACGCTCTCGCTGGGCACCGGCCGCTCGGTGCGGGCGACGGTGGAGGCGCTCAGCCGCATCGACCGTCCCCAGCATCGCTTCGTCTCCCTGGTCGGCAACGTGGCCCGCGACGGCTCGGCCAACCGCTATGACGGCGTGATGATCCTGGCCGACAAGACCGGCGGTGAGCGTTTCCTGCTTCCGGCACCGGTGGTCGCCGGCTCGGTGTCGGAGAAGGAGGCGCTGCGCGAGCAGACGCTGTTCCGGGCCATTACCGAGGTGGCCCGGCAGGCCGAGGCGGCCTTCGTGGGGGTAGGGCGGATCGATCGCCAGGCGACCCTGTTCCAGGATCACTTCATCAGTGAGGCCGAACTCGACGAGCTGATCTCCGGCGGCGCCGTCGGCGAGCTGCTGGGCTGGCCGATGAATGCCCAGGGGGAACTGGTCGACTGCTCCACCAGCCGGCGGGTTACCAGCCTGCCGCTGGAGATGTTCCTCGAGCAGACCCTGGTGGCGCTGGCCGGCGGACGCGACAAGGGGCCTGCCATTCTCGCCGCGCTGCGCGGCGGCTGGCTCAAGGGCCTGGTCACCGACGAGCACGCCGCCCGCTTCATCGTCGACACCGAGATGGCGGCTCGCGAGAGCGCCTGATCCGCAGGCGCCCGCCCACCATGTGCCTGCCGTCTCGTCGGTAGGACCGTTCTGCGATATACCCGAAAGTCTAACTCCCATGGCTTTGCTTTTTTTGGGGTGGTGTTCGATCATTTGATCGAAAGATGAGTAGATTGATCAAGTCAGCGACACGCCTTCGACAACAACACAACATCCTCCCACCAAGGAGCACACCATGAAGCTGTCCCGTGCGATCCCCCTCGTCGGCCTGGCCGCGGCCGGTGCCACCGCCGCCCAGGCCGAGACCATCACCGTGGCCACCGTCAACAACAACGACATGGTGATCATGCAGAGCCTGACCGACGCCTTCGAGCAGTCCCATCCGGACATCAGCCTGGACTGGGTGGTGCTCGAGGAGAACGTGCTGCGCCAGCGCCTGACCACCGACATCGCCACCGGCGGCGGCCAGTTCGACGTGATGACCATCGGGACCTACGAGGTGCCCATCTGGGCCGAGCGCGACTGGCTGGCACCGCTCGACGACTTGCCTGCCGACTACCGGGTCGACGATCTGCTGAAGTCGGTGCGCGACGGCTTGAGCGACGACGACGGCACCCTGCATGCGCTGCCGTTCTATGCCGAGAGCTCGATGCTCTATTACCGCAAGGATCTGTTCGACGACGCCGGCATCGAGATGCCCGAGCAGCCGACCTGGGAGCAGGTCCGCGACTGGGCCGGCCAGCTGCACGACCCCGACAACGAGACCTACGGCATCTGCCTGCGTGGCAAGCCGGGCTGGGGCGAGAACATGGCCTTCGTCTCGACCCTGGTTAACACCTTCGGCGGGCGCTGGTTCGACATGGACTGGCAGCCGCAGATCGACTCCCCTGCATGGCAGGAAGCGATCGGCTTCTACGTCGACCTGCTGAACGACTATGGCCCGCCCGGCGCCAGTTCCAACGGCTTCAACGAGAACCTGGCGCTGTTCTCCCGCGGCAACTGCGCCATGTGGGTCGACGCCACCTCGGCGGCAGGCAAGCTCTACAACCCGGATGAATCGACGGTGGCCGACCAGCTCGGCTTCGCCCCGGCGCCGGTCGCGAAGACGCCCAAGGGCTCGCACTGGCTGTGGTCCTGGGCGCTGGCCATTCCGGCCTCGTCCGACTCGAAGGACGCGGCCCGCGAGTTCATTGCCTGGGCGACCTCGCAGGAGTATGTCGACCTGGTCGGCGAGCGAGAAGGCTGGACCAGCGTGCCCCCGGGTACCCGCGTCTCCACCTACGAGAATCCCAACTACCAGGAAGCTGCGCCCTTCGCCGACTTCGTGCTGAACGCCATCCAGGGCGCCGACCCGAAGGACTCGACCCTGGAGCCCAATCCCTACGTCGGCGTGCAGTTCGTGGGCATCCCCGAGTTCCAGTCGATCGGCACCCAGGTCGGCCAGATGGTGGCCTCGGCGCTGACCGGCGAGACCTCGGTCGAGCAGGCCCTGCAGGCCGCCCAGCGCGCCACCCAGCGCACCATGGAACGTGCCGGCTACTTCGATTGAGCCGTCCGGTCCGGCCGGGGCAGGGCCTCGGCCGGCCGCTCTCCACCTTCCACCTCCCATGGGTCAGATCATGAACAAGACACGATCCTCCGGACGCACGGTCGGAGGGCTGCGTACCCTCTCGCTCCAGGCGCCGGCCGTCTCCCTGCTGTTTCTGTGGATGATAGTACCGCTGGCGATGACCGTGTGGTTCTCGCTGCAGCGCTACAACCTGCTGATGCCCGGCATGACCGGCTTCGCCGGGCTGGAAAACTACGAGTACCTGTTCACCGACCCGGCGCTGTGGTCGGCCATCGGCACCACCCTGCTGCTGGTCGGGTGGGTGCTGGCGATCACCGTGGTCGGCGGTACCCTGCTGGCGGTGCTGTTCCAGCAGGAGTTCCTGGGCCGCGGCATCGCTCGGGTGCTGGCTATCTCGCCGTTCTTCGTCATGCCCACGGTCAGCGCCTTGATCTGGAAGAACATGATGATGCATCCGGCCAACGGCGTTCTGGCCTGGCTGGCCGAGTCGCTGGGCCTGCCGGCGCTGGACTGGTTCTCGTCGCTGCCGCTGACCTCGATCATCATCATCGTCGCCTGGCAGTGGCTGCCCTTCGCGCTGCTGATCCTGCTCACCGCCATGCAGTCGCTGGACGACGACCAGGTCGAGGCGGCACGCATGGACGGCGCCGGGCCCATCGCGATCTTCTTCTTCATCACCCTGCCGCACCTCAAGCGCGCGATCAGCGTGGTGATCATGATCGAGATGATCTTCCTGCTGACCATCTTCGCCGAGATCTTCGTCACCACCTCGGGCGGCCCGGGCCTGGCCACCACCAATCTGGCTTACCTGATCTACATCCGCGCGCTGCTCGACTTCGACGTGGGCATGGCCTCCGCCGGCGGCGTGGTGGCGATCGTGCTGGCCAATATCGTCGCCGTCTTCCTGGTCCGCATGGTGGCCAGGAACCTGGAAAGCTGATTCGGGAGAGTCGCCATGACCACCGCAAGAACCAAATCGATGAGCGCCGCCGGCAGTGTGCCGAAGGCGACGCCCAGCCCCCTGTTCGCGGCGCTGTCTAGCCGGCGCCTGTGGCTGACCGTACTCGGCTGGACGGTTGCCGGGGTGATCTTCTTTCCGATCTTCTGGATGGTACTGACCGGCTTCAAGACCGAGGCCGAGGCCGTCGCCGATCCCAGCCTGGTCTTCTCGCCGACCCTGGACAGCTATGCCGAGGTCCAGAGTCGCGCCAACTACTTCCACTTCGCGCTGAACAGCGTGGTGGTGTCCTTCGGTTCGACCCTGCTGGCGCTGCTGATCGCCATTCCCTCGGCCTATGCCATGGCCTTCCTGCCCACCAAGCGCACCAAGGGCACGCTGCTGTGGATGCTGTCCACCAAGATGCTGCCGCCGGTGGGGGTGCTGGTGCCGATCTACCTGCTGTTCCGCGACGTCGGCCTGCTCGATACCCGTACCGGGCTGACCATCGTCTACACGCTGATGAACCTGCCGATCGTGGTGTGGATGCTCTACACCTTCTTCAAGGACCTGCCCAAGGACATCCTCGAGGCGGGCCGCATGGACGGCGCCGGCACCCTGCAGGAGGTGTGGTTTCTGCTGCTGCCGCTGACCCTGCCGGGCATCGCGTCCACCGGCCTGCTGGCGGTGATCCTGAGCTGGAACGAGGCCTTCTGGAGTCTCAACCTGACCTCCTCCCAGGCCGCCCCGCTGACCGCCTACATCGCCTCCTTCTCGAGCCCCGAGGGCCTGTTCTGGGCCAAGCTCTCTGCCGCCTCGACCATGGCCATCGCACCAATCCTGGTCTTTGGCTGGCTCACACAAAAACAAATGGTCCGTGGCCTCACCTTCGGTGCCGTGAAATGAATGCCCGACGCTGCCGAAACGCTGGTCTTTGGCTGGCGCTCTCGCCCAGCCCGGAAACAAATGGTCCGTGGCCTGACCTTCGGCGCCGTCAAATAACGAGGATTCCCTGATGTCCACGCTTCAACTCAAGCAGATCACCAAGAGCTTCGGCGAGACCGACGTCATCAAGGGCGTCGACCTCGAGGTCAACGACCGCGAGTTCGTGGTCTTCGTCGGCCCCTCGGGCTGTGGCAAGTCGACCCTGATGCGCATGATCGCCGGGCTCGAGAGTGCCACCTCGGGTGACATCGTCATCGACGGGCAACGCATCAACGAGGTGGGACCCGCCGACCGCGGCCTGGCCATGGTGTTCCAGAGCTACGCGCTCTACCCGCACATGACCGTCGAGGACAACATGGGCTTCAGCCTGCGCCTCGCCGGGGTGCCCAAGGCCGAGCGCCGCGAGAAGGTCCTCGAGGCCGCCCGGATCCTGCAGCTCGAGCCGCTGCTCGACCGCAAGCCCAAGGCGCTGTCCGGCGGCCAGCGCCAGCGCGTGGCGATCGGCCGCGCCATCGTGCGCAACCCGAGCATCTTCCTGTTCGACGAGCCGCTCTCCAACCTCGACGCGGCGCTGCGCGTGCAGATGCGTATCGAGCTGGCGCGCCTCCACGAGGAGCTCGACGCCACCATGATCTACGTCACCCACGACCAGATCGAGGCCATGACCATGGCCGACAAGATCGTGGTGCTGCAGGGCGGGGTGGTCGAGCAGGTGGGCTCGCCGATGGAGCTCTATCACCATCCCCGCAACCGCTTCGTGGCCGGCTTCATCGGCTCGCCGAAGATGAACTTCCTGCCCGTGGAGGTCACCGAGGCCGGCGCCGAGGGCGTCAGCGTGCGCCTGCCCGGCGGGGACGTCACCCGGGTGCCGGTGGCGGGCCAGGACCAGGCCGCGGGCACGGCCCTCGAGCTGGGGATCCGGCCGGAGCACCTGGTGCTCGATGACCAGGGCCCGTTGTCCGGCGAGATCCAGGTCCTCGAGCGCCTGGGCGGCCAGACCTCGCTCTATGTGCGCATGGGCGAGCAGACGGTGACCATCATGGCCGACGGCGATGTCGCCCACCGGGTCCACGATACGCTGCGCTTCGGCTTCGAACCCGGGCGCGCCCACCTGTTCGACGCCGACGGCCTGGCCCTGCCGAGCCTCGAGGCGCATCCCCTGGCCAGCCTGAAGCGCCAGGACAACCGCATGGCCTCGAGCGCCGACAGCGAATGAGGGGCATGCCAATGGACACCCTGATCTTCGACTGCGACGGCGTGCTCGTCGACAGCGAGACCATCGCCGAGGCCACGCTGGTCCAGCGGCTCGCCGAATGGCTGCCGGATCTCGAGGTCGAGAGGCTGCTGGCCCAGGCACTGGGCATGACCACCGCTGACATCCTCGCTCACCTCGAGGGCCTGAGTGCCCATCGCCTTCCGCCCGAGGCCCTGGGCCGCCTCGACGACGAGATCGAGGCGCGTCTGGCCGACGAACTGCGCGCCATCGATGGCGTGGCCGGGGCCATCGCGGCGCTGGACCTGCCGATGGCGGTGGTCTCCAACAGCCGCCGCCAGCGCGTGCTGGCGTCGCTGGCGACTACCGGGCTCGCGGCGCGGCTGGGCGAGGCGCCGATCTTCACCGCCGACCAGGTAGAGAAGCCCAAGCCGGATCCGGCGGTCTATCGCCACGCCGCGGCACGCCTGGGGCGTACCCCGGATGACTGCCTGGCGGTCGAGGACAGCGTCTCCGGCGTTACCGCCGCCCACCGCGCCGGCATGACGGTGATCGGCTTCATCGGCGCCAGCCACGTGCCGCCAGGCCAGGCCGAGCGCCTGCGCGAGGCGGGGGCCTGGCGAGTGATGTCGCACATGGACGAACTGGCCGCGCTGGTGGCGCAGTGGCAACGGGCGCGCCGGGCGGCCGCGGGCCGATGAGCCGATACCACCTTCCATCGAGGACGACAGCATGAAACTTCACGACAGAGTCGCCGTGATCACCGGCGGCGCACGGGGCATCGGCCTGGCCATCGCCGAACGCTATCTCGCCGAGGGTGCCCGGGTGGTGGTGGCCGACATCGACGCGGCGGCCATCGACGAGGCCGTGACCGCCCTCGGCGGCGGCGAGCGCGTCGCGGGCATCCGCCTGGACGTCTGCGACCGCGCCTCCATCGACGCCATGGTCGCGGAGACCGTCCGGCGCTTCGGCGGCATCGACATCCTGGTCAACAACGCTGCGGTGTTCGACATGGCCCCGGTGCTCGAGGTCAGCGAAGACAGCTACGACAGGCAGTTCGCGGTCAACGTCAAGGGGGCCTTCTTCACCCTGCAGGCGGTGGCCCGGGCGATGGTCGAGCGCGACCGGGGCGGCAAGATCATCAATATGGCTTCCCAGGCCGGCCGACGCGGCGAGCCGCTGGTCAGCATGTATTGCGCCTCCAAGGCGGCGGTGATCAGCCTGACCCAGTCCTGCGGCCTGGCGCTCATCGAGCACGGCATCAACGTCAACGGCATCGCCCCGGGGGTGGTCGACACCCCGATGTGGGACGAGGTCGATGCGCTGTTCGCCCGCTACGAGGGTCGCCCCCTTGGCGAGAAGAAGCGCCTGGTGGGGGAGGCGGTGCCTTATGGCCGCATGGGCCGGCCGGAGGATCACGCCGGCGCCGCGGTGTTCCTGGCCAGCGACGACAGCGATTACGTAGTGGCGCAGACGCTTAATGTCGACGGTGGCAACTGGATGAGCTGACAGCTTGGTTTCGACGCAGACCAGTGTGAAGTCGCTGCACGACCAAACGCGACATGGTGGTGTTGCATGGTGGGAGTTCAGCTTCGCTGAACGATTGGCGCCGTCAGGCGCCCTGTCAGAGAGGGGCGTGCCTGACAGCCGGGTTGCCGGGCCGTGAGCGCCCACGATGGCATTCACGGCGAGGTGCGAAGACATGATGGATTGACCAGGCGTGAACAACGATGAATCCGAATATCCATGAGGTGGCAGAGCGGGTGCTGGAGGCGGCGGGGGAGCGCCGGCGCTTCATCGTCGCCCTGGCGGGCCCGCCGGCCGCCGGCAAGTCGTTCCTCTCGGGCTGGCTGTGCCGCGAGCTCAACGCCCGCGAGCCCGGCAGCGCCGCGGTGGTGCCGATGGACGGCTACCACTACGACAACGCCGTGCTCGAGCCCCGGGGGCTGGTGCCCGTCAAGGGCGCGCCGGAGACCTTCGACTGCGACGGGCTCAGGCACGACCTGGAGCGCATCCGCCGCGCCGATCGCCCCGTCGCCGTGCCGGTCTTCGACCGGCCGCTGGACCTGGCCCGGGCCGGCGGGCGGCTGATCACCCCCGAGCATCGCCTGGTGATCGTCGAGGGCAACTACCTGCTGCTCGACGAGGGGCCCTGGCCGGCGCTGCGGCCGCTGTTCGACATGACGCTGTTCCTCGATGTGCCCGACGAATTGCTCGAGGCGCGCCTGATCCAGCGCTGGCGGGAGATGGGGCAGGATCCGGCCGGCGCCATCGAGCGCGCTCGCCACAAGGACATGCTCAACGCCCGCCTGATCAAGGCCGCCTCGGTGGCCGCCGACCTGCACTGGGCTGCCGACGACTGAATGCCGCTCACCCTCACTTTCGATTTGACCGCGATACGCGGCAGGAGACGTCCCATGACCCGACTCGCCACCGCCAATCTAGACCGGCTGGATGCCCGGGTATCCACGCCGGCCTTTGACCGCGCCGCCGTGAGTGCCGGCATCGTCCACTTCGGGGTAGGCGGCTTCCACCGCGCCCACCAGGCGGTGACCCTCGACGACCTGATGAACCGCGGCCAGGCGCTGGACTGGGGCATCGTCGGCGTCGGGGTGATGCCCGGCGACCGGCGCATGCAGGAAGCGCTGGCCTCCCAGGATCACCTCTACACCCTGGTGGTCAAGCATCCCGACGGCCACTACGAGCCGCGGGTAATCGGCTCGATCATCGACTACCGATACGCGCCGGACGACCCCGAGGCGGTGATCGAGCTGATGGCCGACCCGGCGATCCGCATCGTCTCGCTGACGGTCACCGAGGGCGGCTACAACTTTCATCCGGTAACGGGCGAGTTCGATCTCGACAACCCCGACGTGCGGCACGACCTGGCCGAGCCGGCTACATCGCGCACCAGCTTCGGGCTGATCACCGAGGCGCTGGCGCGGCGTCGCCAGCGCGGCCTCGCGCCCTTCACGGTGATGTCCTGCGACAACATCCAGGGCAACGGTGAGGTGGCGCACCGCATGTTCACCGCCTTCGCCCGTGCCCGCGACGCCGAGCTCGCCGCCTGGATCGAGGCCGAGGTGCCATTCCCCAACTCCATGGTCGATCGCATCACCCCGGTGACCACCGGCGAGGACATCGAGGAACTGGCCTCGCGCTTCGGCGTCGAGGACGCCTGGCCGGTGGTCTGCGAGCCCTTTACCCAGTGGGTGCTCGAGGATCGCTTCGTCGCCGGGCGTCCCGCCTTCGAGGAGGTCGGGGTGCAGGTGGTCGAGGACGTCGAGCCCTATGAGCTGATGAAGCTGCGCCTGCTCAACGCCAGCCACCAGGCGCTGTGCTACTTCGGCTACCTGGCCGGCTACCGCTATGCCCACGAGGCCAGCGCCGACCCGCTGTTCGTCGACTTCCTGCTCGGCTACATGACGCACGAGGCGACGCCGACCCTGGCGCCGCTGCCCGGGGTCGATCTCGATGCCTACCGCCGCACCCTGATCGAGCGCTTCGCCAACCCCGAGGTCAAGGACACCCTGGCCAGGCTGTGCGCCGAGAGCTCGGATCGGATTCCCAAGTGGCTGCTGCCGGTGATTCGCGAGCAGCTCGCCCGCGGCGGCGAGCTGCACCGCGCCGCGGCGGTGGTGGCCAGTTGGGCGCGCTACGCCGAGGGCGTCGACGAGGCGGGCGAGCCGATCGAGGTCGTCGATCGCCTCAAGGACGAGCTGATGTCGCTTGCCGGCCGGCAGCATGACGTCCCCACCGCCTTCATCGACAATCGCGAGCTGTTCGGCGACCTGGCGGACGAGGAGCGCTTCCGCGAGGCCTACCTGTGGGCGCTGGAGAGCCTGCATCGTGACGGCGCACGCGCTACGCTGGAGGCGCTGATCGAACGAGAGGACTCATGATGTACATCGGCGTGGACTGCGGGACCCAGAGCACCAAGGTGGTGGTGGTCGACATCGACGGCGGCCGAATCCTCGGCGAGGCGAGCCGGCCCCACCGGCTGGAAGCAGGGGAGGGCGGGCGCCGCGAGCAGGCGCCCGCCGACTGGATCGAGGCCTTTCGCGGTGCCTTGCATGACGCCGTGGCGCGCGCCGGCATCGAGCCCCAAGCGATCCGTGCCATCGGCGTCTCCGGCCAGCAGCACGGGCTGGTGGCCCTGGACGCCGCCGGCGAGCCGGTGCACCCGGCCAAGCTGTGGTGCGACACCGAGACTGCGGACCACAACGCCGCCCTGGTCGAGCGCCTGGGCGGCGAGGCCGGCTGCCTCGACAGGCTGGGGCTGGTGCTGCAGACCGGCTACACCGCCTCCAAGCTGGCCTGGCTGCGCGACGCCCGGCCCGAGGCCTATCGGCGCATCGCCACCCTGCTGCTGCCCCACGACTACCTCAACTTCTGGCTCACCGGCGAGCGGGTCGCCGAGGCCGGCGACGCCTCGGGCACCGGCTACTTCGATACCCGCGCGCGCCGCTGGCGCGAGGACGTGCTGGCCGAGATCGCCCCGGAGCTCGACCCGGAGCGCGTGCTGCCGCGGCTGATTGGCTCCCGCGAGCCGGCCGGCACGCTGCGGCCGGCGCTGGCTCGCGAGCTGGGGCTGGCCGAGGGCGTGGTGGTCTCGAGCGGGGGCGGCGACAACATGCTGGGCGCCATCGGCACCGGCAACATTCGCCCCGGACTGGTGACCCTGAGCCTCGGCACTTCGGGCACGGTGTGCGCCTACTCCCCCGAGCCGGCGGTCGCCGACGATGCCCAGGTCGCCAACTTCTGCGCCAGCCACGGCGGCTGGCTGCCGCTGATCTGCACCATGAACGTGACCTCGGCGACCACCCGGGTGCGCGAGCTGTTCGGCCTCGACCTGGCGGCCTTCGGCGAGCGGCTGGCCGCCGCGCCGATCGGCGCCGAGGGCGTCACGGTGCTGCCGTTCTTCAACGGCGAGCGGGTCCCGCCGCTGCCCCAGGCCTCGGGCAGCTTCCTGGGCCTGACCGACGTCAACGCTACCCAGGCCAACCTGTGTCGCGCGGTGGTCGAGGGCGCGACCTTCGGCCTGCGTTATGGCCTCGAACGGCTCGGCGGGCTGGCCCGGGACGCCAGCGAGATTCGCCTGATCGGCGGCGGGGCGAAGAGCGCGGTGTGGCGGCAGATGGTCGCCGACATCCTCGGCACCCCGGTGATCTGCCCCGCGGTCACCGATGCCGCGGCGCTGGGTGCGGCGATCCAGGCGGCCTGGTGCGAGGGCGGCGCCGATGCCTCGCTGGACGCGCTCTGCGCCCGGCTGGTGCACCTCGACGAGAGCTCCCGGGCGGCGCCCGACGCCGAGCGCGTCGCGGCCTACGAAGCGGTCTATGCGCGCTATCGTCGGGCGCTGGCCGAGCATCATGGCGTGATGGCCTGATCCCGGAATCGTCCGGGCCCATCGCCCCTGGGCCCGGACACGACGACGCCCGATGACGGAAACCGTCATCGGGCGTCGTCGTGTCCGGGGGCGATCAGGCCGAGGCGAGATCGTCCCGGGTGGGCAGGGCGACGTAGCTGCCCGGGCGGGTCACGGCATGGGCGCCGCAGCGGCAGGCGAAGGCCAGCGCCGCTTCCAGGCCCGCCGTGTCGCGATGCCAGCCCGCCTCGAAGCGGCCCTCGGCCAGCGCCGCCAGCAGTCCGCCGATGAAGGCGTCACCACCCGCTGTCGTGTCGACGGGATCGACGTTCGGCGGCGCGACCGAAAGCGACAGGCCGGCGCCCAGGGCGCGCACGTCGCCGCCGCCGTCGGTGATCACCGCCAGCTTGACCCCGGCGGCCAGGCGCTCGGCCAGCCAGGCCTCCTCGGGATGGTCGCCGCGCAGGTCGTCGACCTCCTCTCGGGAGAGCTTGAGCAGGTCGGCGGTGTCGAGCAGCCGGGTGACCAGGGCGGCGTCGGCGCGGCCCTCGGCCCAGAGGTTGTGGCGCAGGTTGGCGTCGACGCTGACCACGCAGCCGGCTCGGGCGGCCATCTCGGCCATGGCCAGGGTGGTCTCGGCGATCTCGGGGTCGGTCAGGCTGTTGCTGCACAGGTGGAGGATCGCCGGCTCGGCGAACACGCCGGCCGGCAGGTGCTCCAGGCGGTAGAGCAGGTCGGCGGCGGGCGGCCGATAGAAGTCGAAGGTGCGCTCGCCGTCGGCATCCCGGGAGACGAAGGCCAGCGCCGTGCGCGCCTCGCGGGTGCGGCAAACGCCGGAGAGGTCGACGCCCTGGGCGGCCAGTGCCTCGGCGAGGAAATCGCCGAAGTGGTCGTCGCCGAGCATGCCGAGGAAGCGGCTGGGCACGCCGAGCCGCGCGCAGGCCACGGCGACGTTGGCCGGAGCGCCGCCGGCGTAGGGGGTGAAGGTCTCCGGGGTCCCGTCGGCGGCGTCCCCCAGGCGGCTGGAGAGCATGTCGACGAGGGCTTCACCGAAGGCGATAACGGGCAGCATGGTCGTGGTTCCTCATGATGGATTTAGGCCACCTCGTGGCCGCGGGCGGCCTCGAGCAGGGCGAACCAGGCCGGACGCGGCAGTTCGAGCGCGGCGTCCCGGCACAGCGTCTCGATGCGCTCGGGCTTGAGGCTGCCGATCACCGGCAGCGGCCGGCCGGGCAGGGCGCGCACCCAGGCCAGTGCCAGCCCGGCAGGGCTGACGCCGAAGGCCTCGGCCTGGGACAGCAGCAGGGAGCGCGCCGGGCCGGTCAGTACCCGGCCGCCGCCCAGCGGCGACCAGGCCATGGGGGCCTGGCCGTCGCCGATCAGGGCATCGAAGAGGCCGTCGAACAGCGGCTGCGGGTGATCCAGCGACAGCTGCAGCTGGTGGGCCGACAGGCGGCCGTGCATGGCGGCCTGCAGCCGCCGCCAGGCCTCCGGGCGGAAGTTGGAGACGCCGGCGGCGCCGAGCTTGCCGGCGGCGATGGCGTCGTCCAGGGCGCGGCCGGTGGCCTCGGCGTCCATCAGCGGGTCGGGGCGATGCAGCAGGAAGTGGTCGAGGCGCTCCACGCCCAGGCGTTCGAGGGCGTCGTCGATGGCTCGGGCCACGTAGGTCGCCGAGCTGTCGTAGTGCTTGACGGCGAACGACGAGGCGTCGCGCTCGGGCGTCACGATGTCGGCCTTGGTCACCACCTTGACTCGCGAAGCCAGGCCGGGGCGGGCGCGCAGCGCGTCGCCGAACAGCCGCTCGCCGGCGCGGTCGCCGTAGATGTCGGCGTGGTCGAACCAGTGCAGGCCCTGGTCGAGGCGCGCCTCGAGCCAGTCGGCCAGCCGCTCGGGGGCGTGCAGTGCCGGGGCTTCGTGCAGGGCCATCATGCCCAGCGCGAAGGGCGCGTCGAACACCGGCGCGGCGCTCATGCGTCGTTCGCCAGGGAGAGGGTGGTGCCCAGCAGGTGCTGGGCGCCGGGCACCAGCCACACCGGGTCGAGCCGGGTGTTGGCGGATTCGATGCACAGGAAGCGGCGGCCGGCGGCGGCCGAGGTGTCCGCCGGCCGGTCGTCGCCCGGGTTCCACACCACCGCCGAATCGCTGCCCTGCCGGGCAACGCGCAGCCGTTGGCTGCCGTCGTCCAGGGTGAGCTCGGCGTTGGTGTGGTAGATGCGGTCCAGCCCGCCGCGAACGCCGAGCTCGCCCTGCTGTTCGCGCTCGGCGAAGTCGGCGAGCTTGTCCAGGTAGCGGGCGCCGGCGAGTCCCTCGATCCGGCAGGCCCTGGCGTCGTCCACCGCCAGGTAGCTGTGCAGGGCGCCGGTGATCTTGACCGGGGTTTCGCCGACATGCTCGGTGACCAGCTCCACGTGCAGGCGCTTGGCGTTGGCCTGGATCACCGCCCGCGGCACCAGCTGGGAGTGCAGGCGCTCGAGCGGCGAGAGATGCAGCTCGACGCCCTCCTCGTGCTCGTCCACGGCATCCAGGCGCCAGTCGGCCTTGCGCGCCGGGCCGTGCATCGGACCGGAACGGTCCGGGGACTCGTCGGCGGTGTTCTCATCGGCGAACCACGGCCAGCACAGCGGGATGCCGCCGCGGATGGCGCCGGGCAGCGCCTGGGGCGTGGGCGTGACCCACAGCCAGCCGCCGGCCACCAGGGCTTCCTCGCTCTGATCCGGGCTGCGCGTTCGCGTGTCTTCGGACGCGTTAGAGAGCGGCGCATTGGATAGCGAGCCTTCAGCGGTCGCGTCTTCGGGCGACGGTGAGGCGCCTGCGGCTTGTGCATCTTCGGGCGCATTAGAAAGCGAGCCCTCAGCGCGCGCGTCTTCGGGCGCGGGTAGATAGTGAAGCACCTGGGCGCCCTGGAGCGACACCACGAGTTCGCCCCAGGCCTCGCGGGCCAGCCATACCTCGCGGCCGGCCCATTCGGCGCGGCGTTGTCCGTCGGTGGCGTCCAGCAGGGCGCGCAGAGATGCGGGAATCATTCGACCTCCTCATTGTGCAGGGCCTCGGCGGCGCCCAGCAGGCCCGTCCAGGGGGCGGTGACCACCCGGACCGGGAGCTCGGCGGTATAGGCGCTCATGCGGCCCTTGTCGGCGAAGGCCTCGCGGAAGCGGCTCTGCGGCAGCCAGTCGAGCAGCCGCGGCAGGATGCCGCCGCACAGGTAGACCCCGCCTCGGGCGCCCATGGTGAGAGCGGCATCGCCGCTGACGTCGCCGAGAATCTTCAGGAAACGCAGCAGGGTATCACGAGCCACACTGTCGTCGCCGGCCGCCTCGGTCACCTCGGCGGGCGTCGAGTAGCGCGGGTTGGTGCCCTTCAGCGAGCAGTGCGCCAGGTAGAGGTCGAGCAGCCCCTGGCCGCACAACAGCCGCTCCACCGAGATGCGGCCGTAGCGGTTGCGGAAGTGGCGCAGCAGGTTGTGCTCGCGCTCGTCGGTGGGGGCGAAGGTCACGTGGCCGCCCTCGGTGGCCAGCGGGATCCAGGCGTGGCGGCCGGGAAAGACGCCGGCCACGCCGAGACCGGTGCCGGGGCCGATCACCAGCCGCGCGGCATGGGGAATCGCCTCGCCGGGCTGAACCTCGAACAGGTCGTCATCGGCCACGTGGGGCACGCCCAGGGCCTGGGCGGTGAAGTCGTTGATCGCCTTGAACAGCGTCAGCCCCAGGGCCGCCTGGACCTCGGATCGAGAAAACGACCAGGGGTTGTTGGTCATCTTGATCCGGTCGCCGCGGATCGGGCAGGCGAATGCCAGGCAGGCCTCGCGCGGGGCGGCATCGCCCACGGCGCCGACCCGCTCCAGATAGTCGCGCACCGCTTCGACCAGGCCGGGGTAGTCGGCGCAGGGCAGGCTCAGGATGTCGTGGGGCTCGAAGGCCCCCGGCGTGACCAGGGCGAGGCGGGCGTTGGTACCGCCGATGTCGCCGATAAGGGCGGGTCGTGTCATGGCTTCGTCTCGGGTCTTCTCAGGGGCTAGCCTAGGGCTCGGCCAAGGTGGCCCGCCATGGTGCCGCCCCTCTCGATGTTTCTACCGGACAGGGCGGGTCGTGTCATGGCGGGAGTTCCTCAGGCGTCCTCGTCGTGGATCTGGCCGGCCTGGCGGGCCAGGTCGTCGGCCTCGAAGCCGCCGAACACCCCGGCGCCTTCCTCGCCGCGCATGGCCAGGTGGCGGAAGCCGCCGAACAGCTCGCGGCCCAGGCCGACGTGATAGTGATCGAGTTCGGCCACGTGTTTTTCGCGATCGGCCCAGACATGGGCGTCCACCTTGGCCTCCAGGGTGCCGGCGTTGGCGTCCAGGCGCGCGATGTCGCCGTCGCGCAGCTTGGACAGGGGGCCGCCGTCGAGCGCCTCGGGGCTCATGTGGATGGCCGCGGGGACCTTGCCGGAGGCACCGGACATGCGCCCGTCGGTGACCAGTGCCACCTTGTAGCCGCGGTCCTGCAGCACGCCGAGATAGGGCGTCAGCTTGTGCAGCTCGGGCATGCCGTTGGCCTTGGGCCCCTGGAAGCGCACCACGGCGATCACGTCGCGGTCCAGCTCGCCGGCGTCGAAGGCCGCCTTCATCTCGTTCTGGTCCTCGAAGATCCGCACCGGCGCTTCCACTACGCGGTGCTCCTCTTCCACTGCAGAGACCTTGATCACCCCGCGGCCCAGGTTGCCCTCGAGCACGGTGAGCCCGCCGGTGGCAGCGAAGGGATCCGCCACGCCGCGCAGCACGTCGGTATCGAGGCTCTCCTCGGGGCCCTCGCGCCACGTCAGCTTGCCGTCTTCCAGGAAGGGCTCCCGGGTGTAGGCGGTCATGTCGGTGCCGAACACCGTGGGGATGTCGCCGTGGATCAGGCCGGCGCCGAGCAGCTCGCGGAATAGATAGGCCATGCCGCCGGCGGCCTGGAAGTGGTTGATGTCCGCCTGGCCGTTGGGATAGACCTTCATCAGGCTGGGGGTCACCGCGGAGAGGTCGGTGAAGTCTTCCCAGGTCAGGGTGATGCCCGCCGCGGCGGCCATCGCCACCAGGTGCATGGTGTGATTGGTGGAACCGCCCGAGGCCAACAGGCCGACCACGGCGTTGACGATGGCGCGCTCGTCGATCTGCTTGTAGAAGGGGCGATAGTCACCGCCGGGTTCGGTGTTACGGACCGCCTGCTCGGTGGCGAAGCGTGTCAGCGCCTCGCGCATCTCGGTGCCCGGGTTGACGAAGGAGGTACCCGGCAGGTGCAGCCCCATCATCTCCATCATCAGCTGGTTGGAGTTGGCGGTGCCGTAGAAGGTGCAGGTGCCGGGGCTGTGATAGGACTCGGATTCCGCCTCGAGCAGGTCCTCGCGGCTCGCCTTGCCTTCGGCGAACAGCTGGCGGATGCGGGCCTTCTCCTTGTTGGGCAGGCCGCTGGGCATGGGGCCTGCGGGCACGAACATGGCCGGCAGGTGGCCGAAGCGTGCCGCGGCAATGAACAGCCCCGGCACGATCTTGTCGCATACGCCCAGGTAGAGGGCGGCGTCGAACATGTTGTGGGATAGCCCCACGGCGGTGGCCATGGCGATCACGTCGCGGGAGAACAGCGACAGCTCCATGCCCGGCTGGCCCTGGGTGACGCCGTCGCACATGGCGGGCACGCCGCCGGCGAACTGGGCGGTGGAGCCCATGGCGCGGGCGGCGTCCTTGATGGTCTCGGGGAAGGTTTCCAGCGGCTGGTGCGCCGAGAGCATGTCGTTGTAGGCCGAGATGATGCCCAGGTTGGCCGCATTCATCAGCTTCAGCGAATCCTTGTCCTGGGTGCCGCAGGCGGCGAAGCCGTGGGCCAGGTTGCCGCAGGACAGCTCGGCGCGGTGAACGCCGCGCTTGTGCTGGTCGGCCATGCGCTGCTCGTAGAGCGCGCGGCGTTCGGCGCTGCGCTCGCGGATGCGCTGGGTGACCTGCTGGACGGTGGCGTTGAGTGGCGTGGAAGCTTGAGCCATGGGGCACCTCGGCATGGGAAACGAATGATTTCGTAAGTTTAACAAAAATAGCGGCGAAAAGTCGGAATGGGTAGGGCTATACGGCTATAGTTGTAATTAATTTACCTTGAATCGGGCTGGATGCCGGCCGTCGGGCGGGCGGCGTCGTGGCCCGGTGCACGGTCCGGGGCCGGCGGGTGTCGACGCCATGCTGGCGGGGGCGGCGTTAACCCCGACCGTCTACTAGGGCACAATGTAGGTCTTGCGCCGGCCTGTTGTCAGCCGGCCCCCGTCGGGAGTCCCCATGAGTCGACTGTGTCTCGTCGAGCTACCCGCTGTCGCCGAGGTGCCGGCGTCGGCCTGGAACGCCCTGGTGGGCGACGATCATCCTTTCCTGCGACACGAGTTCCTGCATGCCCTGGAAGCCAGCGGCGCGGTAAGTGCCGATACCGGCTGGACGCCGCGTCACCTGACCCTGTGGCGCGGCGATACCCTGGTCGGTCTGCTGCCCCATTATCACAAGCAGCATTCCTTCGGCGAATACGTTTTCGACTGGGCCTGGGCCGATGCCTGGGAGCGGGCCGGGGGGCGCTACTATCCCAAGGGGCTCAGCGCCATCCCTTTCACGCCGGCGCCGGGGCCTCGGCTGGCACTGGCCGCGGACGTCGATCCCCTCGACGCGCGCCGCTGTCTGGCCGAGGGCTGGGAAAACGCGGCGCTGTCGAGCTGGCACCTGCTGTTCGCCGAGGAGGGCGAGGTCGCCGCCTGGCGCGAGGCCCGGCCCGACCTGATTCCCCGCGCCGGGGTGCAGTTCCAGTGGCAGGATCATGGCTTCGGCGACTTCGACGGCTTCCTGGCCGCCCTGACCTCCAAGCGGCGCAAGGCCATCCGCCGCGAGCGCCGTCGAGTCGCCGAGCAGGGCTTGACCCTGCACCGCCTGGAGGGCGAAGCGATCGGCGAGGCCGACCTGGCGCATTTCTATCGCTGCTATCAGATCACCTACCTGGAACGCGGGCGGCAGGGCTATCTCAACGAGGCCTTCTTCGCTCGTCTGCGTCACCACCTGCCCGAGGCGCTGGTGCTCGTCCAGGCGCGAATGGAAGGGCGGCCGGTGGCCGCGGCGCTGTGCCTGCAGGGCTGCCATACCCTCTATGGCCGCTACTGGGGCAGCGAGATCGAGGCCGACGGCCTGCACTTCGAGACCTGCTACTACCAGGGCATCGAGCACTGTCTGGCCCGCGGCCTGCAGCGCTTCGATCCCGGCACCCAGGGCGAGCACAAGCTGGCGCGAGGTTTTGCGCCCCGCCGGCTGACCTCGCTTCACCATATCGCCGACCCGCGCCTGCGCGCCGGGGTAGCGCGCTTCTGCGACGAGGAGGCCGAGCACGTCGCGGCCTATATCGAGGCCGCCGGAGAGGCCCTGCCGTTTCGCGTTTGTCGGTGAGCGTCAGGGGCTTTCGTGGATGAGGCGGTCGGGGGAAGATGGCATACTACGCCTTCGAATTCCCTGGTGACGGATCCTCTTCATGCTCAAGTGGCTGGCCATCGTGCTCATCGCCCTCCAGGCGCTGTTGCAGTATCGCCTGTGGCTAGGCGAGGGCGGACTGCGCGAGCTGGCCGAAGTGCGCCAGCGGGTGGATCGCCTGGAAGCCGAGAATGCGCCGCTGCGGGCGCGCAATGACCGTCTCGCCGCCGAGGTGGTCGATCTCAAGAACGGCCTGGATGCCATCGAGGAGCGGGCACGCAGCGACATCGGCATGGTGCGCCGCGACGAGCAGTTCTTCTGGGTGCCGGATGCCGGCCCGGGCGAGGGAGGGGCGCCTTGAGCGAGCGACTCTGGCTGGTGGTGCCGGCCGCGGGACGCGGACGCCGCATGAGGGCGGCCGTTCCCAAGCAGTACCTGTCGCTGGCCGGCCGCACGGTGTTGGCATGCACCCTGGCGCGCCTGCATGCCGCCTTTCCGGCAGCAAGGCTGTGTCTGTGCCTGGATCCCGACGATGCGCATTTCGACCCGGCCGAGGTGCCCTTCGCCGACTGGCGGCGAGTGCCCGGCGGGAGCGAACGCGCCGATTCGGTGGCCAACGCCCTGGCCGCCATCGCCGGGGAGGCCCAAGAGGGCGACCCGATACTGGTCCACGACGTGGCCCGGCCCTGCGTACGGGTCGACGACCTGCGCCGGCTGGTGGCGACGGTCGCCGCAGATCCGGTGGGGGGCCTGCTGGCCGTACCGGTGGCCGACACCATGAAGCGTGACGACGGTGCCGGGCGCGTGTCTGGCACCGAACCCCGAGACGGCCTATGGCATGCCCTGACGCCTCAGGGCTTCGCCTTCGGACTGCTGCGTCGCGCCCTGCATGATGCCGCCGAACGTGGCGTGTCGGTCACCGACGAGGCCTCGGCGGTGGAGGCCCTCGGTCTCTCGCCGTGCCTGGTGGCCGGCCGCCGCGACAACCTCAAGATCACCCATCCCGAGGATCTGGCGCTGGCCGAGGCGATCCTCGCCGCCCAGGGGATGCACGATCACCACGCAGACAGGAACGATAGCGCATGATGCGAATCGGCCACGGCTTCGATGTCCATCGCTTCGGCGAGGGCGACCACCTGAGGATTGGCGGCGTCGCCATTCCCTTCGACCGCGGGTTCATCGCCCATTCCGACGGCGATGTGCTGCTCCACGCGATCTGCGATGCCCTGCTCGGTGCCTGCGCGCTGGGCGATATCGGCCGCCATTTTCCCGACACCGATCCGGCCTGGGCCGGAGCCGACAGCCGCGAGCTGCTGCGCCGGGTAGTCGCGCAGGTGCACGAGGCGGGCTTTCGGGTCGGCAATCTGGACGCCACCGTGATGGCCCAGGCGCCGAAGCTCGCCCCCCACGTCGAGGCGATGGCCGAGGCCATCGCCGCCGATCTGGCGGTCGCGCGCGGTGCGGTGAACGTCAAGGCCACCACCACCGAGCGCCTGGGCTTCACCGGCCGCGGCGAGGGCATCGCCGCCGAAGCGGTCGCCCTGCTCGTCGGGGAGGGTGCCGATGAGTGAACGCAAGGAGGCGACGATCGCCTGGCCGCCCCGCTGGCCGCGGGTACTGGACGCGCGTTTTGGCGCGCCACTTTCCGGCGGCTATCGGGCCACGCCCGAGGATTTCCGGGTCGAGGAATATCTGGGGTTCGAACCCGAGGGACAGGGCGAGCACCTGTGGCTGTGGCTGGAAAAACGCGATCTGACCACCGCCATGGTCGCTCGTCGATTGGCCAAGGCCTGCGAGGTGACGCCGAGGGACGTCGGCTACGCCGGGATGAAGGATCGCCACGCGGTGACCCGTCAGTGGTTCTCGGTGCACCTGCCCGGCCGCGAGGCGCCGGGCGACCTGGATGCCCGGCTGGCGGAGCTGCCGCTGACGCTGCTCGAGGTGACCCGACATCCCCGCAAGCTCAAGCGCGGCGTGCACGCCGCCAATCGTTTTCGGTTGCGCCTCACCGGCGAGGCCCTGGATGACCCGGGGCTCGCCGAACGCTGGGATTGGCTATGCCATCATGGGGTGGCCAACTACTTCGGACCCCAGCGTTTCGGCCCCGACGGGCGCAACCTGCATCGCGCGGCCAGCCTGCTGGCGCGCGGCTGGCGCAAGCGTGACGACCGCGACGGCATGCTGCTCTCCGCAGCGCGCAGCTATCTGTTCAACGAGCTGCTGGCGGCGCGCATCGCCGACAACAGTTGGAACGTGCCGCTTTCGGGGGAGGCGGTGGTGCTCGACGGCTCGGCGAGTCGCTTCGTCGCCGAGGCCATCGATGCGTCGCTGCTCGAGCGCGCCGAGCGGCTGGACCTGCACCCCAGCGGCGTGCTCTGGGGGCAGGGCGAGTCGATAGCCCGGGACGCGGCGCTGGCCCATGAGCAGGCTCTGCGTGAGGCCCATCCCGGGCTGTGCACGGGGCTCGAGAGGGCCGGCGTGAAGATGGCGCGACGGCCGCTGCGCCTGCGCCTGGCGGCGCCGCGCCTCGAGCCCGGCGAGGGCGAGGCCTGGCTGTCCTTCACGCTGCCTCGAGGGGCCTTCGCCACCGCGGTGCTGCGCGAGCTGATCGCCCATCCGACACTGAATTTCCACCCCTCCGCCGAGGGTGCCGACAGAGGAGGCGTGGATGCGTCGACTGTTGCTATCCAACGATGACGGGGTACATGCCCCGGGCCTGCGTGCCCTGCATGACGCCCTGGCTCCCCATGCGCGGCTGCGCGTGGTGGCCCCCGACCGCGACAAGAGCGGGGCCAGCAATTCCCTGACCCTGTCACGTCCCCTGGCGCTGTCGACGCTGGACAACGGCTTCTACAGCGTCGACGGCACCCCGGCGGACTGCGTCTACCTGGGCGTCAACGGCGTCTGGGAGGAGCGGCCCGACCTGGTGATCTCGGGGATCAATCATGGCGGTAACCTGGGCGACGACGTCCTCTATTCGGGGACCGTGGCCGCCGCCATGGAAGGGCGCAACCTGGGCATGACCGCCATCGCCATGTCGCTGGTGGGGCACCGGCACTTCGACACCGCGGGGCGAGTGGCGGCGAGCCTGGTCGGG
Source organism: Halomonas organivorans (assembly GCF_014192055.1). Lineage (GTDB taxonomy): Bacteria > Pseudomonadota > Gammaproteobacteria > Pseudomonadales > Halomonadaceae > Halomonas > Halomonas organivorans. The sequence goes on along the minus strand of NZ_JACHXM010000017.1, from coordinate 37,865 downwards.
GTCGCCGACCGGCTCTCGCTGCCGCCGCGCAGCCTGCTCAACGTCAACGTGCCGGACCTGCCCTGGGACGAGATCCGCGGCCTGCGCGTGACCCGGCTGGGGTATCGCGGACCGGCGGCCGAGCCGCTGGAGGTTCGCGATCCGCGCGGGCGAAAGCGTTACTGGATCGCCGCCGTGGGCGAGAACGCCGATGATGGCCCGGATACCGACTTTGCCGCCGTCGAGGCGGGCTACGTGTCCATCACGCCGCTGCAGACCGACCTGACCCGGCATGCCGCGCGCGACGACGTGCAGGAATGGTTGGATGCGCTCACCTGACTCCCGACACAGCCTGCGCCCCGGCCTGATGCAAGGCATCGGCATGACGTCGCAGCGAACTCGCGATCGCATGGCCGACCGACTGGCTCGCCAGGGCATCGCCGATCGCCGGGTGCTGGAGGTGATGGCCAGCGAGCCGCGGCATCTGTTTCTCGACGAGGCGCTGGCGCATCGCGCCTATGAGGATACTTCGCTGCCCATTGGCCACGGCCAGACGCTGTCCCAGCCATGGATCGTGGCGCGCATGACCGAACTGGTCCTCGAGGAGGCCCCCGGGCGAGTGCTGGAGATCGGCACCGGATCCGGCTACCAGACCCTGGTGCTCGCGCGACTGGTGACGGAACTCTGGTCGGTGGAGCGAATCAATGCCCTGCATCGCCGCGCCGGGGAGCGGCTACGACTGCTCGCCGTGCACAACGCACGGTTGCGCCTGGCCGATGGGGGGCACGGCTGGCCTGAGGCGGCGCCCTTCGAGGTCATCCTGCTGACGGCCTGTGCCAGCGCATTGCCCGAGCCGCTGCTCGCTCAACTGGCGGATGGCGGGGTGCTGATCGCCCCCTTGGCATCCCGCGATGGCGAACAGTGGCTGGTACGGGTGCGTCGACAGGGCGACCGGTTCGAGAAGCAGCGCCTCGAGCGCGTGCGTTTCGTGCCGCTGCTGGAAGGCGTCATCCGTTGATGATTAACCCGGCAAGCTTTCATGTCGGGTTAATCGCGGCACTGGGGCGTGCCGCTTCCGGCCGGCAGGCCGGTGCGAGCCCGCGCCACGCCAGCCGATCCACGTATCTGCGCCAGAGTGGCGCGGACGACAACCGAATCGATCAGGATGATCGATTCGGTTGCCAGATGAATAGAAAAGTGGGAGTGAGTTCTTGAAGCGTCAAATTGGCCTCTTGCTCAGGGGCGCCGGCATGGGGGCCGCGGATGCGGTGCCCGGTGTTTCCGGGGGCACCATCGCCTTCGTCACCGGCATCTATGAGGAGCTGCTCTACACCATCCGCCGCTTTGGCCCCAGCGCCATCGTGGCCTGGCGCCAGGACGGCGTGGCCGGGCTGGTCGCCCACCTCAACCTGGCCTTCCTGGTGCCGCTACTGGCGGGTATCGCCGCCAGCCTCATCAGCGTGGCACATCTGGTGGTGTGGCTGATGGAAGCACAGCCGCTGCTGCTCGACGGCTTCTTCTTCGGCCTGGTGGCAGCCTCGGCGCTGGTGGTCGGCCGGCATCCCGCCGACTGGCGTTTCTGGCACCTGTTGCCGTTGCTCGTCGGCCTGCTGCTGGCCCAGGCCCTGCCGGCACTGATGCCCTGGCTCGGCCAGCTCGGCAGTCCTGCACTGGTGCTGGTGGTGGCGGGTGCCATCGCCATCAGCGCGCTGCTGTTGCCCGGTGTGTCGGGTAGCTTCCTGCTGCTGACCATGGGGCTTTATGGCAAGGTGATGGCAGCGATCCGTAGCTTCGACCTGGAGGTGCTCTTGCTGTTCGGCGGTGGTTGCCTGATCGGGCTGTTCGCCTTCTCGCGGCTGCTGTGCTGGTTGCTCGAACGCTTTCACACCGCCACCCTGCAACTTCTGGTGGGGTTCATCCTTGGCTCACTGCCGGTGCTGTGGCCCTGGCGGGAACTGGTCCGCTATCAGCTCGGGCCGGACGGACAGATGATCCCCCTCGATTTTCGCTATCTGACCCCCTCGGGGTTTACCCAGGTCACCGGGGATCCCGCACAGCTGCCCGTCGTGGTGGCACTGATGCTGGCCGGTGCCGCCCTGGTATGGGGCATCGGCAGAGCCCATCGCGGTGGCGACGCTTTAGCCCGTGATGGCCGACAAAAGGACAAGGAGGAAGGTTCCGATGCATAAGGTATTGCTGATTTCCGGGTTGGCCCTGACCCTGGCGGGATGTGCCGCCTCCCAGCAGGCGCCCCAGCCGGTGCGAGTCCAGGACCTGTCGGCCAGCCGTGCTGCGGATCGGCCGGCCAGCTACACCGTCGAGCCTGGAGACACCCTGTACGGCATCGCCTGGCGCCATGACATGGATTACCGCGACCTGGCGCGACTCAATCAAATCGAGCCGCCCTATCGCATCCAGCCGGGGCAGCAGCTGTCGCTGGGCGGTAGTGCCGCCGCCAGCGGCGGTGGTGCCGGCGAGTCCGGCGAGGCGGTAACCGCGGCGGCGGCGTCCGCTGGAGGTGCCGTGGCCACCGGCCTCGGTGGCGGGACCCAGGACGACGGTTCGCTGGACTGGCTGCTGCCCGATGGCAGCACCGAACGCAGCGGCGTGAGCGCCGATAACGGGAATGCGTCCTCCCAGGCGTCGGCCGAGGGCCAGGAGGGGAGCGGCACCGAGGGGCCGGGGCCGGTCTATGATGCCGACAGTCCAGGGGCGGATGGCAATCTCAGCGAGCGTGACCTGGCCGAACGGAGCGAGCGCGAGGCTCAGGCGCAAGCCGAGACCCAGTCGCAGGCCGAGGCCCAGTCACAGTCGCAAGAGGCCGAGGAGCGTCAGGTCGCCGACAGCGGGGCTCAGGCCGGAGCCGAGAGCGACGCTCAGGCCGATGCCGGTACCCAGGTGGCCGGTGAGCCGGCCGCCGAGAGCCGCGAGTCGCGCCGCTATACGCCGGTGGATGACGTGCCCTGGCAGTGGCCCGTCAACGGTGAAGTGGTCGGCGATTTCGGTGAAGGCGGGAGCATCACCGCCGGCATTGATATCGACGGACAAAAGGGGCAACCTGTCAAGGCGGCCGGACCGGGCATCGTGGTTTATGCGGGGAGTGGCGTACGTGGCTACGGCAACCTCATCCTGCTCAAGCACAATGACCAGTTCCTCAGTGCCTACGCCCACAACGACACCCTCAGGGTGAAGGAAAACGATGTGGTCGAGGCCGGCGAGGTGATCGCCACCATGGGCGACAGCGACGCCGAGGACGTCAGGCTGCACTTCGAGGTGCGCAAGGACGGCCAGCCTCAGGACCCGCTTGAGTATCTCCCCAAGCGTTGAAGGGAAGGGTCACGGAGTCGCTCGTTTCAGCAGCACAAAAATTTACAATGATAACCTCTGACATCGATCGTTTCGGGCATGACTTGATGCCCATGGCAACCACGGGGTGACAATCGATGAGCATGCTTGAACGGGACCTGCAGGACGTGGACCTGGAATCAGCCTCCGAAACCAGCGAGCAGGAGGTCGAGGTCGAGACCGCCGCGGCCGAAGATGCGGATAGTGACGAGGCCTTCGAGAAGGCGCTGAGCCGTGAGGATCGTCACTATCACCACAGCCTGGACGCGACCCAGATCTACCTCAACGAGATCGGCTTCTCGCCGCTGCTGACCCCGGAGGAAGAGGTTCACTTCGGGCGTCTCGCTCGCAAGGGCGATCCCGCCGGCCGGTCGCGGATGATCGAGTCCAACCTGCGCCTGGTGGTCAAGATCGCGCGCCGCTACCTCAACCGCGGACTGACCCTGCTCGACCTGATCGAGGAGGGCAACCTGGGCCTGATCCGCGCGGTGGAGAAGTTCGATCCGGAGCGCGGCTTCCGCTTCTCCACTTATGCCACCTGGTGGATTCGTCAGACCATCGAGCGGGCGCTGATGAACCAGACCCGCACGATTCGGCTGCCCATCCATGTGGTCAAGGAGCTCAACATCTACCTGCGGGCGGCCCGCGAGCTGACCCAGAAGCTCGACCACGAGGCCACCGCGGAAGAGATCGCCGACTATCTCGACAAGCCGGTGGAGACCGTCAAGAAGATGATGGGGCTCAACGAACGGGTCTCGTCGGTCGACTATCCAGTGGGCACCGAGAGCGACAAGCCGCTGATCGAGACGCTGACCGACGACAACGACCTGGGCCCCGAGTCGACCCTGGTGGACGGCGACGTCAAGCAGCACGTCGACGACTGGCTGGCCGAACTCACCGACAAGCAGTGCGAGGTGGTGGTGCGCCGCTTCGGCCTGCGTGGCCATGAGGCCTCGACCCTCGAGCAGGTCGGCGAGGAGATCGGCCTGACCCGCGAGCGGGTCCGCCAGATCCAGGTGGAAGCGTTGAAGAAGCTCAGGCGCATGCTCGACAAGCAGGGGCTGGATCTGGACGCCATCTTCGAGTGATCACCGCCCTGAATCTCGACAGAAAGCCAGGACCCTGTCCTGGCTTTCTGCGTTATGAAACCTGGATGGTGCAATAATCTGTCTGATGCGATTTCGCTGGTTGAAAAAGCTGTAAAATAAATATATTTCGGCTTTTTTTGCCATGAAAATGGCGATCAATTGAAAAATAATAGGGCTTTTGCCTTTTCTGGAGTCTTGCCCATGGCCCGACCGCTGCGCGCCGACATCGACCTGGACGCCCTGCGCCACAACTATCGCCTGGCTCGTGACCTGGCGCCTGGCAGCCAGGCGGTAGCAGTGCTCAAGGCGGATGCCTACGGTCACGGCCTGGTGGCCTGCGCCCGGGCGCTTGAGGGACAGGCACCGGCCTTCGCCGTGGCCTGCATCGAGGAGGCCGAGGCCCTGCGCGAGGGCGGCATCGCCGCCCCCGTCGTGCTGCTGGAGGGGATTTTCGAGGCCGCCGAGCTCGAGCGCGTCGAGGCCCTGGGACTGTGGATGGCGGTACACAGCGAGTGGCAGCTGGATGCGCTGATGGCCTATCGTCCGGCACGGCCGATCCCGGTATGGCTCAAGGTCGATTCCGGCATGCATCGGCTGGGCTTTGCGCCGGAGCGGGTCGAGACTGCCTGGCGGCGCCTGGTGGACGCGCCGGACCATGCCTGCGATCTGCACCTGATGAGCCACTTCGCCACCGCCGATGCTCTCGACGACGGCTATTTCCGCCGCCAGGCGACGCTGCTCGCCGAGCTCGCCGAGCGGCTGGGCGCGCCCACCTGCCTGGCCAATTCCCCGGCGACCCTGGCTCGCCCTGAAAGCCACGGCGCCTGGAATCGTCCCGGGGTGATGCTCTACGGCAGTGATCCACTGGAGCATGCCAATGACGCCAGCCGATGCCTCGAGCCGGTGATGACCCTGCGCTCGGCGATCATCGCCGTGCGCGAGCTGGCAGAGGGCGAGCCCGTGGGCTATGGCGGTCGCTGGACGACCCCGCGGCCGTCGCGTATCGGCGTGGTGGCCTGCGGCTACGGCGACGGCTACGACCGGCATGCCGTCGACGGCACCCCGGTGCTGGTCGAGGGACGGCGCACGGCCATCGCCGGCAAGGTATCGATGGACATGCTGACCGTGGACCTCACCGACATCCCCGAAGCGGATATCGGCAGCGAGGTGGTGCTGTGGGGCCGGGCGGGCAACGGCGAGGTGCTGTCGGTGGACGAGGTGGCTCGCCATTGCGACACCATCAGCTATACGCTGCTCACCGGGGTGCTGCCGCGGGTGCCGAGACGCTATCATGGTGGCTGAATCCGAGTAAGAGTGCCCCATGTCCAAGGACGAGACCCCGACCTCCTTCGCCCACCCCCGCTACTGGCCGACCTGGCTGTCCATCGGTGCCATGCGCGTCGCCGCCTGGCTGCCCTGGCGGCTCAAGCTGTGGGTGGGGCGGGCCATCGGCCTCACCGTCTGGCGATTCGCCAAGCGGCGGCGACACATCACCGAGACCAACCTGCGGCTGTGTTTCCCGGAACTCGATGAGGCCCAGCATGCCCGGCTGGTCCGCGAGACCTTCATCGCCAACGGGATCGGCATCCTGGAGACGGCCACCGGCTGGTGCCGGGATCCCGAGCACCTGCGCCACCGCGTGACTTTCAAGGGTCAGGAGCACATGGCACGCGCTCAGGCCCAGGGCAAGGGCGCGCTGATCATCGGTATCCACTTCTCGACCCTGGACCTCGGCGGGGCGCTGCATTCGCTGTTCTTTCCCGCCGACGTGGTCTATCGGCCCCACGACAATCCGCTGTTCGAGCGCTTCATGACCCGCGCCCGGTCGCGCATCTTCGGCCGTGCCATCGACCGCCATGACCTGCGGGGCGTGGTGCGCAGGATCAAGGACGGCCACAACGTCTGGTACTCCCCTGACCAGGACTTCGGCCGCGACGCCAGCGTCTTCGCGCCCTTCTTCGGCGTCGAGGCGGCGACCATCAAGCTCACCGCCAAGATAGCCCGCATGACCGGGGCCCCGGTCATGCCGCTGATCTTCCACCGCAATCCTGATGATCGCACCTATACCCTGGAGTACCTGCCGCCGCTGGAGGGCTTTCCCACCGGTGACGACGTGGCCGATGCCACCCAGGTCAACGCCGTCATCGAGGCTGCCATTCGCCGCCACCCCGAGCAGTACCTGTGGCTGCACCGCCGCTTCAAGACTCGCCCCAAGGGCGAGCCCAAGCTCTACTGAGCGGCCTCGCCATCGGGCGGCAGTTCGCCGGGTAGCGCCAGGCGATGCCGCCCCCGGGTCAGCCGGTCGCTGACGAAGGCCCGATCCATCGGATGGCATGAGAGTCGGTCGAGCCGTTCCACGACGCGCTCGGCCATGGCCTGCAGGGCGCTCAGCGCGTCGCCCTGCGTCTCGAGCGACAGCGCCTTCAAGGCCTTGAGCAGCCCCAGCAGCACGCTCTGGTCGTCGCCGCCGTAGTGCAGCAGGGGCACGAACAGCCGGTGCAGCAGGCTGTCGAAGCGCTCCAGCGGCCAGGTCACCCGCAGCCGTTCTTCCGCATCGAGCAGGGCGTTGGCCGGCTGCCAGGCCAGGTGATGTCGCAGCAGATCGGTCAGGCGGTGCAGGCACAGCCGTGCGGTGCCCGGATCGTTGATGCCCGGCGACAGGGCCTTGATCGCTACCTCCATCAGCTGCGTCATGCCGTGGACGTAGTGCTCGCTCACCGACTCGCCGTCCAGGCGCACCAGGCACTCGTGCAGCGCTTCCTCCCAGGCCGCGTCGGGTGGCTCGTCGGCTTCCAGGATCGCCAGCGGGGCACCTTGGGCCAGATAGTCGCCAAAGCGAAAGCTCAGGTGCAGCCGACCGTCCTGGCGCCTTGCCAGGAGGGCCAGGGCGGCGAGGTCGGCGCCCTGGACATAGCCCTCCTGGCCCATCGCGATCTCGTGGCAGGGCGTGTGCGGCCGCGGTCGCTCGTCCAGGAAGCGCCAGCTCTCGCCTCGCTGTCGTGCCTGCTGGCGATGCATGGCCGCGAGCGTGGCGTCGTGCAGGCCGCCGATTACCGCGTCGATCTGCACCGACTGCGAGGCGCCATGGATGAAATAGACGAACAGCCCCAGGCAGTGCACGACCAGCAGGCAGGCCAGATAGACGGCGGGAGCCATCCAGCCCCGGGCATCGTCCGGGGCCATCAGCAGCAGGAGCAGCAGCAGGATGGTGCCGAGATAGTGGCCCAGCACCCACTGGTGGCGACGCTCGCCGATCAGTCCGAACACCAGCTTGTGGGAGAAGTTGCCGCCGGCCTGGGAGAGGATCGACATGACCATCGAGAAGCTGAACACCATCAGCGAGATCATCCCGCCGAGCAGCGCGATCAGCAGTCCGCGGGCGCCGTCGGGCAGCGGTGGAATCCAGGCCTCGAGGCCGTCGGGGAAGCCGGCGTCGCGGGTGGTGCTTACCAGGATCAGCAGGCCCAGCAGGCCGTAGCTCGCCGCGGCGAGAGTCGGCAGGTAGGCGATGCTGTTGGCGAAGCGCCGGAACAGCTGAACGGGGTGCAGCAGAAGCGTCGGCGACATGCCCGGTCCTCGGGTGGCCAGCAGGAAAGCGGTCGCGGCGACGCGCTCCGCCATGTCCTCTTATGGAGGCTGCGGCCGTCGCTGTCTAGCGCCGGGGCCAACGCAACAACCCCACGACCGCGAGATCGTGGGGTTGTCTTCCAGCTTCAAGCTTCAGCCCGCGCAGCGGGCGTTCTTATGGCTCCGGCGAAGCCGGTCAGGCGTCGATGCGCTTGTATTTCATGCGATGCGGGGTATCGTCGCCCACGCGCTTCCGGTGATCCGCCTCGTAATCGGTGTAGTTGCCCTCGAAGAACTCCACGTGGGAATCCCCCTCGAAGGCGAGGATATGCGTGGCGATGCGGTCGAGGAACCAGCGGTCGTGGGAGATCACCAGGGCACAGCCGGGGAAGGCCAGCAGGGCCTCCTCGAGGGCGCGCAGGGTCTCGATGTCCAGGTCGTTGGACGGTTCGTCGAGCAGCAGCACGTTGGCGCCCTGCTTGAGGGTCTGGGCCAGCTGCAGGCGACCGCGCTCGCCGCCGGACAGGTCCGACAGGCGCTTCTGCTGGTCGTTGCCCTTGAAGTTGAAGCGGCCCACGTAGGCCCGCGAGGACACTTCATAGCCGTTGATGTTGAGGATGTCCTGGCCGTCGGAGACCGCTTCCCACACCGTCTGCTTGTTGTCCAGGGCATCGCGCAGCTGTTCCACGTAGGCGATGTCGACGGTCTCGCCCCTGACGACCTCGCCGGTGTCCGGCTGTTCGGTGCCGTTGATCAGCTTGAACAGGGTCGACTTGCCGGCGCCGTTGCCGCCGACGATGCCGACGATGGCGCCGGGCGGAATCGCGAAGTCCAGGTTCTCGTAGAGCAGCTTGTCATCGAAGGCCTTGGACACGCCGTGGAACTCGACGACCTTGTCACCCAGGCGCGGACCGGGCGGAATGTAGATCTCGTTGGTCTCGTTGCGCTTCTGGAAGTCGCCGGACTGCATCTCCTCGAAGCGGTTGAGGCGCGCCTTGCTCTTGGCCTGGCGCCCCTTGGCGTTGGAGCGCACCCACTCGAGCTCGTGCTTGATGGCCTTCTGGCGCGAGGCCTCCTGCTTGGCCTCCCGTTCCAGGCGCTGCTCCTTGGCTTCGAGCCACTGGGAGTAGTTGCCCTCGAAGGGGATGCCTTCGCCGCGGTCCAGCTCGAGGATCCAGCCGGCCACGTTGTCGAGGAAGTAGCGGTCGTGGGTGATCGCCACCACGGTGCCGCTGTAGTCGTGCAGGAAGCGCTCCAGCCAGGCCACGGACTCGGCGTCCAGGTGGTTGGTCGGCTCGTCCAGCAGCAGCATGTCGGGGCTCGAGAGCAGCAGGCGGCACAGCGCCACGCGCCGCCGCTCGCCCCCGGACAGGTTGCCTACCCGGGCTTCCCAGGGCGGCAGGCGCAGGGCCTCGGCGGCCACTTCGAGCTTGCGCTCGAGGTTGTGGGCGTCGGCGGCCTCGATGATGTTCTCGAGCCGCGCCTGCTCGGCGGCCAGGGCGTCGAAGTCGGCGTCGGGCTCGGCGTAGGCGGCATAGACGCCGTCGAGTTTCTCCTGGGCCTCCTTGATGGCGCCAAGGGCCTCTTCCACGGTCTCGCGAACGTTCTTCTCGTCGTCGAGCTGCGGCTCCTGGGGCAGGTAGCCGACGTTGATGCCCGGCATCGGGCGGGCCTCGCCCTCGAATTCGGTATCGACGCCGGCCATGATGCGCAGCAGCGTCGACTTGCCGGCGCCGTTGAGGCCCAGCACGCCGATCTTGGCGCCCGGGAAGAAGGACAGCGAGATGTCCTTGAGAATCTGCTTCTTGGGGGGCACGACCTTGCCCACCCGATTCATGGTGTAGACGTATTGCGCCATGGAATCTCACTAAGGTTGTAAAGAACGGATTGAGAATGCGCTGGCCCATGATGATAGAGCCCGGGCGGAGGAATGGCCAGGGCCGGCCACGCACCTCGAATCTCGATTCTCACTCCTCCTCGTCGATCCCCCAGTCGTCCTCGATGGCGCGTTTCAGGCGGCGCTCCTCGAGCAGGGTCTCCAGGCGTCGTCGAGCGCGCAGCTGTTCGGTGCGGCTGGCCGGGCGGGCGCGGCGATAATCGTGGTCGTTGACGGCCTCGTCCTGATCGTCGTCGTAGAAGTCGTCGTCGAGGGTTTCTTCGTGATGGGCATTCTGGCGCATGCGAGGTCCTCCCATGGCCGTGCCGCTCGGGGAGCGGCAGAAGCGGATCCGACACCCCGCATCGAGCGGGGCCCCAGGATGCCCTTGACGGGCACCTGACGGCTATATAAGGGGAGATGCGGCCAAGCGCAAGAGGAGAAGGCAAGAAATATCATGACGCCTTGCCGTGCTGGCTGAAGCCGGGATCCGAGGCGTCACGCCATTGGCCGTCGACGCCCGCCCGAAGGCGCCGACGTGAGAGATTCAGGAAAGGCCGTGCTCGGCCTTGAGTCGCTCGAGCTCCTGCTGGGCCTCGACGCGTTCGGTGACGTCCTTCTGCACGCCGATGAAGTAGGTGAGGGCGTCGTTCTCGTCGAAGACGGGAGTGATCGACAGCTCGTTGTAGAAGAGCGTGCCGTCCTTCTTGTAGTTACGCAGCACCTCGCGGCACGGGCGGCCCTCGGCGAGCGCCTTGCGAATCGTGGCGAGGGCCGGTTGATCGCGGTCCTCGTTCTGCAGGAAGCGGCAGTCGCGGTAGAGGATCTCGTCGGCGCTGTAGCCGGTCAGTCGCTCGAAGCCTTGATTGACGTAGATCAGGATATTCTCGTCGCCCTCCTGCTCGGCGACGACGATACCGTCCTCGGAGGCATCGACCATTCGTTCCAGCAGGTCCGGGCTGATCAGGGGCGGGCGTTTCATCGAGGCATTCCTGTCGCGAGAGCGTGATGGACGGCGCGGCCAGGCGCCGCCCCTTTGTAAAATATCATGGCCAGCCGGGACCGGGATTTCAACGTCGGAGCCACTCATTCGACCTCCGGCAACCGCGTGGCGCTGGCCGCGGCGGCCAGCGCGGTGACGCCCAGCGCCAGCAGCAGGGCGCCGCTGCCGAGCCACTGGGCCAGGGCGCCGACCAGCCCGCCGACGATCAGCATCAGCACACCGGTCAGGGTGTTGGAGAGCGCCACGTAGAGGGCGCGGTCCTCGGCGCCGGCCAGGTCGACGACATAGGTCTTGCGTCCCAGCCGGGCCCCGGCGTGGACGATCACCAGCAGCGCGTAGAGCAGGGCATAGGGCCAGACGCTCGCCGTCCAGGCGCCGGGCAGCCAGGCCAGCAGCGCGCCGGCGGCGCAGCATACGGCGGTGCCCAGGGCGGCGAGGCGCATCACCCGGCGACTCGAGTCGTCGGCGCGCTTTCCCCACACGGGGCTCGCCACCATGCCGGCGATGCCGGAGACGATCACCAGCACGCCCAGGTCGCCGAGCTCGGCGCCGCTCTGGCGCTGGCCGAGCAGGGCCACGTAGGGTAGCGCCAGGGCGCTCGACAGCAGCAGTGCGCGGGACAGGTTGAAGTGGCGGAAGGTGCGGTCCTTGCGCAGCAGGCGCAGGCCCTCGCGCAGCGTCGAGGCGATGCTGTCGCCGCCTTCCGAGGCGCCGGGCACCTCGCGGATACGCGCGGCGCACAGCGCATTCACGGCCCAGCCCAGGGCAGCTACCGCGAGCAGCGCGGCCAGGGCGAGCTCGCCGGGACGGTCGCTGAAGGCCATCAGCACCACGCCGGCGACCAGGGTGGCGGCGCCCGCCAGGCTGCCGCTCCAGCCCATCAGGGTACCGCGGCGCTGCTTGGCGATGGTCTTGCCGAGCACGTCCTTGGTGGCGATCGACGACAGGCCTCGGGCCAGCGACAGCGCCACCAGCACGGCGAGCACCAGGGCGCCGCCGAGCCCGCCGTGGCCGAACAGCGCCAGCAGCGCGAGGGCCGCCGCGGCCAGCGCCTGGAGGATGCCGCCGGCCACCCACACCCCCTTGCGCTTTGGGCGGCCGCGGATGAATCCGGCCACGAACACCTGGGGCAGCAAGGCGCCGGCCTCGCGGATCGGTACCAGCATCCCAACCATCCACACCGGGGCGCCGATCGCCCCGAGCAGCCAGGGCAGCACCAGCCGGGCGCTGGCCAGCTCGTCGGCCAGCTTGTTGCCGAGCGAGGCCGCCAGGTGCAGGAAGAAGTTGCGCGGCTGCTCCTGGCAGGCCTCGTCGGGGATGTCCTTGCACATCCGGCTGTCCTCGTCGCCGGTCAGCCGCTCGAAGAGGCGGGTCTGGCTGATCTCGGGGGCGGCCATGGGAGCTCCTCGCTGGTAGGATGAAGCGCTTATTGTTGCGACAGGAAGGGCATCGTGTCACGTATTCGCATTCACTACTGTACCCAGTGCCAATGGCTGCTGCGCAGTGCCTGGTATGCACAGGAACTGCTGTCGACCTTCGGTGAGGACCTCGAGGAGGTGGCCCTGGTGCCGTCCCACGGCGGCTACTTCGAGGTCTTCTTCGGCGACGTGAGCCTCTGGGAGCGCAAGCGAGACGGCGGCTTCCCCGACGTCAAGACGCTCAAGCAGAAGGTCCGCGACCGCCTCGATCCCGAGCGGGACCTGGGCCATATCGATCGATAATCTGGCGGCTGCGGGCTGCGGGCTGCGGGCTGCGGGCTGCGGGCTGCGGGCTGCGGGCTGCGGGCTGCGGGCTGCGGGCTGCGGGCTGCGGGCTGCGGGCTATTGGAAGCGGCTACGGGCTACGGGCTGCGGGCTGCGGGCTATTGGAAGCGGCTACGGGCTGCGGGGCTGCGGGCTGCGGGCTGCGGGCTGCGGGCGGCAGGTTATGGAGAATAGACGGGAGACGTCATGACAACGGATCGTCGCGCCATGCTCTACGGGCTGGGCGCCGTCGCGCTCTGGTCCACGGTGGCCACTGCCTTCAAGGTGGCGCTCGAGCGAATGGCCCCGCTGGAGCTGATGTGGATTGCCGCGCTGGTCTCCTGGGCGGTGATCGGCGTGCTGGTGGTGCGCCGCGGGCTGCTCGGCGAGGCGCTCAAGCGAGGCTGGCGCACTGCGGCATGGGCCGGGCTGATGAACCCGGTGGCCTACTATCTGGTGCTGTTTGCCGCCTATGACCGTTTGCCGGGCCAGGAGGCGATGGCGCTCAACTACACCTGGGCATTGGCCATGGCGCTGCTGGCGGTGCCGATTCTCGGCCAGCGCCTCACTCTCATGGACATCCTGGCGGGCCTGGTGGCCTACGGCGGGGTCTGGGTGATCGCCACCCGCGGCCAGGTACTCGACGTGGCCTTCGCCGATCCGCTGGGCGTCGGGCTGGCGCTGGTGTCCACGCTGATCTGGGCGCTGTACTGGTTGCTCAACGTGCGCGACCGTCGCTCGCCGCTGGTCGCCCAGTGGCAGAACTTCAGCGTCGGGGTGCCGGTGCTGACCCTGTTGCTGCTGTTGGGACCGGGCCTGGAGTGGCACGGCGTCACCGGGCTCGCCGCCGGCGTCTACGTGGGGCTGTTCGAGATGGGCATCGCCTTCGTGCTCTGGCAGCTGGCGGTGGGGACGGTGTCGCGCACCGCCAAGGTCTCCAACCTGATCTTCCTGTCGCCGCCGGTGTCGTTGATGCTGCTGTACCTGGTCGTCGGCGAGCCGATCCTGCCCTCGACCCTGGTCGGGCTGGTGCTGATCCTCGGCGGGCTGGCCCTGCAGCAGTGGCAGAAGGCCCCGGCGACGCCGGACGAGGCTTAATTCCCCCGCGCGGCCAGCGCCACGCCTTGCTGTTCCAGCAGCGGTGCCAGCGCCGGCCAGACGTTGTCGAGCAGCGCAGGCTGGGCCGCCGCCGTGGGGTGGATGCCGTCGTCCTGCATCAGCGATTCATCGAGCGCCACGCCTTTCAACAGGAAGGGCACCAGGGCCACCTCATAGCGCTCGGCGAGATCGTCATAGACACCGGTGAAGGCGTCGCGGTAGGCCGGCCCGTAGTTGGGCGGAATATCGATGCCGAGCAGCAGCACCTGGGCGCCAGCGGCCTGGCTCTCCTCGATCATGCCCGCCAGGTTGGCGCGTAGCTGACCGGGCGGCAGCCCGCGCAGGCCGTCGTTGCCGCCCAGTTCGAGCAGCACGATCTCCGGGGCGTGCTGTCGAAGCAGCTCGGGCAGCCTGGCCGCGCCGCCACCGCTGGTCTCGCCGCTGATACTGGCGTTGATGACCTCGGCCTTTCCCTCCAGGCGCTCGGCCAGCAGACTGACCCAGCCGGCGTCTCGCTCGATGCCATAGGCGGCGCTCAGGCTGTCGCCCATCACCAGCAGCCGCGGGCGCTGGTCGGCCATCGCCGGCGCGGCCATCAGCACCAGTAGCGCCCAGAGCAGGCACCATGCCAGGGTGTCATGAGCTCGACCAACAGGGATGCGCTTTTTCATGACCGACCTCATGTCCGACTCCTCGCCAGTAAACCCCTATCCTATTCTACGCGCCGCCCACCTGACCAAGCGGGTGGAGAGCGGCGAGCGTTCGCTGACCATTCTGAGTGACCTGGCGCTCGAGGTGTTCCCCGGCGAGAGCCTGGCCATCCTCGGACAGAGCGGCGCGGGCAAGTCGACCCTGCTCGGCCTGCTGGCCGGGCTGGATGCACCGAGCGCCGGCGAGCTCGAGCTGTTCGGCGAGCCGCTCGGCGATCTCGACGAGGATGGCCGGGCCGCCCTGAGGGCGGGCCGGGTAGGCTTCGTGTTCCAGAACTTCCAGCTGCTGCCTACCCTGACCGCGCTGGAAAACGTGCTGCTGCCGCTCGAGCTGGCCCCGGACGGCGATGCCGAGGCCAAGGCCCGGGACTGGCTGGGCCGTGTGGGGCTCGGCGAACGCCTAGACCACCTTCCCAAGCAGCTCTCGGGCGGCGAGCAGCAGCGTGTCGCCCTGGCCAGGGCCTTCGTCACCGGCGCCGAGCTGGTGTTCGCCGATGAGCCCACCGGCAACCTCGATCCCGCTACCGGCGAGCGTATCATCGATAGCCTGTTCGCCCTGAATCGCGAGGCTGGCACCACCCTGGTGCTGGTCACCCACGACCGCGCCCTGGCACGGCGCTGCGATCGCTGCCTGTCGCTCGCCGATGGGCGGCTCGCGGCGATCGTGCCCGAGGAGGTCGGCGCATGACCGGGCCACGCTCTCAGCGACTGCGCCACGCCGTGCGTCTCTCCTGGAAGGGGCTCGGGCGCGACCTGCGCGCCGGCGACGTGCGTGCGCTGTTCGTGGCGCTGGTCCTGGCGGTGGCCGCCGCCACCATGATCGGCTTCTTCCTCGACCGCCTCGAGCGCGGCCTGACCCGCCAGGCCGGGCAGCTGCTGGGCGGTGACATCGTCCTCGAGCAGTCACGCCCCTTCGACGCCGCGCTGCGTGGCGCCCTGGAGGACGCCGGACTGACGCTCTCCGACCAGGTCGACATGGTGTCCATGGTCAGCCACGGCGATGCCTTCCAGCCGGTCAGCGTCAAGGCGGTGGACGATGCCTATCCCCACTACGGTGTCTCGAGGGTCGATCGTGGTACGGGCCCCGAGGCGCTGGCCAGCGGGCCCGCCCGGGGCACGGCGTGGGTCGCCCCGCGCCTGGCGCTGCTGCTCGACCTCGGGGTCGGTGACCGGCTGCGGCTGGGCCGGGCGGAGCTCGAGGTGAGCGGAGTGATCGAACGCGAGGCCGACCCCTCGGCAGGCTTCGGCAGCTTCAACCCGCGGCTGATGGTGCACGTCGACGACCTGGACGCCACCGGGCTGATCCAGCCCGGTTCGCGCATCGAGTACGAGATCCTGGCCGCCGGCTCGCCGGCCGCGGTGGAGGCCGTCACGTCCCGGCTCGAGCGGCTGCGCGACGAGGGCGTCGAGGTGCGCGACGTGCGCCGCGACCGGCCGAGGCTTGGCAGCGCACTGTCCCGCGCCGACCGCTACCTGAGCCTGGCCGGTCTCGCCGCGGTGCTGTTGGCCGGCGTGGCGGTGGCCATGGCCACTCGTCGCTACGTCGAGCGTCATCTGGACACCGCGGCCCTGCTGCGCTGCTTCGGGGCTCGCCAGGCAGACCTGGTAAGGCTGTTCGCGCTGCAGCTGCTGTGGCTGTCGTTGGCTGCCGCGGCGCTGGGCGCGCTGCTCGGGCTGGCCGGTCAGGCGCTGCTGCTGGGTCTGCTCGGCAGCCTGGTGACGGTGGAACTGCCGCCGCCGGGGCTCATGCCGCTGGCGCTCGGTGTGCTCACCGCGCTGGCGGTGCTGGCCGGGTTCGCCGGCCCGACCCTGCTGCGCCTGCGACGGGTCAGCGCGCTCAAGGTACTGCGCCGCGAGCTCGATCCACTGCCGGCGTCCGCCTGGTGGGTGGTGGGCGTCGCCGGCCTGGTCTTCGGGGCGCTGCTGTGGCTGTATTCCGGCGACCTTGTCCTGGCGGTTTCGCTGCTGCTCGGCGGCGGCCTGGCGTTGGCGATCCTGTGGGGGCTCGGCGGGCTGTTGCTGAGCGCGCTGCTGGCGCTCTGCGCCCGACTGCCTCGGCGTGGCGGCTCGGGGCCGCTCCAGGCGCTGCGCCTGGGCGGTCGCCAGCTCGCTCGACGCCGCGCCGCCAGTCTCGGCCAACTGCTGGCCTTCTCGGTGGCGCTGTTCGCCATGGCGATGATCGCCCTGGTGCGCGGCGACCTGCTCGACGCCTGGCGGGACCAGCTGCCGCAAGACACGCCCAACCAGTTCGCCATCAACATCCAGCCCGCCGAGCGCGATGCCTTCGCCGACGCCCTGAACGAGGCCGCCGAGGCGCGCAGCGCGCTTTACCCCATGGTGCGCGGTCGGCTCACCGCCATCGATGGCCGGCCGCCCCGCGAGGCGGTGCCGGCGGAGGCGCGCGGCGACAATGCCCTGCGCCGCGAGCTCAACTTGACCTGGCGCGCCGACCTGCCGGAGGGCAACCGCCTGGTGGCCGGCGAGTGGTTCGAGGATGCTGGCGGGGCGACGCGAGAGGGCGATCGCGCCTCGCCGGTGCCGATCTCGGTGGAGAGTGGCTTGGCCGAGCGCCTGGGCCTCGGGCTCGGCGATCTCCTGACCTTCAGCGTCGGCAGCGCCACTGTCGACGGGCGAATCGCCAGCCTGCGCGAGCTGGACTGGGACAGCTTTCGACCCAACTTCTACGTGATTTTCCCCCCGGGGGTGCTGGAGCGCTTCGGCCACAGCTATATCACCGCCTTCCACCTGGCGGCCGACGATCGCGATACCCTGCGCCGCCTGGTGCGGGAATTCCCCGGCGTGACCCTGCTCGACGTGGAGGCGATCCTCGAGCGGGTGCGCGAGGTGCTCGCCAAGGTCACCCGGGCCGTGGAACTGGTGCTGGGCCTGGTGCTGCTGGCCGGCGTCAGCGTGCTCTATGCCGCGCTGACTGCCAGCCTGCCGGTACGCGCCCATGAGGCCGGACTGCTGCGGGTGTTCGGCGCCGGTGATCGGCTGCTGTCGCGAGTGCAGGGCGCCGAATATGCGCTGCTGGGCCTGGCCAGCGGCCTGCTCGCCGCGGCGCTGACCGAGCTGGCCGCCGCCGGGCTATACGGAGGTTGGCTGGACCTGGCGCCGCGTTGGCATCCCTGGCTGTGGATCGCGCTGCCGCTGGGTGGAGCGCTGCTGGTCGGCGTGATCGGCCAGTGGCTGTCGAGGGGCATACGGCGCAGGGCGCCGGCGGAGAGTCTGGGGTTGCTCGGCGAAACTTGATCGAGACGCATCCGGCATCCAAAAGGGGAGCATAAGAGCGTGCCGAGCCATTGCCCCCAAGTTCGTTCATACTCTCGGCGTCGACGGGAGTCGGTTCCCGATCGACACTGCGACAAGCGCCGTGCCCGTCTGGCGGTGCTGGATTACGCCAATCGCCTGCTCGAGGCGCGTCTCGCTGAGCCGCGCTGACGCCCGCAGGCGGGATCATCAGGGAGGTGACCCTCATGCGTACGACCCCCTCGCGAGCCGCCGCGCTCGCTGCCTTTCTCGCCATGCTGCCCTGCGGCCTGGCGCAGGCCGATGCCGATCACCTCGAGAGCGATCTGCGCCAGCGCTTCGCCGAGGCGCCCGGCGAACTCACCATCGGCAAGGTGTCCGACAGCCTGCTCGGCGGCGAGACCGCGGCCGAGGACCTGAGCTTCGTCGATGACGATGGCTCGAGGCTGGACGTGGCGCGCTACGTCGTCGAGGGGGACTATGAACATCCCGATGCGGTCGTCATGGAGGGCCTGCGGCTCGAGCGCACCGGCAGCGAGGCCGGTGTGCTGACCGCCGACCGGGTGCGCCTCGACGGCCCCGGCGGGCCGCTGCCGTGGCCCGAGGGGCCGCTGCGCGACGTCGACTTCGAGGCCGACGAGCTCACCGCCGAGGGGCTGCGCCTGGAACTCGAGGCGGCTCTCGTTACCTCCGCCGACGGCAAGAAGACCCTGCCCCCCACGGACCCGTCCAGTGGCTGGCTGACGATGGAGCGGCTGCATGCCACCGAGCTGTCGCGACAGGCCATCGGCCACCTGGAAATGAGCGGCATCGAGGGGCATGGGGAAGGGCTCGAGGAGATGGGTGACGGCGACTTCACGCTGGCCTCGTTGAGCCTCGACGGGATGCGTCACCTGCAGGACGACGGCAAGGAGCCCACCCTGGATCAGATGACGCTGAATGATCTGAGCATCGTGTCGGATCGCCTGGTGGCCGACCTGGCGCGGCTGACCTATGACGGCGACATGCGCGACGGCGAGGGGGGAATGCGCCTCGAGTCGCTCGACCTGGACCTGGCGCGAATGATCGAACTGGCGCCGCCCGAGAAGCGCACCGAGCTGCGCCTGGCCAGCAACGTGCTCACCGGCGGCAGCGGCAGGCTGGCCCTGGATGCCGAGTTCGATGGTCGCTGGGAAGCCCTGGGACGGAAAAGCCTGCTGAATGGCGAAGGCCAGATCACCGCCGGCGATGCCTTCCGTTGGAACATCGATGCCGAACTGCCGGTGAGCCTGCCGGAGGGCGTGGAGCCGGCGGCCTACCTGGCCGAGATGGAGGACCTGCGTGGGGTCACCCTGCTCGGCGGTCGAATCGATACCACGCTTGCCGACCTGGGCCTGTTCGGTCGCATGCCGGCGGTGATGGCGGCCAGCCGAGGCGTCAGCGAGGCCGAGTTCCTCGACCAGGCACGCACCCAGGCCAAGGGCTTCGGTACCATGCTCGGGCCGGAGGTCGGTGCGCTGCTGAACGGCGTGGTGGACATGATGGTGGGCCAGGCCGGCGAACTCACGGTGCACCTGACCCTGCCACCGGAGAGTGATGCGGACACGCTGGCTGCGGATCCCCTGGGGCTGCCGAGCAAGCTCTCGATGCGGGTGGAGACCCGCTGAGATCGGCCTTCAGAATTACTGAAGCGCACATGAGAAATGATGGGGCGCCGCATGACGGGGTTTCATGTGAAAGCCGCCATGGGCTGGGGTATCATGGCGGCCTTCGATTTCCCCGTTGATGCGAGGTTTCCCGCCGATGTTCAGCCGTGACATGCAGATTGCCGGTTTCGATGATGCCCTGTTCGATGCGATGCAGAAGGAAAGCGCGCGTCAGGAGGCGCACATCGAGCTGATCGCCTCCGAGAACTATGCGAGCCCCCGGGTCATGGAGGCTCAGGGCAGCCAACTGACCAACAAGTATGCGGAAGGCTATCCCGGCAAGCGCTACTACGGCGGCTGCGAGTACGTCGACGTGGTCGAGCAGCTGGCCATCGACTATGCCAAGGAACTGTTCGGCGCCACCTACGCCAACGTGCAGCCGCACTCCGGCTCCCAGGCCAACGGCGCCGTGTTCCAGGCGCTGGTCACCCCTGGCGACACCGTACTGGGCATGAGCCTGGACGCCGGCGGCCACCTCACCCACGGCGCCAAGCCGAACTTCTCCGGCAAGCATTACAACGCCGTGCAGTACGGCATCGACGAGAACGGCCGCATCGACTACGACCAGGTCGCCGAACTGGCGCGCGAGCACAAGCCGAAGATGATCATCGCCGGCTTCTCCGCCTACTCCCAGATCATCGACTGGGCCAAGTTCCGTGAGATCGCCGACGACGTGGGTGCCTACCTGCTGGTCGACATGGCCCACATCGCCGGCCTGGTGGCCGCCGGGGTCTACCCGAGCCCGCTGCCCCATGCCCACGTGGTCACCACCACGACCCACAAGACCCTGCGCGGTCCGCGCGGCGGCCTGATCCTCTCCCGCGAGGGCGACGAGGCCATCGAGAAGAAGCTGCAGTCTGCAGTGTTCCCGGGCATCCAGGGCGGTCCGCTGGAGCATGTCATCGCCGCCAAGGCGGTCTGCTTCAAGGAAGCCATGGCGCCCGAGTTCAAGACCTACCAGCAGCAGGTCGTCAAGAACGCCCAGGCGATGGCCGGGGTGTTCATCGAGCGCGGTTTCGACATCGTCTCCGGCGGCACCGAGGACCACCTCTTCCTGCTGTCGCTGGTCAAGCAGGGCGTGACCGGCAAGGACGCGGACGCCGCCCTGGGCCGTGCCCACGTCACCGTCAACAAGAATGCCGTGCCGAACGACCCGCAGAGCCCGTTCGTGACCTCCGGCCTGCGCATCGGCACCCCGGCGGTGACCACCCGCGGCTTCGGCGAGACCGAGTGCAGCGAGCTGGCCGGCTGGATCTGCGACATCCTCGACGTGCTGGCCAAGGGCGACGACACCGCCGCCATCGAAGCCGAGGTCAAGGGCAAGGTCGAGGCCGTCTGCGGCCGCTTCCCTGTCTATCGCTGATACCGCCACGGCGGCCCGAGGCCGCCGTTGTGAGTCTGCATGTATCACGACACAGCCCCGCCTTGGCGGGGCTGTGTCGTCAGGGGGCGGAGTCAGGCGAGACCGGTTGGTTCGCCCAGGTTGAGGCCGACCAGGACGGGGTCGTGGTCGGAGCTACGAAAGGCATCCGGCGCATAGAGGTCCTCGTCCTGACGGTCGCTGGTGTAGTCGGTGTTGTAGTCCAGTGCCGAGGCCTCGTCGGCGTTGATGTGCCAGGTTCGGGTGCCGCTGACCTGCGATGCCAGTGAGGCACTGGCCAGGGCATGATCCAGCGAGCCCCAGAAGCCGTCATAGACGTAGCTGTGATCATCGTCCAGCAACGCGTAGCCCGCCTCGGTCAAGGTCGTGATCGGGTCCTCCATGGCATAGGCATTCAGGTCGCCGAGGATCAGCACGTCGCTGTCGCCGCTGTCGGTCGGGTCACTGGCCAGCCAATCGCGCAACGCCTTGGCCGCCTCGACGCGGGTGGGATTGTTGTTGCCCTGGCCGTCGTCGATGGCCTCTTCGCCGTTGACCACGCTGCCCTTGGACTTGAAGTGGTTGACCACGGCGGAAAAGCGCTCGCCCGAGTCGAGTTCCTCGAAGGTCTGCAGCAGCGGGGCGCGGTTGGCGGTGGCGAAGGCGCCATCGGTCTTGGTGACGGCGGAACCCACGGTCGTGACGGCCTCGCTGTTGTAGATCATGCCGACGGCGATGGCATCGTCACCGGGGCTGGTAAGGTTGCCCTCGGCATCTCGAGGGATGCTGTAGGCCCAGTTCACGCCCTCGATTCCCTTTGTCGCCACGTCGGCGTTGAGGGCCTCGACCAGTGAGGCAATGGCGCTGTCCTCACCGTAGCCGTTGTTCTCGAGTTCCATCAGGCCGACGACGTCGGCGCCGCTGGTGTTGATGGCCTCGACAAGCTTGGCTTCCTGGCGCGCGAACTCCTCGAGATTGTCGGCGCCACGCGGGTCGTGCGAGGTGCCGTTCGCTGTGACGGTCTGGTTGCCGTCTTCGTCCAGGGTCGTGAAGTAGTTGAGGACGTTGAAGGACGCCACGGTCAGTCCCGGGTTGCCCAGTGCCTCTTCGGCCGGTGCGTCGGGGCGCTCGGGGCCGGCAAAGTCGAGCCCCTCGACGTTCTGGACCTTCCACTCATCGAAGCTGAAGTCGAGTACGCCTTCGAGCTTGTTCAACTGGTCGCCACCGCGGAGCGGGTTGTCGGCGGAGAGTGCCTGGCCGTTGCGGCCGTAGATCACCGGGTCCGGATTCTGGGTGCCGTTGGCATCGTCGATCTTGATGGTGCGCGCTTCGGCATCTGCCAGCCAACGGCTATAGCCTTCCTGATCGGGGGCGTTGACCTCGGTGAACTGTTCCAGACGCCCGCCGGAGGAGAGCGTGACTTCGCCGTAGCGGCCCAGTTCGTACAGCTCGGTGACCGTCAGCGGCTCGCCATCCCGGGCCTCGATGGCGACTCGCATGCCTTCGAAGGCCTCCATGCCGTGCTTGTCGGTGAACGGCATGGCGGTGTGCTGGCTTTGCGGCAGGGCAAGGCCGCTGTCCAGCACGTCCAGGCTGGCACGCTCGGCGCTGATCTGGGTCTTGTCGTAGTACTCGGAGACGCTGCCGCTGATCCGGATCTGCTGTCCGGCCGACAGGTTGGCCTCCAGCCAATCGGCACTGCCACTGCCGGTGTAGACGAAAATGCCCTCGGAGGTCGTGGCGTCGGCGTCGTTGTCGGCATCCTCCTCCTGCAGGAAAAAGCCGTCCAGGCCGGGTGCGACCATGGTCACGACGGCTTCCACGGTGACCCGTTCGTCTGCCAGGGGGCTGGTATCGCCGCTGCCCTGAATCGTCGAAATCCTGGTGATGTCGGCGGCGGGCTCGGTCGCCGTTCCCGGCGTCGCCAGTGCCGGCACATCGCCGTTATCGCCTCCCAGGGCGGTGGAGGCGGTCACGCCATCATCCTGGGCGGTGACGAAACGCTGGGCGTTGACGTCCCAGGCCGCGGCGTCAAAGCCCTCGGTGTCCGGATAGCGCCCGGTTGCCACCTGGTCGCCATCCACGCGCGGGTCGCCCCGCCAGAGCGTGACGCCATCGCCGCCGCTGCCGAGCCCCGAGGCGTCCTCGGCGTAACCGATCGACAGGTTCTCGATCCCTTTCAGCTGGCTCCATGCCTGGCGAAATTCGGTCACGGCATCGGCACCTCCATCGACCAGCACGATGGCCGATTCCCCGGGAGCCAGATGGTCCAGCCCCTGGATCTCTACGGCATCCTCCGGGGCGGCGCTTTCATCGTCGTAGTAGAGCGGGGTCGTGGAGACGTCGAGGGCCTCGTCGGAGTGGTTGGTGATCTCGAACCAGTCCTCGCTCACATCGTCGCCGCTTTGGCCGGACCAGATTTCGGTGATGGCCAGGCCGATATCGCGCTCACCCGGCACATGGGGAGCGTCCATGGTGCCGATCCGGAACGATGAAGTGGCGCTGTCAGGCAGCATGTCGTTGCTGCCGGTCCAGTTGGCGATGTTGCCGATGGAGGCCAGCAGTTGCTCCGCGGTACCGGTCCCCGGTCCCACGTAGGCCACGTTGTCGTATTCGCTGCTTGGTCCTTCACCCGCCGCCACGGCGGTCAGCCCCGCCTCGAGTCCCGGGGGAAGCGCCGAGTCGTTGGAACTGGAGGCGGCGTCCTGCCAGGTATCGCTGTTGGTCTGAACGGCAAACAGGAACGTCGGTTCGCTCGGTGTGCCGGTGAAGGCTATTACCTGATCGCCGCTGGAGGAAAGGTTGAAGCCGTTGTTGCCGACCTCGTCTCCGTTGGCCTCCTGGAACTGCTCGCTCTGGTCGGCAAACGATATCAGCGTGCCTGGTGCCACCCCGCCTTCCGGAGCCGTCCAGGTGACCGCACCTTCATTGGCACGGAAGGCGGCATCGTTCCAGCCTGAGTCGGTAAAGGTGATCTGCGCCCCCGCCGAGATGCCCTTCAGGGCGACGAACTGGAAGTCGTCTGGAGAATCGGCCTGGACGGCGGTGATGGCAATATCCCCTGGGCGAGGAGTGAAGTCGGGCAGGGGCGGAATATCGACATCCACACTGATGAAACGCTGCTGATCAGCTGGCAAGTCCTTGGATTCCTGGCCATCTTCCAGCCAGTCCACGCTGCCGCTATCGTAGAGCACGCTCGCGGTAACGTCGCCATCGGTCGCTTGCAGACCGAAGATGGATTCTGGCTTGGCACCCAATGCCTCCGGGACGGTATCGAGATCGATGCCGTCGATCTCGCGCACTGCATGAGCCCCATCCCAATGGTAGAGCGCGAAGCCTTCCTCGCCGTCATCGTGTTCGGGGCCAGCCAGTACCAGGAAGTTGCCATCAGAGGCGGGCTCGATGGAGCGGATCACGCGGCCGCCCAGGTCCAGGCGAAGCGGCGTGCCGAACTCGGCCGTGTCGGCTTCTCCCGCCACGAGGGCCGGCACATTGGTCACCGGAATCACCTGCGCCAACCCTTCATCCAGCGGGGCACGCAGTCCCAATAGCAGGGTGTTATCCGCGAAGGCCGCTCCCTCCACGTTGAGTCCGGCAGCAAGTCCCTGGGCATTGGCACCCTTGCCATGACCGTCGAGGTCGTCCCACTCCTGAAGATCCGCCAGCAGACCGGCGTACTGACCTTGCACCTCGATGTCGATACCTTCGACATCGCTATCATCCATTTGCGTGGCAAAGACCAGCGAGCGCTGCGCGTTCTCATGGGAGCCCAGCCAGTACTGAATGCCGTCCAGGCTGGCCACGGCCTCGATGTCCACTTCATCGCCGTCGCTCAGGCCCAGCGCTTCGTTCAGGTCGATGGATGCCAATGGTTCGCCGCTTTTATCGCGATCATAGAGTCGCAATACCTGGTCTTCGTCATCGGCAACCAGCATCAGCCTGTCACCAACGGTGATAGCCGCCGAGGCATCGGAAGCACCCAGGTGGTAGCGCTCGTTCAAGCCAAGATCGGGATTGTCCGTGGAGGAGGGCTCTTCCTCGTCATCTCCTGTGTTGTCCGGCGTATCATCGCCTTCATCCGGCGGCTCGACGGGTGAGGGAAGATCGTCGTCCTGATCGTCACTGTCATCGGCGGGAGGTTGGGTAGATTCCTCGAGCGCTTCAAGATAGCGACCCAGCGCCTGTTCGGGAGGCCCGTCATCTTCCAGTATCGAGGTGAGATGACGTTGCTCCTGACGCGCGATACCTTCCTCGCTGGCTTGAAGGGTGGCAACGATATCGCTACGCGAACCGCCGGCCGCCAGCTGCTTCAGCCAGTAGCTCTGGCCTTCGGGATCGGGCTGGCGGTCGAACACGTTGGCATAGGCCCCTTCCAGCCAAGCCTCATCGGACAGCGAGGCTATGTCGTCGCTGGCCTCTTCGGAAGCTTGCATGGCGGAGCCGATCTCTTCCAGAGAAAGTCCTTCACGCAGCTCGCCGACCCAGAAGCGCAGCCCCGGAAGATCCGGCTGGCGCAGGAGCTGCTGTCCGTACAGCGCAATCACCGGGGCGACCGTTGCATGGAATTCCTGGCTATCGAGAAGTGCCTGGGCAACCTCTGAAAGAGATTGGCTTTCGCCCTCGAGCTGACCTTTCCAGTAGGCCATGCCCGAGGCATCGGGTTCACGCAGCAGGATGTCTCTGTACAGATTGGCGAGCAGGGTTTCAGTGGACATGAGGCAATCTCTTGAATGGTCAATCGGTAATATATTTTTGCATTCTAATATTTAGATTGATTGACGCTTGGGTGACGCTTTCTTTGGAGAAATGCGAAAGAGAGCCAATAGTGAAACTGTCAAACGGATGTCACTTTCGGCGTCGACACTGGTGCGCCAAAAGTCATGACGCAAGGGAGTGAGTCTCATGAGCAACTTTCGCCTGCAGCTGCTGCATGCCTCCGACATGGAAGGTGGCGGTGGCGATCTGCTGAACGCGCCCAACTTCGCCGCGATCGTGGACTATCTCGAGGAGCAGGAAGCCAATTCCCTGTTCGTCAGTTCGGGAGACCTGGTGCTGCCGGGACCCTACCTGGCGGCGGCCGGCAGTGATGCGTTGCAGCCGGCGATCCAGGCCGCGGCCGAGGCGATCCATGGCTTGCCCGCCGGCTCGTTGGAAGACGTGTCGGCCGCATCGGGGCGCGTCGAGACGCTGCTCATGGACTTGCTGAATGCCGATGCGGTGACGCTGGGGAATCACGAGTTCGACCAGGGCACGGGGTTGATCGCCGACATGATCGCACCGGTGATCGGTGAGAGCGGCATGGAATGGATGGGCGCCCAGTTTCCTTATCTCTCGGCCAATCTCGACTTCAGCGCCGACGATAATCTGGTCGATCTGGCGACGACCGACGTGCTGGATCGCGATGCCTTCCGCGCGTCGCCTGATGAGGTGCTGGATGGTGCCATGCCGCCCAAGCTGGCTCCGGCCGTGGTGACCGAACGTGGCGGTGAGCAGATCGGCATCATCGGTATCACTACCCAGATCCTGGAGAGTATCTCTTCCCCAGGAGATACCGAGGTGCTGGCGGGTGGCAGCAATGATATGCAGGCCCTGGCCGACCTGATCCAGCCGATCGTCGACCAGCTGGAAAGCCAGGGCGTCAACAAGATCGTGCTGGCCTCCCATCTGCAGCAGATCCAGTACGAGGAAGAGCTGGCCACGCTGCTGGATGGCGTCGACATCGTCATGGCGGGTGGGTCCAACACGCTGTTGGCCGATGCCGAAGACGTCGATCGTGGCCTCTATCCGGGGGCCGGTGAGCCCTACGATCGCTATCCCATCGTCACCCAGGATGCTGCGGGTGACGATGTGGCCATCATCAACACCGATGGCGGCTGGCGTTATGTGGGGCAGCTGGTGGTGGAATTCGATGATCAGGGACGCCTGATCGCCGACTCCGTGGAATCGGCGACGTCCGGGGTCTATGCCGCGACGGACGAGCAGGTGGCAGCGCTCTGGGGAGAATGGGAGAACGCCTTTGCCGATGGCACCAAGGGGGATATCGCCGACGACCTGGTGGGGGCGGTCGCCGACTTCGTTTCCGAGCAGGATGGCAACCTCCTCGGGCTGACCGATACCTACCTGGTGGGTGAGCGAGGCAAGGTCCGTACCGAAGAAACCAATCTCGGTAATCTGACTGCCGATGCGAACCTGTGGTACGCGCGGCAGGTGGATGAAGACGTGTTGGTGTCGTTCAAGAACGGCGGGGGAATCCGCGAGCCGATCGGGCGCGTCGTGGTCGAGGGGCAAGATAGCGAGCCGAGCTTCGAGGCACCGGCTGCCGACTCGGCCATCGGCAAGCCGGGAGGTGGCGTGTCGCAGCTTGACGCTGCCTCGGCGCTACGCTTCAACAACGATCTGGCGATCCTCAGCGTTACCCGGGAGAAGCTGGTCGAGATTCTCGAGCATGCCGTAGCGGCCTCGGCGCCCGACATCACGGCGGGCCAGTTTGCCCAGGTCGGCGGTATTCGATACAGCTTTGACTGGGAGCAGCCCGCCGGCGAGCGCATCCAGAGTGCCGCCATCGTCGATGAGGCCGGCGCCACCCTGGACGTGCTCGTCAACGATGGAAGCCTCGTCGGCAGCGCTGACAAGATCGTCAAGGTCGTGACGCTGGGCTTCATGGCGGACGGCGGCGACGGCTATCCCTTGGGGCAGGGGGAGTATCTGGAGCGGGTCGATCTGGTCGATGCCGTCCAGGAGGAAGGACGGTTCAACTTCGCCGACTCGGGTACCGAACAAGATGCCTTCGCCGAGTACATGGCAGAGTTCCATTCCGAGACGCCGTTCAGTGAAGCGGAAACGCCGGCGGGAGAGGATACCCGTATCCAGAATCTGGACGCACGTGACGATCAGGTGCTGGTGGGGGACGTCGACTCGCTGCTGCGTCTCTACGATGCCGCCTTCGACCGTCATGCCGATGGGACGGGGCTCGGCTATTGGCTGGATCGTCAGCAACGTCTCGATCATTCGGACATCGCGGATGCCTTCGTCGGTTCGGTGGAGTTCCAGCAGCTTCATCACACCATTGAGGACGCGGCGTTCATCGATCTCATGTATCACAATGTCCTTGAACGCGATGCCGACGCGTCGGGCCGTGACTACTGGCTTGATCAGCTCGCTCAAGGAGATAGCCGAGGCAGCGTGATGGTGGGCTTCACCGAGTCCTCGGAAGCGTTGTCCCTGATCGCCTAGCGCGAGATAGCAAGACTGCCGGACGGCGATTTCCCGCCGGCGGTCGCACGAGCCCCGATGCTCCAATGGGCGTCGGGGCTTTTCCATGATGCCGGGCTCGGTGAAATAGACGGTCTCGAACGTGCCCTGTTCGACGTTTCGACGAGACCGAGAGAGCGCTAGGCTTGGCGTTTTGCCACGCCATATGCCGAGTCGAGACATGCAGCATCCCCGCAGGCCTTCGCGACATGAGTCACTCCTGCCGGAGCACAGCCACGATGATAGCGCCCACGGCTGGATGGTCAGCTACATCGATGTGATGACGCTGCTGGTGGTGTTGTTCGTACTGCTGCTCGCCCTGTCGAGTCGGTTTGGCGATGGGCTGTCCGCCGCTGAGCCCGACCCCGGGTCACCGGTGATCGCCGAATCGACGCCGCCCAGGCTCGGCGTGCCGCTGCCGGCGGCGCTGCGCCAGGCGCTGGACGCCGGCCCGGTGTCTCCCTTGACCCTGCATCGCGAGGCCGTCTCGGCGGCCCTCGGCGTGGCCGGTCTGCCGCTGCGGTCACCGTCTGTGGATACGCCGCCGGCACCCCCCGCGCTGCTGGCCCGTCAGCCGAGCCCCGAGCCCGACACGGCATCGGCGAGGGATCTGCCGATGCTGGCGTTGCCCAAGGGGCTCGATCCTGCCGCGCCGCTGGCCGACTACATGGTGATCCTGACCGACCGGCTGCCCGAGGGTATGGAGGCGGCACCCGAGGCCGCCAAGACCCTGAGCCTCGCCGCCCGTGAGGTGGCCGAGCGGGTCGCTGCCGCCCCCTACCTGCCGGACCTCGAAGGCGTCGAGGTGTCGCGGGTACCGGAGGGCGTGCGCCTGCGGGTCGAGGACCGGCTGCTGTTTCCCTCCGCCCAGGCCGAGCTCACCGAGGCCGGCCGCGAGCTGGTGGCGGAGCGTCTGCGTGACGTGGTGGCGCGCCATCCGGGGCAGGTGGCGGTACAGGGGCATACCGATAGCCGGCCCATCCAGACGCCGCGCTTTCCCTCCAACTGGGCGCTGTCCAGCGCCCGTGCCATCGCTATCGTCGAGGCGCTGGTCGAGGCCGGCATCGACCCGACGCGTCTGCGCGCGGTGGGGCTCGCCGACACCCGGCCGCTGGCGACCAACGATACCGTCGAGGGCCGCGCCCGCAATCGGCGGGTAGAGGTGGTGATCCAGCCGCGCTAGGCAATGTCTGAAAACTGTCTGTGCTCGGCTATACCGCGTTAAAAATCAGCTCGTGCGCGAGCCCGGTCAAAGTCCTCATTTACACCCCGTAAATTCCGGCTTCTCGCTGATTTTTTGCCTTGTCTAGCCTGCGCTCGCCGACTTTTCAGACAAAGCCTGGGTCGATCGTAGTCACCAGCGATCGAGCATGGCGCGCAGGTCGTTGGTCAGCGGCAGGCTGACCTGGGCGGCGGCAAGCGCATTGGCGTCGCTGGTGCGGACTATCCTGAAGGTCAGGTAGAGGCGGTCCTCGCCCACCGCATAGGTGCCCACCAGCAGCGAGCGCCCGCCCTGATCGATGCCGACCCGCTGGGCCAGCCGGGACAGCATCAGCTCGCCGGTGTACTCCTCGCTGTACAGCTCTCCACGCAGGCGTACCTCACGCACCCTCAGGCCGGCCTCGGTGAGCCTTGCGGCAACGATCTCGCTGGCCAGCCGGCCCAGGGTCGAGGAACGGTTCAGGTCGTCGATGTCCACCACGGTCGTGGGAATCAGTGGGTCGTAGTCGCTCAGGCGCGGGTGGGCGTTGACCATCGCCGTCGTTGCCGTCGCGAGCACGTCGTCGAGCGTCCTGGGCGGGGGTGGGGCATCCGACATGGCGGCACAGGCGCTCAACACGAGGGGCAGGCCGAGCGCGAGGATGGCACGGAAGAGAGGAGCGAAGGATGCGTGCATGATGGGGTGTTCCCTTGAGCGTGACCTGGCGAGCCCGGAGCGGGTGAGGGAGGCGAAGCCTCTTGTCCTGCATCGGCCGCCTCGAGCTTGACTTGAGTCGAGGCGCCCGGCGCCAGGCTTCGTTATGCTCAAACGAGATCCCTGAGGCGTAGCGGGAGGTGGGCATGTCGCGACTGACCTTTCTGGGAGCGGTGGGTGAGGTGACCGGCTCCCGCTATCTGCTCGACGTCGACGGCCCGTCCCGTCCCCATCGGCTGCTGCTGGAGTGCGGCCTCCACCAGGGCGGCCGCGAGCTCGAGGGCGCCAACGCCGTGCCCTTCGGTCGCCTGGCCGGGCAGCTCGAGGCGGTGGTGCTGTCCCATGGCCACCTCGATCATGCCGGGTTGCTGCCAAAGCTGGTCCGCGAAGGCTACCGAGGGCCGATCCACTGCACCGCCGACACCGCCGAGCTGCTCGAGATCATGCTGGTCGACGCCGCCTTCGTGATGGCCAAGGATCTGGAGTGGGAGAACCGCTGGCGGTCGCGGGCCGGCAAGCCCGCCCTCGAGCCGCTCTACGACGAGGACGACGTGGTGCGTACGTTGGAGCAGTGCGAGCCCCACGACTATGGGCGGCCGGTCACGCTGCCCGGCGACGTGACCCTGGTGTTCCGGGATGCGGGGCATATCCTGGGCTCGGCGATCGTCGAGCTGGCCATTCCCTCGGGCGGCCAGCGGCGCCGACTGGTGTTCTCCGGCGACCTGGGCAATCCCGCGTCGGCGCTGATGAAGACGCCGGAGAAGGTTCATGAGGCCGACCTGGTGCTGATGGAAAGCACCTACGGCGACCGTGACCATCGCCCTCTACCGGACACCCTCGAGGAGTTCGCTCGGGTACTGGACGAGGCCCATGCGGATGGCGGCAACGTGCTGATCCCGGCTTTCGCGGTGGGCCGCACCCAGGAGATTCTCTATCACTTGAGCGTGCTCTACCACGAGGGCCGGCTTCACCAGCAGATGGTTTTCCTGGACAGTCCCATGGCGATCCGCGTCACCGAGCTCTACGCCCGCAAGCACAAGGCGCTCGACCCCGACGACCTCAGGGTGCTCAACGTCGCGGCCCATGGCGATCCGGGGCAGTACCTGCCGATCCTGCGCCTGACCCGCAGCGTGGAGGAATCCATGGCCATCAATCGTATCCATGGCGGAGCGATCATCATCGCCGGGGCCGGCATGTGCAACGGCGGGCGCATCGTTCATCACCTGCGCTACAACCTGGAGCGTCCCAGCACCCGACTGGTCATCGTCGGCTTCCAGGCCAGGGGCACTCTCGGGCGTCAGCTGGTCGAAGGGGCCGAGCGGGTCCGGGTGCTCGGGGAGGAACTGGCGGTCAAGGCCCGGGTGCATACCCTGGGCGGGTTCTCGGCCCACGCCGGCCAGAGCGAGCTGATCGGCTGGGCGGGCGCCTTTCGCGATCATCCCCGCTTCTACCTGGTGCATGGCGAGCCCGAAGCCCAGCGGGCCTTGCAGGCGGCCTTGGAGGAGGCCGGTATCCAGGCTGAGATTCCCGCCTATCGGCAGCGCATCGAACTCTGATGGCTCTACCTTTTGGCCGCGATGCCTCGCAGGCCGTTTCGCCTCGTGCCAGGAGTCGGGCTCAGGAACATAGCGGTGAGCCATGTTGCCTGGTTCTTATATGAGAATATGATATAACGTTAGAACTAAAAATATGTTTATGATGGTGGCACATTCGGAATCACGGTGCCTGGTCGCTCCCCATTCCTCCGAATACTGACAAGGGAGGCACATCATGTCCCAGCAGCCTGTCACCAAGGCCTTCTTCGACGAACCCACCAACACCTTCAGCTACGTGGTCCGCGATCCGGACTCTTCCTCCTGCGCCATCCTCGATTCCGTGCTCGACTTCGATTACGCCGCCGGGCGGACCGACGTGCGCTCCGCCGAGGCGATCATCGCCTACGTCGAGGAGGAGGCGTTGAGCGTCGAATGGATCCTCGAGACTCACGTGCATGCCGACCACCTCTCGGCCGCGCCCTACCTGCGCGAGAAGTTCGGCGGGCAAACCGGCATCGGCGCCCGCATCATCGAGGTGCAGGAGATCTTCGGCAAGGCCTTCAACGCCGGCACCGAGTTCGCCCGCGACGGCAGTCAGTTCGATCGCCTCTTCGAGGAGGGCGACACTTTCTCCATCGGCGCTCTTCAGGGGCGGGTGCTGCATACCCCGGGCCACACGCCGGCCTGCCTGACCTACCTGATCGGCGACGCCGCTTTCGTCGGCGACACCCTGTTCATGCCCGATTACGGCACGGCGCGCTGCGACTTCCCGGGCGGCGATGCGCGCACCCTCTATCGCTCCATCCAGAAAGTGCTGGCGCTGCCTGGCGAGACCCGCCTCTTCCTGTGCCACGACTACAAGGCGCCGGATCGCGAGGAATACCAGCACGAGACCACCGTGTCGGCGCAGCGCCAGCACAACATTCATGTCCATGAGGGCGTCGGCGAGGACGACTTCGTCAAGATGCGCACCGAGCGCGACGCCACCCTTGGCATGCCGCGGCTGATCCTGCCGTCGGTGCAGGTCAACATGCGCGCCGGCAGGATGCCGCCCGCCGAAGACAATGGCCAGGTGTACCTGAAGGTGCCCATTGACCTGTTTTGAGCGACATCGAGGGTGTCGGCATCAGGTAGTGGGTGTCGGCATATGGTAAGGCAGCAAATGGGAGGAGAAACGTGGAATGGCATTCCTGGTTGTCCGGCCTTGTCGGCGGCGTGCTGATCGGGCTGGCGGCCACCTGGCTGATGGTTACCCTGGGCCGTATCGCCGGGGTCAGCGGCATCATCGGTACCCTGCTCACCGCCCGCCCCCGGGGGGACAGCGCCTGGCGGCTGACTTTTCTGCTGGGGCTGATATCCGGGCCGCTGCTGCTGACGCTCGCCGGCGGCGGATTCGGCAACGTGCTCGGCCGGCCCGGGGCGGTGATCGGCGAGCCCGCCGGCGGCGTGATGCTGATGCTGCTGGCGGGGCTGCTGGTGGGCGTCGGTACCGGCCTGGGCAGCGGCTGCACCAGCGGTCATGGGGTATGTGGCCTGGCCCGGCTGTCGCCGCGCTCGATGGTCGCCACCCTGACCTTCCTGATGACGGCCATCATGACCGTCTTCGTGGTCCGGCACCTGATCGGAGGTGGCGCATGAAGAGCCTGATGGGCTACGTCGCCGGGCTGTTGTTCGGCCTTGGCCTGGCCGTGTCCGGCATGACCGACCCTGCCCGAGTGCTGGGCTTTCTCGATCTGGCGGGCGCCTGGGACCCGACCCTGGTGTTCGTGCTCGGCGGCGCCGTGGCGACCAACTTCGTCGGCTACCGGCTGGCCCTGCGGCGCCCCAACCCACTGTTCGCAGCGGCCTTCCAGCTGCCCACCCGGCGGGACCTGGACGCTAGACTGGTCGGCGGGGCGGCGCTGTTCGGCGTCGGCTGGGGATTGTCCGGCTATTGCCCGGG
The DNA here is from genome assembly GCF_014192055.1 of Halomonas organivorans. Taxonomy (GTDB): domain Bacteria; phylum Pseudomonadota; class Gammaproteobacteria; order Pseudomonadales; family Halomonadaceae; genus Halomonas; species Halomonas organivorans. The sequence goes on along the minus strand of NZ_JACHXM010000017.1, from coordinate 4,520 downwards.
GCCGGCCTTTGCTTCCATTGCCGGGATCAGTGCGCCGCTGATCGCCATGCTTGCGGCGATGATCGCCGGCTGGTTCCTGGCCCGGGCGCTGTCCCGCGGAGCATGAGCAGAAGACGGCGGCATGTCGGAGGGACCCGTGAAGGGAGCGATAATCACACAAGGAGATATCGGATGTCAGCGATGAGGATCGCGGGAGGGCTGGGGCTGGTGGTGGGGCTAGGCCTCGCCGCCGGCCCGGGTTTTGCCCTGGAGGGCGATGCAGACCGCGGAGAGCGCGTCGCCGGTACCTGCACGGCCTGTCACCAGGCCGACGGTATGGGCATGGCAATGCCGCAGGGCGAGTCCTGGCCGAGGCTGGCCGGACTACCGGCTGCCTATATCGCCAAGCAGTTGCACGACTTCAAGGCCGGGCGGCGAGAAAACGCCACCATGATGCCATTCGCCAACATGCTCGACGATCAGCAGATCGTCGACGTGGCGGCCTACTATGCCCAGTTGGCGCCCTGGCCGTCGCTGCCGGACGACTACCGCGCCGCGGATCCAGGAAAATCGGCTGAATGGCTCGCCGAGCGGGGGGACTGGAGCCGTACGGTGCCTGGCTGCAACCAGTGCCACGGACCCAATGGTCAAGGGGTGGGCAGCCATTTTCCCCCGCTCGCCGGGCAGCATGCCGGCTATCTGGCCGCCCAGCTAGAGGGCTGGCGTGAAGGCCGTCGTCGCAACGATCCCAACGGCCTGATGCGAGGCGTTGCCGAACGGCTGTCGGATGACGAGATCGCGTCGATCGCCGACTACTACGCGACCCTGCCCGAGCGCCTCGCGGCGTCCGGGGCACCGCTGACCGGGGAGGATGCCCAATGAACCTTCGCAGCATCGTTCCCTGGCTGGCCGGCAGCCTGTTGATGGCAGGCGCGCTGGGCGGCGCGGTCGCCGACGAGAGCGACGCGCCGCAGCGCGACTATCAGGTGCCGCTGCCGGAGGCCCCGGCCGGCGAGGCGACATTCCAGCCCCCTGCCGAGGCGGACATTCCCGACACCCCGTACGGCGACATGGTGCGCCTGGGGCGCGACCTGTTCCTGGATACCCAGCGGCTGCGCGACGAATATGTCTTCAACGACCAGAACTGCAGCAACTGCCACCTGGATGCCGGCCGACTGGCGAATTCGGCTCCCATGTGGGCCTCGGTGGGCATGTATCCCGCCTATCGCGGCAAGAACGACAAGGTCAACACCATGGCCGAGCGCATCCAGGGCTGCTTCACCTACTCGATGAACGGCATTCCCCCGGAATACGGCAGCGAGCCGCTGGTGGCGCTGCAGACCTACTTCCACTGGCTGGCCACCGGCGCACCGATCAACGAGTCGCTGCCGGGGCGCGGCTATCCCGGGCTCGAGGAGCCTGCCCAGGCGCCGGATCGGGGTCGGGGCGCCGAGCTCTTCGCCGAGCGCTGCGCGATCTGTCACGGCGACGGCGGCCAGGGGCAGACGGTGGGCGAGCGCCAGGTGTTCCCGCCGCTGTGGGGAGACGGCGCCTACAACTGGGGTGCCGGCATGCACCGGGTCAATACCGCCGCCAACTTCATCAAGGCCAACATGCCGCTGGGCCAGCCCTATTCGCTGAGCGACCAGCAGGCCTGGGACCTGGCCGCCTTCATCAACGGCCACGAACGTCCCCAGGATCCGCGCCGGCGTACCCTGAAGTCGGTGGACGAGACCGATCGAATCTTCCACCAGCACATGGGCTACTACGGTGACACCGTCGATGGGCATCGCCTGGGCGATCATGACGATTACGGCGAGAATCCCGGCGCCGAGTGACCGCTGCGCCCGTGCGTCGGGCCCCGCCGAGTCACGGCAAGGCCCGTGTCGAGCTCAGGGGCGTGGGCCCAGGATCGCCTCCAGTCGCCCCTCGTCGGGCATGCCCTGGGCCGTCTGCAAGCGGCCGTCGAGCCGGTAGACCAGGCCCGGGGTGGCCACCAGGCCGAGGCCATCCATCAGGTTGTGGTTCTCCTGCAGGGCCAGCTCCAGGGGGCGGGGCAGGGCGTCGAGGACCTCGACCGTGTCGCCCCGCTCGTGGTCAGCCAGCGCCGCCGACGGATCGTCGGCGGCCAGCAGCGAGACCGCCTTGCGCGGGCTGTCGGCGGCGAGAATGCCGACCATCACGTGGCGCAGCTGCACCTTGCCGGCCTCCACCCAGGGGCGGGCGGCCTGCCAGAACTGGCGGCAGTAGGGGCAGTTGGGATCGGTGAACACGTAGACGATGCGTTCGGCGTCCGAGGCGCCGTCGGCGATCCAGGCGCTCTGTTCCAGATCGCCCCAGGTCTCGGCGTCCTTGGGTCCGCGCACCAGGCGATCCAGCGGCGCCTGCGAGAGATTCTGGCCATCGGCGTCCACCAGGTTGCCGATCACGGCATGCTCGCCGTCGGCGGTGACGAAGACCGTCATCGGCTGCCCCTGGGCGCTGGCGGCATAGCCGGTCAGGCCGCCGGGGGCCTCGAAGCGGCCGTGCACGTCGAGTCCCTGGGCCTCGAGGGCCTGCAAGGGGGCAGGAAGCTCCTCGGCGGAGACGACGAGTGGCACCAGCAGGACGGCCGGCAGCAGGGCGCGGGGCAGGGCGGGCATGACGATCCTCCTTGAACGATTGGGCCCCCTGATGACAGCGCAGCAGCCATGGGGTTCGCTGGGCGCCCGGGGGCCAAAACCGTTACAATACGGCAACATCGTCTTTCCCCGATCCCGGATTCCTGCCTATGCACTGTCCCTTCTGCGGCGCCAACGATACCCGCGTGACCGACTCCCGCCTGGTCGCCGACGGCGACCAGGTGCGGCGGCGGCGCCAGTGCGCGGCCTGCGGCGAACGCTTCACTACCTATGAGACCGCCGAGCTGGTGATGCCTCGGGTGATCAAGGGCGACGGCTCCCGGGAGCTGTTCGACGAGGCCAAGCTACGCGCCGGCATGCTGCGTGCCCTGGAGAAGCGCCCGGTCAGCGCAGAGTCCATCGAGGCCGCGGTGGAGCGCATACGCCAGACCCTGCGGGCCAGGGGCGAGCGGGAAATCCAGGCGCGGGACGTCGGCGAAGAGGTGATGCATGCCCTCAAGCGTCTCGACCAGGTAGCCTACATCCGCTTCGCCTCGGTGTATCGCCGTTTCCAGGACATCGACGAGTTCCGCGCCGAGATCGATCGCCTGGCCCAGGAGCCGAGCTTTCATCCCGACGAGCCCAGCAAGCCATGACCACCGTGACCCGCTACCCCGAGAGCTGGATGGCCCGAGCCCTGGTGCTGGCGCGCCGTGGCCTGTATACCACCGATCCCAACCCTCGGGTCGGCTGCGTGCTGGTCAAGGACGGCCACCAGGTGGGGGAGGGCTGGCATGAGCGAGCCGGCGAACCGCACGCCGAGGTCCATGCCCTGCGTGCCGCCGGCGAGGCTGCCCGCGGAGCCACCGCCTACGTCACTCTCGAGCCCTGTTCCCATCATGGTCGCACCGGCCCCTGTGCCGAGGCGTTGGTCAAGGCCGGTGTTGCCAGGGTGGTGGTGGCCATGCGCGACCCCAACCCCCTGGTGGCGGGCCGTGGTATCGCCCTGCTGCGCGAGGCCGGCATCGAGGTCGAGGTCGGCCTGCTCGAGGAGCAGGCCTTGGCCCTGAATCCCGGCTTCGTGTCGCGCATGGCCCGAGGGCGACCCTTCGTGCGGCTGAAGATGGCGATGAGCCTCGACGGCCGCACGGCCATGCGTTCCGGCGAGTCCCAGTGGATCACCGGCCCCCGGGCGCGCTGCGAGGTGCAGCGGCTGCGCGCCCGCTCCAGCGCGGTCATCACCGGTGTCGAGTCGGTGATCTTCGACAACTCGCGGCTCACCGTGCGCGCCGAGCAGCTCGAGCTGCCCGGCGCCGAGGGCATCGCTGCCCGTCAGCCGCTGCGCGTGGTGGTGGACTCCCAACTGCGCCTGCCCGAGGCGGCAGCCTGCCTGCGCGAGCCGGGGCGCACCCTGGTGGCCACCGTCGAGGGACACGACGAAGAGCGCCGTCAGCGACTGGAGGCCGCCGGTGCCGAGGTGCTGGCGCTGCCCGCCGGCGACGGTGGACGCGTCGACCTGGCAGCCCTGCTCGCTCGCCTGGCCGCGCGCGAGGACGTCAACGAGGCGCTGCTGGAGACCGGCGCGACGCTGGCCGGGGCCATGCTCGACGCCGGGCTGGTCGACGAGATGCAGCTGTTCGTCGCCCCGACGCTGCTCGGCGGCGAGGCGCGCCCGCTGTTCGCGCTGCCGGGCCTCGAGACCATGGCCGAGCAGAAGCCGTTGGAGATCCTCGACATCCGCGCCGTCGGTCGCGACTGGCGCATCACCGCGCGTCCGGGCTAGAAGCCGCGGGCGACGAGCCACGAGCCACGAGCGGTTTGCAGCAAGCGTGATACGACGGAGACTGCCCGAAGCCCGAAGCCCGAAGCCCGAAGCCCGAAGCCCGAAGCCCGAAGCCCGAAGCCCGAAGCCCGAAGCCCGAAGCCCGAAGCCCGAAGCCC
>NZ_JACHXM010000016.1 GCF_014192055.1 Halomonas organivorans | reverse complement strand
GCTTCCAGCTTCCAGCTTCCAGCTTCCAGCTTCCAGCTTCCAGCTTCCAGCTTCCAGCTTCCAGCTTCCAGCTTCCAGCTTCCAGCTTACGGCTCCTCTTCCATCCCCTGCTCGCGCAGCGCCAGCTGCCAGCCGCCCAGGTCCTTGTAGCGGTTGACCATGGCGCAGAACAGTTCTGCGGTGCGTTCGGTGTCGTAGCGCGCCGAGTGGGCCTCGCCGTTGTCGAAAGCGATGCCGGCGGCGCGGCAGGCGCGGGCCAGCACGGTCTGGCCGTAGACTAGGCCGGCCAGCGAGGCGGTGTCGAAGCTCGAGAAGGGGTGGAAGGGGTTGCGCTTGATCCCGCAGCGCTCCACGGCAGCATTCAGGAAACCATGGTCGAAGGCGGCATTGTGGCCCACCAGCACGGCGCGGGTGCAGTTATTGGCCTTGATCGCCTTGCGCACGGGACGGAAGACCTCGCCCAGTGCCTCGGACTCGTTCACCGCCACCTGCTGGCGAAGCGGGTCGTCGAGGCGGATGCCGGTGAAGTCCAGGGCGGACTGCTCGACGTTGGCCCCTTCGAAGGGGCTGACGTGGCAGGCGTAGGTGGCATCGGGCATCAGGTTGCCCTCGGGGTCCATGGTCAGGGTCACGGCGGCGATCTCCAGGATCGCGTCGGTCTTGGCATTGAAGCCGCCGGTCTCCAGGTCCACCACCACGGGCAGGAAACTGCGGAAGCGTTGTGCCATGAGTTCGCGGGCGGCCACCTCGCTCATGCACCTCTCCTTGATCGGGTAACGGTAACGGGTTGTCTCGAAACGCGAGAGTCTAGCAGTTCAGGGCCGATGCGTCCCGTCGGGCCGGTATTCGCGCAAGGCTCGGCGCGCTATAATCCCCCTTTTACGTCGATCATCGAGAGGAGCCCCAGCATGTCCGATGTCAAGAAGGTCGTGCTCGCCTATTCCGGCGGCCTGGATACGTCCGTCATCGTCAAGTGGTTGCAGGAAACCTACGACTGCGAAGTGGTGACCTTCACTGCCGACATCGGCCAGGGCGAGGAAGTCGAGCCGGCCCGCGCCAAGGCGGAAGCGCTGGGCGTCAAGGAGATCTACATCGAGGACCTGCGCGAGGAGTTCGCCCGCGACTACGTCTTCCCGATGTTCCGTGCCAATACCATCTACGAGGGTGAGTACCTGCTCGGCACCTCCATCGCGCGCCCGCTGATCGCCAAGCGCCTGATCGAGATCGCCAACCAGACCGGCGCCGACGCCATCTCCCACGGTGCCACCGGCAAGGGCAACGACCAGGTGCGCTTCGAGCTCGGCGCCTACGCGCTGAAGCCGGGCGTCAAGGTGATCGCCCCGTGGCGTGAGTGGGATCTCAATTCCCGCGAGAAGCTGATGGGCTACTGCCAGCAGCATGACATCCCGGTGGACTTCACCAGCCAGAAGAAGAAGTCGCCGTACTCCATGGATGCCAACCTGCTGCACATCTCCTACGAGGGCGGCAACCTCGAGGATCCGTGGACCGAGGCCGAGGAAGACATGTGGCGCTGGAGCGTCTCCCCGGAGGCCGCGCCGGACACCCCGACCTACGTCGAGCTGACCTATGACCGCGGTGACATCGTGGCCATCGACGGCGTGCCGATGAAGCCCCACGAGGTGGTGTCCAAGCTCAACCAGTTGGGCGGCGACAACGGCATCGGCCGTCTCGACATCGTCGAGAACCGCTACGTGGGCATGAAGTCTCGCGGCTGCTACGAGACTCCGGGGGGCACCATCATGCTGCGCGCCCACCGTGCCATCGAGTCGCTGACCCTGGACCGCGAGGAAGCCCACCTCAAGGACCAGCTGATGCCGAAGTACGCCGAGGTGATCTACAACGGCTACTGGTGGAGCCCGGAGCGTCGCGCCCTGCAGGCCGCCATCGACGAGACCCAGAAGAACGTCTCCGGTGTGGTGCGCATGAAGCTCTACAAGGGCAACGCCACCGTGGCCGGCCGCAAGTCCGACGCCTCGCTGTTCGACGAGTCCATCGCCACCTTCGAGGACGATGCCGGCGCCTACGACCAGAAGGATGCCGAGGGCTTCATCAAGCTCAACGCCCTGCGGCTGCGGATCGCCGCCGGTAAGGGCCGCCAGCAGGACTAAGACTTGTCTGAAAAGTGCCTGCGCTCGGCTATACGGCGTTAAAAATCCGGTCAAACTGCTCATTTACGACCAGTAAACTCCGCGTTTTCCCGGATTTTTGCCTTGTCTAGCCTTCGCTCGTCTACTTTTCAAACAGTCTAAGGAAACGCTGATTTATTGCTGCGGCTCGCGACATAAATCAGTCGTTTCCTGGAAATCTGCATGAGTCGGCGCTGGTCTGGCCGGCGCTCTTGATCCAGGAGGCTTCGATGCTGAAGAAACTGCTATCCGGCCTGTTCGGCCAGGGCGAGACGACGCCTGCCGCCGCCCCCGAGGGCGAGCCGGTGAACTACCAGGGTTACCTGATCGTGCCCCAGGCCGAGAACATGGGCGGCCAGTTTCGCGTCAGCGGCTGGATTCGCAAGCCCCGCGGTGAAGGCGAGGAGATGCTCGAGCACCGTTTCGAGCGCTCCGACGTGGTGCCCGGTCGCGAGGCCTGCGATGCGCTGATGGTCAGCAAGGCCGAGCGTCTGATCGACGAGCTGGGCGACGACCTGTTCGATCCGCGCTGAGCCTCTGTTCGACGCCTCAAGGACGGCGCCTCCGGGCGCCGTTTTTTGTGCCTGACTGTTCGATATCAAGTTCCCGGAACGCCGACATTGCTAGGCTCTTTACGAAAACGGTCTGCGCTTGCCCATACGGCGTTAAAAATTGGCTCGTGCGCGAGCCCGGTCCGTCTTTTCACCGATTTTTGCCTTGTCTGGCCATCGCTCGCCGACTTTTCGTACAAAACCTAGGCTGGAAGCGACCCAGCAAACGGAATGCCGATGCGCCTACTCCATCGTGCCTCGCCCTGGCGGACGCTGTTCGCCGACGGCGCCGTGCCTGACCGGGAACGGCTGTCGACGCTGCTCGCCCCGCTGTGCGAGGCCGTCGACCGACTGGGCCCGTCGCCGAGCCTGGCCGAACTCCATGCCTGGCAACGCGAGCTGGTGGATGTTCTTTCGCGCCTCGAGCTGCCTGCCTGGCGTATCAGCCAGTTGATCAGCGACCACAACGACGCCCTCTATCGTCGTGCCATCGAGGCGTCGCTCGCCGAGATGCGTGGCCAGGGCTGGGGCGAGCCGCCGGTGGCGTTCTGCGTGCTGACGCTGGGCTCGGCGGCTCGCCACGAGAGCCTGCTGGCGCCGGACCAGGATAATGCCATGATCATCGCCAACTATCCGGATGCTCGTCATGGCGAGATCGATGGTTTCTTCCAGGCCTTGGGTGAGCGCTTCACGGAACGCCTGGATGCCGCCGGCATCCCATTGTGCCGCGGCCATGTCATGGCGCGCTGGCCGATGTGGCGCAAGCGTCTCGTCGAATGGCAGCGGCAGCTGGAGATCTGGACCGCCGAACGGCGGGTCAAGCGGGCACAGCAGGCCAGTATCCTGCTCGATGTCGCGCCGGTCTACGGTAACGCCGACCTGGCCGAGGCCCTGCGTGCGCACGTCTCGGCGCTGCTGCCCCGCGCCGGGCTGTTCGTCGACGAGCTGGCCGCCTTGCTGGAGGAGACGCCGGCGGCGGCGGAGCGCTTCGGTCGCCTGGTCGCGGCCCGGCGGGATGATCGTCCGCATCGCCGAGCCCTGGACCTCAAGCATCAGGGGCTTCTGCCGCTGGTGAATGCCGTGCGCCTGCTGGCCTGGTGCCATGGTGTCCAGAGCGTGGAAACCCGTAGCCGGCTGGTCGAGCTGGTGGCGTCGGGAGCGCTGCGTGCCGACCGGGCGGAGGCGTTACAGCGGGCCCACGGCCGCATGCAGGCGCTGTTGCTGGACGCTCAGCGGGCCGATCTTGGAATGGGCAGGGCGGCAGGAGATTGGATCGATCTGGCGACCCTGGACGAGGCGGGTTACTGGCTATTGCGCCATGACATGCGCCTCGTGAGACGGCTGGGCGATTTCGCGGCCAGCGCCGCCCGGCAGGGGCGGCGCTAGTGCTTCGTCGGAGGTCGAGCATCCCCTCGGACCACCGGGGCGACCCGGGCGCCCTGGCGCTTCAAGTAGCCTCCGGAACAGGGCGTCGGCCCGGTCGCGAGTCGATGGCAGCATGTGGTTGGCATCCGGGGGGCTGGTGACGATGGGGTCAGAACGCCTCCCACTCGGGTTCGGGCGCCTCGCGGCGGGCCGGGCGCCGGGATGCCGGGAGTGTCGTCGCGGTCCGGGAGCTGGGCAGTGGCTCTTGGTACGGCGCGGCCAAGTACGCGTCGGTGGCGTCGTCGCCGAGGATGAACTCGGCCATCAGGGCATCGAGGCGCTGGGCATTGTCCCGCATGGTCTCGGCCAGGCCGGCGTTCTGGCTGACCATGCCGGCATTGCGCTGGGTGACGGTATCCATCTCCGCCACGGCGGTGTTGACCTGCTCGATACCGGTGGTCTGCTCGCGGGTGCCCGCGGTGATCTCACCGATCACGTCGGCGACCTGGGTGATGCCTCGATGAATTGCCTGCATCTGCTCGGCGGCGCCCTTGACCAGGTGGTTCCCCTCCTGGGTGTGGCGCGCCGAGGTGTCGATCAATTCACGAATGTCGCGGGCGGCCTCGGCGGAACGGCTGGCCAGGTGACGGACCTCACCGGCCACGACCGCGAATCCACGCCCCTGTTCGCCGGCCCGTGCCGCTTCCACCGAGGCATTGAGCGCCAGGATGTTGGTCTGGAAGGCGATGGAGTCGATCAGGCCGATGATTTCCCCGATCTTGGCGGCGGAGTCGGTGATGGCGGCCATCTTGGCCTCGACCTCGCTCATCGCCCGGCTGCCGCGCTCGGTGGTTTCTGCGGCGTTCCGCGTCAAGCCATTGGCCTGCTCGGCGGCCTGGGAAGTGTGGGCCACCGTGGAATGGATCTGCTCCATGGAAGCGGAGGTTTCCTGCAGGTTGGCGGCGGCCTGCTCGGTACGCGATGACAGCTCGTGGGTGCCATCCGCCATTTCGCTGGCTCCGCCCAGTACCTGGCGGGCGTTGCCGCGCACCTGCCGCAGGGTGTTCTGCATGCGTTCCACGAAGGCATTGAATTGCACCGCCAGCTCGCCCACCTCATCGCGGCTGCGTACGTCCAGGCGACGGGTCAGGTCGCCCTTGCCCTCGGCGATATCGGCCATGGCCAGGGCGGTCTGGCGGATCGGCGACAGGGCGCGGTGGGCGGTGAATCCGAGGATCGCCAGCAGCACCGCCAGGATCACGATGCCGGCGAGCAGCAGCGAGCCGAGCAGTTCCCGGCTCACCGCCGTGAAGATGCGATCCGGCACCATCATCGCCAGGGTCCAGCCGGTGCCGGGTACGGCGGTCCAGAATACGGTGCTGGGCTGGCCATCCGGGGTGACGATGCTGCCGTGTCCGCTGGGCTCATCGAGCATGCTGCGGCCCACGATGTCGCCGTTCTCGAAGCCGTAGCGCCCCATGTCGGTCACCTTGACGTTCATGACCAGCTCCGGGTTGGGGTGGGCCACGATAGTGCCGTTCCCATCCAGCAGGTAGCCGTAGCTGCCGTCTCCCATGGAGATGCGCGAGGTGATGTCGGTCACCGACTTCATGGTCAAGGGCGCCCCCAGCACGCCCAGCCGCTGGCCGTCCTCGTCGAACAGCGCCTGAGCGAAGATGGCGATCGGCTCTCCGCTGACCTTGGACATCATCGGCTCGGTGAGTACCTGGTCGGCGGTGCCGTCGGTGACCAGGGTGCGGAAGTAGCCACGCTGGCGAATGTTGACGGTATCGCCGTCGTTGGTCACGACGTTGCCTTCCCGGTCGGCCAGGAAGACGCTTTCCAGTCCTGCTTCTCCGGTGTGGCGGGTCGCCAGCCAGCGTTGCCTGTCGGCCAGGGACGTCATGTCCGGCAGCCGTTCGTCGCGCACCAGGCCATTGAGCCATTTGTGATAGCCGCCGATCCATTGGCCGATCTCGCCGGCGCGCGCTTCGAGCTGTCGGTCCCCGGCGCTCTTCATCAGCGCCGGCACCTGGGCGTTGAGCTGGGTACTGATGATCAGCCCCAACGTCACGCAGGCCACCAGCAGCGGAACGATGAGAGCGACGAGGAGTTTCTGTGTCAGGGAGAGTCGGGAGAGCCAGTTCATAGTATGCCTTCGATAAGCCGACGATCGGGTGCCGTCGACACCCTTCCGTTTCTCCTGGCGTCAGCGTGTCCCGGCAGGCGAGGGAAGGGCGCTTGGACCCTGATGGGAGAGGCGGAAGCCCATGCTGGCGGCTTCGGCCCCAGCTTCCTATCGGCCGAGCTGGCAGGGACTTGAGCGCTGCGGTGGGTCAGGCAGCGGCGTGCGGCGCTTCCGGCAGCTCCATCACCAGGCAGGCGCCGCCCAGGGTAGGAGCATCCTCGACCCATAGTCGGCCGCCCAGGTGGGCCACGATGCCGCGCGAGATCGGAAGCCCCAGTCCGCTGCCCCGCGGGCGGCCGCGCTGTGCGGCGTCATCCGGGCGCTGGATCTGGTGGAATTTCTCGAACACGCGCTCGCGCTCTTCTTCTGCAATGCCGGGGCCGTTGTCTTCCACGGCCAGTCGATAGTGGCGCTTGTGACGCGCCAGCGTCAGACGCACCCGGGGCGTGGTCGCGTCGGCGAACTTGCCGGCGTTGTCGAGCAGGTTGATGATCACCTGTTCCAGCCGGTCGGGATCGCCGATGACCGGTGCCTCGTCCACTTCGATGGCCACGTCCAGCACGATGCCGTGCTCTTGCTGCGGATGTTGCACCGCCTCGATACCGTGTCGGGCCAGGGCGGCGAGGTCGAGACGTTCGGGATGCAGCGTGAGCCTGCCGCTTTCCAGGCGAGCCAGGTCGAGCATTTCCTCGATCAGCCGCGACAGCCGCTGGCTCTCGCGCACTACCACCTCGAGAAAGTGCTCGCGCTTGTCATCGGGCAGGTCGTGATGGTCGCGCAGGATCTCGGCGAAGGCCCGGATCGAGGTCAGCGGTGTCCTCAGCTCGTGACTGACCATGGCCACGAACTCGTCCTTTAGCCGATCGAGCTCGCGCAGCCGCGTGTTGGCCTGGCGCAGCTCTGATCCGATGCGTTCGAGCTCGCGAGACTTCTGCTCCAGCCGTCGGTTCATCTCCAGGGTTTCGGAGGTGGTATCGAGGATGCTCAGTAGCGCCGGCAGGTCCAGCGCCTCGCCGCGCACCACCGAGTCGATCAGCACCCGGGCCGAGGCGCTGCCCAGGGCGCCGGCCAGGGCTCGCTCGGCGCGAGCCACCAGCGCTGCCGGGGCCGGCTGATCGGCACCTTGTTCCGGTTCGCCGGCGAATACCCGGGCGCTGGTGGCCGCGCCCAGGTAGCGATCGAGCAGTGCGCGCAGCTCGCCGCGAGGGGTCTGCCCATGATGCAGCGAGGCTTGGTCGAGTCGCGGATGCAGCGCTTCGGTGAACAGCGCGGCCTGGGTCTGTTCAAGGGGCGATTGACGGGTGAACAGCGAGACGCCGACCAGCAGCCCGACGTTGGCGACCAGGCTCCACAGCAACGAGTGGGTGTAGATATCCCAGCCTTCCAGGCCGAACATCGCATAGGGTCTGAGCCAGTCGATGCCGAAGGGGCCGTGGGCCAGGAAGCCGGCGTCGAGCCAGCCGGACTGGGCGAAGCCCGGGATCAGCAGCGTCCAGGCCCACACCGTGAAGCCGCCCGCGAGTCCCAGGCCGGCGCCCAGCCGGTTGGCACCGCGCCAGTAAAGACCGATGAGCAGCGCCGGGGTGAACTGGGCGGCGGCGGCGAAGGACACCAGGCCGATGGTGACCAGGCTGTAGGCATCGCCCACCAGGGCGTGATAGCCGTAGCCCAGCAGCAGGATGGCCAGGATGGCCAGGCGCCTGACGCCGAGCACCCAGCCGGCCAGCGCCCCCTGGCCGCCGCGGGACAGTCGGCGCGAGCGCAGCAGCAGCGGCATGACCAGCTGGTTGCTGACCATGGTGGACAGCGCGATGGTCTCGACGATCATCATGCCCGTCGCCGCGGACATGCCGCCGATGAACACCAGCAGCGGCAGGCCTTCGGCGCCGGCGGCCAGTGGTAACGTCAGCACCACGCTGTCCGGATCGCCGCCGGTGTCGCCCAGCAAGCCGGCCAGCGCAATGGGAATCACGAACAGGTTGATGGCCAGCAGATAGAGGGGGAACAGCCAGGCCGCACGGGTGATGTGTCGCTCGTCGACGTTCTCCACCACCATCACCTGGAACTGGCGGGGTAGCCCCAGGAAGGCCAGGAAGGCCAGCACCAGGGTCCCGACCCAGCCCAGCGCGCCCCCGGGCACCGCCGACAGGCCCAGGATGTCGGTCAGCGCCGGGGTCTCGGCGACCCGGGCGAACAGCTCGGCCGGGCTGCGGTAAAGCACGAAGACGGTGAAGACGCCCACGGCCAGGAAGCCGGCCAGCTTGACCAGCGACTCGAAGGCAATGGCCGCGACCATGCCCTCGTGGCGCTCGCTGGCGTCCAGGTGGCGAGTGCCGAACAGGATGATGAATACCGCCAGCACCAGGGCGACCCACAGCGACTTGTCGGCCCAGAAGGGAGCGCTGTCGAGGCGCTCGCCGGCGGCTAGCGGGTAGTCGACCAGCACCGCATAGCTCAGGGTGATCGCCTTGAGCTGCAGGGCGATATAGGGCGTGATGCCGATCAGCGCGATCAGTGCCACCAGGGCGCCGAGCCCGGCACTCTTGCCATAGCGGGCGCTGATGAAGTCGGCGATCGAGGTGATACGCTGGGCGGCGGCGATGCGCACCATCTTGCGGGTCACGAACGGTGCCAGCAGCATGGCCAGCGTCGGCCCCAGATAGATCAGCAGGAAGCTGGGGCCGCTCTCGGCCGCCCGTCCGACGCTGCCGTAGAAGGTCCAGGCGGTGCAGTAGACGGCAATCGACAGCGCGTAGATGGTGGGCGAACCGATGATCGAACGGCCCTGCTCGGCGCGACGGTCGCCCCAGGCGGCGATCACGAACAGCAGCGCCAGGTAGCCGAAGGCGACCGCCAGGACCGTCAGCTCGTTACGCATGACCGCTCATTCCCCGCGTCCGCCTTCCAGCAGCCAGCCGGCCAGCGCGATCACCCCGCCCCAGGCGAGGAAGACATACAGCGGCAGGGCGCCCGGCCCCATCCGCTCGGCCACCAGCAGCAGTGGCGGCGTGAACAATGCTATGGCCATCGCGATCAGGGCAACCAGGCGTTCCTTGCGGCGTGGCGACATCATGAGGCGCTGGCATCCTCCCGGTCGAAGGCGCTGGCCTGCAGGCTCAGCAGCTCACCCAGGGTGGCGATGCCGCGGGCCTCGAGCCGCGGCAGCAGGGCCAGCCACAGCTCGGCGGTGACCCGGGCGTCGCCGAGCGCGGTGTGGCGGCTGCCTGGGGGAAAGCGCAGGCCGTAGCGTTCGGCCAGCGAGTCCAGGTCGTGGCCGTCGAGGCTCGGGTCCAGTCCGCGCGAGATCAGCAGGGTATCCAGCACCGGGATATCGAAGCGCACCCCGCTGTCCGGCGGCTGCAGGGCCAGCAGATCGAAGGCGGCGTTGTGGGCGAGCAGCACGGCGTCACCCAGGTAGTCGCGAAAGCGCGGTAGTGCCACGCTGGCGGGCGGCGCCCCCGACACGTCGGCATCGGTAAGGCCGTGGATGGCAGTGCTGGCCGAGGGAATCGGGCGGCCAGGATCGACGCGCAGGTCAAAGGTCTCGCGGGCCAGCAGCCTGGCATTGACGATGCGACAGGCGCCGATGCTGATCAGCCTGTCGCCGCGGCGCAGCTCAAGGCCGGTGGTCTCGGTATCGCAGGCCACGACCTCCAGGGCGCGCAGCGGCCGGGCGGCGAGCTCGGCGTCCGGTGGCGGCAGCTCGGCGATGCCGAAGTCGTGGAACTCCGGGCGCGGCGGGGTGCGCGGACCGGGCGCCCCAACCCGCTCCAGCGCCGGCAGCGGCAGGCGCAGCCTCGCCTGGCGCCCGTTGCCATCGGCCAGGCTCCAGGCGTCGCTGGCATGCTGGCGCAGCACCTCGCCGAGGGTCGGGGCGAGCGGCAGGGCCTCGAGGCGTTCGCCCCGCCAGGCCGACAGATCGCCCTCGGACAGTGGTGTGCCCTGCCAGCAGAGATCGAGGTAGACCCGCTTGTTGCCGAGGCAGGCCTCAGCGTCGAACATGTCGGCGCCGGTATGGGCGGCGAGGCGCTCCAGCAGCCGCGCGAGCACCTCGAGCAGTGCAGGGGCGTCTGCCTTGAGCCAGGCCGGCATGCCGACCGGGGTCAGCTGCAGGCCGCCAGCGGATAGCCGCTCGGCGAGTGCCGCCCAGAGATCGTTGGACCACAGCGGGGTCAGGCGCTCGGCCTGGTGTTGCAGGGCGTCCAGGGTTTCGCCCAGTCGCTCCAGCCGTTCGGCGAGCCCGCGGCCTTCCTCCTCGACCACCCACGCCAGGCGGCGACGCAGCTGGTCGTTGTCGGTGCCGGACAGATGGCTCAGCGCATCGGCGGCGCTGGTCAGGCCGGCGCCGTGGCGACGCAGCGCGGGCAGCAGCCCGGTCAGGGTCGCGCCGGCGCTCAGCTCGGTGGCCCAGGCGGCGGTGGCGTCCACCAGCGTCAGCAGCGTCTCGCCCTGGCTGTCGGGGATGCGTCGCAGCGTGGCGCGCAGCCAGTGCTCGCCGCAGGGCACCAGCACCTCTCGCGGGCTGCCGTCCTCGGGCAGCTGGCGCAGTGCATCGTGCAGGCTGGCCGCGGGCAACAGCGCGTCCAGCCGCTTGCCGAGGCCGAGCCCGGGAGCCTCGCCGAACAGCGTCTCGGCGGCGGGATTGAACAGCAGCAGACGGCGATGGCGGTCGCAGAGCAGCAGCGGTGTCTCGAGTACCTGCAACAGGGCCTCGAGCTCCTGTCGAATGCGCGCCGCGCTGCGTGCGCCCTCGGTGCGGGCGGTGGCCAGTCGGGAGCGATCGTCGCGCCAGGCCTCGCGGATGCGCACCAGGTCGGGCCCCAGGCCTTGCAGCCAGCCCTCCGGCGGGTCGTCGTCCCGGGCATCGGGATTGGCCACCAGGCGTGCCAGTTGAGCCTGCAAGTGACGCAGCGGGGCGAACAGCCGCTGTTCGAGGAGCCAGCCGACCAGCAGGATGGTGCCGCCGCCGGAGAGGCTGCCTAGCCATAGCGTCCAGCGTGCCGCTCCCCGGGGCTCGAGCAGGCCATCGAGCCACAGGGCGAAGAGCGCGCCACCCAGCAGGCTCACGCCGCTGAGCAGCAGCCACAGGCCAACCAGGGTCTGGCGGCGCGGCGGTCCGCCTCGGCGTGCGCTCATCGCTCGCCCTCGTCGAGCAGGGCCTTGACCTTGTCGACCAGCGTGCGAGTCGAGAAGGGCTTGGTGACGTAGTCGTCGGCGCCGAGCGCCAGCCCCTTTTCGCGTTCCACTTCACGGCCGTGGGCGGTGAGCATGATGATCGGCAGTCGGGCCAGGGCGGGATCGGCGCGCAGCCGTTCCAGCACGTCGAACCCGCCGATGCCCGGCAGGCTGATGTCGAGCAGCACCAGGTCTGGAGGCTCGTCGGCGACGCGGGCCAGGGCCGTCTCGCCATCCTCTGCGGTCATCACCTCGAAGCCGGCTTCCTGCATCAGGAACTCCAGTGACAGGACGATGTTGGGCTCGTCGTCCACCACCAGCACCTTCGTCATCTCGCTTCCCTCCTGGCGGTTGGGCGGTCTAGTGCACCGTGATGTCTCCGAGTCTAGTGAGCCCTCCCGGCGCGGCAAAGACGACCTTGGCCCAAGCCGTTACACTGGACGCCCATCGACAGGGAGGCCGATCCATGATTCGCGTGCATCATCTCGAACATTCCCGTTCCCAGCGGGTGCTGTGGTTGCTCGAGGAGCTCGAGGTCGACTACGAGGTGGTCGTCTACCGGCGCGATCCCGAGACCTGGCTGGCCCCGGCATCGCTGAAGGCCGTGCATCCGCTCGGCAAGTCGCCGGTGATCACCGACGAGGCGCGGGGCGGCAGGGCCATCGCCGAGTCCGGGGCGATCATCGAGTACCTGCTCGAGCATCACGACCTCGACGGGCGTCTCGCGCCGCCGGCCGGCAGCGACGCGCGGGAGCGCTATCGGTTCTGGCTGCATCACGCCGAAGGGTCGGCGATGCCGCCGCTGGTCATGCGCCTGGTGTTCTCGCGGCTCGGCAAGCCACCGGTGCCGGCCCTGGTGCGGCCGCTGGGGCGCCAGTTCGCGCAAGGCGTCGAGAAGAACTTCCTGGGGCCGCGCATCACCGAGCTCAGGGACTTCTGGGAGGCCGAGCTGGACGGGGCAGCCTGGTTCGCCGGCGAGGCCTTCTCGGCGGCGGATATCCAGATGAGCTTCCCGCTGCTGGCGCTGGAGAGCCGCGGCGGGCTCGAGGCGACACCGCGATTGCGCGACTTCCTGGCCCGCTGTCGCGAGCGGCCGGCCTATCAGAGGGCCATCGAGCGGGGCGGGGAATTTTCCCTGGGAAAACACTGATGGATTGCTGCGCTCGATATGCTGGCCGCCAGCGGTACTCAACATCCTCATTTACTGACGTGTAAACTCCGGTGTTTGCGTTCCGGTGGCGACCAGCCTTTCTTCGCTCGCGACATCAAGCAGTGTTTCCCTCGCCGGGGGGGCGCGATTAGCGGAGTAGCCGCTCCTTGAGCCACGCATCGGCGAGCCCCAGCCACTCGTGCAGGGCCCGGCTGCTCTGATGCAGGTGGTAGGCGCTGGGGCGCCAGGCGGCGAGCCCCTTGGGCGGCGGGCTGGCGAATCCGGTGGGAGCCGGCGTGACCGTCAGGCCGGCGCGTTCGAATTCGGCGCTTGCCCGAGCCAGATGCCAGGCCTGGGAGACCAGGGCGACACGCTCGATCCCCTCGGTGGCGAGTATCGCGGCGCTGTAGCGGGCATTCTCCGCCGTGTCGGTGCTCCTGTCCTCCGTCCAGCGTACCGGGACGTCGAAGACATCGCGCAGGGCGGCGGCCATCAGGCCGGCTTCGGAGCCGCGCTCGTCGGCGTGGACGCGTCCGCCGCTGACCAGGATCGGCAGGCCGCTCCGGCGTTGCAGGTAGGCACCATAGGCCAGGCGACGCCAGCTGGCATTGGACGGGGCGTCGCCCCAGCCGAACTCCGGGGCGTCCACGTCTCTGCCGCCGCCCAGGATGACAATCGCCTGGGCGTCAGCGAGCCGGGGCTCTTGAGCCCTTTCGTCGTCGGGGCGGGGGTCTTCCGGCTCCGCATCCGTGGCCAGCGGCGGCGGCTCCAGGCCTTCGCGCAAGGCATGGCTGATCGTCGGCGTGGCCAGCAGTACCAGGCCGCCCAGGCCGAGGACCACCAGCAGCCCGCCGATCAGGTGCAGGCGCATCCATAGCAGGCCGCCGACCAGGATCAGCCAGGCGTTGAGCAGCGGAGGCAGCAGCAGGGATTCGAGGAGTGCCATGGCGTGTCATCTCGTGTGGGCGGCAAGCCGGCGGTCGACCCGCCCAGGCCTTGGCGAAACCGCGCTACGCGTCGCACCGGCACTGAAGCCGATGTCGGCCCGGCGAGCGCTTGGCGTCGTGTGGCCTACAGCTTAGCGGCTCGCCGGGCATGGCCATGGCCTCAACAGCGCCTCAGATCTCCACCTTATCGGGATATTCGCAGAGATCCTCGATCACGCAGCTGCCGCAGCGGGGCTTGCGGGCCACGCAGGTATAGCGACCGTGCAGGATCAGCCAGTGATGGGCGTCCTGGCGGAATTCCCTGGGTACGTGGCGCATCAATTTGTTTTCCACCTCGACCACATCCTTGCCCTTGGCGATGCCGGTGCGGTTGGAGACCCGGAAGATATGGGTATCCACGGCGATGGTCGGCTCGCCGAAGGCGGTGTTGAGGATGACGTTGGCGGTCTTGCGCCCGACACCGGGCAGCGCCTCGAGCGCCTTGCGGGTGCGCGGGACCTCGCCATTGTGCTGGTCCATCAGTATGCGGCAGGTCTTCATCAGGTTCTCGGCCTTGGTGTTGTAAAGACCGATGGTCTTGATGTGCTCCTTGAGGCCGTCGAGGCCCAGCGCCAGGATGGCCGCCGGCGTGTTGGCGACCGGAAAGAGGCGGGCGGTGGCCTTGTTGACGCCCACGTCGGTGGCCTGGGCCGACAGCAGGACCGCGGTCAGCAGCTCGAAGGGCGTCGACCAGTTGAGCTCGGTGGTCGGCTCGGGATTGTGCTCGCGCAGGCGGGCGAAGATCTCGTGGCGTTTGTGGGCGTTCATGGCGGTGTCGGACGGTTCAGTGGGCGGCGGGGCCGTTGCTGGCCCGGGCCTCGGAGAGCATGCGCTCGGCGCCGGCAAGCTGGTCGCGGGCCGCCTCGATGGCGGCGGCGTCGCCCTGGCGTTCGGCATGGGCCAGCTGCTGGCGGGCGCGACGCCTGGCCTGTTCGGCGGCGTTGATCGCGAAGCGGCGCTGTCGCTCGTTCCGGCTCGGGGCCTGAGCGCCGCCGGCACCTGGCAACTGCCGATCGACCTCGGCCAGGCGCTCGCGGAGTTCGGCGTCGCGACGCTCGAGCTCGGTTCGCTGGGCGGGGGAAAGATCGCTCGCCTGGCGCTGGCGATCCAGCCGTTTGAGGCTGGCGGCGAGGCTGATACGGCTGGCGCGCAGGGCGCTCGACGAGGCCGCTGGCGGTTGCCGGGAGGCTGTCGCCAGGGGCGCGGGCGACGTGCCTCGTCGCTCGGCCCGACGCCGGCGTTTCTCCTCCGCCTCGCGGTCGAGCCTGGCTCGGCGGGCCTCGAAGCGCTGTCGGCCGCGTGCGGCGCGTCGGGCCAGGTAGGCGTCCTGCTCGTTCTCGGTGCGGGCGGCCTGCCAGGCCGGATGCGGCAGCAGATCGATGCAGTCGACCGGGCAGGGGGCTACGCACAGCTCGCAGCCGGTGCACTCGGCTTCGATCACCGTATGCATGTGCTTGGCGGCGCCGAGGATGGCGTCCACCGGACAGGCCTGGATGCACTTGGTACAGCCGATGCACTCATCCTCGCGAATCCGCGCCACCAGGGGCGACTGCGCCGGTTGCTCCAGCGGCACCGCGGCACGGCCGGTCAGCTCGGCCAGTCGCGCGACGGTAGCCTCGCCGCCGGGGGGGCAGCGGTTGATCGCTTCCCCTTCGGCGATGGCCTTGGCGTAGGGCCGACAGCCGTCATGGCCACACTTGCCGCACTGGGTCTGCGGCAAGGCAGCGTCGACGGCCTCGATCAGCGTGGGCTGGTCCATCCCTGACTCAGCTCACTCGCTGGCCGGGCTGGGCGCCGGAATGGGGCTCCAGAAGGTAGATGCCGTCGTCGTCGCCGGCGGCCAGCACCATGCCTTCGGAGACGCCAAAGCGCATCTTGCGCGGCGCCAGGTTGGCGACCATCACCGTCAGGTGGCCCTCCAGGGCCTCCGGCGCATAGGCCTTGCGGATGCCGGCGAAGACGTTGCGGGTCTCGCCGCCCAGGTCCAGCGTCAGCTGCAGCAGCTTGTCGGCGCCCTCGACGTATTCCGCCTTGGCGATGCGGGCGATGCGCAGGTCGACCTTGGCGAAGTCGTCGAAGGCGATCTCGTCGGCGATGGGGTCGTCGGCCAGCGGGCCCTTGGGGGTTTCCTTGAGCTTCTGTTCTTCCACCAGATCCTCCTTCGATGCCTCGATCATGGCATCGATGCGGTCGCGCTCGACGCGGGTCATCAGCGGCTTGAACTTGGCGATCTCGTGATCGAGCAGCAGTTCCTGCCGGCTGCTCCAGTCCAGCGAATCGAGCTTCATGAAGGTGCGGGCGCCCTCGGCCATGGCGGGCACCACCGGTGCCAGGTAGACCATCAGCTGACGGAACAGGTTGATGCCCACCGAGCAGATGTCGAGCACCTCTTGCTCTCGGCCTTCCTGCTTGGCCAGCACCCAGGGTTCGGCCTCGGCGATGTAGGTGTTGGCCTCGTCGGCCAGCTCCATGACTCGGCGCATGGCGCGGCCGAACTCTCGGGCCTCGAAGTGCTCGGCGATCTCGTCGCCGGCGGCCACGAAGCGGGCGACCAGCGACGGCTCGGCGCAGTGGGTCGAGAGCCGTCCTCCGCCGAGCTTCTTGATGAAGCCCGCACAGCGGCTGGCGATGTTGACCACCTTGCCGACCAGGTCGGCATTGACGCGCTGGGCGAAGTCCTCGAGGTTGAGATCCAGGTCGTCGACGCCGGAAGTCAGCTTGGCGGCGAAGTAGTAGCGCAGGTACTCGGGATTCAGCTGCTCGGCGTAGGTCGCGGCCTTGATGAAGGTCCCGCGGGACTTGGACATCTTGGCGCCGTTGACGGTGACGAAGCCGTGACAGTTCACCGCGGTGGGCGTGCGCAGCTCGGCTCCGTGCAGCATCGCCGGCCAGAACAGCGCGTGGAAGTAGACGATGTCCTTGCCGATGAAGTGGTAGACCTCGGCGTCCGAGCCCTCGCGCCAGTAGGCGTCGAAGTCGATGCCTTCGCGGTCGCAGAGGTTCTTGAAGCTGGCCAGGTAGCCGATCGGCGCGTCCAGCCACACGTAGAAGTACTTGCCCGGGGCATCGGGGATCTCGAAGCCGAAGTAGGGCGCATCGCGGGAGATGTCCCACTCGTTGAAGCCGGACTCGAACCACTCCATCAGCTTGTTGCGGATCTGGGGCTGGACATGGTCGTCGCTGATCCAGCCCTGCAGGAAGCGCGCGAAGTCGGGCAGCTTGAAGAAGTAGTGGGTGGAAGTCCTGACCTCGGGGGTGGCCCCTGAGATGGCGGAAACGGGATCGATCAGCTCGGCCGGCGTGTAAGTGGCGCCACAGGCTTCGCAGTTATCGCCGTACTGGTCGTCGGTCTTGCACTTCGGGCAGGTGCCCTTGATGAAGCGGTCGGCCAGGAACAGGCCCTTGACCGGATCGTACATCTGTTCGATATCGCGGGTGGCGATATGGCCCTTGTCGCGCAGCCGGGTATAGATCAGCTCGCTGAAGTGGCGATTTTCCTCGGAGTGGGTCGAATGGTAGTTGTCGAAGGCCACGCCGAAGCGCGCGAAGTCTTGCTGGTGCTCCTGGCTGACGCGGTCGATCAGCGCCTGTGAGGTGATGCCCTCCTGCTCGGCGCGCAGCATGATGGCGGTGCCGTGGGCATCGTCGGCACAGACGTAGTGGCAATCGTGGCCACGGCTCTTCTGGAAGCGCACCCAGATGTCGGTCTGGATGTACTCCAGCAGGTGGCCCAGGTGAATGGCGCCATTGGCGTAGGGCAGGGCGCTGGTGACCAGGATCTTGCGCGGGGCGGTGTTCGACATGGTGGCTCTGAGGTTCCCGTAAGCGTGGAACACGGCGGCCGACTCGACGCCTGGGCGAAGTCGAGGCCGCCATGCGAAATGTCCGTGAAATCAGGCACCAGATTGTAGCATCTTCGGCGTCGCCTGCACCCGTTCGGCCTCGCCCGGTCGTCGTGCGGAGGCTAAGCTGGCAATAGCGGCCCGTGAGCCGCGCATCCCGTCACGGTCCGGGGACGGGGCCTCGCCTCGCGGTGGCTGGCGATCCTCCCGGCACCCGGCGTTCCATGGAGACAAGACGCCATGTCCCGTTATCGCACTCCCCTGTGGATGGGGCTCATTGCGCTGTTGGCCGGCTGCAGCGGCGGCGCCATCGCCCCGAACTATACCAGTGAGAACCCCGACATCATGCGGATCGGCAACCAGCGCCCTGCCGACCCCCAGGTCACCGTCGAAAGCCTGGGCTCCTACTGTCTCGAGATCACCGAGACCTGGAGCGAACAGGGTGACACGCCCGACGGCCAGAAACTCTGGGCCTTGAGCACCCAGCGCAAGGTGGTGCCCTGTCAGTAGGGGGCGTGCCCGTTGGGTTGTCGCCAGCGCCGGATGGGAAGAGGCTAGCGATGATCAACCTGTTGCGCTTCCTGCCCGTGGACATGGACCGGGAGCACTTCGAGACCCTGCTGGAGGCGGATCGCCTGCGGGTCGAACTCATCGTGTCCCGAGGGCAGGCATCGCCGGAACAGGGCTGGTATGACCAGGCCCTGGACGAGTGGGTGGTGGTGCTGACGGGGCAGGCGAGGCTGGCCTTCGAGGATGAAGCGAGGGAAGTGTCGCTGGGGCCGGGGGACCATCTGACCATTGCGGCCCATCGGCGCCACCGGGTGACATGGACGGCCCCGGACATCGAGACCCGCTGGCTGGCGATTCACTTCGCGGCGAGCGGCGATGCCTCTCCCCTCGACTAGTGCCCTGGGGCCGACGGCACGCTCTGCGGCGGCGCGTCGGGCCTCATGGGGTCCTCGATCGGCTGGCAGGGCGACGCTTCAGCGCGTGGGCGAGTGCCGATAGACGCCGAAGTGGCGCAGGCCTCGGTCGGCCAGGTGCAGGGCCTGCATGCGGCTCATCACGCCCTGGTCGCAGTACAGCAGGTACTGCTTGTCGGCGGGGAGGTCGGCCGCCTGGTCCTGAAGTTCGTAGAAGGGGATATGGATCAGCGGAATGCGCGGCAGCGCAAGGGGAGCCGCTTCCTGCTCGTCGGCGCGGCGGATGTCGATCACGCAGGGAGCATCCAGGTGTCCCAGCGCTTCCGGCGAGTCGACCGTCATTACCTCGGGAAGCGGGGCCTCTCGCTCGAGCACCTGGTCGATGCGCATGACCTCGGTGGCCTGGATGGCTTCTTCCAGCACCCGCTCGTCGAACTCGGCCTCGGCGGCGTGCACGTCGCCCAGCGGAGCCTTGTTGTGCGGGCGGCGCGAAATGACCCCGCAGTACTCGGGCATGGACTCGGCGAATCTGGCCGTGCCGATCATCCTTGCCCGGTCGATGATGTCCTGCTTGTCGTCGGTCAGCACCGGCCTCAGGATCGGCAGGGTGCTGGCGTCGTCGATCACCGCCAGGTTGCTGAGGGTCTGGCTGGATACCTGGGCGATGGCGTCCCCGGTGACCAGCGCCGGTATCCGCAGGCGTTCTGCCATCCGCCCGGCGACACGCATCATCATGCGCTTGAGCACCACCCCCATCAGGCCGTCGGGGATCGAACGCAGGATTTCGGCGACCACGCCCTCGAAGGGTACCGAGACGAACTTGACCTTGTGTGACACGCCGTAGCGTTCCCACACGTGGTGGCTGACGTCGCGCACCCCGGCCTCGTGGGCCGGCCCGCCCAGGTTGAAGAACAGGAAGTGCGTCTTGACGCCCCGCCGGATCATCTTCCAGGTCGCCACCGGCGAGTCGAAGCCGCCCGAGATCAGCGACAGCGCCTGGCCCTGCACGCCCAGCGGGTAGCCACCGAGCCCCTTCCAGCGAGCCCTGATCACCTGAAGGCGACGATCATTGAGCTCCACCGGCACCACGACCTCGGCGTGCTTGAGATTGACGCGAGCCGTCGGCGACGCCTCGAGCAGCTTGCCGCCCAGATAGCGCTCGATGTCTGCCGAGGTGAAGTCATGTTCGCCGCGGCGCTTGGCCTGGACGCGAAAGCTGCGACCGGCGATCGCCGGGCTCCACAGCGGCACGATGTGCTCGGCGGCCTGCTCCAGCGAGTCGAAACGGACTTCCTCGGTAGCGAGGATCTGCTGGATGCCGGGGATGCGCGTCAGGCTATCCTCGATGGCGGCCGTGGTCTCGTCGGCGAGCCCCTCGGGCAGGCGAACACGGATGGCGTCCCATTGATCCTTGACCCTCACGCCCTGATCGAGGCGGCGCAGGGTGTTGCGGATATTGGCCGTCAGGCAGCGCGTCATCTGCTGACGCACCGAACGGGATTTGATGGTGATTTCGGGATGGAGTTTGAGCAGGTAGAGCATGCGGGGCGGCGTTGAAAAAGTGTCGCGGCATTATATCAGCTGCCGCGGCCGGGCGCAGTCAATGGGGAGGCGGCGATGCCGCGAAGCGCTTCGCCTCCCCGAGTGGTTCGAGAGAGGGGGCTGGGTCAGTAGAGGGCCTGCTCTTCCCTGACCACTTCCTTGAGCAGTTCAAGGAACAGGCGATCGGCCTCCGAGTGTTCCTTGGGGTCTTCCGGGATATGCACGCTGGTGGTATCGGATATCTCGTTGGCGATGCGCGCCATGACGTCCGTCTGGTCGCCCTCGCCGAGGCGTTCCCGGGCGATCGTCAGGGACTGTTCCAGGATCTTGGGATCTTGCAGCAGTTTCTTGATGAAGCTGCGTAGTTCATTGATGACGCGAGTCTTTTGGATTTCCGATGAGGACATGCCGTTCTCCTTGATACGGGCCGGGCTGCATTTCCGCCGACGATACCATGTTTTGGTCGAAGCTCCAGTGCGGTCGCTCACGAGTCTGATGGCGGCAGGAAGGTATCGAGCCGATTGACGCCCGGCCCGGTGACGCCGTCGAACCCCAGTTGAAAGAGGACGTGGGTCTCGTCTTGGGTCTCGACGCCTTCGGCCACGGCGAGGATGCCCAGCGAGTGACAGAGGGTGGCCATGCCGCGCAGGATGGTCTGCCGCTCATGGGTCTCCTGCACGCCCTTGACCAGGCTGCTGTCGATCTTGAGGAAGGCCAGGCCCAGATCGTGCAGGTCGGCGAGATGGGTGAATTCGGCGCCGACGTTCTTCAACCCCAACTGACAGCCCATCGGTCTCAGCTCCCGGCAGAGGCTGCGGAAGCCGTCGAGTTCCTGGATGATCAACTGGCCGGGTAGTTCCAGCCACAGCTGTCGCGAGGCCTCCGGGCGGATGCCAAGCCGGGCGTGCAGCTCGAGCACGAAGCGACCGTCGCGGATCGACGCGGGCGAGAGGTTGATGGCCGTGGCCTGGTGACGATGGGCGATGTTCTGCAGGGCGGCATCGACGACGGCCAGGTCCAGCGCCACGTCGAGCCCCAGTCGCGATACCCAGGGGATGAAGGTGCCGGCCGGTTGCCACCGTTGCCGAAGGCGCAGTCGGGAAGGGCACTCGTAGTGCAGGAGCTTGCCTTGCGGATCGAGTACCGGATAGTGCGCCAGTTGGACGCCTTCCCGAATGGCGGTCTGCAGCGCCTCGCGCCATTCGGCATGGGTGGTGAACAGGCTCTTCGGTCGGTCGTCGTCAACGACCGTCAGGCCCTGCTGAGCGTCCCTTTCGATTTGCGACAGGGCGCCGTCGAGGCCGGACAGGAGCTCGCGGCGACGATCGCCCTGAACATAGTGATCGATGGCACCGTGCAGGGCGATGGGGGCCTCTCTCGATCCGGCCAGGGCGTCGAGACGAGCGGTCAGCTCCCGTTGGACGAATTCGCGGTCGTCGAGGCCCGCCAGGAGCAGCGCGAAGTCGCTGCCGTTGAGGCGTCCGACCAGGCCGCTGCCATGCACCTGGGCCAACTGCCCGAGTGAATCGGCGAGTTCGCGCAGCAGCGCATCCGTATTGTCATGGCCGAGCGTTTCATTGAGCTGCCCGAGCCGGCCCACGCGCACCAGGGCAAGACAGCCGCTGGCGCGGAAGTCCTGGCTCTCCAGGTGAATCTGTAGCTGCGCCAGGAAGGCGTCCCGGTTCAGTGCTCCGGTGACGGCATCATGCTGGAGACGACGACGCAGGCTGTCGAGCTGTTGGCTCTCGCGGCCGAGCATGTCGCCCACGTCACCGGCCAGCTGGTTCATGGCTTCGACGACCTCGCCCAGTTCCCTGGTGCGTGGCACCCTGGACGTGGTGAATCGGCGCATGCCGATATTCCTGGCCTGCTCCACGACACGATGCAGCGGTTGGCGGATGCTCCGTACCAGCAAACCGCCCAGGAGCAGGCTGGCCAGGCCGGCCAGCGTGAACCAGCCCGCGAGCCTCCAGGTGCTGCGCCACAGCGAGCGATAGGCGTAGCTATGCTGGCTCTCCACGCTCAGGGTGCCGAACTGTTGCCAGCCGTCCTGGACCATGGCGACGCCGGGTGCGACATCGAAGTCGACCAGGCTCACGAACCATGCCGGTACATCGCCGATGGCATCACTGGCCCGGCGTGATTCGATGATCTCGCCGTCGGGGCTGCGCAGCTCGATGCGTCGGTAGTATCCGGTATCGAACTGGGCGGCGATAAGCAGTTCGATGGTCACGGCATCCTTGGGCATCTGGGTCAGGGTCAATGCCAGGGCATTGGCGTTATCGGCGTTCTTGATGCGGACTTCCTGCTCGATATAGGCACGGCTCGTCGTCACGCCGATGAACAGGCTGGCGCCGAAGGACAGCAGCACGAGTCCCACGATGATCAGCCAAAGCTGCTTGATGAGTGACATCTGTTATCCCCCCTGGATGAAACCCTGCTGTCGCATGCGGTCGATGGCGCTTCGCCAGCGCGACAGGCGTGCCGTGGGGTCGCCGTGTGAGCGGGGCGATCCGGTGGCCCAGAGTCCACTGCCGTTGAAGCTGAACAAGGGCTCGAGGTCGATGCGCTCGCCGGCGGGCTCTATCGTCGTCACCAGATTGTCCAGCACCAGCGGCTCGGTGCTGGGCGAAACGTAATAGCCGAGCACCATGTGCGCCTGGGTGATGCGGCTGCGTCCGATTCTTGCCTTGACGTAGATCAGGCGCAGCATGGCCTCGGGGATCTCAAGCTCGCGAAGGCTGACGTACTTGGCAATGGTGAAGTCTTCGCAGTCGCCGGCGCCACGGCCCAGCGTCTCCAGTGGCGTGGCCCAGAAATCCTCCTGGTGCCAGGCGCGATCATCGTCGAGCCAGCGTACGCGGCGATTGATGAAATCGTTGACATCATGCAGTTGGGTGTCGCGTGCCGCGCGCCGCAGTCGCTCCAGCAGGTTCAGCCACTCCTCGAGCACCGAGAGGCCGTCGGATCCGAACTCCCGGCGCATGCTTTGTCGCAGGCGGACCCGGTCCAGACTGGCCTGCAGCCCGCTCGATGGCAGGCCCAGTGCGCCGGCGATCAGCATGCCGCCCAGCAGGGCTAGGCACCGTCGGCGATCGGGCGAGGCCGGGCGAAAACGAGAACGATCGGGCATGCCGTCCTGCCAGTGGATGAGCAATGGCTAAAGCTTAGGTCTCGGCAAACGCCAGTGCGAGGCGATGAGATCGTGAAAACCCTGTTTCGTCGGTGTGCCGAGCAGGTAGCGAGTCCATGGGGTCGCAGGCAAGGTGCAGCGATGCGGCAGGGCGATGGCGAAGAGGAGGCATGCCGCCAGGCGGCCCAGGGGGCGTCTGGCGGCTATGCATTGCAAGGACACTAGCCTCGTCCCGGTCCCTGCCACAGCCGCAGTCGACCCATCCACGCGAGATCCCCGGCAGCACGGCGCAGATCGGCCGCGGCGGTGTCCGGGTCGAGGTCCTCGGACAGCGGAGCGTGATAGAGGGCCACGTCGATGCGATCGTCCAGGTAGTGAAGATCGAGGTCGACGCGGGCGCGCCAGGCCGGCAACGCGTGCCAGGCGGCATCGAGCAGTGCCTCGACATCGTCGCGCAGCGGCAGGCCGGGGCGCCGGCTATGCGCGGTCTGGCCTTCGTCGTCCTCGGGATCGATATGGAAGGTCACATCGGCCAGGCTGGGCATGGCCTCGCGCAGCCGGCGGCTGACTGCATTGCCGATCTCATGCGCCTCCGAGACGGTGACCCGTGGCGGCACCACGATGTGCAGGTCGAGGAGCGCATCGCCGGCGACCCGGCGGGTGCGAAGTTCATGGACGCCGCGCACCCCGGGCACGGTCTCGGCGGTCTCCTTCAGCAGCGCCTGATCCTCCGCCGGCAAGGCGGTGTCGATCAGCTCCTGGCTGGACTCCCAGAGCAGCCGCCCGCCGACCTGGCCGACCATGATCCCCACCACGACGGCGGCCACGGCATCCATCCAGCCGAAGCCGAACTGGGCCGCCAGCAGGCCGATCAATACCACCAGGGTGGAGAGGGCATCCGAGCGGGAGTGCCAGGCGTTTGCCTCCAGCAGGCGAGACTCGATGCGCCGCGCGACACGCATCGTGTAGTGATAGATGCCTTCCTTGGCCAGCAGGGCAATCGCGGCGATGGCAATGGCCCAGCCGCCGGGGGCGGGAACCGGGTCGCCGGCGTACAGGCGGCCGAGGCTCGCCCAGGCGATGGCGCCGGCCACGAAGATCAGCACGCCGCCGAGCCAGAGCGTCGCCAGGGTCTCGATGCGGCCATGGCCGTAGGGGTGATCCCGATCGGGGGCCTGGCGACCGAAATGCGTGGCCGCCACCACGAAGACGTCGGTCACGATGTCCGAAAAGGAGTGGATGCCGTCGGCGATCAGGGCCGCGGAGCCGACCAGGCTGCCGGTGACCAGCTTGGCCATGCCGACCAGGAAATCCACTCCGGCGCCGATCAAGGTGGCCTTGTGTGCCTCACGCGTCTGAGCGGCTCGCTCCGTCATCCTCGTTCCTCCCGCCGTGTCCGTGGGATCGCGCCTATTCGCCTGCCCGTGGCGTCACCTCGGCAGCCGTCTTGCATCGACGACCTGGCGCTTCATGCTGCGTCACGCCTCACTTTTGGCCCCTTTGACATTCCGAACCGGATTGGCGTACTGGGCCAGCCACCAGTCACGCAATTCCGCCGGCACCTCGGCGAGTCGTGCCTGGAAGCGGGCGCGATCGGCATCGGTGACCTCGCTCAGGTCGAGCAGCTCCGGCGCATCACCCAGGGCCTCGAGCGCCAGGTAGTGGCTGGGGAAGAGGTGATAGCCACCAAGTACCTGGCGGTCGATCTCCGCCGCCACCGCGTCGGGAGTGTCGAAGTCCGACGTGAGCGGCGTACCGAAGCGCAGGTGCACGCGGCCCTTCTGGCCGGTAATGCCGGCAACGATCGAGCGGATGTCCTCGAACTCGCTCTTGTCGTAGGCGCCGCTGGTGTGCACCGCGCGCAGCTCCCGAGCCTTCTGGATGTCGCAGGGATCGTACTCGTAGCTGATCGATACCGGCACGACGCGCAGCTCGGCGATCGCCTCGCCGATGCCGGTGCTGCGGTCCTCGGCGCGGCGCGACATGGTCAGCATCTTGAGAATCGCCGGGTCGGTGCGATCGATGCCGTCCTTGGCGCGCCCCTCGCGCTGAGCCATCCAGATCGAGTGATTGTCGACGGTGATCGAATGGCGAATATAGGCGGATAACTTCTGATAGGCGGCCAGCATGGCCCGCTTGCCGCGGGCGCTGCGTGGCACGATAAAGCTCTTGTTGAGCCGCATCAGATCGGTGACATAGGGTTTCTGCAGCAGGTTGTCGCCGATGGCGATGCGCACGGTGTCGCGCTTGGCCAGGTAGAGCGCATAGTTGACGAAGGCCGGGTCCAGCGAGATGTCGCGATGGTTGCCGATGAACAGGTAGGCGGTATCGGGGGCGAGCTGTTCGAGGCCATCGACGCGAAAATCGCTGGTCGAGCTGCGCAGCATCCGCTGCATGTAACCGGCGATGCGAGCCTGGAAGTCGCGGATGGTGGTGACGTCGCGCACTTCGCGGCGCACCGCGGCGCTGGCAATGGCCCGCGACAGGCGGGGCATCCATTTGGCCAGCCGGGGCAGCCGAAAGCGGGTCAGGGCATCCAGCAGTTCCGGATCCTTGGCCAGTCGGGCCAGCACCTCGGCCACTTCGTGGTCGTGATAGGGGCGAATCTCGGCCCACGGATCTGAGGCGTCTTCAGTATGCATGGTTGTCATGAGCGCGGCCGTATTGGTCAAGCGGTGGGGGTGGCCTGGCCGGCCTGGGCTTCGCCGCCCAGCCAGGCCAGCAGGCGCTCGATGCCGTCGGCTAGTGCCTGGGTCATCAGCAGGAAATCGGTCTCCAGGCGCACCAGGGCATCATCGCCATCGTCGGCCTGGGAGGCTTCGTCGACCAGGGCGTCGTCGAACCGGATCGACTTTACCGCCAGGTCGTCGTGGAGCACGAACGACAGCCGTCCCTCCAGGCCCAGCGCCAATTTGCTGGCCTGCCGGTCGCCTTCGAGGAGCTGTTGAATCTCGTCGCTGTCGAGATCGACCTGGCGTGCGCGCAGCACGCCGTCATCGCCCTTGGCCTTGAGTTCGACCTGGTCGCCCAGCACCAGGTCCACGGGCCGGGTGCCGGGGTCGCCAAGCCAGGTGGTCATGGCGCGCATGGGCAGGGTCTGGCTGGCCAGCGGCGTGACCTTTAGGCTGCCCAGCGTCTCGCGAAGCAGGTCGAGGATCTCTTCGGCGCGCTTGCGGCTGCTGGCGTTGACGGCGATCAGCGAGCGACGGCTGTCCCACCACAGATCCACTTTCTGGCTGCGCACGAAGGCTCGGGGCAGCAGCTCTTCGTAGACCTGCTCCTTGAGCGTTAGCTTCTCCTGGCGGCGCAGCTTGCGGCCTTCCTGGGTCTCGATGGCGTCGACGCGCTCCTCCAGCTCCTCCTTGACCACGGCAGCCGGTAGCAGGCGCTCCTGGCGCAGGGCGGTGATCAGGCGTTGCCCTTGCAGTTCGTGCAGCAGCTGGGTGCCGGCCCGGCCGGCGGGCGGGCACCAGCCCAGCCGGCGCGCTTCACTGCCGCCCAGTGGACGAAACGCCTGTTGGCCCAGTGCCTCCTCGAGGAGGGTAGTGTCCAGCGTGGGGGCGTCGTGCAGGCGATAGAGGTGCAAGTGCTTGAACCACATGTATGAAGCGTTCCCTGGGCGAAAAGGACGCACATTATGGCGAATGGGGCACGGGGGTGCCAGCATCCCGGGAACGCCCGGATTCAAACTGCTGTTTGAATCCGGGCGGCGCGTCTGGCTAGAATCGAGGGTTCATTTCACGCTCGATCAGGAGTTCCCATCATGGATGCCCGGCTTTCCAGCGTCTCGCTGCGCGTGCGTGGCTACCACCTCGATGGCTACGGCCACGTCAACAATGCCCGCTACCTGGAGTTCCTCGAGGAGGGGCGCTGGGCGTATTTCGACGAGCGCCCTGCACTGGCCGAGATCATCCAGGGCGGCGAGGTGGCCTTCGTCGCCGTCAACCTGAACATCGACTATCGACGGGCGGCGGTGGCCGGCGAGGACCTGGAGGTGGTCACCGGGCTGGCCGAGCTCGGCAGTCGTAGCGCGCGCATGCATCAGGACATCCGCCGGGCCCGCGATGGCAAGACGGTGGCCAGTGCCGATCTCACCTTCGTGCTGCTGGACGTGGCCGCCAACAAGGCGGTCACCATCGACGGTGCGCTGCGCGATGCCATGGCGCCGCTGGTCGTCCAGGAGGCGTCCGACGCCTAGCCCGAATCGTCGCGGGTGCTTGACGGGGGGGAGTGGTGGCTTGCCTTGCGCCGCGCTGGCGGTGCCATCGGTGGTTCCTTATCGCTGCTTTGCGGCGCCCACAGTGGTATGATGCTGGGCTGATATGGCGCGTCCCCTCACGGCCAGGCGGCGCGCCAACCTCTTGCAGTGCAAAGGATTCGACGACCCATGGGTGACATCGCCAGAGAGATTCTGCCAGTCAACATCGAGGACGAACTCAAGCAGTCGTACCTCGATTACGCGATGAGCGTGATCATCGGCCGTGCGCTGCCCGACGTGCGCGATGGCTTGAAACCGGTCCACCGGCGCGTGCTCTATGCCATGCACGAGCTGAACAACGACTGGAACAAGCCGTACAAGAAGTCGGCGCGTGTCGTCGGCGATGTCATCGGTAAGTACCATCCTCACGGCGACAGCGCCGTCTACGACACCATCGTGCGCATGGCCCAGGATTTTTCCATGCGCCACGTGCTGGTCGACGGCCAGGGCAACTTCGGCTCCATCGACGGCGACAACGCCGCGGCGATGCGTTACACCGAGGTGCGCATGGCCCGGCTCGCCCATGAGCTGATGGCTGACCTGGAGAAGGACACCGTCGACTGGGTCGACAACTACGACGGCACCGAGCGTATTCCCGACGTGCTGCCCACCAAGGTGCCCAATCTGCTGGTCAACGGCTCCTCGGGTATCGCGGTGGGCATGGCCACCAACATCCCGCCGCACAATATGGTGGAAGTGATCGACGGCTGCCTGGCGCTGATCGACGACTACACCCTGTCGGTCGACGACCTGATGGAGTACATCCCCGGTCCGGACTTCCCCACCGGCGGCATCATCAACGGTCGCGCCGGTATCCTCGAGGCCTATCGCACCGGCCGTGGGCGCATCTACGTGCGTGCCAAGCACACCATCGAGCACGACGAAAAGACCGGCCGCGACCACATCATCGTCACCGAGCTGCCGTACCAGGTGAACAAGGCGCGGCTGATCGAGAAGATCGCCGAGCTGGTCAAGGACAAGCGCATCGACGGCATCGCCGAGCTGCGCGACGAGTCCGACAAGGACGGCCTGCGCGTCGTCATCGAGGTCAAGCGCGGCGAGTCCGGCGAGGTGGTGGTCAACAACCTGTTCGCCCAGACGCAGCTGCAGAACGTCTTCGGCATCAACATGGTGGCCCTGGAAAGCGGCGAGCCGCGCACGCTGAACCTCAAGGAGGTGCTCGAGGCGTTCATCCGTCACCGTCGCGAGGTGGTGACCCGGCGCACCCTCTACGAGCTGAAGAAGGCCCGCGAACGCGGCCACATCCTCGAAGGCCTGACCGTGGCCATCTCCAACATCGACGAGGTGATCGA
This sequence comes from Halomonas organivorans, assembly GCF_014192055.1. Lineage (GTDB taxonomy): Bacteria > Pseudomonadota > Gammaproteobacteria > Pseudomonadales > Halomonadaceae > Halomonas > Halomonas organivorans. Next base: position 58,918 of record NZ_JACHXM010000016.1, on the reverse strand, counting down.
GCTGATCAAGGCCTCGCCGAACGCGTCCGAGGCCAAGGAGAAGCTGCTCGACCGCAACTGGTCGCCGGGCCAGGTCACCGGCATGCTCGAGCGGGCCGGGGCCCACTCCTGCAAGCCCGAGGACCTGGAGGAGGGCTTCGGCCTCAGCCAGGACGCTTCCCAGTACCGCCTCTCGCCGGCCCAGGCCCAGGCTATTCTCGAACTGCGTCTGCATCGCCTCACCGGGCTGGAGACCGAGAAGCTGCTCGACGAGTACCTGAGCATTCTCGAGAAGATCGCCGAGCTCACCGAGATCCTGGCCAGCGCCGATCGCCTGCTGGAAGTGATTCGCGAGGAGCTGACCGCGGTGCGCGACCAGTTCGGCGATGTGCGGCGCACCGAGATCCAGGCTAGCCATCTCGATCTGTCGATCGAGGATCTGATCGCCGAGGAAGACATGGTGGTCACGGTGTCCCGCTCCGGCTATGCCAAGACCCAGCCGCTCTCCGACTACCAGGCCCAGCGTCGCGGTGGGCGCGGCAAGTCGGCCACGGCGATGAAGGACGAAGACGTCATCGAGCACCTGCTGGTGGCCTCGACGCACGATACCGTGCTGCTGTTCTCCAACCGCGGCAAGGTGTACTGGCTCAAGGTCTATGAAATGCCATCCGCCAGCCGTGGCTCGCGGGGCAAGCCGCTGGTCAACCTGCTGCCGCTGGACGAGGGCGAGTCGATCAACGCCATCCTGCCGGTGCGCGATTACGATCCGAACAGCTATATCTTCTTCGCTACCGCCAAGGGCACGGTCAAGCGCACCAGCCTGGAACAATTCTCCCGGCCGCGCAGCGTGGGGCTGATCGCCATCGAGCTCGAGGAGGGGGATCGCCTGGTCGGTGCGGCCATCACCAGTGGCTCGGATCATGCCATGCTGCTGTCCTCCAACGGCAAGGCCATCCGCTTCGAGGAAGGCAATGTGCGTGCCATGGGGCGGACTGCCCGCGGCGTGCGCGGCATGAAACTGCTGGACGATGCCGAGGTGATCAGCCTGATCATCCCCCAGAGCCAGCTGATCGACGCCGAAAGCGAAGGCGACGATGCCGAGAGTGCCGAAGAGCATCAGGGCAACGGTGGCCAGATCTACATCCTCACCGCCAGCGAGAACGGCTACGGCAAGCGCACCCGCCTCGAGGAGTTCCCGCTGCGCGGGCGCGGCGGCCAGGGCGTGATCGCCATGCAGACCAGTGAGCGCAACGGTGCCCTGGTGGCCGCGATGCAGGTCTACGGCGCCGACGAGATGATGCTGATCACCGACCGCGGCACCCTGGTGCGGACCCGCGTCGACGAAGTGTCGATCAGTTCGCGCAACACCCAGGGCGTGATGTTGATTCGCCTGGGCGAGGGAGAAGCGCTGGTCAAGACGGTGCGCATCGACGAGCCCGAGGATGAGGCGACGTCTGTCGAGGGCGAAGAGGGTGAAGAGGGCGAAGCCCTTGAAGCCGCCGACGGAGAGGCCGGCAGTGAGCCGCCTGCCGCGGACGATGACCAGTAATACATAACGGAACGACGACGCTGATGACACGCCATTTCAACTTCTGCGCCGGTCCGGCCGCCTTGCCGCAGCCGGTCCTGGAGCGCGCCCGCGACGAGCTGCTGGATTACCAGGGGCGCGGTCTCTCGGTAATGGAAATGAGCCACCGCTCCCCCGAGTTCGTGGCCATTGCCGAGCAGGCCGAGCGCGACCTGCGTGAGCTGCTGGCGATTCCCGACAACTATCGGGTGCTGTTCACCCAGGGTGGTGCGACGATGCAGTTCGCCGCCGTGCCCTACAACCTGCTCGGGAAAGGCGGCAGTGCCAACTTCCTGCATACCGGCATCTGGGGCAAGAAGGCCATTGCCGAGGCGCGCCATCTGTTCGGTGCCGCTCCGGTGGTGGCGTCCAGCGAGGCGAGCGGCCATAGCGCCGCACCGCGCCAGGCCGATATCGCCCTGGCCGATGACGCCGCCTACCTGCACTACACCGCCAACGAGACCATCGGCGGGCTCGAGTTCGACTACATTCCCGAGGCCGTGCGCGCGGATGGCGCCGAGGTTCCATTGGTGTGCGACATGTCGTCGAGCATTCTGTCCGGCCCGATCGATGTCTCACGGTTTGGCGTCATCTATGCCGGTGCCCAGAAGAACATCGGCCCGGCTGGCCTGACGCTGGTGATCGTGCGCGACGACCTGCTCGACCGTGCCTGTGCCGAGATGCCGAGCCTGATGGGCTACAAGGCCCTGGCCGAAGCTGGCTCGATGGTCAACACGCCGGCCACCTACGGCTGGTACCTGGCCGGGCTGGTGTTCCAGTGGCTCAAGGATGACATCGGAGGCCTGGTGGCCATGGATGCTCTCAACACGCGCAAGTCCGAGAAGCTCTATGCCGCCATCGACGGCAGCGGCCTGTATTCGAACCCGATCACGCCGCGCAACCGTTCACGGATGAACGTGCCCTTCGTGCTGGCCGACGACCGCCTCGACAAGCCGTTCCTGGCGGAGGCCGAGCAGGCGGGCCTCTTGAACCTCAAGGGCCATCGCAGCGTCGGCGGCATGCGTGCCAGCCTCTACAATGCGGTGCCCGAGGCAGGCGTGGATGCGCTGATCGACTTCATGGGCGATTTCGAGCGGCGGCGGGGTTAACGCCTCGGGGAGCCATAAGCTGTAAGCTTTAAGCTGTAAGAAGAACCATTGCCCCAGCCAGACCGGGCAACAGCAGCACGGCTTACGGCTTACGGCCTACGGCTTTTCACAATTCAGGGAACCACCAATGAGTGATGCCCCCATCAATCTCGAGACGCTGCGACAGCGTATCGACGAGCTGGACAGCGATATCCTGCGGTTGATCAGCGAGCGCGCAGAGTGCGCCCGTCGCGTGGCCGAGATCAAGACCCAGGAAGACCCTCAGGCCGTGTTCTACCGGCCCGAACGCGAGGCTCAGGTCCTGCGACGGATCATGGAGCTCAACCCGGGCCCCCTCGACGGCGAGGAAATGGCTCGACTGTTCCGTGAGATCATGTCTGCCTGCCTGGCCCTGGAGCAGCCGGTCAAGGTCGCCTATCTGGGCCCCGAGGGCACCTTTACCCAGCAGGCGGCGCTCAAGCACTTTGGCGAGAGTGCGGTCAGCCTGCCCATGGCCGCCATCGACGAGGTGTTCCGCGAGGTGGAGGCGGGCGCCGTCAACTATGGCGTGGTGCCGGTGGAGAATTCCACCGAGGGTGTGATCAACCACACCTTGGACTCCTTCATGGATTCCGGGCTGAGCATCTGCGGAGAGGTGGTGCTGCGCATCCATCATCACCTGCTGGTGGCCGACACCACCCGGCGCGACAAGGTCTCGCGGATCTACTCCCATCCGCAGTCGTTCGCCCAGTGCCGCAAGTGGCTGGACGCGCACTATCCCCATGCCGAGCGAGTGCCGGTCTCCTCCAACGCCGAGGCTGCCCGCCTGGTCAAGACCGAATGGCACAGCGCCGCCATCGCCGGCGACATGGCCGCCAAGCTCTACGACCTGACGCGCATCGCCGAGAAGATCGAGGATCGTCCGGACAACTCCACGCGTTTCCTGATCATCGGCAACCAGGACGTGCCGATGTCCGGCGAGGACAAGACCTCCATCGTGGTCGCCATGCGCAACCAGCCCGGGGCCCTGCATGACCTGCTGGAGCCCTTCCATCGTCACCAGATCGACCTGACTCGCCTGGAGACCCGTCCCTCGCGCAGCGGCGTGTGGAACTACGTGTTCTTCATCGACTTCAAGGGGCATCACGACGAGCCGCGGGTGTCGGCGGTGCTCGAGGAAGTACGGCTGCGTGCCGCCGAGGTCAAGGTCCTGGGCTCCTTCCCCCAGGGCGTGCTCTAGATGGCTCGGCGGGACCTGCCATCCCGGGTGCTGATCGTCGGCCTCGGCCTGATCGGCGGCTCGCTTGCCGCGGCCCTGCGAGCGGCTGGCTTCGGGGCCGCTGAAGGTCGCACGGCCGGCTTCGGGGCCGCTGAAGATCGCACGGCTGGCTTCGGGGCCGCTGAAGGTCGCACGGCCGGCTTCGGGGCCGCTGAAGATCGCACGGCCGGCTTCGGGGCCGCTGAAGATCGCACGGCCGGCTTCGGGGCCGCTGAAAAGCGCGCTGAGATCCTGGCCTGCGATCCCGACGCCGAGGAGATCGCACGCGGCGTGGAGCTCGGGCTGATCGATCGGGGCGATACGCGTCTAACGTCGCTACTCGACGGCGTCGACCTGGTGGTGCTGGCGGTGCCGGTGCTGGCCATGCGCGAGGTGATGGCCGAGCTCGCTGCGGGGCTGGGACGAGCCGCTGCGAATCTGGTGATCACCGATGTAGGCAGCACCAAGGGGGCCATTCGTGAGGCTGCCGTGGCGGCCTTTGGCGAGCTGCCGGCAAACCTGGTGCTCGGCCATCCCATCGCCGGATCCGAGAAGAGCGGCGTGGCGGCGGCCAACCCCGAGCTGTATGCCGGGCACAAGGTGATCCTGACGCCCGAGCCCGGCACGGACTCTGATGCCGTGGCTCGTGTGCGGGTGCTATGGGAAACCGCCGGCGCCGAGGTGCTGGAGATGGACGTGGAGCGCCACGACGAGGTGCTGGCCCGCACCAGTCATCTGCCGCACCTGCTGGCCTTTTCGCTGGTGGACACCCTGGCCCGGCAGGACGAGCGGCTCGAGATCTTTCGCTACGCTGCCGGCGGTTTTCGCGACTTCACGCGCATCGCCGGCAGCGACCCGGTGATGTGGCGCGATATCTTCGTGGCCAACCGTGACGCCGTGCTCCACGCCCTCGACGACTTCGAGGACGGCGTGGCCCGGCTGCGTGAGGCTGTCGAACGCGGCGATACCGATGCCATGCTGGCCACCTTCGATCGCGCCAGCCATGCTCGTCACTACTTCGATTCCCTGCTTAACCAGACCAGTTACCAGGCGGAATATCAGATGCAAGCACAAGACCAGCTGCGCTACCGGGTCAGCCCCGGCGGCGGCGTGTCCGGGCGAATCCGCGTGCCCGGCGACAAGTCGATCTCTCACCGCTCGATCATGCTCGGCGCCCTGGCCGAGGGCGTGACCGAGGTCTCCGGCTTCCTGGAGGGCGAGGACAGCCTGGCCACCCTGCAGGCGTTCCGCGAGATGGGCGTGGCGATCGAAGGCCCGCATCAGGGTCGCGTGACCGTGCACGGCGTCGGCCTGCACGGCCTCAAGGCGCCGGCCGGGCCGCTCTACGTGGGCAACGCCGGCACCGCCATGCGCCTGTTCGCCGGCCTGCTGGCCGGACAGGCCTTCGATACCGAGCTGACCGGCGACGTCTCGCTGACCAAGCGCCCGATGGGGCGGGTTGCCGATCCGCTGCGAGAAATGGGTGCGGTGATCGAGACCGCCGAAGGCGGGCGCCCGCCGCTCAGGATCAAGGGCGGTCAGCCGCTCAAGGGCATCGACTACGACATGCCGATGGCCAGCGCCCAGGTAAAGTCCTGCCTGCTGCTGGCCGGGCTCTATGCCGAGGGCGAAACCCGGGTGCGCGAGCCGGCACCGACTCGTGATCACACCGAGCGGATGCTCAACGGCTTCGGTTACAAGGTCGAGCGACAGGGCGATACCTGCTGGCTGCAAGGCGGTGGTGAGCTGGCGGCGGCGCCGATCGACGTGCCCTCCGATATCTCGTCGGCGACCTTCTTCCTGGTGGCGGCTGCCATCACTCCAGGGGCCGACCTTGTGCTCGAACATGTCGGCATCAATCCCACGCGCATCGGGGTGATCAACATCCTTCAGCAGATGGGCGCCGACCTGCGCCTGGAGAACCAGCGCGAGGTGGGCGGAGAGCCGGTGGCCGATCTGCACATTCGCTACGCGCCGCTCAAGGGCATCGATATCCCCGTCGACCAGGTGCCGCTGGCCATCGACGAGTTTCCCGCGCTGTTCGTTGCCGCCGCCAACGCCGAGGGCACCACCCGGCTGCGCGAGGCCGCCGAGCTGCGGGTCAAGGAGTCCGATCGTCTCAAGGCCATGGCCGACGGCCTTGCCGTGCTGGGCGTGGAAAATCGCCTGTACGAAGATGGCATCGACATCGTCGGTCGTGCCGAAGGGCAGGGCGGCGATGGCCCGAGCTACGGTGGAGGGCGGATCGATAGCCTGGGCGACCACCGCATCGCCATGGCCTTCAGCGTGGCGGCGCTTCGCGCCTCCGATGAGATCGTCATCGACGACTGTGCCAACGTGGCCACGTCGTTCCCCGGCTTTGTGACTCTGGCTCGCCGCGTCGGGTTGTCCCTCGAGGAAGAGCGGGAGGCGTCATGAGCGATCTGGCACCGGTCTTGACCATCGACGGTCCCGGCGGGGCCGGCAAGGGCACCATCAGTCGGCTGGTCGCCGAGCGTCTGGGTTGGCATCTGCTGGACAGCGGCGCGCTCTACCGGCTGACCGCACTGGCTGCCACCAAGCACGATGTGGCGCTGGACGACGCGCCGGCCGTGGCGGCGATTGCCGAGACGCTGGACGTGATGTTCCTGGCCGAGGATGGCGAGCCGCGCGTTCTGCTCGAGGGCGAGGAGGCCACCCACACCATCCGCACCGAGCAGGTCGGCGATGCCGCCTCGCGGGTCGCCGCCCAGCCGGCAGTGCGCGAGGCGTTGCTCAAGCGTCAGCGCGACTTCCGAAAGGCGCCAGGGCTGGTGGCCGATGGGCGTGACATGGGCACCGTGGTGTTCGTCGACGCACCGCTCAAGATCTTCCTCACCGCCAGTGCCGGGGAACGCGCCAGGCGGCGCCAGCTCCAGTTGCGAGAGGCGGGGGTGGATGCTAGTCTATCGAGTCTTCTAAAGGAGATTCAGGCACGCGATGCACGCGATATGCAACGCAGCGTGGCACCGCTCGTACCGGCCGAAGATGCCGTCGAGCTGGACACCACGAGCCTGACGATACCGGAAGTGGTGGATCGGCTGACGGAACTGCTGGCCCAGCGTGGCCTCGCCTCCGACACCTGAACTCCCTTGCGGCGTCTTCGGCAAGATGTGATGACGTGGTCGAGCACCCCGTTTCCCGTGAGCTCGGCCAGGTCGAACCAGCGCCAACATCCCCGAAGACAGTCTGAAATGGCCCGCACTCGCTGGTGGTGCGGAGGAGCGGCCCTGCCGCACAACGTTGATCACGTAGGAACATCATGAGCGAAAGCTTTGCTGAACTGTTTGAACAGTCTCTCCAGGACATCAACATGGAGCCGGGCGCCATCGTCGCGGCTGCCGTCGTCGACATCGAGGGTGACTGGGTCACCGTCAATGCCGGCCTGAAGTCCGAAGGTCAGATCCCCGCGGCGCAGTTCCGCGACGAGAACGGCGAGCTGACCATTGCCGTTGGCGACGAAGTTCACGTCGCCCTGGAAGCCGTGGAAGACGGCTTCGGCGAGACCCGTCTGTCTCGCGAGAAGGCCAAGCGCGCCGAGGCCTGGAAGGTCCTGGAAGCCGCCTTCGAGAAGGAAGAGATCGTCAAGGGCGTGATCAACGGCAAGGTCAAGGGCGGCTTCACCGTCGACGTGGATTCCATCCGCGCCTTCCTGCCGGGTTCCCTGGTCGACGTGCGTCCGGTGCGCGACACCACGCACCTCGAGAACAAGGAACTTGACTTCAAGGTCATCAAGCTCGACCCGAAGCGCAACAACGTGGTCGTCTCTCGTCGTGCCGTGCTCGAAGCCGAGAACAGCGCCGAGCGTGAAGCCCTGCTCGCCACCCTGCAGGAAGGCCAGCAGATCGTCGGTATCGTCAAGAACCTCACCGACTACGGCGCCTTCGTCGACCTGGGCGGCGTCGATGGCCTGCTGCACATCACCGACATGGCCTGGAAGCGCATCAAGCATCCGAGCGAGATCGTGTCCGTGGGCGACGAGGTCACCGTCAAGGTGCTCAAGTTCGACCGCGAGCGCAACCGTGTCTCCCTGGGCCTGAAGCAGCTGGGCGAGGATCCCTGGGTCAACATCAAGGATCGTTACCCGGAAGGCACCAAGGTGCACGCCCGCGTCACCAACCTCACCGACTACGGCTGCTTCGCCGAGCTGGAAGAGGGTGTCGAGGGCCTGGTCCACGTGTCCGAGATGGACTGGACCAACAAGAACATCCATCCGTCCAAGGTCGTCCAGGTCGGCGACGAGGTGGACGTCATGGTGCTGGATATCGACGAAGAGCGTCGTCGTATCTCCCTGGGCATCAAGCAGTGCACCGCCAACCCGTGGGAAACCTTCAACGCCCAGTACAACAAGGGCGACCGCGTGGCCGGTACCATCAAGTCGATCACCGACTTCGGTATCTTCATCGGTCTGGAAGGCGGTATCGACGGCCTGGTGCACCTGTCCGACATCTCCTGGACCGAGACCGGCGAAGAGGCCGTGCGCTCCTTCAAGAAGGGCGACGAAGCCGAAGCCGTCATCCTGTCCATCGATCCGGAGCGTGAGCGTATCTCGCTGGGCATCAAGCAGCTCGACACCGACCCGGTCGCCGAGTTCCTGGCCGTCAACGACAAGGGCTCCATCGTCACCGGCCGCGTGGTCGAGGTCGATGCCAAGGAAGCCCACGTCGAGCTGGCGACCGATGTCGTGGCCGTGCTCAAGGCCTCCGAGATCAGTGCCGACCGCGTCGAAGACGCTCGTAACGCGCTGAACGAAGGCGACAGCGTCGAGGCCCGCATCATCGGCGTCGATCGCAAGAACCGCCAGATCAACCTGTCCGTCAAGGCCAAGGATCAGGATGATACTCGCCGCAACATGAGCAAGCTGCGCGAGCAGGACGTCGATACCGGTGGCGGCCCGACCACCATCGGCGACCTGATCAAGCAGCAGATGGGTCAGGACTGAGTTCTCGGGCTTTCGGCCCGGCTCTCACGCAAGACCGGAGGCGTCGCCCGCATGGGCGGCGCCTTTTCTATTTGTGTTGGCTCACAAGTGTATGGCGAATTACTTGCTCGAGTTGATGTCGCACAATAGTTAGGAGATCGAGATAAGTTATATTTTACTGCATCTCGATGGCTGGCTTATTCGTTTAGAGTTGCGAGATATGCTAATAGGCGTAATAATGTCGGTGCACTCCCGAACGGTTCAATAAGGATTTGTTAGATGTCATCACTACTCAGCAATTACATGCAGAAAGAGCAGCAGCTCAAGCAGCTCCAGAATGAGCTCGAGCGTCTGGAGAACGATGAGCGGCTCAAGGCCGAACTTGAGTTCAAGACCAAGCTCGAGGCACTCATGAAGGAGTTCGACAAGAGCGCGAATGATGTCATAGAGCTGCTCAACCCGAAGCCCGGCGCGGCGGCGCCCAAGGCCTCGGCTCCCAGCGCCGGTGGGCGCCGCAAGCGCAAGCTCAAGATCTACAAGAACCCGAACACCGGCGAGGTGGTCGAGACCCGGGGTGGCAATCAGAAGACCCTGAAAGCCTGGAAGGACGAGTTCGGTGCCGAGACCGTCGAGTCCTGGCTGGTGCGCACCGAGGACTGAGACCTTCGGCGTTTCCGTTTACGTCATGATGCCGCCCTGTGAGGCGGCATCATGGTGTCAGAGCAGCGGAATGCGCAGCTCAAGCACGCCGTGTTCCTGGAGCAGCTGTGGCGCCTCCCCGTTCAGCGGTGCGCCGCTGCCGGCGAGGCTTCGGCATGCCAGATCCAGTACGGCCGAATCGACCTGTTGGGTGCTGTCCAGAGTGATGCAGGCGAGGCGTCGTGCCGGCAGGTTCTGCAGACGGAAGGTTGGCGGTAGCGCCAGGTGGGACGTGGTGTCGTCGACTGCTACGCCGAGATCGAGACGTGGCAGGGCGCCCGCTATCGGCTGATCGTGAAAGACGGCCAGCGGCGAGGCTTGATTGAGCGCCGAAGGCAGATCCTCGGCTCCCCAGGTGTGGCGCTGCCAGCCATGCAGGTTCTCCAGGGGTTGCGGATGATAGAGTCGCGTCAGGACCGCCTGTCGCCTTGGCAGCTCGCGAATCCGGTAGCTGAAGGTGGTGCTGTCGCTGCACTGCCTCTGCAGCGTCAAGCGCAGGCGCTGCCGGTAGTGGCGTGGCGTGTCGCCGTAGTAGCGCTGGAAGGCGCGCGAGAAGGCCGAGTGATTGCGATAACCGCAGACCGCGGCAATATGACTGATGTTCTGTGGTGTATGGATCAGCAAGCGAGCCGCTTTTTCCAGACGCAATTGGTCCCGGTAAGTACCGGGCGAGACGCCGAAGCGTTTCCTGAAGCGACGCCTGATCTGCGACGATGAGTATCCCATCCTCGTAGCGAGTTCTTCGATGCCTTGCTGGCTGTCCAGGGTTTCCTGTAGCCAGATTTCCGCTCGCATCATGTCCTGGCACATGGCCTTCCCCTCGAACTGCATTATAAACCCGTGCCTTGCTGATGCCTGTCGAGGCATATCCGGTCGACGCGCCGCCAGATCTCATGCCGGGATCGTCGGGTGTTCCATGTCTGGCCCGATTCTTGTTGTTATGGACGCTTATCGTATTCTTGCTTTATGCCGGTTAAAGGGGGTCGAAGGCAAGTTTGCCTTTTGTCATTGATCGATTCGGCACATAATGGGGCCGGGTCACCCGCTGACAGGTGTCAGGCGAAGAGAATGGAGGTATACTGCGTTGGGTTTCCTTATCAGGCCACGGCCAGCGCTTTTTCCTTCCCGGCCGAGGCCTTGAACCGACTGGTCACGAATGAAACAGCAAAAATTCCGAAAGCCCATGGATGAGCGTGAGAAGTTACGCAAGTTCCGTGAACTCGACGATGCCTTCGCCGAAGCGCTGCGCGAACTCGAGAGTCCCGACCATCAACTGGATATTCCCACTGGCCCTCCCGTACGCTCTCTCGAAGAGCAGGAGGCCGATGAGCAGTCACGCCAACAGGTCTTCGAGCATCGCTTGAAGACTTTAATGACGGATTATGCCTTGCCGGCCGAAAGCGTCAGCGAACTTCTCAAGACGCTTCAGTCGCTCGGTCGCATCGCCTGATGCGGATGACTGAAAGCTTCAGTGGCGATACCGATATACTCTCAGACTGGGCAGAAAAGGCTCTTGCTCCAGTCGTTCGTCGCTGCGGCGAGCGCGCGTGCGTTTCTCGGGTGGGTGCTGCGGTGGCAAGTTGTGACTTGGCAGGCGGCCCTCGTCTGCCGGTATGAAGAGCGGTAGCGCCACGTTCATGGCGCGGCGTATGTGCCCGTCCTCCAGGGGATCAAGGAAGAACAGGTTGGCTCGCATCAGCGGTGCCTGCTGCTGCACCTGGGCCAGGGGTTCGCCGTCGGGAATGCCGGCCAGCTGGCGCAGCTGGATGCGAACATGTGGCGCATCGGTGTCGAGGGCCAGCAGCTTCTGTTCGGCCTCGCGTACGCTCAAGCGCTTGATGGAGCGGCCGCTGGCGTACCAGGCTAGCCTCACACGGGCGACCGGTGCCGGGGCCAAGGGAATGGCTCGCCAGCACTGCTTGAGATGCAACCGTGCCAGGCCACTGCCGCGCAGGTGATCGTGCAGCTCGGGATGGCGGAACGGTAGCACCGCCTTGACCTCGGGCAGCAGGCTGGGAACTTCCTCACGAATCTGGCCGAGCAGATCGGCGAAGGCGCGCTTGGCGGCGTTGACCTCTCGGGCGCCGTCCATGAGCGGTGGCGTTGCGGCGATCAGGCCGACGTGACTGCGCGTGCTGCGGCCGTCCTGGCCATCCTGATACCAGAAGTCCAGCAGCGCCCGATGCAGCCAGGTGGCATCGGCGCATGCTTCCCCGAAGGCCCAGGCCTCGCCGCCTTCGCTGCGCCAGGTGGTGGCCAGTGCCTCGCTGGCGTCGATCAGCGTGTCATAGGCGGCCTCCAGCCTGGCCAGCAGCCGGTATTCGGGGGCGGCGTTCATCGCTTCAACTGCCGCCATCCCGGTCTGCCTGGGCCAGCCAGGCGTCGATATCGGCCTCGTCCATGGACGGCTCACCGGCGATTCGATGCGACTCGTCGGCCCAGGCGCCCAGGTCGAGTAGTCGGCATCGCTTGCTGCAGAAGGGGCGGTAGGGATTGTCCTCGCTCCAGCGGACCTTCTTGCGGCACTGAGGGCAGGCGACCTCGAGGGGGCGGTCGGAATCGGCTGGGGTCATGCAATGTCTCTCGGTGGCTGGGGCGTTCTCGATGATGACAAGGATGGCGAATCCGCGTCCCGGGGGCAAATCCGCGTCACTTCCCCGAGGGCTGCGCGTGGCGGCGATCGCCCGCGCTGTCGGACATCATGGCCCGCCGGTCGCCAACGCCCGGTAATGACGGTCCAGTTCGGCAACCCGCGCTGCCAGGCCGGATCGGCCGGTGTCATTGTCGAGGATGTCGTCGGCGCGGGCCAGGCGTCGGTCGCGCGGCATCTGGGCGGTGACGATGGCGCGCGCTTGTGTTTCGTCCACGTCATCGCGGCTGGCGGTCCGGCGGATCTGCAGCGACTCCGGCACGTCGATGACCAGCACGCGGTCGACGAGTTCGTGCTGCCCTGACTCGAACAGCAGGGGCGAGACCAGCAACGCATAGGGGGCGTCGCTGGTGCGAAAGTCGGCCAGCCGCTCCAGCAGCCGCTGGCGTATACGCGGGTGGGTCACGGATTCCAGCCAGCGCCGCTCGCTGGGGTCGGCGAACACGATCTCGCGCAGCGCACGACGATCCAGGCTGCCGTCGGGCTGCAGTACGCGCTTGCCATAGCGTTCGGCGATGGCGATCAGCGCCGGCTCGCCGGGCTCGACTACCTCGCGGGCCACGTCGTCGGCATCCACCCAGGGAGTGCCCAGCGCAGCGAAGGCGCGGGCGACGGTAGACTTGCCGGAGGCGATGCCGCCGGTGACGCCGACGATCAAGGTCGTATTGGACATATCACATCACCAGGGTCAGATAGGTCGCCATCAGCGGCTTGCCCAGCAGCAGTGCCATCCAGCCGGCTGCGGCGAGCCAGGGACCAAAGGGCATGGGAGCACCGCGTAGCCGGGGCACCGCCAGTTGGACTACCACCCCGACGATCGCGCCGGCACCAGCGGCCAGGATCAGCACCAGTGGCAGATAGATCCAGCCCAGCCAGGCGCCCAGCGCCGCAAACAGCTTGAAGTCGCCGTAGCCCATGCCCTCCTTGCCGGTCACCGCCTTGAACAGCCAATAGAAGCCCCACAGCGAGAGGTAGCCCGCCATGGCGCCGATGACTGCATTGGGCAACTGCAGCGGCTGACACAGTAGCTGATAGAGCAGCCCGGCCCACAGCAGGGGGAGCGTCAGCATGTCCGGGAGTAGCTGAGTGCGCAGGTCGATGACCGCCATGGCCAAGAGGCTCAGGCACGCGGCGAGGATGAAGACACCCTCTAGGGTAGGACCGAACAGGGCCGTCACCGCCAGGGTCAGCAGGGCGCCTGCCAGTTCCACCAGCGGGTATTGCGGGCTGATGCGGGTGTGGCAGTGGGCGCAGCGCCCGCGTCGTTTCAGCCAGCCGAGCACTGGCAGGTTGTCGTGCCAGGCGATCGGCGTCTCGCAGCGCGGACACAGTGAGCGAGGCGTGACCATGTTGAAAGCCGGCGTCGTCTCGGTCTCCAGTTCCAGGGCCTCCCGCGCCTCGGCGCGCCACTCGCGCATCAGCATGACCGGCAGGCGCGTGATCACCACGTTGAGAAAGCTGCCGAGACACAGGCCGATGAAGGCCGCCAGCGGCCAAAGCAGCTGAGAGGGCAAGTCGACGGGCAAGAGGCGCTCCTGATTCACGAAGAGTGTCGGTGTCCATTCTACGGTCCAGACGCCGGCTTGTCCGGGGTGACGGGTGTGAGACGCTGGCGCATTGCGTCGCGCGACGACAGGCCGGGAAGTGAAGGGCGCTCTGGTTCGCCCACTTGAGATCCAGGCATCTGCCACGATGAGTCACCTCTTTCCGACGCCTGTCAGGCAGGATGCCAACGCCGTTCGTCGCTCATGGTGCGAAAGCGCGCTACCATGGTCCTGGAAGTTCGACGGGGGCGTGGGCTGTCGCAACAGGTGTCTTTGGTCTAGAATCGCCCCCCTTCATCCGTCAGGAAGGCGATCATGACCCAGACGCTTGGACCGGTGATGCTGGACCTGGAAGGGCCTCGGTTGCGTGACGAGGAGCGTGAGCTGCTGGTACAGCCGGCAGTTGGCGGCGTGATCCTGTTCGCCCGCAATGTCGAGAATGCCGCCCAGGTGCGCGAGCTGTGCCGGTCGATTCGCGAGGTGCGTTCGGACCTGCTGCTGGCTATCGACCAGGAGGGTGGGCGCGTTCAGCGCCTGCGCGAGGGAGTTACCCGGCTGCCCGCCATGTCGCGGTTGGGCCGCGAGTATCTGGCCGCGCCCGAAGTCGCCCGACGCCTGTGTCAGGATACCGGCTGGCTGCTCGGCATGGAGATGGCAGCCTGCGGGTTGGATCTCAGCTTTGCCCCGGTGCTCGACGTCGATGCCGGACACTCCACGGTGATCGGTGATCGCAGTTTCGGTGGCGATCCCGAGATCGTGACCACTCTGGCCGGTGCCTTCATCGAGGGACTCAACGAGGCCGGCATGGCGGCGGTGGGAAAGCACTTTCCCGGCCATGGAGGCGTGGCCGCGGATTCCCACCACGAGCTGCCGGTGGACGAGCGTCCGCTCGAGGCGCTGCGCAAGCGCGACCTGATACCCTTCGATGCGCTGTCGTCTCGCCTGGGGGGCGTGATGCCGGCGCATGTGGTGTATCCGGCGTTCGATCATCGGCCGGCGGGGTTCTCCCCGGCCTGGCTGGGCATGCTTCGCGAGTCGCTGGGTTTCAAGGGCGCCATCTTCTCCGACGATCTCAGCATGGCGGGGGCCCGTACCGCCGGCGCGCCCGCCGAGCGAGCTCGTCAGGCCCTAGAAGCCGGATGCGACATGTTGCTGGTGTGCAACGATCGTGCCGCGGCACTCGAGGTCGTGGCCGCCTGCGAGGGGCGTGCCAGCAAGCGTGCTGCCAAGCTGCGCTACGGGCGCGCCCGTCCCGAGCTCGATGCCCTCGGGGCGCTGTCCCGGTGGCGCCGTGTGCATGCACGCCTCGAGGCGATGGCCGCCGACTGACGTTTCTCTGAACTTCGAACCACGACGAGCTTCCGATGCCCAAACTCGATGCCGATTCCCTCCCGTCCCTGGCGGACATGCGTGAGGTCATGGATTCTGCCGATTGCCTGATCAGCCAGGCAGAGGTGGAGCGTGCCCTGGACCGCATGGCCGAGGAGATCGCCCGCGACCTGGGCGACAAGCTGCCGGTCTTCTACTGCGTGATGAACGGCGGCTTGATCACGACGGGCCATCTGCTGACCCGGCTCGGGTTCCCGCTGGAAGTCGACTACCTGCATGCGACCCGCTACCGCGGCGGCATCCGTGGCGGCGAGCTGTTCTGGCGCGTCTCGCCCGAGATTCCCATGGCGGATCGTCATGTGGTGATCGTCGACGACATCCTCGATGAAGGGGCGACCCTGGCCGCTATCCTCGACTACTGCCGTCAAGCCGGTGCCGCCAGCATCTCCACTGCCGTGCTTGTCGACAAGCGACACGATCGCAAGGCCGTACCGGACCTCAAGGCCGACTACTGCAGCCTCGAGGTGGTGGACCGCTATGTCTTCGGCTTCGGCATGGACTACCAGGGCTACTGGCGTAACGCACCGGGGATCTTCGCGCCGAAGGGGCTGTAACCAGACGCTGCCATTCGCCGGGAGCCGATACCATGACCCCGCGGGCCAGGCCCGCGGGGTCTTGTCATGTCGGCGTTGGCATCAGTGGCAGCTCCAGGGTTCCTGGTTAGCATTGTCCTTGATGTTTCGACATGCGAAATACTCTCCATTCGTGTTGGCATGCATCACCAGATCCTCGCCCGGCGCAGGCGCAGGGCGTTGCCCACCACCGACACCGAGCTGAATGACATGGCCGCAGCGGCAATGATTGGCGACAGCAGAATCCCGAAGGTGGGATAGAGCACGCCGGCGGCGATCGGCACGCAGGGCCTCGGCGTCCATCATGGCGCGGTTCCAGGGCCATGCCGCACTTGGGGCATTCGCCGGGGGCGTCACGCACTATCTCCGGATGCATCGGGCAGGTCCATTCGGTGCTGGCCGGCATTGATCGCCGGGAGTTCCACATAGCTTAAGACTCCGGGGTAACCCAAGGGTCAAGCCAAGCGGGAAAATGGCTGGCTGTCGGCACGTCTTGTGGATCGGGATCAGTAAACGGGGCCCATGGCGGGAACGAGACGTCGGGGCCGAGGCGCGCTACGCAGGCGAGGGCCGGGCAGGGGTCATGCATGAAAGCCGGCGCCCTGGGGGCGCCGGCGGTGCGTTGGTGATCGAGAGTCTTTACAGCGTCATGAACGGCGACGCTTGATGGTCGCGGAACTGGTAGACCTCATAGGGGGCGTGCTGCGGTCCCGGCATGCCGGGAGTGCCGCTCGGCATGCCCGCCAGGCCGATGCCGTCGGTGTCGGGGTGTTGCTCGAACAGCGCTTTCAACGCGGCCATCGGGACATGGCCCTCGATCACGTAGTCGCCGATCTCGACGGTATGGCAGGAACCTTGCCCGTAGGGAACGCCGGCGGCTTGCTTTACCTCGCCGAGTTCACGGTCGTCGACGATGGTAACGTCGATGCCCAATTGCTCGAGGTGGCGGGCATAGCCGTCGCAGCAGCCGCACTGGGGATTCTTGTAGAGGATAGCGGTGTCCGGCAGGGCGGCCTGCGCGGTGCCGGCCCCCAGCAGCAGGCCGGCAAACAGCAGCAGGTGGGGAAAGGCGGGTCTCATGAGCGATCTCCCTTGTGGGTCGTGAACAAGTATTTGATGAGGGCGGCGATACCGAGCCCCAGCAGCAGCAGGACGGCCGGCGGCATCAGCCAGCCTGGCCATCCCATGTGATCCATGGTGGCGAAACAGTCGATCAACATGGTGCGACTCCCTGGCGCCGTTGCCGTCAACGGCGGGTGGATGCGAAACGCGTTGGATGGCGGGCATGGGCCCGGGGAGTCGTCAGGATCTTGGAGGGCGTCGTGGCGGCTGGGGCACGTGGTCACTGGCGAGGGTGACCACGGCGGCGGTCAGGCCGCGAGAGGCCACTGCCGCCGGAAACCGGGACGCGACGGGCGCGGCACAGGCCGTGCCGCAGGCGTCGCCAGAGTCGGGCGAGTCGAGCTGGAACGTGGCACACTCGGCCTGACAGGCCTCGGTGGAGGCATGGCTGGAGAGGGAAGCGATGGCCAACGTCATGACCAGCAGCAGCGCCAGCAGGCGCTGCCACAAGCGGCAAGAGTGCGGTGTCCAGGCCAGTGAGGTCATGCGCCATTCCCGAATGAGGAGAGGCTATTCAATCGCGATAAGGCCCCACAATGCAATTTCTGCCGAGCCGCCGGGAGGCTCAGTCCAGCCCTAGCTCGTGGGTGGCTTCCTCGCGCATCTTGAACTTCTGGATCTTGCCGGTAACGGTCATCGGAAACTCGTCGACGAACTTCACGTAGCGGGGGACCTTGTAGTGGGCGATCCTGCCCTGGCAGAAGGCCTTGAGGGCCTCTTCGTCGAGCGCTTCTCCGTCGCTGAGCTTGACCCAGGCCATGACCTCCTCGCCGTACTTTTCGTCGGGCACGCCGATCACCTGCACGTCGGAGATCGCCGGATGAGTGTACAGAAAGTCCTCGATCTCGCGGGGGTAGATGTTCTCGCCGCCGCGGATGATCATGTCCTTGATGCGTCCCACGATGGCCACGTAGCCCTCGTCATCCATGGTCGCCAGGTCGCCGGTGTGCATCCAACCGGCCGAGTCGATGGCCTTGTCGGTGGCTTCTTCGTTGTTCCAGTAACCCAGCATCACGCTGTAGCCGCGGGTGCACAGTTCGCCGGTCTCGCCTCGTGGTACCACCGCACCGCTGTCCGGGCTGACCAGCTTGACCTCCAGGTGGGGGTGAATGGTGCCCACCGTGGTCACTCGCTTGTCCAGCGGCGCGTCGGTCTGGGTCTGCAGGCTGACCGGGCTGGTCTCGGTCATGCCATAGCAGATGGTGACCCCTTCCATGTGCATCTGGTCGATGACCCGACGCATCACCTCGATGGGGCAGATGGAACCGGCCATGACGCCGGTGCGCAGGCTGGAGAGATCGAACGTCTCGAACTCTGGATGCTCCAGCTCGGCGATGAACATGGTCGGTACGCCGTAGAGGGCGGTGGCGCGCTCTTCGGCAACGCTCTGCAGGGTGGCATGGGGGTCGAAACCGTCGCCCGGGTAGATCATCGCCGCGCCGTGGGTCATGCAGCCCAGGTTACCCATCACCATGCCGAAGCAGTGATAGAGCGGCACCGGGATCACCATGCGATCGGCCTCGCTGAGGCCCATGGTACGCGCCACGAAGAAACCGTTGTTGAGGATGTTGTGGTGCGAGAGGGTAGCGCCCTTGGGTGCACCGGTGGTGCCCGAGGTGTACTGGATATTGATCGGTTCGTCGAACTGCAGCCCGGCCTGCACCTCGGCCAGCCGCGAAGCGGGCACTTCGTCGGCGTAGGCGAGCATCCCTTCCCAGGTATACATGCCCGGTAGGGCACGCTCGGCGTCGAGGCAGATCACGCGCTCGAGGTCCGGCAGTACGGGGCTGTCGACGTGGGCCGGTGTGCCCTCGCTAAGCTCCGGCACCAGTTCGGCCAGGGTGGCGACGTAATCGGACGTCTTGAAGGCACCTTGCAGGATGAGCGTGGAGGTGCCCGATTGCTTGAGGGCATATTCCAGCTCGTGGGTGCGATAGCTTGGGTTGATGTTGACCAGAATGGCGCCAAGCTTGGCGGTGGCGAACTGGGTGATGGTCCACTCGGCGCAGTTCGGCGACCAGATGCCGACCCGATCTCCCTTGGCGACGCCCAGCGCCAGCAGCGCGCGGGCCGCCCGGTCTACCGCGTCCTGCAGGGTGCTCCAGCTGTAGCGCAGTCCCTGGTGGCGGCTTATCAGGGCGTCATGGTCGGGAAAACGGGCGACGGTGTCGTCGAAGCAGTCGCCGATGGTCTGTCCCTTCAGGGGGGTGTCGCTGATGCCGCTGACGTAGCTGTTGTGACGGGTTAGGCGTGACATGGTGGCTCTCGTTGTTGTGGCATGAACGCAGGGAGCGGGGTGCGCGCCCCGGGGATCACGGCCCGGCCGGCATCGAGCGACGCTGCTTGCAGGAACGTCGCTCGATGCTTTCAGTCTTCCTGGTCCAGATGGCGCAACACCTCTCGCGCCCGCTGATCCACGTCGTCGATCTCCATGCGCATCAGGCGGATGTCCTCGAGCTGCTGCTCAAGATCGGCGCGCTTCTCCTTGAGGATTTCCAGCAGGCGTTTCAGCTGGCGCGCGTTTCCGTCGGGCATGGCGTCGTACATCATCACCACTTCCCGGATTTCGGCCAGCGAGAAGCCCAGACGCTTCCCGCGCAGCGTCAGCTTGAGGCGCACGCGGTCCTTCTCGCGGTAGATACGCTTCTGGCCTTGCCGGCTCGGCGCCAGCAGTCCTTCCTGTTCGTAGAAGCGAATGGTGCGCGGCGTCACCTCGAACATTTTCGCCAGCTCGCCGATGCTGTAGGTACGCTGCTGCCGGGGCAGGGCGTCCGAACTGGCTTCCGGGGCCTGTGATGAGGTTCGACTCATGACGATCATTCCTGTAGCCGGGTGGTCCGCCGGCGGTTTCCCACCTCGTCAGGAAACCCTAGACGAGGTTTACGTTAACGTAAAGTGCTTGTTCGACCATGGGGTGATATGGGATAAACCAAGCAAGTGCTAGGTTGGTTGTCGTGGCCGGTTGGCGATCGCCCGTGTGGCGCGGCCGGCCGGCGACCGACCCGGATCCCGTTCTCCCAAGCCGTATGACGAGAGGTTCCCATGGATTTTGCGCTCACCGATGACCAGAAGGCGCTGGCCGATGCCGCCGCCGATTTCGCCCGGGTCGAGCTGGCCGAGCACGCCGCCGACTGGGACGCGCGGAGCCATTTCCCGGTTGACGTGATCCGCCGCGCCGGCGAGGCCGGCTTCCTCGGCATCTACACACCGGAGGCGCAGGGCGGCCTGGGCCTGTCGCGTCTCGATGCGTCGCTGATCTTCGAGCAGCTTGCCCAGGGCTGCATCGCCACCACCGCCTACCTGACCATTCACAACATGGTGACCTGGATGGTCGCCAGCTGGGGCAGCGATGCCCTGCGCGAGCGCTATGTCCCGGCCATGATAGCCGGTGATGCCCTGGGCTCCTACTGTCTTACCGAGCCGGGCGCCGGTTCGGATGCCGCCAGCCTCAAGACCCGGGCGGTCAGGGAAGGCGACGAATACGTCATCAGCGGCTCGAAGATGTTCATCTCCGGGGCCGGTGCCACCGACGTGCTGGTGGTGATGGCGCGCACCGGCGAACCGGACAGCGGCGCCGCTGGCGTCTCGGCGATCCTGGTGCCGGCCGATGCCGAAGGCGTGGTGGTCGGCAAGAAGGAAGAGAAGATGGGCTGGAAGAGCCAGCCGACCTGCCTGATCAGCTTCGATGGGGTGCGGGTGCCGGTGGGCAACCGCCTTGGTGATGAGGGCGAGGGCTTCAGGTTCGCCATGAAGGGGCTCGACGGCGGTCGCCTGAACATCGCCAGCTGTTCGCTGGGGGCCGCCCAGCAGGCGCTGACCCTGTCGCGCGACTACATGGCCGAGCGCAAGCAGTTCGGCCGCGAGCTGGCGAGCTTCCAGGCCCTGCAGTTCAAGCTCGCCGACATGGCCAGCGAACTCACGGCGGCCCGGCTGATGGTGCGCCATGCCGCCTGGCGGCTCGACCAGGGCGATCCCGAAGCCACCGCGCATTGCGCCATGGCCAAGCGCTTCGCCACCGACATGGGCTTCAACGTTTGCAACGAGGCCCTGCAACTGCACGGCGGCTATGGTTATATCCGCGAATATCCCCTGGAGCGGTTGGTGCGCGACACTCGGGTCCACCAGATCCTCGAGGGGACCAACGAGATCATGCGGCTGATCGTCGCCCGCCGGCTGCTGGCCGACGGCGTCATCGAATCGCTTCAGTAACCGGACACCAGGAGAGACAGTGATGTCGGACCTTGCGGTCAGTTTCGACGAATTGCCCACGCGCGGTGGCGGCCGGGTGGGCGTGGCCACCCTCAATGCCCCGAAGTCGCTCAATGCCCTGTCGCTGGAGATGATCCAGTCTTTGGCGGCCAAGCTAGAGGCCTGGGCGGTGGACCGCAGCATGGTCGCTGTGTGGCTCGAGGGGGCCGGTGACAAGGCGTTCTGTGCCGGCGGTGACGTGGTGGCGCTGTACCGCTCTCTCGCCGAGGAAGGGGATGTCCGCGGTGCGGCGCGCGGCGGCCTGTTTCCCGAGACCTATTTCACCGCCGAATATCGGCTCGACCATCGTATCCATACCTATCCCAAGCCGCTGATGGTATGGGGCGATGGCATCGTCATGGGCGGCGGCCTGGGGCTGATGGCCGGCGGCTTCCAGCGACTGGTCACCGAGACCACGCGCATCGCCATGCCCGAGATCACCATCGGCCTCTATCCGGACATCGGCGCCAGCTGGTTCCTCAATCGCATGCCCCCCGGCATCGGCGCCTATCTGGGGCTCACCGGCGCCCAGCTCAATGCCCGCGACGCCCTGGACCTGGGGCTGGCGGACCGCTTCGTGCCGCGTGAACGCCGCGATGATCTGCTTGGCGCCCTGGCCGAGGCCGACTTCGGTGATCGCGAGCCGGCCGATTGCCGGTTGGCCGTGGAGGGCGTGCTCGATCGTTTCGAGGCTCGGGACGCCGCGCCCGAGGGCCAGGTCTGGCCGCGCCGCGATCACCTGCAGTCGCTGGTCGGCGAGGTCGGTGCCGGCGATGCCGTGACGCGCATCCTGGCCGACGATCGCGACGATCCCTGGCTCGCGGCCAATCGCGCCCGGCTTGCCGCCGGCTGCCCCATGACCGCCCACCTGGTGTGGCGAATGCTGGATCGCCATCGCCACACCAGCCTGGCCGACGCCTTCCGCGACGAACTCGCGCTCTCTGTACAGTGCTGTCTGCGCGGCGACCTGGTCGAGGGCGTGCGTGCCCTGCTGATCGACAAGGACAAGCAGCCTCGCTGGTCGCATGCTGACGTGAACGGTGTTCCCGAGGCCGACATCCAGGCGATGCTGACCTCGCCCTGGTCGAGCGAGGCGCACCCGTTGAGAGACCTCGGCGTAGGCCGCCGGGTCGGCTAGTCGACTCGCGCGGTTGCCGTATTGCACAACAACATCAACAGCCTTCAGGAAGTGCTGAGTAAATCGCCGAGCATAGTGAAGCGCAAGGCGCACGGAGCACAGAAAGCGAGACATAACGAGGGGTTAGGCGAGCTTTCGACCGAGCTGGCGTGCCAGCACCGCGCCATGATGCGACTTGCCTGCGCCGGCATTCAAGCAGTGTTTCCTGTATCGGACTCAAGGAGCAACGCCATGACAATCGCCTTCATCGGACTCGGCAACATGGGCGCGCCGATGGCCGCCAACCTTCTGGGCGCCGGCCATGACGTCTGCGTCTTCGACCTGGTCGAGGATGCCGTGGCGGCGCTGGAGGGGCAGGGCGCCCGGCGCGCCGATAGCGCCGCGGCCGCCTGTCGCGACGCCGAGGTGGTCATCTCCATGCTGCCTGCCGGCGCCCACGTGCGCGGGCTCTATCTCGGCAGCGACCAGTCGCCCGGGCTGCTCGACGACCTGGCGCACCAGCCGCTGATCATCGATGCCTCGACCATCTCCCCGGACGATGCTCGCCTGGTGGGCGAGGCCGCGGCCGCACGCGGCCTGACCTACCTGGACGCCCCCGTCTCCGGGGGCATCGGCGGTGCCAAGGCCGGCACCCTGACCTTCATCGTCGGCGGGGACGCGGCCGGCTTCGAGAAGGCGACGCCGGTGCTCGAGGTCATGGGCAAGAACATCTTCCATGCCGGCGAGGTGGGTGCCGGCCAGGTGGCCAAGATCTGCAACAACATGCTGCTCGGCATCCTGATGAGCGGCACGGCAGAGGCACTGGCACTGGGCGTCAGGAATGGGCTGGATCCCGCCGTGCTGTCCGAGATCATGAAGCAGAGCAGCGGCGGCAACTGGGCGCTCAACGTCTATAACCCCTGGCCGGGGGTGATGGAGGGCTCGGCGGCGTCCCGCGACTATCAGGGCGGCTTCCTCACCGACCTGATGGCCAAGGACCTGGGGCTTGCCTGGGAGCTGGCGCTCAAGACCCGCGCCAGCGTGCCCATGGGCTCCCAGGCTCGCAACCTGTTCGCCCTGCACAGCGCCCAGGGCAGCGGTCGGCTCGACTTTTCCAGCATTCAGGCGCTGTATCGGGCAGGGGAGGAGTCCTAGCCTCGGGCTACGGGCTACGGGCTACGGGCTACGGGCTACGGGCTACGGGCTACGGGCAGCATGTTGCCCGTGGCTCGCCGCTCACCACTCACAACTACCCATGATGCAACTCTTCCCCGCCGTCGGAGAACGACGGCGGGGTATTGGCGCTGACGATCACGCACTCGCGCTCGCCGATGTTGCGAAAGCGGTGGGGCAGGCGTGAATCGAAGTAGTAGGCGTCGCCTTCCGAAAGGACTTCCACCTCGCCGTTGACGGTGATCTCGATCTGCCCGGAGATCACCACGCCGCCTTCCTCTCCGTCGTGTTCGAGCATCTCCTCGCCGCTGTCGGCGCCCGGTGGATAGCGCTCGTGGAGCACCGACATGCGTCGATCCGGGCGTCGGGCGGCGACCAGCCGCCAGGAAAGCTTGCCGTCGCCGATCTCGGTCAGCTCGCCGGCCTTGTAGAAAGGGCGGGGGTGGCTGGTTTCCTCCCCGGCGAAGAAGGCGCTGATCGACACCGGCAGGGCATCGAGGATCTTCTTCAACGAACTCACCGAGGGGCTGACGCTGTTCTGTTCGATCAGCGAGATGCTGCTGTTGGTGACCTGTGCGCGCTTGGCGAGCTCGCGCTGGGAAAGCCCCCGTTCCAGGCGCAGTTGGCGGAGGCGTGCGCCTACGTCGAAACCTTCATCCATTGATATCGTTCACGGTGCGTGCCGCGATCCTGCTCATGTCGGAGAATGGTATGTCGTGGAAAATTATTGACGGATGATACCGTTTGCAGGCCGTGGCGATAAGTCATGACGCCTCCGATGTCGCGATCGGCACCGAACCTGACCCTCTGGTCATGGAACCTGCGGCGAGGCTGAGGCATCATGAGGCCATGCCCGATCATCCTGCTGGAGCCTCGTTGTGATCCATCGTGACGCCCTCACCGGCCTGGTCCTGGCCGGTGGCCAGGGCCGACGCATGGGCGGCCGCGACAAGGGCCTCGCGCCTTTCGCCGGTCGCCCCCTGGTCTGCCATGCCCGTGCACCCCTCGTCGGTCGTGTGGCGGAGCTGCTGATCAATGCCAATCGCCATGTCGATGCCTATGCCGAGTGGGGCGACCGGGTCATCGGCGACGTCGAGGCGGGGTATCAGGGGCCGCTGATGGGGATCTATAGCGGACTACGGGCGGCGACCACCGACTGGATAGTGGTGGTGCCCTGCGACAGCCCGTCGCTGCCGGGTGACCTGGTCGCTCGCCTGGTCGACGGCCGCGGCGAGTCCGACATCGCCGTGGCCCACGACGGCGAGCGGTTGCACCCGGTGGTGGCACTGATCCGCCGCTCGCTGGCCGACGACCTGGCTCAGGCGCTGGCCGCCGGCGAACGCAAGATCGATCGCTGGTATGCGCGTCACGCCTGGCAGCCCGTGGACATGTCGGACTGTGCCGAGGCCTTCGCCAACCTCAACACCGAGGCCGATCGTCGGCGTCTCGAGGAGACGCGACCATGAGCGATGCGAACGCTGGCCCCCTGCCGCTGCTGGATGACTTGCCGCTGCTGGGCATCGCCGCCTGGAGCGGTACCGGCAAGACTACCCTGCTGGAGCGGCTGCTGCCGGCGCTGCGTCAGCGCGGGCTTCGGGTGGCGGTGATCAAGCACGCCCACCACGCCTTCGACGTGGACCAGCCCGGCAAGGACAGCCATCGGCTGCGCCAGGCCGGCGCCGAGCCGATGCTGGTGGCTTCCCGGGCGCGGATCGCGCTGATGATGGAAACGCCAGGCCGCGACGAGGCCGATCTGGCCGAGCTGGTTGCCATGGTGCGGCCTCAGGCGCCGGACCTGGTGCTGGTAGAGGGCTTCAAGGCCTGGCCACTGCCCAAGCTGGAGCTCTATCGTGAAGACGTGGGCAAGCCGCTGCGGGCCGCCGAGGACGGCTGGATCAAGGCGGTGGCCAGCGATGGTGCGCCGTCCTTGCCGGTCGGCGTGGAGGCGCTGGATCTCAACGACCTCGAGCGTCTTGCCGACTGGGTGGCCGCCTGGCCCGGTCGCTGGCCCGACCAGCGTCGGCCGCGCCACCAGGAGCCACGGGCATGACGCTGTCCTGTTTCGATCTCGGCGAGCACATGCTGACACCGGACGAGGCGCGCCAGGCCCTGGCCGAGCTGGTTGCCGGCGTTCTGCCTGCGGAGCGATTGCCCCTGGTTGACCTGCACGGTCGGGTGCTGGCCGAGGAGGTGATCTCCCCCATCGACGTTCCCCAGAACACCAATGCCGCCATGGATGGCATCGCCCTGGCCTGGCCACAGCGGGACGAGCCCCCGGCGCGCTGGCGGCTGGTCGGCGAGGTGCTGGCGGGGCATCGTTGCGAGGTCCCGCTGGCGCCGGGCGAGTGCATGGCGATTACCACCGGCGCGCCGCTGCCGCCGGGCGCCGATACGGTGATCATGCGCGAGCAGTTGCATGAGACGGCAGCAGAGGTGAGCGTCGACCGACCCGAGGTGGTGCGTCACGGCCAGCACGTGCGCCAGGCCGGAGAAGACATTGCCCGAGGCCAGCGTGCCCTGGCCGTCGGCCACCGGCTCGGTGCCGCCGAACTGGGCCTGCTGGCATCGCTCGGCCTTGCTCACGCGGTGGTGTTCCGCCGCCCTCGGGTGGCGATCTTCTCCACCGGCGACGAGGTCACCGCGCCAGGGGAGCCGTTGCCGGCGGCCGGCATCTACGACGCCAACCGCTTCAGCCTGCATGGCCTGCTGGTAGAGCACGGCGCCGACGTGATCGACCTCGGCATCCTGAGCGACGATCCCACGGCCGTCGTCGCGGCTCTCGATGATGCCGCTCGATGCGCCGATCTGGTGCTGACCAGTGGCGGCGTATCGGTGGGCCAGGCGGACTACACGCGGCAGGCGCTGGAAACGGTGGGGCAGCTGGCCTTCTGGCGTATTGCCATTCGTCCCGGTCGGCCGCTGGCCTGTGGCGTTCTCGGCGCGCGCCGGGTGCCGTTCCTCGGCTTGCCCGGCAACCCGGTGGCGGTGATGGTGACGTTCCTGCAGTTCGTCGCTCCGCTGCTGACGCGGCTTCAGGGACGTACCGATCTCGAGCCCGTGCGGCAGTACGCCCTGGCCGACGCACCGCTGAGAAGCCGCCCTGGCCGCACCGATTATCTGCGCGGAGTCCTCCGCAGCGATGATCAGGGCCGGCGCTGGGTGCGGCCGACCGGGGCGCAAGGCTCCGGCATCCTGTCTTCGATGGTGGCCGCCGATTGCCTGATCGAGCTGGACGCGGCCTGCGGGTCGGTCGAGCCCGGCGAAGCGGTGGTCATTCAACCCCTTTTCCGATTGTCATGAGGCCCCTTTCATGAGCCTGACCCACCTCAACGCCCGCGGCGAAGCCCACATGGTCGATGTCGGTGACAAGCCCGAGACGCACCGCGAGGCGAGTGCTTCCGGCGTGATCCACATGCAGCACGCGACCCTGGCGCTGCTCGCCGACGGCGGCCTGCCCAAGGGTGACGTGCTGGCGACGGCCCGGATCGCCGGCATCCAGGCCGCCAAGCGGACCCACGAGCTGATCCCGCTGTGTCATGCGCTGCCCCTCTCCAAGGTCAGCGTGGCGTTCGAGCTGGACGAAGCCAACGCCTGCGTGCGGGTTACCGCCAGCTGCCGGCTGACCGGCCGCACCGGAGTCGAGATGGAGGCGTTGACGGCCGTGTCGGTGGCCTGTTTGACGCTCTATGACATGTGCAAGGCAGTGGACAAGGACATGGAAATTGGCGAGATCCACCTGGATGCCAAGAGTGGCGGCCGCTCCGGCGATTACCGTCGCGATATGGGGCTCGGTGAAGCGCCTATCGTCACCGGTGAAGGCGAGGCCGGCGAGGTGACCCTGGGGGCTCGCTGTGGGCTGGATGAGCCCTGCGTACTGGTCAAATGCCTGGCCGAACTGCGTGAGCGCCTCGGTGTCGGCGAAGTTTCCGTGCCGTTCGAATCGCTCGAGCGTGCCGACGTAGGCGGACTCAAGGCGGCGCTGAAGGCCATGGACCCTCGCTTCGCCGGCCTCGAGGAAGGGCGCGTGCTGTGTGCCGTCAATCAGGTGATGGCGGGCAATGCCACGCCGCTGACTGCCCAGGACGAAGTCGCCTTCTTTCCCCCGGTCACCGGAGGCTGAAGATGTCACGTGTGCGCGTACAACAACAAACGTTCGACCCCGGCGCCGTTCAGAGGGAAGTCCTCGGTGAGCGCACCGATATCGGCGCGGTGGTCAGTTTCACCGGCCTGGTGCGCGATTTCAACGAGCGACCTGACATCGAGGCGCTGAGCCTGGAGCATTATCCGGGCATGACCGAGTCGGCCCTCGAGTCGATCGCCGACGAGGCCGAATCGCGTTGGCCGCTTCAGGGCATCCGGGTGATTCACCGGGTCGGACGTCTGGCCCCCGGGGATCCCATCGTGTTAGTGGTAGTCGCCAGTGCCCACCGACGCGCCGCCTTCGAGGCCTGCGATTTCATCATGGATTACCTCAAGACCCGTGCGCCCTTCTGGAAGAAGGAGCACTCCGCCAGCGGCGACTATTGGGTGGCCGAACGTGAAACCGATCATCAGGATGCCAGACGCTGGGAGACTTCATCATGACCGACGAACTCATCGACGATTTCGGCAGGCGAGTGCGCTATGTCCGCATCTCGGTCACTGATCGGTGTGATTTTCGCTGCGTCTACTGCATGAGCGAAGAGATGACCTTCCTGCCTCGTGCCCAGGTGCTCACCCTCGAGGAGCTGTCACTGGTGGCGAGGGCCTTTACCGAGCTCGGCGTGGAGAAGGTCCGACTGACGGGAGGCGAGCCGCTGGTGCGCCGGGACATCGACCGCCTGGTGGCGGACATCGGTGCACTGCCGGGGCTCAAGGACTTCGCCATGACCACCAACGGTGCCAGCCTTCCCAAGTATGCCGAGCGGCTGAGGGAAGGGGGGCTCCAGCGTCTCAATATCAGCATCGATTCCCTCGACAAGGAGCGCTTCCGTCGACTGACCCGCACGGGGGATCTGGACAAGGTGATCGATGGCATTCGTGCGGCCAAGGCGGCTGGCTTCGAGCGGATCAAGCTCAATGCGGTCATCCTCAAGGGGCGTAACGACGACGAAGTCGTCGATCTGGTGGACTTCGCGCGTCGCGAGGGGCTAGACATCAGTTTCATCGAGGAAATGCCTCTGGGTGACGTCTCGGACCATACGCGCGACGAGACCTTCTGTTCCAGTGATGACGTCCAGGCATTGATCGAGGCGCGTCATCGTCTAGTGCCCACCACCGAGTCGACGCTGGGGCCATCCCGCTATTTTCAGATGCCCGATAGCGATACTCGGGTCGGCTTCATCTCGCCGCACAGCCATAACTTCTGCGCCAGTTGCAATCGCGTCCGGGTCACTGTGGAAGGACGCCTGTTGCTGTGTCTCGGTAATGAGCACTCGGTCGATCTGCGCGCCGTGCTGCGTCGCCATCCCGGCGATATCGATGCCCTCAAGGAGGCCATCGTGGCTGCCATGCCTCTCAAGCCCGAGCGCCATCATTTCACCACCGACGGCGATGTACAGGTGGTACGCTTCATGAACATGACGGGGGGGTAGGCACCCCGCCATGAGCGGGGGGGGTGCATGGAATGCCGCCCTCGTTGCCTTTTCCCTTTCTACCAATACCTAGGGTTTTTCGGCCTGATCGCCACTCCTCCAGCCTGGTCTTTCGATATCATCTGGACGTATTTTTGTGTCGCTTTTCTTGCCAAAGCGACAGTGACGCATATACTTTCCCGTACATCGGTCAGATATAGGCCGTGCGTCAATTTTCTTCATGGAGGGGGCAATGTCAGAACATACCCTGGAGCGCATCGCTCGCAACAAGAACGTCGCCCGAGCGGCGGCGCGTCAACTCAGCATGGAGCAACTCCACAAGCTGGCCGAGGTGATCGGCGAGGTCATCGAGCAGAAGCACGACGAAGAGCGTCAGCGCCAGGAAGAAGAGGCTCTCAAGGCTCGCAAGCTGGCCGAAATTCGTGAGCAGATCAACGAAGCCGGCCTGTCGATCGAGGACCTGGTCCCCGAACAGCCGCAGCGCAAGCGTGGGCGTCCGCCGAAGAAGGCTGCCGACAAGGCGTGAAGCCAGCGCCAATGTACGCGCCATTCGGGCAGTGACAAGCGCAGCGTGAAACGTAAACCCCGAAGGTCACCACCTTCGGGGTTTGTTGTTGCACAGGATCAGATCACGCCATTTGGCTCACCACTCCCACTCACCACTCCCAGCCCTTACTTCGAAATTTCGGCTTCTGCGGCGAGAATCTGCAGATGGATCTCTGGCATGCGGCGCAGATGATCGCCGAACCACGCGAGCATGCGGGGGCGCAGCGCCAGTCGCAGCTCGGCAAGGGATTCCACCTGAATGTCATCCAGGCAGTCGTCGAGCCAGTCGCTGAAGGCATCCTCGTCCAACGGACTCGCGTCATGGGTATCCAGCAGCAGGCGGCCGATACGCGTCCAGCCGTCGTCGGTGGCGGCCACGGTCAGGGCCAGGTACAGCTGGCCATGTCGGTGTTCGACGTTTCCGCCAAGGCCGGGCAGCCTGGCCACCTCGTCCTGATGAATGATGCGTGGCGTCTGGGGATGACGCGTCTCCAGGTGCAGGCCTTCGGTGTCCAGGCGGATCATGTCGCCATTGCGGGGGATCAGCGGGGCCATGATGCCGAGTGCCCGGGCCACTTCCCGATGGGCCTGCTGATGGCGGGATTCGCCATGTACCGGCAGCAGGTGACGGGGACGGACCCAGCCATACAGGGTGGCGAGCTCCTCCTGGGCGGGATGGCCCGAGGCGTGCAGTTCCGCGTGGTTGGTCTCGTCCAGCAGCGACACGCCGAGTCGTGTCAGGCCCCGTTTGAGGCGCTCGATCAGCCGCTCGTTGCCCGGGATGGCCTTGGAGGAAAAGATGACGCTGTCGCCGGGTTCAAGCTCGAAATGCGGGTGCCGGCCCTTGGCGAGACGCGACAGCGCCGCGCGGGGTTCGCCCTGGCTGCCGGTCGCGACCACCAGCACCTCGTCGGGTGGCAGGTAGCCCAGGTCGGTGACCGGCACCAGAGGAGGCAGATCGTCCAGATAGCCGAGCCCCCGGGCCACGCCGACCATCCGCTCCATCGAGCGTCCCATCAGGCTGACCCGGCGGCCGCAGCGCTCGGCGGCGCGGCCAATGGCCAGCACGCGGGCCAGGTTGCTGGCGAAGCAGCTTACTACTACGCGTCCCTGGCAGCCATCGATAGCCGCGGCCAGAGCGTCGGCGACTTGCCCCTCGCTGCGCGAGTGCCCTGGCAGGGGGGCGTTGGTGGAATCCCCCACCACCAGGTCGACCGGGGCCAGGGCCCGGTAAGTCTCGGGATCCACGGTGGGGCCGATCAGCGGAGCCGGATCGAGTTTCCAGTCACCGGTGTGCAGCACCCGATGGCAGCCGGCAGCAATCAGCAGTGCGCAGCTCTCGGGGATTGAGTGCGTCAGTGGCAGGTAGCGCAGGGTGAAGGCGCCGACGCTCAGCGCCTCTCCGGGTTCGATGACCTGAATGGCCTGCTGGCTGAGGCCACGCTCGGCGAACTTGGCACGCAGCAGGCCGGCCGCCAGAGGAGTGGCGTGGATCGGACATCCCCACTGGGGCCACAGCCAGGCGGCAGCGCCGATATGGTCTTCGTGGCCGTGGGTGATGATCAGCGCCTCGGGCGTGATGTCCAGCGTGTCGAGGGTCGACAGGTCAGGGACCTGAAGCGGGCTGTCGGGCAGATCCTGACGGATCATCATGCCGCAATCCACGGCGATCCAGCTCTCCTCGTGGTTCTTCTCCCCGTAGCCGTAGAGGTTGAGGTTCATGCCGATCTCCCCGCAGCCCCCCAGCGGCAGGAAACGCAGGGGAGGGCGGCGGCGGGGGCGAATCTGGACGCGGGCTTGAGGCATCGAGGGGCCGGGAACGGAAAATGTGGTTTTCACTATACGGGATCGTGGCGTTGGCCCACAACGCGACGGAATCACTGGTGAACGGGTCTGTCCTGCGCCGGGGATTTCGCTACAATGCAGGTCCGTTCGACACTTCCAGGGTTACGGTCTTTCGATGTCACACTATTACCGGCTCGTGGTTTCCTGCCCCGATAGATTGGGGATCGTATCGCGCGTCTCGAGTTTCATTACCGGCCAGGGCGGCTCCATCACCGAAGCCAGCCAACACTCCGACCTGGAGTCGGGGCGCTTCTTCATGCGCTACGTGATCCTGGCCGATTCCATCGGTATGTCCGCCGAGGCCTTGCGCGATGCCTTCTCACCCATTGCCGATGAATTCGGCATGGACTGGGCGCTGACCGATACCCATCAGCGTCGTCGCGTGGTATTGATGGTATCCCGCGAGAGCCACTGCCTGGTGGACCTGCTGTATCGCTGGACCGCCAATGAGCTCGACTGCGACATCGCCGCGGTGATTTCCAATCATGATGACATGCGCTCGCTGACCGAGTGGCACGGTATTCCCTACCATCACGTCCCGGTCGATCCCGACGACAAGTCGGTCGCTTTCGCCGAGGTGCAACGCCTGGTTGATGAAACGCGGGCCGATTGCGTGGTGCTGGCGCGCTACATGCAGATCCTGCCGCCCAGCCTCTGCGAGCGATATGCCGGTCGCGTGATCAACATTCACCACAGTTTCTTGCCGTCCTTCGCCGGTGCCAAGCCTTACCATCAGGCGTACCAGCGTGGCGTCAAGCTGATCGGCGCCACCTGCCACTACGTCACCGAAGACCTGGATGCCGGTCCGATCATCGAGCAGGACATCCATCGCGTCAGCCACTGTCACACGCCCAACGATCTGGTGCGCTTTGGCCGCGACGTGGAGAAGGCCGTGCTTGCTCGCGGCTTGCGCTGGCATCTCGAGGATCGTGTGCTGGTGCATGGCAACAAGACGGTGGTCTTCGCCTAGATCGCCGGCGAGGACGTACCGCAATCGGGAGCGGCGCGATGTCCTTTTCCGAGCCGGTGCTGGCGCCTTGGCTGCTGTGGCTGGGAAGCGGCATGTCACTGGCCTTTCTCGGGCTGGCGCTGACACGTCGTCCTTGGCAGGCGCTACTGGTCGATCGTGCCCTTCAGCATCGTTGGTTGGCGGCCACTGTCATGGTCATGCTCCTGTGGTTGCTCAGGGCCCAGGCGGTCGACTGGCTGACCCTTCACCTGATGTTCACCGCCTTGCTGACGCTGCTGTTCAAGGCGCCGTTGGCGCTGGTGTCGGTGACCCTGGTGAACCTGGCCATGGTGCTGCTGGGGCGGGATGCCTGGCCACTGCTGGGCGTCAATGTGCTGGTGACCGGCGTGGTGCCGGTGCTGATCATCAGCCTCGTCTGGCGATGGGTCGACCGACGCCTGCCCGATCATCTGATGGTCTTCCTGTTCGTGTGCGCCTTCTTCGGCTCGGCGTTCACCGCGCTGGGCAGTGGGCTGGCCGCGGTTGGATTGATGGCGCTCGGTGCTACCGATATCCAGTCGATGCACCAGGCCCTGGAGTATGCCCGCTTCCTGCCGCTGCTGATGCCTTCGGAAGCCTTCATCACCGGCATGTTGATGAGCATCCTGATGGTCTATCACCCCGAGTGGGTCGCCACCTTCAACGCCCATCGCTATATCGATACCAAGTAGTGGCGTTGCCGCCAGGAAGTGAATCGGCGTCTCTCAAGTGTCGATATGTGTCAAAAAGTATCTTTAATGTAACTTTAGCTGAATTAGCGAGTGCTTTAGGCGCGTGATGTGGGGATTGATCGGCGCCAGGTTTGTCACAGTAAGGCCATCTTCGTAGTGGCTCAGACTCGACATGACCCTGACGGCTTCCCCTGTAGCGCGTTCTGCCAGGCTGATCCGCCGCCAACTGCTGAGTGACCATCGCTTTCTTGGCCTGCATCAGCTTTGGTTCGCCCTGCTGATGACCCCGGTGATCAGCTATGGTCTGGCACTAGGCTTCGATCCCACCGGCTGGTGGCTGGCCGGCTGTGGTTTCCTGGTGGCCTGGGCCCTGGCGGAGCTGGTGTTCCTGCCACGCCGTGTCGCCATTTACCGGCTGGCCAGCAAGGAAAGCAACGACGAACGATGTCAGGCGGCACGGCGTCATGGGGTCGCGCTGCATGAAGTGCAAATCATCGATCGAATAAACTGAGCGACGGGCGACGGGCGACGGGCGACGGGCGCTATAGTGGCAGGGTCAACTGCTGGCGGGCGGCTTCGGGTTGCAATCGCACGCCCACCCCCAGCAGCCGCACGGGCCGTTCGGCGCGGGCCCAGGCCTGTGCCAGCAAGCGCTCGAAGCTGGGCCGGTCGATGGCCTGGCCGCGGCTCTCGAGGGTGGTCAGGCTGAAGTCGTCGAAGCGGACCTTCACGAACAGCCCGGCGATCGCCGGGCGTCCATGGCGCTCCAGGCGTTCCTCGAGCCGGTCGCAGAGAGGCGCCAGGCCGTCCCTGGCCTGGCCGAGGTCGGGGAGGTCGCTGTCGAAGGTGGTCTCGACGCTCACTGACTTGCGTTCTCGCTCGATCTTCACCGGACGCTCGTCGATGCCTCTGGCCAGTTCGAACAGCCGGTGGCCGAACTTTCCGAACTCCTCGATCAATCGCTCGCGTGGCAAGCGTCGAAGCTCCGCGCAGTTTCCTACGCCCAAGGCTTCCAGTCGCGCACCGGTGGCAGGTCCGACGCCATGCAATTTCTTGACCGGCAGACTGGCTACGAAGCTGTCCACTTGCTCCGGCGGTATCACCGTCAAGCCATCGGGCTTGTCCCAGTCGCTGGCCACCTTGGCCAGGAACTTGGCAGGCGCGACGCCCACCGACACCGTGATGCCGGTTCGGGCCAGGCACTCCCGTTTGAGCCACTGCGCCATCCAGGTGGCGCTACCCTGGAAGCCCTCGACGCCAGTCACATCCAGGTAGGCCTCGTCCAGCGAGAGTGGCTCGACCAGGGGCGTCAGCTCATGGAAGATCGTCTGGATCTGCCGCGATACCTCGCGATACTTGTCGAAGTCGCCGGGCAGCAAGGTGAGGTGAGGACACAGGCGCAGGGCCTGGGCTGTAGGCATCGCCGAGTGAATGCCGTAGGCCCGAGCCGGATAGTTGCAGGTGGCGATGACCCCGCGATGCTCGCGCGAGCGGCCGATGGCCAGGGGAATATCGCGCAGGCTGGGATCATCGCGCATCTCGACCGCCGCGTAGAAGCAGTCGCAGTCGGCGTGCAGGATCTTGCGCTGTGAGTTCATGTCATTCGTATGGTGGCTCGACGCCAGGCGGGCGTAGCCTGCGTCAGGCTAGCGCCTGACCGTTGCCGCCGCGTATCACCCCCACGCCAATGCCCTCGATCTCGAGTGCCTCGTGGCGCAGGTCAATCTCGATGGCGGCAAAGTCGGGATTCTCCGCCTCGAGCCGCACGTGATGCCCCTGGCGATGGAAGCGCTTGACGGTCACTTCCTCCTCGAGACGCGCCACCACGATCTGGCCGTCGCGGATGCGGTCGGTGCGATGCACGGCCAGCAGGTCACCCTCCAGGATGCCCACGTCCTTCATCGACAGACCCCGCACCCGAAGCAGGTAGTCGGCTCGCGGGGTGAAATACTCGGGAGGCAGCGGGCAGTAACGGTCGATGTGTTCGGCGGCGAGGATGGGGCTGCCGGCGGCCACTTCGCCAATGATCGGCAGACCTTGGCTCGGCTCGTCGTTGGAGGCCTCTCCGGCGGCGGCAGGTTCGGCCTCCTGAACGGGAAGGCGGATGCCCCTTGAGGTACCGCGGATCACCCGGATGACCCCCTTGCGCTCCAGGGCGCGCAGATGCTCTTCGGCGGCGTTGGCCGACTTGAACCCCAGTGCCCGGGAGATCTCCGCTCGGGTGGGGGGATAGCCCAACTCGTTCATGGTCTTGACGATGAAGTCGTAGACGTTCTGCTGGCGTGGCGTGAGGGGGCGTGTCATGCGACCTCCGGAGCGGATGGCTAGGCGATTATTGGTTAAGTATACAGCATGGGATTCCATCCAGTAAAAGCCATCTTGTACCGTCAGCAGAGGCTGTCGGCCAGCCCTTCCGCATCCAGGAAGTTGACTCGTTTCAAACGTATGGCGCTTGACCTCGTTGAGGTAAATCCCTCACTGTCTTAGACTGTACGAAGATTCAAACAATCGTTTCTAACTGAGCGTTCAATTTAAACCTCTGCCTACCCCGGATTGACACGATGGCCCAGCCCGATACCGTCACTCGCATTCTCGATACCGCCGAGGTGCTGTTCGCCGAACGCGGCTTCGCCGAGACGTCGCTGCGCAACATCACCAGCAAGGCCAAGGTCAACCTGGCTGCAGTCAACTATCACTTCGGTTCCAAGAAGTCGCTGATCCAGGCGGTCTTCGCGCGCTATCTCGATCCCTTTACCGAGCGCTTTCACCGTGCGCTGGATGAGCTGGAAGCCCGACATGAACGGGATGGAAGCGAGATTCCGTTGGAAGAGCTGCTCGAGACCATGGCCAGGACGGTGCTCGAGGTGCCGGCCGAGCGCAACAGCCTGAAGGTATTCATGCGTCTGCTGGGGCTCGCCTATAGTCAGGCCCAGGGCCACCTGCGTGGTTACATTCAGAGCGAGTACGGCGATGTCTTCACCCGCTTTACCGAGCTGGTGAGGCGAGCCACGCCGGAGCTGCCGGATGCCGAACGCTTCTGGCGCCTGCATTTCATCCTCGGTTCGGTGATCTTCACCCTCTCTGGGCTGGATGCGCTGCGCGACATCGCCGAGCACGACTATGGCGAACGCGTCTCGGTGAGCGATCTGGTGCTTCGCCTGCGGCCTGTCGTGGTTTCTGCCATGCAGGCGCCGCTGCCGGGGTAAGGCCCGAGGTTCGACAGGCTTCTCGCGCCTTGTCCCCTTACCCCTAAATCACCGTCCCCAGCTCGAAGATCGGTAGATACATGGAGATCACCAGGCCGCCGACCAGCATGCCGAGTACCACGATGATGAAGGGCTCGAGCAGGGAAGTGAGCGCATCGACCTTGTTGTCGACTTCCTCCTCGTAATAGTCCGCGACGCGGTTGAGCATGGCGTCCAGGGCGCCGGCTTCCTCGCCGATACCGACCATCTGCACGGCCAGGGCCGGGAAGCGTTCGCTGAGGCGCATGGCGAAGTGCAGCTGTTGACCGGTGGCCACGTCATCGCGAATCTGATGCACCACACGTTCGTAGACCTTGTTCCCGGAGGCGCCGGCGGCCGTTTCCAGCGCCTCGACCAGCGGTACCCCGGCTGCGAACGTGGTGGCCAGGGTGCGTGAGAAGCGCGCCACGCAGGACTTGTCGAGGATGTCGCCCACCACCGGAAGGCGTAACGACAGGGTGTGCATGCGGTAGGCGAAGGTGTCGGAGCGTTTGATGCCGGCCCGGATAAGGAAAAGCGCGATCACCACGACACCCAGCGCACTGAGCCAGTATTGCTGGGCGAGTTCCGAGAGCTGAATCGTCATGCGTGTCATCGCCGGCAGTTCGGCGCCGAAGCCGCGGAACAGGCCTTCGAACTGTGGCACCACCTTGATCAGCAGCAGGGCGGTGACCCCGATGCCCACCGCAATCACCGCGGCCGGGTACCAAAGTGCCTTTTTCACCCGCGACTTGATGGACTCAACCTTTTCCTTGTAGGTGGCGACGCGTTCGAGCATGCGGTCCAGCGAACCGGATTGCTCGCCGGCCTCCACCAGATTGCAGAACAGCCGGTCGAAGTCGTGCGGATGACGCCTCAGTGCCTCCGAAAAGCTGGCACCGGCGGCCACCTCATTCATCAATTCCTGTACCAGGGCGCGCATGGCCGGTTTCTTCATGCTCTCGGCCACCACCTGGAATGCCTGCATGGCCGGGACTCCGGCGCGGATCATGGTTGCCATCTGGCGTGCGAACAGCATGGTATCGCGCGGCTTGACCTTTCCCATGCCGCTACCGATGCCGCTCTTGCGGCGGATGCTCTTGACGATGATGTTCTGGCTGGTGAGCTCGCGCTCGACCTCGATGCGCCTCGAGGCGATGATCTCACCGCCGATCTTGCGACCCTGTGGCCCCTTGCCGGACCATCGCCAGCGATAGAGCTTCAACTTTTGCGGCTTGCGCATGGTGGCGGTGGGCATGCTGGCATTTCCTGCGGTCTGGTGAGCGGTGAGTCGTGAGTCGTGAGTCGTTATGCGGGGGCGGTGGAGAAGTGACGGGTCCTCAATCCGTTGTCACGCGATTGACCTCGGCCAGGCTAGTCACTCCCTGGATGACCTTCATCAGCCCGCTGCGCCGCAGGTCCGGGTGGCCTTCCTCGCGAGCCTGGGCGTCGAAGTCCATGGCGTTGCCGTGGGTCATGATCAGGCGGCTCATCGACTCGCTGATCGGTACCACCTCGTAGATACCGACGCGGCCCTTGAAGCCTTGGGTACAGTGCTGGCAGCCAACGGGCTCGAACAGGGCTGCGCCGTCGACCTCGGTCTCGCTGAAACCCTGTGCCAGCAGCGTCTCACGGGGAATCTCGGTCGGCTGTTTGCAGTGATGGCACAGTCGCCGCGCCAGGCGCTGGGCAATGATCAGACTCACCGAACTGGCAATGTTGAAGGGGGGCACGCCCATGTTGGCCAGGCGCGTCAGCGTCTCTGCCGCGGAGTTGGTGTGTACGGTGGAGAGCACCAGATGGCCGGTCTGTGAGGCTTTCACGGCGATCTCGGCGGTTTCCAGATCGCGGATCTCACCGACCATCACCACGTCAGGGTCCTGCCGCAGGAAGGCGCGCAGGGCGCTGGCGAAGTCCAGGCCGATCCTGGGCAAGACATTGACCTGGTTGACTCCAGGGACCTTGATCTCCACCGGGTCTTCGGCGGTGCAGATATTGCGCTCGATCTCGTTGAGCATGTTGATGCCGGTGTAGAGCGTCACCGTCTTGCCACTGCCGGTGGGGCCGGTCACCAGGACCATGCCCTGCGGCTGGTCCAGTACCGCCTCGTACATGGCGCGCTGCTCGGCGGTGAAGCCGAGCTCCTCGATGCCCATCTGCGCCGAGGCCGGGTCGAGGATCCGCAGCGCCAGCTTTTCGCCGTAAACGGTAGGCAGCGAGTTGACGCGAAAGTCGATGGAACGCGTGGACGATATCTTCAGCTTGATGGCGCCGTCCTGGGGGAGGCGGCGCTCGGAGATATCCAGCCGCGACATCACCTTGAGGCGTGCGGCGATACGCGTGCGCATGGCAAAGGGTGGATGGGCCACATCGTGGAGGAGGCCATCGATGCGAAAGCGCACCCGATAGCTGGTCTCGTAAGGCTCGAAGTGGATATCCGACGCACCGCGGCGGATAGCATCCAGCAGGATCTTGTTCACGAACTTGACGATCGGCGCGTCGTCACTGGCGGTGGCGCTGGCCTGCGATTCGTTGCGAGCGTCGGTGGCCTCATCTTCGTACTGCAGCTCGCCGATGCCGTCGTCGGCGGCCGTGAGTTCATCGAGCATCGATGCCTCGCCATGCGACAGGTAGGCCTCGACCACCGGGCCCAACTGGTCCACCGGTGCCAGGATGCCTTCCGGCGTCAAGCCGGTGGCGAACTGTAGCTCGTCCAGCAGGGCCAGGGTGCTCGGGTAGGGCACGGCGACCGTGAGTCGATGCCCATGACGATGCAGGGGGAGTACGCCCAGCTTGCGCAGAATGCGTTCCGGGTACTCCTGGGCGGGCGGCAGGCTTTGATGGCGCAGGGCGTCGAGATCGATGATGGGCAGGCCGTATTCTCGAGCGGCGGCCAAGGTGGCCTGTCGGGCCGAGACCAGGCCGGTTCGGATGGCGTGCTCCAGCAGCGAAACCTCCGAGTCGTGGGCCTCCTGCTCGGCGCGGGTGGCCGCGGCCTCGTTCAACAGCCCTTCCTCCACCAGCCGTCGGGACAGACCTCGCATGCCATGACGCACTCTGCTGCGGCCCAGCGCCTGAGAAGGGCGCGAGTCAGGGGTAGTCGTCGGCTTGGGGTGTTCGGCAGAAGCGGAGTGGTTGTCGTTCATGCAGTTCCCTGGGCGGATGGAGCGACGGTCTAAGGTTGCATAGCCAAGATTCTAGTCCTTATGCCTTGCTCCCGCCCAGCGACGGTGGGTATTGAGTAAGACTTTAGTATGATGATGCATGGCCATCTATCGTATGGCTGGGGGTATGAGGCGCTTCAACGGGTCGGATGGCAAACTTGCAGGCATGCGGGCTGTAACTTAGTGTAAGTGAGTGGGCGGTATGGGCCAATTGTAGATAAACCGGCCTGTTGGCGAGCTCGGCTGCCAGGGACGCTGCAGCAACCTTCGGCAAGGTGGCGCCCGAACGCGAAGTCTGCCGTCAGGCGACGTGATGCGATCAAGGCAAGGAGGTAAACGATGAACGTACAGATCATGCAGAAAAGGATGCCGAGTGCTCAAGGCGGCTTTACGCTGATCGAGCTGCTGATTGTCGTCGCGATTATCGGGATTTTGGCCGCGATTGCGATTCCTCAATACCAAAATTATGTTGACAGATCAGCAGACGCTGCCTGCAAAGCCGAGGCTAGATCTTTTGGTACTGCTGTCGCCGCTGAGCGTGCAAGTGATGAAGCTGATCCTACTCTAGCAGAAGTCTTTGGCGACGATTATGCAGATGAATGTGGAGTAGGAGTAAGTGGCGATGATAGCAATTTGATTGATTATGATTCTGGCACTGGGACTGATGATGCATCCGGGACGATAAGAGTCGGAAGTTAATTAAGTTGAAGTTGGCAGCAGTCTTTTTTATCCAAGATGACTGCTCGACGAAAGACCTTGTGTAAAGTGACGGCCGGCTCGTGTCGGCCGTCTTCTTGGTGTGCGCCAGGCATGGCGCGCAGCGCCTGATTGGCGCTGTTCCTGAAAGTGGTGTTTCGGGATGACTTGGGGGTGAAAGTCCCCTGCACGCCCGGCAAGGGGAAGTGCTAGCCGACGGCAAGGGTGTCCGCCGCGAGGGGGAATCCGAAGGCAGCCCGAGGCAAAACGCTGGCCTGACGAACAGGAAGCGGATATGAGGCGGCATGGCGGGGTGAGATGGCACCAATCATCAAAGCCCAGTACTTGCACGGAACGCCATGCCGTAAATCCGACAGGCATAAGCGGGAAGGTCGCGCGTCTTACCCTGGGAGGTCTGATGGCCTGCCACAGTGCTACCGGCGTCGAGAGGCGAGGGGATGGGCCACCAAACGTCAGCAGAGGCCATAGTAAGTGCCGATTCACCCCGGCACCAAGGGCCGAACATGAAGAACCGCGAGTAGGCGATGACGTCTCGAGGATCGATCAGGAAGACAGGAACTGGCGCTGATGCCGCCACCCACCCAGAGGGGCAGGGGCAGCACCCTGAGTCCCAGCCGGTGGGCGTCGAGACGGTTCCGGCGTCGTCATCGTGGACGAAAGCGAAGTCCGCCCCGCTCATGGAAGTCGTGGTAGAGAAGGCCAACATGGCGCGGGCTTACCGGAAGGTGGTCGCCAACCAGGGCGCACCGGGTGCCGATGGCATGCCGGTGGACCAGTTGGCTGACCACCTGAAACAGATCTGGCCAACACTGCGCGAGCGGCTGCTGGCCGGTGAGTACCACCCCAGTCCGGTCCGAGCCGTCGAGATCCCCAAGCCCAAGGGCGGGACGCGACAGCTCGGTATTCCCACGGTCACCGATCGGCTGATCCAGCAGGCGCTGCTGCAGGTGCTGACGCCGATCTTCGATCCGGGCTTCTCCGCATCGAGCTACGGCTACCGCCCGAAGCGCAGCGCCCAGCAGGCCGTCTCGGCGATGAAAGCCCATGTCACCGCCGGCCACCGCTGGGTGGTCGACCTCGACCTGGCGGCCTTCTTCGACCGGGTGAACCACGACCTGCTGATGGCGCGGGTCGCGCGCCGCGTCCGCGACAAGCGGGTGCTGCGCCTGATCCGCCGTTACCTGGAAGCCGGCATGTTCCAGGACGGCCTGGCCGCGCCACGCCGACAGGGAACGCCCCAGGGCGGACCGCTGAGTCCGCTGCTGGCGAACATCCTGCTGGACGACGTGGACAAGGAACTGGAGCGCCGCGGCCACCGCTTCTGCCGCTACGCCGACGACATGCAGGTATATGTCAGGAGTCGGCGGGCGGGCGAACGCGTCATGACCAGCCTGAGTGATTTTCTCGAGAGCTCGCTCAGGCTCACGGTCAATCGCGACAAGAGCGCGGTGGACCGGCCGTGGAACCGAGGGTATCTGGGCTACACGCTGACTCGGCACAGGCTGCCGAAGCTGACATTGGCCAAGGCCAGTCTGCAACGCTTGATGGGGCGTGTCCGCGAGATCCTGAAGCGCGGCAGGGGACGCGATGTTCGGCGCGTCACGAGGGAGCTGGCCCCCGTCCTGCGGGGCTGGGCCAGCTACTTCCGTCTCGTCGATGTGAAGCGGCCACTGGAAGCGCTGGATCAATGGATACGTCGCCGGTTGCGCGACTTGATCTGGCGGCAATGGAAGCGCCCACGAACCCGGCGCCGTAAGCTGCTGGCACTGGGGCTAGATGCGCAGCGCGCCTGGAAATCATCGGTAAACGGGCGAGGCCCCTGGTGGAATGCAGGTGCGCTGCACCTGCGCCACGCCTTGCCCAACCGCTGGTTCGCTCAGCGTGGGTTAATCTCGGTACTGGACACGGTAAGAGGGCTTAGCCGTTCTTCGTGAACCGCCGTGGTACGGAACCGTATGCCCGGTGGTGTGAGAGGACGGGGGAGGTGACTCCCCCTCCTACTCGATTGGTTTCATCATCCTGTATCCGGGCGTAAGAATACTTCACCACTCACCACTCACCACTCACCACTCACGATCCCGTATCATATGCTGCCAGTGACGCCATCGCCCTTTGGAGCCCCTCTGGATGTTCGAGCACCTTCTCGTCGTGTGTACCGGCAATATCTGTCGTAGCCCCGTCGCCGAAGCCATGCTGAAGGTGACGTTCCCCGAACGGCACGTGGTGTCGGCGGGCCTGGGGGCGCTGGTCGGTCAGGGCGTCGAGCCCAAGGCCCGCAAGCTGGCCGAGGCCGATGGCCTGCAGGTCGAGGCGCATCAAGCAAGACAAATCACCCACGAGATGATTCATGACGCCGACCTCATCCTGGTGATGAGCGAAGGCCAGCGTCGATCTCTCGGCGATCTTTCCCCGTCAGCGCTCGGCAAGATCATGCTGATCGGTCGCTGGCTCGATGGTGGCAAGGGAGTCGAGATCCCCGATCCCTACCGCAAGAGCGACGAAGCCTTCGAGCACGTGCATGGGCTCTTGAAGGAAGCCATACAGACATGGCGGGAGAGACTATAGCCGAAGGGCGTGTGGCGCCACCAAGCGCCTAAGGGATTCAGCCAATGCCCGGCTCGGCGGACCGAGCCGGGCATTGTCGTCTCCGGAACGCTAGCCGGCAAGCACCGTCGGTAGCCACAGCACGATGGTCGGCCAGACGCTGATGATCAGGGCGGCGAGGCACATCAGCGCGAAGAAAGGCGCCGCGGCCAGTGCCACGCGGCCGATGCTCTCACCGGTCAGCCCTTGAAGCACGAAGAGGTTGAAGCCCACCGGCGGGGTGATCTGCCCCAGCTCCACCATGATCACCAGGAAGACGCCGAACCACAGCGGGTCGTAGCCGGCCTGGATGATGATCGGCAGGGTGATCGGCAGGCTCATCACGGTGATCGAGATGCCGTCCAGGAAAAGCCCCAGCAGCACGTAGAACAGCGCCATGGCGAGCAGCAGGGCGACCGGCGAGAAGGACTGTGCGGCGATCCAGCCGGCCAGTTCGCTCGGCAGATGCAGGTAGCCCATGGCGGTGGAGAGCAGGGCGGCGGCCACCAGCAGACTGCACACCATCACCGCGCTCACCAGCGCGCCGCGCAGCGCGTCCAGGAACAGCGCCACCGTCAGCTGGCGCTCCCACAGCAGCAGCGCCAGGGTCGCGGCGCAGCCGACGGCGGCGGCCTCCGAGGGCGTGGCGATGCCGGTGTAGATGGCGCCGATGACGATCACGATCAGCCCCAGCACCGGGGCGAGGTCGTGCAGCGCCTGGAGGACATTGGTGCCGGTGTCTTCGGCCTTCGGTGCGAGGGCCGGATCGGCCAGGCAGCGCAGCCCCACATAGCCCACATACAGCGCAGCGATCAGCAGCCCCGGCAGCACGCCGGCCATGAACAGCTTGCTGATCGACACCTCGGCCTGCACGCCGTAGACGATCATCACGATCGAGGGCGGAATCAGCAGTCCCAGGCTGCCGGCGCCGGCCAGCGAGCCGATCGACAGGCCGCGATCATACTGGCGCTGGGCCAGCTCGCGGGTGGTGATCTTGCCGATGGTGGCGGTGGTGGCGGCGCTCGAGCCGCTGACCGCGGCGAACAGCGTGCAGCCGAGCACGTTGGTGTGCAGGATGCCGCCGGGCAGTCGCCGGGTCAGCGGCGTCAGGCCACGGAACAGCCGCTCGGAGATGTTGGAACGGAAGATCAGCTCGCCCATCAGGATGAACAGCGGAATGGCCGAGAGCTCCCAGCTGTTGGCGGCGCGGAACAGGATCTTGGACAGGATCAGGCCGATGCGGTTGGCATCGAAGTCGCCGAGCCCCCACAGCGAAAGCATGGCGACGATGACCAGGCCGGCGAATACCCAACTGCCGAGCGCGAGTACGGCGAGCAGCAGGCCGATCACGCCGGCTCCGACGAGTAGCGTTTCCATATCAGGCGTCTCCGCTGTCGAAGGCATGGCGCTGCACCAGGATGCGCAGCGAGCGGACGGCGAGCACCAGGCACAGCAGGTAGAGGCCGACCAGCAGCGTGCCCTGGGGAATCCACAGCGGCGTCTGGGCCAGGGTTTCGCTGACGATGCCGCGCTGGAAGCTGCGCTCCACGGCGACGGTCCAGTAGCGGGCCAGCCAGCCGAAGGCCAGCAGGGCGGTGACGCTGGCGAACAGTTCGAACGGCCAGCGCCAGGCCCTGGGGAGACGCTCCAGGACAAGCGCCACGCGGATCAGCCCGCCCTTCTCCAGCGCGTAGGGCAGCCCGAGGAAGGTCATGGCGGCCACGGCGTAGCCGATGTATTCGTCGAGAATGAAGGTGGAGCGTCCGAACAGGCGTAGCCCGATCTCGAGCAGAATATGGCCGAGCATATAGACCACCAGCAGCATGGCCAGGCCGGCGCCCAGCGCCGCCAGGGCGCTGGTCATCCGGCCGAGGGCCTCGACAAGCAGGGCGGCGACGCTGGGGAAGGCGGCACCGTCACGGCGATGCTGTGAGCTCATTCGGCGGTCTCTTGGTGGAAGGCGTCGAGGATGCGGGTGGCGCGCTCGCCGGTGCTGTCGATCCAGTCGTCGACCACCGGCTGCGCGGCCTCGGCGAGGGCGTCATGGAACACC
This sequence comes from Halomonas organivorans, assembly GCF_014192055.1. Lineage (GTDB taxonomy): Bacteria > Pseudomonadota > Gammaproteobacteria > Pseudomonadales > Halomonadaceae > Halomonas > Halomonas organivorans. The sequence continues at coordinate 14,188 of NZ_JACHXM010000016.1, read as the reverse complement.
TCCGGTACCGGATCATGGATGGTCACGCCGTGTTCCTCGAGCTGGGCGTAGTTCTCGGCCACGCGCTCCTTCACCACGTCCCAGTTGTGGGCATCGGTTTCCCTGGCTGCCTGCAGCACGGCCTGCTGGTCGTCCTCGCTCAGCGATTCGAAGGCGTCACGGTTCATGTGCACCATGTTGAGCGGCACGGCGTACTGGATGGCGTTGAAGTCGCTGAGGTGCTCCCAGAAGCTACCGTTGGCGCCGGCCTCGGCGGAGGTGAGCACCGCCTCGATGCCGCCCGTGGCCAGCTGGGGCACCACATCGGCCCAGGAGAGCTTCACCGGGGCAGCGCCGGCGTTTACCAGGGTGGCAGTGCCGCTGCGGTCGTAGCTGCGGATCTTGAGACCGTCGAGTGCCTCCATGCTGGTGACAGGCTTCTCGGCCCAGATGCCGCTGGCCGGCCAGGGCGAGGCGTAGAGCAGGATCTGATCGTTGTCCTCGAACACCTTGGCGTATTCCGGGCGGGCGATGTCGTAGAGACGGTGGGCGGATTGGACGTCGTCGGCAACGAACGGCAGCGAGGACAGCAGGAAGATGGGATCGATGCCGCCAAGGGTCCCGGAGAGGCTGTCGGCTATCTGCACCGCATTGTCGGCCACCGCGTAGAAGTGATCCCCCGAGCGGAAGCCGAGCGAGCCGCCGGTGTGCAGGGTGATATCGACGTCGCCGTCGGTCAGTTCCTGGACTCTATCGATGAACCAGGCATCGCCCTGGGCGTGGATCGAATTGGCGTTGTACTCGTTGGAGAAGTCCATGCCGGCGGAGTGGGCCGGGAGAGAGACGGCGGCCATGCCGAGCACCAGCAGGGGAAGGGCCGCCTTGGCGAACGTGGGGCGAAAGTGCCGTTTCGGAAAAGAACCGGGCATCAGCAGAATCCTTGTAGGTTGTGATCGTTAGCCGATTCAGCATCCTGAAATACGCGTTGTCCTGGGGGCACCGTAGCGACACCGAATGTTCCAGACGCGGCACGCGTGGAGGGAATGAGGGGAACGATGCTTTTCCGCGGGGTGTTTGACAGTGTCGAAATAAACGACTCATATTGAGGTGGCGACATAATAAAATTCACCAAGTTGCGAGAAAATCATGAAAGGAACAAACGTATCGCTTCTGTCCGCCGCCATCCTTGCACTCGGTGGGGGCATCGCTTCCACGGCCCACGCGCAGGATCCCTACACGGTCGGGGTGGAAGCATCGTTTCCCCCCTGGGCCTATGTGGAAAGCGGAGAGTTCAAGGGAATCGCCATTGATGCCATGGAGGCGATTGCCGATGAAATCGGCATTGATATCGAGTTCCAGGACATGCCGTTTCCTTCGCTGATTCCGGCATTGGCCGCTGAAAAGATCGATATCCTGGCGACCGGGCTGACGGTTACCGAGGAGCGCAGCGAGAACATCGATTTCACCATTCCCTGGTGGGAAACCAACGATGTCGTACTGGTGCCCGAGGATTCCGATCGCAATGTCTTTACCGCGGTGTGCTGCGGGGCGCGTATCGGTGTACAGGGTGGGTCTTCCCAGGAAGCCTGGATGGAAGAAAACGTGGTGGATTCCAGTGACATCGACGTCGAGCTGGCCAAGTACGACAGCTACGTCACGGCGGTTGATGACATGGCGATCGGTCGGATCTCCTCGGTGATCGTGGATGACACCTCGGCCCAGGAGTACATCAACGCCGGCAAGCCGGTGAAGATGGCCGGCAAGATCTACATCCGTGCACCGCTGGCCCTGGCAGTATCGAAGGATGACCCTCAAGAGATCCTGGGGCAGCTGAACCAGGGCATCATGGCCATCTACGAGTCTGGTGAGTGGGGGGAGATCGTCGACCAGTACATTCCTGGGGTGTCCGTCCCGACCATCCCGGGCCATATGCCGGACTTCGTCGATACCTACCAGAAGCCGGTTGCCGGACTTCCCGAGCTTGGTAACGAATGATTCGATGCCACGACGAACGCCTTCTCCCCGGGGAAGGCGTTCGTCTTGCTAGGAACCCAGCATGGATATCTACGACGTACTCATTCGAGACTTTCCCTTTTTACTGCAAGGACTGGGGGTGGCCATCGTGCTGCTGGTCGCCCTGCTGTCGATCGGTTTCGTCCTGGGCATGGCCATCTGCCTGATACAGCTGTATGGACCCAGAACCCGGCTGGTGCAGTGGCCGCTGCTGCTCTACGAGCGGATCTTTCGCGGTATCCCGATCATCATCATGCTGTTCATCTTCTACTACGGCATATCCGGCGTGTTCGATATCTCGGCATTCAGCGCGGCGATTCTTACCATGGGGCTGCGTTCGGGGGCCTACCAGTCTCAGATCTTCCGTAGCGCCTTCCAGTCGGTACCTTCCGGCCAGATGATGGCCGCTCGCGCCATGGGCATGTCCAAGATCAAGGCGATCCGCCACATCATCTTTCCCCAGGCGGCGCGACACGCCATTGGTCCGTGGACCAACGAGTTCTCCTCGGAGATCAAGGAAACGTCGCTGGCCTACGTCATCGGCGTGGTGGAGCTGACGCGCCAGGCCCACTACATCATCACCAGTACCCAAGGCAACGTCCTGACGGTCTTTGCCGTCGTGGCGCTGCTGTATTTCATCCTGAACCGGACAGGCAACAGCCTGTTGTATGCCTTCGAGCGGAAGCTGGCAGTGCCGGGTTTTGAAAAATAATGCAAGGGGACAGCCGATAATGGCGGATGAACTGATTCTGGACGTACAGGGAGTGAAGAAGGCCTTCGACGGCCTCGAAGTCCTCAAGGGCATCGGCTTCGGGCTTCGCAAGGGCGAGACCAAGGTATTGATCGGCCCCTCCGGTTCGGGCAAAAGCACCCTGTTGCGCTGCATCAATTACCTGACGGTGCCGGATGCCGGGCGTATCTATCTCAACGGAGAAGAAGTCCTGGATGCCAACATCGATTCGATGCGAGCTCGAATGGGTTTCGTCTTTCAGGATTTCAACCTCTTTTCGCACCTGACGGTGCTCGACAACGTGCGTATCTGCCAGGTCAAGGTCAATGGCGTGGACAGGGAGGCCGCCACGCGGCGGGCTCATCATGAGCTGGAGCGAGTCGGCCTGGGCGACAAGGCCGCTGCCTATCCGGCGGAGCTTTCCGGCGGCCAGCAGCAGCGCGTCTCGATCGCCCGCGCCCTGGCCATGGACCCCGACCTGCTGTTGTTCGACGAGCCTACCTCGGCGCTGGATCCGGAATTGACCGGGGAGGTAGTACGCGTGATGCAGCAGTTGGCCGCCGAGGGAATGACGATGGTGGTGGTGACGCATGAAATGAGCTTTGCCCGGCAGGCGGCGGACGAGATCATCTTCATGGAAAAGGGCCATATCGTCGAGCAAGGGACGCCGGACGCCATGTTCACCGCGTCAGAGCACGCGCGGACGCGCGCTTTCCTCAATGTCATCGCGGAGCACGGGTGAGCCATGCTGGAATTCATCGAGTTCGGTATCGAGTGGTTCCCCGAGTTGCTGCGAGGCATCCCCGTCACCTTGTCGATGTGGGCGATCGCCATTTCGCTGGGGTTTATCCTTGGGCTGATGCTGTGCTGGGCCAGGGTCTACGGCAATCGGCTCCTTTACTGGATCAGCACCGTGTACGTGGAGCTGTTCCGTGGCACGCCGATGCTGGTACAGATGTTCTTCATCTACCTGGGACTTCCCCACGTCGGGATCGTCTTCGATGCTTTCACCGCGGCGGTGATCGCCATCACGCTCAACAGCGCCGCCTACCAAGCCGAATACTTCCGCGGTTCGGTGCTATCGGTGCCCAAGGGGCAACTGGTCGCCGCCCGAGCCTGTGGCATGACGCAGTGGCAGGCGATTCGCTACATCATGCTTCCCCAGGCCCTGCGGCGTGTGATCCCGCAGTGGTCGAACGAGGCGATCATCGAGCTCAAGTTCACCTCGATCGCCTACACGATCGGCGTTGTGGAGATCACCGCCATTGCCTCGGATATCGGGTCGAAAACCCTGGATTTTTTCCAGATCTTCCTGTGGGCGGGCCTGATCTACCTGGTGCTCACCTCCACGGTGGCGAGCCTTTTGAGGCTACTGGAACGGCGTTTCTACGTCCCCGGGGTCACCAGTGCCTGATGCGCTTTCGGCATGCGGAGCAGCCAACGTCGTTGCCGACACCAGGACATCGCCGCACTGGCGCCGATACGGTTATCTCCGGCCGAGGCCCAGCAGCCAGTGCTGGAAGGCCCGGCTGGCCTGGGAGATGCGCGCGCCTTGAGATCCGAGACGGCGCCATGCGGGTTCCGGAACGTCCGGGGCTTGGCCTGAGCCTGCATGAGCGGGTCGCCGGCTGGACGCTCGCCACGGCGGAAGTGGGGCAGCGCGCCTGAGGAGAGCGGAGGCGAGTGGCCTGGCGCTGGCTGTATCGCGAAGGACCCCGACACACCGTGGTCGGGGTCCTTGTCACAAGACAATATGGGAATGAGGCCAGGAGTGACCTGGACGTCATCGGTCAGCAGTCAGTCGGCACTCAGTGCCGGTTCATCTCCATCGGATGGATCAGCCTGACTGGAGCTGCTCTTCAGCGAAAGCGAGAAGCGACTGATAGTCACGCTGGCGAATGATGTTCTTGACGATGTCCGAGTCCAGGTTCAAATAGTCGTGGACAAGCGCATTTCGCAGACCGATCACCTTGTTCCATGGCGTACCGCTATGGTCGTGACCCTGCGTCTGGAGTTTGGCAAAGGCCTGGCGGGCATCGCTCGGCACGACCAGGCCCTGGGATTTCAGCCGCTGCTTGGCGATGCCGATGCACGCTTCTGTCAGCAGCTGCAAGTTGCGCTCGGCGGCTCTATAAAGCAGCGAGTTGAGGCCGCCAGGCTCGGTCGCCGCTTGATGGAGCTGATCCAGTTCTTCTCCCAGCGTGGCAAGGTGCTCTCGCATGGCGTCAATGTACTCGGCTTCCATGGGATGTCACCTCGTTGCTTCAGGCATGATGGCGTTGATGATATTGATGATCGAGCTCCCACATCGAGGTGATCCGGTTCTCCTCTCGGATCAAGCGCAGGCGGTCGTTGGCGTGGAGCACCTGACCCGTTCGGATCACGGCGTGTGCCAGTGGGATAGGCGCCAGATTGATATCCACGATGGACAACTGGTCCCCAGTCAGGCCCAGGGCATCTTGCCAGGCCTGGGCGAGCAGTTCTGGACGCAGGCGCCGCTCGAGGGGATCCTCCTCGAAGGACCGAAAGGCAACGGCCAGATCGTAGTCGCTGTTCGAGGTGGCGGTTCCCTTGGCACGCGAACCGTATAGCCACAGCACGGCAATTTCGTCGTCCGTGGTTGCGAGCTTGATGAGATCGTCCAGGGGGGCGGATGTAGCGGACATTCAGGATCCTCGCGTGATGCCATGGGTAGCAGCAAGCACAGTCTATCATCCCGGCGAGTCGATACCGTGGTGCGGCGAACATCTCCCCGTCTGGATCGGGTCACATGCGCTCTTGCCAACAGGCGCGATGGTCTTGGCACGAGGAACTGGCAATAGAGGGGGAAGACAACAGCACCATGCTGGCGCGGAGGCGCAAGAAGTGAGTTCACCTGGTGCATGGCTGGTGGCCGGAAAATGACCTGGAGAAGGCAAAGCGACAAGGTCTTTGTTTGTTGTTGTTGCCAAGACCTTGATTCAGAAGCTTATTGTATTTGTTGGCGTGGCTTTCGCTTATTGTTGGATGAATGGTCGCCAAGGCGGCGGCTATTCAAACGTGAGCTGGCGTGCTCCAACTGGTCCCCTTCGGGGGACTTTTTTTATGGGCGGATCTTCAATGTGCGGGTGCGTTTGTTGTTGTTGGTCGTTGGCCGCCGTGTCCGTCTCGATGGTCGCTATCATGGCGGCAGCGGGATGCTGCGACAACGCGACCTTAGTGGTGCGACCTTAGTGGTAGGCTCGAGAGATCTCTTGCATGATGGACGCGCATGGCCAGCGACGGCCCATGAAGTCCGTGATGAAATCTGCCTGACATGGCACCATAGCGAACCTTTCGCCCGCAGGCGGGTCAGTCGGCTGATAGGTGTCGACGGCACGGGGCGCGCGGCTGACACAGAGAAGGTGACATGCAGGACGTAATTCAGGCATTCCATGACATCCATCCCGATCCGGACGAGGCCGGGCAGGCCGTTAGCTTCGGGACTTCCGGGCACCGCGGCCGCTCGCTGGCCGGCTCCTTCAATCGGGCGCATATCCTGGCGGTGACTCAGGCGGTGGTGGATTACCGACGCCAGGCAGGCATCGAGGGTCCGCTATTCCTCGGCCGCGATAGTCATGCGCTGTCTCGGCCGGCCTGGGAAGCCGCGCTGCAGGTGTTGGTTGCCAACGGCGTCGAGACGCGTATCGAGCGTGACGGCGAGCTGACCGCTACCCCGGTGGTAAGTCGTGCCATCCTGCACCATAACGCCGATTCCCAGCTGGCACGGGCCGACGGCCTGATCGTGACGCCGTCGCACAACCCGCCCGAGGACGGTGGTATCAAGTACAACCCGCCGCATGGCGGGCCCGCCGAGGGCGAGGTGACCGGCTGGATCGAGCGTCGAGCCAATGCCCTGCTGTCTCAGGAGCTCGATAGCGTCGCCGAGGTATCCCTCGACGAAGCGCTGACGCAGTCTGTCCGCCATGACATGGTCGGAGATTATGTGGAGGAGCTGGCATCGGTGGTGGATCTTTCGGCCATTGCCGCCTCTGGCTTGCGGCTGGCTGCCGACCCCATGGGAGGAACGGCGCTGCCGGTCTGGCAGGCCATCGCCGAGCGTCATGGGCTGGATCTCGTGGTGGTCAACAGTGATGTCGACGAGACGTTCGCCTTCATGCCGCCGGATCATGACGGCAAGATCCGCATGGACTGCTCCAGCCCCGCGGCCATGGCCAATCTGCTGGCGATGAAGGATGAATTCGACCTGGCCTTCGGCAACGATCCGGATGCCGACCGCCACGGTATCGTCGATGCCGCCGGCCTGATGAATCCGAACCACTACCTGGCGGTCGCCATTGATTACCTGCTTGGCCATCGCTCCGGCTGGGCAACATCCCTCAAGGTGGGCAAGACCCTGGTCTCTTCCTCGATCATCGATCGGGTGGTCTGCGACCATGGGCGTGATCTCCATGAAGTGCCTGTCGGCTTCAAGTGGTTCGTCGATGGGCTGCACGAGGGGTGGCTGGCCTTTGGTGGCGAAGAGAGCGCCGGGGCGAGCTTCCTTACCCTGGACGGTCGGCCCTGGTCGACCGACAAGGACGGCATCCTGTTGTGCCTGCTGGCGGCCGAGATCATGGCCGTTACCGGGCAGCGTCCCAGCGAGCGATATCGCGAGCTGACCGCACGTTTCGGGGCCCCCCACTATCGACGGGTCGATACTTCCTGCACGCTAGAGCAGCAGCAAGCGTTCAAGCGCCTTGACCCCGCAAGGCTGACGCTGACCACCCTGGCCGGCGACTCGGTCGAGCGGGTGATGGCCAATGCGCCCGGCAACGGAGCTCCCATCGGCGGGCTCAAGGTGGAAACGGCCAACGGCTGGTTTGCGGCTCGCCCCAGTGGCACGGAACCGCTCTACAAGATCTATGCCGAGAGCTTTCGTGGCGAGGCACACCTGCAGTCACTGATCGATGAGGCCCAGGCTACGCTGGATGCGGCACTGTAGCAGGGCATTCCGCGGCGCGGCCCATGCCCTGCTGACCAGTCTCTCGTTTGCCACCTTCCATGATCGAATGGATGGCACAACGGTTTTGCTGGCAGACAAGCATGGGCCCCGGAGCAGGTATCCCTCGCGATACCTCAATGTATTTGGTCTTCGTGGCCTTTTCGGCGTCTCGTTCATTTGATTCGGCATGCTAAAATTAGCGGTGGCTTCATCTGGTCGTGTGGCGTCAAGCTGTCATGAAGTAACGTGTTTGTGGTTAACAAGCTAATAAAAGGCGATTAACGCCAATGCATAAGTATGAGATTTTTCATTCGCCATTATCAGGGAAATGCATTATGTCGGGGTCGCTTGGTACCTCCAAGTTAAATTAGCCGGATCGGTGTGTATGTGGTTAATACATGGAGGAGCTATGGCTACTGGCGTAAAATATTGGCCTTTCCATCCAAGGGGCGACGTAAAAGAGCCAGTCGACACACAAGCACCGTCAAGCTACACGACAGAGATAAATAGAGAGGGGTCATGACTAGGCCGCCTCTACATTGGTTGTGCAGTGACGTCAATAGCTCGGTGGGTCAGGACGGTGCCTGGAGAACTGTCAACGGGTTTCTGTTCCTGCTCAGGACAGGTAGGTGCTAACGTGGCCAACGTCAAGGAATGCTAAAAAATCATAAATCCCTGAAGTGCAAGCGGAAAGATGGGGGCGCTATAGCTGATTTGCTCAGCGCTGTAAAACTGGTGAGCCATGAGCAGCAACATGGATTACGCAAGTTACTCGGCGAGCCATGGGTAAAGTGTTGATATGGTGGATTGCTGTTGCCGCGAATGTCCAGTGAAGGTTCGTGGCATGACAAAGTGTCCGCGCTGAGCCGATAGAGTGGCTTATGCCGACGCCAAGCATTATAGGGTATGGGAAATCGCCCGGAACAATCCCGGGGCGGTAGCGTGCCAATAAAGATATCGTCAGAGAACGTCCTGAGTTGTCGTTGCTTTCAGCGCTGTTCGATTTCGATAGGCTGCGGAGAAGTGCCTGGCTTTTCAGGAAAGGGCGAGTCTCTGGAAAAATAATGTTCTTGAGTCGTTTAAATGAGTTTGTCAGGTTGCAGTGTAATAATTCTGGCAAGATTTAGAGTGAGTGTCATTTTGTAGATTCCTGTGAAGTCCAGAGGAGAAGCTTTAATGGTTATGTCGGCGTTTTTGATGTGTTTGAAGTCTTGACAAAGTTGAGATGCGAGTCGGCATTATAAGTCATGATCCGCATGGCTTGATTATTTAACAAGTGAAATCATTTCCTGCAATGAATGAGCAATCGATAGAAGAAAATCCGGGGATCGCGAAGCTTCCACCAGCAAGCAATGCGTTAAGCTGGCCTCGTGAGGCCATGCGCCAGGCTGAATGGGACAAAGCCTGCGAGCGGTGGGCCATTATGCGCCAAGTCTACTTTGATGAGGTGGCTGTTTGGGTGCAAGCAGCGATTGCCCATCGTAAGTTGGGTCAGTTCGACTTGGCAAACGGGCTGCTCGATAGTGCACGGGAGCGATTTCCCGACTTGCCTGACCCCTTGATTGAGTTGGCCATGCTGCAATGTGAGAGAGGTTGCTTGGCCGAGGCCGAGGCGCTGGCGGCAGAATTACGGAAGAGATTCCCCGGCAACCTGGCCGTCATGCTGAATTCAGCACGGGTATCTGCCAGGCGTGGCAACCTCTCGGAGGCACTGGTGTTTAATCGCCAGGCCCGTGAAACATTCGAGGAGTCTTCCGAGCCATGGCTACAGTATGCGGAGCTTGCCATGCAGGCCAAGGATTGGTCACTGGCACTGGAGCGGTGGCAAGAAGTGAGGCAACGGTTTCCCAAACACGCCGAGGGCTTTACTAGAGCCGCGGTCGCTGCCGATGCTCTTGGTGACGGGAGTCAGGCCCGACGCCTCAGGTTGGCACAGGAATACGGCAATGCCTGGTTGGAAAGCGTTCAGGATACAGACCTGGGCGAGAATGAGACGGCACATACGATTAATCCCCCTCAGCGCCGAAATTGGCGAACCTTTGCGGATCTCGTCTGGACCAAGGCTCGACTGAACCTCAAGAGCGAAGCCAGCAAGAATCACCTGCGTTATCTATGGTGGATACTTGATCCTGTGCTCTACATGACGGTTTTCTATGTCGTGTTTGGTATCTTGATGGAGCGAGGCGGTCCCGGTTTTATCGCCTATCTGCTGACTGGGCTGGTGCCTTTTCAGTGGTTTGCCAAGACGGTGCAGCATACTTCTAACTCCATTGTCGGAGGCAAGGGGTTGATGCATAAAGTGCGAATCTCACCCCTGTTTTTTCCGCTAGTGGGGATCGTGCAGAACACGGGAAAGCAGTTGCTGGTGTTCGGCATGTTAGGAATCTTCCTGGCTCTCTATGGGTTGCCGCCGACGATTCACTGGCTGGCTTTTATACCCATTGTGCTGGTTCAGTTAATGTTGATGACGGCAGTCAGTTGCACGTTGGCTATGTTGGTGCCATTCGCCAGGGATCTGACCAATTTGATTCCCACCGGTATCCAGTTTCTGCTTTTCACCAGCGGTATCTTTTATACCATCGACAGGATTCCAGAGGAGTGGCGCTCGCTGTTTTTTACCAATCCGATGGCCAATATTCTCTATCAGTACCGTCAAGTGTTCGTCGAGAACCAGTGGCCGGACTGGAGCGGACTCGGTTGGGTGGCTCTCGGGTGTGTTGTAGGGCTTAGCATGGTGATTTTTCTGTATCGTCGCCTGGAACCGATCTTTCCAAGGGTGGTGATTGAATGAAGTCCAGTGATCTCAATGGAATGTGCGGCGATGTCATTATTTCTCTACAGAATGTAGGCGTGCGTTATAAACGTCGCGGTGGGTTCCTTCGCAAGCCTGAATATTTTCAGGCGCTGGAGGGAGTCAGTTTCGATATTCATCGTGGCGAGACATTAGGCATCCTTGGTCGAAATGGTGCCGGCAAGTCGACACTGCTTCGCGTGGTAGCTGGCATCATCCAGCCGGATAGCGGAGAAATAGTGAATCATGGTGTTACCGTTTCGTTGCTAGCGCTCCAGGCGGGCTTTGATGCTGAATTGCCAGGAACGGATAATGCCATCCTCAGTGGCATGCTGATGGGGTATACCCGCAAGCAGGTTGAGGCTCGCCTGGATGATATCGCTGAGTTTTCTGAGCTCGGCGATTTCATGTATGAGCCAGTAAAAACCTATTCGTCAGGCATGAAGTCAAGGTTGGGTTTTTCGGTGGCGATGTATATGACACCTGACGTGCTTCTTTTAGATGAAGTCTTGAGTGTGGGTGATAAGGATTTTAAAAAGAAAGCTGAAACGGAAATGATGAAAAAAGTGCACTCCAATCAGACGGTTCTTCTTGTTACGCACTCTGAACAGCAAGCGAAAAGGCTGTGTGAACGTAGTATTTCTTTGTGAATGTTTCTTGTCAAGAGGTCGTTATGATGGCAAGGGTTGCAGTTGTTATTCCGGTGCATAATGAAAGAGATCGACTGGTCGGTGCTGTTCAGTCTATAGCGGAATATAATAGTGTCTCGGTCAAGTTCTATATAGTCGATGATGCCTCTACAGATGGGACCAAGCAGGCAGTTGAAAACTACCTGGATAATAAGAGGCTGCGACATGAGATAATTGTCAATACTCATCCTCAAGGGGCTGGAAGCAGCAGGAATCTTGGGTTTGAGAGAGTAGAAGAGGACTATACTCTTTTCTTTGATGCGGATGATTTTGTGTTTCCGGGTATGCTGGACAGGTTGGTGGAAAAGGCAGATCTGGAGTCAGCACAGGTCGTCGTGGCAGAGTATGATCGTGTCTACGCGGAAAATGACCGCAAGCTGGGCATGAATCATCACGACGAAAGAGTATTTGAACGAGTAAGAAGAGAACGAGCGGCTTCTCCTTATTCAATAAGACGTATGGGGTTTGTTCTGGAGTTGGTTAACTATCCCTGGAATAAGCTTGTCTCTACCAGCTTTGCGAAAGAGATAGGCCTCCGGTTTTCCTCGACCCCCGTCCACAACGATGTCTTTGCGCACTGGCAGATTCTGATGAACTGTGATCGCCTTTCAGTTCTTCACGAGTCACTTTGTGGTCATAGAGTCTCAATGAAAGCGCATCAGATTACCAATATATCAGACTCCAGGCGTTTGTCTATGCTGGATGTCTTTTCTGAGGTTGATGACTACTTCAGGATCAATAAAGACTTCAAGGACATTTTTTATCATTATTTTGTTTCTTTCAAAATAAAGCTCTTCAGGTGGGGGAACGCCAGAATAGATGAGCCTCACCGGGAAGAGTTTCATAATGCTTTTTGTGAAACTTTTTCAATGATGACGAAGCGAGATTTTTATCTTCTTTCTGAAAGGATGCCGCGTGTCGCGGTGGAAGCCCTTCGTTATCGACTCCGTCTAGCCTGAAGGTGATCCATGATCTCGGTAATTGTTACTACTTACAATATTGAAAAGTATGTTGAGCAGTGTCTAGAGAGTGTCATTGGTCAGACATTTAAAGAATTGGAGATAATAGTCGTTGATGATGGTTCTAGTGACGGAACCAGAGAGATCATCAACCGAATAGCAGGGCTTGACGATCGTGTGGTGCCTGTGTTGCTCCCGGAAAATACTCTTGGGGGAGTGGCTGTCGCTGCAAATATCGGCTTGTCGAAGGCGAATGGCGAATATATCGGCTTTGTCGATGGTGATGATTGGTGTGAGCCTTTCATGTTCGAGAAGTTGGTGTTTTCGGCTACAGAACTTGGTTCGGACATCGTCATTGGTAATTTCAAGAATTACGATGAGTTGTCAGCTTCTTACTATGACGCAAGCGACAAGAGACACTGGATCAATGGCCTTCCGAAGAACCAGTTGCTCTCTGGGGAGGAAGCTACAAAGTCTCTGCTGAAGTTCAATCCGGTGCCATGGAGAAAGCTTTATAAGCGATCGTTTCTCGAGGAGAATCATATAAGGTTTCCCGAGGGCGATTATTTTTATGAAGACAATCCATTTCACTGGTTTTGCGTTACCAAGGCGAAGACGTTTTCTTTAGTTCCTGAATATCTTTGTTATCATCGAATGAATCGCGTGGGTCAAACCATGTCATCTGGTGATAGAAGACTTCTTGCAATGTATGAGCACCATAAAACCATTCATGACTGGCTGGTGAATAACTCTTTGCTTGAAACCTACAAGAAAGAGTTGGTTTTGTGGGTGGTAAATAACTCTTGCTGGATACATGATGCTATCAAGGATGAGTATAAAGAAGACGTCATTTCATGTCTTCAGCGTGAGTTGAGTAACTACGAGCCGGAGTTTGTTAAGACTACGCTTGCTCCCGGCAATATGGGCAACAAGGGAAGGAGATTGGCTTACCGCGCACTAGGTATTGAGGAGAGAGATGGTTCGGGTCAAGTAAATCACTCTGAAAAGAGCCTGAATAAGCTAGGCCTGGTTGGCGATGCCGTAGAATACTACAAGGAATATGGTGCGCTAGAGACCGCCAAGAAGGTAAAGAGCTACTTGCATGCCAGGGCCCCCGCCAAGGTGAGGCGGGTGGTTGGTAGATTGCGCTCTAGTCGCGATGGGAGTGACGATTTGGAAAAAGTCCTCAAAGAGGTGCGTGATCATGTCGAGTTTCAAAAGCTCATGAGCGCCCTTGCTGAGGAAGAGAATGAAAAGCTGAGGGAAGAGATAAAGGCTATTAGAGCTGAGCTTGTAGAAATAAAAAATAAGCTCGGATAGATGGATTCAAGTCGTTACTCAAATTTTGTGTGGAGTGCCTAGCATGAAGATCACAATCTTCGGCACCGGTTACGTGGGCCTGGTGACCGGCACCTGCCTGGCCGATGTGGGCCACGACGTGTTGTGCATGGACGTCGACGCGGCCAAGATCGCCCGCCTGGAAGCGGGGGAGATCCCGATCTACGAGCCAGGCCTCGAGGAGATGGTCAAGGCCAACGTGGCCGAGGGGCGGCTGCGTTTCACCACCGAGCCGGCCGCGGCGGTGGCCTTCGGCACCCTGCAGTTCATCGCCGTGGGCACGCCGCCCGACGAGGACGGCAGCGCCGACCTGCAGTACGTGCTGGCGGTGGCCGAGACCATCGGCCGCCACATGACCGAAGAGAAGGTGGTGGTCGACAAGTCGACGGTGCCGGTGGGCACCGCCGATCGCGTGCGGGAGACCGTGGCGGCGGCATTGGCCGAGCGCGGTGAGTCGCTTGCCTTCGAGGTCTGCTCGAATCCGGAATTTCTCAAGGAAGGGGCGGCCATCGAGGACTTCACTCACGGCGCCCGGATCATCGTGGGGACCGAGTCCGAGCGGGTGAAGACGCTGATGCGCGAGTGCTATGCGCCCTATATCCGCCTGCACGACAAGCTGATGTTCATGGACGTGCGAGCCGCCGAGCTGACCAAGTACGCGGCCAACGCCATGCTGGCCACCAAGATCAGCTTCATGAACGAGATCGCCAACCTGGCCGAGCGCCT
>NZ_JACHXM010000015.1 GCF_014192055.1 Halomonas organivorans | reverse complement strand
AAGCTCGAAGCTCGAAGCTCGAAGCTCGAAGCTCGAAGCTCGAAGCTCGAAGCTCGAAGCTCGAAGCTCGAAGCTCGAAGCTCGAAGCTCGAAGCCAGCATAATCCCCTAGCTTACCAAAGCAGCAACCCCCGTGGGGTGACCTCACGGGGGTTGCTCTTCTCTTCCAGCTTATGGCTTATCGCTTCCGGCTTTAGTTGACCTGATAGCGATGCAGACGATGGCGCCGCTCGAACTCCTGCACGCGCTGGCGAGCAAACTCGACGGTCTGCGCGGTCATCACGCTCATGTTCTCGTCTTTCAGCTCGCCGCCCAGGTGACGGACGATGACCATCGCGGTCTCGACCATGGCCTCGAAGGCCGCCGACGTGTCGGAGGCCCCCGGCAGCGGCATCAGCAGGGTGATGCCCGGGGTGAGGAAGTCGTCCATGGCCTCGATGGGGAAGGTCCCCGGCTTGACCACGTTGACCATCGAGAACTGCAGGGCACTGCCCGGATCCTCGGTCTCGAAGCGATGGAAGATACCCATGTCGCGACTGTAACGCAGGCCACAGGCCAGCATCAGGTCGAGCAGTGCGGTGCCGGAGAACCCCTCCTCACCGCGCGCCATGACGCTGATCACGATCAGCTCCTCGGCCTCGCCCAGGGTGTCACGGGCATGATCGGCGTCGACGTCGTGACGCAGCGCCTTCTCGAGCACCGGGTGAGCACGCACCACGTCGTCTTCCTGGGGCGGAGGGCTCGACGATTCGGCGGAGGCCTCGCGGCGGGGAGCGAACAGCGGATCGTTCTCCTCGAGGTCGGCCGCCTGGCGACGCTCGACCTCCTGCGCGCGGGCCTCGGCCTCACGCTGCTGACGAGCCACTTCCTCGGCTTGCTGCGCCTCGCGGGCGGCCTGTTCGCGCTTCACTTTCTCGGCCTGCCGCGCCTCGCGGGCAGCCTGTTCACGCTTCGCCTTCTCGGCTTTCTCCTGCTCACGGCGGGCACGCTTCTGATCGCGTCGTTCCGCGAGATTCTTCTGCAGGGAGGCCCCGAAGCGCTGCACCGAGGAGCCGACCCGCCGGGAGCCGCTCTTCAGGGAGTCGCCCATGCCTTCCAGGTCGACCAGCCGATAGTGCTCCTCATCGTAGCCATCGTGATCGGCGGGGTCGGCTACCAGCGGTTCAGGCGCGTCTGCCTCGGGCCGTTCGGCGTCATCGCCGAGGGCGGGCTCGCGACGCGCCGCGTCGTTCGGGGGAGCCTCCGCCGGCGCAGGCTGGCCGGCATCGGCGGACGGGCGCGCCTCTGCCGGGTCCGCGACGCGCGCATGAGCGGACGCCACGTCCTGCTCTTCCCGGTGCCGGGCCGCGAACGGGCGCTCGCTCTCACGCGACGCTCCTTCATCCGCCTGGCGTTGAGCCCCGGGAGACGGTGACTCGGCCGGCTCCTGTTCGCCCTGCTGTCGACGAAACTCCGACAATACGCGAGACGGGCCAGGATGATCCTGGCGCTGGAGCTTGGGCTTGGGCTGTACGCCTCGCTCGTCCGCCGGCCTGACGACTCGCGCCCCTCCGTTGGGCAGCTCCCAGTTGATTTCGGCCTCGCGGGCCACTGCTTCGGGGTCCTCATCGGGGCCCTGGGCATCGTGTCCGGCCTGGTCGAGGCGCGGGACAAGACGCTGGCGCTGCAGGCGACGCACGCCGTCGATGACGATCAACGTCACCAGCGCCAGCCCCAGAATGATCAGCCACTCTCTTAGTTCCATGGGTCGTCATGCCTTTTTGCTAAGGCGCCATGCCTGATGGTTGTCCGTCAACAGCATAGCGCGATTGCCCGAAAAAGGACCAATTATTTTGGTTGTCAAGTCCGCTCTTTTTTAACGGAACTCGCACCGGTCCTCTGCAATCGCCCTGCGAAAATCCCTTCATATACGTGCAATGCAACATCGCTTTCTTCCTTGTTAACCCTTTTGCCGTTGGCGTTCAAGCCCATCAGGCCTCGGCCAGGGCCGCCGCCTCATCGACGCCCACCGCCACCAGACGCGACACCCCCGGCTCCTGCATGGTCACACCCATCAATCGTTCCGAGGCTTCCATCGCAATCTTGTTGTGGGTGATATAGATGAACTGTACCGAGTCCGACATCTCCTTCACCAGCTTCGCATAGCGTCCCACGTTGGCATCATCGAGCGGGGCATCCACCTCGTCGAGCATGCAGAAGGGAGCCGGATTGAGCTGGAAGATGGCGAATACCATGGACAACGCGGTGAGGGCCTTTTCTCCCCCCGAGAGCAAATGAATGGTGCTGTTCTTCTTGCCGGGGGGGCGAGCCATGATAGCCACCCCGGTCTCCAGCAAATCCTCGCCGGTCAGGGTCAACCATGCGGTCCCGCCACCGAAGACCTTGGGGAAAAGCGTCTGCAGACCGCTATTGACTCGCTCGAAGGTGTCGCGGAAGCGCGTGCGGGTTTCCTGGTCGATACGCCGAATCGCCCGGTCCAGGGTCTCCAGCGCCTCGCTGAGCTCGCGATGCTGCGCCTCCAGGTAGTCGCGCCGCTCGGCCTGCTGGTCGTACTCCTCGATGGCCGCCAGGTTGATGGCCCCCAGCCGGCGAATGCGTTCGCCGACCTCCTCCAGACGGGTCTGCCAGGCCGACTCGGTGGCATTGGGATCGAGGCCTTCGGTCAGGGCCGTCGCGTCGTGACCCAGCTCGCGCAGCTGCTCGTCCTGGGTCTCGGCCTTGAGCGCCAGCGCCTGGACCTGCATGCGCGACTCCTGCAGCCGCTCGCGAATGCCCTCGAGCTGGCGTTCGTGCCCCTGGCGAGCCTGCTCGTCCTCGCGCAGCCGCTCCACCAGACCGGCGGCCCGGGAGCGCGCCGCGTTGAGCTCGCGCTCCTCCCGCTCGCGCCGGTGCAGTAGCTCCTCGAGGCGCTCGCGGCGCTCCTCGTCGGGTTCGAAGAGCCCCTCTCGGGCCTCTTCGAGCTCGGCACAGCGCTGTTCGAGACGCCCGCGTGCCTCCCCGGAACGCCCCTGCTGCTCGGCCAGGCCGGCCCGTTCGGTGGTCAGCCGCTGGTGTTCCAGCGCCAGCCGCTGGGCCTGCTCGGCCAGCGGACGCTGCTGGGAGCGCAGCTGGGCCAGCCGCTCGCGGGCCTGCTGACGAGACCGCTCCAGGCGCTCGCGGGTCTCGGCGCCCTCCTCCAGACGGGCCATGGCCGCCTGCCAGTGCTCGCGGGTCTCCTCGATGGCCAGGCGCGTTTCCTCGGCGGACTCGGCCAGCCCCTCGAGCTCTTCGCCGAGTTCATCGGCGCGGCCCTGAAGATGCTCGAGCCGACTGGCCAGGCCGCTGTCCTGTACCGCCAGCTGCTGACGCTGCTGCTCGAGGTCACGCTCCTCGAGGCGCAGTGTCTCAAGCCCTTCCTCGGCCCGCTCGACGCGTTCGGCGGCCTCGGCGAGGCGCTCTTCCTGGGTTTCGAGACGCGCCTCCACCTCGGCGAGCTCCTCGCGGACCTCCGCCTCGCGGCGGCGGCTGACCAGCAGCGCATCGGGGCCCTCGTCCTGGCCGCGGTGGCGCGCCCAGCCGTCGCCCAGCCACAGCCCGCAGGCGGTGATCAGGCTCTCGCCGGGCGCCAGGCCGTCGCGCTCGGCCCAGGCCTGCTCGCGGCTCGGCGCGCAGCGCACCCCGGCCAGCCACTGGGCCGCCGCCCCGGCGCCTCGAACCCGGGCCGCCAGGCTGCCGGCCGGAGCCTCACGCTCCGCGGCCTCGAGCAGCCCCAGTTCGGGCGCCAGCGACGGCGTCAACAGGCTCGCGCCGTCGGCAAGCGGCGCGAGCCGGGCACGCAGCCAGGGCGCCAGCACCCAGGACACGACGTCCTCCCAGCCGGCCTCCACTTCGAGGCATTCGCCGAGCCGCGGCGCCTGAGCGAGCCCCTGGGCGGCCAGGTGGTCGTCTAGGGTCTCGTCGTGATCGGCCAGGGCCGCCTGGATCAGTGCTTCGAGCGAGGCCAGCTCGCCCTGCAGGGTGCTGCGCCGCTGGCGATCGGCCTCACGCCCCGCCTCGGCCTCGCGCACCGCCTCTCGAGCGGCATCGCGGTCGGCCTGGCCCTGCTCGCGGCGCGCTTCACGATCGGCCAGGCGCTCCTCGAGCTCGGCCAGGCGCTCGGCCACCTCGTCGCGCTGGGCTTCCAGCCCGGCGATGTCGGGAAGTTCCTCGCGCTGCTGGCGACGCTTGCGGACATCGGCGTCGATGCGTTCGAGACGCGACTCCTGCTCGCGAAGTCGATCCTGGGCGCGTTCGGCCTCGCGGCTGTCGGCCTGCCAGGTCTCGCCGAAGGTTTCCCAGTCGGCGTCCGCCTCTTCGGCCTGCGGCTCGGCGTCTTCCAGGGCCGCCTCCAGCTCGGCGAGCCGTTCGGCGACCTCCTCCTGCTCGGGCCCCAGCGTCTCGAGGCGCTCGTCGAGGCGCGCCAGGCGCTCGCCGTCGTCCTCGCCGAGCCGCATGAGATCCGACAGCTCCTGGCGGGCGGCTTCAAGGTCGCGAGCCAGCTGCTGGTCCCGGGCACGAGTGTGCTCGAGGTCCTGCTCGAGGCGGGCGATGGCGGTGGTGGTCTCGTGAAAGCGGGTCTGGTAGCCCTCGAGCTCGGTCGCCAACTGGTCGTGCTCGGCGCGGGCCTCCTCCAGGCGGGTCTCGCACTGGCGCAGCCCCAGCACCTCGCGCTCCACCGCGGTCTCGAGGTCGCGGACCCGGCTCTCCTCCTCGTCCTGGCTGGCGCGCAGGGCACGCCCCCGCAGCAGCGCCAGTTCGCCCTTGAGCCGATACTCTTCCTGCTTGAGGGTCTGATAGCGGCGCGCCGCGTCGGCCTGGCGCTTGAGCCGCTCGAGCTGCTTGTCGAGCTCTTCGCGGATGTCCTCCAGGCGCTCCAGGTTCTCCTGGGTACGGCGCATGCGGTTCTCGGTCTCGCGGCGTCGCTCCTTGTACTTGGAGATGCCGGCGGCTTCCTCGAGGGTGGAGCGCAGTTCCTCGGGGCGTGACTCGATCAATCGCGAGATCATGCCCTGGCCGATGATGGCGTAGGAGCGTGGCCCCAGGCCGGTGCCCAGGAACAGGTCCGAGATATCGCGGCGGCGACATTTCTGACCGTTGAAGAAGTAGCTGGACTGGGCCTCGCGGGTGACCTGGCGCTTGACCGAGATCTCGGCGTACTGGGCATAGGGGCCGCCCATGGTCCCGTCGCGGTTGTCGAACAGCAGCTCGATGGAGGCCTGGCCCACCGGCTTGCGCCCGGTGGAGCCGTTGAAGATGACGTCGGTCATCGACTCGCCGCGCAGGGTCTTGGCGGACGACTCGCCCATGACCCAGCGCACCGCGTCGATGATGTTGGACTTGCCGCAGCCGTTGGGCCCGACGATGGCGGTCATGTTGCCGTCGAAGGGCACGGTGATAGGGTCGACGAAGGACTTGAAGCCCACCAGGCGAATCGACTTCAGGCGCATTATTCCACGACCCTGTCGATGACCAGTGGTTCGGGCTCGCCGTCGGCCTCGCCGACCGCCACCCCCTCGAGCCGTCCCATCAGGTCGCCGGGATGGGGCTCGGCCTGGCCGCTGGCCGAGGCCCGCACCACCAGGCGCACGTCCTCGACAGCGGACAGCCGGGCTCCGGGGGCCATGGCGTCGCCGTCATCGAGGGTCAGGGTGGTCGGCAACTCGCCCAGGGTGGTGCGCACCACCGCCAGGGGCGGCAGCTCGCCGGCCATGTCCCGGGCCACCACGAACACGGCGGTGTCGGCGTCCAGGCGTCCAACCAGCTCGGGGGCCAGGCTGACGCGCACGCGGACGCCCGGCGCCCCGCTCGCGTCCGGCGTCTGGCCCATACGTCGCTGGGCGGCACGGATGCCCTGACGCAGAGCCTCGGCGGCCTCGGGATTGTCCATGCCGGCGATGGCACGACGCCAGCGATCGATGGCCGTCTCGTAGTCGGCGCTCTCGAAGGCCTCGATGCCCAGCATGCCAAGCACGGTGGGCTGGCCCGGATCGGCCGCCAGGGCCTCGTCGACCAGCGCCTGAACATCTGGCGTGAGCTCGCGGCCGGCAGCGAAGTAACGCAGCTGGGCCAGTTCGGCGAGCAGCCAGGGAGTGCGCCCCTCGAGGTCCAACAGCCGAGTCAGCGCGCGATCGGCCTCGCTGACGCGTCCGCTGTCGCGATAGAGCGGGAACAGCGAGCGCCAGACGTTGGGATTGTCGGGCTGGCGAGCGGCCTGGGTCTCCAGGCGGCCGATCAGTTCGGGCAAGCTGGCCTCGGGGTCGGCCATCACCTGCTGCTGGATGCGGTAGAGCGCCAGGTCACCCTCGGCGCCCTCCCAGCGATACCAGAGCACGCTGACCACCACCAGGGCGACCATCGCCAGCGGCACCAGCAGCTTGCCTGCACCGGCCGGCTTGAGCGGTGAACGGGTCGACGCCGAGGCATCGTCGAGCAGGCTGCGCTCGAGCTCGAGGCGATCCTCGTCGAAGCGCGCCGCATCGATCTCGCCGCGCTCGCGAGCGGCCTCCAGAGAGGCCAGCCGGCGACGGTAGACGGCGACGTTCTGCCGGGTAGTGCGATCGTCGGCCTCGTAGTCGGACTGGGCCCGGGCCACGGCGCCGGCGCGCCGCAGCGGCAGCACCAGCAGCCACAGCGCCGGCACCAGCAGCAGGGCGAAGGCAAGCCACAGTGCGATCATCGCTGCTCCTCCCGGCCGATCAATGCGTCCAGCCGCGCCCGCTCATCGGCGGAGAGCCGCCGGGAAGAGGCCCGGCGTCGTGCCCGCACCACCAGCACCACCAGCAGGGCGCCGCCCAGCAGCAGGGCGGCGGGCAGCCCCCACAGCAGCAGGGTGCGCCCTTCCAGGCGCGGGTTGTAGAGCACGTAGTCGCCGAAGCGGCGCACCATGAAGTCGAGGATCTCCTTGTCCGAGCGGCCGTCTTCGAGCAGCTGGTAGACCCGCTGGCGCATGTCGCCGGCGATCGGCGAATCCGAATCGCCGATGGACTGGTTCTGGCACTTGGGGCAACGCAAGGTCGCGGTCAGCGATGCGAAGCGCTCGCGCATCACCGGGTCGTCGAAGTCGCGCACCTCGATGGCGGCCTGGGCCAGCGCCGGCCCCAGCAGCGCCAGCATCAGCAACACGCGGATCAGTCGCGCCATTTTTCCACCTCCGGCAGGATCACTTCGGTCACGTCCTCCGGCGAGATATAGCCGGTGTGGTGATAGCGAATCACCCCGTCGGCATCGACCAGGAAGCTCTCCGGGGCGCCGTAGACGCCGAGGTCGAAGCCGAGGCTGCCCTCGGGATCGAACAGGTTGACCTCGAAGGGATTACCGAACTCGGCCAGGAACTGGCGGCCCTTCTCGCGGCTGTCCTTGTAGTCGACGCCGACCAGGCGCACGCCGCGATCGGCGAGTTCCAGCAGCTGCGGCATCTCCTGCTTGCAGGTCGGACACCACTCGCCCCAGACGTTGACCAGGGTGACCTCCCCCTGCAACAGCGAGGCGTCGAGGGTCCGGCCGGGATCGTCCAGGGCGCTCAGCGCAAAGGCCGGGAAGGGCTTGGCGACCAGCGCCGAGTCGCGCTCGGCGGGATTGATCGAGAGTCCCTGGTAGAGGAAGCCGCCCAGCACCAGGAAGCCGACCAGCGGCAGCAGCAACAGCAGGCGACGCTTCATGCGGCCACCTCCCGCGGGACGCGTTCGGGATCCGGGGCGGTGGCCGCCCGCCGGTAGCGGCGATCGATTACCGCCAGGATGCCGCCGACGGCCATCAGCAGCGCGCCCAGCCACAGCCAACGCACGAAGGGCTTGTACTGCAGGCGCAGCGCCCAGCTGCCATCGCCCAGGTCCTCGCCCATGGCCACGTAGAGGTCACGGAACAACCCCGGGCGCAGCGCCACGTCGGTCATCGGCATGCCACGGGCGATGTAGAGGCGCTTCTCCGGGGTCATCACGAAGCCGCGAGCATCGTCGCCGCGGCGCACCTGGATGCGCGCCGCGTCGGCGACGTAGTTGGGTCCGCGGCGGCTGCCAAGCTCGGTCATGGTGAAGGTGTAGCCGGCCACCTCGACGCTGTCGCCCACCGCCATGCGCACGTTGCGCTCCACGGCGTAGTTCGACACCACGGTGACGCCGACGATGGTCACCGCCAGGCCCAGGTGACCGAGCACCATGCCCCAGTGAGCCAGCGACAGGCGGCGCAGGCCGGCCAGGCGCCGCCCTTTGCTGTCGCGGCTCTTCTCCCACAGGTCGCGAACCAGCGGCAGCACCACCCACAGCGCCGCCACCAGCCCCAGGGTGACCTTGAGATTCCACTCACCGCCGTAGACCAGCGGCGCCAGCAGGCCGATGCCCAGCGCCGCGGCGCCGGCCAGCCAGACCCGCCGGAGCAGGCTGCCGCCGGCGGTGCGCTTCCAGTGCGCCAGGGGGCCGAGCCCCATGAACACGCACAGGATCACCGTCAGCGGCACGAACAAGGCATTGAAGTAGGGCGGGCCGACGCTGATCTTGCCCAGGTTCAGGGCATCGAGCAGCAGCGGGTAGACGGTGCCCAGCAGCACGGTGACCGTCATGATCACCAGCAGGATGTTGTTGACCAGCAACAGCGCATCCCGCGACAGCCAGGTGAAGCCGACCCGGTGGCTGACCCGGGGCGCACGCAGGGCGAACAGCAGCAGCGAGGCACCCACGGTGATGCCCAGCAGCACCAGGATGAACAGCCCCCGGGAGGGATCGTTGGCGAAAGCGTGCACCGAGGTCAGCACCCCGGAGCGCACCAGGAAGGTGCCCATCAGTGACAGCGAGAAAGTGGAGATCGCCAGCAGCACCGTCCAGCTCTTGAAGGCGCCACGCTTCTCGGTCACCGCCAGCGAGTGGATCAGCGCGGTGCCGGCCAGCCAGGGCAGCAGCGAGGCGTTCTCGACCGGATCCCAGAACCACCAGCCGCCCCAGCCCAGTTCGTAGTAGGCCCACCAGCTGCCCAGCGCGATGCCCACCGAGAGGAAGGCCCAGGCGACGTTGGTCCAGGGCCGCGCCCAACGGGTCCAGGCGGCATCCAGGCGACCGCCGAGCAGCGCGGCGATGGCGAAGGCGAAGACCACCGAGAAGCCGACGTAGCCCATGTAGAGCATCGGCGGGTGGATGATCAGGCCGACATCCTGAAGCAGCGGGTTGAGGTCGGCGCCGTCGGCGGGCGGGTTGGGCAGCAGCCGCGCAAAGGGATTCGAGGTGATCAGCACGAAGGCCAGGAAGCCGGCCGAGACCAGGCCCATCACCCCCAGCACACGCGCCAGCATGTCGCGCGGCAGCTCGCGTGAGAAGCGGCTGACGGCGAAGGTCCAGGCGCCGAGGATCAGGCTCCACAGCAGCACCGAGCCCTCGTGATTGCCCCACACGGCGCTGGCCTTGTAGTACCAGGGCAGCAGCGAGTTGGAGTTGTTGGCCACGGTCGCCACGCTGAAGTCGTCGAGCAGGTAGCTGGCGGTCAGGCAGGCATAGGCGACGATCAGGAACAGGAACTGTCCGGCGGCCATGGGGCGCGCATAGGCCATCCACAGCGGCCGCCGGGTCGCCGCCCCGGCCAGCGGCACCACCGCCTGCAGCGCCGCCATCAGCAGCGCGATGATCAGCGCGAAGTGACCGATTTCGGGAATCAGCGGGGTCAACATGGCGTCTCCGGATCAGTCCTCGGCCTCGAGCCGCTTGGCCACGTCGGTGGCCTTGTCCTGGTAGTCCTCCGGCGAGTAGCCGGCGTCCTCCAGGGCCTGGGCCACCTCGGGGGGCATGTAGTTCTCGTCGTGCTTGGCCAGCACCTGGTCAGCCCGCAGCCAGCCATCGGGCTGCAGCCGACCCACTACCACCACGCCCTGCCCCTCGCGGAACAGATCGGGCAGGATGCCGCTGTAGCGGACCTCCAGGTCCTCGACGTAGTCGGTGACCGTGAAGGCGACGTCGAGGCTGTCCGGGTCACGGGCCACCGAGCCCTCCTTGACCATGCCGCCGGCACGGATCTGGCGCTCGAGCGGGGCCTGACCCTCGGCGATCTGCACCGGGCTGAAGAACAGGTTGATGTTGCTGCGCAGGGCGTAGAGCGTCAGCCCCACGGCTACCGCCGCCAGGGCGACCAGCCCCAGGATCACCAGCAGACGCTGCTTGCGTTTGGCCCTCATCGACGCGGCCCCTCCTCGGTGGTGTTGTTCGCCGCGCCGGCCTGATAGCGCTCGCGGCGTATCCGGCGCTTCAGGTCGCGCAGCACTCGCCGCCGTTCGGCCCGGGCATGCCAGCCCACGCCCAGCAGCAGCGCGGCGGTAGCGCCATAGGCGCTCCACACATAGGGGGCGTATCCTCCCATGGCCAGGAAGGCGGACAGCGAATCGAAGGCCATCAGCGTTGCTCCTCGACCAGGGCGCGCACCCAGCGCTTGGACGACTCCCGGCGCAGGATCTCGCTGCGCGTGCGCATCAGGGTCACGGCGATGAAGAAACAGTAGAACCCGAGCACCATCAGCAGCAGCGGCAGCCACATGGCCGCCGGCATGGCCGGTTTCGAGGTGATCGAGAAGGTGGCCGGCTGATGAAGGGTGTACCACCACTCCACCGAATACTTGATGATCGGAATGTTGATCACGCCCACCATGGCCAGCACCGAGGCCGCCCGGGCGCCGCCGTCGCGACTGGCGAAGGCACCGCGCAGCGCGATCACCCCGATGTAGAGGAAGAACAGGATCAGCATCGAGGTCAGCCGGGCATCCCACTGCCACCAGGTGCCCCAGGTGGGCACGCCCCACACCGCCCCGGAAAACAGCGCCACGAAGGTCATCCCGGCGCCCAGCGGCGCCATCATGGCCGCCGCCATGTCGGCGAGCTTGATCTTCCAGACCATGAACACGAAGCCGGCCGCGGCCATGGCGACGAAGATGGACTGGGCCAGGAAGGCCGCCGGCACATGGACGTAGATGATACGAAAGCTGTCGCCCTGCTGATAATCGGCGGGCGAGAAGGCCAGCCCCCAGGTGCCGCCGATCAGGATCAGCGCCGCCGCCGCCAGCCAGAGCGGCGTCAGCCATCGCGCACTGATGGCGTAGAACCCCTTTGGGGAGCCGAGCTTGTGAATGAAGGCCCACATGATGCCGTTCGATACCTCAACCGTTGATGCTGATGCGCAGCGACGCCGCGATCGCGAAGGGCGCGAAGATCAATGCTGCCGCCAGGAGGGCGCCGAGGATCGCCAGGTGAGCCGCCACACCGCCTCCCTGGATCGCCGCCTGGACGGCGCCGGCGCCGAAGATCAGCACCGGAATATAAAGCGGCAACACCAGCAGCGACAGCAATACGCCGCCGCGGGACAGCCCTACGGTGAGTGCTGCACCGATGGCGCCGATCAGGCTCAGGCTGGCGCTACCCAGCGCCAGCGACAGCGCCAGCACCCCGTAGCTGCCCGCCGGCAGCGACAGCATGATGCCCAGCAGCGGCGCCATCAGCGCCAGCGGCAGGCCGGTGAGCAGCCAGTGCACCGCCACCTTGGAAAGCGCCAGCGCCGCCAGCGGCTGGGGTGAGAGCAGCAGCTGCTCCAGGCTGCCATCTTCGAAGTCGCCGCGGAACACCCCGTCCAGGGAAAGCAGCGCCGCCAGCAGCGCCGCCACCCACAGCAGGCCCGGCGCGATGGTCGCCAGCAGCGTCGGATCGGGCGAGATGCCGAGCGGGAACAGGGTAATCACCAGGGCGAAGAACACCAGCGGGTTCAGCACTTCGCTGCGCCCGCGCATCCTCAGCACCAGGTCGCGCCGCAGGGTCGCCCGAACTGCGACCATCAGGCCGCCCTCCGGTTCCCCGGCCAGGGGCAGCGGTCCCGATGCGGGCCGCGGATCAGCGTTCGACACCGCCGCCTCCCTCGCCCAGTCGCAGGCGTCGCAGATTGACCGAAGCACGCAGCTCATGGTGTGTCGTCACCAGCACGCTGCCGCCGCGCTCGGTGTGCGCCGCCAAGCGTGCCTCGAGAGCGGCGACGCCGTCACGGTCGATGGCCGTGAAGGGCTCGTCGAGCACCCACAGGGCACGCGGCGTCAACTCCAGCCGGGCCAGTGCCACCCGACGCTGCTGCCCCGCGGAAAGCTGGGCGACGGGCAGGTCCTCGAACCCGGCCAGCCCGACCGCCTCGAGCGCCGCCAGGCGTGCCTCCTCCTTGCCGCGCCCTGCATCTTTACCCTCACCGGCCAGCGCCTGGTACCAGGCGAGATTCTCCAGCGGCGTCAGCGCCGCCTTCACACCCGGGGCATGTCCCAGATACAGCAGGTTGGCGAGGAAATCGCGGCGCACCCGACGCAGCGAAGCGCCGTTCCACAGCACCTCGCCCTCGTAGTCCGCCAGCTGGCCGGAAAGGATCTTGAGCAGGGTCGTCTTGCCGCTGCCGTTGGGGCCCTCGACGCGCAGGATCTCGCCGGCCCGGATCTCCAGATCGAGATCGTGGAACAGCCAGCGGTCGTCTCGCTCACAGGCCAGCCGTCGGGCTTGCAGGCGCAGGCTCAAGGCGCTCTCCGGGCATGGGAAATATGGCTCGGCACTGTACACGGAAAAGGTTTTCATCGCCAGTCGAGGGAGGCCGCAGAGCACGCGGCGCTTGCCCTGCGGCATGTTCGCCGGCAACGCGCCCCTTGCCAGATGCCCGTTGCCTGCTATGCTGGCCATGTACTGTATGTATCAACAGTCATTGCCGACGAGGGACACCGCGCCATGTCACGCCTTGAACCGCAGTACCTGTTCCGCCAGCCCAACCTGCCCATCGCCGAGGCCTGGGCACCGCTCGACGCCGACGACCTGGTCGAAGTTCCCCTGCTCGGCAGCGTCGCCGCGGGAATGCCCATCGATGCCTGCATCGACGCCGGTAGCGTCGAGGTGCCAAGCCGTATGGTCAAGCGCAACACTTACGCGCTGAGGGTGTGCGGCGACTCGATGATCGATTGCAACATCTTCGACGGGGATGTGATCATCATCGAACGTCGCGAGAGCGCCGAGAACGGCGAGACCGCGGTGGTGATGATCAACGACCAGGAGGTCACCCTGAAGAAGCTCTACATCGAGAAATCCGGCGTGCGCCTGCAGCCGGCCAACGAGGCCATGCCGCCCATCTACCTGAAGAACAGTGACATCCAGGTGCTCGGCCTGGTGATGGGCGTGGTGCGCCAGCCGGACCTGGCCGCCTGATGCGCTACCCCATCCCCGACCTGCCTGCCGGGACATGGCAGGAGAGCGAACTCGAGGTCGAGAAGAGCCGCTTCATCGCCTGGATCTGTCACGTCCCGGACGTGGCCACCTTCGAGGCCCTGCTGGCGGCCGCGCGTCACGCCCATCCGAGTGCCAGCCACCACTGCAGCGCCTTCATCGCCGGCCCGCCCGGCGAACAGCGGGCCATCGGCTTCTCCGATGATGGCGAACCCGGCGGCACCGCCGGCCGACCCATGTATCAGGTACTGGAAGGCGCCGGCATCGGCCAGATCGGCTGCGTGGTGACCCGCTACTTCGGCGGCACCAAGCTCGGCACCGGCGGCCTGGCCCGCGCCTACGGTCAGGCCGTCAGCGAGGCGCTGGAAGTGCTGCCGAGGGGCGAGGTCACCGAGCGCGACCCGCTGCGCTTGAAGGTCGACTTCGCCGGCGAGGCCCAGGCCCGCGCCTGGTGCGCCGAGCACGACATTCCCGTGGACGCCGCCGACTACGGCGCCGACGGCGTGGTGCTGACCCTGGGCTGGCCGCGAGATCTCGAGCGCGACCTGTCAGCGCTCACCAGCCGGCTCAAGGGGCGCCTCGAGCGCCTCGACCCCGACCTCGCCTGACCCGGCCGCCGCCGACGAGGCGCCAAGATAGCGAGCCCGTTTCTCGGGCTTCAGCCGTGCCAGGTCCACCGCCACCAGGCCATCGGTGCAGTAGCCGAAGGCGGTGTCCACGCCGAAGGCCAGGAAACGCGTGCCGCCGGGCTCGGTGACCTCCACGTACTGCTTGTAGAGGGCCGGCACGCTGGCGCCCAGCGCCTGCAGGCCGTGCCGCAGGCGCTGGAAATCCTCCCGGGCATCGTCGCCGTGAAACAGCCGCTCCGCCTCCAGCTGACCCGCTCGGGAAATCTGCCAGGGCGTGCGCGGCCGCACCCGGCTCTCGGCGTCCCCATGATAGTGGCGGTAGTAGCTGACCAGCAGCTCCTTGGCCAGCGGCGGTAGGTGGTTGGGCAGCGTGACCGGCCCGAACAGCCAGCGCACTTCGGGATGGCGGCGCAGGTAGGCGCCCAGCCCGACCCACAGGTACTCCAGGCTGCGCCGCCCCCAGTAGCGCGGCTGGACGAAGCTGCGCCCCAGCTCGAGCCCGTGCCGCCAGTCTTCCCAGGGCGCCTGCTCGAGGTGAAAGATCGTGGCGCCGTACAGCCCGGCCACGCCGTGCCGATCGAGGATGCGCCCCACCTCGCCGAGGCGATAGGCGCCGGCGATCTCCAGGTCGCGGTCGTCCCACAGCACCAGGTGGCGATAATAGTCGTCGAACCCGTCCACATCGCGCTTGCCCCCGCTGCCCTCGCCGACCCGGCGGAAGGCGACCTCGCGCAGCCGGCCGATCTCACGCATCACCGCCGAGTCCGGTCGGCTGTCGAACAGCAGGATACGCTTGCCGTCGGCGGTTTCGCCCAGCGACTCGGCTTCGCGAAGCTCCTCACGCAGGCGCTGGCGCGGCTCGGGGCGGGCGATGCCGGTCTCGCCGACGAACACGCCGCGGCGACCGCGCCCCAGCCGGTAGACGTGCTTGCGCAGCAGCTTGAGTTTGACCGGATTGGCCAGGTCATCGCGGTCGAAGCGCGACAGCGGGATCGGCCCGCCGACCCGCAAGGCGATGTGCCGGCCGCGCTGGCGAAACATCTCGCCGGGCAGCAGCAGCGGCCCCAGTTCGCTGCGCAACGAGGTCAGGGCATAGAAGCGCGCGGAGTTGCGCCCGCGGACGTGAACCGGCAGCAATGGTGCATTGGTGCGCCGCGCGGCGTGCAGGAAGCCGGAGTGCCACTTGCCGTCACGCACGCCGCGCGGGCCGGCACGGGACACCTCGCCGGCCGGAAAGACGATCACCGCCCGCTCTGACTCCAGGGCCTCGACCACGCCCGCGAGACTGCGGCGCAGCCCGCGCCGCGACAGGTTGTCCACCGGCAGCAGCACCCCGGACAGCGGTGCCAGCTGCAGCAGCAGGTCGTTGGCCAGGATGCTCACGTCCGGGCGCACCTCGGCCACCATGCGCAGTAACGCCAGGCCATCCAGCGCCCCCAGCGGATGGTTGGCGACCACCACCACCCGTCCGGTCTCGGGAATCTGTTCGCGATCCCTCGACGACAGGGTATAGCCGACATCGAGATGCTCGAACACCCGATCGATGAACTCGCACCAGCCGAGTTCGCCGTGGCGTTCCAGGAAATCATTGATCTCGCGCTCGCGGACCAG
This sequence comes from Halomonas organivorans, assembly GCF_014192055.1. Classification (GTDB taxonomy): domain Bacteria; phylum Pseudomonadota; class Gammaproteobacteria; order Pseudomonadales; family Halomonadaceae; genus Halomonas; species Halomonas organivorans. Next base: position 73,762 of record NZ_JACHXM010000015.1, on the reverse strand, counting down.
ATGACGCAGCCCCGCCAACAGCGGCCCGAACAGCCAAGGCGGCCGGGCCGCCAGCCTCGGGGCCTTGTCGCGCAGGGCCCGCTCGATATCGATCATGCCGCCTCCTCCTCGCCAGACGCCCCGAGGCGCCGATGCGCTCAGGCTAGGGGCGGCAGGTGACAGGAAGATGGCGGCCATGACGACGCACGGCGCCCCGAGGGGCGCCGTGCGTCGCGGCCAGCGGTGCGATCGGGTCAAGCCCGAGGCGCGTCAGCCGAGGTACTTGATCATCACCCCGGCGGCCACCGCCGAGCCGATCACCCCGGCCACGTTGGGCCCCATGGCATGCATCAGCAGGAAGTTGTGGGGATTGGATTCCAGCCCCACCTTGTTCGACACCCGCGCCGCCATGGGTACCGCCGAGACCCCGGCGGAGCCGATCAGCGGATTGATCGGCGCCTTGCTGACGGCGTTGAGCAGCTTGGCCATCAGGATCCCGCAGGCGGTGCCGATGGCGAAGGCCACCATGCCGAGCCCGAGAATGCCCAGGGTCTCCACGGCCAGGAAGCGGTCGGCCATCAGCTTGGAGCCCACCGAAAGCCCGAGGAAGATGGTCACGGTGTTGATCAACGCGTGCTGGGCGGTATCGGAGAGCCGCTCCACCACGCCGCACTCGCGCATCAGGTTACCGAAGCAGAACATCCCCAGCAGCGGCGCGGCGTCCGGAAGGAACAACGCCACCAGGGTCAGCAGGCTGATCGGGAAGACGATCTTCTCGCGCTTCGAGACAGGCCGCAGCTGGGTCATGGCGATCCCGCGCTCGTGCTTCGTGGTCAGGGCACGCATGATCGGCGGCTGGATCAGCGGCACCAGGGCCATGTAGGAGTAGGACGCCACGGCGATGGCCCCCAGCAGCTCCGGCGCCAGCAGGCTCGACACGTAGATCGAGGTGGGACCGTCGGCACCGCCGATGATGCCGATGGCGGCGGCCTGGTTGAGCGAGAAATCCATCCAGCCAAGCGTCGTCATGCCCACCGCCCCGAGCAGGGTGGCGAAGATGCCGAACTGGGCGGCGGCGCCCAGGAACAGGGTGCGCGGGTTGGCCAGCAGCGGCCCGAAGTCGGTCATCGCGCCGACGCCCATGAAGATCACCAGCGGCGCGATGCCGGAGGCGATGGCCACGCTGTAGAAGTGATACAGCATGCCGTGGGCGTAGCCGGCGTCGATGGCCGCGTCGTTGGCGGCGCGCACCAGCGCCGGGGCGGGATGGCCGTGCAACGCCTCGGAGAGGGTATGCCGCCAGGCCTCGATGCCGGCCCCCGGCTCCAGGCTCACCCGCAGGGCGGAGGCCAGCCGCTCGAGCAGCTCGGGACGCCCAAGGTGGGCGGCCTGCTCGGCGGCCGACAGCGCCAGCCCGGCCTCGGGAATATTGGCCAGGATGCCGCCGAAGCCGATCGGCACCAGCAGCAGCGGCTCGAACTTCTTGGCAATGGCCAGCCACAGCAGCAGCAGGCCCACCGCCAGCATCACCGCCTGGCCGGGGCTCAGGTTGTAGAGTCCCGAGCCGGTCCACAGGGTCAGAATCTTGTCGATCATGGGCAACGTCCTCAGAGCACGATCAGGGCGTCGCCCACGGCCACGCTGTCGCCTTCGCCGACCTTGACCGCGGAGACGGTGCCGGAGCTCGCCGCCCGCACCTCGGTCTCCATCTTCATGGCCTCGAGGATGATCACCACGTCGCCCTCGACCACCCGGTCACCGGGCTTGACGCAGACCTTGAAGATGTTGCCGGCGAGCGGCGCACCGATGGTCTCGCCAGAAGACTCGGCAGGCGCCGCGGGGGCGCTCGGTGCGGCGGCGCCGCCCTGCTGCTCCTGGACCCGCTCGATCTCGCCTCCCTCGGCGACCTCGACCACGTAGGCGGTGCCGTTGACGGTGACGGTGTAGGTCTCAGGGCCGCCGGCCGGCGCGGGCGCCGAGGACGCCGCCGGGGCCGCGGGCACCTGGGCGCCGGGTGCGCTCGGCGCCGGCTCGAAGGCCTCGGGGTCGTCGCGATGCTTGAGGAACTTCAGTCCGATCTGCGGGAACAGCGCATAGGTCAGGACGTCGTCGATCTCGCGCTCGCCCTCGGCGAGGCGAATGCCCTGGGCCTCGGCTTTCTCGCGCAGGTCGGCGGACAGCCGGTCCATCTCCGGGTCGAGGCGATCGGCCGGGCGGCAGGTGATCGGCTCGCTGCCCTCCAGCACGCGGGCCTGGAGCTCGGCATCGTAGGACGCGGGAGCGGCGCCGTACTCGCCCTTGAGCAGCGCCTGGACCTCCTTGGAGATCGACTGGTAGCGTTCGCCCATCATCACGTTCATCACCGCCTGGGTGCCGACGATCTGCGAGGTCGGCGTGACCAGCGGGAGGTAGCCGAGGTCCTCGCGCACCCGCGGGATCTCCTCGAGCACCTCGTCGAGGCGGTCGCCGGCGCCCTGCTCCTTGAGCTGGTTCTCCATGTTGGTGAGCATGCCGCCCGGCACCTGGGCCACCAGGATCCGCGAGTCGATGCCCTTGAGCGAGCCCTCGAAGGCGGCGTACTTCTTGCGCACCTCGCGGAAGTAGGCGGCGATGTCCTCCAGCGCCTCGAGGTCGAGGCCGGTGTCGCGCTCGGTGCCCCGGAGGATGGCCACCAGCGATTCGGTGGGGCTGTGGCCGTAGGTCATCGACATCGAGGAGATGGCGGTGTCGACGTTGTCGACGCCGGCCTCGGCGGCCTTGAGCGCGGTGGCGGTGGACATGCCGGTGGTGGCGTGGCTATGCAGGTGGATGGGGATATCCAGCGTCGCCTTGAGTCGGCTGACCAGCTCAAAGGCGGTATAGGGCGTGAGCAGGCCCGCCATGTCCTTGATCGCCAGGGAGTCGGCCCCCATATCGGCGATCCGGCGGCCGAGCTCGACCCAGCCGTCCAGGGTATGCACCGGGCTCACCGTATAGGAGAGCGTACCCTGGGCATGCCCCTCGACCCGGCGCACCGCCTGGAGGGCACGCGCCAGGTTGCGCGGATCGTTCATGGCGTCGAACACGCGGAACACGTCGACGCCGTTGGTCCGGGCGCGCTCGACGAAGCGGTCGACCACGTCGTCGGCATAGTGGCGATAGCCGAGCAGGTTCTGGGCGCGCAGCAGCATCTGCTGCCGGGTGTTGGGCATGGCCGCCTTCAGCGCGCGGATGCGTTCCCAGGGGTCCTCGCCCAGGTAGCGAATGCAGGCGTCGAAGGTGGCCCCGCCCCAGGATTCCAGCGACCAGAAGCCGATCCGGTCGAGCTTCTCGGCGATCGGCAGCATGTCGTCCAGGCGCAGGCGAGTGGCGAACAGGGACTGGTGGGCGTCGCGTAGCACCACGTCGGTGATGCCGAGCGGGCGGGCATTCGCGGTCATGGGCCTTCCTTATGATTGTCGGTGGAACGCGATAGATGCGGGGAAACGGGCCTCAGCGGCGTCGATCGCGGCGGTAGCGGTGGATCGCCGCGCCGATGACGGCCATCAGCGCGTCGTCCTGCGCCGCCGGGGCGGGGCGAGGCGTCGCTGCGGTGGCGTCGGCCGACGGCTCGGGGAAGAAGCGGCCGATGAACCGCGACATCAGGGTAGTGACGATGACCAGCACGGTCAGGAAGACGAACACGAACCCCATGCCGAGCCCCATCAGGGCAAAGCCTTCGTTGAACAGCTGCGTGTCCTGCATGCGGGAATCTCCTCGCCGGCGCCCTCGCCTCCGGACCGAGCAAAGCGAGTTGCGCGTGAATGCCGATCGTATAAGCTGCCACACTCTTCACGGAACACAATGGCGCCATGGTGGAAGTCGACGTTGTTAATTTACTACATGGCGGGCGCCTCGGCCTAGCCCCCATGGAAGGGGTGATCGATGCCATCACCCGCGATCTGCTGACCCGCTCGTCGGGCTTCGACTGGACGGTCACCGAATTCGTGCGGGTCGTCGACACCCGGCTACCGCCGCGGGTCTTTCAGCGCCACTGCCCGGAACTCGCCGGGACACGACCGACCACGCCCTCCGGGGTGCCGGTCCACCTCCAGCTGCTGGGCTCGGACCCCGCAGCGCTGGCGGCCAATGCCCGTCAGGCCTTGCGGCTCGGCGCCGTCAGCCTCGACCTCAACTTCGGCTGCCCGGCCAAGCTGGTCAACCGCCACGACGGCGGCGCCTCGCTGCTGCGCGACCCCCGTCGGGTGCACGCCGCGGTGGCCGCCGTCCACGAGGCGGTCGGCGACACCATTCCGGTGACCGCCAAGGTTCGGCTGGGCTTCGATGACCGGCGGTTGGCGCTGGCCTGCGCCCAAGCCGCCGAGGATGGCGGTGCCCGGCAGCTGGTGGTGCACGCCCGCACCCGCCGCGAAGGCTACAGGCCTCCGGCTCACTGGGAGTGGATCGGCCGTATCCGCACCCGAGTGTCGATTCCGGTGATCGCCAACGGCGACATCTGGACCCTGGAGGACTACTGGAAGGCGCGTACTCTCTCGGGCTGCCGTGACGTGATGCTCGGCCGCGGCGCCCTGGCCGATCCCGCCCTGGCACCTCGCATCCGCCACTGGCAGGCCACCGGCGAGCGCCTGCCGACGACCCGCTGGCGCGAGCGCGCCAGGACGCTCGCCGCCTATGCCGAGGCGCGGCGTCAGACGCTACCCGACCGGATCGTCACCTCGCTGCTCAAGCAGTGGCTGAACCATATGCGCAGTCGCGACACCGAGTCCGCACGACGCTTCCAGGCGCTGCGTCGCATCAACGACCTCGATGCTTTTCTGGCAGGACTGCGCGCCGAGGCTCCGAGCGACGCCACCCTGCCAGCCTGACGACAAAAAAAGGGCGCACGTCGCAATGCGACGGCGCCCGAACGATCGCGGAGTCGGGGGCCCCTCTGTGGGCTCGACCGCTCCGGCTAGCGAGAAAGAGGATGATAAAAACAGAAGACCCGCTCTCGCGAGGAGAGCGGGTCGATATCTGGCGCGCCCGGGAGGATTCGAACCTCCGACCACCTGATTCGTAGTCAGGTACTCTATCCAGCTGAGCTACGGGCGCTGAAGACGGCGACGATTCACCGTGTGGATGACGATACGCACGTGACGTACAGTTATCATCCGCAAGAAGATGGCGCGCCCGGGAGGATTCGAACCTCCGACCACCTGATTCGTAGTCAGGTACTCTATCCAGCTGAGCTACGGGCGCAGACCTTCTGCTTCGTCGATGATGGCGGAGAGGGAGGGATTCGAACCCTCGAAGAGGCTATAAACCCCTTACTCCCTTAGCAGGGGAGCGCCTTCAGCCACTCGGCCACCTCTCCCGCATCGACAGGTGCGTATCCTACCGATTTGGCAGGGCAATGTCCAGCGCCTTCGGGATTTTTTCTCGGGCGACGGACATCGCGATTCAGGCTCCGGTTTCGCCGTCGTCGGCATCCACGTCGGTCTTCTCGCGCTGGATGCGCTGATAGATTTCCTCGCGGTGCACGGCAACGTCCTTGGGAGCGTTGACGCCGATACGGACCTGATTGCCTTTGACGCCCAGCACGGTAACGGTGATGTCATCACCGATCATCAGGGTTTCGCCGACTCGGCGGGTCAGAATGAGCATGACTGATCTCCTTCTCAGACTTCTGACTGCGGGATGCTCGTCTACGCCAGGGCCGGCGCCCGTATATGGGCACCGGCCCCGACGACTGGCGTCGACCATGACACTCCATGGGCTCGTTGAAAGGAAGCCCGCCACACGGCGCAGCCATGGACCTCCCTACAAGCGTAGAAGCTGACGACAGGATGCGACGCCTTATTCGCTTTCGATGTCGTCCTTGTCCAGTCCGAAGGCCTGATGCAAGGCGCGCACGGCCAGCTCCATGTGCTTCTCGTCGACGACCACCGAGATCTTGATCTCGGAGGTGGAGACCATGCGGATATTGATGTTCTCTTCGGACAGCACGCGGAACATCTTGGAGGCCACGCCGGCGTGAGAGCGCATGCCGACCCCCACCAGGGAGACCTTGGCGATCTTGTCGTCGCCCTTGACCTCACCCTCACCCAGGGCGGGCAGCACCTGCTCCTCGAGGATGCGCAGGGTCTGCTTGTAGTCGCCCTTGGCAACGGTAAAGGTGAAGTCGGTGTAGTCGCCGGCCGGGGCCACGTTCTGCACGATCATGTCGATCTCGATGTTGGCATCGGCGATCGGGCCCAGAATCTTCGAGGCCACGCCCGGCACGTCCGGGGTGTTGAGCAGGGTCAGCTTGGCCTCGTTGGCGGTGAAGGCAATACCGGAGATCAGCGGTTCTTCCATGGAGTCCTCGTCTTTGTCGGAATCTGCAACGATCAGGGTGCCGGGGCCGTCCTGGAAACTGGACAGCACGCGCAGCGGGACGTTGTACTTGCCGGCGAATTCGACGGCGCGAATCTGCAGCACCTTGGAGCCGAGGCTGGCCAGCTCCAGCATTTCTTCCACGGTGATGGTGTCCAGGCGCTGGGCCCGAGAGCAGACGCGCGGGTCGGTGGTATAGACGCCGTCGACGTCGGTGTAGATCTGGCATTCGTCGGCGTTGAGGGCCGCGGCCAGGGCCACCCCGGTGGTGTCGGAGCCGCCGCGACCGAGGGTGGTGATATTGCCCTCCTCGTCGACGCCCTGGAAACCGGCGACCACGGCTACCTGGCCTTCGTCCAGGTCCTGGCGCATGTCGTCGGTCTCGATCCGCTGGATGCGCGCCTTGGTATGGGCGCTGTCGGTCATGATGCCGACCTGGGAACCGGTATAGGAGGTGGCCGGCACGCCCAGCTTGTGCAGGGCCATGGTCAACAGCGAGATGGTCACCTGCTCGCCGGTGGAGACCAGCATGTCCATTTCGCGCGGCGTGGGTTCGTCGTTGATGTCGTTGGCCAGGCCGATCAGGCGGTTGGTTTCGCCGCTCATCGCGGATACCACGACCACGACCTGATGGCCGGCGTCACGGAAGCCCTTGACCTTCTCGGCCACGGCCTTGATGCGCTCCACGGAGCCCACCGAGGTGCCGCCGAACTTCTGTACGTATAGTGCCATGCGTCGTTGTCCCTCGTGTCGGTTAGCGTTGGAAATGAGAAAAGCGTGATGGAAGCCGGATGGACCAGGGGCCGAAGGCATCGCTGCCTTCGGCCCCTGACCGTGAACTAGAGCGCCTCCTCGACCCAGGCCGGAACGCTCTCCAGCGCCGATGGCAAGGCCGCGACATCACTGCCGCCGGCCTGGGCCATGTCGGGTCGACCACCGCCCTTGCCACCGACCTGGGCGGCGACGTGATTGACCAGCGCGCCGGCCTTGATCCGAGCGGTGAGATCGTCGGTGACGCCGGCGATCAGGCTGACCTTGCCGGCCGATTCATCGGCCACGCCGAGCACCACGATGCCCGAGCCCAGCTTGTTCTTGAGCTGGTCGAGCATGCCGCGCAGTTCCTTGCCCGAGACGCCTTCCAGGCGCTTGGCCAGGACCTTGACGCCCTTGACGTCGCGGGCTTCGCCCAGCAGATCGTTGCCGGCGGCGCTGGCCAGCTTGGCCTTGAGACGCTCGAGCTCCTTCTCCAGGCCACGATTGCGTTCGACCAGCGTCTCGACGCGCTCCTCGACCTGCTCGGGCTTGGCCTTGAGGCGCTCGCCGATGCGCGCCACCCGGGCTTCCTGCTCACGGAAGTAGGCGAGCGCACCCTCGCCGGTGATCGCCTCGATGCGACGCACGCCCGAGGCCACACCGGCCTCGCTGACGATATGGAAGCAGCCGATGTCGCCGCTGCGAGCGACGTGGGTGCCGCCGCACAGCTCGACCGAGAAGTCGTCGGCGCCGATGGTCAGCACCCGCACGCTGTCGGCGTACTTGGCCTCGAACAGCGCCGCGGCGCCCTTTTCCTTGGCCTGCTCCAGGGTCATGTGCTCGATGTGCGTCGCCGCGTTGGCCAGCACCTGCTCGTTGACCAGCCGCTCCACCTCGGCCAACTGCTCGGCGGTCACCGGCTCGAAGTGACTGAAGTCGAAGCGCAGCCGCTCCGGCGTCACCAGCGAGCCCTTCTGCTCGACGTGCTCGCCGAGCACCATGCGCAACGCCTGGTGCAGCAGGTGGGTGGCCGAGTGGTTGCGCACGGTGGCCGCGCGCAGGGCCGGATCGACGCCCGGACTCACCGCTTCGCCGACCGCCAGCTCGCCCTCGAGCAGCACCCCGTGGTGCAGGTGGTGACCGCCCTGCTTCTGGGTATCGGTGACCAGGAAGCGGCCGCCGTCGAACGCCAGGTAGCCGGTGTCGCCCACCTGACCGCCGGACTCGGCGTAGAAGGGGGTACGGTCGAGCACCACCAGGCCGCGCTGTTCCGGCTCGAGCTTGGCCAGCTCGTTGCCCTCGCGGTCGACGATGGCCGTCACGGTGGCGCGATCCTCGAGGCGCTCGTAGCCGGTGAAGTCGGTCTCGCCCTCCAGCTCCAGGGCCGCGCCGTAGTCGGCACCGAACTGGCTCGCGGCCCGGGCCCGCTCGCGCTGGGCCTCCAGCTCGCGCTCGAAGCCGGCCTCGTCCAGCGACACATTGCGCTCGCGGCAGACGTCGGCGGTCAGGTCATAGGGGAAGCCGTAGGTGTCGTAGAGCTTGAACACCGTCTCACCGGGCAGGGTGTCGCCCTCGAGGCCGGCCAGCGCCTCCTCCAGCAGCCCCATGCCGTGATCGAGGGTGCGGGCGAACTGCTCCTCTTCCTTGAGCAGAACGCGCTCGATCTGGTGGCGCGCCTCGCGCAGCTCCGGATAGGCCTCGCCCATCTCGGCGTCGAGCGCCCCCACCAGCTTGTGGAAGAAGCTGCCCTTGGCGCCCAGCTTGTGGCCGTGACGCACCGCACGGCGAATGATCCGGCGCAGCACATAGCCGCGGCCTTCGTTGGAAGGCAGCACGCCGTCGGCGATCAGGAAAGCGCAGGAGCGAATGTGGTCGGCGATCACCCTCAGCGACGGCGTGGCAGTGTCACCGTGGCCAGTGGCCCGGGCCGCCGCCTCGAGCAGGTTCTGGAACAGGTCGATCTCATAGTTGGAATGCACGCCCTGCATCACCGCGGCGATGCGTTCCAGGCCCATGCCGGTATCGATGGACGGCTTGGGCAGCGGATGCATCTCGCCGGCCGCGTCGCGGTCGAACTGCATGAACACCAGGTTCCAGATCTCGATGTAGCGATCGCCGTCCTCTTCGGGGCTGCCGGGAGGGCCACCCCAGACTTCGGGCCCGTGGTCGAAGAAGATCTCGGAGCTCGGGCCGCAGGGGCCGGTGTCGCCCATCTGCCAGAAGTTGTCCTCGTCGAGCTTGGAGAAGCGCTCGGGGTCGACGCCTACCTCGTCCTTCCAGATGCGCTCGGCCTCATCATCGCTGACGTGCACGGTGACCCACAGCTTCTCCTTGGGCAGCCCCAGCGTCTCGGTGAGGAAGGTCCAGGCGAAGCGAATGGCATCGCGCTTGAAGTAGTCACCGAAGCTGAAGTTGCCCAGCATCTCGAAGAAGGTGTGGTGGCGGGCGGTATAGCCGACGTTGTCCAGGTCGTTGTGCTTGCCGCCGGCACGCACGCAGCGCTGGGCAGAGGTGGCACGGACGTAGGGGCGCGGGTCACGGCCCAGGAAGACGTCCTTGAACGGCACCATCCCGGCGTTGGTGAACAGCAGGGTCGGGTCATTGCCCGGCACCAGGGAACTGGTCGGCACGATGGTATGCCCCTGCTCCTCGAAGTAACTCAGAAAGGCCTGTCTGATGTCTGCGCTTTTCATGGGGTATCCGTGGCGATAGGCGTGGCGGCCCGCAGGACGGTCGTTGCAGCCGTCGTCGGACTGCCACCCGGGGCGTTCGCAAAGGGACCCATTATAGCGCAGTCGTCAAGCGACTAAAGGGTGTGGGGAATCAGGCGTCGTCCCAGGCATGTGCCAGGGCGTGTCTGAGCTGGTCGAAATCGAAGCCGCGACCGGCCAGGAAGCGCTCGCGGCGGGCCCGCTCGCGGGGCCCTTCCCCGGGGCCGGAGAAGCGCCGCGACAGGGCCTCGGCGGCGAGCTCGAACCAGTCGACCTCGCCGCCGGCCTCGATGAAGGCCGCCTTGGCGGTGGCGTCATCGATGCCGCGCCGCGAGAGCTCGGCGCGGATGCGCACCGGCCCTTGGCAGCGAGCCACGCGGGAACGCAGGAAGCTTTCAGCGAAGCGCTCGTCGGACTGCAGGCCCTGCTCGGCGAGCTCCGCCAGGCAAGCCTCGACCGCCTCGGCCTCATGGCCTTTGGCCGCGAGCCGCTCGCGAAGCTCGGCCCGGGCATACTCGCGCCGGGCCAGCAGGCGAATGGCATCGTCGCGGGGAGTCGCGTCGGTGTCACGCGCAAAACCGGGCATGACTTAGAGCAGGTCGTCGCCGCGTTCGCCCTGGTCCGCCTCGGCCGCGACCTCTTCCTCCTTGGGCTCCGACGTGGCCAGCAGCTGGGCGCGAATCCCGCTCTCGATCTCTTCCATGATCGCCGGGTTGTCCTCGAGGAACTGGGCGGCATTGGCCTTGCCCTGGCCAATCTTGTTGCCCTGGTAGCTGTACCAGGCGCCGGCCTTGTCGACCAGCTTGCACTGAACGCCCAGATCGATCACCTCGCCGGCATGGTAGATGCCCTTGCCATAGAGGATCTGGAACTCGGCCTGACGGAACGGCGGCGATACCTTGTTCTTGACCACCTTTACCCGGGTCTCGTTGCCGGTGACCTCATCACCCTGCTTGACCGAGCCGGTGCGGCGGATGTCGAGGCGCACGCTGGAGTAGAACTTCAGGGCGTTGCCGCCGGTGGTGGTCTCGGGGCTGCCGAACATCACGCCGATCTTCATGCGGATCTGGTTGATGAACACCACCATGCAGTTGGCGTTCTTGATGTTGCCGGTGATCTTGCGCAGCGCCTGGGACATCAAGCGAGCCTGCAGGCCGACGTGGGAATCACCCATCTCGCCCTCGATCTCGGCGCGCGGCGTCAGTGCCGCCACCGAATCGATGATGATCACGTCGACGCCACCAGAGCGCACCAGCATGTCGCAGATCTCGAGCGCCTGCTCACCGGTATCCGGCTGGGAGACCAGCAGATCATCGAGGTCGACGCCAAGCTTCTCGGCATAGCTCGGGTCGAGGGCGTGCTCGGCGTCGATGAAGGCGCAGGTCTTGCCCTGCTTCTGGGCCTGGGCGATCACCGACAGGGTCAGGGTAGTCTTGCCCGAGGACTCCGGGCCGAAGATCTCCACCACGCGACCGTAGGGCAGGCCGCCGATGCCGAGCGCGATGTCCAGCCCCAGGGAGCCGGTGGATACCGACGGCATCACCACGCGCGGGGTATCGCCCAGGCGCATCACGGTGCCCTTGCCGAACTGGCGCTCGATCTGGGAAAGCGCGGCGTTGAGCGCCTTGGAACGATTGTCGTCCTGAGCCATGAGGGTCTCCTAAGCGGTCGCCGTGGGGCACGGCGATGACGAAACGTGGGTCGTGAGAGCAGGCCGCTCGGCCCGCCGAAAGCACTGTATGACTGCACAGTAGTATGACGAAAAACGGCACGCTCGGCCAGCCCGAATACACTGGACGAGCGACGCCGGCCTAGCCTTGTTCCAGCCAGGCGACCAGGCGCGCCAGGGCGGCCTCCACCGCCTGTTCGCGCACCGCCGAGCGGTCGCCGGGGAAGCAGCATAGCTCGGCGTGAATCCGCCCCGGTGCGCCCCAGGCGAGCCACACCGTGCCCACCGGTTTCTCGGCGCTGCCGCCGCCGGGCCCGGCGACGCCGCTGACGGCCACTCCCAGGCCTGCCCCACTCGCGGCGCAGGCACCGGCCACCATGGCCTCGACCACCTCACGGCTGACCGCGCCGTGCTGAGCCAGCAGCGCCTCGGGCACACCCAGCAAGCGCGTCTTGGCACCGTTGGCGTAGGTCACGTAGCCGGTTTCGAAGTAGTCCGAACTGCCGGCGATCTCGGTGATGGCACTGGCCACCCCTCCACCGGTGCAGGACTCGGCCGTAACGACGTTCACGCCCTGCTCCCGGCACAGCGCGCCAAGGCGTTCGGCGAGACGGCGTGTCTCGAGCGATACGGACATCGACTTCCCTCCCTGGCGATCTCGATGACCCTGACGACGGCCATCCTTGGGCGTAGAATACTGGCTTTGTCCGCGAGATGCATGGCGCCCTGACGCCATCTTGATGTCCGACTTCTTCCCCGTCTCCACAGCCAGTCAAGGAAGCCCATGTCACAGGCCAGCGCCAAGCAGCACACGCCGATGATGGCCCAGTATCTGAAGATCAAGCGCGAACACCCCGAGGTATTGCTCTTCTACCGCATGGGGGACTTCTACGAACTGTTCTTCGACGATGCCAAGCGCGCCGCCGCCCTGCTCGACATCACCCTGACCCAGCGCGGCCAGTCGGCCGGCCAGCCGATCCCCATGGCCGGGGTGCCCTACCACAGCGCCGAAGGCTACCTGGCGCGCCTGGTCGCCGCCGGCGAGTCGGTGGCCATCTGCGAGCAGATGGGTGACCCGGCCGCCGCCAAGGGCCCGGTGGAGCGCAAGGTGGTACGCATCGTCACCCCCGGTACCCTCTACGACGAGGCCCTGCTCGACGCCCGGCGCGACAACCTGCTGGTGGCGATCCACCCGGCCGGCGAGCGCTGGGGTCTGGCCTGGCTGGAGCTTTCCAGTGGACGCTTCAGCGTGCTCGAGGTGGAGGGCGAGACCGAAATGCTGGCCGAGCTGACGCGCCTCGACCCGGCCGAGCTGCTGGTGCCGGACAGCTTCGCTCTGCCCCCCACCCTGGAAGGCCGTCGCGGACTGCGCCGACAAAGCGACTGGCTGTTCGACCTCGAGTCGGCCATCCGCACCCTGTGCGACCAGTTCTCGGTGCAGGACCTGCGAGGCTTCGGCTGCGCCCACCTGGAGGCCGCCATCACCGCCGCCGGGGTGCTGGTCGACTATGCCCGCGACACCCAGCGGTCGCAGCTGCCTCACGTCACCGCCATCGGCGTGGAAAGCCGCGACGACGCCGTGGTGATCGATGCCGCCAGCCGCCGCAATCTGGAGATCGACGTCAATCTGGGCGGCGGCAGCGACAACACCCTGGCCAGCGTGCTGGATACCACCGCCACGGCCATGGGCTCACGGCTGCTCAAGCGCTGGCTCAATCGTCCGCTGCGCGATCGCGACCAGGTGGGCGCCCGCCAGGCGGCGGTGGCCGCCCTGCTCGACCGCGACGGCTTCATGCCCTTGGGTGAGGCCCTCAAGGCGATCGGCGACGTGGAACGCATCCTCGCCCGGGTGGCGCTGTACAGCGCCCGCCCCCGCGACCTGGCCCGGCTGCGCAATGCGCTGGCGGCGCTGCCCGAGCTACAGGCCGAACTCGCCGACTACGAGGATGGCACCGCCCTGGATGAGCTCAAGCACCACATCCGCCCCTATCCGACGCTCGCCGACACCCTGAGCCGGGCGCTGGTGGAGAATCCGCCGGTGGTGATCCGCGACGGCGGGGTGATCGCCGAGGGCTTCGACGCCGAGCTCGACGAGCACCGCGGCCTGGCCGAGCATGCCGGCGACTACCTGGTGCAGCTGGAAGCCCGCGAACGTGAGCGCACCGGCCTGCCCGGCCTCAAGGTCGGCTACAACCGGGTCCACGGCTACTACATCGAGATCCCCCGTGCCCAGGCCCGGGACGCCCCAGTGGACTATATCCGCCGCCAGACGCTGAAGAACGCCGAGCGCTTCATCATCCCCGAGCTCAAGGAGTTCGAGGACAAGGCACTGTCGGCCAAGTCCCGTGCCCTGGCCCGCGAGAAGCTGCTCTACGAGAGCCTGCTCGACGATCTCAACGCCGAGCTCGCTCCGCTGCAGGCGACCGGCCGCGCGCTGGCCTCCCTGGATGTGCTGGCGACGCTGGCCGAGCGCGCCCGCGCCCTGGATCTGGTACGACCGACCCTGCCCCAAACCCCGGGCCTCGAGATTCGCGGCGGCCGTCATCCGGTAGTCGAACGGGTCAGCGAGGCGCCCTTCGTGCCCAACGACCTGATCATGGACGACGAGCGTCGCATGCTGGTGATCACCGGCCCCAACATGGGCGGCAAGTCCACCTACATGCGCCAGGCGGCCCTGATCACCCTGCTCGCCCACACCGGCGGCTTCGTGCCCGCCGACAGCGCGAGCATCGGTCCGGTGGACCGAATCTTCACCCGCATCGGCTCCTCGGACGACCTGGCCGGAGGGCGCTCCACCTTCATGGTCGAGATGACCGAGACCGCCAACATCCTGCACAACGCCACCGACCACAGCCTGGTGCTGATGGACGAGATCGGCCGCGGCACCAGCACCTTCGACGGCCTGTCGCTGGCCTGGGCCAGCGCCGAGCACCTGACGCGCACCCGTGCCTTCACGCTGTTCGCCACCCACTACTTCGAGATGACCGCGCTCGCCGAGCAGGCCACCGGTGTGGCCAACGTGCACCTCACCGCCGCCGAGCATCGCGAGGGGATCGTCTTCATGCACCGAGTGGAGGATGGGCCGGCCAGCCAGAGCTACGGCCTGCAAGTCGCCCAGCTCGCCGGCGTACCTCAAGGCGTGATCGCGAGGGCCCGGGAGAAGCTCGCCACGCTGGAGCAGCAGGAGGTCGACCAGGGACAGCGCGCTGCGCCCGCGCCCCTCGACGGCAGCGCACCGCCACAGCAGGCCGACCTGTTCGCCAGCGCCCCGCATCCGGTCGTAGAGAGCCTGACGGGGCTGTCGCTGGACGAACTGACGCCACGCCAGGCACTGGAGTGGCTATATCAATGGCAGCAGAGTCTGTGAAGTCGAATCGGGCCATCGCGCGGGTCATTGGCGGCGGGCGCCAATGGCAGGCGAAGTGTGGATTCCCCCGGCGACGTGGCCCCGGGACTAGACGGATTGGCCCCATGGCTTGCGGGACACGGGACCGGCCGACTAGAATGGTTCGATCAAGTTCTACTTATTATAAAAGCTAAAGTTTTTATAACCCAATTCAACATTCAAGACCGATCGGCCGCGGCACACCCCGGCCCGAGGAAGGGAGACTGGCATGACATTCGTCGTCACCGAAAACTGCATCAAGTGCAAGTACACCGACTGTGTCGAGGTCTGCCCGGTGGACTGCTTCTATGAAGGCCCCAACTTCCTGGTCATCCACCCCGACGAGTGCATCGATTGCGCGCTTTGCGAGCCGGAGTGCCCGGCCGAGGCGATCTATTCCGAGGACGAGTTGCCCGAGGGCCAGGAACAGTTCATCGAAATCAACGCCGAGCTGTCGGAGGTGTGGCCGAACATCACCGAGAAGAAGGATCCGCCGGCCGACGCCGAGGACTGGGACGGCAAATCCGGCAAGCTGGAGCAACTCGAGCGCTGAGCCCCGCCGCCACACCCGGACACCATGCCTCGCCTGAACACTATCCTTCGCCTAAAAACAACAATGCCGAATGTCTCACGACATTCGGCATTGTTGTTTCACGCTACGATGAAGGAGAACACCGAGGCAAAGAAGGCGGCCCTCAGGCCGCCCGCTCCTAGCCGTCCTTGAGCGGCTCCCTCCGCTCGACTTCCCTGAGCTTTCCCTGCCCGGAAACTGCATCCTGCCGTACCGGGCTCGCTCGAGACTGCATCCCGTGGCTTCCTGCCGGGAGAGCTCCTCTCTCCCTTGTCCCGCTACCCATTCTGGCAGCCTTCCATAACTTCTCAACCGCCCCCTAAGCCACTTGCGACGTCTTCAATATCTCACGCATTTAAAAAAATTCCTTCAATTTCATGCAGATAAAAAAATACCGACGCCAGAATGGCGCCGGTATTGGCCTCAAATAGTCAGGGATCTCGTCGCCCCCTTGTAGTCGATTTCCTACGATAAAGAATCATTGCCGGCGAGATTACTGCCCCTTGATGGCGGACCGCCCCGGGTAGTCCACACGATCGCCGAGCTCCTGCTCGATCACCAGCAGGCGGTTGTACTTGGCCACCCGGTCGCTGCGGCACAGCGAGCCGGTCTTGATCTGGCCGGCGGCGGTGCCCACGGCCAGGTCGGCGATGGTGGTATCCTCGGTCTCGCCGCTGCGGTGGGAGATCACCGCGGTGAAACCGGCGTCCTGGGCCATGCGAATGGCGTCCAGGGTTTCGGACAACGAACCGATCTGGTTGAACTTGATCAGGATGGAGTTGCCGATCTGCTCGTCGATGCCACGCTTGAGGATGCGAGTATTGGTGACGAAGAGGTCGTCGCCGACCAGCTGCACCTTGTCGCCGATCTTGTCGGTCAGCGCCTTCCAGCCGTCCCAGTCGGACTCGTCCATACCGTCCTCGATGGAGACGATCGGGTACTGGTCGCAGAGATCGGCCAGGTAGTCGGCGAAGCCGGCGGCGTCGTACTGCTTGCCCTCGCCGGAGAGATCGTAGACGCCGTCCTTGTAGAACTCGGAGGAGGCGCAGTCCAGGGCCAGAGTGATGTCGCGACCCAGCTCGTAGCCGGCGTCAGACACCGCCTGCTTGATCACCGCCAGCGCCTCGGCGTTGGAGGCCAGGTTGGGCGCGAAGCCGCCCTCGTCGCCCACGGAGGTGGACAGGCCGCGGCCGGCCAGCACTTTCTTCAAGGCGTGGAAGATCTCGGCGCCCATGCGCAGCGCCTCACGGAAGTTGGGCGCGCCCACCGGCTGGATCATGAACTCCTGGATGTCGACGTTGTTGTCGGCATGCTCACCACCGTTGAGGATGTTCATCATCGGCACCGGCATGCGGAACTGGCTCGGCTGGCCGTAGAGCTCGGCGATATGCGCGTAGAGCGGCATGCCCTTGGCATTGGCGGCGGCCTTGGCGGCGGCCAGCGACACGGCAAGAATGGCGTTGGCGCCAAGCTTGGCCTTGTTGTCGGTACCGTCGAGCTCGAGCATGACCTCATCCAGGGCACGCTGGTCGCGAGCATCAAGGCCGACCAGGCGCTCACGGATGGCGCCGTTGATGGCCTCCACGGCTTTCAGCACGCCCTTGCCCAGATAGCGAGCCTTGTCGCCGTCACGCAGCTCGAGGGCCTCGCGTGAACCGGTGGAGGCACCGCTCGGGGCGCAGGCCGTCCCCACGGCACCGCTCTCCAGGCGCACTTCCGCCTGAACAGTAGGGTTACCGCGGGAATCGAGCACCTCGAGGGCGCGAATATCGACAATCTTGGTCATCTGAGTCGTCCTTTCAGTCAGTCAGCGTTGATTGAGTCAATAGGGAAACCGCATTTCTCTCTCGACTTGCAGGAGCTGTCCGGGTAAGCGGCCTTATTCTATTGTCAGTGCTGGCAGGCCCTTCACCAGATCATCCAGGGCCTTGAGCTGGGCCAGGAAAGGCTCGAGCCTGTCGAGCGGCAGGGCACAGGGGCCGTCACACTTGGCGTTGTCCGGGTCCGGATGGGACTCCAGGAACACTCCGGCGAGCCCCACGGCCACGCCGGCGCGGGCCAGCTCGGCCACCTGGGCGCGACGCCCGTCGGCGCTGTCCGAGCGTCCACCGGGGCGCTGCAGGGCGTGGGTGACGTCGAACAGCAGCGGGTAGCCGGTCTCTTTCATCTCGCCGAAGCCGAGCATGTCGACCACCAGGTTGTTGTAGCCGAAGCTGGTGCCGCGCTCGCAGAGGATCAGCCGGTCGTTGCCGGCCTCCTCGCACTTGCGCAGGATGTGGCGCATCTCGTGGGGCGCCAGGAACTGCGGCTTCTTGATGTTGATCACCGCGCCGGTCTCGGCCATGGCCACCACCAGATCGGTCTGACGAGCCAGGAAGGCCGGCAGCTGGATGACATCGGCCACCTCGGCGGCGGGCGCCGCCTGCCAGGGCTCGTGAACGTCGGTGATCACCGGCACTTTGAGACGCTCCTTCACCTCGGCGAGGATCGCCAGGCCGCGATCGAGACCGGGGCCGCGGAAGGAATGGATCGAGCTGCGGTTGGCCTTATCGAAGCTGGCCTTGAACACGTAAGGCATGCCGAGTCGGCCGGTGACCTCGACGTAGGCCTCGGCCACCTCGAGGGCCAGCTCACGGGATTCCAGCACGTTCATGCCGCCGAACAGCGTCAGCGGCCGGTCATTGCCGACCCGGAGGCCGGCGACATCGATCAGGCGTTCCGAGACGGACATGAGGCTCACTCCTGCGGGGCGCTCTGGGCACGCGTGCGGGCGGCCTTGTGTTCCAGCGCCGCGTTGACGAAGCCGGTGAACAGCGGATGGCCATCACGCGGCGTTGAGGTGAACTCGGGATGGAACTGGCAGGCCACGAACCAGGGATGATCGGGCAGCTCGACCATCTCCACCAGGGAGTTGTCGACGCTTCTGCCTGACACCACCAGGCCAGCCTTCTCCAGGTCGGCAACGAACTGGTCGTTGACCTCGTAGCGGTGGCGATGGCGCTCGACAATCTCCTCATTGCCATAGGCCTCGCGCGCCCTGGAGCCATCCGCCAGGCGGCAGACCTGGCCGCCCAGGCGCATGGTGCCGCCCAGGTCGGACGCTTCGTCGCGCAGCTCGATCTTGCCCTCGGGGCTCAGCCATTCGGTGATCAGGCCCACCACCGGATGCTGGGTGTCGTGGGTGAACTCGGTAGAGTTGGCGTCGTTCCAGCCCGCCACGTGACGGGCGAACTCGATCACCGCCACCTGCATGCCGAGGCAGATGCCGAGATACGGAATGTCGTTTTCGCGGGCGAAGCGGGCCGTTTCGATCTTGCCCTCCACGCCGCGCTCGCCGAAGCCGCCGGGCACCAGGATGGCGTCCTTGCCGGCCAGGCGTTCCGGGCCGTGACGCTCGATGTCCTCGGAGTCGATATAGTCGATGTTGACCTTGACCCGAGTCTGGATGCCGGCATGCACCAGCGCCTCGTTGAGCGACTTGTAGGCGTCGAGCAGCTCCATGTACTTGCCGACCATGGCGATATTGATCGACTTGAGCGGATTGAGCTTGGCGTCGAGCACGCGGATCCACTCGGCCAGGTCGGCCTCGCTGGCCTCCAGGCGCAGCTTGTCGCAGACGATCTCATCGAGGCCGTGCTCGTGGAGCATCAGCGGGATGCGATAGATGGTGTCGGCGTCCTGCAGCGGGATCACCGCCCGCTCTTCGACGTTGGTGAACAGCGCGATCTTGCGCCGCTCGCTCTCCTCCAGCTCGACCTCGCTGCGGCAGATCAGGATGTCGGGCTGGATGCCGATGGAGCGCAGTTCCTTGACGCTGTGCTGAGTCGGCTTGGTCTTGGTCTCACCGGCGGTCTTGATGTAGGGCACCAGGGTCAGGTGCATGAAGATCGCCCGGCTCGCGCCCAGCTCGCTTCTGATCTGGCGGATCGACTCGAGGAACGGCAACGATTCGATGTCGCCCACGGTACCGCCGATCTCGACCAACGCCACGTCGGCGTCCTTGCCGCCCTCATAGACCCGACGCTTGATCTCGTCGGTGATGTGCGGGATCACCTGCACGGTACCGCCCAGGTAATCACCACGGCGCTCCTTGCGCAGCACGTGCTCGTAGACGCGACCGGTGGTGAAATTGTTGGCCTGGCTCATCTTCGTGCGAATGAAACGCTCGTAGTGGCCAAGGTCCAGGTCGGTCTCGGCCCCATCCTCGGTGACGAACACCTCGCCGTGCTGGAAGGGACTCATGGTGCCCGGATCCACGTTGATGTAGGGATCGAGCTTGAGCATGGTGACCTTGAGGCCCCGGGCCTCGAGAATCGCCGCCAGCGAGGCCGACGCGATGCCCTTGCCGAGAGAGGACACAACGCCGCCGGTCACGAAGATATATCGTGTCATGAAGAACCTGTCGAAACGTGATCGGTAGGCCCGGCAGGAAGCCGCGCCAGGATGGGACGACAGCGTAGCAGAATACGACCAATGGCTCAATTTGAGCGACAAGCGGGCTGCGGGCTGCGGGCTGCGGGCTGCGGGCTGGATGATAATGCCGTCCTGCCCGCGGCTGACGCAAACCGTCTCGCTCGAGGCCCGAGGCTCGAGGCCCGAGGCTCGAGGCCCGAGGCTCGAGGCCCGAGGCCCGAGGCCCGAGGCCCGAGCCTTATACCTCCAGGTAGTCGAGGATGCCCTCGCCGGCCTGGCGGCCTTCGAACACTGCGGTGACCACAAGGTCGGAGCCGCGCACCATGTCGCCGCCGGCGAAGATCTTCTCATTGGTGGTCTGGAAGGCGTAGGCGCCATGCTCGGGAGCCTTGACCCGGCCGCGCTCGTCGAGCTCGATACCCACGGTCTCGAACCAGGGCGCGGGGCTCGGCTGGAAGCCGAAGGCGATGACCACGGCATCGGCGGCCACCACTTCCTCGGAGCCGGGCACCACCTCGGGCCGCTGGCGGCCGTTCTCGTCGGGCTCGCCGAGACGGGTGCGGACGACCTTCACGCCCTCGACCTTGTCCTCGCCAACCACCGCCACCGGCTGGCGATTGAACAGGAACTCCACGCCCTCTTCCCGGGCGTTGGCCACTTCCTTGCGCGAACCGGGCATGTTGTCCTCGTCGCGGCGATAGGCACAGGTCACCGCCTCGGCTCCCTGACGGATGGCGGTGCGGTTGCAGTCCATGGCGGTGTCGCCACCGCCCAGCACCACGACTTTCTGGCCTTCCAGGGAGACGAAGTCGGCCGGATCCTTCTCGAAGCCCAGGCAGTGGTTCACGTTGGCGATCAGATAGTCCAACGCCTTGTGCACGCCGGGCAGATCCTCGCCGGGGAAGCCACCCTCCATGTACTTGTAGGTGCCCATGCCCAGGAAGACGGCATCGTACTCTTCGAGCAAGCGATTGAAAGGCATGTCCTTGCCGATCTCGACGCCCAGGCAGAACTCCACGCCCATCTCCTCGAAGACGGCGCGACGGCGCTCCATCACGGTCTTCTCGAGCTTGAACTCGGGGATGCCGAAGGTCAGCAGCCCGCCGATCTCGGGATACTTGTCGAACACCACCGGCTTGACGCCGTTACGCACCAGGATGTCGGCACAGCCCAGCCCCGCCGGGCCGGCACCGATGATCGCCACCTTCTTGTCGGTCCAGGCGACCTGGGACATGTCCGGCCGCCAGCCCATGGCGAAGGCGGTGTCGGTGATGTACTTCTCCACCGAGCCGATGGTCACGGCGCCGAAGCCGTCGTTGAGGGTGCAGTCACCCTCGCACAGGCGATCCTGCGGGCACACCCGGCCGCACACCTCGGGCAGCGAGTTGGTGCGATGGGAGAGCTCGGCGGCCTCCAGGATGTTGCCCTCGCTGACCAGCTGCAGCCAGTTGGGAATATAGTTGTGGACCGGGCACTTCCACTCGCAGTAGGGATTGCCGCAGTGCAGGCAACGGTGCGCCTGAGTCGCCGCGTCCTGGGGCTTGAACGGCTCGTAGATCTCGGCAAACTGCTTCGCCCGCGTCGCGGCCGGCTTCTTCTCCGGATCCTGACGCCCCACGTCGATGAACTGAAAGTCGTTGCTCAAACGGTTGGCCATGTTGTGTTCTCCTCTCTGCAGGCTTACTCGGGACGCCGACGGGATTCATCCAGCAGGCTGGCGAGACTCGCCGCCTTGGGCTTCACCAGCCAGAAATGGCGGATGAAGTCGCTGAAGTCCTCGAGAATGTCGCGGCCGCGCTGCGAGCCGGTTTCCGCGACGAACTCCTCGATGATCTCCCTCAGGTGTCGCCGATGGGCCTCCATGGCCTCGGTGTTGACGCGGTGGATTTCCACCAGTTCATGGTTGTACTTGTCGACGAAGGTGCGGTCCTCGTCCAGCACGTAGGCGAAGCCGCCCGTCATGCCGGCACCGAAGTTGACACCGGTCTCGCCCAGCACCGCGATCAGGCCACCGGTCATGTACTCGCAGCAGTGGTCACCAGCCCCCTCTATCACCGCGTGAGCGCCGGAGTTGCGCACCCCGAAGCGCTCGCCGGCGGTGCCCGCGGCGAACAGCTTGCCGCCGGTGGCGCCGTACAGGCAGGTATTGCCGATGATCGCCGTCTTGTGGCTCTCGAACTGGCTCTCGCGAGGCGGCACGATCACCACCTTGCCGCCGTTCATGCCCTTGCCGACGTAGTCGTTGGCGTCCCCCTCCAGATACAGGTTCAGGCCACGGGCGTTCCATACCCCGAAGCTCTGGCCGGCAACGCCGCGGAAGCGCGCGGTCACCGGGACATCTTCGAGGCCCGCTTCGCCGTGGCGCTTGGCGATCGTCCCGGAGACCAGGGCACCAACGGAGCGGTCGCAGTTGGTGATCGCGAACTCGAACTCGCCGCC
The DNA here is from genome assembly GCF_014192055.1 of Halomonas organivorans. Lineage (GTDB taxonomy): Bacteria > Pseudomonadota > Gammaproteobacteria > Pseudomonadales > Halomonadaceae > Halomonas > Halomonas organivorans. The sequence continues at coordinate 51,509 of NZ_JACHXM010000015.1, read as the reverse complement.
GGACTTGTCCTCGATGGCCGCCTTCAGCGCTTCGAGCACTTCCTGGTTCTTGGCACCCGGATCGTGCGGCACGTTTCGGCTGACCTGGCAGAACTGCGGCGCCTCGGCGGGCACGAAGTCGTTGGTCATCAGCGGCGACAGATCCAGGCGGCGCTGGGAATCGGTCACGCCCTCGATCGCCTCGAGCAGGTCGGTGCGGCCGATCAGGTCGGTGAGCTGGCGCACGCCCAGCATCGCCATCAGCTCGCGCACTTCCTCGGCGATGAAGCGGAAATAGTGCTTGACCATGTCGACGGTGCCACGGAAGTGCTCGTCGCGCAGGTACTGGTGCTGGGTGGCGACCCCGGTGGCGCAGTTGTTGAGGTGGCAGATTCGCAGGTACTTGCAGCCCAGCGCGACCATCGGCGCGGTGCCGAAGCCGAAGCTCTCGGCGCCGAGAATCGCCGCCTTGATGACGTCGAGGCCGGTCTTCAGGCCGCCGTCGGTCTGCAGGCGAATCTTGTCGCGCAGCCCGTTGATGCGCAGCGCCTGGTGCACCTCGGGCAGGCCCAGCTCCCAGGGGCTGCCGGCGTGCTTGATCGACGTCAGCGGGCTCGCCGCAGTACCGCCGTCATAGCCGGAGACGGTAATCAGGTCGGCATAGGCCTTGGCCACGCCGGTGGCGATGGTGCCGATACCGGGCTCGGAGACCAGCTTCACCGACACCTGGGCGCTCGGATTGACCTGCTTGAGATCGAAGATCAGCTGCGCCAGATCCTCGATGGAATAGATGTCGTGGTGCGGCGGCGGCGAGATCAGGGTCACGCCGGGCACCGCATAGCGCAGCCGGGCGATCAGTCCGTTCACCTTGCCGCCGGGCAGCTGGCCGCCCTCACCGGGCTTGGCGCCCTGGGCCACCTTGATCTGCAGTACCTCGGCGTTGGCCAGATAGGCCGGCGTCACGCCGAAGCGCCCCGAGGCGATCTGCTTGATCTTGGAAGAGCGAATGGTGCCGTAGCGAGCCGGATCCTCGCCCCCCTCGCCGGAGTTGGAACGTCCGCCCGCCTCGTTCATGGCCTGGGCCAGGGCCTCGTGGGCCTCCGGACTGAGAGCACCCAGCGACATGCCGGCGCTGTCGAAGCGCGGCAGCAGCTCCTCGACGGGCTCGATCTCGTCGAGCGGCAGCGGCGTCTCGGCCGGCTTCAGCCGCAGCAAGTCGCGAATGGTCGCCGGGTCACGCTCGTTGACCAGCGCCGCAAACGTCTTCCACTTGGCGTAATCGCCCTCCTGAACCGCCTCCTGCAGGGCCTTGACCACGTCCGGGTTGTAGGCGTGGTACTCGTGGCCGTGGACGTACTTCATCAGGCCGCCATGAGAGATGCCCTTGCGTGGCGTCCAGGCCGTCTTGGCCAGCAGCTCCTGCTGCATCTGCAGCTCGGCGAAGCCGGTGCCCTCGATCCGCGAGGCCATGCCGGTGAAACACAGGTCCATGACCTCGGAGGCCAGGCCTACCGCCTCGAACAGCTGGGAGCCGCGATAGGACGCCAGCGTCGAGATCCCCATCTTGGAAAGGATCTTGAACAGGCCCTTCTGCAGGCCCTTGCGGTAGTTCTCGCGGGCGTCGGCCGGATTGCCGACCAGCTCGCCGGTACGATGCATGTCGGCCATGACCTGATAGGCCAGCCACGGATAGACCGCGGTGGCGCCCACGCCGAACAGCACCGCCATCTGGTGGGCGTCGCGGGCGTAACCGGTCTCGACAATCAGGTTGACCCGCGGACGCAGCGCCAGGCGACCGAGATGATGATGCACGGCACCCACCGCCAGGGCGGCATGAATCGGCAACTGTCCCTTCTGCAGCTCGGCGTCGGAAAGCACCAGCAGCACCTTGCCGTCGCGAGCGGCCTGCTCGGCCTCGGCACATAGCGCCTGGAGGGCCCCCTTGAGACCGGTGGCCTCGGGATCATAGGCCAGCGACAGGGTGTGGCTGACGAATGCCGGATCCTCGTGAGTGACCAGGGCGGAGAACTTGCGCGGCGACAGCACCGGAGTGGTCAGGATCAGCCGGTGGGCGTGCTCCGGCGTCGCCTCGAAGACGTTGCGCTCGGAACCGATGCAGCTCTCGAGCGACATCACGATCGACTCGCGCAGCGGGTCGATGGCCGGATTGGTCACCTGAGCGAACTTCTGGCGGAAGTAGTCGGTCAGCAGCCGATGCTTGCCGGAGAGCACCGCCATGGGGGTATCGTCACCCATGGAGCCCACCGCTTCCTGGCCACTCTCGGCCAGCGGGCGCAGTACCTGGTCACGCTCCTCGAAGCTGACCTGGAACATCTTCTGCTGCACCGCCAGGGCATCGGCGTCCATGTTCTGGAAACGCGCCAGCTCGGTGAGCGCCGACTCCAGATAGCTGGCCTCCTGCTTGAGCCAGCGCTTGTAGGGATAGGCGGACTTGAGGCGCGAATCGACGTCCTCGGTATGCAGCACCTCGCCGGTCTGGGTATCCACGGCCAGAATCTGGCCGGGGCCGACGCGGCCCTTGGCCACGACGTCCTCGGGCTTGTAGTCGTAGGTGCCGATCTCGGACGCCAGGGTGATGTAGCCGTTTTTGGTGATCACCCAGCGCGCCGGGCGCAGGCCGTTGCGGTCGAGCATGCACACCGCCTGGCGACCATCGGTCATGACCACGCCGGCCGGGCCATCCCAGGGCTCCACATGCATGGAGTTGTACTCGTAGAAGGCGCGCAGATCGCCGTCCATGATCTCGACGTTCTGCCAGGCCGGCGGCACCATCATGCGCACCGCACGATGCAGCTCCATGCCCCCGGTCAGCAGGACCTCGAGCATGTTGTCCATGCTCGAGGAATCGGACCCGGTGGTATTGACGATCTCGTCCAGCTCGGCGATGTCGGGCAGACGCGCGCTGGTGAAGTTCTCCTTGCGCGAATTGGCCCAGCCGCGGTTGGCCTGGATGGTGTTGATCTCGCCGTTGTGGGCCAGCAGGCGGAACGGCTGGGCCAGCGGCCAGCGCGGCGCGGTATTGGTGGAAAAGCGCTGGTGAAAGACGCAGATGGCGGTCTCGAGCCGCTCGTCGCCCAGATCCTGGTAGAAGGCCGGAAGATCCACCGGCATCACCAGCCCCTTGTAGGAGACGACCTCGGAGGACAGCGAACAAACGTAGAAATCCTCGTCATCGCGCAGCGCCTGCTCGGCGCGGCGACGGGCCATGAAGAGCTCGACGTCAAAGGTGTCCGCGGCGGTCTCGCCAGGTTCGACGAACAGCTGACGAATGCGCGGCAGGCAGTCCAGTGCCATGGGGCCACAGACGCTGGGATCGACCGGCACCTCGCGCCAGCCCAGTACCTTTAGGCCACGGCCCGTCAATTCCTGCTCGAGCGTCTCACGCCCCCGTGTCTCACGGGCGTCGTCATCGGGCAGGAAGACGGTACCCACGGCAAAGCGCTCACCGAGTTCGATACCCAAGGCTTCCTTGGCGATGTCGCGCATGAAGCTCTCGGGCATCTTGAGCAGCAGGCCACAGCCGTCGCCGGTCTTGCCGTCGGCGGCGATACCGCCCCGGTGGGTCATGCAGGTCAGTGATTCGATGGCGGTCTGCAGCAGATCGTGGCTGGCCTGACCCTCCATATGGGCGATCAGTCCGAACCCGCAGTTGTCGCGAAACTCGCCGGGTTGGTGAAGACCTCTGTTCATGGGCGTGCCTCAGGTGTTGAAAGGGTTTTATCCGCAGCTTTTTGTGGTATAATTTAAGGTTTTTCTTTTTTTGTGATGCCCATTCGGCGGCATCATGACTGCGCGGCAAAAGGTTTGACAGCATAGCCATCACCCCCTTCCCATGCAATGCTTCCGCCTCGCCACCACCCCAAAAACCATTGTCAAATCCGCCACTTGGCGAACCGCCCAACAAAAAAACCACCACAACTCAACGGCTTGCACCGCTCGATCGCCGATACCTTCCATCGACATCCCACGCATAGACTTTGGTCTAACTTGCCGGCCAAATCCCATGCCGATGCTGCATATGGCATGCGCGTTCCATAATTCTTGACACCCTCGCCACCCCTCCGTGCAAAGGGTTTCCACAAACGATGACGCCCGCTGCGAAAGGCAGCGGGCGTCGAGAGAGCGACAACCAGAACGCGGCGTCAGCGTCGAGGAAATGCTTCCAGCAGCGCAGCCAGGGTGTCGGGAGGGGTCTCGTCGTGAACACAGGCCTCCCCGAGGCGCGTCAGCAGGATCAATCGCAGGCGTTCGTCGAGATTCTTCTTGTCCAGACGCATGATCGACAGAAAGTCTTCGACGCCCATCTCGGCCGGCGCGGCCAGTGGCAGCTCGGCGGCGGCCAGTATCGACCGGGTGCGTACCACCTCCGCCTCGGATAGCCAACCCAGCCGCTGCGACAGCTCCGCCGCCATCAGCATGCCGGTGCCGACCGCCTCGCCATGCAGCCAGCGGCCATACCCCTGGTGCGTCTCGATGGCGTGCCCGAAGGTGTGTCCCAGGTTGAGCAGCGCCCTCACCCCCTGCTCGGTCTCATCCTCGGCGACGATCTCGGCCTTGAGACTGCAGCTTCGCTCGATGGCACGGGTCAGCGACGCGGCGTCGAGCTCGCGCAACGCCGTCATGTGCGCTTCCAGCCAGGCCAGGAAGTCGGCATCGCGAATCAGGCCGTACTTGATCACCTCGGCCAGGCCCGCCGACAACTCACGCGCCGGCAGCGTCGACAGGGTATCGGTGTCGATCAGCACCGCCCGAGGCTGCCAGAAGGCACCGATCATGTTCTTGCCCCGGGGGTGGTTGACGCCGGTCTTGCCGCCCACCGAGGAATCGACCTGGGACAGCAGCGTGGTCGGCACCTGCACGAAGGCCACGCCGCGCTGGTAGCAAGCCGCCGCGAAGCCGACCATGTCACCGATCACTCCGCCACCCAGCGCCACCAAGGTACAGCGGCGGTTGAATCCGGCCTCGAGCAGGGCATCCCAGATGCGCTCGACGCTGGCCAGGGTCTTGGTGGCCTCACCGTCCGGCAGTATCAGCTCGCGCACCGTCAGGTCGTCGCCCAGGCCGGCCTTGAGCCGCTCCAGATAGAGAGGCGCCACGGTCTCGTTGGTCACCACCATCACCTGGCGACCGGCGAGATGGGGTCTCAGCCGCTGGGGGTCCCCCAGCAGGTCGGGGCCGATATGGATGGGATAGCTACGCTCACCCAGGGCGACGCGCAGGGTGCTCTGGGCCTCTTCGGGTCGGGTCATGGTTCAGGCCTTGCAGTGAAGGGGATCGATCATCCGCTCGACGCGACGCACGATCTCGTTGGACACCGCACGTGGACCACGGCGATCGGTACGCACCACCATGTCGGCGGTCGCCCGATAGAGCGGGTCACGCGTTCGGAACATCTCCTCGAGCACCTGCTCGCGGTCGCCACGCTGCAGCAGTGGACGGTTGCGATCCTTGGCGGTGCGCCGGAGCTGTTGCTCCACGGTGGTGTAGAGATAGATCACCGTACCACCGTCGCGCAGCATGCGACGGTTCTCTTCGCGCAGCACGGCGCCACCGCCGGTGGCGATGACCACTCCCTCGCGCGCTGCCAGCTCGTGGATCATCTGCGTCTCGCGCTCGCGGAAGCCCGCCTCGCCCTCGACGTCGAAGATCCAGGGAATGTCCGCACCGCAACGATCCTGAATCTCATGGTCGCTGTCGAAGAAATCTCGTGATAGCTCGGCCGCCAGAAGGCGGCCGATGGTGCTCTTTCCAGCCCCCATGGGGCCGATCAATATCAGGTTGGGTAATGCCGGCATCAGCGAATCGCCAGGTTGTCATCCAGTATTCGGGGCGTGATGAATACCAGCAACTCTACCTTATCGTTGGAGTCCTCGGTATAGCGGAACAGATTTCCGAGCACCGGCAAGTCCCCGAGCAAGGGCGTCTTGAACAGGCTACGCACCTGTTCGGTGGTCAGAATACCGCCCAGGACCACGGTCTCGCCGTCGTTCACCAGCACCTGGGTGTTGATCTCGTTGGTGTCGATGGCGGGCACGCCGTTGAACATTTCCCCCACGGTATCGTTGTTGATGGCCAGATCCATGATGATGCGATCGTCCGGGGTGATCTGCGGCGTCACCTCCAGCGACAGCACCGCTTCCTTGAACTCGGTGTCCGTCGCCCCGCTGGAGGTCGACTCCTGGTAGGGAATCTGGGTGCCCTGCTTGATCACGGCAGTGCTCTGGTTGGCGGTGATCACCCGCGGCTGGGAGATGGTCTGGCTCCTGCCTTCGCTCTCCAGGGCTCGCAGCTCCAGGTCGAGCAGGATATCGCCGGAGAGATAGCCGAAGGAAAAACTGGTGGAGGGATTGTCGCTGCCCAGGTCCACCGTCAGCCCACCGCGCTCGAACACGGAGCCCCCGGGATCATCGAACTGGCCGGTATACCGCCCGTCGGCATACCGCTGCCCGTCCTGGCTCAATGCCTGTCCGCTGGACGCGCCACCGAGATCGAGCCGCCCGTCGCCATCGGTCGACAGCCCCCAGTTGACCCCCAGCTCGCGAGTCGCGCTGTCCCGAGCGATGACGATCCGTGCCTCGATCTGCACCTGGCGCACGGCCACGTCGAGCCGCGCCAGGGTCTGTCGAATGCTGTCGATCTGGGCGGCGGTGTCCTGCACCAGCAGCGTATTGGTCCGCGGATCCACGGCGACGCGGCCACGCTCGGTCAACAGCCCGAAACCACTTTCGCCTCGCAACAGCTGGGCGAGGTCCTCGGCCTTGGCGTACTTGACCTGAATGTATGCGGTCTCCATGGGTGCCAGGGTCTCGAGCTGCTCGCGCGTCTGCAGCTCCAACTGCTCTCGGGCCGCCAGCTCCTCGGCCGGCGCCACCACGATGACATTGCCTTCCTGGCGACTGGCCAGGCCATGGCTCTTGAGCACCAGGTCCAGGGCCTGATCCCAGGGCACGTCCTCGAGATTGAGCGTGACCCGGCCGGTGACGCTGTCACTGGCCACGAGATTCAAGCCGGTGAAGTCGGCAATGACCGCCAGCACCGAGCGCACCTCGATGTCCTGGAAGTTCAGGGTGATGCGCTCACCGGTATAGGGAAACGGCTCGCCTTCCTGGCGATCGCGCCCCTGGGCACTGATCGGCTGAGCCGAGATGATCAGCTGCCGCCCGGCCTGGGTGGACAGCATGGCGAAGTCGCCGCTGCCCTGGATCTCGAGGGTAACGCCATCGGGCCCGACCCGCGGCGTGATACGCCGCAGGGGCGTGCCGAAATCGGAGACGTCATAGATCTGGTTGAGCGAGGGCGGCAAGCTGGCGCCATTCAAGCGAGCCACGATATCGGCATCGCCGCTCTCGCTGACCCGCGCATCGACCCCGGCCCGGTCGAAGGACACCACGACGCGCCCGCCGCCCTCGTCGCCCCGGCGAAAGTCGATATCGGTGATGCTTGGCCCGGCCGTCGCGGTCGAGACACCCGAGGCCGTCGACGCGGGCGGCACGGCGCCGCCGATCGACAGCCGCAGACGATTGCCCTGCCGGGTGGTGTCATAAGGCAATGGCCCCGAGAGATCGAATACCAGCCGCGTCCGCGAGCCAGCCTCCAGGGCGGTGACACGCTCGACACCACCGATGCCCAGCGCCTGGCGCCGCCGATCCAGGGCGCTGCGCGTGTCCATCAGATCGATGGTCAGCCGCGCAGGATCGTCGAGACGATATCCCCGCACCTCGGGCACTGCACCATCGAACACCAGATCGACCTCCAGCGCCCCACCCTCTCCCTGGCGAACATCGAGGTCGGTCAGCGTCGAGGCCGCCATGGCGGTGGTGGAGACCACCAGCATGGCCAGAGCCGCGAGAGCGCGTATCATCGATGTCATGGTTCTCTCCCTTTGGCTGCCTTTCCCTCGCCGGTCAGGCGACGCAAGATGAACTAGTCATCCAGCGACAGCTGGACACTGCGCTCGATCCAGCCACCCCGACCGGTCGGCACGACCTCTACCAACTGCACCGTGGCCTCGCTGATGCCGACGATACGCCCGTAGTCCGTACCCATATGATCGCTCACGCGCAGCCGATGCACGTTGCCGTCCGGTGCCTTGACCAGCGCCGAGGTCTCTCCTCCCACGGTCAGGATGCCCACCAACTCGAGCCGCTCGAGATCGTAGGCCTCCAGCGGCTCCCTGGGCCGCGAGGCATCCGGCGCCAGATCGAGGTCTCCCGTCGGCAACTCACGAAACGCCGGCAACTGCGCCTGGAAAGGGCTGCGCCGATCGGCAAAGCGATAGTCCACCGAACGGTAAACCGGCAGCGGCGGCAGCGGCTCCAACGTGACACCGCCCGGATCGGCTCGCAGCTCGGCAAGCTCACGCTTGAGCCCCGCCATATCATCGTCACGACAGGCCCCGAGCAACAGCGCCAGAGGCAACAGGGGCACGACGCATCGCCAGGCCCTCATGGCGCCTCCTCCTGCGCCCCTGGCGACCGATAGCTGTAGGTGCGCGCCAGCATCGACAGCGCCAGCTCACCGTCTCCCGTGGGCGCCAGTTCGAAGTCGTGCAGGGTGACGATGCGTGGCAAATCGGCGACAGCGGCGATGAACGTGCCAATGCGGTGATAATCTCCCCGCACCCGGATGTCGAACGGACGCTCCACGTAGAACTCCTGCTCGACGGGAGGTTGCAGGCGGATAGTATCGATGGAGAGCTGGTTGTCGACGGCCGCCTCGCTGATGTCGTCGATCAACGACGGAATCTCGGGCCCGCCGGGCAGCATGGCCACCAGGCCCTCCAGCCGCGAGTCAAGCGCCTCCACCTGGTCACGCAGCCCGGGCAGGTTGGCCACCTGGGCCGCCTTGCCGCGAAAGTCCCGCAGCAGGCGCGCTTCTTCCCGGCGCGCATTCTCCAGCTCATCGGCCTTCGACGCTCCCAGATACCCATACAGTCCGGAGAACGTCAGCACCAGCACCAGCAGGCAGCTCAGCCATTGCAGTAACACGGGCCAGCTGCCGGCCTCCTTGATATCCAGCTCGCCCCAGTCCAGCTCGCGCAGGCGGCGAAGCTCGGTGGCCAGCTTCATGGCGCCACCCCCTGCTGCTCGCGATTCGGCATGTGCTGGCCGACGGTAAGCGCGAAGCGCCGCTGCCCATCGTCGGTCTCGACCTCGGAGAGCACCGGCACATCGAACACCGGCGAGTCCTCGAGCCCACGCAACTGATCGGAAACGTGCCGATTGTCTTCGGCCACGCCGACCAGTCGCAACTGATCGCCCTGGCGCGACAGGCTCGAATAATGCACCCCCTCCTCGAGGCTCGCCGCCAACGCGTTGAAGACATGCACGGTCTGAGGACGCCCGGACTGCAAGCGTTGGAACACCTCGAGGCGCCGAGCGAGATCCTCGACCTGCGCCTCGTACTGGCTAATCGTACGGATGTCACGATCGAGCTCCGCGGTGCGTCGACGGATCAACTCATGGCGCTGCTGCTGGGCGACGAGCTGCTGCTCATAGTGCCAGGTCACGGCATATCCGCCGCCCAGGCCGATCAGGGCAGCCAGTCCCAGGGAGAAGTAGAAGCGTTTGCTGCGCCGCTGACGCTGCGCCTCGCGCCAGGGCAGCAGATTGATCTCGACGGTCATGCGCGCCCCCTCATCGCCAGCCCGCAGGCCGTGAGCATGGCTGGCGCATCACCTGCCAGGGTCGGGACATCGACCCGCGGATTGACCTTCATGCGGTGGAAGGGGTTGGCGATCACCACCTGCATCCCGCTCTCCTCCGCCAGACGCTCCGTCAGCCCAGGCAGCACGCTGCTGCCGCCGGCCAACAGCATGCGCCGCACTTCCTGCTTGCGGCCGGAGGTGTAATAGAGCTGCAGGGAACGCCCAACCTGCTGGCCCAGGGTATCGAGAAAGGGAGTGAGGACGCTGCGCCGGTAATCCTCCGGCAAGCCGCCGCGCTTCTTGGCCAGGCCAGCCTCTTCGAGACTCAGCCCGTAGCGACTGCGGATCTCTTCGGTCAGCGCGCGGCCTCCGAAGACGGTGTCGCGGCTGTAGATGATCCGGCCGTCGCGCAGTACATGGAACGCGTTCATGTTGGCGCCGATGTCCACCAGCGCCACGTCATGGTCATGGCCGACCGTCGGCGGCAGTTGGAGGGCAAGTTCGGTAAAGGCGCGCTCCATGGCGAAGGTCTCGACGTCGACCATGGCCGGGACCAGCCCCGCCTGACGCACGGCCTCGGTCAGTTGGCTGACGTCCTGCTGACGACAGGCCACCAGCAGGACGTCCTGCTGATCTCCATAGCGTGCGTTCAGGCCCAGGCGCTGGAAGTCGAACGCCACCTCACTGAACGGAAAGGGGATATGCTTGTCGGATTCGAGCTGGATGCGGGTTTCGATCTCATCGTCGGAAAGCGTTGCCGGCAGTGTCAGCGTCTTGGTGATCGCCGCGCTGGCCGGCACCGCCACCGACGCCCGCCGGCTGATGGGCCTGGCATGTTCCACGGCACGCTCGAGGGCATCGACGACTTCGCCCATATCGCGAATACGCCGTTCGACTACGGCACCTTCGCGGAGCGGTCGAACAGCATAGCTCTCGACCTGATATCCGCCGCCGGTGCGCTTGAGTTCGATGAGCTTGACGGTGGCTGACGTGATGTCGACACCGATCAGCCCCTTGCCGGATGCCCCTGGTCGCATCTGGGTCATACTCCTGACCGATGCTGCATGGAACTGCTCGTGATCGCGCTACTGCGGCCCCTGGAAGAATGAACCAGCGGCCATCATTCCCATCCTGTACATCGAGGCTACATGATATTTCATGAGCTCACATGAGAAAGGGTGTCGCCAGACGTCAACGCTGGTGGTCAAGCTGCCGGATTCCTATAATGGCCGTCGCGTCGCCGGACCCATTCGTCCCCGTTCCTTCGCTCCCGTTCTCAGCATGGATACCGCCTTTTCATGAAGTTCTTCAGAATCCTGGCTTTCTCGGCATTCTGGCTGCTGGTCTCGCTGTCCACCGCCTCGCTCCTGGCCGTGGTAGGCGCCGCGCTTTACTTCGCTCCCGGCCTGCCGGACGTGCGCCAGCTGCAGGATTTCGAGCTGCAGACACCGCTGCGCATCTTCACTCGCGACGGCAAGCTGATCGGCGAGTTCGGCGAAGAGCGTCGCCTGCCGGTCGAGTATGACGAGATCCCCGAGAGCATGGTGCAAGCGCTGATGGCCGCCGAAGACGCCGCCTTCTTCGACCACCACGGGGTCGACCCCAAGGGACTGCTGCGCGCCGCCGTCGAGCTGGTCGCCAGCGGCGGCGACATCCAGTCCGGGGGGTCCACCATCACCATGCAGGTGGCCCGCAACTACCTGCTGACCCTGGACCGCACCTTCACCCGCAAGATTCGCGAGATCCTCCTGGCCCTGCAGATGGAGCAGATCCTCAGCAAGCAGGAGATTCTCGAGCTCTACGTCAACAAGATCTTCCTCGGCCACCGCGCCTACGGCATCGCCGCCGCCTCCGAGGTCTACTATGACCGCCCCCTGGGAGAGCTCACCCTGGCCCAGCAGGCGATGATCGCCGGTCTGCCCAAGGCGCCATCCGCCTTCAACCCGCTGGCCAACGCCGAGCGCGCCCTGATCCGCCGCAACTGGATCCTCTATCGCATGCGCGACCTCGGCTTCATCGACCAGGCGGACTACGACGAGGCCGTCCAGGCCCCGATCACCGCACGCCGCCACGTGGCCAAGGCGGAGATCCCGGCCGACTACGTCGCCGAGATGGCGCGTCAGTATGCCGTCGACCACTTCGACGACGCCTATACCGGCGGCTATCACATCACCACCACCCTGGACAGCAAGCTCCAGCCCGAAGCCCGTCGCGCCCTCGCCGATGGCCTGATTGCCTACGACACCCGCCACGGCTGGCGCGGTCCCGAGCAGACCGATATTCCCCGCAGCCTGGCCGAGGCCCAGGAACGCACCGACCGTGAAGGCCTCGAGGAGGAGCTCGCCGAATCCCCCGAAGTCATGGCCACCGCGCGGCGCGCCGCCGAACGCAGCCAGACCGAGGTCGAGGGCGTCGAAGGCGATGTCAGCAACTGGCTCCAGGTGCTGGAACGCACGCCGGTGCTGGGCCCGCTGGAACCCGCCATCGTGGTCGAGAGCGAAGGCCGCGAGATGCGCGTCCTGTCGCGTGGCGGCGAGGTCAGGACCCTGGACTGGGACGCCCTCGACTGGGCGCAGCCCTACCGCAACGCCCGCTACCGCGGCGCGGCGCCGAGCTCGGCCGCCGAGATTGCCAGCCCCGGCGACCTGGTACGCATTCTCCAGCGCGAGGACGGCAGCTGGCGGCTTTCCCAGAAGCCCGACGCACAAGGCTCGCTGGTCGTGATGGATCCCCGCACCGGGGCCATCCTGGCCCTGCAGGGCGGCTTCGACTTCGATGCCAGCAAGTTCAATCGCGCCCTTCAGGCGCGCCGCCAGGCGGGCTCCATCTTCAAGCCGTTCATTTACCTGGCGGGCCTGAACAGCGGCGAAGTCAGCCCCGCCACCATCATCAACGATGCGCCGGTGGTCATGCAGGACGGCAGCAACGAACTCTGGCGACCCAACAATTCCGGCGGTGACTTCCGCGGCCCGACCCGGCTGCGCGTGGGCCTCGCCCACTCCCGCAACCTGGTCACCATCCGCCTGCTGCAGACCCTCGGACTGGAACGCACCATCGGCTTCCTCGAGAAGTTCGGCTTCGATCCCGAGCGGCTGCCTCACGGGCTCTCGCTGGCCCTCGGCACTACCAGCCTGACGCCCCTGGAGATGACCCGCGGCTATGCAGTGCTGTCCAACGGCGGCTTCGCCGTCGAACCCTGGCTGATCCAGAAGGTGACCCGCGGCGAGGGCCAGACAGTGGTCGGCGAAGCCGACCCGATGGTGGCCTGCCGCGAGTGTGCCGATGGCCAGGAGACCGTCGAACGCGACGGCAAGACCTATCGCGTCGCCCCACGCGTGGCCGACCCGGCCGCCGTCTACCTGCTTCGCGACATGCTGCGCGACGTGGTAGAGCATGGCACCGCCCGCCGTGCCCTGGCCCTGGAGCGCAGCGACATCGTCGGCAAGACCGGTACCACCAACGAGCAGCGCGACGCCTGGTTCGCCGGCTTCAACACCGACCTGGCCACCACCGTCTGGGTCGGCAAGGACGACAACTCCTCCACCGCGGAATACGGCTCCCAGGCCGCCCTGCCGATCTGGATCGACTTCATGGGCAAGGCCCTGGCGGACCGCCCGGAGCACTGGCCCGACCGTCCGGATGACGTGGTCGCCCGCCGCATCGACCCCGACACCGGTCGCCTGCTGCATGACGACCAGCCCGGCGGCATGCAGGAGCTGTTCCGCGCCGACCACCTGCCCGGCTATCAGCCACGGCGGGTCGACCAGGCGGTGGAACAGGAAAGCGGCTCCCAGGGGACCGGCGCCTACGAAGCCATCTTCTAGACCCGAACCGATGAGGCGGCGCCCGCCGCCTCACCTTCTTTCCACCGGACCAACCGCGAGAAGCCCCATGCGTCTCAAGGTGATCCTCGCCCTCTGGTCAGGCCTGCTGACGACAGGGGGCATCGCCCAGGCATCCCCTTTCTATGCACCGCCACCGCCGGAGGACGACGCTCCCCCCTGGAGCGGTGAAGCCGAACTCGGCTTCACCCACCTGCAGGGCAATACCAACAGCCAGACCCTGATCGCCAAGGGGCGCCTGGTCTGGCTGACCGGCAACCTGACCCACAGCCTGCGCGGCGAGGTCCGCCACGTCACCCAGAACAGCGAGACCAGCGCGGAACAGTATCTGATGGCGGCCCGCGAGCGCATCGACATCGAGGGTCCGCACTACCTGTTCGGCTTCACCCGCTGGGAGAAGGACCGCTTCAGCGGCTACGACTACCAGGCCACCGCGATCGGCGGCTATGGCCGGCAGCTGGTGAGTAACGAAAGGCACATACTGTCGCTGGAGACCGGCCCCGGCTATCGCATCGACAGCGTGACCGATGACCGCGATCGCCGGCTCGGCGTGATCTACGGCGCGCTGGACTATCGCTGGCATTTCTCCGACACCGCGAGCCTCGGTCAGGAACTCTCGCTGGAGGCCACCGACCCCAACCTGACCACGCGCTCGCTCTCCACCCTCACCGCGCGCCTCAACTCGCATCTGGCGCTCAAGCTTTCCTACGAGCTCGAGCACAACTCCCACCCGCCCGATGCGGCCATGGCCCGCACCGACCAGATCACCAGCGCCTCGCTGCTCTACGACTGGTAACGCCGGGCACGCCGGCCCAACACGACGACGCCGGCCCGAGGGCCGGCGTCGCATCCGAAGACAGGGAGCGTTGGCGATCAACCGCCGTAGACGTCATCCACGGTCTTCAACGGATAGTGAGACGGATAGGGCTTGCGCGCCACACCGGAATCCACCGCCGCCTGGGCCACCGCCGAGGACACCCGCTCCAGCAACCGCACATCCACCGGCGTGGGAATGATGTAGTCGCGCCCGAAGCTCATGCTGTCCCGCTCGTAGGCATCCAGCACTGCCTGAGGCACCGGCTCCCGGGCCAGATCCTTCAGGGCATGCACCGCGGCGACCTTCATTTCCTCGTTGATACGCGTCGCCCGAACGTCCAGGGCACCGCGGAAGATGAAGGGGAAACCCAGCACGTTGTTGACCTGGTTGGGATAGTCGGAACGGCCGGTGGCCATGATCACGTCGGGCCGGGTCTCCCGGGCGAGATCCGGCTGGATCTCCGGGTCCGGGTTGGTGCAGGCGAAGACCACCGGGTTATCGGCCATCTTGCGAATGTGGTCGGCGGTCATCAGCCCGGGACCGGACAGGCCAACGAACACATCGGCGCCATCGATGGCGTCATCCAGGGTCCGCTTGTCGGTATCGACCGCGAACATCGCCTTGTACTGGTTGAGGTCCTCGCGGCCGCTGTGGATCACGCCCTTGCGGTCCAGCATCACCAGGTTCTCGGCCTTGGCGCCGCAGGACACCAGCAGCTTCATGCAGGCGATGGCCGCCGCGCCGGCGCCCAGGCAGACGATCTTGGCGCTCTCCAGCGACTTGCCGGCGATGTCCAGGGCATTGAGCATGCCCGCCGCGGTGACGATGGCGGTGCCGTGCTGGTCATCGTGGAACACCGGAATGCTGCACTGCTCGACCAGGGCGCGCTCGATCTCGAAGCACTCGGGCGCCTTGATGTCCTCGAGGTTGATGCCCCCCCAGGTGTCGGCGATGCGCGCCACGGTGTCGATGAAGGCCTGGGGGCTCTCGGCGTTGACCTCCAGGTCGGTGGAGTTGATACCGGCAAAGCGCTTGAACAGCACGCCCTTGCCCTCCATGACCGGCTTGCTCGCCAGGGCACCCAGGTTGCCCAAGCCGAGGATGGCGCTGCCGTCGGAGATGACAGCCACCAGGTTGCCCTTGCCGGTGTAGAGATAGGCATTCTCGGGATCACGGGCAATCTCGCGAACCGGCTCGGCGACGCCCGGGCTATAGGCCAGGGCGAGATCCCGGGAGGTCGCGGTGGGCTTGGTCAGCTCCACCGACAGTTTTCCGGGAATGGGCTTCGCGTGATAGTCCAGTGCCGCCTGTCTCTTCGCGTCTGTCATGCTCGGATCCGGTTTCGAATGGTGTGGTGGACGACGAGAATATAAAAAAAACTTCCATTTCTCAACTTAGTAAAATTACGCCAAATAAAAGCCCCATTCGAAGACGTTCGGCGATATTTGCTACAACTTATACTTTCGGCGAATACCATAAAGGATTGCTTATCGTGGCGATTCACTCCTGAGAATAGCGCAAAAAAAGAACCCGCCACGGGGGCGGGTTCTTCGATGATGTCGATGATCGGCGTCGCGGGACGCCGAAGAACGCATCAGCGCTTGAGTGCGGCACCGAAGCGCTTGTTGAAGCGCTCGACGCGACCACCGGTAGTCGCCTGCTTTTGCTTGCCGGTGTAGAAGGGGTGGCACTGCGAGCAGACGTCCAGGGACAGATCCTGATCGTTGGTGGTGCCGACCTCGAAGGTGGCGCCGCAGGAACAGGTCGCGCTGACCGTCTTGTAATTCGGGTGGATACCTTGTTTCATCTTGAGCCTCGCTGCACTGTATGCCGCCACCTGATCTGGTGCCAGGCACCGCATACGGGTTGTTTGAACGTTCAAACCGGGCGCCGCCCACACTGGGTGACGCGGCGGCCGAGCATTCTAGCAGAGCCGTTCCCGGAGGCCAATTGTCTGCCACTCCCCCGCCCCCCTCGGTGCTGGGCGTCGCCATCCCCTCACCGCTGCGTCGACTGTTCGACTACCGCCCCGCCGCCACTCCCCCCACGGGCGGCTGGCAGCCGGGAGTGAGGGTCCAGGTTCCCTTCGGCCGACGCCAGGTGGTCGGCGTGGTGCTGGAATGCCGTGCCACCAGCGACCTGCCGCTGGCGAAGCTGAAACCTATCGACGCCTGTCTCGATGCGACGCCTCTGCCGGCAGACTGGCTGTGGCTGTGCCGCTTCACCGCCCGCTACTACCAGCATGCCCCGGGTGACACCCTGCACCAGGCGATGCCCGCGCTGCTGCGCCAGGGCCGCACCCTGGAGGCCCGCACCCGAGAGCGCTGGCAGATCACCGAAGCAGGCGCTGACGAGGCGCCCCCGACCCTGGCCCGGGCGCCGCGCCAGGCCGAGCTATTGACCATGCTGCGCCAGCATCCTCACGGGCTGGTCAGCCAGGCCATCCTCGCCCAGTCCTTCGGACGCGACCAGTTGCAGGCCCTGGAGCGCAAGGGCCTGATCATGCGACTCGAGGAACCCCTTACCGCCGCAGCTCCCAGCGGCGGACCGCTGCTGGCCGAGCCGGCACTGCCGCTCAACCGCGAGCAGGCCACCGCCCTGGCCGCTCTTCACGAACGGCTGGACGGCTACCATCCCTGCCTGCTGCATGGCGTCACCGGCAGCGGCAAGACCGAGGTTTACCTGCAGCTCATCGAGGCCGTGATCGGCCGCGATCGCCAGGCCCTGGTGCTGGTCCCCGAGATCGGCCTCACCCCGCAGACCCTGGCACGCTTCCGACGCCGCTTCCGAGTGCCGGTGGTGGCCCTGCATTCTGGACTCACCGACCATGAGCGCCTGGACGCCTGGGAGGCCGCGGCCAGCGGCCGGGCACCCATCGTCATCGGCACTCGCTCGGCAATCTTCACCCCGCTGGCACGCCCCGGCGCGATCATCGTCGACGAGGAGCACGACGGCTCCTTCAAGCAGCAAGAGGGCCTGCGCTACCACGCCCGCGACCTGGCGGTGGTCCGCGCCCACCACCATGGCATCCCGCTGGTGCTGGGCAGCGCGACGCCTTCGCTGGAGACTCTGCAGCGGGCGCGCAGCGGCGACTACCGCCACCTGAGGCTGACGCAGCGCGCCAGCCGCCACGCCCCGGCACGCCTGGAACTGGTTGACCTGCGTGGCCGCCCGCGCAGAGGCGGGCTGATCCCGCCGGTCATCGACGCCATCGAGGCGACGCTGTCCGCCGGCCATCAGGTGCTCGTGTTCATCAACCGCCGCGGCTTCGCCCCGACCCTGAGCTGCCACGCCTGCGGCTGGCTCGCCGAATGCGATCACTGCGATGCCCGCCTCACCCTGCACCGCCAGCCGCCGCTGCTGGCCTGCCACCACTGCGATCATCGCCAGGCCCTGCCCGACGCCTGCCCCGAATGCGGCAGCGCCGACCTGCGCCCGCTGGGCAGCGGCACTGAACGCACCGAGGAGACCCTGGCCGAGCGCTTCCCCGACGTCCCGGTGCATCGCATCGACCGCGACAGCACCCGACGCCGCGACGCCCTGGAGCAGACTCTGGCCGAAGTTCGCCGCGGCGACCCCTGCCTGCTGGTCGGCACCCAGATGCTGGCCAAGGGCCACCATCTGCCCCACGTCACCCTGGTGGTGGTGGTCAATGCCGATGGCGGGCTCTACGCCAGCGACTTCCGGGCGCTGGAGCACAGCGCCCAACTGCTCGAGCAGGTAGCAGGACGCGCCGGCCGTGCCGCCCACCCTGGCCGGGTGCTGGTGCAGACCATGCACGTCGACGACCCCAATCTTCGCCTGCTGGCCGCCCGCGGCTACGATGCCCTGGCCGAGCAGCTGCTGGAGGAGCGACGCATTGCCGCCCTGCCGCCCTTCCGCTTCCTGGCCCTGCTGCGCCTCGAAGGCGCCCAGGAAACGGCCGTCAGCGAACTCGGCAACCGCGCCGCCCAGGCGCTGCGCACTTACCTCGGCGAACGCGCACTGGACGTGGACTGCCTGGGCCCGGTACCGGCCCCCATGGAACGTCGCCAGAACCGCTACCACCTGCAGCTCATGCTCGGCGCCGAGAAACGCAGCCGGCTCCACGAGGCCAGCGCCTGGCTGGTTGCCTGGCTGGAAGCCGAACCCGCGGCGCGGCGGGTACGCTGGTCGCTGGATATCGATCCGCAGACGCTGAGCTGAAAGCTGGAAGCTGGAAGCTGGAAGGCAGCAAGAATTCGCCACGAAGGGGTCAAGCCTTTTCCTCTTCAAGCTTGCAGCTCCTCGCCCCGGTGAAACCGGGCAAGGGTTTAAAGCCTGCGCGCAATT
This sequence comes from Halomonas organivorans, assembly GCF_014192055.1. Lineage (GTDB taxonomy): Bacteria > Pseudomonadota > Gammaproteobacteria > Pseudomonadales > Halomonadaceae > Halomonas > Halomonas organivorans. Next base: position 32,893 of record NZ_JACHXM010000015.1, on the reverse strand, counting down.
GTCGATAATGTGCGGCCAAATGCCCGCCGACGGGCGATAGCCATCTGCCCGCGCCACAGGACATACGATTTCCCATGAAAGACACCATCATCTCCCTGCTGGAAGGCGCCCTGGCCGAACTCAAGGACCAGGGCATGCTGCCTGCCGAGCTGGCCCCGACCATCAAGGTCGATCCCACCAAGGACAAGGCCCACGGCGATTACGCCACCAACCTGGCGCTGATGCTGGCCAAGCCTGCCGGCAAGAAGCCCCGCGAGCTGGCCGAGGCGCTGGTCGCGGCGCTGCCGGCCAATGACGCCGTGTCCAAGGTCGACATTGCCGGCCCCGGCTTCATCAACTTCTTCGCCGCCACCGACGCCGCCGCCCAGGTCATCCGCCAGGTGCTGGACGCTGGCGATACCTTCGGCCGCAGCCTCACCGGCCAGGGCCAGAAGGTGCAGGTGGAATTCGTCTCCGCCAACCCCACAGGCCCGCTGCACGTCGGTCACGGCCGCGGCGCCGCCATCGGCGACTGCCTGTGCCGGCTGCTCGAGGCCGTGGGCTTCGAGGTCACTCGCGAGTTCTACTACAACGATGCCGGCGCCCAGATCAGTAACCTGGCGCTCTCGGTCCAGGCCAGGGTCAAGGGCATCGACCCCGAGGACGACGGCTGGCCGGCCGACGGCTATCGCGGCGGCTACATCATCGACGTGGCCAACAGCTATCTGGCCGGCGACACGGTGCACGCCGACGATCGTCACGTCACCGCCGCGGCCGATCCGGATGACCTGGAGGCCATCCGCGAGTTTGCCGTGGCCTACCTGCGCCGCGAGCAGGACCTGGATCTGCGTGCCTTCGGCGTAGAGTTCGACGTCTACTACCTGGAGTCCTCGCTGTACCGCGAAGGCAAGGTAGAGGCCACCGCCGCACGCCTGGCCGAGAAGGGCCATACCTACGAGCACGATGGCGCCACCTGGCTGCGCACCACCGACTTCGGTGACGACAAGGACCGGGTGATGCGCAAGTCCGACGGCGACTACACCTATTTCCTGCCCGACGTGGCCTATCACCTGGACAAGTGGCAGCGCGGCTTCACCACCGTGATCAACGAGCAGGGCGCCGACCACCACTCCACGGTGACCCGCGTTCGCGCCGGCCTGCAGGCCCTCGAGGCCGGCATCCCCCAGGGCTGGCCTGACTACGTGCTGCACCAGATGGTGATGGTGACCCGCTCCGGAGTCGAGGTGAAGCTTTCCAAGCGAGCCGGCAGCTATGTCACCGTGCGCGACCTGATCGACGAGGTCGGCCGCGACGCCACTCGCTTCTTCCTCGCCGCGCGTCGGGCCGACTCCCAGCTGACCTTCGACATCGATCTGGCTCGCTCGCAGTCCAACGACAACCCGGTCTACTACGTGCAGTACGCCCACGCCCGGGTGTGCAGCATGCTGCGCAAGGCCGAGTCCGCCGGCCAGCCCTTCGACCACACCCTGGCCATGGAACACCTGGCACGCCTCGAGGCCGAACAGGAGAAGGCGCTGATGAATCGCCTGGCCCGCTATCCCGAGGTAGTGGCCCACGCCGCCGCCAGCCGCGAGCCGCAGCAGATCGCCCAGTACCTGCTCGACCTCGCCGCCGAGTTCCATACCTGCTACAACGCCGTCAAGGTCATGGTCGAGGACGATGCCCTGCGCAACTCACGCATGTCGCTGTTCCTGGCCGCCCGCCAGGTTCTGCGCAACGGCCTTGAACTGATGGGCGTCGGCGCCCCCGAGGAGATGTAAGCCATGGCCAGCCGCAAGCCCGCCGACGGCAACCGCAAGCGGGGCGCCACCACCTCCAGGAAACGCCCCGCCAAGGCCTCCTCACGCCGTGGCGTGCCGGGCTGGCTATGGGGATTGGCCGGCCTGGTCGCCGGCTTCCTGATCTCGCAGCACCAGCACGGCACCGCCCCCTGGCAGGACGGCGCGTCCACCACGGTGCCGCTGCCAGCCGGCGAGGCGCCGGACCAGGCCAGCCGCGATCCCCAGGCGTCGGCGCCGGCGGACGAACCGCCAATGCCGACCTTCGAGTTCTACACCCTGCTCCCCGAGTCGGAAGTGATCGCCCCCGGCGACCAGGCTTCCACCGCGACGCCGCCCCCGCGCCCCGCCGAGCAGCAAGAGGCCTCCTCCGCAGACGCGCCGACCGGCGATCCCATCGCCCAGGTAATCGCCGCCAACAGCGCGCCGGTCGAGTCCGCGGCGAACCGCGCCGAGGATGGCAAACGCTACGTGCTGCAGGCTGCCTCCTTCCGCGAGACCGGCGACGCCCAGCGGCTGGCCGGCCGCCTCAAGGACTTCGGCCTGCTGGCCAAGATCAGCGAGGTCCAGACCGGCGACGGCGCCACCTGGCATCGGGTCCAGGTCGGTCCCTACCGGGATCGTCGCGAGCTGACCCGCGCCCAGGACCTGATGGCCACCCAGGGCATCGAGCCGCTGCTCATCCAGCTGCAGTGAGCCGCGCCGGTTGAATTCCAGCCACGCCGCCCACACCTTTCCTTCCAGCTTATACACGGCGTCACCCCGGTGACGCCGTGGCTACAAAGTCATCGGGAGCCCCGCTCCCACAAGGAGTCTCCTCCATGACCACGATCGTTTCCGTGCGTCGCGGTGACCAGGTGGCGCTGGCCGGCGACGGCCAGGTGTCGCTGGGCAACACCGTAATGAAGGGCAACGCCAGCAAGGTGCGCCGTCTCTATCGCGGCCAGGTGCTGGCCGGTTTCGCCGGCGGCACCGCCGACGCCTTCACCCTTTTCGAGCGCTTCGAGGCACAGCTCGAGAAACACCAGGGCCACCTCACCAAGGCCGCCGTGGAGCTGGCCAAGGACTGGCGCACCGACCGCGCCCTGCGCCGCCTGGAGGCGCTGTTGGCCGTGGCCGACAAGCACGCCTCGCTGATCATCACCGGTAACGGCGACGTGGTGGAGCCCGAGCGCGGTATCATCGCCATCGGCTCGGGCGGCAACTTCGCCCTGTCCGCCGCCCGAGCCCTGCTCGAGAACACCGAGCTGTCAGCCCGCGAGATCACCGAAAAATCGCTGGAGATCGCCGGCGACATCTGCGTGTTCACCAACCACCACGTCACGCTGGAAGAGCTCTGATCATGACCCGGATGACCCCCCGCGAGATCGTCCACGCCCTGGACCAGTACATCGTCGGCCAGCAGGACGCCAAGCGTGCCGTAGCCGTCGCCCTGCGCAATCGCTGGCGACGCATGCAGCTCGACGAAGAGCTTCGTCAGGAAGTCACGCCCAAGAACATCCTGATGATCGGCCCCACCGGCGTGGGCAAGACCGAGATCGCCCGTCGCCTGGCCAAGCTGGCCCGCGCGCCCTTCATCAAGGTCGAGGCCACCAAGTTCACCGAAGTGGGCTATGTCGGCCGTGACGTCGAATCGATCATTCGCGACCTCACCGAGGCCGCCATCAAGCTGGTCCGCGAGCAGGCCAAGGAAGAGGTGGGCCACCGCGCCGAGGACGCCGCCGAGGACCGCATCCTCGACGCCCTGCTGCCGCCGCCCCGCGGCCAGGAAAACGAGCCGCGCACCGAGAACGCCACCCGCCAGTCGTTCCGCAAGAAGCTGCGCGAGGGCCAGCTCGACGACAAGGAAATCGACATCGAGGTCACTCCCCAGAGCCAGGGCGTCGACATCATGACGCCGCCGGGCATGGAGGAGATGACCAGCCAGCTGCAGAACCTGTTCTCCAGCATGGGCAAGCAGAAGACCGAGACCCGCCGCGTGGCGGTCAAGGATGCCTTCGCGCTGCTGCGTGACGAGGAAGCCGCCAAGCTGGTCAACGAGGACGACATCAAGCAGCGGGCCATCGAGGCCGTCGAACAGCACGGCATCGTGTTCCTCGACGAGCTCGACAAGGTCGCCAAGGGCAGCGGCCAGTCCAGCGGCGGCGAGGTGTCCCGCGAGGGCGTGCAGCGCGACCTGCTGCCGCTGATCGAGGGCTCCAGCGTCTCCACCAAGTACGGCATGGTGAAGACCGATCACATCCTGTTCATCGCCTCCGGCGCCTTCCACCTGTCGCGCCCGTCGGACCTGATCCCCGAGCTGCAGGGCCGCCTGCCGATCCGCGTGGAGCTCAACGCCCTGACGCCGGAAGATTTCAAGCGCATCCTCACCGAGCCTTCCGCGGCCCTGACCCGCCAGTATGAGGCGCTGATGGCCACCGAGGGCCTGGAAATCGCCTTCACCGACGACGGCATCGCGCGCATCGCCGAGATCGCCTGGAAAGTCAACGAAGGCACCGAGAACATCGGCGCCCGCCGTCTGCACACGGTGATGGAGCGCCTGCTCGAAGAAGCCTCCTACCAAGGCTCCGACCTGGGCAGCCCGCTGACCATCGACGCCGCCTACGTCGACTCCCAGCTCGGCGAACTGGCGATGGACGAGGATCTGTCGCGGTATATTCTGTAAGCCACTAGCGACGGGCTTCGGGCCCGGAGCGGCTCGAAGCTCGAAGCTCGAAGCTCGAAGCTCGAAGCTCGAAGCTCGAAGCTCGAAGCTCGAAGCTCGAAGCTCGAAGCTCGAAGCTCGAAATCAGCATAACGTTTCCAAGGCTTGAGTCAGGGCTGTTTCTTCCAGCTTCCAGCCGCGAAGCGGCGCTCTTCCAGCTTCAAGCTCACCGGAGGTGCCCATGTCCGCCCCCATTCCGACCCGAGTGCACTACCACAAGCAGGCCCGCGAGCTGGAGCTGACCTATGAAGGCGGCGAGAGTCATCGGCTGTCGGTGGAATACCTGCGGGTGTTCTCGCCCTCCGCCGAGGTGCGCGGCCATGGCCGCGGCCAGGAGACCCTGCAGGTCGGCAAGAAGCACGTCGGCCTGGCCAACATCACCCAGACCGGGCGCTACGCGCTCAAGCTGCACTTCGACGACGGCCACGACAGCGGCCTCTACAGCTGGGACTACCTGCACGAGCTGATCGTGAACCGCGAGGCCAACTGGGCCGACTACCTGCGGCGCCTGGAAGAAGCCGGCGCCTCTCGCGAGCCGCTAGGCATCGAGATCAGGCAGCTGTAGGAATCGGAACGTTCCAGAGGCAGCTCCAAGAGGGTCGGGGCTGACCCGCCGAAAGGGCCTGCGAGGGGCACCATGCTCCCTTCCATGGGCACGACTTTGTTTGGCCCTGCGGCGCTCCTGCATCTCGCTCCGCTTGCAGGACCGGTGCTGGCCCTCCATGGCCAGCCCATTCGGCGAATTCGCCTCACCCATGGCCAAAAACCCCCTCGACGCCCCTTCGGCGGCCCCCTCGGTGCAGCGTCACCGAGCGGATCGGCACTCTGGCAACCGACTTCACCGTCAAGACAAGCCCCCCCGGGGGGCGCTACAATGCGCCCCATCGCGCGGGGCCGCCGGCCTCGCCTCACCATGTGCAGCTGACTCGGGAGCCTCCCTCGCATGACCTCCAGCGACAAGCGCACCACGCACTTCGGCTACCAGGAAGTCCCGGTCGACGAGAAGGCCTCCCGGGTGGCCGATGTCTTCCACTCGGTGGCCGCCCGCTACGACGTGATGAACGACCTGATGTCGTTCGGCATCCATCGGCTGTGGAAGCGCCTGACCATCGAGCGGGCCGGCGTGCGTCCCGGCCACAGCGTGCTCGACATCGCCGGCGGCACCGGCGACCTGACGCTGAAGTTCTCGCGCCTGGTCGGCCCCCGGGGGCGTGTTGTCCTCGCCGACATCAACGCCTCCATGCTGCGAGTCGGCCGCGACAAGCTGCTCGACCAGGGCGTCGGCGGCAACGTCGAGTACGTCCAGGCCAACGCCGAGACCCTGCCCTTCCCGGACAACAGCTTCGACTGCATCACCATCGCCTTCGGCCTGCGCAACGTCACCGACAAGGACGCCGCCCTGCGCTCCATGGCCCGCGTGCTCAAGCCCGGCGGCCGGCTGCTGGTGCTGGAGTTCTCCAAGCCCGGCAATCCCCTGCTGACCCGCGCCTACGACGACTACTCCTTCCACCTGCTGCCGCGCATGGGCCAGCTGGTGGCCGGCGACGCCGACAGCTACCGCTACCTGGCCGAGTCGATCCGCATGCATCCCGACCAGGAGACCCTCAAGGGAATGATGGAGGCTGCCGGCCTGGAGCGGGTCGAGTACACCAACCTCACCGGGGGCATCGTTGCCCTGCACCGTGGCATCAAGCTGTGAGAATCCGATGGCGCTGACACCGACCCTGCTGCTGGGCGGCCTCGAACGCAGCCTGAATGCCCTGCTCGCCCGCGATCCCGCGGCGCCCGCGCGACTGGCCCGCCTGGCGGGCCAGCGCCTGCTGCTGCGGCTCGAGCACCCGCCCCTGGCCCTGGCCGTTGCCTTCCACTCCCAGGGGCTGGACCTGCTGCGCCCCGACGACGAGCCGGAGGAAGCCTTCGATGCCGTCGTCGAAGCCGACGCCGAAACCCTCGGCGAACTGCTTGGCGGCGCCTCGATGGAACGGCTGATGTTCCAGGGCAAGCTCGCGGTGCGTGGACGCATACCGCTGCTCGAGGCGACCCGCGACCTGCTGCTCGACCTCGACCTCGACTGGGAGGGTGAGCTAGCCCACTGGCTGGGCGACATCCCCGCCCACAGTCTGGCCGAAGGCATGCGCAGCCTGGGACGCTGGGGCCTGCGCACTCGGCAGGAGCTGTGCGCCGATGTCTCCGAGTACGTCTTCGAGGAAGCCAGGCTGCTGCCCGGCCGTCACCAGTTCGAGGGCCTGCGCGATCACCTCACCGAGCTGGAGGTCGCCACCGACCGCCTCGAGGCCCGCCTCGAACGCCTGCGCCGACGCCTGACGGAAGGGAGAGAGAGCGCATGATTCCGCGGCTGGCGCGCATCGCCTGGGTGGTCACCCGCTATCGGCTGGACACCCTGATTCCCCAGGAGCGGCTGCCTTGGTGGCTGCGCGGCCTGCTGGCGCTGTCGCCGCTGCGCCTGGTGCCCGTCGGCCCGCGCCCTCGCGGCGAACGGCTGCGCCTGGCGCTGGAGACCCTGGGACCGATCTACGTCAAGTTCGGCCAGGTGCTGTCGACCCGTCGCGACCTCTTCCCTCCCGACATCGCCGACGAACTCCGGCGTCTCCAGGACCAGGTGCCGCCTTTCCCCGGCAAGCAGGCCCAGGCGCTGGTGGAGGAAGAGCTCGGCATGTCGCTGGACGAAGCCTTCGCCGAGTTCTCGCCCGAGCCGCTGGCCTCGGCGTCGGTGGCTCAGGTGCATGCCGCCAGGCTGCCCGACGGCGCGCAGGTGGTGGTCAAGATCATCCGCCCCGGCATCGAGCGGGTGATGCGCCAGGACATGGCGCTGATGTACCGACTGGCCGCCGTGCTGGCCCGCGTTCCCGAGGCACGCCGGCTGCGCCCGGTGGAGGTGGTGCGCGACTACGAATCAACCCTGTTCGACGAGCTCGACCTGACCAAGGAAGCTGCCAACACCTCCCAGCTCAAGCGCAACTTCAAGGGCTCGCCGCTGCTGTTCGTGCCGGCCATCCACTGGGGGCTGACCCGCCACCGGGTGATGGTCCAGGAGCGCATCCACGGCGTGCCGGTGGCGGACACCGCCGCCCTCGAGGCCCAGGGCACCGACCTGCGCCGTCTGGCCGAGCGCGGCGTAGAGATCTTCTTCACCCAGGTGTTCCGCGACAATTTCTTCCATGCCGACATGCATCCCGGCAACATCTTCGTGTCCCGCGAGACCCCGTGGAACCCGCAGTACATCGCCATCGACTGCGGTATCGTCGGCAGCCTGACCCGCGAGGACCAGGACTACCTGGCGCGCAACCTGCTGGCCTTCTTCCATCAGGACTACTACGAGGTGGCGGCGCTGCACATCGAGTCGGGCTGGGTCGGCGAGGACACCCGCGCCAACGAGTTCGCCGCCGCGGTGCGCACGGTGTGCGAGCCGATCCTCGAGAAACCGCTCAAGGACATCTCCTTTGGCCAGGTGCTGCTGGGGCTGTTCCAGACCGCCAGGCGCTTCAACATGGAAGTGCAGCCGCAGCTGGTGCTGCTGCAGAAGACCCTGCTCAACATCGAGGGCCTGGGGCGCCAGCTGTATCCGGACCTCGATCTCTGGACCACCGCCAAGCCGTTCCTGGAGCAGTGGATGAAGGAGCGTGCCGGCACCCGCGGGCTGTGGGAATCCATGAAGCGCCAGGCCCCGGAACTCACTCGCCAGCTCCCCGAGCTGCCGGTGCTCGCCCACCAGGCCCTGGCCCGGGCCGAGCATGGCCATCAGCAGCAACGCCGCCAGAGCGAGGCCATCGGCGCTATCCACCGCCGGCTCGAGCATCAGGGCCGGCGTCAACGGCGCCTGCGCCTGGGACTTCTGGTCGTGGCGGCGGCACTCGCCTGGCAACCGCTTGTCGAATGGGCAGACGGCCAGCCCTGGCCGGTGCTTGGCGCGGCGGCCATCGGCGTCCTGCTGCTGGCCTGGAACTGATTCACTCACTGCAACGGAAACGTCTCATATGAGCGATATTCTCGACCGCCTCGACGAGGTCCTGGAAAGCCGCCGCCAGGCCGCACCGGAGGACTCCTATGTGGCCAGCTTGCATCACAAGGGCCTGAACAAGATACTCGAGAAAGTCGGCGAGGAAGCCACCGAGACGCTGCTGGCGGCCAAGGACGCCGAGCAGGGTGACGAGGCGGCACGCCAGGCACTGGTCTGTGAAACCACCGACCTGTGGTTTCACAGCCTGGTGATGCTGTCGCACCTGGGACTGAGCCATCGCGAGGTTCTCGACGAATTGTCGCGCCGCTTCGGCCTCTCCGGCCACGATGAGAAAGCCGCGCGCACCCCATAAGTCTTCGACGCCGGGCCCCGGCGCCACAACCTGAGGAACACCCTATGTTAGGCGGTATCAGCATCTGGCAACTCCTGATCGTCCTCGGCATCATCATCCTGATCTTCGGCACCAAGAAGCTGCGCAACGTCGGCGGCGACCTGGGCGGCGCCGTCAAGGGCTTCAAGAAGGCGATGAACGACGAAGACAAGAGCGAGGACGGCGACAAGCCCCAGGCTCAGGTCCGCCACGACGACGAGGGCGAAACCTACGACGTGCGCGCCGAGCGCAAGACCGAGGAACAGGAAGAGCGCAAGTAAGCCGCCATGTTCGACATCGGCTTTCTCGAACTCCTGATCATCGGCGTGGTGGGCCTGCTGGTGCTGGGCCCCGAGCGCCTGCCCAAGGCTGCCCGCACCGCAGGGCTGTGGATCGGCCGCATCAAGCGTACCGTCTCCGGCATGCAGCGCGAGATCAACGCCCAGCTCGAGGCAGAGGAACTGCGCCAGAAGCTCGCCGAGCAGCAGAAGAAGCTGGATGAGGGCTTCGACAGAGTCAAGCGGAACGTCGAAGACTCGGTCGACCCCTCCTCCGCCGACCGCGCGACGCCGGATCGCAAGGCGTCGGAGCAGGCGAACGACGACCGGCAGCAGCACGGCTCGCCCGAGCGGCGCCTCGACGACGCCCTGGGCCGCGCTCGCCGGCAGGTCGATGACGCCGATTCCGACACCCACGAGGATGCCCCTCCCCGATGAGCCAATCCGACGACTCCCGGGGCCCCGAACAGGCCCAGGCCCCGCTGATCGAACACCTGGTCGAACTGCGTTCGCGGCTGCTGCGGGCGGTGATCGCCATCCTGGTGATCTTCCTTGGCCTCTACGCCTTCGCCAACGATATCTACGCCTTCGTCGCCCAACCGCTGATGGCGCTGCTGCCGGAAGGCTCGCGGATGATCGCCACCGAGGTGGCCTCGCCGTTCCTGGCGCCCTTCAAGCTGACCCTGGTGGTGGCGGTGTTCATCGCCGTGCCCTATGTGCTGCACCAGGCCTGGGCCTTCATCGCACCCGGGCTCTACGACAACGAGAAGGCGCTGGCACTGCCGCTGCTGGCCTCCAGCGTGGCGCTGTTCTATGCCGGAGCCGCCTTCGCCTACTATGTGGTCTTTCCGTTGCTGTTCAAGTTCTTCACCCAGACCGGGCCGGAGGACGTGGCGGTGATGACCGACATCAACCAGTACCTCAACTTCGTTCTCAAGCTGTTCTTCGCTTTCGGCGTGGCCTTCGAGATTCCCATCGCCACTTTCCTGCTGATTCTGACCAGGGCGACCACGGTGGAAAGCCTGTCGAAGAAGCGCCCCTACGTGGTGCTGGGCTGTTTCGTGGTGGGCATGCTGATGACCCCCCCGGACGTGGTCTCGCAGAGCCTGCTGGCAGTGCCCATGTACCTGCTCTACGAAGTCGGCCTGCTGTTCGGGCGGCTAGTGCGCCACAAGCGCGAGAAGGATGCGGCCGACAGCGAGGCGTAAGCTCGAAGCTCGAAGCTCGAAGCTCGAAGCTCGAAGCTCGAAGCTCGAAGCTCGAAGCTCGAAGCTCGAAGCTCGAAGCCAAGCTGAACCAAAACGCCTCCCTGGCAAAGCCAGGGAGGCGTTCTTCTTCCCGCTTCAAGCTTCCAGGCGCGAAGCGCCGCTCTTCCAGCTACTGACCCGGCGCAGCCGGGTCAGAGATCCATCATCTCATCGATGCGATCCACCAGCTTGAAGATGCCGGTGGCCGCTTCGCCGATGCGCGTGGCCAGCATGTAGGCTGGAGTGGTGACTACGCGATTCTCGAAGTCGACGACGATATCCTCCACGCTGCAGCTGCGGTGCAGGCCGCCCATGCTGCTGATCGCGCCGGCCACACCCGGATCGTGGCCTATGGTCACGGCGATGCCCGGGCCCAGCAGACGCGGCACCATCACCGGCGCGATGCACATCAGGCCGATCGGCTTGCGCTCTTCGCGGAACTCGGCCATGACCTCGATCAGGCCGTCATGAATCACCATGTCGGCGCCGGCCTCGGCGAAGTTGGAGAGGGTCTTGGCGGCTCCGAAGCCCCCCGGCAGGATCACGGCGTCGAAGTCGCCGGCGTCCAGCTCATCAAGCGGGGAGATCTCGCCGCGCGCCAGGCGCGCCGACTCGGTCAGCACGTTGCGCCGCTCCTCGCGGGCCGCCTCGCCGCTGCGGTGATCGACCACGTCGTGCTGGTCGATGTCGGGGGCGAAACAGCGATAGCCGATGCCCAACTGGTCCAGGCGCAGCAGGGTCAGGGTGGTCTCGTAGATCTCCGAGCCATCCTGCACTCCGCATCCCGACAGAATGACTGCCACCTGCTTGCTCATATGCGTCTCCTCGTGCGCCTCCTGCCGCCGACCGGCAGGGCCGATAAACATGAAGCCATCACTTTAGAGAGTCGACGGTGGTGCGACAAGGCGCGTCTTTCGGCGCCGGTTCACCCTGATATACTCGAACGATTGTCATCGTTTCGTCATCTACGCTCGCCAGACTAGGTTCTGGCGGCCCCGGTCACCGTTTCGGAGAGAGATGTCTTGAGCTTAACGACCGCACGCCAATATCCCGCCACCCGCATGCGCCGCATGCGGCGTGACGACTTTTCGCGTCGCCTGATGCGCGAGCACACGCTGACCGCCGACGACCTGATCTGGCCGGTGTTCGTGCTCGAAGGCGAGGACCGGCGCGAGGCGGTGCCCTCCATGCCGGGCGTCGAGCGTCTGTCACTCGACCTGTTGATCGAGGAAGCCCGCGAGGCCCGCGATCTTGGCATCCCGTTACTGGCCCTGTTTCCGGTGGTGGACCCGGCGCTGAAGAGCGAGCTGGCCGAGGAGGCATTCAGTGCCAACGGGCTGATTCAGCGCAGCGTGCGCGCCCTCAAGGAGGCCGTGCCCGAGCTCGGCATCATGACCGACGTCGCGCTGGACCCCTACACCAGTCACGGCCAGGACGGCATCCTCGACGACCTGGGCTACGTGCAGAACGACCGCACCGTGGAAACCCTGCTCAAGCAGGCGCTCTCCCACGCCGAGGCCGGGGCCGACATCGTCGCGCCTTCGGACATGATGGACGGCCGCATCGGTGCCATCCGTCAGGTGCTGGAACAGGAACAGCTACACAACACCCGGATCATGGCCTACAGCGCCAAGTATGCCTCGAGCTACTACGGCCCGTTCCGGGATGCCGTCGGTTCTGCGACGAACCTCGGCCGCGCCGACAAGTCCACCTATCAGATGGATCCGGCCAACGGCGAAGAGGCGCTGCACGAGGTGGCCCTGGACCTGGCAGAGGGCGCCGACATGGTGATGGTCAAGCCGGGCATGCCCTACCTGGACGTGGTACGGCGCGTCAAGGACGAGCTCCGAGTGCCGACCTTCGCCTACCAGGTGAGCGGTGAATACGCCATGCACATGGCCGCCTTCGACAACGGCTGGCTGGATGCCGACGCGGTGATGCTGGAATCGCTGATGTGCTTCAAACGCGCCGGCGCCGACGGCGTGCTGACCTATTTTGCCAAGCGAGCGGCCCGGCTGCTCGCCGAGTAACCGCCGGACGGGGTACCCCTTCCGGCCGACGACAGGGTACACCCATGGACGAATCGCGCAGCCCCAACACCCCCGTCACCGTGGAATCGCTTCCCGGTGGCGAGGCAGCCACCGAGACGCCGATCCCGCGCCTCAACCAGACTCGTACCGGCATCAAGCCCAAGTCGCTGCCGGATCCCGAGGCCGATCTCGGCGATCCGGGCCTGTATTTCAATCGCGAGCTATCGCACCTGCAGTTCAACGTGCGAGTCCTCGAGCAGGCCCTGGACGAGGCGCACCCGCTGCTGAACCGGCTGATGTTCCTGCTGATCTTCTCGTCGAACATGGATGAGTTCTTCGAGATCCGCGTGGCCGGCCTCAAGAACCAGGTGATGATCGGCGACGCCACCTCGGGGGCCGACGGCCGCTCCCCGCGCTCGGTGCTGGCCGAGATTTCACAGATCGCCCACGAACAGGTGGAACGCCAGTACCGCATTCTCAACGAGGCACTGATCCCAGCGCTCGAAGCTCAGGGCCTGCGTTTCCGGCGCCGCGGCGACTGGACCGAGGCCCAGCGGGACTGGGTGCGCGACTACTTCGAGACCGAGATCATGCCGGTGATCAGTCCCATCGGCCTCGATCCGTCGCACCCCTTCCCGAGGCTGGTCAACAAGAGCCTCAACTTCATCGTCGAGCTGGAGGGCAAGGACGCCTTCGGCCGCGAAGGCGGTCTGGCGATCCTGCCGGCGCCGCGCTCGTTGCCAAGGGTCATCGGTCTGCCCGAGGAACTCTGCGAGTCGGGCTTCGCCGAGTATGTCTTCCTGTCGTCGATGATCCACGCCCACGCCGAGGAAGTGTTCCCCGGCATGAAGGTGCGCGGCTGCTACCAGTTCCGCCTGACGCGCAACGCCGACCTCTCGGTGGACCCGGAAGACGTCTCCGACCTGGCCTCGGCGCTACGCGGCGAACTGCTCTCGCGCCGCTATGGCAGCGGCGTTCGCCTGGAAGTGGCCGACAACTGCCCCGACGACCTGGCCGAATTCCTGATCAAGCAGTTCCAACTCGAGGCCTCCGACCTCTACCGGGTCAACGGCCCGGTGAACCTGACGCGCATGATGTCGGTGCTGGGCGATGTGGAACGCCCCGAGCTGTGCTATCGCGCCTTCACCCCAGGCCTGCCCAAGGCCCTGCGCAAGCGCGACAGCGTGCTGCAGGCCATGGCCGAGGGCGATGTCCTGCTCCACCACCCCTTCCACTCCTTCTCGCCCGTGGAAGAGCTGCTGCGCGAGGCAGCCCGCGATCCGGACGTGCTGGCCATCAAGCAGACGCTCTACCGCACCGGGGCCGACTCGCCGATCGTCAACGCGCTGGTGGAAGCCGCCGGCAACGGCAAGGAAGTCACGGTAGTGATCGAGCTGCGGGCACGCTTCGACGAGGCCGACAACCTGGCCCTGGCCTCGCGCCTGCAGGAAGCCGGTGCCATCGTCATCTACGGGGTGATGGCCTACAAGACCCACGCCAAGATGATGCACATCGTGCGCCGCGAGAAAGGCCAGCTGCGCCATTACGCTCACCTGGGCACCGGCAACTATCACTCCAAGACCGCCAAGCTGTATACCGACTACAGCCTGCTGACCGCCGACCCCGTGCTGTGCGCCGACGTGCACAAGGTCTTTCAGCAGCTCTCCGGCATGGGCCGTGCGCGCAAGATCGAGAAACTGCTGCACGCTCCCTTCACCCTTCACGAGCGGCTGGTGGCGATGATCGACCGCGAGGCCGAGCATGCCCGCAAGGGCAAGCGAGCCCACCTGGTCATCAAGTGCAACTCGCTCACCGAGCCCAAGCTGATCCAGGCGCTGTACCGAGCCTCCCAGGCCGGCGTCGAGTGCGACCTGATCATCCGCGGCATGTGCTGCCTGCGCCCCGGCCTGCCCGGCATCTCCGAGACCATCCGGGTGCGCTCGATCATCGGTCGCTTCCTGGAACACACCCGAGTGTTCCACTTCCACAACGACGGCAAGTCCGAGACCTGGGGCTCGAGCGCGGACTTCATGGCCCGCAACATGTTCCACCGGGTCGAAACCTGCTTCCCGCTGCTCGACAAGAAACTGGCAGCCCAGGTCCGCAAGGATCTGGAAACCTATCTGGTGGACAACTGCCAGAGCTGGCAGCTGCGGCCCGACGGCACCTACGTCAAGCAGTCGCCCGGCGAGGCCGCACCGATCAGTGCCCAGGAGACTTTGCTCTACGCCTACGCGGCGCGCGCCTGAACTCGGCCGTGCGAACGACCGGCCCCACCGAGATATCCCCTCTCGGTGGGGCGTCGTGATGCGACATGGTCCGTCGATACTCGTCTCACGCCATCGTCAGAAGGCAGAGAAAGAGGGCATCGACATGCCCGACCTTTCCTTATGACGAAAAAAACCGCGGAAACCTGACGCCTCGTCACGTTTCCACGGCCATGGTCCAGACCGCTAGATGCTATCCAGTTTCGCTGACTTCGATATCGACACGCCTGTTGGGCTGCAAACATGCTTTCAGCCCCGGCGTCGCGCGCGTCCCTTCACAGCGCGTCACCGGCTGGCGTTCGCCAAAGCCCCGGCTTCGAATCGATGACGGGGCAATCCCGTTGCTGACCAGGGCGGATCGCACCGTGGCGGCACGGCGCTCGGACAGCGCCTGGTTATAGTCACCGCTACCCAGGCGATCGGTATGCCCGAGCACCATCACCTCGGGAGCCGTGAAGTCGCTGCGAATACGATTCGCGAGGACGTTCACCTGCTGCCGCCCCCGCGGCGACAGCCGGGCACTATCGAACTCGAACAGCGTATCGCCCGACAGGGTCAAACGCGTCGGCTCGGTGCTGCTGCGTGGCTCGAGCAGGGCGGCACATTCCCCATCCCGCCAGCGCAGGCTGTCGGCCAGCATATCGTCGTCGAACGTCACCTGATACTGGCAGGTCATGTAACTCCCATCGCCCGCGGGCAGATGGAAGACATAGTTCCACTCATGCACCCCGAACAGCCCCTCGGAGAAATGCGGACGCCCGATCAAGTCATAGGTCTGATCCTTGGAGAGCCCCTGCTGCATATTGCGCAGGTTTTCGACGTTGGCGTAGGTGCCATCGACCCATGCCTCCTCCGGATCAGGAAAGGTCGCCGTCTCATCGGCCACCCGGGGCGGAGCTTCCGCACCTCCCTCGCCACTGGTGGCACAACCCTGCAGCCCTAGGGCCGTCATCCCGACGACCCCGAACGCCAGTACTGCCCTGTAATAGCTTGGATGTTCCATGTTCATCCCCTAGTCGTTTACCAGTGGAAACCCACACCGACACCGGCCCCGAAATTGCTCTGCGAATCGCCGGTGGCATTGAGCTTCACCGCCCAACGACCGTTATCCGAGAGGCGAGATACCCCGACGGAAACCGCCGATTCGCCGCTGTAGGTGCCCGCACCGACCGCCACCATGCTTTTACCGGGCAGATAGGCCTGAGGCACGGAAGCCGCCGCGATCGCACTCGCGGTGCCCGCATTGGCCTGGTCCTCGACATCCTCGATGCGATGGCTGAGGCTGCCGATCTGCTGGTTGAACTGCCGGTTCAGCTCCTGCAGCTGCCCCACGTTGGCCGCATCCGTCGGCAGTTCACCTGCCGCCACGTTGTGGATCTGCGTCGGTGTACCTTCCTGACCCAACGTGACCGAGCCATAGTTCACACTGCCGTCATCGTTGCGGTCATAGCCCACTGAGCCGGCCTGCACCGCCTCCAACTGACGGACGTTGACCGCATCCGTGGCTTCGGTACCGCCGGCCACGTTCGTGATCTGACGCTCGCCGCCTTCGCTGCCGACGGAGACCGCCCCCTGGGTCGACGCCACGGATTCTCCGGAGAAGGCCTCCTCGGCACCGTTCATGCCCTCACGGGTCGCCTGCGAGCCGGCCCCCAGGGCCACCCCACCGTCGCTTTCGGCCACCGCGCCATCACCGGCTGCCACGCTGTGGTCACCCTGAGCCACGCTGTTCGGCCCCATGGCGACGCTTTCGGCGCCTTCCGCCCGGGCCGCTGCCGCCTCGGAGTTGGCCCTGAAGTACTTGCTGCCTCCCTCGTTGATGGTAGTGAGCTGTTCCTGCATCTCCCACAGCTGGCTACCGTTGACGGCATCGCTGCTGTCCTCGGAGACATCGCCGTCCGCCACGTTGGAAATGGTGGTACCACCCTCACCCGCGAGGGTAATCGAGTCGTAGTTGACGTTGCCGTCTTCGGTGTCGTACTTCACGGCGCGGTCGTCCAGCTCGGCAAGATCATTGCCGATACTGGAGACATCACCCTCGACGTTGGACACCCGGTCGCCCAGTTGGGTGACATCACCCTCCACGTTGGTGACACGGCCGTCGAGATTGTCGATGTCACCCTCGACATTGGTCACACGGTCTTCGACGTCTCCTACGGCCTGGTTGACGTCTCCCACCGCCTGGTTGGTGGCGTAAAGCTGACTGCCGTTGATGGCATCCGTGCTGTCCGCCGTCACGCGCCCCGCGGCCACATGGGTGATCGTACGTTCGGCGCCGGCGGAACCGACACTGAAGGTGCCGATTGGCGAGACCCCGGCGAAGGCATAGGTCTGCCCGCCGATCGTGATATCGGCCGTGCCGACCGCCGCCTCGGTCGTCGCTCCCGAGCCCATCGCCACGCTATCGGCTTCGCTGGCCATGGCGCCTGCGCCCATGGCGATGCTGCCCTCTGCCGTGGCCGAGGCATCCACGCCGGCGGCGATGGCGTTCACCCCCGTCGCGCCGTCGTTGTCGTGGTTACCGCCCTCGGTGCCAGCGTCGTTGACGCTGTAATAGTGCACCTGGCCGGCCTCGACTTCCTGGCCCAAGGCATCAATGGCGCTGTTGGTTGCATACAGCTGGCTGCCGTTGATGGCATCGGTACTTGTCTCGCTGACGCGCCCTGCCGCCACATTGGTAGCCGTACGCTCGGCGTCCACATCACCCAGCGACACGGTGCCCTCTGGATCGGTACCGGCCACCAGATAGGTCTCGCCGTTGATGACCACCTCGGTGGTCCCTTCGACCGGCGCCGTCGCGCTGTTGGCGCCCAGCGCCACGCTGTCGGCATCCCCGGCCGTAGCGCCGGCCCCCAGGGCCATGGCACCGTCCGCCGAGGCAGAAGCATCCACGCCGGCAGCGATGGCATTCACGCCCGTCGCCCCGTCGTTGTCGTAGTTGCCCCCCTGGGTCCCGCCGTCGTTGACGCTGTAGTAGTGGGCGCGGTTCTGGTTGAAGTAGTCGAGATTGACCGCATCGCCGCCGCTCGTCGGTGCACCGACATTGGTGATGCTGTCACCGCCCATGTCGATACCATCGCCATCGATCGTCGGGCCATCGGTGACGGTCAGGCTGCTCCCGATCGTCACATCCTCTGCCAGATCGAAGGACACCGTCTCCTGAGGACCGTCAGTGGCGTTCTTGCTGATCACCAGATTGCCGTCGGCGTTGCTCAGGTCCAGCGCATCGCCTGGAGCGACGTTGGTGGTGTCGGCCCCCTGTGCGCTCAGATCCCAGCCGGCGCTGGCCACGTCGCTGACGACCTGCAGCTGTTCCTCGGTAGCTGCGCGGCCCTCGGTAGCGAAGCTCGGATCGCTCAGATCGGTGTTGGACAGGCCAGTGATGGTATCGGTCGTGCCATCCACGCTGATGTTTCCACTGGACACGCCGATGGCGGTCAGCGACGTGGTGTTCGTGCCGTCGGTCACCGTGGTACCGGTAGCGGTGGTGCTGGTCACGTTGCCGCCGCCATCATCCACGACCAGCCCGCTGTTGCTCAGGGTGCTGTTGCCAGTAGAGACGCTGGTGACATCGAGATCGTCGGCCAGATCAAAGGTCACCGTTTCCTGTGCCCCATCAGTGGCATTCTTGGCGATCACCAGGTTGCCGTCGGTATTGGACAGATCCACGCTGTCGCCCGGCGCCACATTGGTGGTATCGGCACCTTGGGCGCTGAGATCCCACCCTTGGCTGGCCGACTCCACCGCCTGGTTAGTGGCATAGAGCTGGCTGCCGTTGACCGCATCGGTACTCGTCTCCGAGAGACGCCCTGCCGCCACATTGGTGAGGGTGCGCTCGTTGCCCACATCCCCGATGCTCACCGTGCTCTGCGGCGCGATACCCGCGAAGCCGTAGTCGATACCGGCGATGGTCGTCCCTGAGGTGGCCACCGGTTCGGCGGTGGCCGAGTTACTGCCCAGCGCCACGCTCTGGTCGTGGCTGACCGTCGCCCCGGCCCCCAGCGCGATGCCCTGCTCGGCCTCGGACAGGGCTGAAGTACCCAACGCCATGCCGTCGGCCAGCATCACGTGGGCGCCATCGCCGATCGCGGTCCCCCCAGGGGCGATCTGGTCAACGATGGCCCCGTTGCCCATGCCAATGCCATTGTCGCCGTCGACCACCGTCGTCGGGCCCACGGCAATGCTGTCCTGCCCGACCGCAGCGGAATCCGGCTGAACCGAGTTGGCATGGAAATACTGGGTACCGGTGACGGTGACCGAGCCGATAGCCCCCTGCAGCTGACGAACCGTCACCGCATCTTGCGCCAGGATACCGTCCGCCACATTGGTGATCTGACGATAGGAGTCACTATCCCCTACGGAAATGGCTCCCAACAGCTCCTTGTCGGTGGTGTTGTAGGTGACGGTGGCACTGCCAGCCGGAATGGCACCGGAAGACGGCGCCAGGTTGCGATTGGCGATCGAGCCGCTACCCAGTGCCACGCTGCCGTCGATCGAGGCCTCGGCATCTACGCCGGTGGCAATGGCATTGATCCCGGTGGCGCCATCATTGTTGTAGTTGCCGCCGATCACACCATCGTCGTTGACGCTGTAGTAGTGGGCGCGGTTCTCATCGAAGTAACCGAGATTGATGGCATCGCCACCGTTCACCGGCGCGGCGACGTTGCTGATGGTCTGGCCGCCAGCGTCGATGCCGCCGCTGCTGGTCACGCTGGGACCACCTGCCACGATCAGGCCGTCATCGGTCACGGTGGTGACGTTGCCGCTGCCGTCGTCGACCGCCAGCCCGCCGTCGTCCAGGGTGCTGTTGCCGGTGGTGACGCTGCCGTCGGTGCCCAGGTCGACGTTCTCGGCCAGCTGGATGGTCAGCGTGTCGGTGCCGTCGCCCACCACCCCGATGTTGCCGCTGGTCAGCACGCCCGAGGCGCCGCCGGTGACGTTGAGGGTCTCGCCGAGCTGGCGCTCGACATTGGTGCCGCTGTCGCCGGCGAAGGTCAGCGGCGTGGTGGCCAGATCAGTGATCTGGCCCACGGTTGCCGCGTCATCGCTTGCCACGCCATCGGCGACGTTGCTGATGGTCTGGCCGCCGGCGTCGATGCCGCCGCTGCTGGTCACGCTGGGACCACCCGCCACGGTCAGGCCGTCATCGGTCACGGTGGTGACGTTGCCGCTGCCGTCGTCCACCGCCAGCCCGCTGTCGTCCAGGGTGCTGTTGCCGGTGGTGACGCTGCCGTCGGTTCCCAGGTCGACGTTCTCGGCCAGCTGGATGGCCAGCGTGTCGGTGCCGTCGCCCACCACCCCGATGTTGCCGCTGGTCAGCGCGCCCGAGGCACCGCCGGTGACGTTGAGGGTCTCGCCGAGCTGGCGCTCGACATTGGTGCCGCTGTCGCCGGCGAAGGTCAGCGGCGTGGTGGCCAGGTCAGTGATCTGGCCCACGGTTGCCGCGTCATCGCTTGCCACGCCATCGGCGACGTTGCTGATGGTCTGGCCGCCAGCGTCGATGCCGCCGCTGCTGGTCACGCTGGGACCACCTGCCACGATCAGGCCGTCATCGGTCACGGTGGTGACGTTGCCGCTGCCGTCGTCGACCGCCAGCCCGCCGTCGTCCAGGGTGCTGTTGCCGGTGGTGACGCTGTCCAGGTCGAGGTCGCGGTTGAGGGTGATCTCGACCGCGCCGGCGTCATCGACACCGGTCTGGGCCACGTCGATATTGGCATCACCGCTGAAGGTGACGTCGCCGTCAGGCCCGATGTTGGCAGCGCTGGTGCCGTCGGTGACGTTCCAGCCAGCATTGGCGGCGGTATTCGCGGCCGCGATGGCGTCGTCCACCGTGTCTTCACCGGTGCCACCGATATCGCTGGTGGTCACGGTGCCGTCTGGATTGACGACCGCATTGCCGCCGATCACGGTGTTCACCGAGTCGGCCACGTCGAACAGCTGGCTACCATTGACGGCGTCGGTGCTGCCGGCCCCGACAGTCCCCGCCCCCAGGTTGGTGATGGTGTCGCCACCCATGTCGATGCCGGTGTTGTCGATCGTGGTGTTGCCGATCGTCACGCTGTCGGACAGATCGAAGGTCACCGTTTCCTGGGCGCCGTCGGCGGCGTTCTTGGTGATCGAAAGGTTGCCGTCGCTGTTGGTCAGGTCCACCGCGTCGCCCGGCGCCACGTTGGTACCGTCGGCGCCCTGGGCGGTGAGATCCCAGCCCTGGCCGGCGGTGGCCGCCGCGTCTTCCACCGCCTGGTTGGTGGCGAACAGCTGGCTGCCGTTGATGGCGTCGGTGCTGCTGGCCGAGATGCGGCCGGCCGCCACGTTGGTGAGGGTGCGCTCATTGCCGACGTCGCCCACGCTCACCGTGCCGGTCGGCGTGCCGCCGGCGAAGCTGTAGTTGGTGCCGGCCAGGGTGATATCCGTGGTGCCCACCGCCACGTCGGTCACCGAGTCGGTGCCCAGCGCCACGCTGTCGGCGTTGCCCGCCGTGGCGCCGAAGCCCAGGGCAACGGCACCATCCGCGGTGGCAGCGGCATCGACCCCGGACGCCACGGCATTCACGCCGGTCGCTCCGTCGTTGTCGTAGTTGCCGCCTATCACACCATCATCGTTGACGCTGTAGTAGTGCGTCGCGATGCCCTTGAGCTGCGAGACGTTCACCGCATCGGTATCGGCACTGCCCGCCGCGACGCCGGTAATCTGGCGTTCGCCCGGCTCCGTCAGTTGGTTGCCGCCCTCGTCGAAGACCGCGACCTGGCCGATGGCCAGCTCACCCTTGGAGGTCTGCAGCGCATCCAGGCCGTACGCCACATAGTCGTCCTGTGGCCCTCTCACCGTCTGGGAAGCGCCGCCCAGGGCGATGCTCTGTTCATGCATTGCCGTGGAACGTGCACCGATCGCCATGCTCCCGAAAGCCTGGGCGTCGGCATTCGAGCCGAACGCCGAAGAGCCCTGCCCGGATGCAATGCTGTAATTGCCGATGGCCGTGCTGCGCAGCCCGCTGGCCTCGGCCTCGGTCCCCACCGACAGGGCGTCTTCCGCGGAGGCCAGGGCCTCAAGCCCGATCGCCGCAGAGCGCAGCCCCGAAGCCGTCGCGACCTGGCCGACCGCCATGGCCCCGTCGCCCGAGGCGACGGAGGTATTGCCGGCCGCGAAAGCACCGAAACCGGAAGCATCCGAGCTGTTTCCCAACGCCATGGCGTGCTGCGAGGTCGCCGAGGCGTTCGACCCCAGAGCCAGGGTATCGAGGGCACCGCTGGTGGCGTTGTTGCCCACCGCGAAGGCCCCGTCACCGCTCACCATGTTGTCGTTGCCCAGGGCCACGGCACCGTTGCCGGTGGCCTGGTTATTGACCCCCATGGTGATGGCGCCATTGCCGGTCGCGGTGTTGGTGTCACCGATCGCCAGGGCACCGTCACCTTCGGAGGTGTTGTTGTTACCCACGGCCACCGCCCCGGTGCCCTCGGCATAGTTGTCCTTGCCCAGGGCCAGGGCGCCGTCGCCGATCGCGGTGCTCGGGTCACCGATCGATACCGCGCCATCGCCCGTGGCAGTGTTGCCATAACCGATGGAAATCGCCTGGCCACCATTGGCGGTGGCATCACGCCCGATGGCCACGGCCCCGCCCGATTCGGCGCTGGCATACTGGCCAATGGCCACGCTGTCCACGCCGGTGGCGCTGGTGTTGTAGCCGAGCGCCACGGCGCGCTCGGCGCCAGCCCCGGTAGAGGCCGCCACACCGGCGGCCAGGGAATCCACTCCCGACGCACCATCGTTGTCGTAGTTGTCCTGCTGGGTGCCGCCATCGTTGACGCTGTAGTAGTGGGCGCGGTTCTCGTCGAAGTAGCCGAGATTGATGGCATCGCCACCGTTCACCGGCGCGCCAACGTTGGTGATGGCCTGCCCACCGGCGTCGATACCGCCGCTGTTGGTCACGCTGGGACCGCCCGCCACGGTCAGGCCATCATCGGTCACGGTGGTGACGTTGCCGCTGCCGTCGTCCACCGCCAGCCCGCTGTCGTCCAGCACGCTGTTGCCGGTGGTGACGCTGCCGTTGGTACCCAGGTCGATGTTCTCGGCCAGTTGGATGGCCAGCGTATCGGTGCCGTCGCCCACCACCCCGATGTTGCCGCTGGTCAGCGTGCCCGAGGCGCCGCCGGTGACGTTGAGGGTCTCGCCGAGCTGGCGATCCACGTCGGTGCCGCTGTCGCCGGCGAAGGTCAGCGGCGTGCTGGCCTTCTGATCGACCGCCGCCAGCTGCGAGACGTTCACCGCATCGGTATCCGCCGAGCCGGCGGCCACGTTGGTGATACGACGCTCGCTGCCGGCATCGCCTACCGACACTTCGCTGGTGGCCGTCGGCGCCGTAACGGCAATCGGGTTGCCTGCCGCATCCAGGGGCTGGAAGGCCGCATCGGCCAGCGTGCTGCCATCGGCAACGGAGCCAGAACCTAACGCGACATTCTTGGTGCCCTGCGCGGAAGCACCATTACCAATGGCAACTGCTTCTACACCACCATCAAATAAGTCAGTTGAGGCCTGAGCGCCTGCACCAATAGCAATTGATGTATTACCGCCTGCCAGAGCACCAGCCCCGAGCGCCACCTGATCTCTACCAATACTCCCTGTGCGCGCACCGTCACCTACAGCGACAGAGGAGTTGCCGTCAGATACAGCATTAGTACCCGCTGCCAGTGCGTTGATGCCTGTCGCACCGTCATTGTCGTAATTGCTCTGGACGGTGCCGCCGTCGTTGACGCTGTAGTAGTGCGTCTCGGTGGCGGCCTGCACCGCTTGCAGCTGGTTGAGATTGACGGCATCGGTACCTGCCGTGCCATCGGCCACGTTGGAGATGGTCTGGCCCCCGGCGTCGATGCCGCCGCTGTTGGTCACGCTGGGACCACCCACCACGGTCAGGCCGTCATCGGTCACGGTGGTGACGTTGCCGCTGCCGTCGTCCACCGCCAATCCGCTGTCGTCCAGGGTGCTGTTACCGGTGGTGACGCTGTCCAGGTCGAGGTCGCGGTTGAGGGTAATCTCGACCGCGCCGGCGTCATCGACGCCGGTCTGAGCCACGTCGATATTGGCATCACCGCTGAAGGTGACGTCGCCGTCGGGCCCGATGTTGGCAGCGCTGGTGCCGTCGGTGACGTTCCAGCCGGCATTGGCGGCGGTATTCGCGGCCGCGATGGCGTCGTCCACCGTGTCTTCACCGGTGCCACCGATATCGCTGGTGGTCACGGTGCCGTCTGGATTGACGACCGCATTGCCGCCGATCACGGTGTTCACCGAGTCGGCCACGTCGAACAGCTGGCTGCCATTGACGGCGTCGGTGCTGCCGGCCCCGACAGTCCCCGCCCCCAGATTGGTGATGGTGTCGCCGCCCATGTCGATGCCGGTGTTGTCGATCGTGGTGTTGCCGATCGTCACGCTATCGGACAGGTCAAAGGTCACCGTCTCCTGGGCGCCCTCGGTGGCGTTCTTGGTGATCACCAGGTTGCCGTCGGCGTTGGTCAGATCCACCGCGTCGCCCGGGGCGACGTTGGTGGTGTCAGCGCCCTGGGCGGTGAGATCCCAGCCCAGGTTGGCGGTCGTTGCCGCATCCTCCACGGCCTGATTGGTGGCGAACAGCTGGCTGCCGTTGATCGCATCGGTGCTGCTGGCCGTGATCCGCCCCGCCGCTACATTGGTAAGGGTGCGTTCGTTGCCCACGCCCCCTACGCTCACCGTACCAGTCGGCGTACCACCGGCGAAGGTGTAGTTGATCCCGTCGAGGGTGATATTCGTCGTGCCCACCGGCGCAGCGGTCACCGAATTAAGCCCCAGCGCCACACTGCCAGCGTGATCTGCCGATGCCCCGTTGCCCATGGCGATGCCGTTATTGGCACTGACATAGGCATCCGTACCGATGGCGATACCGTCCAGCAGTCCCACATCTGTGGCTGCGCCACTGCCCAGCGCAATATTGCGCTGACCGCTAGCCGCGGCACCCGTACCGATCGCCAAGTCGTCTGTTCCGAACGAGGAAGCGTTGCTGCCGATAGCGATCTGGTTATTGCCGAACACATTGTTGGAGGCGCCATCCCCCATGGCAATGGAGGATGCTCCTTGAGAGGTGGTGCCGGTGCCTATGGCGATGCCATCGCTTTGCTGTACATCAGCACCAAAGCCCATGGCGACACTGCCATTTCCAGCGGCCGTGGCATCTACTCCGGCAGCGATGGCATTCACACCGGTAGCACCATCATTGTCGTAGTTTCCGCCCTGAACACCGTTGTCATTAACGCTGTAGTAGTGTGTTCCGCTGGCCTTGAGCTGAGCGACGTTGACCGCATCGCTATCCGACGTGCCCGCGGCCACGCCGGTGATCTGGCGCGTCACGTCGTTCGCCGCGTCGCCCACGCTCACCGCGCTCGCGGTGCTTTGCCACGTCGCCGACGTGTCGGTCGAGGGGGCACCCGTTACCGGATCATAGCCCGCGACACCCGCTGCCGTGCTGGCGACCGAGGCACTGCCAATCGCGACGCCACCATCGACGGTCACATCCGCGCCGTTGCCCATTACGAAGGCATCGGCCACATCAATGTCATTACCGTTACCCACAATGCGACTGCCGGTAGCCGTCGCAGCCAGGATATTGTCATTACCGAAGGTGCCAGCTTCGTCGGCATCAATGGTGTTGTCGTTACCCAGCGAATAGGAGCCTGTGCCGGTGATGGTGGTTGGATCGCCGATGGCACCAGAGCTGTCACCACTGACCACATTGCCAGTACCGATGCTGATCGATTGGCTGCCTGTGGCTTTCGCGTCATGCCCCATGGCGATGGCGTTTGTGGCTGCTTCTGTGCCAGAGCCCATTGCCACCGCATCACGCCCACTGGCTACAGCCTCGGAGCCAATCGCCACGCCCGATACGGCGCCTTCAAGCACCTTAGCGGTACTACCGATGGCCGTTCCAAGACTGGCATTAATTGCTACGTCTGCGCCCTGCCCGATGGCCACTGAGCGATTCGAATTGACCGTGGCGTTGCTACCGACTGCCGTGGAAGAGGAGGCACCATTCGCCACTGTCGAACCCTGCCCGACGGCCACGGAGGTCGACGCATTAACCGTGGCGCCGCGACCAACAGCCGTGGAAGAAGTGGCACCATCCGCCACTGTCGCGCTGTTGCCGATGGCGGTTGAGCTACTTGCATTGTCGCCGACCTTCGCATTGGGGCCGATAGCTGCGGCATAGCTTGACCCCACCCCTGTACTTGCATTGGAGCCTAAGGCAATGGCACCAAACTGGTTGGCCTTAGCTTGACGACCAATAGCGACGGCCGAGTTGACGCTTGCAACACTGGCACCCGTCGCCATTGCACCTTCACCAATGGCAATGGATGCACCGCCAAGCGCCTGCGCTCCCGTTCCGATGGCCACGTTGTCCGTTTGGCTTCCTGTCGCGCCAGCAATGGCGCTCGTCTCAGACTGGTGACCAACAGCAATATCCCGCGTCTCACTTGCCGTGGCAGTATTACCAATGGCCACGGCGGATGACCCTGCAGCGCTGGCACTTACGCCTGCCGCCAGGGCATTCGTACCGGTCGCACCGTCATTATTAAAGTTTGATCCAGCGCCGGTCACAGTCGAGTTGACGCTGTAGTAGTTCGTTCCGCCACCACCGAGAGACAGGTCCTCGAGCGCCTGATTGGTGGCGAACAGCTGGCTGCCATTGATAGCGTCGGTGCTAGTCGCCGACACTCGACCCGCCGCCACGTTGGTGATCTGGCGCTCGCTGCCGGAGCGGCCGACACTGACCACCCCGATCGGCGCACCGCCGGCGAAAGTGTAGCTGGTACCGTTGATCGTGCCGCTCGGCGTGGCATTCGCCACCGCGGTGATGGCATCTACCCCTAGCGCCGTACTATTGGAATGGCTGGCTCTGGCGCCCTGGCCGATGGCGATACCACCCTGGGTATTGGCAACCGTCTCTGCGCCGATCGCGATGGTGTCTTGCTGAGAAGCGTTAGCCCCCGAGGCCGCGTTGCCGCCGATGGCAATCGCCCCGTCGCCTGCGGCACTGGACTCACGCCCCAGCGAGACCGAGTTGTCGCCGAAGGCCTGGGTCGCGGGGCCGATGGCTAGAGCGTAGTCACCCATGGCCCGTGTGCCGGTCGAGAATGGCAGGCCGCCGATGGCCACCGAGTTTTCGCCGTTGGCCGTGGCATAATCGCCGATCGCGATCTGCGCGCCTGCACCATCGGCATTGGCGTGGGCACCGATCGCCGTGGGCGAGGCTTGGGAGGTATTGACGGCAGAGGCGTCGAACCCGATCGCCACCCCTTCGCTGTGGATCTGCACGCCGCCCACGACCGCGCCACCGACCGTGGCGCCCGAACCGATCGCCACCCCCTGATCGGGAAACTGGCTGTTCGGGCCAGTCGTCAAACCCACGGAAGCATTGTTGCCAATGGCCACGGAGTTGGTGCCCATGGCGGTCGCGGCATTGCCCATCGCCACCGAACTCGTGCCGGCGGCCCGAGCATCGTGGCCCACGGCCGTGGCATTGCTCCGGACCGCACTCGCGTTCACGCCGGCGGCCATGGCATTGGCAGCCGTCGCGCCATCATTGTCGTAGTTGCCGTCCAGCGTGCCACCATCGACGCTGTAGAAATGAACGCGGTTATCCTCGATCGCCTGGTTGGTGGCGAACAACTGGCTGCCATTGATGGCATCGGTGCTGGTCGCCGATACGCGCCCCGCTGCCACATTGGTGAGAGTGCGCTCGTTGCCGCTAGTCCCCACGCTCACCGTGCCGATCGGCGATTCGCCCTCGAAGTCGTAGGTTATACCAGCGATGGTCGTATCGGCGGTGCCGACCACGGCGGCGGTATTCGCATTGGAGCCCAGCGCCACGCTGTCGGCGACATCGGCCGTGGCGCCATCACCCAAGGCGACGGCACCGGCCTGCGAGGCCGTGCTATCGCCCAGTGCGACGCTATCGTCGGCGGAGGCCGTAGCGCTATACCCATAAGCCGAGGCCCGATCACCCGACGCATCGCTAAAGGCTCCCACAGCGCCAGCATGAGTACCCGACGCATCGGCCTGAAGGCCCATCGCCATGCCATAGTCTCCGCTGACGCTGCTGTCAGCCCCTAGCGCGATGCCGTACTGGTTCAGCGTCTCGGCGCGGAAGCCCATGGCAATGCTGGTATTCCCCGTAGCGTTCGAACCAAGCCCAATCGCGATGGCGGAATTCCCGGCAGAGGAGGCAGCCGCTTCGAGGGCTGACCCACCACCAATGGCAATGGATTGGGCATTCGTGGCACTGGCACCAGCACCAACCGCCACCGTAGAGTTCGCCGAGGACGTCGTCCCGCTCCCCAGCGCCACGCTATCGTTACCTCCAGCGGCCGCTGTGTCGCCGAGGGCAATGGCACCGTCTTGCAACGCGCTGCTGGTGGAACCCATCGCAATGGCGCCCTGGCCATCGGCGATGTTCTGGTAGCCGATACTGACCGCGCCCTGAGCCGCCGTACCTGGCGTGCCCACCGCTTGGCCACCACCGCCCGCCATATTGGTATTACCGAGCGCCACAGTACCATTACCGGTGGCCGTGTTATCCATACCCTGCGCAATGGCACCATCGCCGGTTGCCGTATTGGGATCGCCGATGGCCACGGCACCGTTGCCCGACGCGACGTTTTCCGACCCGATCGAGACCGATTTGCCGCCGGTGGCGATGGCGGCATTACCGATGGCTACAGCATCATCCGTATCGGCCGTTGCCCCTGTGCCCATGGCGATGGACGAGATACCGGAGGCGGTGGCAGAATCGCCAAAAGCCAAGGTGGACGCCGCTGACGCAGTGCTACCCTGTCCGAACGCCAGGGAAGTATCACCGCTGGCGGTGGTGTCCGAGCCGACGGCGATGCCCTCATCTACCGACGCTGTGGTATTGCGACCAAGCGCAATCGTGCCGACCGCCGATGCCTCGGCACTGTTGCCGACCGCGATTGATCCGCCACCCGTCGCCAGAGCCGGTGCCGCATCTGTCGTCCCGATGCCGATCGACCGGTTACCGGTGGCCTGGGCACCCATGCCCAAGGCCGTGGCCGCCAACTGGGTACCGGCGCCTCCAGAGCCCGCAACAGCCCCGAACCCCACGGCCACCCCGCCATAGGATTCCGCCAGCCCACCCACGGCCACGCCTCCCGCCATGGTGCCCGCTCCGGTAGTGACAGACTCGGCCGAGGCCCCAGTCCCCATGGCAATGGCCGAGATACCAGAGGCCGTGGCGGAATCACCAATCGCGTAGGATGATTCGCTCGAAGCCACCGCTCCCGCGCCCAGGGCAAGTGAGCGAAGGTCGCTGGCTACCGAGCGGGTGCCAATCGCAATGGCCCCCGGCCCATCGGCAATGGCTCCACTCCCCGCCGCATTACCACCGCCAAGCGCAACCGAGTAATTCCCCAAAGCCTGTGCGTACTCTGCTCCAGCAAAAGAGCCTGCTCCCGCCGCCTCGGATTCAAGACCAATCGCAACAGCGCCATTGCCAGAAGACGTGCTATTCCGCCCGATAGCGGTCGCACTTTCTTCTGAGCTGACGGCGTTAGCGCCAAGTGCAAGGGCAAATGTGTCACATGCCGAAGCACCTGAGCCAATGGCGGTGCGTCCGGCATCGCCTGTGCAATCATCGCCTCCACCTGCTTCATAAGCTTGGACCGGCGTGAGCGCTCCGACGCCAGCGACCAGGCCGAGTGCCATCAAGGCACGCCGCACCAGCCCATCCCGAGACTTGGTACGACGCTTGGCCAGTTCGGACGTCACCACGGACTGCCCGCGAGACACACTCCAGACGATGCAATAGATGGTATTCATACTGTTCCCTCAGATTTGCGACGAGACGCGCCTGATGCTCGAGCGACGCGATACGCCCGGTCAGCCCTACGTCTCGCAAGGCACACGTCTTGGACGCCCTTATTTATCGCTGCCATATCTGCCAGAGACGAGCAGCTCCCCGTGAAGGCAAGCGTTCCGCTACTGATATCACTTGCGCTTCACTACCCCCTATTACATGCATTTTTAATATTATTTAAAAAACGCTTTTCGGCGCTGCGCACTCACCGATGAGTACCGAGTCATAAAAACCAGAGCCCCGAGGATTTCGCTCCGCTCCTCAAGAGAAAAAAGCACCTTTGCTGAAGCCCATGAAACCGAATAGCACAGGCAAATTTTCTTGAAACACGAGCCAACAGGTGGGTAATCGAGATTGACATGATCACAACCCCATCCCTGATCGACGTTCTTAAGATATCTCGCCCATGAAACGCCTCCACCCGCTTGTCGGCACCAGAGTGATCGCTCATCGTTATTCATCGCCTCCTATGATCTTGCCGATCTACTCCACGCTCGATACTGACAATCACCCGTGCAATACACCTGCCGTCAAGACAATACCTAGCCTGTAACACCACGCACTGGCAAGGATAAAAAATTTCACAATTTTCGACCTAGCCACGCTGCAGGCCACGGCTCCCGTGACATCCAGCCTTCCAACATTACAAAAATTGACGCATTCTCCTACATGAAAAATAGCTAATTTCCTACAATCGGCCGTCGTGACCTCAACCCTTCCTCCAAGATGTCAACCCTTAAGAATGAAAGAATATGAAATTAAAATCAAAGTAGCAGCACCTTGTTCATACTTTCAAGTGACAGATTATCTATCAGATGGACGCCAGCAACTTGTTCATGAAATCAAGGTGAAAAGCAGCGAAAAGGAGGGATAAATGGACCGATATCACCTCTATCAAGGTCATGAATTTTTCGTCAACTCGCCATGTAACGATTCATTCAATGAGGAATAGCACTAGGATGCCGAACACGATGGCTCGGGCATCTCTTACGTCAAAGAGCCAACTGCGAATAAAAATGACAAGACCGCTCCCTCGGAAGAGCTCCGAAGAAACGGTCTTGAGGATGGAGACACGGCACCGAGGGCGCAGGGTGCCGCGGGTAGATCAGATGGCGACCGGGCCGCCGTCGACCTTCTGGATCACCACGGTGGCGGCCCGTGGGCGAACGCTGCCCTGAGCGGCGATGGTGGCATCCTCGGCGGCGGGCCAGTTGCCGGGATGCTGGATATTGATGAACAGGGCCGTGCGGTCCGGGGTGGCGAAGATCCCGGTCACCTCGCAGCCGTTCGGGCCCACGGCGAAGCGACGGAGCTGGCTCTGGTTGCCAGCACCAATCACCGCGGCCTCGCCGTCGCCGGAGGCAACGCTCTGAGGCACCACCGCCAGCAGCTGGTCGTTGGTGTGCTCGGCTACCCCCGCGTAGCCATTATCGGTCTGGATCCACAGGATGCCCTGCCCGTCGCCGCGGTCGTCATACCACAGGCCGTCAGGGCTGGCGAACTGGTTGCGTTCGGTCAGCCCGGAGAGGTTGCCGGCATCGTCGGCAGCGGCCCCGAATACGAACACCTCCCAGGAGAAGGCGGCGCCCTCGCCCTCGCGCCAGCGAATGACCTGGCCGGCCTCATTGTCGGCCCGCGGGTTCGGCGCATTGGTCGGCGCGGTGGCATAGCCCACGCCGCGCTGTTCGATACCCGAGCCGTCGTGGGTGAAGGTTGCCGCGGTGCCGTCTTCGGTGCGCTGGGAGTTGTTGGTCAGGGTCATGTAGACGTCGCCGGAGGCCGGGTCGACGGTGCCCCACTCGGGGCGATCCATCGGCGTGGCCCCCAGCAGGTCGGCGGCGTCGCAGGTGTGGATGATCACCCCGGCCCGATCGTTGGCGGCCAGACCCAGCGCCTTGGCCAGGGTGCGGCCGTCGGCGATAACGGCATCCGGAGTCAGCGGCAGCCATTCGCCGCGCCCGTCGGCGTCGAAGCGCGCCACGTAGAGCGTACCCTGGTCCATGTACTTGGCACCCAGGGCCAGGCGATCGTATTCCTGCCCGGGGCGGTTGGCGTCGGCCGGATCCCAGCGGGCATCGGAGACGAACTTGTAGATGTACTCGTTGCGCGAGTCGTGGCCGGAGTAGAACACCACCGGCTCGCCGGCGACCAGCTTGCCCGGCCAGCAGCCCTCGTGGCGGAAGCGCCCTAGAGCGGTGCGCTTGACCGCTCGCGCGCCGCTGTAGGGATCGATCTCGACGATGTAGCCGAAGGTTCGCGGCTCGTTACGATAGTCGTCACCGGCCGTGTCGCCGCGCGGCGTGGCGTCGAAGCGGGAGAACTCGTCGTCGGCCTCGCCGTCTGCGGCAGCGGTCTCCCAGCCATAGCGACCGCGCTCCTCGGGGATGCCAAGGCGATCGTCGTCGGCCTGACGATCGGCGCGCTTGATGAAGTAGCCCGGCCAGTTCTCCTCGCAGGTCAGGTAGGTCCCCCAGGGCGTGAAGCCGTTGGCACAGTTGTTGTTGGTGCCGCGGGTACGGGTGCCGTCCGGCGAGAACCGCGTCCTGACGTATTCACTGCCGGCCACCGGGCCGCCCAGCGCCATCTCGGTGGCACTGGTGATGCGGCGGTTGTAGGGTGAGTCGGTCACGTGGGACCAGCGGCCCTGCTCGTCCTTGCGGACTTCCACCACGGTCACACCATGGGCATTGATCTCGGTGCGGGCCTCGTCGGCCGGGCGTGCGCCCTCGCTCGCATTGGTGGCGCCACCGCGGGCGGCCCACAGCGCAGCCTGATCGATGTACTCGTTATTCATCGCCAGCAGGAAGCGACGCGAGGCGTTCGCCTCGTCCAGGGCAAAGGCATGCATGCCATCATGATGCATGCCGACGCTGTTGGCCTGCCCCTCCGGAGTGGGGTCCAGGTCCTCGCGCCAGGCCGGCGCCTTGTCGTTGAGCGGGGTGCCCCAGGGCAGCAACACCTGGGCCCGATAGCCTTCGGGCACCACGATGGCATCGCTACGCGAACCGGCGATGGATTCGAACGCCAGCGCCAGAGGTGTCCTGGCGACACCGGCCGTCTCGGCATTGGCCAGGCGACTGCCGACGAGCCCGAAGCCGCCCAGCATGGTCATGGCGGCCATGCCGAGCCCGCCCTGCATGACGCGCCGACGAGAGACGTGGTGCTCGAGCACCGAAGAGAAGGGTTCGTTCGTGCTGCGATTGAGAATCCGCGGGTCTTCGATTTCCTTGCTCATGATCTTCCTCACTAGTGACAGAGCTATGGTGATTTCTGGTGTACGGGAGGAGGTAGGAAGGGTGGCGTATCCTATTGATTGATCACGACCAAGATCTCAATCAACACGAGCGGAT
>NZ_JACHXM010000014.1 GCF_014192055.1 Halomonas organivorans | reverse complement strand
ATCCGCTCGTGTTGATTGAGATCTTGGTCGTGATCAATCAATAGGATACGCCACCCTTCCTACCTCCTCCCGTACACCAGAAATCACCATAGCTCGAGGCACTGGGGTAGTGGGGTACAACGTACAGACTGCCGTCGATAGCCGGCATCACTTGATTGTTGCCCATGAAGTTACCAACGTCGGTAGTGACCGCAGTCAACTTTCCCGGATGGCCAAGCAGGCACGTGATGCCAGCGGAATCAAAGATCTCAACGTCGTGGCTGATCGCGGTTACTTTAAGGGAGAAGAGATCCTCGCGTGCCACAAGGCCGGTATCACCACCTATCTCCCCAAGCCGAAAACCTCACCGAGCCAGGCTAAGGGGATGTATCCCAGAGAGGCATTTCTATTCATCCCTGAAAGAAACGAATATCGCTGCCCTGCAGGAGAGCGGCTGATCTGGCGTTTCAAGAACGTCGAAAAAGGACAGACGCTGCATTGTTACTGGAGTTCAGCCTGCCCGAACTGCACGATGAAAGGGCAATGTACCACTGGTAAATACCGGCGTATCAAACGTTGGGAGCACGAGGAAGTGCTTGAGGCAGTACAGTCTCGATTGGACCAGAAGCCGGAAATGATGCGCCTCAGACGCCAGACCGTCGAACACCCGTTCGGCACGCTAAAGGCCTGGATGGGCGCGACGCATTTTCTGACCAAGAGCCTCAAGAACGTCAGCACGGAAATGAGCCTTCACGTGCTGGCCTACAATATGAAACGCGTCATGAAGATCCTCGGCACCAAGGGCTTGATCCAGGCAATGCGGGCATAGTGTGCCTGCCGCTCTCTGTCGCTCTGTAGCGCCCTATGACGCTCTTAGGGAAGATATCTCGGGGAGCGCTATTTTGAATAACCTCGTATGTGGCGGTGACGAAAGTGCGTTGAGGCGTCTTGTAGGCTGCTGAGCTTGGCCTGAGAGCCGGATACGGGAACAGGCAACGGATTTTCGGGTTTTCACACAGCCTCGGCCGTAAGCGGTCAGCATACCTTTGAGAGAAGCGATCTTGCGCCCCTCATAGGCATGCTGCTCGAGAGAGGTGAGGCCTAAAGCGGTACACTAGTGGTACACACACCAGCTTCGTGTGCTATCCTTAACTTTCGCTAAGTTACTGATTAAAAAGAACTGTACCTTACGCTAGATTTCGGTCAGTTTTCCTTTTGTGTCAGTAACTTATTGTTTTAAAAGCGAACTCATAATCCCTTGGTCGCTGGTTCGAGTCCAGCTGGGCCCACCACATCCAACCCGACTGCTGCGTCTGGTTGCTCTCCTTTGTGACTTGTTTGCCTAGCCATTGCCCCTGTGTTTCCGATGAAGAGTGCATGGCATTGATGGGGTCCATGACCTCGCTCCCTGAGCTGTTGCTATAGGGCAGCGCAAGGTCTTGCATGTACCTCGCACGGATCGATTCGGTCTTCGCCCGATGTGCTTTTCGGGAGGGGGGCGACAAGCTAAGAGGTGCGAGCTTACGTCCTTAACATCTTGATGGCCTCAAGCCATCCCTTCTCAAGGCCCTATTGGCTTCCATTTTCATGCGCTTTCTTGATGCCACTTTGGTCTAAATAAGACCTTTGGCGTATTGTTATCCGGCTTGGTGCATCCTAGTTTATTTGTATGATGTATGACATTGGGGATCGTCTCATGCTGAAAGGCCGATCCAGTCGGCTGTCTAGAGAACAAATTGTGGCTTGTGAAGGTGAGTGCTGGATATTGGAGTTTGCGCTTCCCCCTGTCCTGACTGAATGAGATGAATTCGAAGGTAATGCAGATGCCTCTTCATGAGGTGGTCGGCAAGACGATGAACTCAGTAAGGAGTGAACAATGAGGTTACAAAAAACACTTTTGGGAATTGCCTGCATGGCAACGTTTGCTGCCAGCACCGCTCAAGCCGATTATCCGAACCGGGATGTGCGTGTCATCGTTCCTGCAGCTGCTGGTGGTGGAACCGATGCAATCGTGCGCAAGATTTCCAATCTTGCTGAAGAGAACATGCCAGTCTCGATGTACGTGGAAAACGTCGCAGGCGGTATGACAGCCACCGGTCTTCTGCAATTGATGGACGCGCGACCGGATGGGCAGACAATTGCTGCTATTACGTATGACAGCATCATCACCATCCCTTGGAAAGACATGTTGCCCGGTTTCGGCATGGACAGGATGCGAATGATCGCTCGTATCACTCAGGAAGCCGATGCCATTACCGTTGCGGAAAATGCGCCTTACCAGACACTGGATGACTTGATTTCTGCTGCCAAAGCTAATCCTGGAAGCATCCGTGTTGGCATCCAGAATATGGGGGCTAGAACGCATCTGACATTACTGCAGCTGCAGGATCTGACCGGCGCCGAGTTCAAGATCGTTTCCTACGATAACAGTGCCGCCACGCAGAAAGAGGCGCTTCTTAACGGGGAGGTCGATGCTGTTGTTACCAGCTTGGGCGATCTCGCACCGCTGATTGAATCAGGTCAGGCGCGCGGTCTTGTCGAATTTTCCGATACTCAGAATGAAGGCTTTCCGGATGTTCCTCCCGTGACGGAAACCGATACCGGTCTGGATCTGCAAATGGGGAGCTTTATCACTCTGGTGGCTCCTGAGCGTACGCCGGATGATGTGATAGAGAAGCTGGAAGCTACCTATCATGAGGCTTATGAAAGCGATGAGTTTCAGCAGTGGCTGACAAAAATCGGTGTGACTCCTGCTTGGTTGGGATCTGAAGATGTCACGCAGTGGTCTCAAGATACTCAGCAGCAGCTTTTCAATACTATGGATGACTTGGTCGAAAAGGGCGTGTTGGATAAGTAAAAACTCAATGCGAATTCATGCTAGCGCTGCGTCATGCTTATTGCATGGCGCAGTGGTTGTCTAACAGGTTCTGATATGTCTTCCAAACGGCTTTGTATAGGTGGTGGAGTCTACGTTCCGGCAGTTCTGTCGCTAGTCACGATTGGCTATTTGCTTTCTGCTATGCAGCTTGGTCCGCCAATGAAAGATGGTAATATGACAGCCTCGTTCTTTCCCATGTTGGCGGCGGTGATCATGTTGATCGCCTTGGCTTGCGTGATTGTTCAGGAGGTCAGGCGATCTCGCAGTAATGACGTCAAAAGGCCTGACGGTGAGGCTGTCGAAGAAGATGCAGGCCAGGTGAGTAAAAGTTACGGTGGTATTTCACTTGGCGCCATCAGGGTTGTTCTTCTGACAGCCGGATATCTTCTGGCTTTTGACCTTGTCGGGTATTTCGTCTCGACATTCCTTTACGTTCTACTGCTCATGTTTCAGTTTGGCAGTGGTTCGTTAAAGAACTGGTCAATGAAGCTGTTCGCGACTCTTTCCATCACCGGTGCCGGATATCTGCTGTTTGAAGTCTTTTTCCAGGTTCGTCTTCCGACCCTGTGGAGTTAATGATCATGGAATCGTTGTACGGACTGTTGGGTGGGTTCTCTGCTCTCGCTAATCCCGAAACTCTCCTTTATATGATAGGCGGCTTCCTGATCGGTACCTTGTTCGGGGCCGTGCCGGGGCTGACGTCGGTTCTGGCTATTGCACTTTTGCTTCCCCTGACTTATAGCCTCGATGTCACCACGGCATTGGTGGCATGTGCCAGCATATTCATGGCGGGTATGTGTAGTGGCAGCATTACGGCTACGACGATCAATATCCCTGGTGCCCCTTCGTCGATGATGACAGCGCTGGAGGGATACCCGATGCAACAGCGTGGTGAAGGTGCGAAGGCGCTGGGACACGCTGCATTAGGCTCTATGATCGGCGGCTCTGTGGGGGCTCTGCTGTTGATGGTAATGTCGCCCCTGGCAGCCGATGTTGCATTGCTGATCCGAACGCCCGGCAAGTTCTCTTTGATCGCCTTCGCGCTGGTCGTGATCATTATTTCTCAACGTGGCTCGATCACGAAAGGAATGATCGCCACTCTGCTCGGTGTGATGATTGCTACCGTTGGGATTGATGTGGTGCAGCCGCTGGCTCGATTTACATTCGGTAGTAGCGTGCTGGTTCAAGGGATCGACATGATGCCCCTGATCATAGGTACGTTTGCTATCAGCGAGTTGCTGATTCAAGCCGACAGCCGGAGTGCTCGCACCGTAGATCCCAGCAAGCTTCAAGCTGCCAGGGTACGTCGTCGTGATTTCATTCCACCATTGTCTGAAGTTCGAGAAATTGGTGTTCTGCGTTATCTGAAAAGCGCGCTCATCGGCTATTCGGTCGGTATCCTGCCTGGTGCTGGAGGCTCGATGGCGGCCTTCGTCTCTTACGCCGAATCGATGCGCTCCTCGAAGCACCCGGAGCGGTATGGTAAAGGGAATCCCGAAGGTATCGCGGCGTCTGAATGTGCCAATAATTCGATGTGTGGCGGTGCATTCGTCCCGATGCTGACCTTTGGTATACCCGGTGACCCAACCACCGCTATCGTTCTCGGTGTGCTTGTGATCAATGGCCTTCAGCCCGGACCACAGTTCATGACCCAGCAGCTTGACCTGATAGCCCCGATGTTCGCTTCGCTATTGGTTAGTGCTCTGGTTCTGGTGCCTCTGACGCTCTACTTGCTGGGACCCTATTTTCTGAAGATCGTGTCGATTCGCCGCGACGTTCTCTACTCGAGCATTGCGGTGGTAGCACTGGTGGGCAGCTATGTCGCTACCTACTCAACCTTCCAGATGGCCCTAGCGTTGGTGTTCGGTGTGCTTGCCTACTTCCTGCGTAAACAGAAGTATCCCACTGTCTCTCTGCTGTTGGGCTTTGTGCTTGGGCCTAGCCTTGAGGAATATTGCCGTCGTGCGCTCTCCATCAATGATGGCAACCCGCTAATCTTTCTGACCAGTCCGGATAGCCTGTTCTTCATCGCCCTGACTGCGGTCTTCTTCTACTTCATGGTGATTCGCAAGCCCAAGGGGGACGCTCTCAACGCGACATCCGGCTAGGTCGCTGACTGATTATAAAGCGCCGCAATCGCTATTCTGGCGATTGTGGCGTTTTGTGCGTATCAGTTGCAACCGCGTTATTCCTATCTGTAATGCCCCTTGGTTTCTGCACACCCTACGTAGCTAATGTGGGGGGCTCGAGGTGCCACAGAGTCAAGAGACTGGTGTGGCCGCCGTCAGGTAAATATCGTAATACCTATGTTGAGCGCTGGGGGGCTGGCCGTTTCTCAAGTCATTGAGATTTCGTGGGGCGAACAGTGGAGCACATTGTGCCTAATCCATAATCCCTTGGTCCCTGGTTCGAGTCCAGCTGGGCCCACCAGGCATCCATCTGCCCGGCAGTGTTCTCTTTTCCCTTTGATACCTTCCGGCACCGGTCCCATGGTGTTCACCTCCCGATTCATCGTACCTAACGGCTAGAGGATGGCTTACGCCTCAGGCTCTTTCGGATTACGTAAGGAGTGGCGCATTTCTCACATCCAGGTCAGCTCTTTCCAATTAGCTTTGTGTGATCGAAGGGAGGAGCGTGGATGGACAGCATCGACCTGTTGCCGGATCCCCTGCATGACGGATGGATCATGCTCTGTAAGTGCGGGTGCAAGGAGATACGCCCCGCCGCCGCGACGACCTGGATGGATTTCGAGGTGTTGGCGTTGTCCGAGATCCGCTTCCAGGTCACTTGCCTCTCCTGCGGTGGCCAGGCTCAGCTGGAGGTAAGCAAGGACGAGCAGGATGCGCCCGAGGAAGCTGGTTCGGGTTGATGAGGCGGGATTCGGGGCGACCGACAGCCGTGTCGGTCGCCCCTTGTTGTTGGTTCATCGCCGGCTAGCATAAAAGGGGAGAGGCCCCGGGCGCCTGGCGGCGCCATCGCGCACTGAAGTGCGCTCCTACTAAGGGCGCTCCACGATGTCGAACTGGGCTGTGTCTCTTCCGCACCTGGTTGCGTACCCCGGGCGCCTGGCGGCGCCATCGCGCGCTCCTACGCAGGGCGCTCCACGATGTCGAACTGGGCTGTGCCGCTTCGGCACCTGGTTGCGTACCCCGGGCGCCTGGCGGCGCCATCGCGCACTGAAGTGCGCTCCTACGAAGGGCGCTCCACGATGTCGAACTGGGCTGTGCCGCTTCGGCACCTGGTTGCGTACCCCGGGCGCCTGGCGGCGCCATCGCGCACTGAAGTGTGCTCCCACGAAGGGCGCTCCACGATGTCGAACTGGGCTGTGCCGCTTCGGCACCTGGTTGCGTACCCCGGGCGCCTGGCGGCGCCATCGCGCACTGAAGTGCGCTCCCACGAAGGGCATGCCATCGTGCACTGAGGTGTGCTCCTACGAGGGCATGCCATCGCGCACTGAAGTGCGCTCCCACGCAGGGCACACCATCGCGCACTGAGGTGCGTTCCCACGAAAAGCACTCCCACCAGTCGGTTCACGCCGAGGCGGGAGGCTCTCTGTTGCGTCCGGTCCTTGTCGCTACGTCAGGGCCGGGTAGCGCTGGCTGTCCTGGGGGGCGTCGTTGAGCCTGAAGCTGCCGACCAGTTCCGCCAGGCGGTCGGCCTGTTCGCGCAGTTGCTCGGCGGCGGAGGTGGATTCCTCCGCCAGGGCGGCGTTCTGCTGGGTCATGCGGTCGAGCTCGGCGACGGCAACGTTGACCTGGCCGATGCCGTCGCTCTGTTCGGTGGTGGCGTGGCTGATCTCGCCGAGCATGCCGGCGACGCGGTTCACCACTTCAAGGAGTTCGTGCATGGCGTTGCCGGCGTCGCGCACCAGCCGGGTGCCGCCCTGGACCTTCTCGCCGGAGGCCTCGATCAGGCCGCGAATGTCCCGCGAGGCCTCGGCGCTGCGCGTGGCCAGCTGGCGGACTTCATCGGCGACCACGGCGAAGCCCTTGCCGCTCTCGCCGGCGCGGGCGGCTTCCACCGAGGCGTTGAGGGCCAGCAGGTTGGTCTGGAAGGCGATGTCGTCCATGACCTTGATGATGCTGCCGATCCGCTCGGAGGCCTGCTGGATGTCGCCCATCGTGGTGACCACGTCGGTCACGGTGTCGCCGGTGTCCTGGGCCAGCCGGGCGGCGGACTGCGAGAGGCCGTTGGCCTCGCGGGAGGACGCCGAGGTGTTCTCCACCGTGCCGGTGATCTGTTCCATGGAGGCCGAGGTCTGTTGCAGGCTGGAGGCGGCCTGGTCGGTGCGGCGCGACATGTCCTGGCCGCCGCTGGCGATCTCCTGGGCGGCGTGGCGGACGGCCTCGCTGCTGCTCCTGACTTCGGCCAGCACGTCGTGCATCTTGTCGGCGAAGGCGTTGAACTGGATGGCGAGTTCGCTGGCTTCGTCCTTGCCCTGCACGGGCAGCCTCAGGGTCAGGTCGCCATCGCCGTCGGCGATCTCACCCATGGCCTCGGCGGTGCGCCGAATCGGGCGGAACAGGGTACGCAGCAGCAATGCCAACACCACCAGGCTTGCCAGCAGGATCGCGGCTACCAGCAGCATGACCAGCAGCACCGCCCGGTTGAGGTCGGCGAACAGTTCGCCGCGGGGAATCCGCGCGAAGGCGATCCATTCGGTGCCGGGCACTTCCATGGCGGCGACCAGCTGCTCGGCGCCGTGCTGGTCGGTGAGGGTGGTGTAGCGATAGCCGTCGCCTGCCAGCAGTTCGTCGGCCTGGGTCTCCCACCCGGGCAGGCTCTCGATCGGCTTGCCGGCCATGGCGGCGCCGTCGGGGTGCACGCTGATGATGCCGTCCCGATTGGCCAGGAACACCGCGCCCGTGTCGCCGAGTCGATAGTGGCTGATCGTGTCGACCATGGTGTCCAGGGAATAGCCGACCCCGGCGATGCCGGCGCGCTCGCCGTCGATCTCCACCACGTGATTGATGAAGACCTTCAGCTCGCCGCCTTCGGTATCCACGTCCAGCGTATACGCGGGCCCGCTGGCATCGTCGACCATGTCGTAGAACCAGGCGTCTTCGCCACGGTCCAGCGTCCGCTCGAGGCCCTCGGCCGTGTAGTAGTGGCCGCTGAGGGCCGAGACGAAGAACGCGGTGTTGGCGCCGGTACGCTGTTGCAGCTCGTCGAGGTAGGCCACGGCGCGCTCGGTGGCCGCCGGCGTC
This sequence comes from Halomonas organivorans, assembly GCF_014192055.1. Lineage (GTDB taxonomy): Bacteria > Pseudomonadota > Gammaproteobacteria > Pseudomonadales > Halomonadaceae > Halomonas > Halomonas organivorans. The sequence continues at coordinate 87,636 of NZ_JACHXM010000014.1, read as the reverse complement.
TCTCCCCGGGCCAGCCAGTCCTGCAGGTAGCCGTTGTTGGCCAGGTCCTGGGCGGTGGTGATCGGCCCAGTCAGCGTCGCTTCGATGTCGTTGCGGATGCCCTCGAGCGTGGCCGGTAGTTCGGCGCCGGTGACGCGGTCGGTGATCAGGTTGCTGAACAGTCGGTACTGAATGGCCGTCGCACCGCCGACGATCAGGATCATGCAGAGGCTGACGACGATCATCAGTTTCTGGGCAATAGTGAGATGCTTCACGGTTTCCCCCGGGCTCCTCGCGCGCCGCCGGGCGCGCATGATTTTGTTGACTGCTTGGTCAGGTTCTTATCGGCAGGGTGGGGGAAATCTGTAGGCAACGTTCGTCATCGACGGTGCGGCAAAGGTAGCCGGGCTCGAGCGGGCAGGGAGAAAGCGACGTCGGATAGGCGCACAGCGCCTGTGGCGCAAGCCGGCGGAAAGGGCTCGTGGCAGGCGGTGGTGGCTGTCTTGGGAAAGAGCGGCGGGGCCGCTGGCCGGCCCCGCACGTCCTTACTGCGCGGTGATGGTGGTCATCACCAGGTTGCCGTCGATCTTGATCGGGCCGTCTTCCGAGGCGCCGAGGGTGTACTCGAACACGCCGGTCTGCATGCCGCCTTCCTCGCCGTGGACCATCAGCATCAGCTGGTCGCCGGCGCTGACGTCTTCGGTGAGGATGGCGGTCACGTCCATGTTCTCGCCTTCCTTGAGCGGGGAGTAGCCGACCACCGGGCCCGGCTTCATGCTGTCGTCGGTGCGGTGCACCACCAGCCAGCCGTTGCTGCCCGCCATGACTTTCTCCGCGGTGACCGTGCCGCCGGCGACGGACTGGTCGTCGGCCCAGACTTCCGGATGCATGTCGCCGTGCATGTTCGCCTGGGCCAGGGAAGCGCCGGCGATCAGCGAGGCGGATACGAATGCGCTTGCCATGAGCTTGGTCATCATCATTCTCTCCTTGAGTTCCGAGCACGCCCCATCAATGCGAAGTGGTTGGCGATGGGCGTGCTCGTAGTTACGAGAGACGATGGCGGACGGTTTCACGCCTGAGCGAAAAAATTCACAGCCGCTGCGGCGCGCCCCGGTCGGTGGGGTAGAGGTAGCCGTGAATCGCCGGGCCGGTCGGCTGGCCGGTGGGCGAGCCGCCGGGAGGTTCGATGCTGATGCCGAAGGTGGCGCGCTTGAGCAGCTCGGGATCGAAGTCGCGCAGGGCGCCGGCATCCAGGCTGAGGTCGTCGTCGAGCACGCCCACCGAGCGGGGATCGGGCCCCAGCGAGGCGTCCTTGATCCATAGCTGGTAGGACTTGCCCGACACCGGCTCGGCGGTCACCGGCCGCACGTGCAGTTGGCGGCTTGCCAGGTCCACCGAGAGCATGAACGCCGGCTGCTGGTCGTTCTGCTGGAACACGGCCACGAAGGGCGGTTCGTCCGGTGTCTGGCCGAGCGGGGCGATCAGCACCACGGCCAGCACCAGCGCCGCGGCCGAGGCCAGTCCGGTGCTCCAGCGCCAGAAGCGCAGGCGCCGGCGAAGCGCCGCGAGCTGGGCGAGGTCGGGCGCCCGATGCTGGGACGCTGCGGGCGCCTCGTCGCCCGCCTCGAGGGCCTCGATGCGGCGCTCGATCCTCGCCAGCAAATCCGGCCCCGGCGCCACCGCCTTCACCTCGTCGCCGAGCGGGGCGAGGCGCGCCTCCCAGGCGAGGATGCGCGCGTCCAGATCGGGCTCGAGGCGCCGCCGCCGGCTCACCGCGTCCCGCTCCTCGGCTTCCAGGGTGCCCAGCACGTATTCGGCGGCCAGCATGTCGATATCGTCGCGATCGGTCATGACGCCAGGCACCCCTTGAGTTGCTTGAGGGCTCGATGGAGCCAGGTCTTGACGGTGTTCACCGGCTGCTCGACGTGTGCCGCCAGCTCGGCCCGGGACCAGCCGTCCAGATACGCCAGGCGCACCAGGGCGCGGCGATCGGCCTCGAGCTCCTCCAGGCAGGCATGCAGGCGCCGCGCCTCCTGATCTCGCTCGGCGTGTTCCCGCGCCCCCGGGGCATCGGAGGGCGTCTGGGCCAGCGCCTCCTCGGCATCGTGGGGCGCCGTCGGCTGCCGGCGCCGCTCGTCGATGGCGGCGTGGCGGGCGATGGCGGTCATCCAGGCGATCGGCGAGGCCCGCCCGGTCTCGAACTGCGCTGCCTTCTGCCAGATGGCCACGTAGACCTCCTGGACGATGTCGTCCGTGCGACCCCTTTCCTTCAAGATACGTAGCACCGTGCCGTAGAGTTTCGCCGAGGTGGCCTCGTACAGTTGGGCGAAGGCCTGGCGGTCGCGCTGGGCCACGCGCCGCAACAGCCCGACCAGCCGGTCGCCGGGGGCCGCCGACGAGGGCGATGGGGAGACGCCGGGTGGCGCCGAAGAAGACCGAGGGGCATCGGACATACCGCGTTTCCTGTGGTGATCGATGGGGCATCCTGCCAGCGGCAGACTGGCGTCTCGGCGATGTGCCGGTCAAGCTGGGCATTTTCACGCTGGTGCCCGCTACGCTCGATATTCCTGCGTCCCTACGTTCCCAGCCGAGGAGCTCAGATGACACAAGCCGCACGCCTGGAACGCATCGATACCGATCTCTGGCTGGTCGAGGGGCCGGTGGTGAGCTTCTACGGCTTCGCGTATCCCACCCGCAGCGTGATCGTTCGACTGCCGGACGGAGCGCTGTGGGTATGGTCGCCCATTCCCCTCGACGACCCGCTCGCCGACGAGGTGGCGCGCCTGGGGCCGATCGCCCACCTGGTCAGCCCCAACAAGCTGCATCATCTGGGCCTCGACGATTGGCATGCCGCCTTTCCCGAGGCCCGGCTGTGGGGCCCGCCGGCCACGCTGCGCAAGCGCGGCGACCTGCCGTTCGCCGAGCCGCTGGGCGATACGCCGCCGGCTGCCTGGCAGGGTATCGTCGAGCAGGTCTGGGTCCGGGGATCGCCGCTGCTCGACGAGGTGGAGTTCTTCCATCGTCCGTCACAAACGGCGCTGGTGGCCGACCTCTGCCAGACCTTCGAGGCGACCTTCCTCGAACAGCACTGGGCGCCCTGGCAGCGGGTCATCGCCCGGCTGTGGGGCATTACCGCGGGCCGTGGTCGGGCGCCGCTGGAGATCCGGCTGACCACCGTGCGACGCCGCACCGCGCGGGCGGCCATCCGTCGGCTGATCGATTACGCCCCGCAGCGGGTCATCATGGCCCACGGGAGCTGGCGGCGACGCGACGGCCAGGCCTTCCTCCAGCGGGCCTTTTCCTGGCTGGGGGTATGACGCACTCCCTTCACGGCATGAGAGGGTAAAGCGGCACCGGCCAGCGCCTTGGCGCGTCAGAGCATGCCCGCCAGGATCACTACCGCGCCGTAGGTCGCCACGCCGGCCACCACCGGCCAGCCCAGCGAACGCTTGTAGTACCACATGGCCAGAGTCGCCAGCACGCCGACGAGCGTGGCCAGCCAGGCCGTGGCGTCGGCGTGGCGAGGCACCAGCGAGACGCCCAGCACGGCGGCGATCATCATCGGCCCCAGCAGCGCGAGCCAGCGGGGCATGGCTTCGACGCCGTCCTCGCCGTCGAGCCGCTCGAGTCGACGCTGCATCCACAGCAGCGGGATCAGGCGCATCAGCAGGGTGCCGATGGCCGAGGCCAGCACGGCCAGCCAGAGGGCGCTACTCATCGTTGCCTCCCTTGTCGTTGTCTCCCTGGCGCGATGTCGGGAGTTTCACCGCGTAGAAACACAGCGCGCCGCAGGCGGCGGCCACCGGAATGCCGACGTTGGTGTAGCCGGTGAGGGCGCAGAGCAGGGCCATCCCGATGCTGACGATCAGTGCCAGGCTCCAGCGTCGCGACGTGAAGCGCGGGGCCAGCAGCGCCAGGAACAGCGCCGGCAGGGCGAACGGCATGACCTGACCGAGCAGCGGCCAGCGCGCCACCAGCCACTCGCCAGCTACTGCGCCGAGCACGGTGCCGGCCACCCAGCTCGCCCAGGCCAGGATGGCCGCACCGGCGAACCATCCGGGGCGCTGGGCCTCGGGCAGCTGCGGCAGGCGATGCAGGGCCACGGCGAAGACCTGGTCGGTCAGGCCGTGCATCAGCCACGGCCACCAGCGGCTCTTGCCCAGCACCGGGGCCAGGTTGGGCGCATAGACCACGTGTCGCACGTTGATCAGCAGCGTCATGACGACCACCAGCCACAGCGGTGCGCCGCCGGCGACCATGCCCACGAACAGGAACTGCGAGGCCCCGGCGTATACCAGCAGCGAAATGAGGGTCGCCTCCCAGGGGCTGAAGCCCGACTGCACGGCGATCAGGCCGAACGAGATCGCCACCGGCACGTAGCCGCCGAGCAGCGGAATCGCCTCGCGCACGCCGGTCAGCCAGGGCCGCGACAGCGATGAGGTGGCTTGCAGGGTCATGGCGTGGCGCCTCCCTCGGCGTAGACGATGGTCAGCAGCAGCGTCGCCCAGCGCTCGCCGGTGCGGTAGCAGTGCGGTCGGTCGGCCGGAAAGGCCAGGCTATCGCCGGCCTTGAGCCGGGTGGTCTCGCCCTCGGGGCCCGCTTCCAGCTCGCCGCTGATCACGGTGAGCGATTCCTGGGTCCCTGGGGTATGGGGCTCGGCATGACGGGTGGTGTGGGGCGCGCAGCGCATCCAGTAGGCATCCACCTGGGGCGTTTCCTGGCCCTGGTCGATCAGCCGCACCTGCACGCCGTCCTCGCCCAGCGGCACGCTGATCGGGGCCACCAGGGTGCCGAAGGGCTCGTTGAGCTGCACCGCCAGCCGCCAGATGGTGTCCAGCGTCGGATTGCCGTTGCCCTGCTCGAGGCGCGACAGGTTCGACTTGGCGATGCCGGCGGCGGCGGCCAGCTGCGACAGCGACAGCCCCTTCTCCTGTCGCAGGCGCTGCAGGTGCTGGCCCAGGGTGCCGAGGGCGAGGCGATCCATGTTGTGGCTCCTGGTGGATGGACACGAAGGTTGTTCGATATAAAGAACGTTCTATAAAAGGAACGAGAGGCTGTCAAGCGGCGCCGAGCACTCTGCGCGCTGTTCGAGGGCGGATTGCCCGGAACGGGATGGGGTGCTACGAAAGGGCGTTGGGATTTGCAAACGACATGATGTCATGACAGGAAGTGGTGAAATGAATAATCGCTTCTTCGACCTGGATCTGCTCAAGACCCTCGTGATGGTCGTCGACTGCAGCAGTTTCACGGTCGCGGCCAGCCGGCTGCACTCCACGCAGTCGACGGTCAGCCAGAAGATCCGGCGGCTCGAGGCCATGGCCGGGCATCGGCTCCTGGAACGTGGCCATCGGGATATCCAGCCCACGGATGCGGGGGAGACGGTGCTCGGCTATGCCAGGCGCATGCTGTCGCTCAACGACGAGATGCTCGACGTCCTGGCGGGTGAGTTCGAGGTGACGATTCGTCTCGGCTTACCCGAGGACTTCGCCTCCGGCCGCCGGACGACGCATGTCCTCTCGACCTTCAACCGGCGTCATCCACGGGTGAAGCTGGAAGTGACCAGCGGGCTGAGTCGCGACTTGAGCAAGGGCTTCGATCAAGGCGAGCTCGACCTGGTCATCGTCAAGCAGCGGCGCCATAGCCGCGAGGCGGTCGCCTGCTGGCCCGAACGGCTGTGCTGGATAGACAGCGCCGAGGCCCCATCCTGCGATCGTGACCCGATACCGCTGGTGGCCTTTCCACCCCGAGGGCTTTACCGGGACGACATGATCCAGGCCATGGAACGCCTCGGCCGGCGCTGGCGCATCAGCTTCACCAGCTCCAGCCTGAGCGGCATCCAGGCCGCGGTTGCCGATGGCATGGGGGTGAGCCTGCTGCCGGCGCGCGCCGTCACCAACCAGCACGTCATCGTGACCGGGCACTTCGGCGCGACCGCCGTCGATACCATGGAAGTGGTCATCCTGCACCGCCCGAGGGCCGATGCGATGGTCAAGGAGCTCGCCGGGTTCCTCATCGACATGCTGGAGCAGGACCTCGACGAGCGCTGATCACGGCACGCGCCTCCAGACACGACGAATCCGTGGGCTCATGGCGTGTCGGCAATGCCCATGGCGCGACGGTAGCTGCGGGGCGATAGCCGCAGATAGAGCACCAGGGACGCCAGCGCCAGCCCCAGATGCATGAGCCAGCCGGCCTGGTACCCGCCGCTCACGTCCAGCAGGGTGGCCATGGCCAGCGGTCCCATGGCGGCGATGATGAAGCCGCCGCCCTGCATCAGGGCCGTGAGGGCGCCGGCCTCCATCGGGGAAGGCAGGTGGTCCAGGGCGGTCACCAGGGCAACGGTGAAGCTGCCGCCGAGCCCCGCTCCGCAGATCGCCACCCACATGACGGGAGACAGCTCGGGCAGCAGGGCAAGGCCAAGGTAGCCCGTGGCCTGCAGGGCGGCCGTGAGGCACAGCATCCAGCGTCGATCGCGACACCACGACGACAGGCCGCCGATGCTCACGGCGGACACCGCCTGGCATGCTGCCATGATGGCCACCAGGCCAGCGCTGCTGGAAACGCTCTCGCCATGTTGCTGGTAGAAAGGCGCCAGCCAGGTCACGGCCGAGGAGTATCCGGCGTTGACGAGGCCAAAGGTCGTGATGAGCAGCCAGGTGCGAGGTCGTGTTGCCAAGCGCCGGGTGATGGAACCGTCGAGCTCCTGGCCGCCGCGCTCGCGCAGCGTCTTGCCGGCCCACAGCAGGGCGAGCAGGGCCGGCAGCGCCAGCCACGCCAGCGCGGCTCTCCAGCCCAGGCCGTGGGCAATGAGGAAGGGCGTGGCCTGGGCGCCGAGGGCGCCGCCGCCCATGATGACGGCCGAGTAGACGCCCATGATCAGTGGAACCCGGGTCGGGAAGCTGTCCTTGATGATGCCGGGGAAGGCCGATTGGATGAAGGCGACGCCGAGGCCGCACACCAGGGCCGTGGCGATCAGCAGCGTGCCATCGATGGCGACGAGGCGCAGCAGCAGCCCCAGCATGAGCAGGCAAAGCGCGCCGAGGATGCCCGTTCGCGTTCCCGTTCGCGCTTGAATCGTCGGCGACAGGAAGGCGCCGACGCCCATCAGCAGCGTGGGAATCAACGTCAGCAGGGCAGCGCTCGAATGGCCGAGTCCGATGTCTGCCTGGATGGTCTCGAAAATCGGGCCGGGAGACGTGAGGAAGGGGCGCAGGTTGATCGCCACCAGGACCACCAGGGCCAGGATGGCTCCACGCTGCTCCAGGCGGTCGAGGCGCTGCGGGCCGTCGAGCGGCGCAGTGCCCGTGGTGGCGCCCTTCACGGCTCCCTCCTGCTGGGGGAGGCGTTGGCGATGCCGAGGCCGGATCGTGCCGTATCCGAGAGGAAGCGGCCGCGTTTCACGAGTGCGCGCTGGGAGGGTGCTTCCGCGACCGCGGCGGCGACATTGGGGGCCGGCAAGACGAGGAAGGTGGCCTCGTGCCCGGGAGCCAGGCCATGATCCCTTCTGCCCATCACACGCGCCCCCGCCGTGGAGGCCATCTCGAAGGCCAGCGCCAGCGCCTCGTCGGTATAGAAGCCCGAGCGATAGCCGATCAGCATGGCGCGCTGGAGCATGTCGCCATTGCCGTACGGCCACCAGGCGTCGCGGATGTTGTCGTTGCCGGCGAAGACCCGCACGCCGGCATCGTGCAGCGCGCGAACCGGTGGAAATGCCTGGTCGCCCGGGGCGTTGGTCATGATGGCGATGTCGGCGCTCGCCAGACGTTCCGCCACCCGGGCCACGGCGTCAGGGGGTACCTCGCCCAGGCAGTACGCGTGGCTGACGGCGACACGCCCTTCCAGCCCCAGCGCCCGAGTGCGCTCCGCGATGCGCGCCAGCTGGGCGATACCCAGGTGTCCCGGTTCGTGGAGGTGGAGATCGATCTTGACGCCTCGCTTCTCGGCGATGCCGAAGACGATGTCGAGCTGGGCCTCTGCGGCGGCATCCAGCGTCGTCGGATCGATGCCTCCCACTACGTCGGCGCCCTCGCGAACGGCGGCATCGAGGAGTTCCGCCGTGCCGGGACAAGACACCACGCCGGCCTGCGGAAAGGCCACCAGCTCGATGTCCACGAGATCCCGCCATTGCTGGCGGACCTCCAGCAGTGCATGGAGATGCTCCAGCCCGGTCGTGGCATCGACGTCGACATGGCAGCGCATCGCGACGCTGCCGAAGCGAGAGGCCTGGCGGAGCAGGGCGTTCGCACGTGCCTCGATCGGCCGCGCCTCGGCGAGTTCCCGCTTCTCGACGGCGAGGCGTTCCCGCAGGGTGGCGGCGTGTCGATGCGGTCGCCAGCGGTCGCCGACGAAGCTCTTGTCCAGGTGAATATGGCCGTCGACGAGCCCCGGGAGCACCAGGTGGCCGTTCAGGTCGATGACCTGGGCGGCGGTCTCCTGCGGCGGCAGGGCGCCGATCCGTGCGATGCGGCCGTCCTTGACCGCCAGGCTGATATCGTTGCCGTCGGCGGCAACGCCATTGACGAATATCTGATCGTGCATCCTTGTCCTCGTGTCGGTCGTGCCCCTGGCCCCGGTGGACGACGCATGGGGTCGCCCGACTCGGTGCCTGTTGGCGAGGCTCCTACCTTAGGAGGGTGTCGGAGCATTTTGAAATTAAATATCAGCATGCCAAACATGCAGAAAATGGATGCTCGTTCGCCAGCGGACACCGACGATCGGCCGTCCACGACGCGACAAACGGGCGCCGATCGCCCCTGTGCACGAGGGGCGGGCGGCGTCGAGTTTGCCGAGCGAGGGCGCGCGATTGTCAGGCGCGGGCCTCGGCGACTCGCGGTGAGGCCAGTGACGAATGCACGCCTCGGTCGATCTCCGCCATGTTCTTGTGCGCGGTTTCCTTGAGCAGGTAGGAACAGATCGCTACCAGCGCCATGGCGGCAGCGCCGTAGGCCGAGACGCCCAGCGGGTTCTGATCGGTGAGGATCAGGAGCCCTGTGGCCGCACTCGAGGCGGTACCTCCGCCAATGGCGGCGCCCACCTGATAGCTGGCGGAAATGCCGGAATAGCGCATGTGTCGCGGGAACTGCTCGCCAAGCAGTGCTGGGATGGGGCCCTGAGTCATCCCCATCAGCAGGCCGATCAAGGCGTATGCCCCCAGCGAGACGACCAGGCTCTTCATCCCCACCAGCGGGAAGAAGAAGAACATGCCGATGGCCATGCAGAGGGCGCCTAAGATCATCACGCGGCGGCGGCCGAATCGATCGGAGCAGTGGCCGAACAGCGGGGCCGACAGCACGATGGTGATCGACAGCGTCAGATCGAACATCAGCGCCTGGGTGCTGCCATAGCCGATCTGGTTCGCGTAGGAGAGGAAGAAGGTGCTGCCGATGTAGGCGATGGTGACGTAGCCGAAGGCGATGAGAGTGCACAGCATCATCGACCGGGGGTTGAAGCGCAGTGCATCAAGCAGCGGCATCGAGTGAGTGGCCTCGGAATGGGCCGGCGGCGTGTCCGGCGTGCTGCGCAGTCGCGCATACAGCCCCACCAGCAACAGGAGACCGCCAAGCCAGAAGGGGATGCGCCAGGCAAAGCTGACCAGGTCGCCATCGGCGGCGGCGCTGGTGATGGCGAAGATGGACGACGCGAAGATACCGCCGATGCCGATTCCCATGCTGGTGAAGCTGCCCCAGAGTCCCCGACGCCCGGCAGGGGCCGATTCGATGCCGAACAGGGCGGCGCCTCCCCATTCGCCGCCGGCGGCGAAGCCCTGCACCAGACGTAGCAGCACCAGGAGAGCCGGCGCCCAGATCCCCAGGCTGGCATGGGTCGGCAAGCAGCCGATCAGGAAGGTGCACAGCCCCATGAGCACCAGAGTGAGGACCAGCACCTTCTGGCGCCCGATCTTGTCGCCGAAGTGGCCGCAGATCACGCCGCCCAGGGGGCGGACGAAGAAGCCGGCCCCGAAGGCGCCAAAGGCGATCAGGGTGCCGGTCAACTGATCCAGGTCCGGGAAAAAGAGCTGCGGGAAGACGAGAGCGGCGGCAATGCCGTAAATGACAAAGTCGTAGAACTCGAGTGCGGTGCCGATCCCCGACACGCAGAAGGTCTTGAAGGCCGACCGGGACGCTGCCGGTGTGGTGTTCGTCTCAAGCATTGTTGTTGTCCGCTTTTCGATGCTGTGCCGCCGGCCGTGTGCGCTCGACTATACCGGGTCGAGGCAGACTTGGCGTGGGCACCGGGTGGGTTCGGGACCCGGGCGCATGCCCCGGGGCCGCAGGTGACGGCGAACCGTCAGAAGCGTTGTGGTCCCTGGCTTGCCAGGTGCGCGGGATTCCCCGCGGCGTATTCGAGGACGCCGCCGCGGGTGTCGATGCCGATGCTGATCAGGGTCTCCCAGCGTTCGCTATCGGGCAGAGACATGTCGGCGTGCATGCAGATGGGCGCCCGGTCGCCGGCGGAGCCGCACATCGCCTGGGCTCTGGCTCGCACGTCGCTACTGGCCATGTCGCCGGCCATGGCCTCGAGATGGGCCAGCCGGTCATAGGTGGTCAGCGTGTCCGGCGTGCGCTCGCCCTGGCTGAGCACCGGGTCCAGGAAGTGGTTGGTGTGCAGCAGCCAGCCGTCCTCTCGCGGCGGTACGGCGGCCACTCCGGCGGGACTGAGCTCGATGCAGGCCGCCTTGGGTGCCTGGTCGTGGCACGAGAACACGGTCAGCACGGTGGAGGCACCAAGCGTCGCGGTGCGAGCCAGGTCGATGGCCTCCTGCACACTGGTGGCCTCCTCGAGCAGGCGACGTGCCACGGCGTGCACCGGCACGCCGCCGCCATCGTGGTCGCTCTCGTGATGGAGGATATTGAAGTGCAGCCCCAGGCCGGCGCTGTTGACGCCGATCTTGCCCAGCATGCCGAACTCGGTGAACAGCTTGACGGTGAGGCCGCGACGGCTGGTCAGCTGCAGCAGCAGCCCCTCGGGGGCCAGGCTGTCGTGCCAGTCCCAGGTCTGCAGGGTGCGAGGCGGCTGGCCGTCCGCCGGGGAGAAGACGCTGGTGGAGCACTCGCCCTCGGTGGGCGGCATGGCGGCGAGGATCTCGGTGCGGGCATTGAGGCTTGCCAGTTGCCAGAAGGGCAGGTCGGCGCCGGCGGCCATGGCCATTACCTCCTTGGCCAGTTCAGGACACCACGCCTCGAGTGCGCCCAGGCTATCGTCGCCGATGCGCCGCACGCGCTCGGGGCTCACGCCGACGCGGGGCAGGAAGTCGAGGTAGAGCCCGGTGGTGTGGCGGATCTGCTCGGCCCAGCGTTCGCCGATTCGTCGGCCGCGCTCGACTGGGTCACGCATCTCGGTGACGAAGGAATGAACGTTCATGCGGGAAACTCCTGGAGGAAAAAGCGGGGCAGCGTGACGGCATGGACTGAGAGTGATCATTGTTGCCGATCAGGAAAAGACTGGTGGGGCCGCACGCAGGGCGATTTTCGGCGCCTCATCGTCCTTTTCCTCGCTGTTGTTGTTGAGAGTCCCTAGGCTAGCCAAGCTCGGGGCGATCGATCATCATCGTTTTCGACACAACTTTTTTTCCTGATAGGAACAAATTCATGGACAAGCTGACCGCGCTGACCATGTTCGTGGCGGCTGCCGACCAGGGCAGCTTCAGCCGCGCGGCCGAACGGCTCGGCAAGACTCCTTCGGCTGTCACCAAGGCGGTGGCGCAGCTCGAGGCGGAATTGGGCACCCGGCTGTTCGAGCGCACGACTCGACGCATGGCGTTGACCGAGGCGGGCCAGACCTATCTGGAAGGTACTCGCCAGGCCCTTACCCAGCTGCAGCTCGCCAACGAGGAGGTGGCGGAACTGCAGAATGAACTGCGCGGTCGGCTGCGCCTCACCGCGCCGCCATCGTTTGGCCCGGCCTTCCTGCAGGAGGCCTGCTGTCGTTTCCTGGACGCGCATCCCCAGGTTCGCCTGGAAGTCGACCTGCATGACCCGACCCACGACGTGATCGAGGGTGGTTATGACCTGGCCGTGCGCGACGGGCCCACCGACCTGCCGGGAGTGATCGCACAGCCGCTGATGGAGAACCGGGTAGTGCTGTGTGCCAGCCCGGCCTATCTCGAGCGCCAGGGGCGCAAGGTCACCCTGGATAACCTCGCCGAGCATGATTGGCTGATTCTGCGCAATCCGCTGCTCAGTCGCCGCTATTGGTGGGTGGAGATGAATGGTCGCTCGATGCGCCTCCAGCAGCCGGTGCCGAGGATGGCCAGCGACAACTACGACTTCCTGCTCGGCTGCCTGCTAGCGGGGCAGGGCCTGCAGTTCGCACCTACCTGGAGCGTGACGCACTACCTGGAAACCGGGGAGCTGGTCGAGGTGAGCATCGATCAGTGGCGGGTGTTGAGCGCTTTCGGGCCTTGGGTGCATGCGCTTTACCCGCAACACTCCCGGGGCAATCGCAAGGTGAAGGCCTTCCTCGCCTGCCTGCGGCAGCGGTTGGGGGAGCGAGAGGTCGGCGTCGGAGGCGGGGTGCCGGACAGCGGTGCTGGCCGCGGCGCGCCCGAGGGCTAGCCAGGGGGCGAGGAAGGGGAGTGGGGTGGCAGGACCCGCCTGGCCGCCGTGCGGCCAGGCGGGTGAGGGGTCAGCCCTCGTCGGTCTTGCCGTCGGCGCGGCAGGCCGCGGCGGTGAACAGCACGTCGGTGGAGGAGTTCAGCGCGGTCTCGGTGGAGTCCTGCACCACGCTGATCACGAAGCCGATCGCCACCACCTGCATGGCCACATCGGCGGAGATGCCGAACAGGCTGGCGGCCATGGGAATCAGCAGCAGCGAGCCCCCGGCCACGCCGGAGACACCGCAGGCGGCCAGCGCCGAGACGATGCACAGCAGCAGCGCGGTGGCGAAATCGACCTGGATGCCCAGGGTGTGGGCGGCGGCCAGGGTGATCACGGTGATGGTGATGGCGGCACCGCACATGTTGATGGTCGCGCCCAGCGGGATCGAGATCGAGTAGGTGTCGGCGTGCAGCTTGAGGCGCTTGCACAGCTCCAGGTTGACCGGGATGTTGGCCGCCGAGCTGCGAGTGAAGAAGGCGGTAATGGCGCTGCCTCGCAGGCAGGTGAAGACCAGCGGGTAGGGGTTGCGGCCAGTTTTCAGAAACACGATCAGCGGGTTGGTGACCAACGCCACGAACAGCATGCAGCCGACGATGACGAGCAGCAGGCGGCCGTAGTCGAGCAGGGCGCCGATGCCGGATTCGGCCAGGGTATTGGCGACCAGCCCGAGGATGCCCAGCGGCGCGAAGCGGATCACCAGGCGCACGATGCCCGATACGGCCTCGGAGAGGTCGTTGAGGGCGGTGCGGGTGCTGTCGGCGGCGCGACGCAGCATCAGCCCCAGGCCGATGGCCCAGGCCAGGATGGCGATGAAGTTGGCCTCCATCAGCGCGCCGACCGGGTTGGCCACGGCGCTCAGCAGCAGGTTGCGCAGGATCTCGATGACCCCGCCGGGCGGCGTGCCGCTCGCCGCGGGAGCGTCCAGCGCCAGGGTGGTCGGGAACACGAAGCTCGCCGCCACGGCGACCAGCGCCGCCACCAGGGTGCCGATGAGATACAGCACCAGCACCGAGCGGATATGGGTGGGTTGGCCCTGGCGGTGGTTGGCGATCGCTGCCGCCACCAGCACGAAGACCAGCACCGGGGCCACCGCCTTCAGAGCGGAGACGAAGACCTGGCCGAGCAGGGAAGCCGCCCGGGCGGTATCGGGCGCGAAGGTGGCGAGCAGCAGGCCGGCAACGATGCCCAGCGCGATCTGGGGGATCAGCCCCAGCCGCAGCAGCGGGCGGCCCAGAGTATTGAGGGTGGCGATCATGGGGTGTCTCTTGTGGAATCACGGAATGCATGAACGGTCGGGAGCCGGCAGGCCAGGCGGTGGCCTCACGACACGCCATCACCGCGGCGCGTGGCCAGGGTGGGGCAAATCGGTCGCAGGGGTGGGGCCATCGATGGCGCGCCCGGGGATTGCCCGGGGGCTCCCGGCAGGCGCGCGCATTCTATCATCGTCGCCCTGGGGAAGGGGGTAAGACTTTGGTTTCGATCCAAGGCAGGAAATCTATCGGAATATGCAGCTGGTGACAGCGAGATATTGTGGTGTGGCTGTCCGTTCAGGGCTTGCGGAAATGCAGGCGGGGGTCGTCGTTGTAGGTCAGTGCAACGTCGAGGCCGCATGCCAGGCAGCGACAGCGGTCCCGCTCGAAATCGGGCCGGAAGTGCTCCCAGGCATGTCGATCCCGGGAAACCTCGCTATTGCCGCAGCTGCACAGCAGGATGAAGGTGTTGCTGGGGCCTGGTGAGAAGAGGATGGTGCTGTCGGAGGGAGTGTCCATGGACATGCCCAGCGCAACGGAAGCCATGTTGTTCATAGGTGTCGTCTGTTCGGTCCACTGACGTATAGGGTGATACATCCTATACGTCGTGATCTTGATATTGGATGCGCGATGTATGGCACGTGACGTCCGTGCGGTCGAGCCTCTCTGTAGGAGAAAACATACGCCAGGGCGCCTCTGGCGGAGTGCCTGATGCCTTGGGGCGGGTTGGCATGGCTTGGTTCAGGGGTCAGTGCGCCGGAAGATTCTATGTCACTTTCATGTCGGCGTCGTGGGGCAGACTTGGAAGATTCGGCCAAAGTGACGCCGGCAGTGAGACAGCGGTCGTCAGCTGGCCCGCGGCGCAAGCAGGATGATCCCGGCGCCGGCCAGGCACAGGGCAGCGCCGAGCAGATCCCAGCGGTCGGGTAGGCGATGTTCCACCGCCCATAGCCACGAGAGCGAGGCGACGATATAGACGCCGCCGTAGGCGGCATAGGCGCGCCCGGCGTAGTCGGCCGAGGAGAGACTGAGCAGCCAGGCGAACAGTGCCAGGCTGGCCAGCCCCGGCAGCAGCCACAGCGCCGTGGCGCCGAGCCGCCACCAGGCCCAGACGCTGAAGCAGCCGGCGATCTCGGCAAGGGCGGCGGCGACGTAGATCAGCAGGGTGGTCACGAGCGGGCCTCCTAGAAGGTGGTCTTGTTGCCGCGACTGTCGTACTCGAATATCGCATTTTCTGTGAGCCGCCGCCGCAGCCAGGCCTCCACCTCGCCGCTCGGCTTCTGCTTGTTCCATAGCAGGTCGACCCCGACCAGCCAGTCGGTATGGGGGTAGGCCGCCAGCGGCAGTTCCACCAGGATGCCCTCCTCGAGCTCTCGCCTCACCAGTTGGCGCGGTAGCGTCGCCCAACCCAGGCCGTGCTTTGCCATCTCGATCAGCGCGAAGTAGCTTTCCGCCTTCCAGGTCTTGGTCGCCTTGAGGTATTCCGAGCTTGGCAGGGTGTTGTCGTGGGAGGAGAACACCAGGTGGCGATGGCTGCGCAGCGCCGTGAAGCCGACCGGGTCGAGGTGCGCCAAGGGATGATCTCGGTGACAGACGTGGGCCATCACCAGCTTGCCGAGCTGGGTGAAGGCCACCGTCTCGGGATAGCTGGGCTGCGAGAACGCGATACCGAAGTCAATGTCACCGCTGGCCATCTGCTCGGAGACGTCGCCGTGGATGGGGTTGCGGATCTCCAGGTCGACGTGGGGATAGGCGGCCTCGAAGGCCTCGAGGGCCCGGATGATGCTGGCGTAGGGAATCTCTACCGCCAGGGTGAGCCTAGGCGGATGACGGTCGCCGAGGCTGTTGGCGTGGGCCTCCAGGTCCTGGCATCGGGCCAGAATCAGCTCGGCGTCGAGCAGCAGCGATTCGCCCTCGGGAGTCAGCCGCGGGGCGCGGCTCGTCCTGTCGAACAGCGTCACGGCCAGGTCGACCTCCAGATTGGCGATGGCCATGCTCACCGCGGACTGGGTCTTGCCCAGACGACGGGCGGCGGCGGAGAAGGAGCCGTGCCGGGCGACTTCGCCGAACGTCCGTAGCTGCTCCAGGGAGAAGGGCATCATCGAGTCTCGCGTGGTTTTTATAGCATCAATAAATTTGATGGTATCTAACTTTTTTCATAAGTAGAACGGCGAGATTATTGCGTTGACCCCGAGCGTCGGCCCCGGGCGTCGAGTGTCCCGGCCGGGATCCTTCAGCAACGACAAGTACAACAACGAGGGGAAGACATATGCGCGACTCCCATGCCGTCCACCCGGTGGACGAGATATTACCCGTCAGAGAACTTGCGTCCTTCGGCCTGCAGCACGTACTGGTGATGTACGCTGGCGCCGTGGCGGTGCCCTTGATCCTCGGCAATGCCCTGGGGCTGTCGTCCGCCCAGGTCGTGTTGCTGATCAATGCCAATCTGTTGACTTCGGGAGCGGCCACCCTGGTGCAGACCCTGGGGTTCTGGAAGTTCGGCGCTCGGCTGCCGTTCATCCAGGGCTGTTCGTTCATCGCCTTGGCCCCCATGGTGATGATCGGTCAGCAATATGGCATCACTCATGTGTTCGGCGCGGTCATCGCCTCGGGATTCTGCGTGATGCTGCTGGCGCCGCTTTGTAGCCGTTTGCTGCGCTTCTTCCCGCCGGTGGTGATCGGCTCACTGATTACCATCATCGGCGTCTCGTTGATGCCGGCGGCCGCCATCTGGCTCGGCGGTGGAAATCCCGATGCCGAAGGCTTCGGCGCCCCGGCCAACCTGCTGCTGGGATTGGTCACCGTGGTGATCACCGTGGGCATCTACGCCCGCTTCAAGGGGCTGCTGGGCAACATGAGCGTGCTGCTGGGCCTGATCGTCGGCACCCTGATCGCCATGGCGATGGGTCTCACCGACTTCACTGCCGTGGCCGAGGCCGGCTGGTTCGATATCAGCGCGCCCTTCGCCTTCGGCCTGCCGTCCTTCGCCCCGATGCCGATCCTGATCATGATGCTGGCGATGATCGTGATCATGGCCGAGACCACCGGCAATTGCTTGGCGATCGGCAAGCTGGTCGGTCGGGAGACCACTCAGCAGACATTGGGTAATACCTTCCGTGCCGATGGACTGACGACCTTGATGGGCGGCGTCTTCAATAGCTTCCCCTATAACGCCTTCACCCAGAACACGGGCCTGATCGCGCTCACCCGGGTCAAGAGCCGTTACGTGGTGGCCGTTGCCGGCGTGATCATGATTCTGATGGGACTGTTCCCCAAGTTCGGCGCCCTGATCGCCTGCGTGCCAGCCCCGGTTCTCGGTGGCACCGCCATCGTGATGTTCGGCATGACCACCATGGCGGGCATCCAGGAGCTGGCCCGGGTACGTTTCGAGGGCACCAACAACGCTATCCTGGTGGCCGTGTCGATCAGTGTCGGCGTGCTGCCGATGTCCTTCCCGGCGCTCTTCGCCCAGTTGGACGGCCCACTGCGCCTGGTACTCGACAGCGGCATCTTCCTCGGCGCCATCACCGCGGTGGTGCTCAACCTGATCCTCAATCCCCGGCAGGCCGAGCCCGAAGCGGCAGAACGGCCCGCTGAATCGTCCTGAAGCGTCGTCAAGACATCCATGGTCAACCAAGGAGATTTCCCATGACCACCGCGATCAAAGCCCCACAGCAAGGCGTCAGCCAGACCGACCTTGAGCTGCTGCGCGAGACCATCCGCCTCTCCGAGATTTCCAAGCAATCCGGTCGGCATCCCTTCGCCGCATTGGTGGCGGACCGGGACGGCAATATCATCGCCACGGCAGGCAACAACTCCATGCCTCCCGAAGGGGATCCGACTCAGCATGCCGAGCTGGTCGCCGCCGCCGAGGCCGCCAAGTTGTTGCCCCCGGAGGCGCTGGCCGAGTGCACCCTCTATTCCAGTGCCGAGCCCTGCTGCATGTGTGCCGGGGCCATCTACTGGTGCAACATCGGTCGGGTGGTCTATGCCCTGGCGGAGCATAGCCTGCTCGGCCTGACCGGTGACCATGAGGAGAACCCGACCTTCTCGCTGCCCTGTCGCGAAGTGTTCGTGCGTGGCCAGCGTGGTGTCGAGGTCCTCGGGCCGATGCTGGAGGCTGAAGCGGCTGTGCCCCATCGGGGCTTCTGGCGCTGAGCCGATTCGCCATCGTCACGCGGCGCGATGACGCGGTCACGACGGCGTGGGCATGGCCCGCGCCGTCGTCGTGTTGAGGGCACGGGCTCCGCGTCAGAGCGCTAGAGAAGGGCGTCGACTCACGCCGTCAGGCGCGCTTTCACGGCGTCCAGGAAACCGTGCATGTCGACCACGGTCTCGGCGGCCGGGTCGGTGGTCTTGCCCTTGAGGTCGCCGGTGACGATGCCGTCGCCGATGGTGTCGATCAGTGCCGCCTTGAGGCGAACCGCGTAGTCGCCCAGCGCGGCGTTGCCTTCGCGGTCGGCCAGCGTTTCCAGGGCGTTGCCCACGGCGTAGATCAGCGCGGAGGAGTTGAAGTGCGCTTCCTTGCCGTCGCTCTCCAGATACTTGAGGTAGAGGTCATGGGCGGTGCCGTGGGGCGCCTCGAACAGCATGGTGCCGTTCTTGCTCTCGATGATCGAGCTGGCGGTGGCCAGGCTGCCGCCGAGCGCCGCGGAGATGTCGGAGAAGATGTCGCCGTCGAGGTTCTGGGCCGGATAGAGGGCGTTGCGGGGCGGGTCGGTGATCATCTTGATCAGCTGGCTGGAGGGTCGCATGATCATGAACGACGGCGGCGGGGTGTCGGCCTTGGCCAGCTCGCGGCGCGCCTCGGTGATGACGTCGCTGAACACCTCGTCGTAGTCCATGTACTCGCGCTTGAGGCCGAAGTAGACCTCCTTGCCCTTGTGCGACGCATCGCGGAATACCTGCAGCACCCAGTCCTTGATCGCCGCACGATCGTTGGACATCAGCAGGATGGGGTCGCCCTGCTTGACGTGACGGGCGTGCTTCTCCTCGCCGTCGACCACCACCTTGAGGATGCCGTCCTCGGCGGCGGGGGCATTGAAGCTGCCGTACTGGTCGCCGCCGCCGGCGCTCATCCGCGAGATCGACACCTGGGCCTTGCGCTCGGGAATGCCGTAGCGCTTGAGCTGTTCCACCAGCTTGTAGAGCTTGCGCCCGGTGTTGTTGTCCGGCACGCCCCACAGCGCCCGCTCGGGCGGGTTGGCGACCAGGCGTGCGGCCTGGGCGTCGATCAGCTCGTAGTGGTAGGCGAGCCCCAGGGCCTCGGCCTTGGCCTGGTAGTCGGTCCGGTAGATGTCCTCGATGGCGGCACGCATCACCCCGTCGTAGCCAGCGATGACGGTGTCCTTGAGGCCCAGATAGATGTCGCGCTTCTCGTCGAGGGCGCGCTGGAAGAAGCGGTGGGCCCAGGCCTTGACGTCTTCCAGGTCGTTGGTGGCCAGCAGCCAGGGGTCGCCCTTGTTGACTTCGCGGCGATGCAGCTCGACCGGGTCGCCGCTTTTGCCCACGAACAGCAGCTTGACGATGCCGGTGGCCGAGGACAGCGCGTTGTAGCTGTCCTTGGTGCCGCCGTGCTCCATGGTCTCGACCTCGATGTCGCGGCCGATCCAGGCCGGCCGGTCGACCTTGAGGTTGCGGAATTCGATGTCCTCGCGGGTGATGTTGCCGCCGATGCCCTTGCGGATCGCGCCGTTGGGCGACTTGGTGGCCAGCGGGTTGAGGGTGCCGGCGTCGAGCTCGGGATGCTTGGCCAGCAGGGCGTCGCGCTGCTCGCGGTTGACCGTCATGCCGGCGTTCTTGATGCCGACCCCGTGGCGATTGAGCGCGTCGATGGCGTCCGTCACGGCCTGGCCGTTGGTGACCAGCCGGTTCTCGGCGGTCAGGTCGATCTCGACCAGGTCGATTGCCAGCGGCCGGGTCACGAAGGTGTCAATGATCTTCTCGAAGGCCACCTGTGCCATCTCGTCGCCGTGCAGGATGACCAGTGGGGACGCCACCTGAATCTTGTCGCTCATCACTCTTCCCATGTTCGTGCTGGTGGAATGGCCTCGCGCGCCGGACGCGGTCAGGGTCGACATCGGGGCGTCGCCGGCTGCCGTGAGATCAGGGCCTTATTGTACATGCTAAGGCGCCTTTTCGTCGGCTTTGGAGGGGGCAGGCACTCAGACCGGCTGGCGATCGGGCGGCGAGGGCAACACGTGCCGCACGCGTCGGGCGAGGTCACTGACGTGGGGCTCCACCACGCCGAGCTCGGCCAGCGCCGTCTCGAGGTTCAGCAGGTAGTCGGTATTGGGGCCGCTCGGGCCGTGGGCCGCGGCGATCTGGCGGGCCATGGCATCGACGTCGGCCTCGCCGAGAAAGGCGGCGTTGTCAGAGGTGGCAATGTAGGTCAGGCCCTTCGCGGTGGTGCCGTCGTCGAACTGCAGCGGGGTGATCTCGCGCAGGTAGCCGTTCTTCTCGCGCACGTCGAGCGGCGCCAGGGTCGCCGGGGTGATGCGATAGGCCATGCCCGCGCAAACGGCACCCGGCTCGGCCACCAGGGTAGCGACCCGGCCCGGGGCTTCGGGGGTGCCGCGGTGGTCGTGGGAGCCCTGCCAGAAGCGGCGTACCCAGCCGTGGATGCGCGCGGGTCGGCGTTCCAGGTAGGGAAAGTCGGCCTTCCAGATCAGTGAGCCGTAGCCGAACAGCCACAGATCGTCGTGGTCGTCGAAGTGGGTCATGCGGCGATTGAGATCGGTGGTGTCGAGGGCCATGGGGAGTGCCGTTGTCGTGGATCGGTAACCGTATCTGGACCATGATGCGGTGCGGAACCGGGCCTTGTCGAAGCGTCGTGCGGATGGGTACATGAGACGGTTTGTTTTGTGTACAAAAATCGATGACGTAAGATAGGGCTTTCGATCGACAAGACCGGCCGCGAGCCGGCCCCCTGAGGAGGAATCATGAGCTTCACCGTCTATCTGTCCGGCGAGATCCATACCGACTGGCGCGAGGAGATCCAGCGCGGCGCCCGGGATGCCGGCCTCGACATCGCCTTCACCGCGCCGGTCACCGACCATGACGCCAGCGATGCCGCCGGCGACCATCTCGGTCCGCAGAGCGAGGGCTACTGGCGCGATCACAAGTCGTCCAAGGTCAATGCCATCCGCACCAAGACCTTGATCGAGCAGAGCGACCTGGTGGTGGTGCGCTTCGGCGACAAGTACAAGCAGTGGAACGCGGCCTTCGATGCCGGCTACTGCGCGGCCCTGGGCAAGCCCTACGTGACCCTGCACAGCGAGGAGATCGTGCATCCGCTCAAGGAAGTGGACGCCGCCGCCATGGCCTGGGCGACCAGCCCGGCCCAGGTGGTGGAGATCCTTCGCTACGTGCTACGCGCCTGACGTCTGGTCGGGGCTGGTGTCTGCCGGCCCCTGCGGCTACCCTTCGCCGGGTCGACAACTCGCTGATTCGAGGAGCCCTTCCGCCATGACCGTGATGATGCTCGGCCTCGTGCTCTTTCTCGGTGTGCACTCCGTGCGCATCGTCGCCGACGACTGGCGCCGCGAGCGCATCGCCCGGTGGGGAGAGAATCGCTGGAAAGCCCTCTATAGCCTGGTGTCGCTGTTGGGGCTGGCGCTGGCGATCTGGGGCTTCGGCCAGATGCGACTCGATTCGCCCACGCTGTGGACGCCGCCGCTGGCCCTGCGGCACCTGGTCATGCTGCTGATGATCCCGGCCTTCGTGCTGGCGGCGGCGGCCTACGTGCCGCGAAACCATCTCAAGGCTCGGCTGCGTCATCCGATGATCCTCGGCGTCAAGCTGTGGGCGTTTTCTCACCTGCTGGTCAACGGCCGGCTCGGCGATATCGTCTTCTTCGGCGCCTTCCTGGCGTGGGCGATCCTCGACTTCCGTGCCGCCCGCCGGCGACCCGCTCCGGCGCCGGTGGCCCCGACCGGCGGGGGCACCCTTGCCACTCTGGTGATCGGCGTGGCTGCCTATGCACTATTCGCTTTCTGGCTGCACGGTCCGCTGATCGGCGTGCCGGTCATGTAGGGACCCATGACGATGGACACCTTGGTGATATGGCTGGCCACCGGCTTCGGCCTGGGGCTCTCTCCCTGGGCCTCGGGCACCGTGGGCTCGCTGCTGGCGCTGCCGCTGGCCTGGTGGCTGCTCGGGCGCTCGCGCCGCTGGCAGCTCGGCGTGGCAGCGATACTGCTGGTGGTGGCGATGCCGCTCTGCCAGGTGGCCTCGGATACCCTGGGCGGCAAGGACGACGGCCGCATCGTGCTCGACGAGATCGTCGCCTTCCCGGTGGCGGTGCTGGGGCAGGCGGCGGCCCGCCAGCCGCTGGTCATGGCGGGGGCCTTCGCCGCCTACCGCCTGCTGGATGCCACCAAGCCGCCGCCGGTCACCCAGGCCGAGGGCATCGTCGGCGGTGTAGGCATCGTGCTCGATGACAGCGTGGCGGCACTTTATGCCTGGGCGCTGCTGGCCGGCGGCGTGGCGCTGTGGCGGCGTCGCCGCACCGATGGATGCCGGTGATGGAGCCCAGGGCCATCTGCTGCGACAAGGCGCCGCGCGCTCGCCTGCCGAGTGCGCGGCGCGACTGCGTTATCCTGTGGCCTTCCTCCATCGCCACCGACGCCGCCCCATGACCCCCTTCCACGTCCTGCACCGTCATCGCCGTCCGGCCGCGCGCCTCGCGCTGCTGGCGATGCTGCTGCTGGTGCTGGGGCCGCTGATCGGGCAACTGAGCGCCGCCGAGCGGCACCATCACGCCGGACACGCCATGGACATGGCGAAGCCGGGCGTGATGGCAATGGCGGTCGAGGCGGACGCTACCGCCTCATCGTCGACGCACCACTGGCACCCGGCCTGCGGCTACTGCACGCTGTTCCAGCAGATGCCGGTGCTGTCGGCGATGCTGCCGAGCGTGCCGCCCCTGGCCGCCCAGGCCATTACCGCCCCGGTGGTGGCGACCCGCGCCGCCCACGGCGGCCCCGCGGTCTTTCCCCAGGCGCCGACGCGTGCCCCACCCCTGCGTCGCTCGTGACCCCCTGATGTAACGCGCAACGCCACCGATCGCCGCCGTCCCCGAGACGAGTGGCGAGGGCGTGCGTGCCCTGATTCCTTCGAGCGAGTCTCATATGAGCAACAAAGCGCAGGACCTCTATCGCGCCGTCTGGCGCTGGCATTTCTATGCCGGGCTGATCGTCATCCCGTTTCTGATCTCCCTGGCGGTCACCGGTGCCCTCTACCTCTTCCACGATTCCATCGACCGCTGGTGGCACGCCGACCTGATGACGGTCGAGGCGCGTGAGGTCGCCACGGTGGAGGCGAGCGCCCAGCGCGATGCGGCGCTGGCCGCGGTCGACGGCGAGGCGTTCCGCTACGTGCCGCCGGCCTCCGCGACGCAGGCCGCCGAGGTCGACGTCACGCGCCCGGACGGCAGCCGGGTGGCGGTGTTCGTCGACCCCTATGACGGCGAGGTGACCGGACAGATGCCCTATCGCGGCACCGTGATGTGGCTGGTGCGCTCCCTGCACAGCCTCTCCTACTTCGGCACCACCGCCAGCATGGTCATCGAGATCGTCGGCGGCTGGGCGATCCTGCTGGTGCTGACCGGCCTTTACCTTTGGTGGCCGCGGGGCCGGCGCGGCGGCGTGGTGACGGTGCGCGGCCGGCCGGGCAAGCGAGTGTTCTGGCGTGACCTGCACGCGGTGACCGGTCTCTTCGTCGGCGGGATCATTCTGTTCCTGGCGGTCACCGGCATGCCCTGGTCGACGGTGTGGGGCAGCAAGGTCAACGAACTGGCCAACGGCCATAACTTCGGCTATCCGGACGGGGTGCGCGTCAACGTGCCAATGTCCGAGGCGCGCCTGGCCGAGCGCGAGGCCACCAGCTGGTCGCTGGAGCAGGCGCAGCTGCCGATCTCGGACGTCGAGGGCGCGGGTGCGGCGGCGATCGGCCTCGACCGTGCGGTGGCGACCTTCGACGGCCTGGGTCTGGCGCCGGGCTATGCAGTGAGCCTGCCGGGCGGGCCCGAGGGCGTCTACACCGGCTCGGTCTATCCGGACGACCTGAGCCGTCAGCGTGTGGTGCATCTCGACCAGTACAGCGGCGAGGCGCTGCTCGACATGAATTACGCCGACTATGGCCCGCTGGGGCGTGGCCTGGAGTGGGGCATCAACGTCCACCTGGGGCAGCAGTACGGCCTGGCCAACCAGCTGATCCTGGCGCTGGCCTGCGCCGGTATCGTGCTGCTGTGCGTATCCTCGGCGGTGATGTGGTGGAAGCGCCGCCCGACCGGGCGGCTGGGCGTGCCGCCGGCACCCGCCGATACCCGTCCGCTGCGTGGCGTGCTGGCGCTGCTGGCCATCGGCGGGGTGCTGTTCCCGCTGGTCGGCGCCTCGCTGATCGTGATGGCGACGGTGGACGCCCTGGTGCGGCGTCGCGCGGCCGGCCGCAGCGCCGTGGCCTGATCCGTTCGGAATCCGGCCGTACCGTCCCCGCTCAGTCCTTGTCCGGCGGGGGCGGGAAGGTCACGTCGAAGCCTCGGGCGTCGAGCTGGCGGATCTCGCTGGGGCACCCCTGGTCGTCGAGCTCCACCAGGCCGATGCCGGCGCCGTTCCACAGCCGTTCCCCGGCCCGGGCACGGTCCGGGTCGCGGGGCTTGATGCGCATCGGCCGGCGCTGGGTGAACCAGTTGAGCGGCGAGCGCGGCGCGTAGAGCCAGCGGTTGGCGCGGTCGAAGGCATCCAGCAGGGTGTCGGGGAAGGCGTTCTTGAGCCCGCTGGAGGTGATCTGCCAGATGCGTGGGCCGGAGCGGCGATGGCGGATGCGGATGTCGTAGGCGAAGGAGTAGTGCACGTCGCCGGACAGCACGACGTAGTGCCCCGGGGTGCGCGAGTGGCGGAAGATGTTGAGCATCACGCTGGCCGCGCCGCGGTGTGCCATCCAGTTCTCTGCGTCCACCAGCAGTGGTTTGCCGATCAGGGTGAACAGCTTCTGGATGCTCTCGATCAGCTTGACGCCGAACATCGGCGCCGGCGAGACGATGATCACCGAGGGGGCGTCGAGCAGCTGCTGCTGGAAGTCCGAGAGTGCCTCCCAGTCCATCAGCCCCGACGGCCTGCGCGGGCTGCGTTCGCTGCGCCAGCGGCGGGTGCGGGTGTCCAGCACCACCAGCTTGGGCGTGCCCGGCACCTGGAATTCCCAGCCCTCGAAGCGCTGCAGGTGACGGATACAGGTGTCATGCGCCTCGGCGGGCAGCCAGCCGTCGGCCGCCTCGGCGGCGTCGAGCAGGGCCGCGGCCTCGTCCATCGGCACCGCCAGGCGGTCCGGATCGTTGCCCCAGCCCTGGCACAGCAGATAGGCCAGCAGGGCGTTGCCGAGGATGCGCCTCGAGAAGGGGTGGCCGTAGGCGCAGGCCTCCCAGTCGGCGGTGAGGTTCCAGTCGTCGGTGACGTCGTGGTCGTCGAAGATCATCAGCGACGGCACATGGGCGAGCAGTCGGGCGGTCGCCGGTAGTCCCTCCACGAAGCGTTCCATGATCGCCGTCTCGTTGGCGAAGGCCTCGGCGTTCGCCTCGTCCAGCGCCGGCGGTGCCATCGTCACCAGTCGCCAGGGCACGGGCGACCACACCAGCAGGTACATGGCGATGACCTCGGCGAAGGTCATCAGGTGATTGTGCGCGTGGGCCGAGGTGAACACCGGCTTGCGGGCGCCGGCAAAGAAGCGTTCGCGCAGATCGGCGCTGCTGGCCACGTCGGGCAGCAGCGCCTCGCGACGGTAGTAGGTCGACTCGGCGGCGTAGAGGCCCTGGCTGTCGGCGACGGTGGCGCCTTCCAGCGACTCGTCGAACAGGCCCAGGCGATGGATCAGGGCGTGGATCGCCACCAGGGTGGGGCCGGCCACGTCGTCGGCGTAGACCTGGTCGCCGGTCATCAGCAGCCAGGCCGGCCAGGCCTCGGCGTCGTCGCGGCGCTCGGCGAGCCAGGCGTCGGCACGCACCAGGGCGTCCGGGCCGTCATGGTGGGGCCGGCGACAGGAGCCGTGCAGCAGGCGACGATGGCTCTCGGCCAGCACGAAGCAGGGGCGGTGCGCGCCCTCGTGCAGCAGGTGCGGCGCCCAGTCGGCGATGCCGGTCTCGCCGCCCCCGGCGGTGGCCAGCCGCAGGTCGTAGTCAATCACCACGCCTGTGGGCAGCGGCGTCTCCAGCGCCACATCGATCAGGTGCAGCACCGCATGGCGGCCCAGCGGCAGGCGCCGGACACGGTGCCCGTTCAGGCTCAGCCGTCGCGGGCCGTGACCCGCGGGATGCAGCAGCAGCTTACCTTCCAGGTGGCGCGAGCCCACCAGCCAGATCCGCAGGCGATTCGGGTCGACGCGGCGCAGGATAGGGCCGGCGAGCACGTCCGGAAGGGCGGGGGACGCGGCGGGGTCGGAGCGGGGGATGTCGGCGGACGTCATTGTCGAGGCGCTTCCTGAATGTGCAGAACAGTCGTGCAGATGAGAGGCGGGCGGCCTGGCAGAGCGGCGTGCCCCGTCTGGCGCCATGGTAGCCGACAATCGCGGCTTGGCGGGAGTCGTTGCCCGGCGACGCCGCAACATGGCCACGTTAAGGCCTGGTTAAGTTTGGATTAAGTCCCGGGTAAGCCTGGAGGCGCAGGATACGTGGCGTTTTCCTCCTCGCCTCGGGGCTACCATGCCGACTTCCCTGCCACCGTCTCGCTTGTCTGTCTTCTGGCCTCGCCTGCTGCTGGCCTGGGCGGGCTTTGCCGCGCTGATGCTGGCATTCGCGCGGCTGGGGCTCGACTTCCGCCTCGCCGATTTCTTCTACCGGCTCGAAGGCGGCGAGTGGTCGCTCCGCCATGGTGCGCTCACCGAGGCCCTGTTGCATGAGGGCGGGCGCGATCTCAGCCAGGCCATGGGCGGCGCGGTGATCCTGGCGCTGGCGCTGAGCCACGGGCTGGCGCCGCTGCGCCCCTGGCGGCGCCCGCTGTGGTTCCTGTTCCTGGCGGTGGCCGGGTCGACGCTGGCGGTATCGACCCTCAAGCAGCTGGTCAGCATGGAGTGCCCCTGGGACCTGACGCGCTACGGTGGCTGGGCGCCGTTCATCGGCCTGTTCGAGGCGCGCCCGGCGGGTTTTCCCGACACCGCCTGTTTTCCCGCCGGGCATGCCAGCGCTGGCTATGCCTGGGTCGCGCTGTTTCCCTTCCTCACGGCCGTTCAGCCGCGCTGGCGCTGGTGGGGGCTGGCCGTCGGCCTGGGGTTGGGGCTCGTCTTCGGCGTCGCCCAGCAGCTGCGCGGCGCTCACTTTCTCTCCCATGACCTCTGGACGCTGATGCTGTGCACCACGATCAGCGCCGTGGCGGCCCATTGGCTGCTGTCGGGTCGACCCGTTACCTCCCTTACGCTCGCAGAGACCCCCGCATGATGTCACTCCCCGATGCCCCGGGCTTTCGTCGCACCCGGCGTTGGCTGCCGTCTCCTCGGTTGTCCCCCGAAGCGCTGACCCTGCTGGTCTGCGTGGTCTTCACGCTGCTCTACAACGGGCCTTTCTGGCACGGCATGCTGGCGGACGCGCCGCTCGTTTCGGTGGCCGCCTGGGAAAGCCTGTCGGTGGAGGCCCTGGTGTTGACCGTTCTGCAGTTCGTGGTGTTCGTGCCGTTCATGACACGCCACACGGTGCGGCCGCTGCTGAGCCTGCTGGTGATCCTCGCCGCGGTGGTGAACTACTTCACTACTCGCTATGGCACGCACTTCGATACCACCATGATCGACAACGTGCTGCAGACCGACACCCGCGAGGCCGGCGAGCTGCTGACTCCGTCATTTGCCCTGTACCTGCTGCTGTATGCCGGCCTGCCGGTACTGCTGCTGTGGCGCGTGCGATTGACGGCGAGCCGCTGGCCAAGGGCGCTGCTGCGTCGCTCGGGCTATCTGGTCGGCGCCGTGGCGGTGCTGGCGGCGTCGCTGATGATCGGCTATCAGGGGCTGTCCTCGGAGATGCGCAATCGGCCAGCGCTGCGCTACCTGGTCACGCCGGGCAACGCGCTGGTGTCTACCGGGCAGGTGATGGCGGCCAGCGATCCGCTGCCTGCCGAGCGTTTGCCGCTCGGCGAGGATGCGGTGAAGGGCGTGGAGGGCGACAAGCCGCGCCTGCTGGTGCTGGTGGTCGGCGAGACGATGCGCGCCGCCGATTGGGGGCTGGACGGCTATGAACGCCAGACCACGCCGCGGTTGGCCGAGCGTGACCTGGTCAATTTCACCGACGTCAGCAGCTGCGGCACCAGCACCGCGGTGTCGGTGCCCTGCATGTTCGCGCCGGGCGGCCGCGGCGAACAGAGCGAGCGCGAGATCAAGAGCCACGAATCGCTGCTGGACGTGCTGTCCCATGCCGGTTTTCGGGTGCTGTGGCTGGACAACCAGTCCGGCTGCAAGGGCGTCTGCCAGGGCGTGGAAACGCGCCAGATCGCCGCGCAGGATCATCCCGCCCAGTGCCCGGACGGCGAATGCCTGGACGGTGCCCTGTTCGAGGAGGCGGCCCGGGTGGCCAAAGGCGTCGACCGGGATACGGTGCTGGTGCTGCATCAGCTCGGTAACCACGGCCCCAGCTACTATGCCCGCTATCCCGATGATTACCGCGTCTATACTCCGACCTGCGACAGCGCCGAGCTGAGCCAGTGCGATCGCCAGGCGGTGGTGAACAGCTACGACAACGCCGTGCGCTACACCGATGCGCTGCTCGACGGCTTGATCGGGGATCTCGCATCCCTGCCGGGGGTGGACACGGCGATGCTCTATGTCGCCGATCACGGCGAGTCGCTGGGCGAGCACGGGCTGTATCTCCACGGCCTGCCCTATGCCATCGCGCCCGACGAGCAGACCCATGTGCCGATGGTGTGGTGGTCGTCAGCCGGGTTCGACGCCACGGCAGGGCTGGACGACAGTTGCCTGGCCGAACGGGCCAAGCGGCCAGCGAGCCACGCCAACCTGTTCCATACCGTGCTGGGCGTGCTGGGCGTGGAGACGCGGGTGCTGCAGCCCGAGCGTGACCTGACGCGCGACTGCCGGGGCGGCTGAGAGCGCCGCGACGCTACCCTGGGCGGGCTACCAGTGGCGGGGGTAGCGGCGGTGGCGGGCCAGGTTGTTGACGAGGATGGCGACCAGCAGCATCACCACGCAGCCGAGCCCCACCGGCACCAGCGGGAAGGCCCAGCCCAGGGCGTGAACCTCGGGGCCTCCGATCACCGCGATCAGTGCGGCGGCCGCGCCGGGGGGATGCACGGTCTGGGTCAGCTGCATCACCAGTACTGCCAGTGATACCGCCAGGGCCACGGTCAGTGCCGTGGCACCCAGCAGCTGGAAACAGCCCACGCCGATCAGCGCCGACAGCACGCTGCCCAGCAGCACGTTGCGAGGCTGGGCGAAGGGGCTCTCGGGGGCGGCGTAGATCAGCACCGAGGTGGCGCCGAAGGAGCCGACGATCAGCAGGTGGTGGGCCAGCCACTGCTCGCCGAGCCAGGCCACGGCGCTCATGCCGATGAAGGCGCCGAGCCAGGACCAGCAGGCGTCGCGCCAGTCGATGTCGTCGCGGCGATAGCGGTTACCGCGCATCTTGTTGAAATAGGTCTTCATTGTCGCTTTCGTGCGCAAAAAGGGTGCGACATGGTGTCAGGATGCACCAAAAAGGTAAAGATGGGCATGGCATGGCAGGCTTGCGCTATGCTGGAGGCCGCAATGTAGGGAGGAGGCCGCATGGCGCACGATCACGCTCACGGACATGATCACCATCATCACGCCGGCGCCGATAGCCAGCGGCGCCTGGGTTGGGCGATCGTCCTCACCGGCGCCTTCATGGTGGCCGAGGTGGCGGGCGGCATCCTCTCCGGCTCGCTGGCGCTGCTCGCCGATGCCGGCCACATGCTGACCGACACGGCGGCGCTGGCCCTGGCCTGGTTCGCCGCCCGTCTCAGCCGGCGTCCGGCGGACCATCGACGCACCTACGGTTACGACCGGGTGCAGATCCTCGCCGCCTTCGTCAACGGCCTGACGCTGATCGCCATCGTGGTGTGGATTGTCATCGAGGCGCTGCGCCGCTTCGTCTCGCCGGTGACGGTGGCCGGGACGCCGATGCTGGCCATTGCCGTGCTGGGACTGGTGGTCAACCTGGCGGTGTTCGCCATCCTGCACCTGGGCGATCGCGACAATCTCAATATCCGCGGAGCGGCGCTGCACGTGCTCGGTGACCTGCTGGGTTCGGTGGCCGCCATCGTCGCGGCCCTGGTAATTCTGGCCAGCGGCTGGACGCCCATCGATCCGCTGCTGTCGCTGCTGGTGGCGGCGCTGATCCTGCGCAGCGCCTGGCGCCTGACTCGGGAATCCGGCCATATCCTGCTGGAGGGTGCGCCCGAGTCGCTGGATGTGGCGAGCATCGAGCGCGAGTTGCCCGAGCGGCTGGACGCCGTGCGCGATGTTCACCACGTGCACGCCTGGTCGTTGACCCCGGGGCGTCATCTGCTGTCGCTGCACGCGGCGCTGGAGGAGAACGCCGACCGGGAAGAGGCGCTGGTGGCGATCAAGGCGGTGCTGCTCGAGCGCTTCGACGTGGAACACGCCACCATTCAGCTCGAGCCCCACGACCGATGCGCCGATGACGTGGGGGAAGCGTCGTACGACGGCCATCGCCACTGAGGCCGATGATTCACGTCGGGCTCACCATGGTCTCCTTACCACAGGCCCAGGTGCTCGGTGAGGATGGCGGTACCGATGCCGATCAGCACCACGCCGCCGAGCATCTCGGCGCGCTGGCCGATCATGACCCCGAGCCGCCGGCCCAGCATCACGCCGAGCGTCGCCATCAAGGTGGTGGCCGCGCCGATCGCCAGGGACGTCAGCAGGATGTTGACCTCCATGAAGGCCAGCCCGATGCCCACGGTGAGGGCGTCGATACTGGTGATCACGGCGGTGGCGGCGATCAGCCACCAGGCGTGGCGCCCCGGCGTGGCGGCGGGCGCTTCCTCGTCTGCGTCCGGGGTCTCGAGGCCGGCGCGAATCATGCGTGCGCCGAGGGCGAACAGCAGCACGAACACGATCCAGTGGTCCCAGGCGGCGATGTAGCGGGAGGCCCCGATGCCCAAGGCCCAGCCGATCAGTGGGGTGAGGCCCTCGACGACGCCGAAGATCAGGCCGGTGCGCAGCGCCTCGCGAAAGCGGGGATGATCGACGGCGGCACCCTTGCCGATGGCGGCGGCGAAGGCGTCGGTGGACATCGAGAAGGCCAGCAGGGTGGTGGACAGCAGGGTCATGGGAGTCACGGGTCCGGCCGGGCGATTTACCACGACGATACGACACGCCCGGCCTTGGGCGCCGTACCGTCGATGGTCTCGCCGACTGGCGCGGTCGCGATACGAGAGCGTATCGAGCGACGCGCCGGCGCACCTGCCACGGCATCTGGCCGACTATGTTGACAGGCGCTCTCACACATCGGTGTGAGCCAGCTACTCCCCAGCGAGGGTAGTCCGGCCTGACGGGGCGATAGCGTGAGCCCATGACCGGAATGGGCGTAGCCTACCATCGCCGCAAGGCGGATGCATCTCGCGCGTCGCTGTGAAGCGTCCGGGCGTCGCTCACACCAGCTTGCTGTTGCGCAGCTGCTGGAGGTCGACCGGGGGCGCCCAGCTGTCGGCTGTGGCCGCGTCCCAGTAGTCCGCAAACACCGGGTGTCGGGAGGCGCCGCCTTCCAGCAGTGCGTCGGGCGCCACCAGGTCGAAGAGGGTCGAAAAGCTTCTGACCTCGTGCCGCGAGACTCGGCGGATGATGTGCTCTGGGCCCAGTTGGGACGGGTGGGTCAGGCCGGCGGCGCCCAGCATCTCGCCCAGGGCCTCGCGGGTGCTGGCCTGGAAGCGATGTACTCGCTCGGCCTTGAGCGGCACGTCGAGTCGGCTGCCGCGCAGCCGGTTCTGGGTGGCCACGCCGCTCGGGCAGCGGTCGGTATGGCAGCTGCGTGCCTGGATGCAGCCCAGCGAGAACATGAAGCCCCTTGCCGAGTTGCACCAGTCGGCGCCCAACGCCAGGGTGCGGGCGACGTCGAAGGCGCTGATCACCTTGCCGGCGGCGCCGACATGGATCCGTTCGCGCAGTCCGGCACCGACCAGGGCATTGTGCACCAGCAGCAGGGCGTCGGTGAGCGGCATGCCGAGCCGGTTGACGAACTCCAGCGGTGCGGCCCCGGTGCCGCCCTGGCCGCCGTCCACCACCACGAAGTCGGGGTGCTCGCCTTCCTCGCGCATTGCCTTGACCATCGCGAACCACTCCCAGGGATGGCCGATGGCCAGCTTGATGCCCACCGGTTTGCCACCCGAGAGCTCGCGCAGCCGGCAGATGAAGTCGATCATCTCGCGGGGGGTGGAGAAGGCGCTGTGGGATGCCGGCGACACCACGTCGCGCCCCTCGGGCACCTCGCGGGTCGCAGCGATCTCTGCGGTTACCTTGGCCCCGGGCAAGATGCCCCCATGGCCTGGCTTGGCCCCCTGGGAGAGCTTGATCTCGATCATCTTGATGGCGTCGTCGGTGGCCTGCTCGGCGAAGCGCTGGGCGTCGAAGCCGCCCTGTGCGTCGCGGCAGCCGAAGTAGCCGGAGCCGATCTCCCAGACCAGGTCTCCGCCGCGGCGATGGTAGGGCGAGATGCCGCCTTCGCCGGTGTCGTGGTAGAAGCCGCCGCGCCGGGCGCCATCGTTCAGGGCACTGATGGCATTGGCCGACAGGGCGCCGAAGCTCATCGCCGAGATGTTCAGCACGCTGACCGCGTAGGGCTTCGCTCGACCGGCGCCGACGGTGACGCGAAAATCGTCGTCGTCGATCGCTACCGGCGCCAGGGAATGGTTCATCCACTCGTAGCCGGGCGCCTGCATGTCGCGCAGCGAGCCGAAGGGCTGCTTGTCGATGGTGCCCTTGGCGCGCCGGTAGACCAGGCTGCGCTGCTCGCGAGAGAAAGGCACTTCCTCGGTGTCGCGCTGAATGAAATACTGGCGGATCTCGGGGCCGAAGGACTCCAGCAGGTAGCGCAGGTGGGCGGTCACCGGATAGTTGCGGCTGACCGTGTGCCGGCGCTGGACGAGATCATGGGTGCCCATGGCGGCCAGCGCGGCGCAGGCCAGGGTGGCGAGCCCCCAGCTCCAGCCTGGTGCCAGGGCCAGGCCGAGCAGACAGGCGGCGAGCCCGAGCAGGCTCAGGGCATAGACGAGAAAGCGGCGCGGCGGTCGAGACATGTCGCACTCCATTGCGGCGGAATGCCTGCCATTGCATGCCTCGGATGCGCGGCTGTCAATCACGATGCTGTGGCGTCGAATCTCTTAAGGTTCTCTTAAGCTGGGGAGGTCCAGTGTGGGGGTAACCCGGCGTGACTTGCCGGTGATGCCCGTCACAGGAGCCAAATCATCATGCCTACCCTGACTACTTCCCCCGCACGCCTGGATACTCTCTCGGCGCACACTCCGATCGCCAAGCCGGTTCCTCCGCGGCTCTCGCCGGACAGCCCGGCACTGACGGTACTGACGGATTTCCAGCACGTCGCCCCGCTCACCGTACCGGCCGACACCTCGATCATCGACGCGCGCAAGGTCATGGAACACGGCGGCGTACGCCTGCTGCTGGTGGTCGACCACGACGGCGCCTGCGTCGGCGTGCTCAACGCCCGCGACGTGATCGGCGGTCGCCTGACCACCCAGGCCATGCAGCGTCGCGGCATTGCCCGCGAGGACGTGACCGCGCGCATGGTGCAGACCCCTTGCGCCGAACTGCGAGCGCTGTCGATGGAACGCCTGGCGACCCTGACCATCGGCCAGCTGGTGCGCGACCTGGAGACCTTCGGCGATCAGCACCTGCTGGTCACCGAGACCGATCGTCGCCATCAGCAGCGCATTCGCGGCGTGATCTCGGCCGCCGACATCGGCCGGGCGCTGGGCAGCGACATGACGAAGCTGCCGGAGGCGCGCAGCTTCTCGGACATCTGCCGCGTGGTGCTGGGTCACGAACTGTGAGATGACGCTGTGGCCTCGACCAAGGCAGCAGTGACAGGACGTTGAGGTCGCGCGACGCTGGGCGCCGGAGTCGACAAGGAGGCTGTCCCCGTGAGCGTCGTCGCGACCTTCGACCATATCATCGTGGGCGCCGGCACCGCCGGCTGCCTGCTCGCCAATCGCCTTAGCGCCGATCCCCGGCGGCGTGTGCTGCTGATCGAGGCCGGTGGCCGCGATCGCTATCCGTGGATCCACATCCCGGTGGGCTATCTCTACTGCATCGACAACCCGCGCACGGACTGGCGGTTCCGCACCGAGCCGACGCCGGGGCTCAACGGCCGTTCGCTGCTTTATCCTCGTGGCAGGACCCTGGGCGGCTGTTCGAGCATCAACGGCATGATCTATATGCGTGGCCAGGCCCGCGACTACGATCATTGGGCCGAGATCACCGGCGATGAGGCCTGGCGCTGGGACAACTGCCTGCCCGACTTCATGCGCCACGAGGATCACTACCGGCTGGATGCCGAGGGCGACGCCGATGCGGCCCACCGCGACTTCCACGGCCACGGCGGCGAATGGCGGGTGGAGCGACAGCGCCTCAAGTGGCAGGTGCTGGACGACTTCGCCGAGGCCGCCGTCCAGGCGGGCATCCCGCGCACCGACGACTTCAACCGCGGTTGCAACGAGGGCGTCGACTATTTCGAGGTCAACCAGCGTTCGGGCTTTCGCTGGAACACCGCCAAGGCCTTCCTGCGCGGCGCCGAGAAGCGCTCCAACCTGACCCTCTGGCATTCCAGCCAGGTGCAGCGGCTGATCTTCACGGCAGGGGAGGGCGGCCGACCCCGCTGCAGCGGCGTGCGCATCATCCGGGGAGGCGAGGTCGTCGAGGTGGCGGCGAACCGGGGCGTGGTGCTGTGCGCCGGGGCCATCGGCTCGCCGCAGCTGCTGCAGCTTTCCGGTATCGGGCCGGCGGCGCGGCTCGCCGAGCATGGCATCCCACTGGTGCACGACCTGCCCGGGGTAGGGGAGAATCTCCAGGATCAT
The DNA here is from genome assembly GCF_014192055.1 of Halomonas organivorans. Classification (GTDB taxonomy): domain Bacteria; phylum Pseudomonadota; class Gammaproteobacteria; order Pseudomonadales; family Halomonadaceae; genus Halomonas; species Halomonas organivorans. Next base: position 52,758 of record NZ_JACHXM010000014.1, on the reverse strand, counting down.
CTGCAGATCCGCGCCGTCTATCGGGTCACCGGCGCTCGCACCCTCAATACCCTGGCCGGGACCTGGGCCGGCAAGACGCGCATCGGCCTGGAGTACCTGCTCAAGCGTTCGGGGCCGATGAGCATGGCGCCCTCCCAGCTCGGCGCCTTCGCCCGCAGCTCGCCGGAGCGCCCGCACCCCAACCTGGAATATCACGTCCAGCCGCTGAGCCTGGAAGCCTTCGGCCAGCCGCTGCACGACTATCCGGCGATCACCGCCAGCGTGTGCAACCTCAATCCCACCAGTCGCGGCACGGTGCGACTCGCCTCGAAGGATCCGGCCGCGGCGCCGCGCATCGCGCCCAACTATCTGGATACCGAGGACGATCGCCGAGTCGCCGCGGATTCGCTGCGCCTGACTCGGCGCATCGTCGCCCAGCCGGCCTTCGCCCGCTATGCGCCCGAGGAGGTCAAGCCGGGAGCGCAGTACGAAAGCGACGAGGAGCTGTCCCGGCTGGCCGGTGAGATCGGCACCACCATCTTTCATCCTGTGGGCACCACCGCCATGGGCCGTGACACCGACCCCATGGCAGTGGTCGATTCGCACCTGCGGGTGCGTGGCGTGGAGGGGCTGAGGGTGGTGGATGCCGGCGTGATGCCCACGATCACCAGCGGCAACACCAACTCGCCGACCCTGATGATCGCCGAGAAGGCGGCCGCCTGGCTGTGTGCAGAAACGTAACGGGGTTGTCATGCGATGCAAATAGTGTTTGACCTGTGCCCCGGCAGGGCGCATGCTGGACGCAGTTGGTTGGCAAGTCGAACATCGCAAGTGGTCATCGAAGGCTGAATAGCGTCGGTCGCCCGGTGAAAGTTTCTTGTTTACCCACTGCAACTCGGGTATTCCCCCGGCTACAAATCACGCTATTCGAGGCATTCGAAACATGGCTACCGGTACCGTCAAGTGGTTCAACGACACCAAAGGCTACGGCTTCATCTCTCCGGACGACAACGGTGACGACCTGTTCGCTCACTTCTCCGAGATCCAGGCCGATGGCTTCAAGTCCCTGCAGGACGGCCAGAAGGTTTCCTTCGACGTCACCCAGGGCAAGAAAGGCCTGCAGGCGTCCAACATCAAGGTCATCGACTAAGCGTCTGACCGCGATGAGCGCTACTCCCGGGTAGCGCAAGCCAGGGCCCGCTTCGGCGGGCCCTGTGCGTTTTGGCCTCGTCTCACACTCTGCCCTTCCCCCTTCCCCCTTCCCCCTTCCCCCTTCTCTTTTTTATCTCCTTTTCTTCTAGATCAATTTCTACAAATAACTTTCAGGCATATTCGCGTGCCGTCACAATGGGGCGATTTCTCATTTTGTACGTGGATGCCTCATGTCTGTGGATGCCTGGCTGACGATCGCCGTGGTGGTCGTCGTCTTTACCCTGATGGCGATGACGCGGATCGGAACCGACATGATCCTGCTCGGTGCCGTGATCGTGCTTCTGACCCTGGGGGTCATCGACCCGGACCAGGCTCTGGCGGGTTTTTCCAACAGCGGCCTGTTCACCGTGGCCTTCATGTACGTGCTGGTGGCCAGCATTCGCGAGACCGGCGGTATCGACCTGATCATCCGCTACGTGCTGGGACGGCCCGCCAGCGAAGCCGGGGCGCAGTGCCGGCTGCTGTTGCCGGTGGCCTCCATCAGCGGCTTTCTCAACAACACGCCCGTCGTGGCGACCTATATTCCCGCGGTGCTCGGCTGGAGCCGGCGCTTGGGGCTACCGGCCTCACGCTTCCTGATGCCGCTGAGCTTTGCCTCCATCCTCGGCGGCACCGTGTCGCTGCTCGGTACCAGTACCAACCTGGTGGTCAACGGCCTGCTGATCGAGCGCTATCCGTCGCTGGCCATGGGACTCTTCGATATCGCTTGGGTCGGGGTGCCGGTGGCGGTGGTCGGCGTCGTCTACCTGCTGGTGGCGGGTCGCCACCTGCTCGCCCAGCGCGGCAGCGCCACCCAGGTGTTCGAGAATCCTCGCGAGTTCACCATCGAGATGGAGGTCGACCCAGAGGGGCCGATGGTCGACCGGACGGTCGAGGAGGCCGGCCTGCGTCATCTCCAGGAGCTGTTCCTGGTCGAGATCGAGCGTGGCGGTAACGTGGTCAGCGTGGTGGGCCCCGGCGAGAAGCTCAAGGGCAATGATCGCCTGGTGTTCGCCGGGACCTCGGCGGGCGCGGTGGAGCTGCAGCAGATCCGCGGCCTGATGCCCTCCCACCAGGGCGAGTCGAGCCTGGAGAAGGACTTCAAGGAACGCCGCCTGGTCGAAGCGGTGGTCTCGGATCAGTGCCAGTTCATCGGCCAGCGTATCCGCGAGGGACACTTTCGTACCCTCTACGGGGCCGCGGTGCTGGCGGTGTGTCGAGGCGGCGAGCGCGTCGCCGGCAACCTTGGGCAGATTCGCCTGCAGCCGGCGGACGTGCTGTTGCTCGAGGCGCGCCCGCCGTTCATCGAGCGCCACCGTCAGTCGCGGGATTTCCTGCTGATCAGTCAGGTCAACGGCTCGGCGCGCCCCAATCACGAAAAGGCCTGGCTGGCGTGGAGCATACTGCTCGGCGTGGTGATGCTGGCCACCCTCGGCGTGATGAGCATGCTCAACGCCGCCATGCTCGGGGCGGCGGCCTCGGTGCTTACCGGCTGCTGCTCGGTGGGCGCTGCCAAGCGCGGCATGGATACCCGGGTGCTGCTGACCATCGCCGCCTCCTTCGGATTGGGAGCGGCGCTGGAGAGTTCCGGCGCCGCGGTGAGCATGGCCACTGCCGGCCTGGCCTATGTCGATGGCAGCCCCTGGCTGCTGCTGGCCGGCGTCTACGTGATGGTGGCGCTGCTGACCTCACTGGTCACCAACAATGCCGCGGCGGTGATCACCTTCCCCATCGTCACTGCTGCCGCCGAGAACCTGGGGGTCAGCATCATGCCCTACGTGGTGGCGGTGATGTTTGCCGCCTCGGCCAGCTTCCTGACGCCGATCGGCTATCAGACCAACCTGATGGTCTATGGCCCCGGGGGCTACCATCTCAAGGACTACCTGCGTGTGGGCGGGCCGCTGAATCTGCTGACCGCGGCGGTGGCGCTGGTGTTGATTCCCATGGTCTGGCCGTTCTGACACCCCTCGCCGACGTGGGCGCTTTGCGCTAGGGTGTCGCTTTTGTGCTGGAGACGAGCCCATGAGTACACCCGACGAGCTGATCATCGAGCCGCGTAGCGGTCGACCCGCCGATGCCTGCGTGTTCATCCTTCATGGCCTGGGGGCCGACGGACATGACTTCGAGCCGCTGGTACCCGCCCTGGGGCTGCCCGAGGGGCTCGACGTCCGCTTCATCCTGCCTCACGCGCCGCGCTTGCCGGTGACCATCAACGGCGGCATGGTCATGCCGGCCTGGTACGACATCAAGGAAATGAGCCTTGATCGTCGGGTCGACGAGGCGCAGCTCAAGGCCTCCGCCGAGCGTATCCAGGGCCTCGTTCGCGAGCAGATCGCGCACGGTATCCCCGCCGAGCGGATCATCGTGGCCGGCTTCTCCCAAGGCGGTGCCGTGGCATACCAGGCGGCGCTCACCTTCCCCGAGCGGCTGGGCGGGCTGCTGGCGATGTCCACTTACCTGGCCACCGTGGACAGTCTCGAGCCCGCCGAGGCCAATCGCGATCTGCCCGTCGAGATCCACCACGGCAATCTCGATCCGGTGGTGCCCGAGGCCCTGGGCCTGGCCGCTCGCGACCGTCTCGAGGCCATGGGCTATCCCGTCCACTATCGCCAGTATCCCATGGCCCATGCGGTCTGCCCGCAACAGGTCGCCGATATCGGTCGCTGGCTGGCCGAACGATTGACGCGCTGAGACGCACCAGCTCAGCAACCGCGGCCCCTTCAGCTGGCCGGGTGGTGCCCTGTGCGAGCGTGTCGAGACGGGACTCCCTGCAGCGACTGAGCGATGGTGAAGAAATCCAACGTCTCACTCATTGCAAGGGAGTCTCTGGATATCGTGCCAGCACGATAGGCGTCACCGACCCGTTGGCTCACCGCTGGCCCAATGCACTATCGGCTGGCCGGTGCCGCGTGAGCATGGGGCATGAGAGGGCGGCGTCACCCATGCCAGCAAGGAGGTGCCGCAGAGGTCTAATGACTGACTTTCTATCCAAGTAGTGTTGGTCAATGGATATCGTAATTCGCATAGAGAATGCTTGTTCTTCTTTCTATTCACCGAAACGTGACGCCATTGCATTAGTGAACTATTATGAACTCGGCCGCCTGATACATCGTGAGGGGGGCGAGGAACATTTTGCAGTGTCATCTTCCTGCTTCACCTGGATGACCGACTCCTTACGGTTTGAAGGCTGTCCTGGCGAGGTGAGTGGGAAATTTCGGTTTCAAGACGAAGACGGAAGAGGCGTCGAGGCTTTCCGGCTTTTCTCATGCGCCATTTGACACTATGGATGGGTGGTGAGGAGTCTTTTGCCATGGGAACGGATGCCAAAACGGTGCTTCCTGATATTTTTCAGGAGAGGTTGGATCGTTTCGCTCACGATCTTATAGAACAGAATGATAACGGAAAGCACCTGGTGTTGGGAAAGCGGCCCTCCCGAAATGATATCGTGCTGCAAAGCAATGATTATCTTTGCCTGGCCAATCACACCTCGATCCAGGCTCGTTTGAAAGGTGCGATTGAGAAGAGTCAGGATAGCGTGTTCATGTCCGCTGTCTTTCTGCAAGATGAGGCGTCAAAGCCTGGCCTGGAGCATCAGCTTGCCGACTATGTGGATTTCGAGTCCTGTCTCCTCTCGCAGTCGGGGTGGAATGCCAATGCCGGGCTTTTGCAAACCGTGTGCCCTCCCGGATGCAATGTCTACATAGATTTTTTTGCGCATATGTCGATGTGGGAAGGGGCGCGCTATGCCAATGCCAGTATCCATCCATTCTTGCATAACAGCTGTGATCACTTGATAAAACAGATCAAGCGCCATGGCCCTGGGTTGATCGCAGTCGACTCTATCTACAGTACTATTGGCACGGTTGCACCCCTCGTCGATCTGGTGAAAATTGCCAAGGATAATGGCTGTGCCATTCTGGTGGATGAGTCGCATTCCCTTGGCACGCATGGCGAAAAAGGGGCTGGCCTGCTCTCTGAGTTAGGGCTTTCTCGCCAGGTCGATTTCATGACAGCCAGCCTTGCCAAGACATTTGCCTATCGCGCGGGCGCGATATGGGTCAACAACAGTGCCAATCAATGCATTCCCTTTGTCGGATTTCCTGCCATATTCAGTTCTTGCATATTGCCCTATGAGATAGAGGTCATAGAGGAAACGCTCGATATCGTCAAGAAATCGGATGAAAGAAGAAGTCGGCTTTTCAATAACTCACGTATGCTGGTCGAAGGGCTGAAGGGGATAGGTGTCGAGACTCGCAGTCAGTCACAGATCGTGGCCCTGGAGACGGGGGAGAGAAGAAACACCGAAAAAGTGAGGGATCATCTGGAGGATAGCGGTGTCTTTGGGGCGGTTTTCTGTAGCCCCGCTACTGCCGAGAAAAAGAATCTCATTCGTTTTTCATTGAACAGCTCTGTCACCGATGCCCAGATTGACCATATCCTGTCGGTGTGCCAAGGCATAGCGAATGACAGCGACCTGTTTATCAAGACATCGGCAGGGTAAGTCCATTCGTTGGTTCAGGCCTGGGGATAGACATGACGCGTCCCATCGTTGCTGACGATGGCTGGCGTTCATGGCGCGGGATGGCTCCGGAGCCTTGGATGATCGGTCGATGCCCACCATGGCCGGGAATCGACATCGGTCGTCACCGCCGGCTCCTGTCATTCGCGCACACGAGCTTGCACGCCGGTGCCCACAAGGGGAGAGCCATTGCGGCGACCGACTTCCTCGTCTCCAGGACGAGACGACTGGCCTATGCGGTGTGGGCTGGGGCAGGATAGGACGGTGTGATCCATGTCGACGAGGAGGAGCCGATGACACTCTCCGAGGATTTTCGCTTGCCCGTGGCCTGCCCCAACTGCGGCAGCCACCGAATGCGAGTCTCCAGCGTGAAGAACCCCGATGACCACGTGCACTGCGCTTCCTGCCAGCGCTTCGTGTGTCTTTACCATGAGGCGCAGAAGGTGCTGCGCAAGGGGCCCGGCAGCGAAAGCGAGGCGGTGATCGAGAAGGCGGTCAACCGCGGCGGCTGACCGATTCGACGTCTGTTGCCTGCGCGACCTTGGCCGTCACGCAGACGGGCCGGCGCCCTTTCGGCGTCGGCCCGTATCGTTTCAGTAGCGGAGAGTGGGACTAGAGCAGTTCCTCGCCGGCCAGCGCCAGGCGTGAACGTTCCACGCTCTTCAGGGTGACATGCCCGGCGTGGGGCCAGTCGCGGAAGCGCTGGACCACCGCCGCCATGCCGCAGGTGTTGGCAGTGAGGTAGGGCGTGTCGATCTGTCCCACGTTCCCCAGGCAGACGATCTTGGTGTTGCGCCCGGCGCGGGTGAGCAATGACTTGAGCTGCTTGGGCGTGAAGTTCTGAGCCTCGTCGATGATCAGGAAGGTGTCGTTGAGAGTGCGGCCGCGCATGAAGCCCGGTGCGCGAATCTGTACCCGCGAGCCGAGCAACTGGCGAGTGGCTTCCTGGTTCCAGGCGGTGCTGCCGTCGTGCTCGTCGCGCAGCAGGTTGTCCATGTTGTCGTGGAAGGCGCCCATCCAGGGCGACATCTTCTCCTCCTCCGTGCCGGGCAGGTAGCCGATGTCCTCGCTCATCGAGATTGGTGCCCGGGTGAAGACGATGCGCTCGAAGCGCTTGGCGTCCAGGGTCTGCTGGAAGGCGGCGGCGAGCGTCATGAAGGTCTTGCCGGTGCCGGCGCTGCCGGCGATGGTGACCAGGTCGATGTCGTCGTCCATCAGCAGGTTCAGGGTGAAGTTCTGCCGGCTGTCATGGGCGTGTACCCCCCATACGCTGGCGCCGTGCCGATAGTTGGTGAGCAGCTCGAGATGGGCGTGTTTCGGTCCGAGCTCGCGGATTACCGCCTCGAAGCTGGCCTCGTCGTCGCTGTCGGAGACCAGCATGCCCAAGTGCCAGTCGGCGGGGATCTCGCCGGCCAGGCGATAGACCACGCGGCCGCTATCCTCGCGATCGACCTTTACCTCAGTCTTGAGGCTTTCCCACAGGCCGCTGCCGTCGTGGCCGGCCTCGGGATAGATGCGGGCGCCGCCCAGCATGGCATCGCTGTCGTCGAAGGCGCGATCGGTGAGATAGTCCTCCACCGGCACGCCCACCGCCGCGGCCTTGACCCGCAGGTTGATATCCTTGGTGACCAGGATCACCGAGGCATCGGGGCGCTCGTCGCGCAGGCGGCAGGTCTCGGTGAGCAGTCGGTTGTCGGGGCTGTCCTCCAGATGGTCCGGGGTCGAGAGGTCGTCGTAGCAGAGCAGGCGCAGCCGGCCTTCGGGGCCGGTAAGGCGCGGAATGGGAATGCCATCGCGGATCTGGCCGAGATCGACGTTGGCGGTGAGGTCCGAGAGGGTCCGGCTGACCTGCCGGGCGGTACGGGCGATCTCGCGGATGCCGTTCTTGTGCTTGTCGAGCTCCTCGAGCACGGTCATCGGGATGACCACTTCGTGCTCATCAAACTGATAGAGGGCGGCGGGGTCGTGGATCAGGACGTTGGTGTCCAGCACGTAAAGCCGGGTGGCTTTCTTGTCGATGCGTACCATCGGCGCAGCTCTCCTGATAGTCACCGGATCGACGTCAAAAAACGATGACGCCTCGATGTCGACACTGTCAGCGCGGGGTGTCAGTTCCGTGACAGGCGCGACGTGCAGGGCTGTGGGATAGTGTCGTGCTCACCTCCGTTTTCATGGGACCGTCACAAAGGGATTACGCTCCAAGCATGGCCTAATCCCGCTGCTTTGCACAATCGTTCGACTCAACGCTGGAAGTGTACGAGTGCTGTACGAAACGTCGGCGAGCGGCGCCCAGGGCTAGGCCCGTCCCCTACGGGCCAGCGCATTTGCCGCATCCGTGTGGCTCGCTAGATGAAAGCGATCGAAGAACGGGCCGGGCTCGCGCGCGAGCCGATTTCAACGCCGCATCATCGAGCGCAGACGGTCTTCGTACAGCGCCTACGGCCGGTGGCCGTTTACGCCAGGATCTCCACCTTGTCGCCGTCGAGGCGCAGCGGCCAGGTCCTGAGACGGACCGTTTCATCCTCCAGGCACTGGCCATCGGTGAGGCGGAAGTGCTGCTTGTAGAGCGGCGAGGCCACCACCGGCTCGCCCTGGACGTCGCCGACGATGCCGCGGGCGATGACGTTGGCCCCGGAGAAGGGATCGTGGTGGTCCACGGCGTAGAGCTCGGGCGAATGGCCGGGCTGCGGCGTGTTCGAGCCGGGTACTGTCTTTTCCGGCGTGTTCGGGCCGGGTAAATAGAACAGCGCGACCTGGGCCGGACCGTCGGCGGTCTCGATCCAGGCGGCGACGCCGGAGTGGGGGACCAGGTCGGCCTTGGTGCACAGGGTCTGCCAGGTCTGGGTCATGGTCGGTGCTTCTGCGGTTGCGGTGGACATTAGGGATTCCTCGTAACTCACTGCCGGAAGTCAGGGAAATGAGCGCCGGGGACAAGCCTAAGCGAGGGGTTTTTGGCCATGGATGGCCAAAGTAGCGCCCATGGATGGGTTCATAGCGCCCTCGCGGTGGTCCGGCACTCCGGGGCTTGTCGCCGGGCAAGCTCATCCCGGTGATTGCACGATTGATGCCTTACGCGGGTCGGAGCTGGCCGCGCTCCTCGGTCACGATGATGTCCGGGTCGGGACGCGCGTCGTTGACGAAGCTGCGGAAGCGCTTGAGCTTCTCCGGATCGTTGATGGCGCCGGCCCACTCGCACTCGTAGTTGTCGATCACGGTCTGCATCTGTGCCTCGAGCTCGTCGCCGATTCCCAGGCTGTCCTCGAGCACCACGGCCTTGAGGTAGTCGAGGCCGCCTTCCAGGTTCTCGCGCCACACCGAGGTGCGCTGCAGGCGGTCGGCGGTACGCACGTAGAACATCAGGAAGCGGTCGATGGCCTGGATCAGCGCCGCGTCGTCGAGGTCGGTGGCCAGCAGTTCGGCGTGGCGCGGGCGCATGCCGCCGTTGCCGCACACGTAGAGGTTCCAGCCGTGCTCGGTGGCGATCACGCCGACGTCCTTGCTCTGTGCCTCGGCGCACTCACGGGTGCAGCCGGAGACCGCGAACTTGAGCTTGTGCGGCGAGCGCAGGCCCTTGTAGCGGTGCTCGAGCTGGATCGCCATGCCCACGCTGTCGGCCACCCCGTAGCGGCACCAGGTGCTGCCCACGCAGGACTTCACGGTGCGCACCGACTTGCCGTAGGCGTGGCCGGTCTCGAAGCCGGCCTCGATCAGCTCGCCCCAGATGTCGGGCAGGTCCTCGAGGCGGGCGCCGAACAGGTCGATGCGCTGGCCGCCGGTGACCTTGGTGTAGAGCGCGTACTTCTGCGCGACCTGGCCGAGCACCACCAGCTTGTCGGGGGTGATCTCACCGCCGGGGACCCGCGGCACCACCGAGTAGGTGCCATTCTTCTGCATGTTGGCCATGAAGGTGTCGTTGGTGTCCTGCAGCGGGATGTGCGCGGCGTCGGTGATCGGCTCGTTGAAGCAGGAGGCCAGGATCGAGGCCACCGCCGGCTTGCAGATGTCGCAGCCCAGGCCTGGCGATTGCGGAGAGCCATGGCCGTGCTTGTCGATCAGCTCGCCGAAGGTCTTGATGCCCTCGACGCGGACGATGTCGTAGAGCTCCTGGCGAGTGTGGGCGAAGTGCTCGCAGATCGACTGGTCGACCTCCACGCCGCGGGCCTCGAGCTCGTGGTCGACCACGCTCTTGAGCAGCGCCGCGCAGCCGCCGCAGCCGGTGCTGGCGCGGGTGGAGGCCTTGACCGCGCCAAGATCGGTGGCGCCGGCGTCGATGGTCGCGCAGATCGCCCCCTTGGTGACGTTGTGGCACGAGCAGATGGTCGCGCCGTCGGGCAGGGCGTCGGCGCCCAGGGTCGGTGCACCCTCGGTGGAGGGCAGGATCAGCGCCGCCGGGTCCTCGGGCAGTTCCATGGCGTTGGCGTAGTACTGCATCAGGGTGTCGTAGTAGGCGTTGTCGCCCACCAGCATGGCGCCGAGCAGCTTCTTGCCGTCGCTGGAAACCACCAGCTTGCGGTATTCCTGCTTGATCTCGTCGAGATAGCGGAAGGTCCGCGCGCCGGGGGTCTGGTTGCCGTGGGCGTCGCCGATGGCGCCCACGTCGACGCCGAGCAGCTTGAGCTTGGTGCTCATGTCGGCGCCCTCGAAGGTCAGCTTTCCGCCCAGCAGGGTATCGGCGGCGGCCTTGGCCATCTGGTAGCCAGGGGCCACCAGGCCGAAGATGCTGTTGTTCCATAGCGCCACCTCGCCGATGGCCAGGATCGCCGGGTCGCTGGTCAGGCAGCGGTCGTCGATCACCACGCCGCCGCGCTCGCCCATTTCCAGCGAGCAGTCGCGGGCCAGCTCGTCGCGAGGCCGGATGCCCGCGGAGAACACGATCAGGTCGGTCTCCAGCACCTTGTCGTCCTGGAACACCATGCGATGGAAGCTGGCCTGACCGTCTTCGATGTGCTGGGTGGCGCGGTCGGTGAGCACTTGCACGCCCAGGGATTCGATCTTCTCGCGCAGCAGCTCGCCGCCTTCGGCATCGACCTGCATGGGCATCAGTCGGGGAGCGAATTCGACCACGGCGGTGTCGAGGTCGAGCCCGCGCAGGGCATTGGCTGCCTCGAGGCCCAGCAGGCCGCCGCCGACCACCACGCCGGTGGTGGCGTTCTCGGCCGCGGCGCGGATGGCGTCCAGGTCGTCCAGGGTACGGTAGACCAGGCAGTTGTCGCGCTCGTGGCCGGGGATCGGCGGCACGAAGGGATAGGAGCCGGTGGCCAGCACCAGCCGCGCATAGGGATAGCGGCCCTGGTCGGTGACTACCTCGCCGACATCGCGGTCGATGGCGGTGACCGACTCCGAGAGGCGCAGCTCGACGCCGCCGTCGGCATAGACGTCGGCGTCGCACATGGCCAGCGACTCGGCGTCACGGCCGGCGAAGTATTCGGAGAGGTGGACGCGGTCGTAGGCGCGATGGCGTTCCTCGCCGAACACCGTGATGCGGTACTGCTCGGTGGCGCCGCGTTCGATGAGCTGTTCGACCAGATGATGGCCGACCATGCCGTTGCCGATGATGATCAGCTGGGGTTTCGCTTGACTTGGCGTGTTCATGCGGCTTCCTCCTGCGGGGAGCTGTCCTGGTGATGAGGCGTCTTGGATGTCGTGTCGTCGAGCAGGGCCTTGGCATCGGCCTGGCCGAACAGCAGCGCCTGGCGACAGGCGGAGAGGTCGCGGCCGGCCAGCGACTGCTCGAAGTACCAGGGGCCGGCGGCGGTGTCGCCGTAGAGCACGGCGCCCTCGAGGCGACCGTTGCGCAGCAGCAGCCGGCGGTAGTCGCCGTGTTCGGGATCGTGATAGGTCAGCACTTCATGACCGTCCTCGGCCTCGATGGCGCCGAAGGCGTACAGCGACACGCCGCTGACCTTGAGCTTGGTGGCGCATGGCTTCTCGACGTAGCGGGCCTGTGCGTCGTCGCCGGCGTTCTCGCCGGCCAGTCGGGCGGCGAGCACCTCGACCTGGCGCCAGATCGGCTCGACCAGCCCGTAGGTCTGGCCCGCGAACTCGCAGCATTCGCCCAGCGCGTGGATCGCCGGGTCTGAGCTGGTAAGCAGGGCGTCGACCACCACCGCGCGGTTGACGTCGAGGCCGGCGGTTCGGGCAAGCGCTACGTTGGGCGCGATGCCGATGGCCACCACCACGCACTCGGCGGGCAGCCGGCGGCCGTCGGCCAGCAGGGCGGCGGTGACATGACCTCGGCCGTTGTCTTCCAGATGGTCGAGCTGGGCGCCGGTGACGATCTCCAGGCCGCGGCCGGCGAGTTCGCGCTCGAGCAGGTCGGCAGCGGTGACGTCGAGCTGGCGGTTCATCAGCCGGTCGTCGCGCTGGATGATACTCACCGTCATGCCGCGCTTGCGCAGGCCTTCGGCGGCCTCCAGGCCCAGCAGGCCGCCGCCGATGACCACGGCGCGGCCGCCGTTCTCGGCGCGGCGGGTCAGCGCGGCGGCGTCGTCGAGGTCGCGAAAGGCATGCACGCCGTCGAGCTCGAGCCCGGGAATCGGCGGCATGGCGGGGCGCGATCCGGTAGCCAGCACCAGGCGGTCGTAGTCGATCTCGCGACCGCTCGTGGTGGTCAGGCGCCGCGCCACGCGATCGATGGTCTCGACCCGCTCGCCGAGCACCAGCTCGACGCCGTGTTCGACGTACCAGTCCGCATCACGAAGGGTCAGGTCCTCGCGTTCCATCTCGCCGGCCAACAGCGGCGAGAGCAGGATGCGGTTGTAGGCGGGGCAGGGTTCTTCGCCGATCAGGGTGATGCGACGCGGGGCGCCGTTCCGGCGGACCAGGCTTTCGACCAGCCGCTGGCCGGCCATGCCGTTGCCGACGATCACCAGGTGATCGATGGGGCCTGACGTTGCCTGAGGGCTTGAGGAGCCATCGGGGCACATGGGATGTCCTCCTGAAACGCAGAAGACGCCTCGACGCTCCCCGGCAGTGGGGAGCGTGGAGACGTCTTCGTCTGGCATTCGATGTGCGATCGCCGTTGACCGCCGGGGGCACTGGCCCTCCGTTCGATCAGTACCAATCAATTATCGGGCCAGTTTTTGGTAAATCCCTTTAAATACAGATTTTTGTAGGGATGATCGGTTTGAGTGAGGACCAGTGGCGTCGCCTCGATTCGGACGTCATGCACATCCCTGGTGCGTGGCGGCATCGAAATGCACGGGGCTGTAGCAGGCATCGATCCGGTCGCGATCGAGGGGGCCGTCGAGCTGCTGGGCCAGGTGCTGCACCACGGAACGCAGCTGGTTGGCCTCGGGGCGCAGGCTCGTGAAGCGCTGGTCGACCGGTGCCTCGCCCAACGGGAGTGTCGGCAGGTGGTCCAGGGCGCGATCCAGATAGGGCGGCAGGGCCAGCCAGTCCCGCGCCTCACGGCGATGCTCCGGTGCTGTGGCCAGCCAGTCGGCGGCGGCGACCAGGGCGCGGATCATCGCCGTCAGGGTGGCCGGGTAGCGCTCGGCCCAGTCACGGGTCACGCCGAGCATCTTCTCGGGATGGCCGGGCCACAGCTGGGCACCGGTGGCGACGATATGGCCTCCGCCGCGATGGGCGGCCTGACTGCCCCAGGGCTCGCCGACGCAGAAACCGTCGATGCGCCCCTGCTCCAGCGCCTCGACCATCCGCGACGGCGGCAGGGCCACCAGCTCGGCCTCGGTATCGGGGTCGATGCCACCCTGAGCCAGCCAGTCGCGCAGCTGGTAATGGTGGCTGGAGAAGGGGTGCACCATGGCCAGCCGTGGGCGCATCGGTCCGCGGTGCTGCAGTCGGGCGGCGAAGTCCCGGGCGTTGACGGCGGGATCGCGCCCCCCGGGCGTGTCGTCGAAGGGGGCGGCCATGCCCTCCGCCCAGCGGTGCGACAGCACCAGGGTGTTGCCGTTGCGACCGAGCACCAGCGGGGCCAGGGTGTCACAGCGAGACCCCGAGGCGCCCAGGCTCATGGCCAGCGGCAGGGGGGCCAGCATCTGGGCGCTGTCGATCAGGCCGGCGGCGAGCTTGTCGCGCAGGGTCGACCAGGCACTCTCCCGTGACAGGGTGACATCGAGCCCTTCGGCGGCGAAGAAGCCGCCTTCCCGGGCGATGATCGGCAGGACGGCGTCCAGTAGCGGGACGAACCCCAGGGTCAGGCGGGGGCGCTCGGGGGCGTGGGACATGCTCATTGGCCTTTCTCCAGTCCTTCGAGGATATCGATCACGTTGGCGGCCACTTCGCCGATGCGCTGGCCGCGGTCCATGGCCAGCTTGCGCAGCATCTGGTAGGCCTGGGGTTCGTCGCAGTTCTGGTGCTTCATCAGCAGGCCCTTGGCGCGTTCGATGCGCTTGCGGTCGGCGAGCTGGTTGCGCGCACGGTCGAGCTCGGTGCGCATCGATTGGAAGGCATCGAAGCGCGCCACGGCGACCTCGAGGATCGCCTTGACCCGGCTAGGTACCAGGCCGTCCACCACGTAGGCGCTGACGCCGGAGGCCAGCGCGGCCTGCATGGAGTCGGGGTCGTGCTGATCGGCGAAGAACACCACCGGGCGCGGGTTCTCGCGGTTGAGCAGCGACATGCTGTCGAGGGTGTCGCGGTCGGGGGATTCCATGTCGATGATCACCACGTCGGGGGCATGGCGGGCGACCATCTCATTGAGGCTGGCCGGGCTCTGTAGGTGGCAGATGACCTCGTGTCCTTCCTGGCCGAGGGCCTCCTCGACCATGGCGGCGCGAACGCTCTCATCGTCGACCAGCAGGATTCGCAGTGGCTGGGGCATGGGGTCTGGCTCGTGATGGCGGAGATTTCCCAGGAGGATGCAACTTTCATTCCAGGCGGTGCGGGCGCCGGTTTCGGCGGTCCACTCTCTCCGGATTGCACCGTCGGGGTGCGTGGCGTGCGTTCGGCGCCGCCGGTTGGTGCAAGATGCTGCTTCGGGGACAGAGGCAGCCCCGTCATGGCGGGGCTCGTCGAAGATGGCACGCCCTTTGCTTCAATCTTGTCAGATCAGGTATACCATCCCGGGCCGCCGTGTCGGTGGTCCATGGCAACGACGCCCACCCTCGCGCTTACCCGGCGCGGCGGTGGGCGTCGTCGTTTCGGGATCCGCGATGGCGATCGAGGAGCGCACTTTTTATGCATCAGGCTCGAACCACTTGCCCCTACTGCGGCGTCGGCTGCGGCGTGAGGGCCGACATCGAGGATGGGCGCCTCACGGGCGTGGAGGGCGACGGCGACCATCCGGCCAACTACGGACGGCTGTGCGTCAAGGGCTCGGCGCTGGCCGAGACCCTGGGCCACCACGGCCGCCTGACCCAGCCCCGGGTCGACGGCGTCGAGGTCGACTGGGACACCGCACTCGACGCCGTGGCCGAGCGGATCCAGGCGGTGCGTGAAGACGCCGGCGATCATGCAGTGGCGGCCTATCTGTCCGGTCAACTGCTCACCGAGGACTATTACGTCGCCAACAAGCTGTTCAAGGGCTTCCTCGGTACGCCGCACCTGGATACCAACTCGCGGCTGTGCATGGCCTCGGCGGTGGCCGCCTACAAGCGTTCGCTGGGCGCCGACGCCGTGCCCTGCAGCTACGAGGACCTGGAGGAAGCCGAGCTGGTGGTGCTGGTGGGGTCCAACCTGGCCTGGAATCACCCGGTGCTCTACCAGCGGCTGCGCACCGCCAAGAGCCGCAACCCGCTGATGCGGGTGGTGGTGATCGACCCGCGGGTCACCGACAGCTGCGAGATCGCCGATCTGTACCTGGGCCTGGCGCCCGGCAGCGATGCCCGGCTGTTCAACGGCCTGCTGGGATGGATGGCCGACAAGGGCAAGCTCGACGACATCTACCTGGAGCACCACACGGAGGGGCTCGACGCGGCGCTCGCCGCGGCCCGCGAGGACGACTGCCGCATCGAGGCCATCGCCGCCGACTGCGACGTCGACGCGGAGCGCCTGGAGACCTTCTTCTACTGGTTCGCCAGCCAGCTGCACGTGGTGACCCTCTACTCCCAGGGGATCAACCAGTCCTCGAGCGGTACCGACAAGTGCAATGCCATCATCAATTGCCACCTGGCCGGCGGCAAGATCGGCCTGCCCGGCGCCGGTCCGTTCTCGATCACCGGCCAGCCCAATGCCATGGGCGGTCGCGAGGTGGGGGGGCTTGCCAACCAGCTCGCCGCCCACATGGACTACCACACTCCAGGCGCCATCGACCGGGTGACGCGCTTCTGGACCACCGAGACCCTGGTGCCGAGCCTGCCCGAGGCGCCCGGCCACAAGGCCGTCGAGCTGTTCGAGGCCATCGAGCGCGGCGAGGTCCAGGCGCTGTGGGTGATGGCCACCAACCCGGCGGTCAGCCTGCCGGACGCCAATCGCGTGCGTGCGGCGCTCGAGAAGTGCCCGCTGGTGATCGTCTCCGAGTGCATGGCCGACACCGACCTGCTGCCCTATGCCGACATCGTGCTGCCGGCCTCGTCGTGGTCGGAGAAGGACGGCACCGTGACCAACTCCGAGCGACGCATCTCGCGCCAGCGCGGCATGCTGCCGCCGCCCGGGGAGGCGCGCCACGATTGGTGGATCGTCAGCGCGGTGGCGCGTCGCCTGGGCTATGGCGAGGCCTTTGCCTACGACCATCCCGCCGAGATCTTCGCCGAGCACGCGCGGCTGTCCGGCTTCGAGAACCGGCCCGATGCCCCGGACTCGCGGGTGTTCGATATCTCGGCGCTGGCCGAGCTCGATCGCTCGGGCTACGACGCCCTGGCGCCGATCCAGTGGCCGGTGACCGCCGAGTCGCCACGCGGCACTGCCCGGCTGTTCGAGGACGGCTGCTTCGCGACCCCCAGCGGCCTGGCCAAGTTGATTCCGGTGCGCCCGCGCGGCCCCGAGCAGGCACTCTCCGAGGCTCGACCGCTGCGCCTCAACACCGGCCGGGTGCGCGACCAGTGGCATACCATGACCCGCACCGGTCGCGCCCCACGGCTGATGAACCACCGTGCCGAACCGTTCATCGAGATCACCCCCGAGGATGCGGCGGCGCTCGGGGTTGGCGATCAGCAGCTGGCGCGGCTGACCGGGGCCGGCGGCGAATACCGTGCCCGGCTGCGGCTGACCAAGAGCCAGCGTCGCGGCGAGGTGTTCGTGCCCATGCACTGGACCGACCGCTTCAGTGGGGCGGCGCGCATGGGCAGCCTGCTGGCCGCCCACCTCGATCCATTGTCAGGCCAGCCGGAATCCAAGCACGGCGCGGTGGCGCTGGAGGCGCTGGAGGTCGGCTGGGAGGCCACCCTGCTGGTCGCTTCCGACGAGGGCGGCGACTTCGCGGGCCGCGACGACGGCAGCTATTGGGCGCGGATCCCGCTGTCCCACTGCCAACGCTGGCAGCTCGCCGGCGGCGACGCTCCCCGCGACTGGCTGGCCTGGGCGCGGCAGTGGCTACCCACGGCGCCGACCCTGTGGAGTGACGACCCGACCGGCGGCCGCCTGCGTGCTGCGGGCATCGAGGAGGGGCGACTGCGCTGGTGGCTGATGGTGGCACCGCCCGCCGAGCTGCCGGGCCTGGCCTGGCTCGACGAGCGCTTCGCGGAATCGCCGCTGGGGAGTGACGTTCGTCGCCGCCTGCTGGCCGGCTGTGAAGCCGGGGAGGCGGATGCCGGACCGCTGGTGTGCAGCTGTCACCAGGTTGGCCAGAAGGCCATCGTCGAGGCCATCCAGTCCGGTGACGCCAGCGTCGAGGCGCTGGGTGCGCGGCTCGCCTGCGGCACCCAGTGCGGCAGCTGCATTCCCGAGCTCAAGTCCCTGATCGAAGACAGTGCTGACGTCAACGCTGAACCCAACATCGAAGAGGTGAGTGGCCATGCGCACGCTGGACAAGCCCCGCAAGCCGTTCAAGTTGCTTGATGGCATCCGCCCCATCGCTGCCTTGGCGCGCCTGGGGCAGGGCGCCTCGCGCTGGCTGGAGGGGCTCAAGACCGGTCAGTCCGACGACGATGCCGCCCGCCTCTCACTGTACGGCGAGTGTCGCCCGGGGCGCGTCTACCTGGTCGGTGCCGGCAGCGGCGATGTGGAGCTGTTGACCCTGAAGGCGGCACGTCTGCTCGCCCAGGCCGATGCCGTGGTCTACGACCGGCTAGTGGGGGAGGAGGTACTGGCGCTGATTCCCGCCGGGCGCGAGCGCTACTACGTAGGCAAGGCTCGCGGCCACCACAGCGTGCCCCAGGCCGAGATCGGCGCGCTGTTGGTCGAACTGGCGGAGCAGGGCAAGTCGGTAGTGCGCCTCAAGGGCGGCGACCCGGGCGTGTTCGGGCGCATGGGCGAGGAGCTCGCTGCGCTGGCCGGGGGCGGGGTGTCGGCGGAGATCGTGCCCGGCATCACCGCCGCCTCGGCGGCCTGCGCCGGCATGGGTATCCCGCTCACCGATCGTGCTCACGCCCAGCAGCTGCGCTTTATCACCGCCCAGCTGTGCCGCGAAGGCGGTGCGCCCGACTGGGACGCGCTTGCCCGCCGCGACGAGACCCTGGTGTTCTACATGGGGCTGGCCAAGGTCGAGGCGATCTGCACCGGCCTGCGCGGTGCCGGGCTGCCCGACGACTGGCCGATCATGCTGGTGGCCAACGCCAGCCTGCCCGAGCAGGCGGCGCTCGCCGGCACCCTGGCCGACATGCCGGGCAAGCTGGCCGACACGCCGCTGCCGTCGCCGTGCCTGATCGTGGTGGGCAGCGTGGTGCGCATGGTCGAGACCAGCCCGGCGGCGCCACGGGTCCGTGAAGACGCCGCCTGAGCCGTTTGGGCATCAGGCTGGCTCAGCTCAGCCGTAGCCCCATGCTGATGCGTTCCTCGGTGGCGAAGCCGAGCCGGCGGTAGAAGTCCGCCACCTCGTCGTTGCCGCCGCGGATCTGCAGGTTGACCTTGACGCAGCCCATGGCCCGCAGCTGCTCGATGGCGTGCTCGACGATCCGCTTGCCGAGTCCTTGCCCCTGTCTTTCCGCCGCCACCGCCACGGCATACAGCCAGCCGCGATGGCCGTCGTAGCCGACCAGGCAACTGGCGACGAGCTCTCCGGCGTCCTCGATCACGTAGACGTGATCGTCCACGGCCAGCTTGGCCGCGAGGATGGCCTCCGGGGCGTTGTAGCCGGTGTAGTCGGGAAAGCTGGCCTGCCACAGGGCGGCCAGTCGACGGGCGTCGCTCGGGCGGTACTTCCTGGGTGTCATGGGTCGATCCTGGCGGCGGTGGGACATCGGCGCGGGCGCGTCGAAGGCGCAGCATAAACGCAGTACCCGAGGACTGCCAGCGGCTTGGTGGGGCCTCTGACGCGACGGCCAGGCGGTGAGCGCTAACTCGCTCGAGGCGGCCCCGATGGTATGGGGCCGCCTCAAGTGTCAGGTATCGCGACGCTCGAAGGCCTCGAACACCTCGCGACCGGTAAGATCCTTGGTGGCGTTGCCGAAGTGGTACCAGGGCGGTTTCTCGTCGATGAAGATCTGGCTGTCGAAGGTCCAGGCCTGGCCCTCGTCGACCAGCCCTGCCGGCACGGCATAGTGCTCGCCAGTCTTGAGGCGGTAGAAGAGATGGGTGCCGCAGTGGCGGCAGAAGGCGCGCTCGGCCCAGTCCGAGGAGGCGAAGACGGTGACGCTGTCCTCGCCCTCGACGCTGACGCGTGAGACCGATTCCAGCGCCAGCAGCGGGCCGCCGCCCCAGGTGCGACACATCCGGCAGTGGCAGGCGCCGATGTTCTGGCGCGAGGCCTCCACGGCAAGGGTCACGGCGCCGCACAGGCAGCTGCCGGTCAGGGTCATGGCATCCGTCATGTCTCGCCTCCCGGTGCGGGGATCAGCCCTTGAGCTGGTTGAGGATGGTGTCGGCGCTGCTGGCCTCGATCACGCCCTTCTGGGTATCGACGCCGAGGTATTCCACCACGCCGTCGTTGGCGATCAGCGCGAAGCGCTTGCTGCGGGTGCCCATGCCGCCGGCGCTGGCGTCCATGTCGAGTCCCAGGGCGCGAGTGAACTCGGCGTTGCCGTCGGCCAGCATGGTCATCGCCTGGGCGTTCTGGTCCTGCTGCCAGGCGCCCATCACGAAGGCGTCGTTGACCGCCAGGCAGCCGATGGCATCGGCGCCGGCGGCGAGGATATCGTCGGCATGTACCACGAAGCCGGGCATGTGGGTGTTGGAGCAGCCGGGGGTGAAGGCGCCGGGAACGGCGAACAACACCACCTTGCGGCCGGCGAAGAAGTCGCCGGTGGCGAGATCCTCGGGGCCCTTGGGACCGTTGGTCTTGATCGTGATGTCGGGCAGGCGGTCACCGATGGCGATCGTCATGGGGAAACTCCTTTTCGGTCGGATGAAGTGGGGTCAGTCCTCGGCCAGCGGCGGCGTGGGGCGCACCAGGATCTCGTTGACGTCCACGTGGTCGGGCTGGCCCAGGGCGTAGAGCACGGCCGCGGCGATGTCCCGGGCCTCCAGGGCATGCTCGGGCGCCTCGTCGAAGAAGGGCGTGTCGACCATGCCGGGCTCGATCAGGGTCACGCGAATACCGCTGCCACGCAACTCCTCGCGCAGATTGTAGCCGAGTCCGGTCACCGCCCACTTGGTGGCGCCGTACATCGAGCCGGGAATGGTGGCGCGCCCTGCGGCCGAGCCGGTGAGCAGCACGTGACCACGCGTCTTGCGCAGCGCCGGCAGGGTCGCCTGCACGGTGAGCCCCACGCCGTAGACGTTGGTCAGGATCATCTCGCGCCAGGCCTCGTGGTCGGCGCCGCTGAAGCCCCCCGGCGAGCCGCCGCGGCCGGCGTTGGCGAACACCGCGTCGAGACGGCCGAAGCGCTCCAGGGCCTGTTCCACCATGGCCCGCTGGGCGCCCATATCGGTCACGTCCATGGCCACGCTCTGCACGTTCTCGGGGCCGAGTTCCTGGCAGAGCCCCTCCAGGCGTTCGCGCGAGCGGGCGGCCAGCACCAGCTTGTAGCCCTCCCGGGCAGCGGCTCGGGCCGTCGCCGCGCCGATGCCGCTAGAGGCACCGGTGATCAACAGTACGCGTTGCATCCGGCTCTCCCTGTCTGGGGTCACATCGCCTTCAGCATGGCCACAAGCGTGATCGCCTGCAAACGTTGGCGCCCCGTCGCGGAACGACGGGGCGCCAGTCAGGCAGCGGGCCGATGGGATCAGCGCAGCGACAGGGCGTCGCCGTCGTGCACCGCCCCGACTGCATCGCGGTAGGCCTCGGCCTCGCGGGCCTCGTCGGCCGCGGAGAAGCGCACCAGCAGGGCGCAGGAGGCCAGGACCAGCACCACCAGCCCGAGGATGAACAGCCCCTGCTGGTAGCCGATCGCTTCGTTGCGCAGCAGGAAGGCGGCGGCCACCGCGCCGACGTTGCCGCCGGCACCGACGATACCGGCTACCGTGCCGAGCCCTTCGCGGTTGAGGAACGGTACCACGCCGAAGGTCGCCCCGGAGGACATCTGCGAGCAGAGCCCCAGGACCATCAACAGGGCGATAGCCAGCGGCAGGTACTGGGCCTGGGAAAAGGCGACCAGGGCGATGCCCGAACAGCTGAGGGCCACGAACAGCCAGCGTACTCGTCCCTTGAGGCCGGCCTGGCGGGCGCTGAGGTCGGAGACGATTCCCCCGAGGGTGCGGGCGAACAGGTTCATCAGGCCGAACAGGCCAGCGATCAGGCCGGCGCTGGCCAGGCTCAACTCGAAGTGATCGAAGAAATAGATGGCGCCGATATTGTTGATGGTCAGCTCGACGCCGAAGCTCAGCGCATAGGCGAGACCGAGTGCCCAGATGCGTGGATCCCGGGCCACGCGCAGGAAGCCGGGCTTGGTCGCGGCAGGCGCCTCGCCTCGCTCATCGGCGCGCTGCAGGTCGCTGAAGTCGCCATCGGGAGCGTCCTGGGTGAAGCGCCAGTAGGCCAGCCCGGTGATGACCATCACCACGCCGGGCACCAGCATGGCCAGCCGCCAGCCGAGGGTCTCGCTGACGCCCAGCATCATCAGGCCGGCGAACAGCAGTGGCATCAGGATCTGGGTGGTGCCCCCGCCCAGGTTGCCCCAGCCGGCGGTGGTGGCGTTGGCGGTACCCACCACGTTGGGCGCGAACATGGTGCTGGTGTGGTACTGGGTGATAACGAAGCCCGCACCGATGGCGCCGATCGCCAGTCGAGCCATCAGGAAGGCCTCGAAGCTGTCGGCCAGGCCGATGGCCATCACCGGCACTGAGCCGAGCAACAGCAGCCCGGTGTAGGTGCGTCGTGGCCCCAGGCGATCGCACAGCACGCCGATCACCAGGCGCACCAGCACGGTGATGGCCACCGAGGCGATGATGGTGTTGCCGATCTGGGTCTTGGTCAGGCCCAGATCATCGCGGACCACCGCCATCAGCGGCGCGATGCCGAACCAGCCGAAGAAGCAGACGTGAAAGGCGAACCACGAGAAGTGGAAGGCACGCATCTGGGGGGAGGTGAGGCTCAACAGGCGAATGCGGTTTGCCTTGTGGCGGATCTGCATGGACAACCTCGTGACGTGACGAATACGGGAACGGTGCCACCGGCGTTGGGGCGCGGTTCGACGCACTCGTGCTCCAAGGAGCCTGGTCCACGTCTTGCCTGGTCTCGATGTCCGTTGTTAAGCAAGAAAATTGCCAGATTTAAAAAATCTTTTTATGTCAGTGGGTTGTTTTTTAGGGCTGGCCAGAATGGCGAGGCCCCGACCTGGGCCGGGGCATCGGGATGGTGCAGCTCGAGTACGCGGGGCCCGTCGATGGTGCGGCCCCGTAGACTCAGCGCAGTGACAGCGCGGCGGAGGGCGTGCTGCCGGCGGCATCGCGGTAGGCGGCGCCTTCCTCGGCTTCTGCCTCGGGCGAGAAGCGGACCACCAGGGCGCACAGCGAGGCGATGATCACGGCGATGCCGAGGTAGAACAGCCCCTGCTGGTAGCTGAGCTCTTCGGAGCGGAACAGGAAGCCGGCGGCCACGGCCCCGGCGTTGCCACCCGCGCCGACGATGCCGGCTACGGCGCCCAGCGCCTTCTTGTTGATGAAGGGTACTACCCCGAAGGTCGCGCCCTCGGCCATCTGCACGAACAGGCTGAACACCAGCATGATACCGATGGCGAGCGCCAGTACCTGCATCTGGGAGAAGAACATCAGCGCCACGCCTTCGCAGAGCATGGCGATGAACAGCCAGCGCACGCGGCCCTTGAGCCCGCCGTTTCTGGCGAACAGGTCGGAGAAGATGCCGCCCAGGGTGCGGGCGAACAGGTTCATCAGGCCGAACAGGCCAGCGATCAGGCCGGCGGTGGCCAGGCTCAGGTCGAAGTTGTCGAAGTAATAGATGGCGGCGATGTTGTTGATGGTCAGCTCGACGCCGAAGCAGGCGGCGTAGACCACGAACAGCGCCCAGACCCGGATGTCCTTGGCGGCGGCGGCGAAGCTGGCACCCATGCCGTGCTCACCGCTGGCGGCGGGCAGCTCGCC
Source organism: Halomonas organivorans (assembly GCF_014192055.1). Taxonomy (GTDB): domain Bacteria; phylum Pseudomonadota; class Gammaproteobacteria; order Pseudomonadales; family Halomonadaceae; genus Halomonas; species Halomonas organivorans. The sequence goes on along the minus strand of NZ_JACHXM010000014.1, from coordinate 29,594 downwards.
GCGGGCACGCAGCTCGTCGAAGTTGCCGTTCGGGGCGTCCTGGGTGAAGCGGTAGTAGGCAATGCCGGTGAGGAACAGCACCACGCCGGGCACCACCATGGCCAGGCGCCAGCCGAGGGCCTCGTTGACGCCGAGCATCATCACGCCGGCGAACACCAGTGGCATCAGGATCTGGGTGGTGCCGCCGCCCAGGTTGCCCCAGCCGGCCGAGGTGGCGTTGGCGGTGCCGACCACGTTGGGAGCGAACATCACCGAGGTATGGTACTGGGTGATCACGAAGGAGGCCCCGATGGCGCCGATCGCCAGGCGCGCCAGCAGGAAGCTCTCGAAGCTGTCGGCCAGGCCGATGGCCATCACCGGCAGCGAGCCCAGGCACAGCAGCCAGGTGTAGGCACGGCGGGGGCCGATCTTGTCGCACAGCACGCCGATCGCCAGGCGCACGACAACGGTGATGGCCACCGAGGCGATGATGGTGTTGCCGATCTGGGTCTTGGTCAGGCCCAGGTCATCGCGGACGACCGCCATCAGCGGCGCAATGCCGAACCAGCCGAAGAAGCAAAGGTGGAAGGCGAACCAGGAGAAGTGGAAGGCGCGCATCTGCGGCATCTTCCAGTTGAGCAGTCGAATCCTGTTGGCCTTGTTGTGGATTTCCATGGGGATACCTCGTCGAATGACGTTCGAACACACGATCTCTTGGGCCTTCGCCGTTGAAGGTCGGGTCCGACGCACTCGTACCCCAGGGGCCTGGTCCACGTCAGGGTGTCACTGTCTCCTGTCATGCATATGTATTGCCATGATGATGAAAATCTTTATTTTTCATGTGATTACGTCTACGAAGGGCGGAAAGGGGCCGTCGCCCAGGGTGACGCTTGCTGCATGGCAGCTCATGGGCACCGAGGCGTGCCCCGCCTTGGTGCCCGATGCCGCCCGCCTGTGAAGGCCATCCTGTCGGTGGAGTCAGCGCTGCATGGCCAGATGCTGGCCGTCGCGGGGGCAGCGCAGGAAGGCCGATTCGGCCAGCCATTCGGGGTCGGGGTAATAGGTGAACAGGTACTGGCTGTCCTTGAGGCTGTCGATCAGCGGCACCGCGATTTCGTCGCGTACTGCCGGGCAGCCGTAGCTTCGACCCAGGCGACCGGTGCGTTCGATGAAGGACTTGCTGACGTAGTCGGCGCCGTGGATGACGATGGCGCGCTGGAAGGCCAGGTCGTTGACGCCCGGCTCGAGGCCTTCCAGGCGCAGCGAATAGCCGTTGCTGCCCTCATAGCTGTTGAGGGTACGAAACAGGCCGATGCTGGACTGGTGGCTGTCCGGGATATTGGAAAACTCGCTGGCCATGGCGTCACCGGAGCCCTGGCCGTGGGAGACCAGCTCGCGGAACAGCAGCCGATCTCGCGCCAGGTCGAAGACCCACAGGCGTTGCTCGGTGGACGGCAGCGAGAAATCGATCACCGCCAGGCGTTCGGCGCCGGGATCGGCGCAGCTCAGGGCTCGGGCCGCCAGGCGCAGCACCTGGGGATCGGCCCGGGGGGCGAGGCGAATCAGACGGCTCGCCAGCGGTGACGGCGGGCTCGAGGGCGTCACCGCCCGGGAGAGAAAGTCCCGCGCCGAGGTGGGGGCGGCCTGGAGCAGCAGCGTGGCGGCCATTAACACAGCCGCGGTGAGGCCTGGTAAACGCAGCGATGGCATGCGAAGTCCCATGGAGTGATGGCTTGCGAAATCGGTGGTGTTCTTGTCGTCGGGCCCTGGCGCGACGGCGCGTGAGCCTTCCGTTTTGACGTATTATGGTCGTAACGGTCAGGAAGACCAGCCACATTAGACGAATGCCAGGAGGCCGAGTCATGCGAACCGCGGATACCCTAACACGAGGCATGCAGCGTAGCGGTATGATCCTTGTGATGACGCTGCTGCCGCTGGTCGCGGGCGCCGACACGACGCCTCCAGACGTGGCGTCCGCCGAGGCGCTCCCGGCGCCGGCCGTCGATGCCGTTACGACGCCTGGCGTCGCGGCACTGGCCGACCGCCTGAGGGGGGCGTCGCCGCGATTGGCGCGTTTCTATGCCCTGAACGGCGATGCGATGGTTTGGCAGGATCGCGACAGGGTCGCCAGTCTGATCGAACTGCTGAATGCTCTGGAAGAGGATGGGCTGTCCCCGGCGGACTATCGTCCCGGGGAATTGGAGCAGGAGGCGCGGGCTGCCCTCGATCCGGCCGCCGACGCCGACGGCCGGGCCCGCTTCGACCTGGAGGCCAGCCGGACCCTGCTGACGGCGCTGACCCATCTGCAGCGTGGCCGGCTCGATCCCCATCGCGTCTATCCGGATTGGGAAATTCCCGTGGCAGCGCCAAGGCTGGACCTGGTGGGCATCAGCCGGGCCCTGGACGCCGGCGATGTGCCGGCGGCGCTGGCCCTGGCGCGTCCGTCCGGTGACGCCTACTCGTCATTGCATCGTGCCCTGGTGCGCTATCGCCACATCGTGCGCCTGGGCGGCTGGCCGACGCTGCCGTCGCGGGAGGCGGCGCTGCGCCCGGGCGATACCGACCCAGACGTGGCCTTGCTGCGTCAGCGGCTGGCGATGATCGGCGAGCTGGAGGTGATGGCCGCCGATGTGACGCACTATCCGGACATCGCCCTGGAGGCACCGGCCCAGAATCGCTATGACCCCGCCCTCGAGGCCGCGGTGCGCCGCTTCCAGCGCCGCCACATGCTCGCTGACGATGGCGTGATCGGGCCACGCACCCGGGCGGCGCTCAACGTACCGGCACGGCTTCGCGTGGCCACCCTGCTCGCCAACCTGGAGCGGGCGCGCTGGCTTTCCGGCAGCGGCCCCGAATGGCGGGTGAAGGTGGACCTGGCCGGCCAGCGCCTCCGCTATCGCCGTCCCGATGGAGAAACCTGGGAGTCGCGGGTCATCGTCGGTCAGTCGGGGCGTCCCTCGCCGGTACTGCAGTCGTCGATCACCTACCTGACGCTCAATCCCACCTGGACGGTGCCGCCGACCATCCTGCGCGAGGATGTGTTGCCCAAGCTGCGTCGCGATCTCGGCTACCTGGCGGAGCACGATATGGAGGTGCTCGACCCGCAGGGGCGACGACTGGATCCCCGGGAGATCGACTGGCGTCGCCCGGGGGCGGTGATGCTGCGTCAGCGTGCCGGTGCCCACAACCCGCTGGGGCGGCTGGTGCTGCGCTTCCCTAACGACCATCTGGTCTATCTCCACGATACCCCGGCGCGATACCTGTTCGGCGAGCCTCAGCGAGCGCTGAGCTCCGGCTGTATTCGCGTCGAGGGCGTCGCCGAGCTGACTCGCATGCTGATCGCCGACAGCGGCTCCGCCATCGACATGGACGGGCTGCTTGCCAGCGGTGAGACGCGCAACGTTTCCCTGGCCCGGCCGGTGCCGCTGGCCCTGCACTACTGGACCGCCAAGGGCGAACCGGGCGGCCTGGCGAGCTTCCGGCCCGATGTCTACGACCGTGACCCGGCGCTGATCGCCGCCCTGGCCGGGCCGCCGACGGCACTGCAAGCGAGTGCCCCGTCAGACCGCTGATCCGACATGCCAGCCGGCGGCGGTACGGCGCAGGATCTCGCAGAAGCCGCTGACCGGCTCGCCCTGGAAGGTGTCCTTGCGAGTCAGCAGGCCGAAGGGGGTCAGGGCGCGACCCAGCGACAGCGGCAGGCGAGTAATCAAGCCCGCGTCGAGATGATCGCGCAATACGGTTTCCGCCATCACCATCAGGCAGTCGCTCTGCTGCACCAGCTGCAGGGCGGCGAAGATCGAGCCGCACTCGATGATGTCACGGGGCGAGACCAGCCCCGCTGATTCGAACTCCTTCTCCAGCGCCTGGCGGGCCGGCGTGGCCATGGGCTGCAACAGCCAGGGCCATTCCTCCAGCAGCCTTGCCAGCGGCGGCAGCGGTTCCCGACACAGCGGATGATCTCGACGCACCACGGTGACCAGGGTCTCGTTGCCCAGCGGTTCGAAGTCGAACTGGTTGTGCTGGATAGAGGTGGCATAGCGGGCAATGGCGATATCGATCTTGCCCTGCTCGAGCAGCTCGACGAGCTGGTCGCTGGTCTCGCCCATCAGGCGGATCTGCAGCATCGGACGTTCACGCTTCATCTGGATCACCGCCTGGGCGACCAGGTCAGGGGCAGCGCCCATGATGGTGCCCACGGTCAGCTGTCCACGGCCGCCGAGCTGGTAGCGGTGAATCTCCTCGGCGCAGCGGTCGAGGCGCGTGAGGGCGTTGTCGGCGAAATCGATGAGCATCTCGCCCACGGTGGTGGGCGTCATGCCGCGAGCGGTGCGCTCGAAAAGCCGGCAACCGAAGACCTTCTCGATCTCGCTCAGCATGCGGGTGGCTGCCGGCTGCGACATGTGCATGACGGCCGACGTCTGGTGCAGGTTGCGCAACCGCCCCAGCGTCGCCACCAGCAGCAGGTGCTTGTAGCGCAGTCGCGCCAGCAGTGCCTGGTAGCCTTCCATGGTGAGACCTCATCGATACCTGGAAATTATGGCGAGGCGCCAAGGTTGGCGGCTACGACATTGGTCGAATGTCGAAAGATCCGCCATCTATCCGCAACCATCGCCAACCAGCCTAGCATGCGGGATTCGGCTTTCCGATAACGAAAAGGTATCAGGTGGGCCGTGATTCTCATTGGTCGACCTCGACACCCTTGGGTAGAACTTCCCCCAGCACCTACTTGCGTCCAACTCCAGAGGGGAAGCCCATGAGCGAGGTCACCATCAAGCAGGTTCGCGCCTTCACCGTTCGCGGTGGTGGGGCGGACTATCACGACCAGGCCGAAGGACACTGGATCGACTCCCAGATCGCCACGCCGATGAGCAAGTATCCGGAGTACCGCATGAATCGCCGTAGCTTCGGCCTCAACGTGCTCGGCACTTTGGTGGTGGAGCTGGAGGCCAGCGACGGGACCACCGGCTTTGCGGTGACCACCGGCGGCGAGATCGGGGCCTGGATCGTCGAGAAGCACCTGGCGCGCTTCATCGAGGGCCAGCGAGTCACCGACATCGAGAAGATCTGGGACCAGATGTTCAATGCCACGCTGTTCTACGGCCGCAAGGGGGTGGTGATCAACACCATCTCCTGCGTCGACCTGGCGCTGTGGGACCTGCTGGGCAAGGTGCGTGGCGAGCCGGTGCACCAGCTGCTGGGTGGCCCGGTGCGCGACGAGCTGACCTTCTATGCCACTGGTGCGCGGCCTGATCTGGCCAAGGACATGGGCTTCATCGGCGGCAAGATGCCGCTGGTCCATGGTCCCGCCGAGGGCGAGGAGGGGCTCCGCCGCAACCTCGAGCACCTGGCCGAGATGCGCAGCGCCGTGGGCGATGACTTCTGGCTGATGTACGACTGCTGGATGAGTCTCGACCTCAACTATGCCACCCGCCTGGCCCAGGGTGCCCGGGAGTACGGCTTGAAGTGGATCGAGGAGGCACTGCCGCCCGATGACTATTGGGGCTATGCCCAGCTCAAGCGCGACGTGCCCAAGGGCATGCTGGTCAACACCGGCGAGCACGAGGCCACGCGCTGGGGCTTCCGGATGCTGATGGAGATGGACTGCTGCGACGTCATCCAGCCCGATGTCGGCTGGTGCGGCGGCATCACCGAGCTGATCAAGATCTCGGCACTGGCGGATGCCCACAACAAGCTGGTGGTGCCGCACGGCTCCTCGGTCTACAGCTACCACTTCGTGATCACCCGCCACAACAGCCCCTTCGCCGAGTTCCTGATGATGGCGCCCAAGGCGGACGAGGTGGTGCCGATGTTCAATCCGCTGCTGCTCGACGAGCCGGTGCCGGAGAACGGCCGCATGGCGGCGTCGAAGCTGGACAAGCCCGGCTTCGGCGTGCGCCTGAATCCCGAGTGCGAGCTGGCAAGGCCCTACACCCACTGAGCCGCCACGACAACGACGAGCAGGAGAGGACGACATGCCGATCCACGCCTTTCGCATGACCCTGCATCCCGGCCAGGAAGCCGAGTACCGGCGTCGGCATGATGCCCTGTGGCCGGAGCTCGCCGCGGCGCTGGGCGAGGCCGGCATCGAGGACTACCGCATCTTCCTCGACGCAGAAACGCAGCACCTGTTCGCCATCATGGTGCTGCGCGAGGACCACCGCGTCGACGCGCTGCCGGACCTTCCGGTGATGCGCCGCTGGTGGGACTACATGGCCGACATCATGGACACTCATGAGGACAACGCCCCCGTCAGCGTGCCGCTCGACGAGGTATTTGCGTTCCGACCCGGAGACCAATGATGCAAGTGATCGACCCCCATGTGCACTTCTGGGACCTCGCCCAGGGCAATCAGCCCTGGCTCGAGCATCCATCTCCCAACCTGCTCGGCGATTATTCGCCCATGGCCCGGGACTATGGGCCGCGGGACCTGCTGGCCGACGCCGCTGACATCGAGCTGCTCGGCGCCGTGCACGTCGAGGCCGATGCCGTCGATCCGCTGGCCGAGACCCGCTGGCTGGCCGGGCTGGTCGAGGAGAGCGCTGCGCCGGTGCTGCCCACCGCCCTGGTGGTGGGGGCCGACCTGTCCCGGTCCGATGCCGGCGAGCTTCTCGCGGCCCAGTGCCAGGCGTCGGACCGGGTGCGAGGCGTGCGCCAGATCCTCAACGTCCATGCCGACCCGCTCTACGACTATGTCGGCCGCCACTACATGGGCGAGTCGGTCTGGCGCGACAACTTCGCCCTGCTGGCGCGTCATGGGCTGTCCTTCGACCTGCAGCTCTACCCGTCGCAGATGCCGCAGGCGGTGCGTCTGGCCGAGGAACATCCCGAGATCCCGCTGGTGATCAACCATGCCGGCATGTACGTGGATCGCCATGGAGTGACCGGCTGGCGCGAGTGGCGCGACGGACTGCGCCGGCTGGCCGCGCATGACCACGTCAGCCTCAAGCTCAGCGGTTTCGGCATGCTCGATCACCGCTGGACGGAGGGCAGCATCCGCCCGCTGATCCTCGAGGCGCTCGATGCCTTCGGGGTGGAGCGCTGCATGTTCGCTTCCAACTTTCCGGTGGATGGCCTCTATGCCCGCTATCCGGCGATCTGGCGGGCCTATGCCGAGATCGTCGCCGACGCCTCGCCTCACGAGAAGCACGCGCTGTTCGTGGGCAACGCTCAACGCACTTATCGCCTCTAGAAACGACAACGCCCTTGCATCCGGTCCCGCCTCCGCGAGGTGGAACCGGCTTAAACCGACAATGTCAGGAGCCCGTCATGCTGCTCAACGATAAATCCGTCATCATTACCGGCGCCTCGCGTGGCATCGGGCGGGCCGCCGCCCTGGAGTGCGCCCGCCAGGGCGCCAACGTGGTCATTGGCTACAGCGGCAGCGCGTCCAGCCGCCCCGGGGTCGAGGAACTGATCGCCGAGATCGAGGCGCTGGGCCGCCGTGCCTGCGCCGTCGGCGCCCCGGCCGGAGATCCCGATACCGGCGACAAGCTGGTCGAGGCGGCGGTGGAGCACTTCGGCGGCGTCGACGTCTTCGTCAACAACGCCGGCATCTGCCCCTTCCATGCCTTCCTCGACATGCCGAAAGAACTCTACCTGGAGACGGTCAACACCAACCTCAACGGCGCTTTCTTCGCCGTCCAGGCGGCCGCCAACCAGATGAAGCGCCAGGGGCGCGGCGGCGCGATCATCGCCGTGAGCTCGATCAGCGCCCTGGTGGGCGGCGGCATGCAGACCCACTACACGCCGACCAAGGCCGGGCTGTTGTCGCTGATGCAGTCCTGCGCCATCGCCCTTGGGCCCTACGGCATCCGCTGCAATGCGCTGCTGCCCGGCACCATCGAGACCGACATCAACAAGGACGACCTGGCCGACGTCGAGAAGCGTGAATACATGGCCAGCCGCACACCGCTGGGACGCCTGGGGCGCCCGGACGACCTGGCCGGGCCCATCGTCTTCCTGGCCTCCGACATGTCGCAGTACGTCACCGGCGCCTCGCTGCTGGTCGATGGCGGCATGTTCGTCAACCTGCAGTAAGCCTGTCGCCCCGTCTTACCTTCGCTCATTCGCTGGCCGCGCGCCGAGGACACCCGATGCAGATGCCCCCCAACGCTTTCAAGGCCGCCCTGACCCGGGCGGACACCCAGTTCGGCCTGTGGGCCGGTTTCGGCACCGGCTATGCCGCCGAGATCTGTGCCACCACCGGCTATGACTGGTTGCTGATCGACGGCGAGCACGCCCCCAACAGCGTGCCCTCGGTCCTCGCCCAGCTGCAGGCCGTGGCGCCCTATGACACGGCGCCGGTGGTCCGCACCGTCAACCAGGATCCCGCGCTGATCAAGCAACTGCTGGACATCGGGGCCCAGACCCTGATGGTGCCGATGGTCGAGAGCGCCGAGCAGGCCGAGGCGCTGGTGCGCGCCATGCGCTACCCGCCCCATGGCATCCGCGGCGTCGGCGGCGGGCTGGCGCGGGCCACGCGCTGGGACGGGGTCGCCGACTACCTGGCCAACGCCCACCAGGAGCTGTGCCTGATCGTGCAGGTGGAATCGCGGCTCGGCGTAGAGAACGCCGAGGCGATCGCCGCCGTGGAAGGTGTCGACGCGGTCTTCGTCGGCCCCGCCGACCTGTCCATCAATCTCGGTTATCCCGGCGATCCGGGGCATCCGGCGGTGCAGGAGCAGATCGCCCATGTCATTGGCGTGGGCCAGGCCGCCGGCAAGGCAGTTGGCATCCTGGCGCCCCAGGAGGACGACGCTCGCCACTACGCCTCTCAGGGCTGTCGCTTCATCGCCGTGGGCATCGACATCAGCCTGCTGCGCCAGGCCGCCATCGCCAACCTGGGACGCTACCGGGAACAGGGCGAGGCCGCAGCGCCTTCGCGCCTGTACTGAAGCCGCAACGTACCACATCCGCCAACAACGCCAACGGAGACTTCGTCATGTCCAGCCAGCAACCGGTCTACCAGAACTACATCAACGGCACCTTCGAGGCGGCCAGCGAGCACCTCGAGGTCTTCAACCCCGCGACCGGCGAGACGCTGTCGCGGGTCCCCGAATCGCGCGCCGAGGACGTCGAGCGTGCCCTGGCTGCGGCCCGCGGCGCGCAAAAGGCCTGGGCGGCCAGGCCCGCCGTCGAGCGTGCCGCCTACCTGCGCCGGATCGCCGCGAAGATTCGCGAGGACGTGCCGCGGCTGGCGCGCATCATCACCCAGGAGCAGGGCAAGGTCACGGCGCTGGCCGAGACCGAGGTCAACTTCACCGCCGACTACCTCGACTACATGGCCGAATGGGCGCGGCGAATCGAGGGCGAGATCATCGAGAGCGACCGCCCCAACGAGAACATCTTCCTGTTTCGCAAGCCGCTCGGCGTGGTGGCCGGCATCCTGCCCTGGAACTTCCCGTTCTTCCTCATCGCCCGCAAGATGGCGCCGGCGCTGGTGACCGGCAACACCATCGTCATCAAGCCCAGCGAGGAAACCCCCAACAACTGCTTCGAGTTCGCCAGGCTGCTCGACACGGTCGGCCTGCCGGCGGGGGTATTCAACGTGGTCAGCGGCAGCGGTGCCACCACCGGCAACGCCCTGACCGCCAGCCGCGAGGTCGACATGATCAGCTTCACCGGCAGCGTCGCCACCGGTTCGCGCATCATGACCAGCGCCGCCGACAACATTACCAAGCTCAACCTGGAGCTGGGCGGCAAGGCGCCCGCCATCGTCCTCGACGACGCCGATCTCGACCTGGCGGTACAGGCGATCCGTGGCTCGCGCATCATCAACAGTGGCCAGGTCTGCAACTGTGCCGAGCGGGTCTACGTGCAGCGCGGCGTCGCCGACGAGTTCATCGAGCGCATGGCCCGGGCGATGGGAGCGACCACCTACGGCGATCCGCTGGCCCAGCCCGACGTCGAGATGGGACCGCTGATCAACCAGGCCGGGCTCGACAAGGTTGGCGCCATGGTCCAGACCGCGCTGGCCGACGGCGCCGAGCTGGTCACCGGTGGCGGCCTTGGCGATCGGCCTCGCGGCTATCACTACCAGCCCACCGTGCTGACCGGCTGCCGGCAGGACATGCAGATCATGCGTCAGGAGGTGTTCGGACCTGTGCTGCCGATCCAGGTGGTCGAGGACATGGACGAGGCCATCGCCCTGGCCAACGACTCCGACTATGGCCTGACCTCGTCGATCTACACCCGCAACCTGGCCAGTGCCATGCGCGCCTGTCGCGAGATCGACTACGGCGAGACCTACATCAATCGCGAGAACTTCGAGGCCATGCAGGGCTTCCACGCCGGGGTGCGCAAGTCGGGCATCGGCGGCGCCGACGGCAAGCACGGCCTCTACGAGTACACCCACAGCCACGTGGTCTACCTCGAAGCCTGAGCTCACGCCTTCCCAACAATAACCAGAGGTGCACGCCATGAGTGACGACATGCAGGCGTCGGCGGCGGGTGAGACCCCCGCCGTCGGCGGCGAATACGAACGACATCCCGTTCCCGGCCAGGCGCGGATGGGCTTCAAGAGCTTTCTCGGCATGTACGCCGGCGAGCATACCGCTGGCACCGAGCTGATGATCGGGCCGCTGTTCGTGCTGGCGGGCGTGGCCGCCTTCGACGTGGTCATGGGGCTGCTGATCGGCAACGCCCTGGCGGTGCTGAGCTGGCTGCTGCTTACCGCACCCATCGCCACGCGAGTGCGCCTGACGCTCTACTATCAGCTCGAGAAGATCGCCGGTCGCTACACCGTGATCCTCTACAACCTGGCCAACGGCCTGGCCTTCTGTTTCCTGGCCGGTGCGATGATCACGGTGTCCGCCACGGCCGTGGGGGTGTGGTTCGGCTTTCCGCTGCCGACGCTCTCGGACCTGATGCCCAACAGCGTCGGCTGGGTACTGAGCGTGCTCGGCGTGGGCATCGTGATCACCCTGGTGGCCGCCTACGGCTATCGTTTCGTCTCCTGGTTCGCCAACATCGCCGCGCCCTGGATGGTGCTGATCTTCCTGGGCTTCGGCATCGTCTCGCTGAAGTGGTTCATCGATGCCACGGGCACCGGGGTGGGATCTCCCGCCGACCTGTGGGCGCTGGCCGAGACGGCGATCTGGACCGGCGTACAGGTGCCCGGGCAGCCGGATTTCACGATCTGGCATGTGATCTTCTTCGCCTGGTTCGCCAACATGGCCATGCACGTTGGCATGTCCGACCTCTCGGTGCTGCGCTTTGCCCGCAAGAGCTGGTACAGCATCGCCTCGGCGGCGGGGATGTACGTCGGCCACTTCATGGCCTGGCTGGCCGCCTCCATGCTGTTCGCCTTCCAGATGTACGAGGCGGGGTTGACCTCCGACCGCGCCATGATCGCCGCGGCAGAGGCCGGGCAGATCCCCAATCCGCTGCCCGGCCCGCTGGCCGATCAGGCGTTGGGCGTGGCGGGACTGATCTGCGTCATCATCGCCGGCTGGACCACCGCCAACCCGACGATCTACCGCGCCGGGCTGGCCTTCCAGGCGGTGATTCCTCGGGTCTCCCGTTTCAAGGTGACCATCGGCACGGGTCTGTTGACCACCTTCGTGGCGATGTTCCCGGGCGTGGCGATGCAGCTGCTGGGTTTCGTGGCGCTCTACGGCCTGCTGCTGATGCCGATCGGCGCGGTGATCTTCATCGACTTCTGGGTGCTGCCGAAGCTGGGGCTGAAGAGCTTCTATGCCGAGCATGCCGGTCGTCGGATCACCTATCCGGTACTTGGCACCTGGCTGATCACCCTGGCGATCTGTCTCTTCCTGGTGAAGTTCGCCGAGATCGAGATCTTCTTCGTCGCTCTGCCGGGCTGGTTCATCGCCGCGGCGCTGTTCATCGGCCTGAGCCTGCTGGCGCAGCGATCGAACGCTCGCCCTGCCGGCGAGGAAATCCGGGTCGCCGGCAACGCGTCTGCCATCGCCACGAACGCCTCGGGAAAGGAGTAACCTCATGCGCAAGCTGCTTCAGACCATCTCGATCGCGATGCTGGTGTTGACCGTGCTGTTCCCCGTGCTCTACCTGGTCGACACCATGGGCGAAACGACGATGAAGTGGGCCATGCTGGTGGTCACGGTCGTCTGGTTCGCTGTCACTCCCCTGTGGATGGGCAGGGAAGAACGCTCCGACGCTGTCTGAGCGCCTACCGCGGAATGACCGCTCCGGGATCGCCGTCATCACGGCGTTTCCCGTTTGCCAAGACTCTCGCTCATGCCCTCGCCAACACGGCGAGGGTAGGGGCCGCTGTTGCCATGGAACGCCAATAACGCATTACTGGAGCACCACCCATATGGAAATCATGCATTTGGCGATCGCCATCGCCCTGATCCTGCTTTTGATCCTGTACGTCAAGTTGAATGCTGCCATCAGCCTGATCATCGGCAGCCTCTATCTGGGGCTTGCCATGCAGCTGGGCATGACCGGCACGGTCGATGCCATCAGCAGCGGTTTCGGCGGCATCATGGCCGGAATCGGGCTGCCGATCGGCTTCGGTGTGATCATCGGCCAACTGATGAGCGACTCGGGCTCGGCCCACAAGATCGCCCACACCCTGGTGGCGAGCGCGCCGCGCAGTGCGGGACTCTATGTGCTGGGGCTGACGGGCTTCCTGCTGTCGATCCCGGTATTCTTCGACGTCACCTTCGTGATCCTGGTGCCGCTCGGAGTGGCGTTGGCCCGAACCCTGGACAAGCCGCTGCCCTATGCCATCGGAGCCTTGGTCATCGGGGCTGCGACGTCGCATACCATCGTGCCGCCCACGCCCAACCCTTTGGCCGCCGCCACGATCCTGGACTTCGATATCGGCGTCATGACCTTCGCCGGTCTGGGGGTGGGGCTCATTACCTCGCTGATCGTGATGAAACTCTATTTCCTGCTGCTGGACTGCGGAATCTGGAATCGGCACAAGGATGAAATGGGCGTGGCCCAGCAAGCGCCGCAAGACGACAGCCGTCGGGAGATTCCCGATATCCCGCTGTGGATGGCCCTCACGCCGGTGGCACTGCCCATCCTGTTGATCCTGAGTGGCACCGTCTACGACTACTGCCAGCAACTGGGCCTGGTGGCGGGAGACGAGCTGCCCGCGTTCATCGCCTTCCTGAGTGACCGTATCGTCGCCTTGATGGCCGGCGCCCTGGCGGCCTATGCGGTGGCGGCGCGCGACATGGGTCGCCAGGCACGCGACGATTCGGCCTCGCGCGGCCTGCAGACTGCCGGTGTGGTGCTGCTGGTCACCGGCGCGGGAGGCTCTCTGGGCAAGGTGATCGAGACCACCCAGATCGGCCAGATGCTGGTCGATGGCCTCTTCCAGGAGACCCAGTCGGCGCTCGGCATGATCCTGCTGACCTACGCCCTGGCCGCCATCTTCCGCATCGCCCAGGGGTCCGGTACCGTCGCCGGCATCACCGCCATGACCATCATGGCCGGTGCAGCGTCGACGGGCGTCGTCGATCCGCTGTGGATCGCGCTGGCGGCCTTGTCCGGCGGCATCAGCATCGGCCACGTCAACGACAGCGGCTTCTGGATCACCACCCAGCTTGCCGGGTTCAGCGTCCGCGGTGGCTTCAAGACCTACACCTTGGGCGAGGCACTGGTGTCGCTGATGATCCTGGCGCTGACGCTGGTCGGAGCCACGCTCTGGCCTTGAGCCTGTCCAGCCTCGCCGAGCGGTCGACCGGGACGCTGAAACGGCTTCAGGGAAGGAGGCTTCCTTGGAGCCGTTTCAGGGGAGCGAAGCCTGGACGGTGGCTGCCTTTATCCTCCATCACAGTCTGGCGAAGTCGGGCCGGAATCGATTCAGGAAGGCCATGATTTCCTCGAGATCGGAGAGCTCGACCTCGTCCAGGATAACGTTGAGATTCGGCTTGCGAGGGGCCAGCCACTCGAACAGGAAAGCATAATCCAGCAGGCCCTGGCCGACGGCAGCAGGCTTCAGAGCGCCCCCCGCGACTCGAACGTCCTTGGCATGCATGACGGCAATGCGGTCTCCCCAAGAATCGAATGCCTCGCGGAAGATATCCCGCTGTCGTTCGTAGTTGTCGATAGTGAGGAAGTTGACTGGATCGAAGATGATCTGCAGGTTAGGGGAGTCCACGCTGTCCAGCAACCGCCTGACGGTCTCGGGTGAATAGATGGGGTGATTGACCCCGGGTTCGATGCCGACGACCACACCGAAGCGTTCCGCCTCATCGACCAGCTCCCTGACACTGTCGATGACGGCTGTCAAAGGAGCCTCGTGGAAATTTTCTTCGGTATAGATGATGTCGGCATTGACGTTGCCCGTCTCCGTGCCCACGATGCCGCAGCCGAAGTCGCGGGCATGGCGCAAGTGTTCCTTGAAGCGATTCAAGGCACGGCGTCTCTCGTCTGGATCGGGATGAATGATGTTGACATAACATCCCAGCACAGCGATCTGTACATCCTGACGACGAAAGGCGCTGGCGATACGATGCGCCAGGCCTGGCGTCAGGCTTCCCGGATGAGCAGGAATATCGAATGATTTGCTCGGCGCCAGCTGCACCGAACCGAGTCCGCGTTGCGCGATGTCCGCAACCAGGTCGTCAAGAGGTTGTGTCTTCAGGTCGTGTGCCCGAATACCAATGTTCACGCTTTTCTCCTGTTGGCTTGTGATGATGTCGTGGTCGATGTCAGCGGATGGAAAGGGCGCATTCGGTGCCGCGCTGGCTGAATGCATCTCGAAGGGCATGCATCACTCAAGGCGAAGCTCATGCCGTGGGGAGTGACGGAGGGCTGCCGAATGATACGGGCAGCCCAGGTGCGCGGCGTTACTTGTTGCTTAACTCCTTGATCTGTTGATAGAGCGCATATTTCTCGGGTTCATCCTGAAGACGGTCGTACATCGGCTGAACGGCTTCCTGGAAGGGGGCGATATCGACGTCATTGATCTCGACCCCGAACTCGTTACGGATCCGGTCACGTGCCGTGTCGACGGCTTCCGACCAGCGCTCGATCTCGAACTCGGTCGATGCCTCGATAGACTCCATGACGGCAGACCGCTGAGCGTCCGATAGCCTGGAGAGCGTGTTGTTGTTGAACAGGATGATGTCGGGAATGCGGGTGTGACCATCCAGCGAGTAATGGCTGACTACTTCGCCATGACGTGCCGTGGTAAGGGCAAATTCATTGTTTTCGGCTCCGTCCAGGATGCCCTGTTGGAGCGCTGTGTAGACTTCCTCCTGGGACATCACGACCGGTGAGGCGCCCAGCAGCTTCATGGTGTCCACCGCGGTCTGGCTCTGCATGACCCGAATCTTCTTGCCTGCAAGATCCGAGACTTCATTGATCGGGGTTTCTGCGGTGTAGAAGTTGCGCTGACCCGAGTCGTACCAGCCGATACCGACGAAGCCTTGATCCTGGGTAGATTGGTAGACGTCATCCATGATGGCATCGCTGTCCATGACCCTGTAGAAGTGGTCCTGGTCATCGAACAGGTAAGGCATGGAGAAGACTTCATAGACTGGTGAGAAACTTCCCATCAGGCCACCGGAGACCTTGGTCATGTCGATAGCGCCGGTTTGTAACATCTCGACCAGCTCGCTTTCGCCACCCAACTGGCTATCCGGGAAGTAGGTGACCGTGATCGAGCCATCCGATTTCTCTTCCACGAGTTCACCGAACCTGGCCAAGGCATCCTTGACCGGCTGTGAGTTCTGGGCGTAGGCCAGCTTGATGTTGACGTTGTCATCGGCCTGTGATGAAACAGATCCCAGCGAAATGGTGGTGATAGCGGCAGCCAGAATGGCCTTGGTGTGATATGGCGTGCTCATGGTCAACTCCTTGGTTTGGTCTTGTTGGATCGAGCAGGACTCCTCTCTGGCTCGGAGAGAAGATCAGAGATATGTTCTCATGTATTCGGAAAGACACAGGATGGCCATGGCCTGGCCATAGGGCATGGAAGTCAGGGGGATGCTCCGGTAGTAGTCGAGGTCATCCCCCATGGCGGTGCCGAAGGATACCTGGGCAAGCTCGCCGTCTTCATTGATGTTGGCGATCACGCCTCTAACGGCCTTCTCCGCCATGTGGTAGTAAGAGGCATCGAGGTATCTCATCCGCACGCCCTTGAGAATGCCGTAGGCGAAACCAGCCGTAGCGGAAGCCTCCTGATAGGAAGACGGATCATCGAGAAGCGTGTGCCAAAGGCCTGAATCTGCCTGCCACTTGGCCAGCGAATCGACCTGTGACTCCAGGACCTGCAGCAGGTAGCGGCGAATGGGATCGTGGGTCGGAAGATCGAGTAGTTCCAGGAACTCGGGAATGACAATGGTAAGCCAGCTATTGCCACGTGCCCATCGAGCGTTGGCAAAATTATGGTGACCATCGAATGTCCAGCCATGGAACCAGGCTCCGGTCTCGCGATCCATCAGATACTGTACATGGACAAGAAACTGGTACTTGGCCTCCTCCACGTAGTCTTCACGATCGAGCAGGCGTCCGATCTTGGCCAGCGGAAGCACGCTCATCATCAGTGTGTCATCCCACAGCTGCTGGTGGTTTTCGCTGTTGTAGACAACGTGTTGCAGACCGCCCTTGTCGGTGCGAGGCATATCATGCATGACCCAGTCAGCCCAGGCCTCGAGGTAAGGCAACCACTCCTTGCGACCCGTTTCCTCATAACGGTATGCGAGAGTCAGAAACGGGCAGACAGTATTGACATTCTTGGTAGCCAGGCGCTCCGCGAATCGGTCATGGAACCAGGCATCGATAATGGAGAGGGCCTCTTTATCGTTGGTTTGCTCATAGTACTTGTAGATGCCGTACAGGCCGATACCATGTGTCCATTCCCAGCCGGCCCAGCCCTTGGTATCGATGGTGCGTCCATCGTCAAGGTGAAGCAGGAATTCTCCACTCTCATCCTGGATGTTGATCAGGTTGTCGATGGTTGTCTTGATCAGTGCTGTTACTTCATCTCGGCTGATGAAGCGATCTTCCTGCCTGAGCAGTGGGCTATGGTTAACGCTGAATATTTTCATGTGTTTCTCGCATGCTGTGTGAATTAATCGAGATTTACAGTCCCATGGCACGGGGAAGGAACATTGTGATCGAGGGTACGTACGTGATGAGCAGAAGCGTGACCAGAATTACCAGATAGAATGGAAGCAGTGGGAGTAATAGATTCTCGACTTTCTCTTTGGCGATCCCAGCCCCGATAAACAGTCCTGTTCCAACGGGAGGGGTTATGGTTCCTATACAAAGGTTGAACACCATGATGATGCCGAAATGCACCGGATCAACGCCAATCGCAGAGGTGATTGGTAGCAGGATCGGTGTGAAAATCAGGATGGCCGGTCCAATATCCATGAAGCAGCCTATAACCAATAGCATGGCAGTGATGATAAGCAAAATGATGACGGGATTGTTGGAAACTCCCAGGATCATGGCGCTTAGAGTGGCAGGCAACCCGGTGATGGACATGGCAAAAGACATCGCCGAGGAAGCGGCAAGCAATAGCATGATAACGCCGGTCGTTTCGATGGCCTTGATCAGCGAGCCTATGAAAGCCTTGAAGTCGATGGTCCGATAGATGAGTATCGTCAAGAACATCGTATAAAGAACCGAAATGGCTGAGGCCTCGACCGCCGTGAAAATGCCGAAAACGATACCGCCAATGATGATGGCTATCAGCGCCAGGCTGGGAAGAGCCTGAACAATGATGGCCCGTACCGAGCGGTCTCGAAGGTCCAGTCTGGTCGTATAGTGCCGAGACTTGGCAACCAGGTAAGCAACTAGCATACAGCCGGCGCCCCACAGACACCCTGCGATAAGACCTCCGGCAAAAAGTGCCGATATTGAGGTGCCGCCACTAGCCAAAGCGTAGAGAATGAAGGCGGTCGTCGGAGGAATCAACATGCCGGTCGGTGCCGATGCGATATTGGCTGATGCCGAGAAAGGACGGCTGTAACCCTCTTTTACCCCCATGGGAACCATGACGCCCCCTATGGAAGTCGAAGCGGCGATTGCCGAGCCGGAGATAGCCCCGAACATCATGTTACCAACGATATTGGTATGGGCCAGGGATCCAGGGATCTTGCCACTGAAAAGCTTGGCAAAGTTGACTAGCCTCAGGGCGATACCGCCATTGTTCATCAATACACCGGAGAGGATGAAGAAGGGCACTGCCAGTAAGGTGAAGCTGTCGAGGCTGGAGACCATCTTCTGTGCCGTGGTGAAGATGGCAATATCCACAGGAAGCGCCAGCAGTATAGTGACTGCTGATGAGGCCGCGATGCAGATCCCGATGGGGATCCCGGCGATCAGGAATCCAAGGAATGAGAGAATCAATACTAGTCCAGCATTCAGCATCATTATGATTGGCTCCTGAAGCTATAGGAGTCTTGAAGTATCTGCTGGCAGTTCATCAGGCAGTAAATAACGATAATGGATCCCGAGACAGGCAACGACATATAAAGGACCCCTTTGGGGATGCCGAGCATGGGATATATCTGGCTCATGGTGTTGTAAGCTGCCTGTGTTCCGCCATATATCATCACGAAAACGGCGAAAAAAATGAACAGGATCTCTATCGAAATTTCCAACATGACTTTCCAGAGGCCATCCAGCTTGTCGATAAACAATGTCAGGCTGACATGCTCACGAAGGCCTGCTACGTAAGCGATGGCGATCATCGACATCCACACCAGGGAAAATCGAAGAAAAGCTTCCGAAATGGTGCTGGGGCTGTTGAGGGCATACCGGCTGATGACCTGCCAGCTGGCCGCCATCACCATGGTGATAAAAAGTCCGCAGCAGACGGTCAGGATGACCCTGTCGAGCAGGGTACGTACGTGTTCCATTTCGACTTCCTCATTGATCGGGAGTTTTGGTATGTCTATTGTCTCGTAACATAACACCCTATCTCTGGTCCATCGCCTGAGTTCAAGGGAAGGGATATCCTCCCCTCCCTGGTCGATCGAGATCAGAATTTATATTGGTAGCCGATCAGCCATGAGTTGACACGCTGGTCAGGATCCGTGCTGGATTGACTGCTGTTAGGTGCGCGACGAATGTAGCCACCGAAGAGGGTGTTATTGGCATTCAGCTTGCGAAAGGCCAGAAATTCCTGCTCCAGATAGTCGCGGTCTCCGGTGCCAAAATCAGGAGAGTCGTTCTCTTGCTTGAAGTGATAGTGGGGGTTGTAGAGAAGCGTCCAGTCATCAGTGATGGCGTAGCTGGCATAGAGGTCGACGCGCCCGGCTCGACCTTCGACTGCTGTTTCATGGGTCGTTTCATGTTCGTAACGATAACGACCCGACAGGCTCCAGCCGTCACCTCGAAAGCCGAGCTTGAGGGCGGCCAGGGCTCGAGTCACGTTGGAGCGAAACTTGGCGCCAAGCTGAGGCGTCAGTGTCCAGCGATCCTGGCTGCCGAACTTCCAGCCGGGCAGAGAGTAGTTGACGAAGCCTTCGTCATGCTTTGGCCAGCCGCTCTCATGCACTCCTTCCTGCCAGAACCATGATTTCTCCAGGGTAAGTGACGAAGCATCGTCGAATACTCGAGTGATGGCGATCTTGGGCAGGGTCAGTGCATGGTCATTGGTCGTGTGCTCGAGCTTCATCGTCAGGATATTTTCGGCGGCGACCGCAGGACCCGTCAGGGTTAGGGCCAAGCAGGTCGCGGCGGCACCGGTAACGCGTTTCGATGTGTGGATGGCTCGCATGTCGTCTCCATTGTTGTTTCTTGTGGGTTGTCCGAGCTGCGACTCCCGCTGTACCTGCGTGGAGCGGGTGTGCTCATTTTCGGTATTGTGCTTCAAATAAAATGTATCGCAGTGCCAATAAAAATGAAACGGTGTTCCTGATAGACTTTGGTCGATGATCACCTGGCCTCTCGGGTGACCCGAAGCATGGGAGGAGTAGCGGGAGAAGGCGTTTTGCGTTAAATTTAGACCGATATTCCGATTTTTATGAAACGAGGTGCTCAGGGTTATGGCTACATCGCAGAAACCCGACAATGTGGCGGCCGTCATGAAGGTATTCTCGATTCTCGAGGGGCTGGCCGAGCAGCGAGATATCGGCCTTTCCGAGCTGTCTCAGCGCACCTTCATGTCGAAGAGCACGGCCTATCGCTTCCTGCAGACCATGAAGGAGCTGGGCTACGTGACTCAGGAGGAAGAATCCGAGAAGTATGCGCTGACTCTCAAGCTTTTCGAGTTGGGGGCCACGGCGCTGCAGAACGTGGATCTGACCCGCCTGGCCGATGCCGAGATGCGCGAGCTCTCCGAAGCGACCCACGAAGCGATCCACCTGGGTGTGCTGGATGACGATCCCCGACAGATCATGTACATCCATAAGTACAACTCTCAGTTCAACCTGTGCATGCAGTCGCGCATTGGCCGTCGGAACCCCGTTTATTCCACTGCCATGGGCAAGACCCTGTTGGCGTGGATGGATCCCGAGCGTGCGCGCAAGGTGTTGAACACGGTCGACTTCGTGCCGCATACCCAGCACACCCTTGCCAGCGTCGAGGCCGTGATGGACGAGCTGCCGTCGATTCGGGAGGAGGGGGTTGCCGAAGACCGGGAGGAGGCAGAACTCGGCGTACGCTGCCTGTCGGTACCGGTATTCGACCGCTTCGGCCAGGCAGTGGCGGCACTCAGTCTGTCGTTCCCGGTAGTTCGTTATGACGAGCAGAAACGGGCGGAGTACGTGCGCTTGTTGCACCGGGCCGGTAGGCGGGTTTCCGCTGGCCTGGGCTTCCATGACTATGCCTTCCCCGGTGATGTCGAGACGGACTGACTCGACGACTGACGATAAAAAACAGGACGCGGCCCCGGGGCCGCGTCCTGCTATATGGGAAACTCAGAAAAGGTGCATGGCGTTATCGTGCCAGCCAGCCACCGTCCACGGCTAGGGTATGGCCGTGGACGTAATCCGAGGCCGAGGAGGCCAGGAAGACAGCGGCCCCGGCCAGGTCCTCGGGGTCGCCCCAGCGTCCGGCCGGAATCCGGCCCAGTATTTCGCGGCTGCGCTCGGGGTCGTGGCGTAATGCCTCGGTGTTGTTGGTGGCCATGTAGCCGGGGGCGATGGCATTGACGTTGATGCCGCGGCTGGCCCACTCGTTGGCCATCAGACGTGTCAGGCCCAGTACACCGCTCTTGGAAGCGGTGTAGGAGGGGACTCGTATGCCGCCCTGGAACGACAGCATGGAGGCGATGTTGATGATCTTGCCGCGGCGACTGCCGTCGATGCAGTGGCGGGCAAAGGCCTGGGAAAGAAAGAACAGGCTCTTGAGATTGACATCGAGGACCTCGTCCCAGTCCTGCTCTGTGAATTCCAGGCTATCGGCACGGCGGATGATGCCGGCGTTGTTGACCAGGATATCGGCACCTCCGAAGCGAGCTTCGGCCTGTGCGAGGATGTCGTCGATTGGGGCGGTGCTGGCCAGGTCGGCATCCACGGCCAGAAAGCCTGTGCCCAGCTCCTCGACGCGTCGCCGAGTCTCCTCGGGGGCGCGACGGTTGACCGCGACGATGTTGCATCCGGCAGCGGCCAGACCCAGGGCCATGCCCTGACCCAGGCCGGTGTTGCTGCCGGTGACAATGGCGGTCTTGCCGCGCAAGTCGAAAAACGATGCACTCATGGATCCTCCTCGCGGTTCAGCGCAGGTCCGCCATGGCGACATGATCCATGTCGGGAAAAGTCTGGTTTTCGCCGACCATGGCCCAGATGAAGGTGTAGCTGCCGGTGCCGACGCCGGAGTGCAGCGACCAGCTCGGCGACAGCACTGCCTGACGGTTGCGCACAATCAGGTGCCGGGTCTCCTGGGGTTCGCCCATCATGTGGAAGACCAGATTGTCGTCTGCCATGTCGAAGTAGAAGTAGGCTTCCATGCGCCGCTCGTGGGTATGGCAGGGCATGGTGTTCCACAGGCTGCCTTCCTCGAGCCGAGTCATGCCCATCAGCAGCTGGCAGGTGGGCAGTACATCTGGCACCAGGAACTTGTAGATGGTGCGCTTGTTGCTGTTGGCGGCGTCGCCGAGGGTCTGGGGCGAGGCGTCTTCGAGGGTGACCTTGCGTGTGGGATAGGCTTGGTGAGCCGGGGCGCAGGCCATGTAGAAGGCCGCCGGGTTGGCTGGGTTAGTGCTCTCGAACTGGATGTCCCGGCTTTCCTTGCCGATGTAGAGGCCTTCGTGGGTGCCGATCTCGTGACGAGTGCCGTCGACGATGATCGCTCCGGGACCGCCGATGTTGATGGTGCCGAGCTCGCGGCGCTCGAGGAAATAGTCGGTACCGGTCTGCTTGCCCATCGAGGTGGGCACAACCACGGTTTCCCCGACGGGCTGAGCCCCCCCGACGATGATACGATCGATGTGGCTGTACACCAGTTTGAGCTCGTTCTCGACGAATAGCTCTTCGATCAGGAATTGGTCGCGCAGGCCCTGGGTGTCCAGGGTCTTGGCGTGTTCGCTGTGAATCGCCTGACGAATTTCCATGCGGCCTCCAGAACCATTGGTTTTATAAAATCAAAACGAAGGTTCAAAATACCATCGGCGCTGTTTTGCTTCAAGCGTGCTACCGACTCGTCACCGATCGTCGTTCGATAGCGCCGGGATGGCTTGGCAAGACGGTCGAGCCGGCTTGGCGTGCCGCGGTGAGAGGGTGGGGGGACGCTGGCTCCCTGAAAGGAAGATCCTGCGTCCTGGAATTGCGGGTCAGCGGTAGCCCTGGGCCTGCAGCCGGAACAGCCGCGCATAGCGGCCGTCGAGTTCCATCAGGCTGTCATGGTCGCCGCGCTCGAGAATGCGCCCACCGTCGATGACCAGTATCTGGTCGGCGGCGCGCACGGTGGAGAAGCGGTGCGAGATCAGCACCGTCATCTTGTCCCGGGCGTGGTCGCGGAAGTCGGCGTAGACCGCGGCCTCGGCGGCGGCGTCCATGGCGGCGGTCGGCTCGTCGAGCACCAGGATATCGGCCTCCTCGCGCATGTAGGCGCGGGCCAGGGCGACCTTCTGCCACTGGCCGCCGGAGAGCTCCTGGCCGCCCTTGAACCAGCGGCCGAGCTGGGTGTGGTAGCCACCGGGCATGTCGGCGATGAAGTCCTCGGCCAGCCCGCGCCGAGCCGCTTGCTGCCAGCGTGCTTCATCCTCGAAGGCGGCTACGTCGCCGGCGCCCAGATTCTCGCCGACCTTGAGCTGATAGCGCACGAAGTCCTGGAAGATCACGCCGATGCGTCGGCGCAGGACCGCCAGGTCCCAGTCGCGCAGGTCGCTGCCGTCGAGCAGGATGCGCCCCTCACTGGGGTCGTAGAGTCGGGTGAGCAGCTTGATCAGGGTGGTCTTGCCTGAGCCGTTGACCCCGACCAGCGCCAGGCTGAGGCCGGGGGCCAGGTGCAGGTCGATGTCGTCCAGTGCCGGCCGCTCGGCACCGGGATAGGTGAAGCCCACGCCCTCGAAGCGGATGCCGTCACCGGGCCGGGTGCCGACGGTGAGCCGGCCGGGCTCCTCGGGCACCGGCTGCTCCAGGTACTCGTAGAGGTTGGAGAGGTAGAGGTTATCCTCGTACATGCCGCCGATGGCGGTGAGACTCGCCGATAGTGCCGCCTGTCCCTGCTTGAAGACCATCAGGTACATGGTCATCTCGCCCAGCGTCAGTCGGCCGGCCACGGTGTCCGCCACCACCCAGGCGTAGGCGGCGTAGAAGGCCAGGGTGCCGAGCAGTCCTAGCAGGAAGCCCCAGGTCTCGCGACGGATCGTCAGCCGCCGGTCTTCGGCGTAGAGGGTCTCGAAGATGCGCCGGTAGCGGTCGAGCAGCAGCGGCTCGAGGCCGAACAGCTTGACCTCCTTGATGCTGTCCTCTCGGGCCAGCACGGTCTCCAGGTACATCTGCATGCGGGTCTGCGGCGAGCGCCAGCGGAACAGCCGGAAGGCGTCGCCGGAGAAGCGTGCCTCGGAGAGGAACACCGGCAGGGCGCCGATGACCAGCACCAGCAGCGCCCAGGGCGAGAAGCGCACCAGCAGCACCGCGAAGCTCGCCAGCGAGATGGCGTTCTGCAGCAGCGAGAAGGTCTTGTTGACCAGCCCCAGGGGGCGGGTCGAGGCCTCGCGTCGGGCGCGGGTCAGCTTGTCGTAGAATTCCGAGTCCTCGAACTGGGCAAGCGACAGGGTGCCGGCCTTCTCGAGGATCATGACGTTGACCTTCTGCCCGAGCAGGGCGCGCAGCAGCGACTGCTGGGCCGCCAGGCCGCGCTGGGCCAGTGCGATGAGTGCCACCACCGCGGCTTCAAGCAGCACATAGCGCAGCACCGGCCACAGCAAGTCGGTCAGCGGCGCCGCGCCTTGCTCGTGTCGATCCATCGCCGTCACCACGCCGTCGACGATCAGTTGGCCGACCCAGGCGACCACGGCAGGCAGCACGCCGGCGACCAGGGTGCACAGGGCGAGGCCGAGGGTCAGGCGACGCGAGGTCCGCCAGACCAGCCCCAGGGCCCGATGGCTGTAGCGAAAGACGCCCAGCATGGCCAGGGGCGAGGAAGTGGATGGCGCGGCGGGGCTGGGCAAGGGGGGCTCCGTGACGAGAAGAAAGGTCCAGTCTAGCGGAAGGGGCCGTCAGTGGGAGAGGGCTGAAGACGACGACGCCCCGCGTAGGGCGGGGCGTCGTGCGGAGCGGCGAGCGCCGAGGTCAGCTTTCGTCGTCGGGGCCGGCGACCTCGGTGTCGGTGCTGGCCACTCTGGTACCGGTCTCGCCGCTTTCCAGCGCCGTCAGCATGGGGCCTGCCTCGCGCTTGAAGTCGGCCAGCGCCTGGCCGGTGAGACCCTGGTGCTCCGGTAGTGCCACCTTCATGGCATCCACCTGGTTGTCGTTGACCAGGATCTCGTAGTGCAGGTGGGCTCCGGTACTGCGGCCGGTGTTGCCGGACATGGCGATCCGTTCGCCGCGGGTCACCCGGTCCCCGCGGCTGACCAGCGGGCGGGAAAGGTGGAGGTAGCGGGTCTTGTAGCCGTTGTCGTGGCGGATGACGATATAGCGGCCGGCCAGGGGGTGGTTGCCCACCAGCTCGACGCGTCCGTCGGCCGGGGCGTCGACGGGGGTACCGGCCGGCATGGCGAAGTCGGTCCCCTTGTGCGGGCTGATGCGGCCGGTGATCGGGTGATGGCGCCGTAGGTTGAAGGGCGAGCTGATACGGTAGTGGCCGGCGAAGGGATAGCGATCGAAGGCCGGGTCCAGGCTCTCACCGTCCGGCGTATAGAAACGGTTGTCCTCGGCGTTGCGCACCAGGGTGAGATCCATGCGCGAGCCTTCGTAGCTGACCGCCAGCACGCGCGGATCGAGGTGTCTGCCGTCGATGAGGTCGGATTCCACCAGGACCCGGAAATGATCGCCGCGACGAGTGTCGCGGCGAAAGTCCAGTTTCTTTTCCAGCACGTGGGAGAGTTCGGCCACCTCGGCGCTGGTCAGGCCCGTGGACTGCGCCGAGCGCGCGAAGCTGCCGCTGATCGTGCCGGCATAGAGGCGCTGAGTGGCTTCGCCGGCCCGCTCGATGGTGGCCACGTCGAGGCCGTCATCGCCGCGCTTGATCAGATAGCCGTCGCGGGCGTTCTTCATCAGGCGCAGGGCGAGCAGTTCGCCCTGTTCGTCAAGCTGGTACTCGAAGTGATCGCCCGCACGCCACTGGGTCAGCAGCTCCGGCTCGGGCATTGCCTCGAGCAGCGACGTCACTTCGCTGTAGCCCATGCCCAGGTTTTCCTGGGCCATGATCGCGAAGGTGTCGCCGGATTCGACGGTGTAGGCCAGCCACTCGGGAACGTAGGGTTCGTCGGCGTCGATCTCTTCCTCGAGCACGATCGGCCCGTCGTCGAAGAGCTCGAGCTCATCCTCGGAGACGTCCTCGTAGGAGGTGGCGCTGGCGACCAGGCGTTCATTGGCGGCCAGCATGCCGCTGGCTACCGTGCCGATCACGATAGCCAGGTGGCGGGCGCCGTCGTCGAGTCGAGGGCCATCGTCGCCCGCGGGAGTGGCGTCGGAGGAGGCGCGGTTCGGTGTCTCGAGATAGCGTACGTCGACGATCTCTGACGCGGGCAGCTGGGAAAGCGGCACCGGGTCGCGGGTCGCATCCATGGCCCGGGAAGCCAGCTGAATGGCCTCGGCGACCGGTGCACGGTCCAGGCTCAGGGAGGGAACCCCGGGGGAGGTGTCAGCGCCGAGGGGCACCAGGACGGTATCCTGATTCTGCCGGTCATGCCGGGCATCCTCGACGGTCGTGAGAATCTTGTGGGCGCCCAGCACGGTGACCATGGTGGCAACGGGTAACAGCAGTAACTTGTGCGTGCGGGGCAGCGAACGGAGGATTCGCATCATTTAATCGGCCGTGGTGAATAGATGTAAAAAGAATAAAAAAAGGCAGTAGAACCTTAACCCATGATCATTAAGGTGCCTAGTCTGTACATCTATACAGCACGCATTGCCCCGGCCCTCTGTCGCGAGGACCGGGATCAGTGAACACTGTTTACTAACTGTACGATGCCATGCGATGTCGATGCCTGGCAACCCCGGCGGTCAGTCGGTGAAGGTGCCGTCGCGATAGTCGCGCAGTGCCTGATCGAGCTCGTGGCGATGGTTCATCACGAAGGGACCGTAGTGGGCGATCGGCTCTCCATGGGGCTCGCCTGCCAGCAGCAGCGCCTGGCCACCCTGGGGACTTTCCAGGTACAGGCGATTGCCCGGCCCCAGCCGTGCCAGCTCGCCTCGGCCGATGCCTTCGCCGGCTACCGCCAGCTCGCCGTCGAAGACGAACACCAGCAGGGTAGTGGCATCGGCTTCGAGCGATAACGTGCCGTCGGGCTCGATCGTGGCGTGTGCCACGCCTGCCCGACCCGCCAGGGCATCGAGTGGCCCGCTGACGGTGTCGCCATCGGCGAGCTGCCAGGCGCCGCCGAGCGCCGTCAGGCGGGCGCCTGGCCGGTCCAGGCTCGGCATTTCATCGGCGCGCACGTCACGGTAGGTGGGAGCGCTGAGCTTGTCAGAGGCCGCCAGGTTGAGCCACAGCTGGAAGGCGTGGAGCCCCCGATCGTCGGCGAAGGGCGTTTCGCCGTGGATGATGCCGCGGCCTGTGTGCATCCATTGGGCGTCACCGGCGCCGATGCTGCTGTGATGGCCGAGGTGATCCTCGTGACGCAGGCCGCCATGCAAGGCGTAGGTCAAGGTCTGGATACCGCGATGCGGGTGGGGCGGGAAGCCACCGATGTCGTCATCGTCAGGCGCCGCGACCAATTCATCAAGCATCAGGAAGGGATCGAGGCCGCCGCCGAAGTCGTGCAGGCGCCGGATGGCGACGCCGTCGCCGTCCTGGCTGGGTTGGCTGTGCAGCCGACGCTGGATATGGCGAAGTTGGACGTGGGTCATGTCGGTTTCCTCGAACGGGACGCGAATGACTGGCATTCTAGGCCGATTTTTTCGAAAATTAAGCGCAACATTTCGCGCGTTTTTTTCGAGGAAATCGAATATGTCCCGCGTCACCCTCGCCCAATGGCAGATGCTCGCCGCCGTGGTCGACCATGGCGGCTTCTCACGGGCTGCCGACGCCATCCACAAGAGTCCCTCGACGCTCAACCATGCGGTGCACAAGCTCGAAGAGCAGCTCGGCGTCTCGGTGCTGGAGCCTGTGGGGCGCCAGGTGCGCCTGACCGAAGCCGGCGAGATGCTGCTGCGACGGGCGCGACAGTTGCTGGAGAATGCCGATTCCCTGGAGGATGTGGCGTCGCGGCTGGCCGAGGGGCTGGAAGCCGAGATCGCGCTGGCCATCGACCAGATCTTCCCGCCGGATGCCCTGGCTCGAGCGCTGGATGTTTTCTCCGCGGCCTTTCCCCATGTCCGTGTGCAGCTCCACGAGACGGTGTTGCACGGTGGCGTCGAGATGCTGCATGACGGCCAGGCCGACCTGTTGATCTCCGGGCTTGGCGCCCAGGGCTTTCTCGGTGAGCCGCTGGTGTCGGTGCGCTTCATTGCCGTGGCGCACCCCGAGCATCCCCTGCACGGGTTGGGGCGGGAGCTGGACCTGCGTGACCTGGAGCAGCATCGCCAACTGGTGGTGCGCGACTCCGCCCAGCGTCAGTCGCTGGATTCCGGCTGGCTCAAGGCCGAGCAGCGCTGGACCGTGAGTCATCTCGATACCTCCATCGGCATGCTGGAGCGCAACCTCGGCTTCGCCTGGGTGCCCGAGACGCGCATCCGCGATGCCCTGACGAGCGGGCGGCTCAAGCCGCTGCCCTTGGCGGCCGGTGGGGTGAGAGAGGTCCCCATCCAGCTCATTCACCGCGACCAGGATCGCGCCGGCCCGGCGACCCGCGCCATGGCCCAGCAACTGCGTGACAGTGTGGCGCTGTGTGCCGCCTCATCATTCGATAAAAACGAATAATAGCGGCCAAAAAGTGCGCTGGATCGTCGATTTTATCGGTTTACTCTAGGGATAGATGCTTCAACCGAGGAGACCGGCATGGGACTGTTGATCGATGGCCAGTGGCACGACCATTGGTATGACACCAAGGCGCACGGAGGCGAATTCGTACGCGAGTCCGCCAAGCTGCGCGACTGGATCACCGTCGATGGGGCGGCGGGGCCGGACGGCCAGCCTGGCCGGCCCGCCGAGGCCGGACGTTATCACCTCTACGTGTCGCTGGCCTGCCCGTGGGCGCATCGTGCCCTGATCATGCGTCGCCTCAAGGGGCTCGAGTCGTTGATCGGCGTCTCCCACACCAGCCCGTTGATGCTCGATCAGGGCTGGAGCTATCGGCGCGACGAGGGATCGAGTGGCGATGCGCTGAACGGCGTGGACTTTCACCACCAGCTCTACACCTTGACCGATCCTCACTACACCGGCCGGGTCACGGTGCCGGCGCTGTGGGACGGGCAGGCCGGCGAGATCGTCAACAACGAGTCGGCGGACCTGGTGCGGATCCTGAATGGCGCGTTCGACGATCTGACCGGCAACCGCCTGGATCTATACCCGCAGGACCTGCGTGAGACCATCGATGCCGTCAATGCCGATGTCTACGATCACATCAACAACGGCGTCTACAAGACTGGCTTCGCCACCGATCAGGCCGTCTACGAGAAGCACGTCGAAACGCTGTTTGCCGCCCTTGATCGCCTGGAAACGCGGCTGGCCGAGTGGCGCTACCTGGCCGGCGAATGGCTGACCGAGGCCGACATTCGGCTGTTCACCACCCTGGTGCGTTTCGATGCCGTCTATCACGGCCACTTCAAGTGCAACCTGCGCCGCCTCGAGGACTACCCGAATCTCGCGAACTACGTGCGCGAGCTCTACCAGTGGCCGGGCGTGGCCGAAACGGTCGACATGGACCACATCCAGCGCCACTACTACATGAGCCACGCCAACATCAATCCCAACGGCATCGTGCCGGCGGGCCCGCTGCTCGGCCTCGACCGGCCCCACGACCGCGAGCGGCTGCCGGGGCGGGGAATTCGCGAGAAGGGCTGATCAGGGGCAAGCCACGGGCTTCGAGCTTCGAGCAGTTGGCAGCCAGCCCGTTATGTCTGAGACTGCCCGCAGCCCGCAGCCCGCAGCCCGCAGCCCGCAGCCCGCAGCCCGCAGCCCGCAGCCCGCAGCCCGCAGCCCGCAGCCCGCAGCCCGCAGCC
>NZ_JACHXM010000013.1 GCF_014192055.1 Halomonas organivorans | reverse complement strand
CCGCTGGTGCTCGAGTGGTCGTCGCGGCGGGTAATCCGCCAGGTAAGGAAGGCCACCAGTCCCGTGAAGAACAGGAAGGAGGCGAGCGTGAGGGCGTGCATGACATGGCTCCTGGCTCGAGAGAATGGGACACCGGCATGGCGCCGGCAAAATGTCTGACATTTATACGCGAAGTCTAGCGCCTTGACGGCGGCGCGTCATGCTCCTTTGGTCCAATAGTCCCCGACCGACGGACTTGCCAGGCCCTGCACGAGGAACAACAATACCCCTTTCGATTCTTTCCTGGAGACCACCCATGCGCTGGATCGCCGCTTCCGCCGCCGCCTTCGCCCTGTTCGCCCAGGGTGCGGCGGCCGATACCTTCCGCTTTACCGCCATTCCCGATGAGGACCAGTCGCGCCTGGTCGAACGCTTCTCCAAGGTGGCGGACTACCTCGAGGAGCGGCTGGGCGTCGAAGTGGAGTATGTGCCGGTGAAGTCCTATGGCGCCGCGGTCACCGCCTTCCGCAACGACCAGGTTCAGCTGGCCTGGTTCGGCGGCCTCTCCGGCGTCCAGGCGCGTCGCCTGGTACCGGGCTCCCGGGCGCTCGCCCAGGGCGCCGAGGACGCCGCCTTCAAGACCTACTTCATTGCCCACGAATCCACCGGCCTGGAAGCCGGCGACGAGCTTCCCGATGCCGTCGAGGACATGAGCTTCACCTTCGGCTCGCGGACCTCCACCTCCGGCCGCCTGATGCCCGACTACTATCTGCGCCAGCGCTTCAGCGAAGCCCCGGACGAGATCTTCTCGCGGGTCGGTTTCTCCGGCGACCACTCGCGCACCATCGCGCTGGTCGAGGCCGGCACCTACCAGTTGGGCGCGGTCAACTATGCGGTGTGGGATGCCGCGGTGGAGGACGGACGCGTCGACACCGATCAGGTACAGGTGATCTGGTCCACCCCGACCTACCCGGACTACCAGTGGACGCTGCGCGGCGACGCCGACGAGCGCTTCGGCGAAGGCTTCTCCGACGAGGTGCGCAAGGCCCTGCTCGAGATGAAGAACCCGGAACTCCTCGACAGCTTCCCGCGTTCGGCCTTCATTCCCGCCGACAACGCCATGTACGCGCCGATCG
The DNA here is from genome assembly GCF_014192055.1 of Halomonas organivorans. Lineage (GTDB taxonomy): Bacteria > Pseudomonadota > Gammaproteobacteria > Pseudomonadales > Halomonadaceae > Halomonas > Halomonas organivorans. The sequence continues at coordinate 95,817 of NZ_JACHXM010000013.1, read as the reverse complement.
AGAACGTGGCGGAAGAGCTCGGCCTGCTGCGCTGATGGCGCCGACAGAACACACGCACGAGACCCTGCTGGCCCTGGACGGCGTCGACCTGGGCCACGGGTCGCAGGTGGTGCTGCCGGGCCTGAGTCTGCGCCTGGCACGCGGCGAGCGTATTGCCCTGCTCGGCCCCAGCGGCGCCGGCAAGTCGACGCTGCTGGCCGCCCTGCGCGCCCGGCTCGGCGCCACCGCCGCCTGGTGTCCCCAGCACCATGGCCTCGTGCCGGGGCTCGCGGTCTACCACAACGTCTACATGGGGCGGCTCGCCGAACGCTCGGCGCTGGCCAACCTGTGGAACCTGGTGCGCCCGCTGCGCGGCCCCTGGCGCGAAGTGACGGAACTGTGCGAACTGCTCGGCCTGGAGGGACTGATGCGTCGCCCCGTGGGCCAGCTGTCCGGCGGCCAGCGCCAGCGCACCGCCATCGCCCGGGCGCTTTACCAGGGCCGTGAAGTGTTCCTCGGCGACGAACCGGTGGCCAGCGTCGACCCGCATCAGGCCCTGCGCCTGCTGGGGCTGATAGAGGAGCGCCACGCCACCACCGTGGTCGCCCTGCACCAGCGCGAGCTGGCCCTCTCCCACTTCGATCGCGTGTGGGGCCTGCGCGACGGCCGGCTGGCCATCGATGCCCCGGCCTCGGCGCTGAGCCTCGCCGATCTCGACGCTCTCTATCCCGATGCCGAGGCAACGTCGTCGGGCACCGATCGCCACGACGCCGAGCCGGCAGCGCCCTCGCCGGAGGCCCTGCCCTGCTCCCGGGGACGCGCATGAGCGAGGCCACCCTGCCCCGCCGACCGGCCTGGCTGGCCGGCCGTGCCACGGGACCGCGCCTGGCCCGCCACACCCTGACGCTGGTGGCACTGGCCGTGCTGCTGCTGCCGCTGGCCGACCTGTCGGTGGTGACCCGCGACCCGTGGACGGAGCTCGGCCGCATGCTCCAGGGCCTGGCCTGGCCGGACTTCGCCGGCGTGGAATCGCCCTTCCGTGCGTTAGGGCTGACCGTGTCGGTGGCGCTGTGGGGCACGCTGGCCGGGGTGGTGCTGGGCTTTCCCCTGGCGCTGGTGTTCACCCGCTCGCGGCTGGTGCGGGCCGGCTGCGCCTTCGTGCGGGCCATCCACGAGCTGTTCTGGGCGCTGCTGTTCCTGCAGGTCTTCGGCCTCTCGGCGCTGACCGCCCTGGCGGCGCTGGCGATTCCCTATGCCGGCATCTTCGCCAAGGTGTTCGCCGAGATCCTCGAGCAGACCCCACGCGCGCCAGCCGACGCCCTGCCTCCCGGGGTCGGCCGACTGTCGCGGTTTCTCTACGCCGAACTGCCGCTGGCCTGGACCCAGCTCGCCGCCTATACCCGCTACCGCTTCGAATGCGGCCTGCGCGCCAGCGTGCTGCTGGGCTTCGTCGGCCTGCCGACGCTGGGCTTCCAGCTCGAGACCGCCTTCCGCGAAGGCCGCTACCCGGAAGCCGGCGCCCTGCTGTGGTGCTTCTACCTGCTGATCGCCACCCTGCCCTGGTGGAGCCACCGGCGGCTGGTGCCGCTGCTGATCATCGGCGGCGCCTTCCTGCTCGGCCCATGGCCGGCGGTGGATGGCGGACTGCTGTGGCGCTTCGTCAGCCAGGACCTGTGGCCCGCGCCGCTGCTCGCGGGCGACTGGGCCGGGCTGGTCGAGTGGTTCGCCAGTATCCCGGATCTCGGCCCGGCCATCGGCAATACTCTACTGCTGGCCCTGCTCGGCACCGTCGGCGCACTGCTGGTGGCCATGGCCCTGTGGCCGCTGGCCAGCCGCCACTTCGGCAATCCGGCGAGCCGGCTGGCCGGCCGTGGGCTGCTGATCCTGTTGCGCTCGACGCCGGAGCTGATGCTGGCCTTCGTCTTCCTGCTGCTGCTCGGCCCCTCGCTGCTGCCCGCCTGGCTGGCGCTGGCGCTGCACAACGGCGCGCTGATCGCCTTCCTGGCCGCCCGCCATGCCGACGCCCTGGAGCCCGGCATGCCGGGGCTGCCGGCCTCGGGCCGACTGGCCTACGAGCTGCTGCCACGGATCTATCCCAGCCTGCTGGCACTGCTCTACTATCGCGCCGAGGTGATCCTGCGCGAGACGGCAATCCTCGGCATGCTGGGCATCGCCACCCTGGGCTACTACATCGACGAGAACTTCCAGTACCTGATGTTCGACGTGGCTGCCTTCCTGCTGCTGGTGACCGCCGGGCTCAACATCGCCGTGGACTCGCTGTCTCGACGGCTCAGGCCCCGGGAGGCACCGCTCGAGGACCCTTGTCTGCGCTGATTGCCGTTAGGGCAACGAAAAAGGCCGACGCACCATGCGTCGGCCTTTTGCTTGCCGGGGCTCGGTCGACGACCGGCTCAGGCGTCCTTCACCAGGGCGGTGACGGTCACTTCCACCTTGAGCTCATCGGAGGGCATCGGCGCACAGACGCAAGTCCGGGCCGGTGCATGACCCTCGGGCACCCAGGCGTCCCAGACCGCGTTCATGGCCGCCACGTCGCCGCCGTCCTTGAGGTAGACGGTGGCGCTGAGCAAGTGCTCGCGGTCGGAACCGATCTCGGCCAGCAGGGCGTCCACACGGGCCAGCATGCTCTCGGTCTGCTCGGTGATGTCGCCCTGGCGTGCCTCGGGGCCGGCCACCTGACCGCACAGGTAGGCCACACCGTTGTGGATCACGGCGCGGCTCATGCGCGCCTTGGTATCATGTCGCTGGATGGTCATGGGGATCGCTCCTGACGATGAAAGAGAACGGGGGCATGATATTACCCCAGGAGATCGACAATACATCGTGTAAATATTTCAAATGTATGCATTTAAACAGGAAGATAAATTTATATTTTTCATACATGCAGGATAAACGACCACCCAACCCCTGCCTGACATCACCCAAGTGACGCGGTCCCGTCGCCGGCTACGCCACCGCCTGGCGCAGCACGCCCTGGGCCAGCCACCAGCCGCCGATCAACAGCGCCAGCATGCCCGCCAGGACCAGCGAAAAGGAGGCCCCCAGGTCCAGGGCCACGCCCAGCACCGCGGGAGCGATGCCGGTGGAGAAGACCATGGCCGCGCTCAGGGTGGCCCGCACCCGCCCCAGGTTCTCGGGCCCCCAGAGGCGCACCAGCAGGCTGGTGGCAATGGACTCCTGTGAGCCCATCGCCAGCCCGCCGCCGACCATCAACGCCCAGACCGCCAGCGGGCCGCCCTGGGTGAGGGCCAGCACCAGCCCGAGGGCGAAGGGCAGCAGGTAGAGCCGGGCCAGGCGCACCGGCCCCAGGCGATCCACCCAGTGGCCGCCAAGCAGCGCCCCGGGCAGCTTGGCCAGGCCCATGCCGGTCAGCGCCAGCGAATACACCGCCAGCGAGCTGTCCATGGCCGAGGTCAGCTGCGCCTGGTAGATGAACAGCCCGGTCATGGCGACCGGCAGCGTCATCAGCAACGGCAGCAGGCGCCAGAAGCGCGCGTCGCGAAACGGCCTCGGCCCCCGCGATGCCGCCCCCCGCTCCGGCCGCGTGCGCGGTGCCGACGGCCAGGGGGCGGCCCATAGCGACATGCCCCACAGCACGGCAAGCCCCGCGGCGAGCGCCCACCACAGCTCGCGCCAGCCGAGCCACACCAGCAGCCCCGCGACCAGCGGCGGCAGCAGGGTTTCGCCGAGCATCAGCCCCATGCCGGCGAGTCCCAGGGCCCGGCCGCGCAGGGCCTCGAACTCGCGCCCGGCCAGGGTATTGCCGAGGTGGCTCATCATGCCCTGTCCGCAAAGCCGCACCAGCCCCAGGCCCAGCACGCCGAGCGGCCACCAGGGCGAGGCGGTCAGCAGCAGGATGCCGATGCCCAGCGCCGACAGGATCGCCAGGGCGAAGCGACGCGGCGCCACCCAGTCGATGCTGGGCCCCAGGCGCAGCACGGCGAAACCGGCGACCAGGGTGACCAGCGAATAGGCGGTGCCGAACTCTCCGGCGCTGAAGCCGAGCCGTTCGGCGATCGGGGCCTGGAAGAGGCCGATGAAGAAGCTCTGGCCCAGGCTCGACGAGAACATCGCCAGAAAGGCGATGCCCAGCAGTCCCCGATGGTCCTTCAGCAGGGTGCGATAGCTCATGGGGTTCTCCCTGAACGGGGTGACACAAAAAGGCCCCGCCATGGCAGGGCCCGAACGAGCGAAACGCGGCTCAGCGCAGCAGCAGCACCGGCACGCTGGCCCGACGCAGCATCGCGGTGGTGGTACTCCCCACCAGCAGATGGCGAATCCGCGAGTGGCCGTAGGCGCCCATCACCACCAGGTCGATGTCGTGCTGTTCCTTGTAGACGCGCAGCGTCTCCTCCACGTCGCCGGCACGAATCGCGCCCTCGGCCTCGTGGCCGGCCTCGCGCAGGGTGGAAAGCGCCCAGTCGAGCTGGGAACGGTTGTCGCCGGTCTCGGCGCCGACGATCACCACATGGCAGGGAATGCCGCTGAACAGCGGGCTGCGGGCCAGCAGCTCGACGCCCTTGCGGGTAGTGTTGCTGCCATCGAAGGCGATCATCACCTTCTGCGGACGCTGGAAGGTCTCCGGCACCATCAGGATCGGGCGGTGCAGGCTGCGCACCACCCGCTCGAGACTGGACCCCAGGTGTTCGCTGTCCTGATGGGCGCTGCCGCCGCGCTTGCCAAGCACCAGCAGGCGAATGTCCTCCTCCAGTTCGGCGAGCGTTTCCACCAGGGTACCGTTGCGCTGGCGGCTGCCAGGCTCGCCGACGCCATCCTCGACGGCACGCTCCTTGGCCGCCTTGAGCATCAGCCGGCCCTGCTCCTGGGCGACCTTGGCGCGCTGCTCGTCCAACTGCGAGAGCTCCTCGAGCAGGTGCTCCCGGGAACCCAGTCCGATGTTGCCGGAGAGGTCCGCCTCGGCGGTCTGGGGATGGTTGTCGACCACGTGCAGGAAGGTCAATGGCGCCTCGAGCGCCAGACTGGCCCAGGCCGCGTAGTCGCAGACGCCTTCGGAAAACTGCGAGCCGTCGATGGCGGCCATCACCTGTTCTGTCATCTGTCTGTCCTGAAGCTGGCGTGGATTGTGTCGCTTCCGTTCGTTCTACACCATCGCGACCGCCCCGTCACAGGGGCGGCCGGCAGCGAGCGGTCAGTGGCCGCCCATCAGCTTCTCGACGGCTGCCGGATCGTCGTGGATGGCATAGCGGTCGACGATGGTGGCGCTCGCCTCGTTGAGGCCGATCAGTTCGACCTCGGTGCCCTCGCGGCGGAACTTGATCACTACCCGGTCCAGGGCCTGGACGGCGGTGATGTCCCAGAAGTGCGCGCGGGACAGGTCAATGGTGACCTTCTCCACACTTTCCTTGAAGTCGAAGGCCCGGCCGAAGCGCTCGGAAGAGGCGAAGAACACCTGGCCCACCACTTTGTAGACGCGACGTTGGCCGGCATCGGCCTCCTCGACGCCGATGTAGAGGATATTGCCGACCTTGTTGGCGAAGAACAGCGCCGCCAGCAGCACGCCGACGAACACGCCCATGGCCAGGTTATGGGTGCTGACCGTGACCGCCACGGTGGCCAGCATCACGATGTTGGTGGACAGCGGATGCTTCTTCAGGTCGCGGATCGAGGTCCAGCTGAAGGTGCCGATGGAGACCATGATCATCACCGCCACCAGCGCCGCCATGGGAATCTGCGACACCCAGTCGGAGAGGAACACCACCATGATCAGCAGCATCACGCCGGCGAACAGGGTGGAGAGGCGACCGCGGCCGCCGGACTTCACGTTGATCACCGACTGCCCGATCATCGCGCAGCCCGCCATGCCGCCGAGCAGGCCGGTGCCGATGTTGGCCAGGCCCTGCCCCTTGCACTCGCGGTTCTTGTCGCTCTCGGTGTCGGTCAGGTCATCGACGATGGTGGCGGTCATCATCGACTCCAGCAGGCCCACCACGGTGAGCATGATGGCGTAGGGGAAGATGATCGACAGGGTCTCGAGGTTGAGCGGCACGTCCGGCCACAGGAACACCGGCAGGGTATCGGGCAGCTCGCCCATGTCACCCACGGTGTTGATGTCGAGGCCGGTGATCATGGCCACGGCGGTCAGCACCAGGATACACACCAGCGGCGACGGCAGCGTCTTGCCGATCACCGGCACATAGGGGAACAGGTAGATGATGCCCAGCCCCGCCGCGGTCATGGCATACACATGCCAGGTCACGTTGGTCAGCTCCGGCAGCTGCGCCATGAAGATCAGGATCGCCAGGGCGTTGACGAAGCCCGTCACCACCGAGCGCGAGACGAAGCGCATCAGGTCCGCCAGGCGCAGGTAGCCGGCAACGATCTGCAGCGCGCCGGTGAGCAGGGTGGCGGCGAACAGATACTGGAGCCCGTGCTCCTTGACCAGGGTGACCATCAGCAGCGCCATGGCACCGGTGGCCGCCGAGATCATGCCCGGCCGACCGCCGGCAAAGGCGATGATCACCGCCATGGAAAAGGAGGCGTAGAGGCCGATCTTGGGATCGACGCCGGCGATGATCGAGAAGGCGATCGCCTCGGGGATCAGCGCCAGGGCGACGACGATGCCCGACAGGAGATCGCCCTTGATGTTGGAGAACCAGTCTTGCTTGAGGGATCGAGTCATGCTGCGGTCCAGTCGAGTGTGGTGTGTTGGGCCAATGAGGCGCGTCAGGGTCGTGTCGTGCGCCACCCCTGCCGACATCGCCGGGATGCCGAGGCCAAGGCGTCTCGAACGCATCGTGGCGCGTAAAGGATGCCGTCGCGCTTGTAGAACGCCGTGGCGCTTGTCGAAAGAGGCTGGCAGTACAAGGCGGGCGCGGGACGCCCAGGACATCGAGACGATGCCCGGCCGCGATGACATCGTGACGACGTCATCGCGGCCCGAATTCGGGAGGGAAATGCTAGGGCGGAGTCATCAGCCCTGAACGGAGGGTCATCACGGTGTATCGGTTCCCTTGCACTGAATCGATGGGGCATGGTGCGGCGCTGGCCACCCCGCCGGAAGCGCGAGAGTCTATCAGACGCACTGCCCCGCTGCATCCTGCGGCCATGCCGCAGGGCTATCGTGCAGGGCTATCGCGCCAGGGCTATCGTCCCCGCGACATGGCGAGAGGCGTCGAGACGGATCGTGGCAAGGCATGCCGCGGCGGGGCCTTGGTGCGGCATCGCCAAGCTGTCCCGAGTGCGATACCAGGAATCCGTGCCTCCCGGGCTCATCGTTCGTCCTTGTCGCTCCCCGAGCCGCCCATCGCCTTGAAGGCCTTGAGCAGGTCCATCGGCATGGGGAATACCACGGTCGAGCTCTTGCTGCCCATGTCCGCCATGGTCTGCAGGTAGCGCAGCTGCAGGGCGGCAGGATTCTCGGACAGGATATGGGCGGCCTCGACCAGCTTCTTCGACGCCTGCAGCTCGCCCTCGGCATGGATCACCTTGGCGCGCCGCTCGCGCTCCGCCTCGGCCTGGCGGGCGATGGCGCGGATCATGCTCTCGTCCAGGTCGACGTGCTTGATCTCCACGTTGGCCACCTTGATGCCCCAGCCCTCCGCGGAGGCGTCGATGATTTCCTGGATGTCGTCGTTGAGCTTGTCGCGCTCGGAGAGCATCTCGTCCAGGTCGTGCTTGCCGAGCACCGAGCGCAGGGTGGTCTGGGCCAGCTGGCTGGTGGCGTTGACGAAGTGCTCGACCTGGATGATCGCCTTCTCCGGATCCACCACCCGGAAGTAGAGCACGGCATTGACCTTGACGGTGACGTTATCCTGGGAGATCACGTCCTGCTCGGGCACGTCCATGGTGATCACCCGCAGGTCGACCACCTGCATCTTCTGGATGCCGGGGATGATGATGAACAGCCCCGGCCCCTTCACCGCCTGGAAGCGGCCCAGGAAGAACACCACGCCGCGCTTGTACTCCGGCAGGATGCGGATCGAAGCCGCGATCAGCATCAGCAGCAGGACGAGCGGCACGAGATAGGAAATCATCATGGCGTATCTCCTCGAGAGTGTCGGCCGGTGCCACCGGCCTCAGGACCTTGCCTCCAGCGGTTCGACCTCGACGGTGAGCCCGTCGATGCCGACCACCCTGACTGCCTGCCCGTTGCTGACGGTCATCCGGCTACGGGCATTCCAGCGCTCGCCGCGCAGGCGCACATGGCCGTCGCCCTGGAAGTCTTCCAGGGCCACGGCCTCGACGCCCAGCAGCTCCTCCTGACCGGTGCGGACCGGCCGTCGGCGCAGCCCCAGGAAGCGGGTCATGACCCACAGCATCAGGCCCGCCGCCACCAGGGCGATGCCGCCGATCAGCGGCAGCGAGATGTTCAGGGTGTCCGCATCCATCAGCATCACCGATCCGATCACGAAGGCCACGATACCGCCGATGCCCAGTATTCCGAAGCTGGGCATCAGCGCCTCGCCGACGATCAACGCCAACCCGACCAGGACCAGCGCCAGGCCGGCATAGTTAACGGGTAGCACCTGGAAGGCGAACAGCGCCAGCAGCAGGCAGATGACGCCGATGGTGCCGGGCACCAGGCTGCCGGGATTGGCGAGCTCGAAGATCAGGCCATAGAAGCCGATGATCATCAGGAAGTAGGCCACGTTGGGGTCGGTGATCACCGCCAGCAGCCGGGTGCGCCAGTCGGGATCGAAGCGCTCGACGGCGAGATCCGCGGTGTCCAGGACGAGGGTCCCGCTCCCCATCACCACCTCGCGGCCGTCGAGCTGGTCGAACAGGTCGTCGAGGTCGGTGGCCAGCACGTCGATGACATTCTGTTCCAGCGCCTCCCGAGCGGTGAGGTTGACCGCCTCGCGCACCGCCGCCTCGGCCCAGTCGGCGTTGCGGCCGTGGCGCTCGGCCAGCGAGCGGATATAGGCCACGGCGTCCTCGAGCACCTTGCGTTCCATGGCGGTCTCGCCGCGCCGCTTGTCCGAGGCGTCGAGCGGCTGCCCCTCGGCATCGGCCGCCTCCGAGCCGGTGGATGGCTCGGCGGCGGACTTGTCCTTGCCGCCGCTGGAAGCCCCATCGCCCTGGTCCGCGCCCTCCCCCTGGTCGTCCGGCGTTTCCGGCTCGCCGGTGCCGGGCAGCCCGCCCCCACCGCCGATCTGCACCGGCGTCGCCGAGCCCAGATGGGTGGCCGGCGCCATGGCCGCCACATGGCTGGCATACAGCAGGTAGGTGCCGGCACTGGCCGCCCGAGCGCCGGCGGGAGACACGTAGAAGGCCACCGGCACCTCGGAGGCCAGCATCGCCGAAATCATGTCGCGCATGGCGGCGTCGAGGCCGCCGGGGGTATCCATCTGCACCACCACCAGCCGGGCCTCACGCTCGGCGGCGAGCTCCAGGCCACGCTGGAAGTAGTCGCTGGTCGCCGGCCCGATGGCGCCGTCGAGGGTCATCACCAGCGCCATGCCGCGCTCCTGCTGTGCCGTCGCCTGCCAGGCGGAAAAAGCCCCCAGCAGCAGGCAGGCCAGGCTAAACCCGAGGAGGATACGCCGCCGGCTACGCGATCGGGACATTCTCATGGCGCCTCCCTACGGCCCCGGGCGGGGCCGGTTGCACGTGCCGGGCGCGGTGATGCGAATCAGGCGCCCGGGCGAACGCCGGGGTTCGTCGCCAGGACATCGGCGCGAATCACCTGCTGCTCGGCAATCAGCTCGTTGACCACGGCCCGGCTGGCCCGGTAGTGCGGCGTTTCCTTATGGGCCGCCAAGGCCTGCTGATCAGTGTAGATCTCGTAGAGGTGGAAGAGGTCGGGACTGTCGCGGTCCTCGATCACATCGAAGGCGTGGCAGCCGGGCTCGTCGCGCACCGAAGCCTCGGCATTGGGGAGCATGGCTTCCAGGAAGCGTTCGCGGTTACCGGGTTTCAGGCGGGTCTGGACGATGATGCAGTACATGGCGCTCTCCTCGAATGCAGCAAGGCATGGTTGTGAAATGATCCATTTTATGGAAACATTTTCCAATTGATTACTGAACCCCCTCGCGTGAAGGAGGCTCCATGCAACGTCCCGCGCCGTTCAACGGCATGCGCCATATCGCCCTGCAGGTTCAGGACCTGGAAGCCTGCGAACGCTTCTACGTCGACGTCCTGGGCATGTCGGTGCTGCGTCGAGCCCATCAGGACCTGGTCTACCTGACGCTGGGCAACGACAACTTCTCGCTGGCCCGCGCCAAGGCCGATACCGGCGGCGAGCCGCAGCGCCTGGACCACTTCGGCTTCGTGGTCGACGAACGCGACGACGTGGACGCCTGGCACGACTACCTGCAGGCCCAAGGGGTCGAGGTGGTCCGCGGCCCCCACGACCACGCCGATGGCGGGCGCAGCCTCTACTGCAAGGACCCCGACGGCAACACCGTCCAGCCGCTCTACCACCCGAGCGTCTCCGGCCAGCGGCTGCGCTGAGCCCCGCTTCTCTCTCGTGGCGGCCCCGGCCGCCGCACCCAACGGCATGCCCGCCATGCTGACTCGTTAGGCGCCACCGATCCGGTGGCGCCCTTTTTCTTGCCCGCCAAGCGGTTATCATCGGAACCTGAGGCAGACGTGCGCCGAGATCTATGCTGAGAGTCTCGGCGCGGTCGCGCGGCATCCGTCGGTAAGGCAAACGGCCCGGCGGCGACTCCCTGCCAAGAGCGATAACCACAAGGATTGCCGATGCCCACGACCACGGTCGACACCGACCGACATGCCCCGCCCCCGCTGCTCGACGCCCTGGCTCGCGCCCTGAAGCGCGCCGGCGAGTTCGAGCGCGTCGGCGGCTTGACGCCGATGGCCGATACCGGCCTGGCCCATCGTCACGTGTGGATACGCCACGCGGACGGCGACCGGGTGGCACGGATCCCCAAGCAGAGCCAGATGCGCCTGACGGCCGAGGACAACCTTGCCTACCAGGCGGCCTGCTTCGCCAGGGCCGCCGCCGGGGGCAACACCCCGGTGCTCCATGGCGTGCTGCCGCCGGACGACGACCTGCCACGCGGCGCCCTGCTGGTCGAGGCCATCGAGGGTCGTCCGGCCCGCCTGCCGGACGACCTGCCGGCCATTGCCCGCACCCTCGCCAGCCTGCATCGGCTGCCGCTGCCGGCGGCGGGAGATCAGGCGCCGCTGCTGGCCCCCGCCGACCCCTGGCAGGCCATGCGCGACGAGGTGCTCGGCCAGGCAGAGGCCCTGCCTGAGGCGGGGCTCGCCCCACAGGCCCGTGCGCTGATCGAGGCCCAGCTGCAGGCGCTGCCGTCGCGGCTGCCGGGCGCCGACAGGATGACGACCCTGATCAGCTTCGATGCCCATCCCGGCAACTTCCTGATCGATGCCGGCGGCCGCGCCGTGCTGGTCGACCTGGAGAAGTGTCGCTACGGCCTGCCGGGCTTCGACCTGGCCCACGCCAGCCTCTACACCTCCACCACCTGGGATCCGCTCAGTCGGGCGATACTCGACGCAGGCCAGGTCATGGACTTTCACGCCGCGTGGCGATGCGCCATGGGGTCGGCCGGCGACGACCATGCCGATACGGCGTTGCTGGCCTGCCGCCGCGCCATGTGGCTATGGTCGCTGACCTGGTGCGCCAAATGGCGTCGCTCGCATCGCCGAGCCCCGGACGCCGCTCGCTCGGGTGAAGACTGGTCCGCCGCGCTCAGCGAGGACGCGCTTGTCGCCCATGTCCGCGAGCGGGTCGAACACTATCTGGCTCCGGCGACCCTGCGCCGGGTCATCGAGGAGTTCGACGCCCTCATGCCCGCCACTCACTGCACAGGACGACCGTGATGCCTTCTCGTTCCCCGCTGCGACATGCGGCCCACGCGCTGCTCGCTCCCCTGCTGGCCTTGACGACGCTCGGCACGGCCATGGCCGAAGAGGCGCCGCTCCCCGAGGACTGGGCCGATATCGAGGCCCTGGCTCGCGGCCAGACCGTGTACTGGAATGCCTGGGGCGGTGACGCCGCCACCAATCGCTATATCGACTGGGCCGCCGGGCGCCTGGCCGAGCAATTCGGCGTGGAGGTGGTGCACGTCAAGCTCGACGACACCGCGGCCGCGGTGTCGCGGGTGATCGCCGAGAAATCGGCCGGCAACGTCGACGACGGCGCCATCGACCTGGTATGGATCAACGGCGAGAACTTCGCCGCCATGAAACGTCACGACCTGCTGTTCGGACCCTTCGCCTCGCGCCTGCCCAATCTCGCGCTGACCGCCCCGGACGAACACCCCGAGGTGCGTACCGACTTCACGCTGCCCACCGACGGCTTTGAAGCGCCCTGGGGCAAGGCCCAGTTGACCTTCTACTACGACGCCGATCGCGTCGAGGCGCCACCCGGCGGCATGATCGAGCTCCTCGACTGGGCGCAGACCCATCCCGGGCGCTTCACCTACCCGCTGGTGCCCGACTTCCTGGGCAGCACCTTCCTCAAGCAGGCGCTGATCGAGCTGGTGGAGGACCCGAGCGTGCTCGCCGAGCCGACGGATGGCCACGATGTCGAGGCACTGACCGCCCCACTGTGGGAGTTCCTGGATGCCCTGCATCCCTACCTGTGGCGCCGGGGACGCGACTTCCCCGCCAGCGGCCCGCAGCTCAAGCGGCTGATGGGTGACGGGGAGCTGTCGCTGGCCTTCACCTTCAACCCCTCGGAGCCCGCCGCCGCAGTGGCGGCCCGTCAGCTGCCGCCCAGCACTCGCAGCTACGTGCTCGACGGTGGCACCCTGGGCAACGTGCACTTCGTGGCGATCCCCTTCAACGCCGCCCACAAGGCCGGCGCCCTGGTGCTGGCCAACTTCCTGCTCTCGCCGGAAGCCCAGGCCCGCAAGCAGGACATCGACATCTGGGGCGATCCCACGGTACTCGACATGACCAAGCTGACCTCCGAGCAGCGGGCGGCCTTCGACAGCGAGGACGATCACCCCGCCCGGCTGCCCCCGGACGCCATGGGCAAGCTGCTCCCGGAACCCCATCCCAGCTGGATGGAGGCCCTGGAGGCCGGCTGGCGCGAGCGCTATGCCGACGATGGCTGAGCCCTGCCGCCGGGCACGAGCCAGCGCCGCATGACCCTGTTCGAGACCACGGTTCGCCTGGTGCCGCGCCTCACTCTGCTGCTGCTGATCGTTCCGGTGGCGGCAGGACTGGCCGGCGTGGTGGCGCCGGCCTTCGGCTGGCTGCCGGCGCTGGGCGGCGAGCGCTGGACCCTGGCCCCCTGGCGGGCGCTGGCGCAGGCCCCCGGCCTGCCCGACATGCTGCGCCTGAGCCTGGTCACCGGGCTTGCCAGCAGCCTGGCGGCACTGGCTATCGTGGTGCTGTTCCTGGGCGCCTTCCTCGACAGCCGCCTCTTCCACCTGGTGCGGCGGCTGCTCTCGCCGCTGCTGGCGGTGCCGCATGCCGCCGCCGCCATCGGCCTGGCCTTCCTGCTGGCGCCCTCCGGGCTTGCCAGCCGGCTGATCTCGCCCTGGGCGAGCGGCTGGACGCAGCCGCCAGACTACCTGTTTCCCGGCGACCCGGCGGGGCTCGCGCTGATCGCCGGGCTGGTGCTCAAGGAGGTGCCCTTCCTGCTGCTGATGAGCCTCGCCGCCCTGCCCCAGTGCCAGGCCGCCGAGCGACTGCAGGTCGCCCGGGCGCTGGGCTACGGTCGGCTCAACGCCTTCACCAAGGCCGTGCTGCCGGGGCTCTATCCGCTGATCCGCCTACCGGTCTATGCGGTCATCGCCTTCGCCACCTCGACGGTGGAAGTGGCGATGATCCTGGGGCCTTCGACGCCTCCGACACTAGCGGTGACGGTGGTGAGATGGCTCGGCGATCCCGACCTGGCGCTGCGCTTCCAGGCCTCGGCCGCCGCCCTGCTGCAGCTCGGCGTCACCGCGCTGGCGCTGCTGATGTGGTGGCTGACCGAACGCCTGGTGGCATGGCTGGCGGCCGGCTGGCTGGAGAATGGCCAACGCCGCCGCGGCGAGCGCCTCGGCCGCGGATTCGGCGCGGGGCTCACCGGGCTGGCGATCCTGCTGCTGGGCGCCAGCCTGGCGGGACTCGCGCTATGGTCACTGGCCGCCTGGTGGCCCTTCCCCGCCGCCTGGCCTTCGCCGATGACGCTCGACACCTGGCGGGCGGCCGCCGATACGGCGCCGAGGCCGCTCGCCCATACCGCCAGCCTGGGCCTCGCCGCCACCCTGCTCGCGGTGGCACTGACGATCGGCTGCCTGGAAGCCGAGACCCTGCGTCGCCGCGCGCTGCGTCCCGGCACCCAGCTGATTCTCTACCTGCCGCTGCTGGTGCCGCCGGTGGCCTTCCTCTACGGGCTGGTACAGCTTCAGGCCCAACTGGGGCTGACCCCCGGCTGGCCGGCGGCGGCCCTGGGCCATAGCCTGTTCGTGCTGCCCTACGTCTTCCTTTCGCTGGCCGAGAGCTACCGCCGACTCGATCCGCGCTGGGGCCAGGTCGCCGCCGCTCTGGGCGCCTCCCGGGCGCGTACCTTCTGGCGGGTACGTCTGCCCATGCTCGCCTCGCCGATCGCCGTGGCGGCAGCGGTCGGCTTCGCGGTCAGCGTCGGCCAGTACCTGCCCACCCTGCTGCTTGGCGGCGGCCGCCTGGCCACCCTGACCACCGAGGCAGTGAGCCTGGCCAGCGGCGGCGACCGTCGCCTGACCGCGGTCTATGCGCTGGGCCAGTTGGCCCTGCCGGCGCTGGGTTTCGCCCTGGCCGGCGGCCTGCCACGCCTGCTGCTTCGCCACCGCCGCCCGTCGCCATGACCCTGGAGTCCGCCATGCCCGCTCCCACGCTGATCCTCGACGACGTCGTCATCCACCACGGCCATCAGCGCCTGGTCGCGGTGGACGCACGCATCGCCGCGGGCGAAGTGCTGACCGTGATGGGGCCCTCCGGGGTCGGCAAATCGACCCTGCTGGCCCAGGTCGCCGGCTTCCTGGCCCCGGCCTTCACCGCCAGCGGGCACATCCGCCTGGGCGATGTCGACCTGACCCGACTCCCCCCGGAGCGTCGCCGGCTGGGCCTGCTGTTTCAGGACCCGCTGCTGTTTCCCCACCTCAGCGTGGGCGGCAACCTCGCCTTCGGACTGCCCGCCGTCGGCGGACGACGCAGCGAGCGACGCAGAGCGCGGCGTCGCAGGATAGAGGCCGCACTGAACGACATCGGCCTGGCCAGCTTCGCCGACCGCGACCCGACCACCCTGTCCGGTGGCCAGCGCGCCCGGGTCGCGCTGATGAGGGTGCTGCTGGCCGAACCCCGGGCGATGCTGCTCGACGAACCCTTCTCCAAGCTCGATGCGACGCTGCGCGACGAGATGCGCCGGCTGGTGTTCGCACGCATTCGTGCCCGGGGGCTGCCGACCCTGATGGTGACCCACGATCGCGAGGACGCCGAGGCGGCCGGCGGGCAGGTGATCGAGCTGGCGCCGCAGCCGCAGGGCTAATATGGAGATATATCAGGACGGACTCCGGAACGCCCCCATGGCCTCCCACTCGAATGACACCGCCGCGGCGGACGCTGCGACATCGCCAGCGCTGGCGATCATCGTGCCGACCCTCGACGAGGGCCTGACCATCGAAGCCACCCTGCGGGCCCTGGCGCCGCTTGCCGCGCGCGGCGTCGAGGTCATCGTCGTCGACGGCGGCAGTCAGGACGCGACTCGCCGCCTGGCCGCTCCGCTGGCGTCGCGGCTGGCGGCCAGCGAACGCGGGCGGGCCCGCCAGATGAACGCCGGTGCCCGGCTGACACGCGCCGGGACGCTGCTGTTCCTGCACGCCGATACCCGGCTGCCGGAGGGTGCCGATCACCTGGTCGCCGAGGCGCTCGCGGGCCGACACCGCTGGGGCCGCTTCGACATTCGCCTCAGCGGCCGTCATCCCATGCTGGCGGTGATCGCCTCCGCCATGAACCTGCGGTCGCGGCTGACCGGCATCGCCACCGGCGACCAGGCGCTGTTCATGACCCGAGCGGCCTTCGAGGCCGTAGGCGGCTTCCCGGATCAACCGCTGATGGAGGACATCGAGATATCGCGGCACCTCAAGCGGCAGTCGCCGCCGGCCTGCCTACACGCCCGAGTGACGAGCTCCGGGCGGCGCTGGGAAAACCACGGCGTATGGCGTACCGTCCGGCTGATGTGGCGCCTGCGCTGGGACTACTGGCGGGGCACGCCCGTGGCACGGCTGGCGAAGGCCTATCGCGATGCGCGCTGAGCCCCCGAGAATCGCCGTCCTCGCCAAGGCGCCGTTGCCCGGCCGGGCCAAGACACGGCTGATTCCGGCGCTGGGTGCCGCCGGCGCGGCCACCCTGCATGCGCGGCTGCTGCGCCGCACCCTGGCCGTGGCACGAGCGGCCACCGCCCCCGAACGCCTGACCCTCTGGACCGCCCTGGACCACGAGCATCCATTGTTCATCGAGCTGGCCGAGGTCCATGGCATCACCCTGGCCGCCCAGCAGGCAGGCGACCTTGGCCGGCGCATGCATCACGCCCTGGCGGCCGAGGCCGGCCCCGGCCTGGTGGTAGGCAGCGACTGCCCGGTGCTCACCCCGGCCCTGCTGCGCGACTGCTGGGCGGCGCTGGCGGAAGCCGAGGCGGTCTGCCTGCCGGCGGAGGACGGCGGCTACGGGCTGATCGGTGCGCGCGAGAGCGACCCCGCCCTGTTCGAAGGCATCGACTGGGGCAGCGCCAGCGTCATGGCCCAGACGCGAGCACGGGCGGCGGCGTTGCATTGGCGGCTGGCCTGCCCGGCACGAGTGTGGGACCTTGACCGTCCGGACGACCTGGTGCGCTTCGCCGCCCGGGAAGACGATGGACCTTGACGAGGGGAGCTCCATGTCGAGCGCCAAGCCCAACCACGATCAGGATCGCCGACAGCGCCGGCCCCCTCGCCTGCTGGCGATGCTTGGCCTGGCGATGCTCGTCCTGGCAACGCTTGGCCTGGCGATCGCGCCACTGGCGATGGCCGCCTCCCAGGGTTTCCCGCCCGCGACGATGCTCGACTGGCCGGAACGCAGCTTCGCCGGCCACACCGAGTATCGGCTGGCGACCCTCGACGGCGAGACGGTACTGGCGGCCCGGGCGCGGGGGCAGGCCTCGGCGAAATACCTCGAGCGCGACATCGAGCTGGCCGCCACGCCCTACCTCAAGTGGTGCTGGCGAGTCTCGGGCCTCTATCCCGGCCTCGACGAGCGCACCAGGGCCGGCGACGACTATCCGGCCAGGGTCTACGTGGTGCGCCGTACCGGCCTGCTGCCCTGGCAGGTCCAGTCGGTGAACTACGTGTGGTCCTCGACCCAGGCCGCCGGCACCGACTGGCCCAACGCCTTCACCGACCGGGCCCATCTGCTGGCCCTGCAGGGCGGCCCCGGGCGAGTCGGCGAGTGGGTGGCCGAGGTGCGCGACGTGCGCGACGACTATCGCCGGCTGTTCGGCGAGCGTCCCGGGCGACTCGCCGGCCTGGCGCTGATGACCGACGGCGACAACGCCGGCGGTGACGCCACCGCCTGGTTCACCGCCCTGACCCTGTCGAGCGACGCCACGCCGCCCCGCTGCCCGCGGTGAGGTCGTCTCAGGTCAGGCGATCGGCCAGGTCTTCCAGATCGGCCACGGTGAGGTCCGGCTCGATGCCCCAGGGATCGAAGGGGGCCTCCGGGCTGCGCCGCACCCAGGCCGCCCTCAGGCCGGCGTGGCGGGCCCCGATCACGTCGAAGGCATTGCTGGAGACGAGCCAGATCTCGGACGGGTCGGCCTCGAGCCGCTGACGCAGGTGGAAATAGACCGCCGGATCGGGCTTGAAGCGCTTGACCTCGTCGACGCTGACGATGTCCTCGAAGCGGTCGCGCAGCGCCGCCCCGGAGAGCAGACGGATCACCGCCTCCTGGCTGCCGTTGGAGAAGGCCACGCAGCTGATGCCGGCCTCGGCCAGGCGCGCCAGCGCCGATGGGGCCTCGGGAAAGGCCGGCAGACAGCCGTAGCGCCCCATCAGGTGATCCTTGTCGGCCTCGGACAGCCGGGTCTGGAGAGCCCGATCGATGTACTCCAGGGCCTCGCGGGTGCAGCGGACGAAGTCGACGTAGTCGCCCATCAGCCCGCGACGGAAGCTGTACTCCAGCTGCTTGTCGCGCCAGCGCCGCGAGAATTCCATCGCCTGCGCCGGCTCGGCCAGGCGCTGCTCCAGTTCGGCCACCACGCCGTGGGTATCGATCAGGGTGCCGTAGACATCGAAGGCCAGTAGCGTCGCCATGGGCGTCTCTCCTCGAAACGATGAATCTACACAGCCTGAGCCAGTGCCCGGCGCGGCACAAGTCGGATCATTGCGCCGCCAGGCGCGACAGCGCGAAGCCGGCAATGGCGGTGTCCTGGACGCCGGTGCCGGTCAGGTCGCAGACGGTGATGGTGGACGCCGACAGACGCAGCATGGCGCCTTCGGCGAGCACCCGCCCCAGCTCGTGGACCTTGAACGGCACCTCGCCCCCGGTGAAGGCCTTGAGCTCGCCGTTGGTCTCGCTCTGGGCCCGGGTATCGGCGACGAAGGCATCCGCGCGGGTCAACACCGAGGCGTCCAGCTCGCGCTTGTCGGGACTGTCCGAGCCCATGGCGGTGACGTGCACGCCCTCGGGCAGGTCGCGAGCATGCAGCAGCGGTTCCCGAGCCGGCGTGGTGGTAACGATGATGTCGGCCCGCACGCAGGCGCCGGAGACGGTCTCGTGGACCTCGACCGCCAGCCCCCGGGCGCGCAGCCGCTGGGCACAGGCCTCGGCGCCCTCGCGACGACGCGCCCAGATATCGACGCTGTGGATGTCGCGCACCAGCCGCAGCGCCTCCACCTGTCGCTCGGCCTGCTCGCCGGCGCCCAGCACCGCGACCCGGCGGCTGTCCTCCCGGGCCAGGGCCTTGGCCGCGATGGCGCCGGCCAGCGCGGTGCGCACCATGGTGAGGTATCCCTCGTCGAAGAGCACCGCCTCGACCAGGCCGGTCTTCGCCGAGAACACCATCATCAGGCCGTTGAGGCTCGGCAGGCCGAGCTTGGGATTGTCGAAGAAGCCGGGGCTGACCTTGATGGCGAAGCGCTCGGCTCCGCGGATGTGCGCGGTCTTGACGTCCACCTCGCCGTTGGCTTCCTCGATGGCCATCGACAGGATCGGCGGCTGCACCACCTCGCCGCGCCCCAGGGCGGCGAAACCGGCTTCCACCGCCGCCAGGGCCTCACGATCAATGCCGACGGCGCGTTCGATGGCATCGCGTTGGTAGAGCTGCATGACGATCTCCAGAAGGAAGAAGAAAGAGTGAAGGGTGAAGACGGAAGAGGGAAGAGGGAAGAGAAGCAGACAATGCGCCATCGCCCCAATCCCGTAGCCCGCAGCCCGTAGCCCGTAGCCCGTAGCCCGCAGCCCGCAGCCCGCAGCCCGTAGCCCGCAGCCCGTAGCCCGCAGCCCGTAGCCCGCAGCCCGTAGCCCGCAGCCCGCAGCCCGCAGCCCGTAGCCCGTAGCCCGCAGCCCGTAGCCCGAAGCCCGCAGCCTAGCGCCCCGCCATCGCCCGGGCCCGGTCGAGGGTCTCTAGCGACACGGCGTTACCGGAGAGGATCAGCGCGATCTTCTGCCCACGCACCTCGAGGCCGTGCTCGACCAGGGCCGCCAGGCCTACCGCGGCGGCACCTTCCACCAGCTGCTTCTCGTGCTCGAGAAGGTCGACCATGGCCGCGGCGATGGCGGGCTCCGAGACAGCGTAGTGGTCGTCCATCACCCGGCGCACCAGGGCGAAGGTACAGCGGTTGTCGAGGCCGATGCCGCCGCCCAGGGAATCGCCCAGGCTCTCCACTTCCTCCACGGCCACCGGATGCCCGGCGGCCAGGCTCTCGGCCATGGCCGCACCCCGCGACAGGCTGACCCCGGTGATGCGCGTCGCCGGACGGATCGCCTTGACCGCAGCGCCGATGCCGCCCAGCAGACCGCCGCCGGAGAGGCCGACGATCACCCGGTCCAGGTCGGGGACATCCTCCATCAGCTCCAGGCCGATGGTGCCCTGGCCGGCCACGACCAGCGGATCGTCGAAGGGCGGGATCAGCGTCATGCCGCGCTCTTCGACCCGGCGGGTGACCTCCTCGAAGGCGGCGTCCTGGCTGTCGCCGACGCGCACCACCTCGGCGCCCAGCGCGGCGATGGCCGCCGCCTTGTGCTCGGGCACCAGCCGCGACAGGCAGACAACAGCGGGAATCCCCAGCGTCGCGGCGGCGTGGGCCACGGCCCTGCCGTGATTGCCGGTGGAGGCGGTCACGACTCCCGCAGACAAGGCGTCCCGCCCCCGCTTTTCCAGCAGGGCAGCGATCATGTTGGTGGCACCGCGCAGCTTGAAGGCGCCGGTGGGCTGGCAGGTCTCCCACTTGAGCAGGATCTCGGCATTAAAGCGCGCCGACAGCGCCGCCGAGCGCGTCAGCGGCGTACGCACTGCCCTCCCGGCGATTCGACGCCGCGCCGCATAGCAGTCGGCCAGGCCGACTTCGGAAACGCTCGCGTTCATGTGGCATCCCCCCCCTTCTCGACATGATGACGACACCCACTCGCCTCACACAAGATCGCCGCGGGCAGGGCCCGCGGCGATGGCGCATGACACAGGGTGACCTCAGGCGGTCTGCAGCGCGCCTTCCCGCACCAGGGCGTCGGTGACCTTGCCCACCGCACGCTCGGCGCGAGCGACGATCTCGTCGACCTCGGCACGCGTGGTGGTCAGCGGCGGCGCGAAGCCGAGGATGTCGCCCTGCGGCATGGCACGGGCGATCAGGTTCTCCTCGAGCGCGGCGGCAGCGACGCGCGGGCCGACCTTGAGGCTCGGATCGAAGTGGCGGCGCAGTGCCGGATCGGCGGAGAACTCCAGCGCCGCCAGCATGCCCACGCCGCGTACGTTGCCGACGATGGGATGATCGCCGAAGGCGGCCTGCAGGCGATTCTGCAGGTAGGCGCCGGTCTCGGCGGCGTTCTGGGTCAGGCCTTCGCGCTCGATGATCGCCAGGTTGGCCAGGCCAGCGGCACAGCCAAGGGCATGACCGGAGTAGGTCCAGCCGTGACCGATCGGGCCGTATTCGCCGGTGCCCTGCTCCAGCACGCTCCAGACCCGGTCGCCGACGATGACGCCGGACAGCGGCTGATAGGCGCTGGTCAGGCCCTTGGCCACGGTGATCAGGTCAGGCTTGATGCCGTAGAGGTGGCTGCCGAAGTCGGCACCGATGCGCCCGAAGCCGCACACTACCTCGTCGGCGATCAGCAGCACATCGTACTTGGCCAGCACCGCCTGGATCTCGTCCCAATAGCCCTCGGGCGGCGGCACGATACCACCGGTGCCGAGCACCGGCTCGCCGATGAAGGCGGCCACGGTATCCGGCCCCTCGGCCAGGATCATCTCTTCGAGCTTCTGCGCGCAGTGCTTGGAGAACTCGCGCTCGGTCATGCCCTCCTGCTCGGCGGCACGATGGTAATAGTACGGCGCCTCGGTGTGCAGGATGCCGGCCATCGGCAGGTCGAACTGGTCGTGGAACGCCTTGAGCCCGGTCAGCGAGCCGGTCGCCAGGCCGGAGCCATGGTAGCCGCGCTGGCGGGAGATGACCTTCTTCTTCTGTGGCCGTCCCAGCACGTTGTTGTAGTAGCGCACGATCTTGAGCTGGGTCTCGTTGGCATCACTGCCACCGAGACCGTAATAGATCTTGGACATGCCGGGGCCGGCCAGCTCGAGGATCTTCTCGGACAGGGCGATCTGCGGTTCGTTGGAGTGGCCCACGTAGGTGTGGTAGTAGGCCATCTCGAGCGCCTGCTGGTAGATGGCCTCGGCCACCTCGGTACGGCCGTAGCCGATGTTGACGCAGTAGAGCCCGGCGAAGCCGTCGATGAACTCGCGGCCGTCCTTGTCGACGATGTGGATGCCCTTGCCGCCGGTGATCACGCGCCCCGGTGCGTCGCCATGGGCGAAGTCGCGCAGGTGGGTGGAGGCGTGGAAGGTCACCTTGCGGTCGCGATCGATCAGATCCTTGTGAGTGGTCATGCGCTTCTCCAGTAAGACTCCCCGGCTCCGCCGGGGAGGATGATATTCGGTTTCATGATGCGGTGACCCCGTGGGAGCGCTCTTCAGAGCGCGAGGGTGTGTGGCCTGGCCATCGCGCAGCAAGCTGTGCTCCCACGGTCGTCGCTGTTCAACTGCCTGATACCGACCCCAGCGCCCCCAGGCAGTAGTATTTCGTTTCGAGATATTCGTCGATGCCGGTCACGCCGCCCTCGCGGCCCAGGCCCGACTGCTTGACGCCGCCGAAGGGCACGGGGGGGCCGGTCATCTTCACCGAGTTCACCGAGACCATGCCGTACTCCAGCGCCCGCAGCAGCTTCCAGATGCGGCGGATGTCGTGGGTGTAGACGTAGGCCGCCAGTCCGTACTCGGTATCGTTGGCCATCTCGATGACCTCGTCGTCATCGCGGTAGGCGGTGATGCCGGCCACCGGGGCGAAGTTCTCCTCGCGCCACACCTTCATGGCCGGCGTGACACCGGTCAGCAGGGTGGGCATGAAGAAGTTCTCGCCCGGCGCCTGGCCCTGGTCGCCGGCCACCAGGGTGGCACCCCGGGACAGGGCGTCGTCGACGATGGCCGACGCCTTTTCCACCGCCTGGCGATGGATCAGCGGACCGAGGTCGACCTCGCTCTCCAGGCCGTTGCCCACGGTCAGCGCCGCCATGCGCTCGGCGAACTGCTCGACGAACTCGTCGTGGATCGACTCGTGCACCAGGATGCGGTTGGCCGCCAGGCAGTCCTGGCCGGCGGTCTGGAACTTGGCCGCCACGGCGGCGTAGGCCGCCTCCTTGGGATCCATGTCCGGGCCGACGATGAAGGGGGCGTTGCCGCCGAGTTCGAGCGAGACGCGCTTCACGGTATGCGCGCACTGCTCGATCAGCAGCCGACCGACCCGGGTGGAGCCGGTGAAGGACAGCGCCTTGATGCGGTCTTCATCGCACAGCAGCTTGGAGACCTGGGCGGCGTCGCCCAGCACCACGTTGAAGATGCCCGCGGGGATGCCGGCACGCTCGGCAAGCTCCGCCAGCGCCAACGCCGAGAACGGCGTCTCGTGGGCCGGCTTGACGATCACCGGGCAGCCGGCGGCCATGGCCGCGGCGGCCTTGCGGGTGATCATCGCCAGCGGGAAGTTCCAGGGCGTGATCAGCGCGGCGATGCCCACCGGCTCCTTGAGCGTGCCGAGCGCGGCATTGGGAATGTGGCTGGGAATGGTCTCGCCGTAGGTACGCTTGCCCTCCTCGGCGAACCAGCGCACGAAGCTGGCACCGTACTCCACCTCGCCGCGGGCGTCCGGCAGCGGCTTGCCCTGCTCCAGGGTCATGATGGTCGCCAGGTCCTCACGATGTGCCTGCAGCAGGTCGTACCAGGCCAGCAGGCGCTCGCAGCGCTCGTCGGCGCGCATCGCCCGCCAGTGCACGAAAGCAGCCTCGGCGGCGTCCACGGCGGCGGTGATCTGGGCCGGCTCGAGCAGCGGAATATGGCCCAGCACCTCGCCGGTGGCGGGATCGACGACGGCCTCCTCACGACCCTCGTCACCGTGGGTCCATTTACCGTCGACATAGGCGTACTGACGGAACAGACGCGGATCAGTGAGCATGTTGGACAGCGTCATAAGCACCTCCCCTGGGACGCCGGCGCGAGTGGATACCGGCGGTGACATGACCAGCGCGGCGGGTGCCGCGCAATGGTGTCAGGGTAAGGCAGATCAGCGGATGGGAGTTTTTGAAGTCGGGCGCCGGAAACGAAGCGATTTTTCGTTCCGGCGCCGTCAGGTTGTGATTTTTTTTGTGGTCCCCCTCAGTACGCCGGCGGCTCGGCCAGGGCGGCCTCGGTGAAGACCAGCAGGCCCAGTTCCGGGCGATAGCCGTGGATCTCCTTGACGTCCAGGGCCTGCAGGAAATGCAGGATCTCCTCACTGACCACCTGTCCCGGTACCAGCACCGGGAAGCCCGGCGGGTAAGGAATCACGAAGCTCGCCGAGACGACGTCCCGGCCCTGGCGCATCTCGGCCTGCAGGGCACCGTTGTCGAAGCGCAGGTATTCGGTGTTCTCCTCGTCGTAGCTCAGGAAGTAGGCGCTGCGGATGTCGCCCTCGGGCGTCTCGCTGCCGCGCCGGAAGGCGTCGTGGAAACGACTGAAATCAGGCAGCGGCGGCAGCTCCTCGGTCAGGGAGTGGACCCGATGCTCGATGATCTTGCGTTCTGGGCGACTGCTCTCCTCCCAGCGGTACTCGAACTCCTTGGCCAGCTTGATCAGCACGTCGAGCAGGTAGGCAATGGAGCCGCGCGTCGTGCCGATGTTGGTCATGAACAGCACGGTATTGCGCGAGGTCTTGTTGATCTGGATGCCGTACTTGTTCATCAAGTACTCGTTCTTGAAGGCATCGCCGTCGACCCCGGTATTGCCGATGGCGATGGTGACCCGGGTAGGGTCGACCACGAACTCGTCGCGGGCCCAGGCCTCCTCCATCTGGTTCCAGCCGGTCACCGGATCGTAGAAGGATTCCACTCCCGATTCGCGATACTCGCCGGGCACCATGTCGCTGTTCTTGAGCACTCGGAAGTACTTCTGCAGCAGCGGATGGGTATACAGCTGCTCGCGCAGCGACAGCGCCGCCTCGACCTGGGCATGGACCAGCTCGAAGCCCTCCATCTCGGCCTGCATGCGTCCCACGTCCAGCGAGGCCAGGATCTGGTAATTGGGCGAGGTCGAGGTGTGGGTCATATAGGCCTCGTGGAACGGGGCCTCGACCCGCTGGCGATACTCCTGGTCATAGACATGGATCATCGACCCCTGGCGCAGCGAGGTCAGGGTCTTGTGGGTCGAGTGGGTGGCATAGGTGCGGATGCGCACGAGGTCGGGATCGGGCATCAGCGGCCGATCGAGCCAGGTGGCGTCGTCCTCGGGGTCGAGGGCGTCGAACTCGGCCTTCCAGGCCGCATACTCCTCGCGGTAGGACTCGCTGCGATAGCGGTCGCGCAGCGTGCGCGCCGCATGCATGGCGGTGCGCGGCCGATAGGTGGGGTTGAAGGAGGCGAAGGCGAACCAGGCCTCGTCCCACAGGAACACCAGATCCGGCTTGATTGCCAGGCACTCCTCCATCACCCGGCGCACGTTGTAGACCACGCCGTCGAAGGTGCAGTTGGTCAGCAGCAGCATCTTCACTCGGTCGAGCTCGCCGGCGCGCTGGTAGGCGAGCAGGGTCTTCTTGATCTCGCGCAGCGGCACCGCCCCGTACATCGAGTAGTCATTGAGCGGGTAGGAGTCCAGGTAGCTGACGTGGGCTCCGGCCAGCACCATGCCGTAGTGGTGCGACTTGTGGCAGTCGCGGTCGACCAGCACGATGTCGCGGGGCTTGATCAGCGCCTGCACCACGATCTTGTTGGCGGTCGAGGTGCCGTTGGTGACGAAGAAACTCTGGCGCGCGCCGAAGGCTCGAGCGGCGTATTCCTGGGCTTTCTTGATCGGTCCGAAGGGCTGCAGCAGCGAATCCAGACCGCCCGAGGTCGCCGAGGTCTCGGCGAGGAAGATATTGATGCCGTAGAAGTCGATCATGTGTCCCGCCCAGTGCGAGCGGGTCACCGACTTGCCGCGCGAGATGGGCATGGCGTGGAAGACGCCGGTGGGCTTGCGGCTGTACTCGCGCAGGGCATCGAAGAAAGGCGTGCGATAGCGGTCGTCGATGGCGCGCAGGATGGTGTGGTGCTGCTCGATGTAATCCGTCTCGCGGTAGAAGATCCGCTTGAAGTAGCGGATGTCGCGGCTCGCCGTGGCCTCCACGTCGCCGCTGGTGACCAGGAACTGGTCCATCTCGGGACGCAGCTCGTGGATCATCGAGCTGAGCAGGATGCTGCGCTCCGCCTCCGATTGATCCTCCAGCGACTGCTCGGACAATCCCTCGAGATAGCCGCGCAGCGCACTGAGGTTGTATTTCGACTTGAAGGGGAAATCGAAGCGGATCAGGCAGGCCTGGATGTTGGGATTGACCAGCACCGCGATCAGGGCGTCCTCGAAGCTGCGCGCGGTGACCACGTCGTAGACGAACTTGTCCTCGGGGCGCCGCAGGTTGTGGAACGCCTCGCGAACCACCTCCTCTTCCTGTGGCGAGCAGTTGTCGACGATCAACAGCTCGAAGTAGGGCTGGGCCGAGCTGTTGGAGGCCGGATGTCCGCGACGCAGCTGGTTGAGGGCGTCCAGGGTCTCCAGGTCCTCGGCATCGGCATCGGTCTCGCTGAGGTCGACGTGGCGACGCCGGTAGGATTCGCTGATCAGCGCGCGCACCAGACGCTTGACCACCTTCTCGAGCAGGACGTATTCCTCGCGATCGAACAGTGCCCAGATATGCCGGAAATCCTCCTTGGAGGGGAAGGCATGATAGTCCTCGATGATCTCCAGGCGGGTGAGCTTGACGTCGATCGCCTTGACCAGCTGTCGTTCTCCTCCTTCGTCCTTGAGGCGCACCAGATGACCGAGATCGCGCTTGAGCGCGTTCCAGGTATCGGCGCGCAGTTGGGAGATCTTGTGATAGAACCCCAGCGCGGTGTAAGGCGTTTCGGTTTGGCTGCTCTCGTGCATGGCGATCCCCTTATGACTCTTGTTCTGCACCCTCTCAGCCCGTATAGAGCCCCCGCGCACCGTAGCGCACGGTGATGCGCTCCTCGGGAAAGTCGTCGAAGCCCAGTTCCAGGGCGAGCCCCGGCCAGCGGAAGCTGGCTCGCCCCTCGGCCGGTCGATAAACGGCGGTGTAGATGGTGCCCAGGCCACGGCCGTAATCGTGGCGGAACAGCGGCGGCGCCGCGAAGGCAGTCACGAAACGCGCCTCGCTGGTGCTCTCGTCGTCCACCAGGATCGACAGCTGGCGTTCGCGGATCAGCGTTTCCGACGCCAGGGCATGGGCATACCATTCGATTTTCTTCTGGTGATTGGTAGCCACCGGCACGCGGCGGATGCTGGCACGGCGATCGGGCGCAATCATCGCCGTCACGTAACGGCCTGCCCGGTCGGCAACGGTGATGTTATAGGCCATGTGCGTGGGGACCCGGGCCAATACCTCGGAAGCCTGATGCACGTCGTCACAGGTCTCCAGCACGTAGCGCAGTATGATCGGCGCGCCGAAGCCGTCGCCCACCGCCTTGCGTCCGCCGAACGCCAGGGAGACCGTCAGCCCGGCGTCGTTCATGCCGTCGAGCACGCCCCACAGGCAATCGGACATGGCGATGACCCGGCGCTGGTTCCAGCGGCTGTAGAGGATGGTGCCCTCGCACAGCTCCGGCGGATAATCGTAGTTGCGGGCCAGCACCGTCGCGGACGGCCGGGCCAGCACTGCCTGGGAACAGCCGGTGATATAGGCCGGCGGACGATACAGGCTCAGCAAGCGAGCGCTGAGATCGCCTCCCCCGGCCAGCTCGCACAGGCTCCGATAGGTGCCCACCAGCTCGGGCATGTGGCGTCGCAGGGCGTTAAAGCAGGCCAGGTAGGCGGGCCGTTCGCGTTCGCCCTCGCTCAGATACCACTGCTCGTAGGCCGGCCAATGGTAGTCGAACAGCGACTGCCACTTGGGACCCGGTGCCTCCTCCCGTACGGTGCGAAAATCCAGCATCTTGTCCGGCCCGCCCCAGGGCGTCCTGCCCGGTGGCGGGCCGGGGTGGTGTCTCCCGCTCATAGGATCTTGAAGTTGCCGCCGCCGATGGCATGGCTGACGGCGACCTCTTCCACCACCGGG
Organism: Halomonas organivorans; assembly: GCF_014192055.1. Lineage (GTDB taxonomy): Bacteria > Pseudomonadota > Gammaproteobacteria > Pseudomonadales > Halomonadaceae > Halomonas > Halomonas organivorans. Next base: position 68,089 of record NZ_JACHXM010000013.1, on the reverse strand, counting down.
TCCTGCAGGGGCTGGCCGGCGAACTGGCCGCGAATGCCCTCGATCCACGCCTTGGCCCGCTCGGTGAGCTGGAAGTCGTCGTCCATCAGCCGCCCGCGAGTGATCAGAATGCCGAGATCCGCCCCCTCGTAGCGAAAATCGCCCTCGCCGCTGATGCGCAGGAAGAAGGCTTCGCGTTCGTTCTCGGCGGCGTGGGGATGGGAGTCGTAGTGGTCGTAGGCGATACTGCCGTCCGACTCCATTCGCCACACCCCGGAGGCCGGTGCCGCCGTGAGCAGGTCGACGCTCTCCTCGGTGTGCTTGATCACCAGCTGGCTCCAGCTGTCGATGCTGTCGGGATGCGACCAGCGCTCGTTGATCTCGGCGATGTCGAGATCGAAATCCTGGTCGGAAAACTCCAGCAGGTGAAACAGGAACAAGGGGATATCGGAGTGGGCGAAGGCCGCCACGTTGGTCAGCGAGCTGGCCCCGGTGACGCGCGGGTTGAGTTCGCCGAGATAGACATCGTGGGTGGCCATGTCGATCAGGAAGTCGAGTTCGAAGTAGCCGCGATAGCCCTCTTCACGCAGCGCCTCGCCGAACTTGAAGGTGTACTCGCGGGCCTTGTCACGCACCTCCTGCGAAAAGGCCCCGGCAAACATCTCGTTACCGCACCAGCCGCCCTTGTAGGGCGTCAGCGACTTGAAGCCCACCAGTTCGGTCATCAACGGGCCCACCACGGTGCCACTGCGGGTGGCGCACGCCTCGATGGCCGAACCGCGGCAGTCGATGCGTTTCATGATCTTGACCTCGGGCTCGGCCTCGATCTCCTCGGCATGCTTGTAGTAGTCGTCCTCGCTGGCGATGAAGAAGGTGGTGTGGCCGGAATCACCGTAAGCGGTCTGTACCACCAGGTCGGTACCCAGCTCGCGGCTGACGTCGAGCAGTTCCTGGTAGCTGCCCACCTTGGCCAGCACGTTGGGCACGCTGGGCACACCAGCCTTGTTGCCGATGCGTACCGTCTCGATCTTGTTGTCCATGCGCGAACGCAGCGCCGCCGGCGGGAAGGCGACCTTGAGCCCCAACTGTTCGCAGACTTCCTCGGTGTGCTCGTCGAACATCAGGAAAGCGGCGACGCCGGCATCGTCGCCCTGGGCACGGGACTGGATGAAGTCGATCACCTCCTTGTGCTCGAGGAGGTAGTTGTTGATGTCTTCGATGCCCTCGAAGTCGCGGGGAAACTTCTCACGGGGCACGAAGACGTTGCGCTGACGTCGGTCGAAGCAGTCGATGTAGTTGATATGGCGGAAGTTCCCGACCCAGTCACCGATTCCCAGCAGATTGAAGTTGGTCGCCGAGATGAAATAGATCGGTCGCTTGTTGTTGAGGAAATGACGACGGACATCGGCAATGCTTGTTATTTTGCTGCTCATCGTGGTCGCTCCCTGGGTGTCAACGGAAGCCTCGCCCCCCGCCTCGGCAGAGGCGGGGGGCTCGGGCTGGTCGGCTCCGGCGTTACCGGCGGCCGCGGACGAATGGAACAGGCGGCGTAGGCCATCGAAGATTCGGGCGAACATGGAGGCTCCTGTGTTCCGTGGTTACCCGTTCGAGACGCTCAGTACTCCTCAATATTAGTTCGTTGTGGCTTTTCGAGTGGCCCCAGGGTCTCCAGAAAGGGCGATGAGCCACTCTCGTTGCGGTACAGCGAGAAATCGACGCGCCGGTCGCGGAAGCTCTTGAGCGGCTGCCCCAACCCGCGCAGGCCGGTCTCGCGCTCGCGGCGCACGCGGCTCAGGTCGACCTCGACGGGCATGATCTCCTCGCCGGTGCCGGCCTGGTGAATGACATCACCGGATGGCCCCACCACGATGGAGCGCCCATTGCCGATGGCCCCGGCACCGTTGATGTCGAAGAAGTAGCACTGGTTGACCGCGGCATTGGTCCGCGCGATGGCCAGCTCGATGTCGCGGTCGATGGTGTCGGTCATGGTCGGGTGCAGGATCACCTCGGCGCCCATCGCCGCCAGGGTGCGGGTGGTCTCGGGGAACCACATGTCGTAGCAGATCGACACGCCGAACCGGCCGACCCGCGGCACGTCGAAGACGACGAACTCGCCGCCGCTCTCAACGCCGGCCTCGTACGGCCGAAAGGGAAACATCTTGCGATAGCGGGCCACCACCTCTCCGTGAGGGTTGATCACCGACAGGGTGTTGTAGATGCCGTCGTCGCACTGCTCGAACATCGAGCCGGGAATCAGCCAGATGCGATGCTGTTCGGCCAGCTGGCAGAACATCGCCTCGGCATGGCTCGGCAGCGGCTGGGCATGGTGCGGCGAGGCGCCCATGGGCATCAGCTCGCTGAACAGCACCATCTGCACCTGGGGGAAACGGCTCATCAGCACGTCGATGCGATGGCGCATGGCCTCGGTGTTGTCGCCGTGATGCAGGGCATGCATCTGGACACCGGCAATCGTGAAATAGGACATGTCATTCCCTCTGCGTCAGGCGATCTCGAATCACTACGGGCTCGGTCCTTGGGCCGGCGTCTGGATTCATGCAGCGCCGGTGGGATCGCCCGGCAGGGTGGGGATTGCCCCACCACTCTTCTAGCTTATGCCATGGGCGGCGAGGCGAATCAACGCAGAAGACACGTCGCGCCGCGGGCACTCAGCCGGACGCGAAGTCGGACGCGGCGAAGCCGCTTGAGGGCCGCTTGACGGCCTTGGTGACGATGTAGGTGAAATAGCGCTCGATACCGGCGTCGGACATCAGCCAGGCGTCGATCAGACGCTGATAGGCGTCGATGGAATCGGCCTCGAACTTGACCAGGTAATCCACCCCACCGCCCACGGCCACGCACTCGACCGCCTCCGGCGTCTCGCGAACCAGCGACTCGAAGCGGGCAAAGCTTTCGACGTTGTGGGTCTTGAGCTCGATCTGCACCCATACCGGCGTGCGCGACTTGAGCACGGCCGGATTGAGTCGCGCCCCGTAGCCTTCGATGATGCCGGCCTTCTCGAGGCGCCGTACCCGCTCCCAGCATGGGCTGACGGACAGGTTGATGGCCTCGGCCAGACGTGACTTGGTAATGCGTCCATCCCTGGACAGGATCTCGAGAATCTTCAGATCGTAGCGATCGAGCTTCATGGGCCTTTATCTTCCGTGCGGGTTCAACCGAGCGACTCGACGACCTCGGCGATCACCGCGATGGTGTCGCCCATGTTGACGTTGGCCGGGAAGCGGCGTGCCGCCAGCACGCCGCCGCGACCGGCCCGATACTCGATGGGGGCACTGCCGCTGCGCGTCATGTCATAGACCCGGGCGATCACCTGTCCTTCTTCCACCGTCTCGCCCAGCGCCACCGTCAGCTCGAGCAGCCCGGAATGCTCGCTCTGCACGTAGCAGCTGGCATCCGGCATGTCGAGGTAGACCTGCGGCGCCTTCGGCGAGGCCAGCTCACCCTCGACCAGCCCGAAGTGGATCAGGAAATTGCGAATGCCGCGCTCGGTGATGGCCAGGCTCTCGGGGGTGGAGGTGCCGCCGCCGCCGAGCTCGGTGGCCACGAACACCTTGCCCTGGCGCTCTACTGCGGTGTCGAACAGTGCCTCGGCGTCGAGTTCGAACATCATCATGGCGTAGGGGGCGCCGAAGGCCTTGGCGCCGTCCAGGGCACGACGCTGCTGGTCGGCATCGTCGAGCACGTGGGAGGCGGCGAAGGGTACGATGTCCAGGGTACGACCGCCGGAATGCAGGTCGAGTACCGCGTCACACATCGGTACCAGCGTGCGGGTGAAGTAGTCGGCGATCTTTTCGGTGACGCTGCCATCCGGGTCGCCGGGGAAGCTGCGATTGAGATTGCCGCCGTCCATGGGCGAAGTACGCCGACCGGCCTGGGCAGCCGGGGTGTTCATCATCGGCACGATGATCACCCGGCCCTGCACCTCCTCGGCGGACAGCGAGCTCGACAGCTTCTGCAGCGCGGTGATGCCCTCGTACTCGTCGCCGTGGTTACCGCCGGTCAGCAGAGCGGTGGGGCCCTCGCCGTTCTTGACCACGGTGATCGGGATCATCACCGCGCCCCAGGCCGACTCGTCATTGGAGATCGGCAGCTTCAGAAAGCCGTGCTGGACGCCCTCGGCCTCGAAGTCGACGGTAGCAGAGATGGGGCTGGGTCGCTTGCTCATGGGGTGCTCCTTACTTGACGAACAGCTGGCGGGGGAAGTCGGCCAGCGTCTCGCAGCCGGTCTCGGTGATCAGGATGCTCTCGGTGATTTCCAGGCCCCAGTCCTCGACCCACAGGCCCGGCATGAAGTGGAAGGTCATGCCCGGCTCGAGGATGGTCTCGTCGGAAGGACGCAGGCTCATGGTGCGCTCGCCCCAGTCAGGGGGGTAGCTGATGCCGATGGGATAGCCACAGCGTGCCCCGCCCCGGTCGAAGCCGTACTTGTCCATGGCCGCGCCCAGCGCCATGGCGATGTCGGCGGTGCGATTGCCGGGCTTGGCGACCTCGAGACCGTTCTCGATGCCCTCGAGCAGCGCCGACTCGGCGCGCACGAACTCCGCTGGCGGCCTTCCCAGGAAGACGGTGCGCGACATGGGCGCGTGATAGCGCTTGAACACCCCGGCGATCTCGAAGAAGGTGCCTTCGCCCTCGCGGAACGGGGTGTCGTCCCAGGTCAGGTGAGGCGCGGCAGCGTCCTTGCCGGTGGGCAGCATCGGCACGATGGCCGGGTAGTCGCCACCGAAGACCTTGCCGTTCTCGTCCTTCCAGCCCTCGATGCCGACGCGGTAGATCTCCGACACCAGCTTGCTCTTGGGCAGCCCCGGCTCGATCACCTCGAGGATTCGCGAATGCATGCCCTCGACGATCTTCGCGGCAATGCGCATGTACTCGACTTCCTGGGCCGACTTGATCGCTCGACACCAGTTGACCAGGGCATTGGCGTCCATGAAGCGGGCATGCGGCAGCTCGCGCAGCAGCGACTGGTAGGCCTTGGCCGAGAAGTAGTAGTTGTCCATCTCCATGCCCACCACGCCCTCGTGCCAGCCGCGATCCGGCATGATCGACTGGGCCAGGTACTCCATGGGATGCATGTCCGGATTCTGCACGTAGTAATCCGGGTAGTAGGTGATGTTATCCGGGTCCATCCAGCAGGTGCGCAGCGCCCCGTTGGCATCCATGCGCCGGCCATACCACACCGGCTCGCCCTCCAGCCCCAGCAGCACGCACTGGTGCACATAGAAGGACCAACCGTCATAGCCGGTCAGCCAGGCCATGTTCGAAGGGTCACTGATGATCAGCACGTCGATGCCCCGGCTCGCCATCTCGGCACGGACTTTCCAGAGTCGGCCGGCATATTCTTCGCGAGTGAAAGGCAGGGAAACCTGAATCATGAAATCGCTCGTCCAACGATCACATCACCGATCCCGGGCGTCTCCTGTCCTGGGAGGCGGCCGGGGCCCAAGGCGGACTTGCCGGCCACGCGAGGGGCCGTTTGAATTGTCATGACATCTTCTATCATAATTCATGACAATTTCAGTCAATGTCTCAATGCCGATACTAGCACTCCCGATCGGCCGGCGGTCAAAGGCTTTATTGCATCATGACAATCGATCTTGCGCCCTATCTGACGGACACCGGTCCCAAGTACCTGGCCATCGCCCGCGCCCTGTCGCAGGCCATCCGCCAGGGGGAGCTCGTGCCGGGCACGCGGTTGCCGCCCCACCGCCGTCTCGCCGAGACCCTGGGCGTCAGCGTGCAGACCGTTTCGCGGGCCTATGCACAGGCCGAGAAGATGGGCCTGGTACAGTCGCGAGTCGGCAGCGGTACCTGGATCAACGCCCTCGACGACGCCCGGGAATCGGCTTACCTGCACGGGCAGGAACCACGCCAGGAAAGCCAGCTGGTCGACCTGTCGATCGCCCACCCGGTCTGTCCGCCGAGCCATCACCTGCGCTTTCGCGAGACGCTGGCGGTGCTTGCCGAGCAGGCTAGGCCCGAAGTGGTCTCCGCCAACCGCCCCATCGCCGGACTGGTTCACCAACGCGAGCGCGCCAGCCAATGGCTCGACGAGCGGCTCGGGGTGCCCGGCGGACCCGATGACCGAGTGCTGTGCAACGGCGCCGCCCATGGCCTGATGCTGGCCATCTCCACGGTGGTCCAGCACGGCGACATGGTGCTGACCGAGGCGCTGACCGATCACGGGCTGATCGCCCTGTCGCGGACGCTGGGCTTCCAGCTGCGCGGCGTGGCCATCGACGATCGCGGGGTGATCCCCGAGGCCCTCGACCTGGCCTGCCGGCGCCTGCGTCCGCGAGCCGTGTGCCTGACGCCCACCCAGCTCAACCCCACCGGCGCCACCATGGATGAGGCCCGCCGTGACGCCGTGGCTCGCGTACTCGACCATCACGGCGTATGGCTGATCGAGGACGACGTCCACGCACTGCTCGAGCCGCCTGGGCTGACGCCGCTGGCCGCCCGCCTGCCGCACCTGTGCTTTCACGTCACCAGCCTGACCAAGGTTGCCCTTCCCGGGCTGAGGGCCGGCTACCTCAGCGTGCCGCGGGGGCAGCTGCACCACACGCTGCCGCGCATGCGCGCGACCAGTTGGATGGCCACCCCGCTGGTCTTCGAACTGGCCGACGCCTGGATCGCCGACGGCACCCTGGAGAGATTGGGCGCTGAACAGCGCGAGCTGCTGGCCGAACGCCAGCGCCTGGCGGCGCGCTCGTTCGGCGAGCACGAATTCTCCGCCCGGCCCTCCAGCCTGCACCTGTGGCTGTCGCTGCCCGCCGCCTGGCGAGCCGAGGAGCTGCAACAGCAGGCCGAGCAGGAGGGCGTGGCCATCACCACCGCCATTCCCTTCATGGTCGAGCAGACCCCGGCGCCTCGACGTATCCGCCTGAGTCTCGGCGCCGAGCCGGACCTCGAGCGTCTCGAGGACGCCCTGTCACGCCTCGCGGCCATGCTCGACGAGGCGCCGCCACCGATGATGCAGATCGTCTACTAGGGGAGCACACCGCATGCGAGTACTGGTCCATACCGACGCCGCCGAGGCCTGGCGCAAGGCCCTGGCCGAGCGCCTGCCCGAGGCCGAGATCATCACCAGCGCGGCCCCGGCCGCCGCCCGCCACCGGGCCGACTACCTGGCGGCCTGGAAGCCCTCCGCCGAGCTGCTCGGCGAGCTCACGCAGCTCAAGGGCATCGTCAACCTGGGCGCCGGCGTCGACGCCCTGTTGAACAATCCCGCCCTGCCCCGCGGCGTGCCTATCGTCAAGCTGCGCGATGCCGGCATGGCCGGCCCCATCGCCGACTACGTGCGCTATGGGGTCATGCACTTCCAGCGCGACTTCGACCGCTACCGCCGCCAGCAGTCCCGCGCCGAATGGTGCGAGCTGCCGGCGACCGACAAGGCCGAATGGCGCGTTGGCGTGCTGGGGCTGGGGGCCATCGGTGCCCGCGTGGCGCAGACCCTGGCCGATGACGGCTTCCCGGTGCACGGCTGGAGCCGGTCGCCCAAGACCTTGCCCGGCGTGGCCTGTCATCATGGCGACGACGGCTTGCGAGAGCTGCTGCCCAGAGTGAAAAGCCTGGTCCTGCTGCTGCCCGACACGCCGGCGACCCGTCAGATCATCGACGCCGAGTCCCTGGGCGCCCTGCCCGAGGGCGCCAGCCTGATCAACCCGGGGCGCGGCAGCCTGATCGACGAAGCCGCACTGCTCGAAGCACTCGGCGACGGCGAGGCGGAGGGACGACTGCGCGGGGCCCTGCTCGACGCCTTTCCCGAGGAGCCGCTACCGGCATCGAGCCCGCTGTGGTCGCACCCGCGGGTGCTGGTCACCCCGCACATGGCCGGCCCTACGCCGCTCGGCGAGGCGCTGGACCAGGTAGCCGAGGCGCTGCGCGCCATGGAGGCCGGGGAGCCGGTGGAGACCATCGATCCCGACGCCGGCTACTAGACATCCCCAAGCTCGGCAGCCCCTCCCCTACACTAACGCCGGCTCAGGGCATACGCTGAAGGGAAGCAATCACCGACCTCGAAGGAGGAACGCGATGCATCATGCCCAGGTGAACTACGGCCCCGGAGACGCGCTGCTGGTGGTGGACATGCAGAACGACTTCTGCGAAGGCGGCGCCCTGGCCGTCGCCGGCGGCAACGCCCTGGTGGCCGGTATCAATGCCGAGATCGCCGCCGCCCGGGCGGCCGACGCCCCGGTCGTCGCCTCCCGGGACTGGCATCCCATCGATCACGTCAGCTTCGCCCATCGTGGCGGCCCCTGGCCGGTGCACTGCGTCCAGGACACTCCCGGGGCGGCCTTCCATCCCGACCTCGACCTCGACGACTCGACCCTGCGGGTCAGCAAGGCCTGCGCCTTCGACGCCGACGCCTACTCCGCCTTCGACGGCACCGGCCTGGCCGGCTATCTGCGCGAACGCGGCATCGAGCGAGTGATCGTCTGCGGCCTGGCACTGGACGTCTGCGTTCGGGCCACGGTACTGGAAGCCTCCCGGGAGGGCTTCACGACCCTGCTGCTCGAGTCGCTCAGCGCGGCGGTGGATCCCGGGGCAGTGGAGGACTGCCGGGCCGCCTTCGCCGAAGCGGGCGCCACGGTCCAGACACGCTCATGAGCCAGATCGCGCCCCTGACCGTCGACGACGACGAGCTGGTGCTGCTCACCGACCTCTACCAGCTGACCATGACCCAGGCCTACTGGAAGGAGGGCATGGCGAAGCCGGCCACCTTCAGCCTGTTCTTCCGCCGGCTGCCGCCGGAGCGGCGCTTCATGCTCGCCTGTGGCCAGCAATATGCCGCCGAACGCGTCAGCCGCCTGCGCTTCACCGACCGCATCCTCGAGCGGCTCGCCGAGGTCGATCACCTCGAGACCGCCTTCCTCGACTGGCTGGCCAACTGGCGCTTCGAGGGCGACATCTGGACGCTGCCCGAGGGCACGCCGGTATTCGCCAACGAGCCGCTGTTGGAAGTGGACGCGCCCATCGCCCAGGCACAGCTGCTCGAAAGCCTGATCATGAACCTGGTGCAGCTCGAGACGGTGCTGGCCTCCAAGGCGGTGCGCCTCGTGATGGCCGCGCGGGGTCGGCCGGTGGTGGACTTCGGCCTGCGCCGCATGCACGGCGTGGACGCCGCGGTGCGCGGGGTGCGCGCCTATCGCGCGGCGGGGCTCGCCGGCACCAGCAACGTGCTGGGCGGGCTGCGCCATGACCTGGCGCTCAACGGCACCATGGCCCACAGCTACGTGCTGGCCCACGACAGCGAGCGCGAGGCGTTCCGCGCCTTCGCTCGCCACTATCCGGGCACTACCTTGCTGGTGGATACCCACGACACCCTCGAGGGGGTGAAGACGGTGATCGAGCTGATGCGCGACGAGCCCGGGCTCTCGATCGATGCCATCAGGCTGGACTCCGGCGATCTGGGCGAGCTGGCCCACGGCGCCCGGGCACTGCTCGACGCGGCCGGCCATGACCGGATACGGATCGTCGCCAGCAGCGGCCTCGACGAGCACGGCATCGCATCACTGCTGACGAACGGCGCGCCGATCGATGCCTTCGGCGTCGGCACCCAGCTCGGCGTGGCGGCCGACGCCCCGGTCATCGATCTCTCCTACAAGCTGGTCGAGTACGCCGGCACGCCGCGGATCAAGCACTCCACGGGCAAGGTCAACCTGCCCGGCCGCAAGCAGGTATTTCGCCGCCACGATGCCCACGGCCACTATATCGGCGACACCATCGCCGGCCGCGACGAGCACGTCGACGGAGCGACCCCGCTGCTGCACCCCTGCGTGGTACGCGGCGAAGCGGCACCGGAGGCGATGGCTGCCGCCCAGGCCGCTCGCGAGCGGGTCGTCGAGGCCCTCGCACATCTACCGGCCTCGCTGCGCCGGCTCGCCCACGGCGAGAGCGACTATCCGATCACGCTGTCGGAGGCGCTCGAACGGCAGACGCGAGGCGGCTGAGCGACCTACAGGAGTTCGTGGAAGCGTGCCAGCCAGGCCGGGTGCGCCGGCCAGGCCGGCGCGGTGACCAGCTTGCCGCTGACGATCGCCTGGTCGACGGCGATCTCGACGAAGTCGCCGCCGGCCAGGTGCACCTCCGGCGCGCAGGCCGGGTAAGCGGAGACACGCCAACCATCGAGCGAGACCGCGGCGGCCAGCAGTTGGGCACCGTGACAGATGGCCGCCACCGGCTTGTCATGGTCGAAGAAGTGGCGCACCAGCTCCAGCACCCGCTCGTCCAGGCGCAGGTATTCCGGCGCCCGGCCGCCGGGAATCACCAGGCCGTCGTAGTCATCGAGGGCCATCTCGGCGAAGGTAGCATTGAGGATGAAGTCGTGACCCGGCTTCTCGGTGTAGGTCTGGTCGCCCTCGAAGTCGTGGATGGCGGTGCGGATGCGATCCCCCTCGCGCTTGTCCGGGCACACCGCATCGACGCGATGGCCCATGGCCTGAAGGGCCTGAAAGGGCACCATGATCTCGTAGTCTTCGACGAAGTCGCCGGCGATGAGCAGCAAGCTGGCCATGGAAGTCTCCTCGAGGTTGAGTGGGCAAGCGACGTTGAGTGGGAAAGCGGGTCCTGCCAGGGCAGCCTAGCCCGCCATCGATGAATCGGCCATGACAGGCGGGAACCCGGGATGGCCTACGGGGCTCTCAAGGCAGTCACTCCCTTCGAAGGCATCCCCATGCGCATTCCCGTCCTGCGCCGCTTCGGCTGGCTGGCACTGATGACGCTGGCCATGCCCGCCCTGGCGGCCCCCCAGCCGCAGGCCTTCAGCGCCCGCTACCACCTCGAGGTGGCCGGCTGGCCGGACGCCGACATCCGCCACCGCCTCAGTCACGATGCCGGGCACTGGCAAAGCGAGATGAGCGCCAGCCTGCCCGGCGCCAGCGGTCACGAGTGGGGACGATTCCGGCTCGACGACGATCGGATCCGCTCGTTGCACTACGCCGCCGGCTACTCGCTGCTGGGGATTCGCCGCGCCTATTCCCTGGATAGCAGCGACCTCGCCCCGCTGCCCGATCGCCAGAGCGCCCTGGTGGCCCTGGCGGTTCGTGCCATCGACGACGCCCCCCGGGAAACGGGCCGACTACGCTATCGCGACCACCGCGGGCGCGAGGAAAGGATCGACTTCAGGGTGCTGGGGCGAGAGGACGTCAGCCTGCCGGCGGGTCGCTTCGAGGCGGTGCGGGTATCGCTGGTCGAGCCCGACAAGGACGACCGCCGCCTGGTTCTCGATTTCGACGTCCAGCATCCCGGCCTGCTGCTGGGCATGGAGTACTATCGCGACGGGCGCCGGCGCAGCCGACTGACCCTCACCGAGCTGTCGACGCCCTGAGGCCTTACCCGCCGCGCGGGACATGCTAGAGTAGCCGGTTTTTCGACCGCCGCCGGCGGTCTCGAGTGGAGAAGGGACTCTCGCATGCTCACCGGACTGCTGATCGTGCTGCTGCCGCTGATACTGGGCTACCTGGTTCGGATCCGCCATGACGGCGTGATGGCGTGGATCAACCGCGGCGTGAACGCCTCGATCTACGCCATCCTGCTGCTGATGGGCGTGAGCCTGGCCGGGCTCGACGATCTCGGCGGTCAGTTTGCCCGCCTCGGTAGCCAGGCGCTGATCCTGCTGGCCATGACATCGGCGTGCAATCTCGTCGCGCTGGGCTGGCTGTCGCACCGGCTGCGCCTGCCGGTGGAGCCCGCCCGTTCCGTGGCCGGCGCCCCCACCAGCAAGCTGGCCGCCATGGCCGGCTCGCTGTCACTGGTCGGGGTCGTGATGGGCGGCATGCTGCTCGGCCTGGCGGCGGGCCAGGTCCTGGGCGAGCCGCTGTTCGGCTGGGCCGAGCGCCTCTCGGAGTGGGTGCTCTATGCGCTGCTGGTGCTGATCGGCTGCCAGCTCAGAAACTCGGGCATGCCGCTCAAGCAGATCCTGCTCAACCGCTTCGGCCTGGCCATTGCCAGTACCCTGGCGGCGAGCTCGCTGATCGGCGGCCTCGCGGCCGCCCCGCTGCTCGATCTGCGCTGGAACGAAGGGCTGGCGATGGCCGCCGGCTTCGGCTGGTACTCGCTGTCCGGGATCCTGATCGGCGACGAGCTCGGGCCACTGCTCGGCGGCGTGGCCTTCTTCAACGACCTGGGCCGTGAACTGCTGGCCTTCGTGCTGATTCCGCTGGTGATCCACCGCCACGCGGCGCTGGCCATCGGCTACGGCGGCGCCACCTCCATGGACTTCACGCTGCCGGTGATCCAGCAGCATGGCGGGGTGAGCTGCGTCCCGGTGGCGGTGGTCAGCGGCTTCATCCTGTCGCTGCTGTCTCCCCCGCTGATCCTGTTCCTGCTGTCGCTGTAAGGCCACTTCACGCTGCCGTCTTTCCAGGCCCACCCAGCAGCACGGCGGGGGCGACTGCGTCACGCAACAAAACGCCCGCGACCCTGGGGTCGCGGGCAAGCATCGAAACAGCGCTTGGCCAGACGGGTCGCGGTCAGAACCAGATTTCGCTCTGCACCCCGAAGGCCCACTCGTCGCCGGTGAAGCCGGAGCTGCCGAAGGCGTCGTCAGACGAGTAGTCGTTGAGCTCCTCGTCCCAGTCGCTCCATGAGGCGAACAGGCGAATCTCCGGACGCTTCCAGAAGCCGCCCACCTCGGGCTTGAAGGTCGGCGCAATGGTCAACTTGGTGTAGTTGCCCTCGACGGCATTGTTGCCACCGTAGCCTTCCGGCGAGATGTCCATCCACTGGTAGCTGCCTTCGTACTGCATCTCGAAGTTCTCGGTCAGCTCGTTGGCCAGGCGCACGTTGAAGGTCGCCCAGTCGTACTGGTCACCCTCGACATAGCGGTCTTCGCTGGTCTCGGCCAGGATCGCCGGTGCCACACGCCACTTGGGTGCCAGGTAGGTGGTGCCGTAGAGCCCGATCCGGGTCGCGGTGGCATCCTCGCTCAGGTTGCCGTTGGAGCCGATGCTCTTGGTCTCGGCACCCAGCCCTTGGCCATGCATGACCGCGGCCTTGAAGCTGCCATCGCTCAGGCCGAAGAAGTCATCACCGTGGTAGGCCACCATGGTGTGCACGCCGCTATCCGCAGCGTTGGCATTGCCCTCGGTCAGACGATCGTCGTTGTCCGTGGCATTCATGCCATTGATCATCCACTGCCAGTTACCGAAGTAGTTGTTGGACGTGAGGATGAGGTTGTCGGTGCTGCCGGTCTCGGCTGCCGGATTCATGCTGTCGACCGGGAAGTCGGTGAAGCTGCGCCCGTAGATGGAGAGGTTGGACTTCCAGTTGTCGGCCAGTTGCATGTCGTAGATACCCGCACCGGTACCCGCCAGGAAGATGAAGTCGCTGTCGAGCCAGTGGATATCGAAATTGTCGCGATCGAAGCGCTTGCCGGCCCAGATCGAGGCATTCTCGAAGGCTCCGGTGAAGCTTGGCAGGTCACTGAACTCGACGAAGACCTGGCGCACGTTGAGGCTCGATTCGTCGGCGGTCCAGTCGTTACTGGTCTCCACCCCGTCGGCGATCATGGTCCGGTAGAGGGCCTTGGCGCCGTTGTCGAAGCGCATCTTGTAGTTGAGCACCGCTTCGGCGTAGGTGTCCGGCTCATTGCCGAGACGTCCCACGGCGCCACCCTGCGCGCCCGCCGGCGTCAGGTAAGGGCCGCCCTCGGTACTCTTGCCGTTGTCACCGATCAGCAGCCCCGAGCGGGCATAGGCGTTGAAGGAGAAGCCCTCCTCGCCGTTGGTGTGACGCTCCACGGCTGCCAGCCGCGTCTCCAGTTCCTCGTCGGACGGCCGCTGCGCCACCTCCTGCTCGGCTTCTTCGGCGCGGCGCTCGGCGGCCGAGGCGCGCTGCTCGGCGGCGATGATTCGCTGTTCCAGCTCGGCCAGCCTGGCCTCGAGGTCACTGGTCGACTGGGCACTGGCCAGGCCGCTGGCACTCAGGGCAGCCGCAGCAATGGCCATGACGAGTGGAGACTTGCGCGGGCGTTGGGTCGGAAATGTCATCGTGATCAATGCCTTTGTTGTTGTCGCATGGGATCTCGTCCGGCGATGCCTGCCGAGCTTGCCAGTCTGGAAACGGTCGACATGGCGCGCCTTAGGACTTAATCGTTTAAGACATTAGTCACAATATGACGTAACAAAAACACGACTTACGTCTAAAACTCGCAAAAAATCGCGTCAAAAATAGTAAACAAACAAGATCAAGCCGCCTCGTGGCGACGTGCTCACGACGAAAGTCTAGGTTGCACAGCCGTGCCGGCGTCGCTTAACTGAGCGCCATGTCTTAATCGTTTAAGACGCCGCTCGGCATCGCCATTGTCATCGCTTCCGCGATACCGACGCTCGACAACAACAAGCGACGAGGATACGCCATGCAACGCAAGCCCCTGATCGTCTCCGGCCTCGCCCTGCTGGGCGCCGTAGGCGCCACTCCAGCCCTGTCGGCCGACCTGACCATCTCCTGCGGCGCGGTGGGCGCCGAACTCGAGCTCTGCGAGCAAGGGGTCGAGGCCTGGGAAAACGAGACCGGCCATGAGGTAGAGATCGTCTCCACGCCCAACTCTTCCACCGAACGGCTGTCGCTCTATCAACAGATCCTTTCGGCCCGCTCCGGCGATATCGACGTGCTGCAGATCGACGTGGTCTGGCCCGGCCTGCTAGCCAACCATCTGCTCGATCTCCACAAGACGCTGGGCGAGGATGCCGCTGCCGGCCACTTCGAGGCCATCGTCGCCAACAACACCGTCGACGGCCGGCTGGTGGCCATGCCCTGGTTCACCGACGCCGGCGTGCTCTACTACCGCAAGGATCTGCTCGAGCAATACGGCTTCGCGCCGCCCGAGACCTGGCAGCAACTGACCGACATCGCCGCCGAGATCCAGGCCGCCGAACGCGACGCCGGCAACGACAAGATGTGGGGCTACGTCTTCCAGGGCCGCGCCTACGAGGGACTGACCTGCAACGCGCTCGAATGGGTGGCCAGCCAGGGCGGCGGCACCATCGTCGACGCCGACGGCGAGATCACCATCGACAACGCCAACGCCGCCGCGGCGCTGGACCTGGCCGCCGGCTGGATCGGCGAGATCGCCCCGCAGGGCGCGCTCAACTACACCGAGGAAGAGGCCCGCGGCATCTTCCAGTCCGGCAATGCCGTGTTCATGCGCAACTGGCCCTATGCCTGGTCGCTGGCCCAGAGCGAGGACAGCGAGGTGGCCGGCAAGGTCGGCGTGATCAAGCTGCCCCACGGGGCCGATGGCACCGGCGCCGCGGCATCGGGCGGCGAGAACCAGAGCGCTGCCGCCCTCGGCGGCTGGAACCTGGCGGTCTCCAAGTACAGCGAGAACCCCGAGCTCGCCGCCGAGCTGGTGGCCTTCCTCACCGGTGAGGCCGAACAGAAGCGGCGCGCCATCGAGGCGGCCTACAACCCCACCATCACCTCGCTCTATGCGGACGAGGCGGTGCTCGAGGCGGTGCCCTTCTTCGGCACACTCTACGACACCTTCACCAACGCCGTGGCGCGGCCCTCCGCCGTCACCGGCGACAACTACGGCCGGGTCAGCAACGCCTTCTTCAACGCTGCGCACGGGGTGCTGTCCGGCGACCAGAGCGGTGCCGACGCCGTCGCCGAGCTGGATAGCGAGCTGTCGCGCATCAAGCGCCGTCGCTGGTAACCCTGGAGGCTTCCATGTCGACTCCCGTCACTGAACAGGCACCCCCGGCGGCACGCCGCAATCCGGCGGGCTATCGCGGCACCAAGGTGCGCCGCCAACGGGTTCGCGCCGCCTGGACCTTTCTCGCGCCGATGCTGGTCGCGCTGGCCCTGGTCGCCGGCTGGCCACTGCTGCGCACCTTCTACCTGAGCTTCACCGACGCCTCGCTGTCGGACACCGCCGGCGCCGCGCTGATCGGCTTCGAGAACTACCTGGTCTACGACGACGGCGCCTGGTACGGGCTGCTTGCCGACCCGGTGTGGTGGACCTCGGTGTGGAACACCGTCTACTTCAGCCTGGTGTCGGTCTCGCTGGAGGTGGTGTTCGGCATCATCGTCGCGCTGCTGCTCAACGCCGAGTTCAAGGGCCGCATGCTGGTACGCGCCGCGGTGCTGATTCCCTGGGCCATCCCGACCATCGTCTCGGCCAAGATGTGGGCCTGGATGCTCAACGACCAGTTCGGGATCATCAACCACCTGCTGATGGGCCTGGGGCTGATCGACGCGCCCCTGGCCTGGACCGCCGACGCCGACCTGTCCATGTGGGCGGTGATCATGGTCGACGTCTGGAAGACCATTCCCTTCGTCGCCCTGCTGGTGCTGGCCGCCTTGCAGATGCTGCCCAAGGACTGCTTCGAGGCCGCCGAGGTCGACGGCATTCACCCCATCAAGGTGTTCTTCCGCGTGACCCTGCCGCTGATCACCCCGGCGCTGCTGGTGGCGGTGATCTTCCGTCTGCTCGACGCCCTGCGCGTGTTCGACGTCATCTACGTGCTGACGTCGAATTCCACCAGCACCATGACCATGTCGATCTACGCCCGCCAGCAGCTGGTGGAGTTCCAGGACGTCGGCTACGGCAGCGCCGCCTCGACGCTGCTGTTCCTGATCATCGCCCTGGCCGTGGTCGTCTATCTCTACCTAGGCCGCCGTCAACTGGGAGTCGATCAATGAACCCGTATCAGCTGATGAAACTCGCCAAGCGCGTCGGCCTCTACGCCCTGATCGCCGTGGTGCTGGTCTACGCCGTCTTTCCGTTCTACTACGCCGTGATCACCTCGCTGAAGCCCTCCAGCGAGCTGTTCCGGGTCGACTTCTGGCTGTCGTCTGTGGACCTCGGCAACTACGTGCAGATCTTCACCCAGAAGAGCTTCGTGCGGGCCATCTTCAACTCCATCGTCATCTCGCTGTCGGTGGTGGCCATCGCCCTGCTGCTGGGCATCACCGCCTCCTACGCACTAGGCCGGGTGCGCTTCCGCGGCCGCACCACGGTGATGCTGACGATCCTCGGGGTGTCGATGTTTCCCCAGGTGGCGGTGCTCTCCGGGCTGTTCGAGGTGATCCGCACGCTCAACCTCTACAACAACCCGGGCGGGCTGATACTGAGCTACACCATCTTCACCCTGCCCTTCACCGTCTGGGTGCTGACCACCTTCATGCGCCAGCTGCCCATGGAGCTGGAGGAAGCCGCCATCATGGACGGCGCCACCCCCTGGGTGACCATCACCAGGGTGTTCTTGCCGCTGATGTGGCCGGCCATGGCGACCACCGGCCTGCTGGCCTTCATCGCCGCCTGGAACGAGTTCCTGTTCGCCCTGACCTTCACCCTCACCGACGACCAGCGCACGGTGCCGGTGGCCATCGCCCTAATCTCGGGCGGCAGCCAGCACGAGCTGCCCTGGGGCCCGATCATGGCTGCCTCGGTCACCGTCACCGTACCGCTGGTGGTGCTGGTGATGATCTTCCAGCGGCGCATCGTATCGGGCCTGACCGCCGGCGCCGTCAAGGGATAAATCAGGCGCGAAAACTGGCTGCGCTCGACCATACCGCGTTAAAAGGAAGCTCAAAATGCTCATTTACTGCCATGTAAACTCCGCTTTCTCGCCTCCTTTTGCCTTGTCTGGTCATCGCTCGCTGCGTTTTCGCACCTGATTCCATGCCTTTTACCAAGGACTTCAAGATGCAAGACAACCTGACCTGGTGGCGCGGCGGCGTCATCTACCAGATCTATCCGCGCAGCTTCCTGGACGCCAACGGCGACGGCATCGGCGATCTTCCCGGCATCACCGAGAAGCTCGACTACGTGGCGAGCCTGGGCGTGGACGGCATCTGGCTGTCGCCGTTCTTCACCTCGCCGATGGACGACTTCGGCTACGACGTCAGCGACTACCGGGACGTCGACCCGATGTTCGGCACCCTCGCGGACTTCGAGGCGCTGCTGGCCCGCGCCCATGCGCTGGGCCTCAAGGTGATCATCGACCAGGTCATCAGCCATAGCTCGGATCGCCACCCATGGTTCCAGGAGAGTCGCGGCGATCGCGACAACGCCCGCGCCGACTGGTACGTCTGGGCCGATCCCAGGCCCGACGGCACGCCACCCAACAACTGGCTGTCGATCTTCGGCGGCTCGGCCTGGACCTTCGACTCCCGTCGTCGCCAGTACTACTTGCACAACTTCCTGGCCAGCCAGCCGGACCTCAACTTCCACAACCCGCAGGTCAGAAAAGCCCAGCTCGACAACATGCGCTTCTGGCTCGAGCTCGGCGTCGACGGCTTCCGCCTGGACACCGTCAACTTCTATTTCCACGACGCCGAACTGCGCGACAATCCGCCGGTGCCGGCAGACGAGGCCCGGACCCTGGGCGCGCCGGATGCCAACCCCTACACCTGGCAACGCCACGTCTTCGACCTGAGCCGTCCGGAGAACCTCGGCTTCCTGCGCGACCTGCGCGCGTTGATGGATGAGTATCCGGGCACCACCACGGTGGGCGAGATCGGCGACGACAACCCCCTCGAGCGCATGGCCGAGTACACCGAAGGCCACGACAAGCTGCACATGGCCTACACCTTCGACCTGCTCAACGAGCCGCACTCTCCGGCCTATATCCGCGAGGTCATCGCGCGCTTCCAGCGCCTGGCCGGCAATGCCTGGCCGTGCTGGGCGCTGTCCAACCACGACGTGATGCGCAGCGCCTCCCGCTGGGGCGCCAGTGAGGATCCGCGCGCCTACCCCAGGGTCGCCCTGGCGCTGCTGTTCTCGCTGCGCGGTAGCGTCTGCCTCTACCAGGGTGAGGAACTCGGCCTGCCCGAGGCCGAGGTGCCCTTCGAGCGCCTCCAGGATCCCTACGGCAAGGTGCTGTGGCCGGAGTTCAAGGGCCGCGACGGCTGTCGCACGCCGATGCCCTGGAGCGATGTCGCCCAGGGCGGCTTCACCGCCGACGGCGTGGAACCCTGGCTGCCGATGGAGGCCCGTCACCTGCCGCTCGCCGTCTCGCGCCAGCAGGACGACAGCGCCTCGACGCTGGCCGCCACCCGGACGCTGCTGGGCTTCCGGCGCCAGCATCCGGCGCTGATCGACGGCGATCTCGAACTGGTCGACGTCGGCGAGGACCTGCTCGGCTTCGTCCGCGAGGGGCACGAGGAGCGACTGCTGTGCGTCTTCAATCTCGGCGGCAGTCCCCGCAGCGCGACCCTGCCATGCACCGGTACGCCGCTCGACGGCCACGGCTTCACCGCCTCGCTCGACGGCCACGCCCTGACGCTGCCGGCCTACCAGGCCGCCTTCATCCAGCTCGACCGATAACACCACACAACACGGCCGGCCCGACGGGCCGGCGAGGAGTCGCCAGATGGCAAGCGTGACGCTCGAAAAGCTCAACAAGGTCTTCGGCCATACCCACATCATCAAGGACGTCGACCTCGAGATCGGCAACGGCGAGTTCGTGGTCTTCGTCGGCCCCTCGGGTTGCGGCAAGTCCACCCTGCTGCGACTGATCGCCGGGCTCGAGTCGATCACCGACGGCGAGCTCAAGATCGCCGGCGATGTGGTCAACGACCTGCCGCCCCGCGAGCGCGGCGTGGGCATGGTGTTCCAATCCTATGCCCTTTATCCGCATATGACGGTCTACGAGAACATGGCCTTCGGCCTCAAGCTGGCCAAGACCGCCAAGGAAACCGTCGAGCAACGGGTGATGGCCACGGCGCGCATCTTGCAGCTCGAGGAGCTGCTCGAGCGCAAGCCCAAGGCGCTTTCCGGCGGCCAGCGCCAGCGGGTGGCCATGGGCCGCGCCATGGCTCGCGAGCCACGCATCCTGCTGTTCGACGAGCCGCTTTCCAACCTCGATGCCTCGCTGCGGGTACAGATGCGCAACGAGATCGCCCGCCTCCACCACCGGCTGGGCTCCACCATGGTCTACGTCACTCACGACCAGGTCGAGGCCATGACGCTGGCCGACAAGATCGTGGTGCTGCGCGACGGCCGCGTCGAGCAGGTCGGCAGTCCGCAGACGCTCTATCAACAGCCGGCCACCCGGTTCGTGGCGGGCTTCATCGGCTCGCCGACCATGAACTTCATGCCGGCGGAGCTGCTGAGTAGTGACAGCGAAGGCTGCCGCATCACGGCGCAGGGCCTCGGCGAGCTGGCCCTGCCCCAGAACGCCGGCGGCGAGTCCACCGGCGCCGACCTGACCCTGGGCGTACGCCCCGAGCACCTGCGCCTGGCCGAGGCCCAGGGCGACAACGCCTTCGAGATCGTCAACGTCGAGTACCTGGGCAACGAGGTCTACGTCTACCTGGAGCCCAAGGCCGGCGACACCCTGCTGATCCACCGCAGCGAGGCGCCGAGCCGCTGGGAGATCGGCCAGCGGGTTGCGCTGGTGCCCGAGCTCGAGCACGTCCACCTGTTCGACGCCGCCGACCGGGCCCTGGGCCTCGCCGGGCAGCGCCAGGCAGCCTGATCGCCCAGGCGCCATGATGCGCCGGATATCCGCCATCCGGCGCTGCTCCACCGTCCACCGCTCCACATCACAATCACAACGCCGGAGAACATGCATGCCTCACTTACTGCCGTCCCCCTCACGCCCTATGCTGCCGCTGCTCAAGGGAGGCGTCGGCACGCTGCTGCTCGGCGGCGCGATCCTCGCAATCCCCCAGGCACAAGCCACCGAGATCTCGATCGCCTGCGGCGCCGGCGATGCCTCCGACTACTGCCCCGAACTCGCCCGCCAGTGGGCCGAGCAGACCGGCAACAGCGTCAAGGTCATCTCGACCCCCAACGATACCACCGAGAAACTCTCGCTCTTCCAGCAGCTGCTCAGCAGCCGCTCCAGCGACATCGACGTGATGATGGTCGACATCGTCTGGCCGGGGCTGCTCGACGACCACCTGCTGGACCTCTCCGAGTACCTGCCGGAAGGCGCCACCGATGATTACTTTCCGGCGCTGATCGACAACAACACCATCGACGGCCGCCTGGTGGCCATGCCCTGGTACACCGACGCCGGGCTGCTCTACTACCGCAAGGACCTGCTGGAGAAGTACGGCTATCCGGCGCCCGAGACCTGGCAGGAGCTCACCGAGACCGCCTCGGCGGTCCAGGCCGCCGAACGCGAGGCCGGCAACGATGATTTCTGGGGCTTCACCTTCCAGGGACGCGCCTACGAGGGGCTGACCTGCAACGCCCTGGAATGGGTCGCCAGCTACGGCGGCGGCACCCTCGTCGACGAAGAAGGCGAGGTGACCATCGACAATCCCCGCGCCGCCGCGGCGCTGGATCTGGCCGCCTCCTGGATCGGCAACATCGCCCCGAAGGGCGCCCTGAACCATACCGAGGAGGAGACCCGCGGGATCTTCCAGTCCGGCAATGCCCTGTTCCTGCGCAACTGGCCCTACGTCTGGTCGCTGTCCCAGGAGGACGGCAGCGAGGTGGTCGGCAAGGTCGGCATGGCCCCGCTGCCCCACGGCCCCGAGGGCGAGTCGAAGGCCACCCTGGGCGGCTGGAACTTCGCCGCATCACGCTACTCCGAGCACCCGGAGCTGGCCGCCGACCTCGTGGCTTACCTCACCGCTGCCCCGCAGCAGAAGGCCCATGCCGTCAAGATGGGGCGCAACCCGACCATCGAGTCGCTCTATCAGGACGAGGCGGTACTGGCCAGCAACCCGGCCATGGGCGATCTCTACGAGACGCTGCGTCACGGCGTGGCGCGTCCGGCCTCGGTGACCGGCGATGCCTATGCCCGCGTCTCCAATGCCTTCTTCAACATCGCCCACCTGGTGCTGGCGGGCGACGTCGCGGCCGACCAGGCCGTGGCCCAGCTGTCCGACGAGCTCGAGCGAATCGGCCGACGCGGCTGGTAAGCCACCCAGGCTTCCAGCGGAGGGCCGGGCGGCCATGCGCTTGAGCGCCACCGGGCTCGCCCTGCCCGGAGCGCGACCCTCCCTGGGTCGCGCTCCGCTACCTTCCTGGCGGCCTCGAACGGCATGGCACCCCGCGGATCAGGGGCTATGATAGACTCCTAACTAAATCGATACAGAAACCTCCTTCTCACGTTCAGGAATCGAGTCGCTCCGTGTCTTCGCCACGCCGCATCACCCTGAAGGACCTGGCCCAGCACCTTGGCGTCTCCACGGCCAGCGTCTCCAACGCCTTCAACCGTCCCGACCAGCTATCGCCCAAGCTGCGCGAGCACATCCTCTCCGAGGCTCGGCGACTCGGCTATCGCGGGCCGGACGCCAAGGCCCGCAGCCTGCGCACCGGGCGCTCGCAGATCGTCGCCGTGGTGCTGGCCGAGAGCCTGACCTACAGCCTCAACGACGCCGTGGCCAGCGAGCTGCTGTCGGGCATCGCCGAGGTGCTGGACGCCCACGGGCACACCCTGCTGCTGCTGTCTGGCCGCCAGGACGTGTCGCAGATGCCCGGCTCGTCGAGCATCGCCGACGGTTTCATCATCTATGGGCTGATGCCGAGCTTGCTGCTGCTCGACGAGCTGCCGCTGCCCGGTCAGCGCCCCCTGGTGGCGGTGGACTTCGACCTCGAGGGCCAGCCCACGGTACACGTCGACGACGAACCGGCCTGCCACGCCATCGCCGATCACGCCCTGGCCACGCCTCCCCGGCGCCCCGCGGTCATCAACCTGCGGCTCACCAGGCACCCCTGCAACGCCCGCATCGCCCCCGACCAGGAGCTGCTGCCCGCCGATCGCACCATCACCCGCTCGAGGCTGGCCGGCTTCCATCGCGCCTTCGCCGAGCACGGCATCGACCCGGCCACGGTGCCGATGTGGAACATCGAGGAGAACACCTTCGACGTCTGCGCGCCGGTGATCGCCGAGATCCTCGACCTGCCCCATGAGCAGCGCCCCGACCTGCTGCTGTGCATGTCCGATCGCATCGCCCTGACCGTGGTGACCCTGGCCGAGCAGCGCGGCCTGCGCATTCCCGAGGACCTGCGCATCACCGGCTTCGACGGCATCGCCGAGGGCCAGTACCGCTCGCCGAGGCTGACCACGGTACGCCAGGACAGCGTCGAGAAGGGGCGCGTCGCAGCACGCATGATCCTCGGCCTGGAACCGATGGAATCCCGCCGGCTGACCACCGAACTGCTGGTTGGCGAAACCTGCCCCTGAGCCGACTTGCACCGGAATTGCACCCTCCCCGCGGCGCGTTAGGCTAGGCTTGTGCCCTTTGCCCGCCCCGTCGAGACCCTTGCCATGTCCCTTCGCGATGCCCTGACCCCGGCCATTTCCCGACTCGGCTTCAAGCTGTTCGTGATCATCCTGGTGGTCAACGTGGCCATTTCGGGGCTGGTGTTCGTCGCCGTGTCGCGCAGCCTGGACCAAGGCTTCATCGAATACCTGGATCGCACCCAGACTCGCCGCGCCGAGACCCTGGCCAAGGGGCTCGCCGACGAGTGGGCCTGGCGCGGTGACTGGCAGTGGCTGCGTCAGTCGCCGCGGGCCTGGCGCCACGTGGTGCGCCGCCAGCTGTGGCCCGGCGACGCCCCGCCGCCGGAAGGCATCGAGCGGCGCCTGGGGGACCCCAAGGACTTCGTGCTCCACGACGCCCAGGGCCTGCCGGTGATCGGCCTGCCGCCGGACAACGACCTGGAGGCCGCCGAGCTGCGCTGGCTGCCCATCATCAGCGACGGCCAGCGCGTCGGCACCCTGGGCTACCGCCCGCCGCAGCAGCTGATGGCGCGCATGGACCGCATCTTCCTGACCCAGCAGCGCCGCAACCTGGCGATCATCGTCGCCGCCCTGGGGCTGGCCTCGCTGCTGCTCGCCGGCGGCCTCTCCTGGTGGCTGGGGCGCCGGGCCCGCGGCATGACGCTGGCCACCCGCCGGCTCACCGAGGGCGACTACAGCATCCGCCTGACCGAGCGCGGCCGCGACGAGCTGTCGAGCCTGTCACGGGACTTCAATGTCCTGGCCGCCACCCTGGAGGCCAGCCGCGAGGCGCGCAGCCGCTGGGTGTCGGACATCGCCCACGAGCTGCGCACCCCGCTCGCCGTGCTGCGCGGCGAGATCGAGGCCATGCAGGACGGCATCCGGCCGCTGGACCTCGACAGCCTCGGCTCGCTGGCCCAGGAGGTCGGCCAGCTCGAGCGCCTGGTCGCCGACCTGCGACTGCTGTCGCAGAGCGACGCCGGCGCCCTGGAGGTCCAGCTGGCGCCGCTGGACCTGGCCGCGAGCTTGCAGGCGCGCCTCGACGAGGCCGACAGCTGGCTCGCCGACGTCGACCTGACGCTTGCCACCGACATTGCCGGACCTGCCTGGATACGCGGCGACACCCAGCGCCTGCGCCAGCTGTGGACCAACCTGCTCGACAACACCTGCGCCTACACCCATGCGCCAGGACGGCTGCGGGTCAGCCTCACCGAGGTGGGCGATCACTACCGGGTATGTTGGGAGGACAGCGCTCCCGGGGTCCCCGAGGCGGAACTGCCGCGGCTTACCGAGCGCCTCTATCGGGTCGAGGGCTCGCGCAACCGGGCCAGCGGCGGCAGTGGCCTGGGGCTGTCGATCGCCATGGCCCTGGCCCGCGCCCACGGTGCCGAAATGAGCGCCAGTGGCTCCTCGCTCGGCGGGCTATGCTGGACGCTGACCTTTCCCGCCATTGCCGAAGATCAACTCAGGGAGGAAGACGCATGAGCCCACAGGCTCTCGACACCGATACCGTCCTGATCGTCGAGGACGAACCCAAGATCGCCCGACTGGTGGCCGACTACCTGTCGGGCAGCGGCTTCGCGCCGCATCATCTGGACCACGGCGACGCCGTGCTGCCCTGGCTGGAGGAGCGCGAGGCGCGCCCCGAGCTGGTCTTGCTGGACCTGATGCTGCCCGGCACCGACGGCCTGACCCTGTGCCGTGAAATCCGTCAGCGCTGGCCAAAGGTGGCGATCATCATGCTCACCGCCCGGGTCGAGGAGGTCGACCGCCTGCTGGGACTCGAGCTTGGCGCCGACGACTACATCTGCAAGCCCTTCAGTCCCCGCGAGGTGGTCGCGCGGGCCCGGGCCGTGCTGCGCCGCAGCCGCGCCGCGGAGGGCATCGACGACAACGTCATCGAACAGGCCCTGAGCCTCGACGAGGACGGCTGGCGGGCATTGGCCGACGGCCAGGACCTGGGATTGACGGCCGTCGAGTTCCAGCTGCTGCGGGTGATGATGCAGTCGCCCGGTCGCATCTTTTCCCGGGAGCAGCTGATGGATCACATGTATCGCGACCACCGCATCGTTTCCGAACGCACCGTGGATAGCCACATCAAGAAGCTGCGCAAGAAGATCGCCGAGGTGTGGCCCGAACGCGAGATCATCCGCTCGGTCTACGGCGTCGGCTACAAGTACCAGCCGGAGGAGTGATAGGGCCCGGCCTCGCTGCCAGCGGTGATACCGCCTAGACTGTCGCCCATCGATCAGGGAGAGCCAAGATGGGCCATCGCCAAGATCACCTGCGCTTCTGGCACGACCCGGCGCTGCCGTTTCTCGAGGCTCGCCGCGTCACCGATGGACGGCGCGTCTGCTACGCCAGGCACAGTCACGAGACCTTCTCGATCGGCGCCATCACCGGGGGCTGCAGCACCTACTGGAACCAGGGCCATGACGAAACGGTCGTCCCGGGCAGCGTGGTGGTCATGAACCCCGAGGTGGTGCATGCCTGCAACCCCATCGACGACCGCCCCTGGTCGTACGACATGCTCTATCTGGACAACGCCTGGCTCGGCGCACTGCAACGAGAGCTCGGCGCCCCCGACCATCTCGACCTCCAGCTCTTCACCGCTCGTTCGAGTCGCCATCCGGCACTCTATCGGCACCTGGTGACGCTGTGTGACACCCTCTTCGATCCTGATGCCTCACGCCTGGCCAGGGAAACCGAGGCCACCGCACTGATCGTCGAGATGCAGCGCCGGCTGGCGCCTCGGATGCCGGCTTCCCGCGACGATCCTGAGGGGTTGCGCCGCGCGGCGGACTACATCGCGGCCCACTGCACCGAGGCCATCGGCCTGGACGACATCTGCCACGCCGCCGGGCTGTCTCGCTCTTACCTGGTGAGACGCTTCAAGGCCCACTATGGCTTGACGCCCCATGCCTTCCTCACCGACCGACGCATCCGGCTCGGCCGACACAAGCTGCGCAGCGGACAGCCCATCGCCGAGGTTGCCATGGACTGCGGCTTCGCCGACCAGGCGCATTTCCAGCGCACCTTCAAGCGCCTGCAGGCGGCTACCCCTGGGCAATACGCCGCCGGTCACCACAGCAGATAGCACGCACTCGCCGCCAGCAACAACGCCATGCCGCGGTTGAAGCGGCGCACCCGGGCCGGGCGATCCACGAAGCGCTTCAGGCAGGCGCCGGCATAGGCCCAGCAGCCGATCGACAGATAGCAGATCACGAAGTACAGGGTCGCGAACCAGGCCACCAGGTGGAGCTCACCGCCGGCGGCATAGGCACCCATCCCGGCCATCGACGCCAACCAGGCCTTGGGATTGAGCCACTGCATGGTCGCGCCTACCCACCACGACGGCGCCGCACCGGGAGAGCTGGCCTGCAGCCGGCCATCATCCGCGGCGAGGCGCCAGGCCATGTAGAGCAGGAAGGCCACCCCGGCCCAGCGCACCCCGCCGAGAATGCCCGGCCAGCGGGCCAACAGCTCATGCAGGCCCAGGCCGATCAGCACCAGCAGTAGCGTAAAGCCGAGGGTCGCACCGGTGACATGACGCAGGCTGGCGCGAAAGCCGTGCCGCATTCCGGCGCTCAGCGCCACCAGGTTCACCGGGCCAGGAGAAAGGGAAGCCGCCAGCGCGAAGGCGGCCATGGACAGCGACAGGGTTACGGTCATGGGGAAGCGTCCTCGGTATCTCGTCTCGATACCGGCCAGGCTATGGCACCACGACGCCGGAGTATTGAACGTGATTGCCCCACCGTATGCGCGAGCCTGATGCCATGATCCCGCGAGCGAGCCGGCAACCTTGCACCGGCTTTGCACCCTGTGTCCACGCCCCTTGCACCTGCGCCAACGACACTGCAAGCGTCAACCCAAGGCCACAAGGAATGCCCGACATGAAGAAGATGCGCCTGACCCGCAAGCTGTTTGCCCCCGCCCTGCTCGCCGCCGCCATTGCCCCGCTGGCGCTCTCCGCCAATGCCGCACCCGGCGAGGCGGGAGATCATGCCAAGGGCCCCGCATTCCACGCCGGCCAGGAGCACCGCGCCGAACAGCGCGAGGCGCTGTTCGAGCGTGCCGGCATCGACGCCGAGACCCGCGAAGCCCTCGCGGCAGCCCAGCGAGAGCATCGTCAAGCCATGCAGGAGCTGCGTCAGGAATACCGCGAGCAGCTCGACGAGATCCTCGACGACGAGCAGCGTGCGGCTCTCGACAAGGCTCGCCAGGAGCTTCGCGCCGAGCATCGTGCCGAAGCGCGAGAGGCCATCAAGGCCCGCGTGGATGCGGTGATCGAAGGCTGGGATCTCGACGACGAGACCCGCCAGTCACTGGACGAGCTTCGCCAGTCCTTCATCGACAACGCCCAGGCGCTGAAGGAGCAGTCCTTCGACTCGCGCGACGCCCGCCGTCAGGCCTGGCAGGACCTGCGCGACGAACACCGTGCGGCGCTGGCCGAGCTGCTGACCGAGCAGCAGATCGCCGAGCTCGAGCAGACCATGCGCCCACCCCATGACGGACGAGGACATCATCGCGGGCCCGGTCACCATGACGACGGCCGCTCCCATGGCGGCCCCGAGCCGACGCCTCCTTCGGCCGAATAAGTCTTCCTCCCCCTTCTTCTTCCCTCCTTCGACGCCCGGCTCATGCCGGGCGTTTTCGTGCCCGCTTTCCTCATTTTACTTTGCCATGCTCGCCACAGGCGGGTCTCCCGGTTGCAGCCTTGCGAGGATGTGCGTATTTTATTTGAACGTTCATTCAAAAAAAGAGTCGCCCAAAGCGACAGGAGTATTGCGAATGTCGGATAACACCGCCCTCCCCGAGCGCCGGGACCGGATCAACCGCACCGTCTTTCACGGCAGTGTGGCTGGCATCCTGGTGTTCCTGGTCCTGACCATGACGTTCACCGAGGAGGCCGGCGCCTTCTTCGACGCCGGCCTGGCCTGGGTGAATGACACCTTCGGCTGGTATTACATGCTGGCCGCGGTGGCCTATCTGGTCTTCGTCGTCGCCATCGGCTGCTCGCGCGTCGGCAGCATACGCCTCGGCCCGGACCATGCGCGCCCCGAGTTCTCGCTGGTGTCCTGGGCCTCGATGCTGTTTGCCGCGGGCATCGGCATCGACCTGCTGTTCTTCTGCGTCGCCGAGCCGCTGTCGCACTACCTGGCCCCACCTGACATGGCGCCGGAGAGCGCCGCGGCGCTGCGTGCCGCCGTGCCCCAGACCTTCCTCCATTGGGGGCTGTCCGGCTGGGGCATGTACGTGCTGATGGGCATGGCGCTGGCCTACTTCAGCTATCGCCATCGCCTGCCGCTGGCCATCCGCAGCGCCCTCTATCCGCTGCTCGGCAAGCGCATCAACGGCCCGATCGGCAATGCCGTGGACATCACCGCGGTCATCTCCACCGTGTTCGGCATCGCCACCAGCCTCGGCATCGGCGTGATGCAGCTGAACTACGGCCTGACCTTCATGTTCGGCGTGCCCGAGAGCCTGGCGACCCAGGTGGTGCTGATCGTGCTGGTAGTGATACTCGCCACCATCTCGGTGGTCACCGGCGTCGAGAAGGGCATCCGTCGGCTGTCGGAGTTCAACATGGCGCTGGCCGCCGCCCTGCTGCTGTTCGTGCTCTTCCAGGGCGATACCCTGCATCTGCTCGACGCCATGGTGCTCAACGCCGGTGACTACCTGAGCGGCTTCGTGGGCAAGAGCTTCGACACCTACGCCTTCGCCGGCGCGGATGCCCAGCAGTGGAAGGGCTGGTGGACCATCTTCTTCTGGGGCTGGTGGATCGCCTGGACACCCTTCGTCGGCCTGTTCCTGGCCCGCATCTCGCGCGGCCGCACCATTCGCGAATTCGTGCTCGGCGCCCTGCTGCTGCCGCTCGGTTTCATGATGGCGTGGATGTCGATCTTCGGTAACAGCGGCATCGAGATGGTCGCCGACCAGGGCATCGCCGCGCTGGGCGAGCAGGCGCTCAACTCGCCGCAGACGACCATCTACACCTTCCTGGAGCAGTATCCCTACATCGGCGTCACCGCATCGGTGGTGACCATCCTGGGCATCGTGTTCTTCGTCACCTCGGCCGACTCCGGCGCCCTGGTGCTGGCCAACTTCACCTCCATCCTGTCGGACGTGAATCACGATGCCCCGATCCGCCTGCGCATCTTCTGGTCGGCGGCCATCGGCCTGGTGACCGTGGCACTGCTGATGGCCGGCGGCCTCTCGGCGCTGCAGAGTGCGGTGGTGATTACCGCCCTGCCCTTCTCGCTGGTGATCTTCGCCATCATGGCCGGCATGAGCCGCGCCCTGAAGCTGGAGAGTACCAAGGCCGACGCCCGTCGCCAGGTCAGCGGTACCGCTCCCGGCGGCGACTGGCGCGAGCGACTCGACCGGGCGCTCGACACCTCGAACCGCGCCGGCGCCGCCGCCACCGTCGAGCATGCCGTCCGGCCGGCCCTGCACCAGTTCGCCGAGGAGCTCGAGCAGCGCGGGCAGCAGGCCTCGGTGACCGAAGAAGAGGTCGAGGGCGAACCGCTGCGCCAGCTGACCCTGCAGGTGGACTTCGACGACGCCGCCAGCTTCGTCTACCAGGTGCGGGCCCACCGCCTGCGCACCCCGAGCTTCCTCCCGGTGGACGACGACTACTACGTGCGCCTCGACGTCTATCTCAACGAGGGTGGCCTGGACAAGGATCTCAACGGCTATACACGCGGCCAGGTGATCGGCGACGTGCTCTCCGAGTACGAACGTCACCTGCACTTCCTGGTCCTCGCCGATCAGGACAACGCCAACGTCCAGGCGATGCCGGGCTCGGTGGGCGAGCCGCCCCGGGACCTGAGCCTGAGCTGAGCAACCTCACCGGCCTGAACGCCAGCGGCGACCCCGAGGGGTCGCCGCTGGCGTGTGCCGCAGTGCGCATGCCGGTGCTGGCGGCCACGACGCCAGGGCGGATGGTCTATAACTGTACCCAGGCCATGACAGCCGGAGATAGCGTCATGCAACAGGACCCCGAACCGCCGGGCGGCTCACGCCTGGTCGAGGTGCCGGTCAGCCTGCTCGAGAACGGCATGTACATCGCGGCGCTCGATCGCCCCTGGATGGTCCCGCCGCACCTTCTGAAACGTGGAAAGTCCGACCTGCGCCGACTGCGCAGCTACTGTCGCTCGGTGTATGTCGACCCTCAGCGCTCCCAACCCCAGGTGCAGGCCATCCTGTCGGCGCTGCAGATGCCACCGGATCCCGCCGAATTCACGCCCTTTCCCCCCCAGGAGCGCCGCCGTTCGGCGATCGCATCGGACGATCCCCGCGAGGTGCAGCATGCCGAGCAGCTGTATTTCAAGACCCAGCGCACGCTCCTGCGCCTGATGCGTGACGAGCACGACTGGTATCGCCGCCAGCCAACGCTGCAGCGAGAGATCGGCCGGCTCATCGCTTCCCTGGAGGTGGTCCCCGACACCCTGGTCTGGCTGACCCGCCTCAAGCACCGGGTCGCCTACCGGATGGAGCACGGCCTCAACGTCGCCATCCTCGCCATGGCCTTCGGTCAGCATCTGGGCTACGAGCGTTCACGACTCGAGGAGCTCGGGCTCGCCGGCCTGCTGCATGACGTCGGCAAGATGCGCCTCGACCAGGCGGTACTGGACAAGCCCGGCCCTCTTTCCGAGGAGGAGTTCCAGCACGTCCAGGGGCATGTGCTGCATGGCTTCGCCATGCTCGAGCATGATCCCCACCTGCCCACGGCGGTCAAGATCGCCTGCCGGGACTACCACGAGCGCCTCGACGGCAGCGGTTACCCGCATGGCAAGCCGGGCCGGGACATCGATGAGACCGCCCGCATACTGGCCATCGTCGATACCTATGACGCCATCACCAGTGACCGCGTCTACAGCCCGGCCCGGCCGGCGACCGAAGCCCTGGGCATCCTTTACCAGGGGCGTCGCTGCCACTTCGATGGCCGGCTGGTCGACCACTTCATCGACTGGATCGGCCTCTACCCCCTCGGCAGCCTGGTCGAACTCAACAACGGCATGGTCGGCATCGTGGTCGCCCAGGTGCCCGACCAGCCGCTCCGCCCTCGGGTGCTGGTCAAGCTCGACGAACGCAAGACCGCCATCCCCGGGGTGCTGATCGACCTCGCCGAACCCGACCTCGGCGGCTTGCGCCTCTCGGTGGAAAAGTCGTTGCCGCCGGGGGCCTACGGTGTACAGCTGGAGGCCCTGCCGATCCCCGGGGGATGATCCGGCAGCGCCGCCGTCTCGCGATGCCGCCGCGCAGCGGGTACCCTGGGGTCCCCCAGCAGGAGACCGTCATGCCAGACACCCCAGCGCTCATCGACCCCAGCCGCATCCGCTACTATCACGCCCATCTCTACTATCGCGATGCCGCCGGCCTGGCCGAAGCGCGTCGCCTCGCCGAGGCTGCCGCCGAGCACTTCGAGATCCGGGTGGGCCGCTTCCATGAGCGTCCGGTGGGCCCCCACCCGCTGTGGAGCTGCCAGCTGTCCTTCGCTCCCGAGCGCTTCGGCGAGATCGTGCCCTGGCTGGCGCTGAATCGCGGCGATCTGGACATCTTCGTGCACCTGGGCACCGACGACGACTACTTCGACCATACCCAGGGCGCTATGTGGCTGGGCCACAGCCACCCGCTCGACCTGAGCCAGTTCGTCGACCATTGACCGGATACCCCATGCTCACACTGCGCACCACCCTGCTCGGCCTGCTCCTGATGGGGCTGGCCGGTTGCAACGACGGTCACGAGGTCGGGGATGTCTCGCTGGGCCTGTTCACCACCAAGGACATCAAGATCGATAGCCTCGTCGATCCCAAGATTCCCGGCGTGACCTGCCATCTCAGCAACATCGATGCCGACCTCGACCTGGCCGATCCGTCAGACACCAGCCTGGCCTGTCGCCAGACCGGGCCGATCACCGCGGCGATGCTCGCTGATATCGACACCTCGCCGGACGGCGAGCTGCTCTACCGCCGCTCCCAGAGCGTGCTGTTCAAGAGCCTCAAGCTGCGGCGAATCCTCGACGCCGACAGCCAGACCCTGCTCTATCTGGCCTATACCACCAAGGAGACCCACGGCAGCTTCAAGCACGCCCTGAGCAGCGTGCCCCTGTGGGGTACCCAGGCCTGGCGGTCAGCCTCACCGGACAGCAACGCCAACTGAGAGAATGCGGCCTGGCATGGCAACGGAAGGGAAAGGTCTCAGTCCTTCTTGACCGGGCCGCCGAGATAGTCCTCGTCGGAGACCGGCTCCATCCAGGTCACCGGGCTGCCGTTCTCGGCTTCCTGCACGGCCACGTGCTGCATGTAGGTGGTGTCAGTGGCACCGTGCCAGTGACGACGTCCGCAGTTGCAGTAGATGATGTCGCCCGGGCGAATCTCGGTGCGCGGGCCACCCTCGCACTGGGTCCATCCCACGCCGTCGGTGACCAGCAGCATTTGCCCCAGCGGATGGGTGTGCCAGTTGGTACGCGCGCCCGGCTCGAAGTTGACGACGGCCATGCCCAGACGGGAGGGAGCCGGCGCGTTGAAGATCTTGTCGATGCGGACGGTGCCGGTGAACCAGTCGCTCGGCCCCTTGATGGCCTCAACGGAACCGGCGCGCTGGATCAGCATGTCTTCGGATGATTCGCTCATGACGCTCTCCTTGGATTGGTGGCGTTGACGCCTGCAAAGGTAGCAGCCGGGCATTGGGTA
The DNA here is from genome assembly GCF_014192055.1 of Halomonas organivorans. Taxonomy (GTDB): domain Bacteria; phylum Pseudomonadota; class Gammaproteobacteria; order Pseudomonadales; family Halomonadaceae; genus Halomonas; species Halomonas organivorans. The sequence goes on along the minus strand of NZ_JACHXM010000013.1, from coordinate 35,259 downwards.
TACTATGTGGCAAATACTGAATGCAGTATGAAGCGAGGCTTTATAATGACAGGGCAGCGACTGGACGACCTGGCAGTCTTCGTGGCCGTGGGCCGCGAGGGCAACTTCACCCGGGCGGCGGCACACCTCGGCGTGTCTCCCTCGGCGGTCAGCCAGACCATGCGCAGCCTGGAAGAGCGCCTCGGCGTGCGCTTGCTGACCCGCACCACGCGCAGCGTCACCCGTACCGAAGCCGGAGAGAAACTGCTGCGCGAGGTGGCCCCGCTGCTGGAGCAGATCGATGCCCAAGTGGCCGCCGTCGCCGAGTGGCGAGAGAGACCGGCGGGCACGGTGCGCATCACGGCCGACGAGTTCGCGACGCGCTACATGCTGTGGCCGCGGCTTGCGCCGCTGCTCGAGACCTACCCCGAGCTCACCGTCGAGCTGACTACCGACTACGGATTGACCGACATCGCCGCCGCGCGATTCGATGCCGGCGTGCGGCTCGGCGGCATCATCGACGCCGACATGATCGCCGTGCCGATCGGCCCACGGATGCGACTCGTCACCGTGGCCTCGCCTGACTATCTGGCCCGCCACGGCAACCCATCGACGCCCGAAGCCCTGACCGCTCACCGCTGCATCAATCTGCGCCTGCCGACTCACGGCGGGCTCTTCGCCTGGGAGTTCGGCAGCGGCGAGCATGAATTCCGGGTCAGGGTCGACGGCCCGCTGATCCTGAACAGCGTGTTCCAGATTCTCGACGCCAGCCTCGCCGGGGTGGGGCTTGCCCAACTGCCCGACGGCCTGGTTCAAGCTCACCTGGATCGCGGTGAACTACGAGAGGTCCTGGCCGAGTGGTCCGAGCCCTTCGAGGGCTACCACCTTTACTATCCCAGCCGCCGCCAGCAGACGGCCGCTTTCCGGGTGGTGCGGGAGGCGCTGCGGGCGGGCGCCTGAACGCCCCCTGCCTCGGCGGCCATACGCAGGCGGGGGCGCGACTTCCTCGCGCCCCCGCCGTCTAACGAGCCACCCGAGGGCTCAGAAGAAACCGAGCGGATTGGTGTCGTAGCTGATCAGCAGGTTCTTGGTCTGCTGATAGTGCTCGAGGGCCACCTTGTGGGTCTCACGGCCGACGCCGGACTTCTTGTAGCCGCCGAAGGCCGCATGGGCGGGGTACTGGTGATAACAGTTCGTCCACACCCGGCCGGCCTGAATGCCGCGGCCCATGCGGAACGCCACGTTGATGTCGCGGCTCCACACCCCGGCGCCGAGGCCGAACTCGGTGTCGTTGGCGATGGCCAGCGCCTCTTCCTCGTCCTTGAAGGTGGTTACCGCCACCACCGGGCCGAAGATCTCCTCCTGGAAGACGCGCATCTTGTTGTGGCCCTTGAGCAGGGTCGGCTGGATGTAATAGCCGCTGTCATAGGCCGGGTCGAAGCTCTCCTTGCCACCGCCGGTGAGGAACTCGGCGCCCTCCTCGCGGGCCACCTCCATGTACGACATGATCTTGTCGAACTGCTCCTGGCTGGCCTGGGCGCCGACCTTGACGTCGGTATCCAGCGGGTTGCCGCGGGTAATGGCCGCAACCTTCTCCATCACCTTGGCCATGAAGGACTCGTAGATGTCCTCCTGGATCAGCGCCCGCGACGGGCAGGTGCACACCTCGCCCTGGTTGAAGAAGGCCAGCACCAGACCCTCGGCGGCCTTGTCGATGAACTCGGGCTCGGCGTTCATGATGTCGGCGAAGTAGATGTTCGGCGACTTGCCGCCCAGCTCCACGGTGGAGGGAATGATGTTGTCCGCGGCGCACTTGAGGATGTGCGAGCCCACCGGGGTCGAGCCGGTGAAGGCGATCTTGGCGATCCGCGTGCTGGTGGCCAGCGCCTGGCCGGCCTCGGCGCCGTAGCCGTTGACGATGTTGACCACGCCCGGCGGTAGCAGGTCGCCGACTAGCTCCATCAGCTTGAGGATCGAGGCCGGGGTCTGCTCGGCGGGCTTGAGCACCACGCAGTTGCCCGCGGCCAGCGCCGGCGCCAGCTTCCACACCGCCATCAGGATCGGGAAGTTCCAGGGAATGATCTGCCCCACCACGCCCAGCGGCTCGTGGAAGTGATAGGCCACGGTGTTGGCGTCGATGTCCGCCGCGGTGCCCTCCTGGGCGCGGATGCAGCCGGCGAAATAGCGGAAGTGATCCACCGCCAAGGGGAGGTCGGCGTTCAGGGTCTCGCGCACCGCCTTGCCGTTGTCCCAGGTCTCGGCCACGGCCAGCATCTCGAGGTTCTGCTCGATGCGATCGGCGATCTTCAGCAGGAGATTGCTGCGCTCGGTGGCCGACGTCTTGCCCCAGGCCGGGGCGGCGGCATGTGCGGCGTCAAGCGCCTTGTCGATGTCCTCGGCGGTGGAGCGGGGAATCTCGCAGAACGGCTTGCCGTTGACCGGGCTGACATTGTCGAAGTACTGGCCCTTGACCGGCGGCACGAACTCGCCGCCGATGTAGTTGCCATAGCGCGCGTCGAAGCTCACCACGGCCTCGGGGCTGCCGGGGTTGGCATAGATCATGGCGTGTCTCCTGCTGTTGTGGTTATGTGAGTACCCTCCCAGTCTTGGCCAGTCATGGCGTCTGAGACATACTGCGATGGCAGGAGAGTGCCTCCTCCTTCGGTAGGAGATCCGGAGGGCGACAGGCAAGCGGCCGAGCGATCCAAGGAGTCCCTCATGAATACCCTGATGGTGGCCGACGACCATCCGCTGTTTCGCGAGGCGATCGGCGCGGCGATCCGCGCCGGCCTGCCCAACTGCCGGCTGCTCGAGGCCGGCAGCCTCGACGACGCCCTGAGGGGGATCGCAGAGGAAGAGCAAGAGATCGACCTGCTGCTGCTCGACCTGGGCCTGCCCGACGCGGCGGGATTGGCCGGGCTGGAGCGGTTGCGCGAGGCCTGCCCGGCGCTGCCGGTGGTGGTGATTTCGGCCGAGCGCGAGCGCAACCTGATCCTCGAGTCCATCGCCCTGGGCGCGGTGGGCTACATTCCCAAGTCGACGCCTCGCCGGGCGATGCTCGAGGCCTTGCGCCAGGTGCTCGGCGGCCAGATCTACCTGCCGCCGGACATCATGCGCCGGCCGCCGACACCGTCGGCGGCCGATCATGAGTCGCTCGTCGCGCCCACCGCCCCGAACGCGCCATCATCGTTGGATGCCCTCACCGACAAGCAGCTCCAGGTGCTGGCTCGCCTGGTGCGCGGCGACGCCAACAAGGTGATCGCCCGGGATCTCGATATCGCCGAGACCACCGTCAAGACGCACGTCTCGGCGATCCTGCGCAAGCTCAACGTCGATACCCGGATCCAGGCCGTGCTGGCGGCCGATCGCGCCGAACTGGCCACCCAGCTGTCGCGTCGTCAGTTGCAGGCCTGCCCTCCGCCCGCCTGAAGTCGGTTGGCGATCAGCACCCGCAGGCGCAGCGGCTTGACCGGCTTGAACAGACAGTCGTAGCCACGCTCGCGAGCCCATTGCTTGAGGTCGCCATCGTGATTGGCAGTGATCAGTACCACGCCCAGCCCGGGGTGGGCTCGGCACAAGCGATCCGCCACACACAGCCCATCGGGATCCCCCGGCGCCAGGTGGTAGTCCACCAGCAGCAAGTCGGCTCGCTCCCGGCGGCTCAGCGCCTCCAGCGCCGCCGGTGTCGAGGCGCAGCGCACGCGGCAGCCCCAGCCCTCGAGCAGCGCCGCCATGCCGTCGAGGATCGCCGGGTCGTCGTCGAGCACCCAGACCCGCGCGCCGGCCAGGCGATCTGCCCCGGGCGTCGGCTCCGCCGCGGGAGGCATCTCCCGACGCCGGCCATAAGGTACCCGGATCGAGAACAGTGCCCCGTGCCCCAGACGCGAGACGAGGCCCAGCGGATGATCGAGCATGTCGGCGATGCGATCGACGATCGCCAGGCCGAGGCCGAGGCCACGATCGGCCTCCTCGGGACGCGTCACGGCGCGGCGAAATTCGAGGAAGATGGCCTCCTGATGGGCTTCGTCGATGCCGGGCCCGGTATCCGCGACCAGGATCTCGAGGCCGTCGGGACGTCGCCGACAGCCCAGCAGCAGACGGCCACGCTTGGTGTAGCGCACCGCGTTGGTCAAGAAATTGCGCACCACCCGGGCGAGCAATGCCAGGTCGGAGCTCACCACCGCCGAGCTGGGCACATAGCGAAACGCCAGTCCCCGAGCGGCGGCCATCTGGCGGTACTCCTCGGCCAGCACATCCAGCAGCTCGGCGACCGGGAAGGCCGCCACGTCCGGGGTCAGCACCCCGGCATCCAGGCGCGAGATGTCCACCAGGGTCCCCAGCAAGGCCTCGACGTCCTTGAGCGAACGGCCGATATGCCCGACCAGGCGCGTCGCCTCCCCGGGCAGCGCCTGATCTTCCAGGGCACTGGTGAACAGCCGCGCGGCGTTGAGCGGTTGCAGCAGGTCGTGGCTGACCGCCGCCAGGAAGCGTGTCTTCGAGTGATTGGCCGCCTCCGCTTCGGCCCTGGCCTCTTCCAGGCGAGCGTTGGCCTCGCTCAGCGCCTCCAGGGTGCGATGCAGACTGTCGGTACGCTCACGGACCTGCTCGGCAAGCAGCACGGCATGCTCGAAGGCGCCATAGGGGGCTCCGCCGGCCATGCCCGCGGACTCGACTCGCTCGATGAGCGCGCCGCAGATGCGCCGCAGCCGCGCGTTCTCTTCCGCCAGAGCCCGCTCCTGCTCGCTGGCGGGATCGAACGCCGGCGGTTCAGCCCCGAGATCCAATCGCCACTCCGGTGAAGGTCTGGTTGATGTGCATGCCCTGATGCTGCTCACCGTAGGTATTGAAGCCCACGACGCGGGCGTCGGCCAGCAGCCGCGAGGCGGCGTCCACGCGCCCCAGGGCCTCCAGCTCCAGGCGTCGCAGGAAACAGTCGCAGCCGAGGATCAACGCGGGGGCGCCAAGGCGCCGCTCCAGACCGTCCAGCACGCCGGCCAGTTGCTCGAGCATCGGCGCCGACTGCATGGCAGTCAACACGATGCCCTTCTCCACCGCACAGTAGAAACGCAACCCGCCGTCCGCGTCGACCCGCTGAATCGAGCGCACGTAGTGCGCCTCGCCGATACGCACCGCCAGCGGATGACGGGCGAAGACCTCGGCATTCAGCGCCTCCACGGGCCGTCCCACCAGGCGCGCATACTCCTCGGCGGCAGGCGCGGCGTTGAGTTCCAGTACCCGACGCCGCTCGCGGTCTACCGCGGTGACCACCAGCTTCTCGCGGCGCGGGCGAAGATGGTGCGTGGTGAAGACCTCGAAGGGGCGACGACTGGTGACCATCACCACCACCGCCGAGGCATCGTGAAAGCCGCCCTCGGCGTAGACGTGGGTATGGCTCAGCCGGTTGTCGTCCCCCGCAGAGCCGCCGAAGCTGGGGATACCGCCAAGCGCCGCCTCCAGGGTCGCCAGCACCTGCTCCTCGCTGCTGGAGAGGCCATCCAGCAGCGTCAGCGCGAAGGGCCGGGCATCCTCGGGGGGCGCCTGGCGGCGACAGTCGGCCAGCAGGCCGTCGACCAGCCGCTGGGCCTGGGGCAAGGCGAAGGCCTCGAGATCGGCGATCCGCGCGCAGGCGATCGCGAAGTCGCCACGGTCGAAGCCGACGGCGACGATGCAGCCTCGGCCGTAACCTGCCGGCGTGATCTCGCCGGCCGTGGTACAGCCGGCCAGTGGAACCGGGGCGAAGGCCCGTTCGAGGGCTTCACCCAGCGCCGACAGCGGATAGTCGGCGCTGCAGAAGAACAGCACGAAGCCCAGCTCCGGCCCGGCCAGCGCGCTCGCCAGCTCGGCGGCGGCCCGCCGCGGATCGGTGTTGTCGCTGAAGGCCGTTCGAATCGATACGGCGGCCGGCGAAAAGGGGCTGGCATCGGACATGGCGATTTCCGGGGGCGATAATGGACCCAGTGTAAGCGCTGGACGGCCGCGCTCCCAGGTCATGGGTTCCGCCGTTGGCGCGCTCCCGTCAGGACGGCGCCGCTTCGCTCTCAAGCGCCGCCAGGGTTTCGGCCAGGCGCTCATGCAGCCGCGCCAGGATTTCCTCACCGCCCTCCAGCCGTCCTTCACGGGCGGCCCGTTCGAGCCGGGTCGCCAGGCCCGCGACCTTGACCGCGCCGAGGGTGGCCGATTCGCCCTTGAGCTGGTGCGCCAGGCGCTGGGCCAACGGTGCCTCATCGACGTCGAGCGCTTCCGCCAGGGCCGTGAGGCGTGTCCGGGCATCACGGCGATATTGTGCCACCAGCGCGGCCAGCCCCTCGTGGCCAAGGCTCTCGCGCAGGCCCTCCATGACGCTGGCATCCACCAGTTGCTCCTCGCCCACCGCGCCGGGAAAGCTGGCGGGTGGCATCGTCGCCACACCGGGCATTCCCGCAAGGTGACGATGCAGGGCCTTGAGCAGCGAGACTTGCAGCAGCGGCTTGGCCAGGTAGCCAGTCATGCCCGCGGCCAGGCAACGGGCCTGATCTCCCATCGGCCCACCCGCGGTCATCGCCACGATCGGCACCTCCGCCAGCCAGCCGCCGCGGGCACGGATCCGTCGAGTGACCTCCAGCCCATCCAGGTCCGGCATCTGCACGTCCATGAAGATCAAATCGAAGCGCTCGCGCATCACGCTTTCCAGCGCCTCGAAGCCGGAAGCCGCCAGCGTGGCGCGACAGCCCAGCTTGGCGAGCATCGCCATGGCAACCTGCTGGTTGACGGGATTGTCCTCGACCACCAGCAGACGGGCATCGCTCAGGACCGGTCCACCATGGTGGGGAACATGCCCATCGACGCCGGTATCGGCCGTCGGCGCTTCGATAAGCGGCAGGCGGAACCAGCAGCGGCAGCCCTCGCCCGGGCGGCTGTCGACGCCGATCTCACCGCCCAGCGCTTCCACCAGCCGCTTGCTGATCGCCAGCCCCAGGCCGCTGCCACCGAAGCGCCGCGCCGTGCCGGGCTCGCCCTGGTGGAAGGGTTCGAATAGCCGCGGCTGCTTGTCGGGCGCGATACCGCACCCCGTGTCGACTACCGCAACACTCAGCACCTGTTCACCGTCACGGGCGATCTCGACCCGGATACCGCCCTCTTCGGTGAACTTGACGGCATTGGAGAGCAGGTTCAGCAACACCTGGCGAAGCCGACCAGGATCACTGACGATATGCGCTGGCAGCGTCGGGTCCAGGTCGATCTCGAGCCATAGCCCACGCGCTTCGACATGGGGACGAAACAGCGAAGCCGCGCTCTCGGCCAGATCGTTCAAGGACAGCGCCTGGTGCTCGAGTTCCAGGCGCCCTGCCTCGATCTTGGAGAAATCCAGGATGTCATTGATCAGCTCCATCAGGCGACGGGCGCTGTCGTGAATGGTATCGGCGTAGTGGCGGGCCCGCTCGGGCAGCGGCTGCTCGACCAGCAGGTCGCTCATGCCGATGACCCCATTGAGCGGCGTGCGGATCTCATGGCTGACGGTGGCCAGGAACTCCGACTTGGCCTGGCTCGCCGACTCAGCCCGTCGGGCCGTGGTTTCCAGCTCGGCGCTGAGACTCTCCAGGGCACGGCGCGCCGCGGCATTGTCTCGCGCCTCGCGAACCAGGAAAGCCACCACCAGCATGGCCGCCACGCTCATGCCCATGATCAGCGCCAGCAGTAGTCCGTAGAGCCACTGCAGGCGTTCACGCTCCTGAGTCTCGGACTGGGCCAGATGGCCGTTGACGGTGATGATCAATCGCTCGGCCGGATGGCCAAGCTCACCAAGGCGCTGAATGAGTGCCTTGCGCGACGCCTCATCCAGCGTATCCAGTTGGCGCAGGCGTGCATCCAGCGCCTTGAGGTGCTCCTCGATCTCCTCGACCAGGCGATCCGTGCCGGGAATGCCGTGAATGAGCTCGGCCATCTCGCCACCTCGCAGCAGCGTCAGCCGGCTGTAGAGCAGCTCGAAGCGAAGCCTTGCCTCACTCAGGACCTCGGGGCCCGGCTCGCTGAGCGCCAGGTAGCTGCGCAGATCGACGGCATCACGGTCGAGCTTGTAGGCATGCCAGACCGTGTCCTCGCCGACCCGCCAGACCAGGCTGTCCTGTCGCCAGGCCACCAGTCCCACCACCAGGATGGCGGCAACGAACAGCAGCAGAGTGGCGATGACGCCGAACTTGAGACGCAGGGGATATTGGCGCACCGAGCAGCTCCTCGACGATCAGTGAACCTGAATGCGACTCACCTGCCAGACCGAGCGAAAACGAACCGCCTCGGTGAGCAGCTCGGGATGAGCATCGAAGGGATACAGCACGAATAGCGGCCCGAAGCGACGTATCGGCATGATCTCTCCGTTGCGCTTCATTGCCAGGATGACCTGATAGCGTGACACGTCGCTGACCGGCACCTCGGCCTCGAAGCCGTTGAGCGCGACCACCCGTAGCTGATCGCCCCTGGCACCGACGGCATCGAGCAGCGCCTCGGCCAGTGGCCCCTCGAAGCGGCCCGCCTGCTCGTGCCAAGGGGTATGGGTCGTGATGGTGCGTGACGGCAGAGCCTCGAGCATGGCACGATCGAAGCGGGCCATGCCATCGCCGTTGGTGCGCGTGATATCGCCACTCACGGTCAGCAGAACCGGGCCCTGGGGCAACGGGAGAGGCTTCGCCCACACGCCACTGCTCACCGCCAGGCAAGTCAGCAGGCCACAACACAGGATCAAAAGGCGTCGGACGCGCATGCTTGGGCTCCGGATTGACAGTCTCGACGCCAAGGGTACGCGAATCCCGCGTCACGGTCAGGCACCAGTGCCAACGAACGCGGGCACCACCACGCCATTGGAAAGCCGACTCAGCCCTCCTCCGCGTCTCCGAGGTCGATGCGCACCAGGTCTTCATAGGCATGCCAGCTGGCATGACCTAGCACCGGCAGGATCAACGCCAGGCCGATGTAGAAGGTGGCCACCCCGACGATCACACAGCCGGTGATGATGGCGGCCCACAACAGCATGGGGCGGAAGTTCCGGGCCACCGAGCGCACGCTGGCCTCGATGCCTTCCATGAAGGTCAGGTCCTGGTCCATCAGGGTGGGAATGGCCACCACGCTGACGGTGAAGGCGCCGAACGCCAGTACCGCACCGATCGCCGTCCCCACCGCCAGCATGCCGAGCCCCTCCGCCGTGGTGATCAGGGCCAGGTAGATGGTGGCCGGATCGGGGGCGCCCAGGCCGAAAAACAGCGCAAACAGCAGCATCGCGATGTTGAACCAGGCCATCAGGATCAGCACCAGCATCACACCGATCATGGCCAGCTGGCCCACGTGGCCTCGCCAGGCGCCGAAGGCATCGCCCAGGGTCGGCTCGCGACCGGCTTCCAGGGCACGGCTGATGCCGTAGGAGCCCACCGCCACCAACGGGCCAACGAACATGAAACCGGCGATCAGCGGCAACAGCCAGTGCCAGAGGCCGAAGGTGAAGGCACCGACGGTAATCGCGATGCTCAACCCCACCCAGAACAGGCCGTAGGCCAGACTCACCGCCGTGGCACGTCGAAAGTCCTCGAAGCCCGCCGCTAGCCAGGCACGAGGCTTGTCCATGCCGATCGGACGAATGCGGATACGGACATGGGAATCCGGCTTGCCGCCGCTCTTGGTGGCTGCTGCATTCATGGTGACACCCCCGTTGCCGACGATGACGTCCCGGACACACCGGGCCGGTGGGTACCTCCCTGGGCCGAGCCCGCCGAGGACGCACCCTGACACCTGGTTACTCTAGCCGCTCCGGCGTCATCCCGCCGTGACTCACATCACGCCGTCTCCACGCTGCCGACACGTTCCCAACGCAGAACGCCCACGCCCCCGGCGAGCGGGAACGTGGGCGTTGCTGGGCGACGGAAAGGACCGTCAGCGCACGATCATCACCGACATCCTCGAATGATGCACCACGTGCTCGGCGTTGGGCCCGAGCACGTAATCGGCGAACTTGCGCTTGTTGTGGGACGCCATGACGATCAGGTCGGCCTCGAGCTTCTTCGCCGTTTCGACGATCGCCTCCCAGGGCGAGCCATCGACGATCACGCTCTGCACCTGAACACCCTCCGGCACGTGCTGCTGGATGAACTCGTGCTGCGCCTTCGTCACCGCCTCGTGGGCCTTGCTGGCGAAGTCCTCGGGGAAATAGGCACCCACCAGCGGCATGCGATAGTCGGGCATCACCGTTACCACATGCAGCGATGCACCGAAGCTCTTGCACAGTGCCAGCGCCGTGGGCAGCGCCTTGGTCCAGGAGGCCTCCTCGTTGAGGTCTACCGGCAACAGGATCTTGCTATACATGGGACACCTCCATCATGCCGAGACCGGGTCGCCGCCGCGTTGGCGGCGCCGGCGCTGCAACATCACCACCAGGCCAAACACCAGGAAGGCGGGGATCCACATCCACTCCTTGGTCCAGCGATCCACTGGCGCCTGCACCTTGATGATCTCCTGATCGAAGTCGAAGCCAAGCTTCGCCGCCTCGCTGCCGTAGGTGACCATATCGACCATCGCCTTGTCGTCCTCGAACCGCAGCATCAGCCCCAGGTTCGCCAGGCGGTCCTCGCCGGTCTCGCCTTCCGGCACCGGCAGGGTCATGTAGGTGGTCATCGGATCCCCATAGGCATCCAGGCCACCAATCTGGATTCGCAGCGTGGACTCGGCATCCGCGTTGCCCAGCGCTTCGACGAACTGGGCCGGCGGCACATCCCGGTAGGGATCATGGATCATGTCCATCCAGAAGCCAGGGCGGAACAGCGTGAAGGCCACCAGCAGCAGCAGCAGGGATTCGTACCAGCGACTGCGGGTAATCATGAAGCCCTGGGTCGCCGCCGCGAAGATCAGCATCGCCACCGTCGCCACCACGAATACCAGCACGCCCTGCAACGGCGAGACGTCGATCAGCAGCAGGTCGGTGTTGAAGATGAACAGGAACGGCAGCGCCGCCGTGCGCAGGCTGTAGTAGAACGCCTGGAAGCCGGTGCGCATGGGATCCCCACCGGATACCGCCGCCGCAGCGAACGACGCCAGCCCCACCGGCGGCGTCACGTCAGCCATGATGCCGAAATAGAACACGAACAGGTGTACCGCGATCAGTGGCACCAGCAGGCCGTTCTGCTCGCCGAGCTGGACGATCACCGGCGCCAGCAGCGCAGACACCACGATGTAGTTGGCAGTAGTGGGAAGCCCCATGCCGAGGATCAGGCTGAGCACCGCAGTGAACAGCAGGATCAGCAGCAGGTTGCCCATCGAGAGGATCTCCACCACGTCCGCCAGCACCAGCCCAACCCCGGTCTGGGAGACGGCACCGACGATGATGCCGGCGGTGGCGGTGGCGATACCGATGCCGATCATGTTGCGAGCGCCGGTCACCAGGCCATCCCAGAGGTCGAGGAAGCCTTCGCGGATATCTTCCGCCAGGTTGCTGCGATGGCGGAAGAACGAGGTGATCGGGCGCTGGGTAATCATGATGAAGACCATGAACACGGTGGCCCAGAAGGCCGACAGCCCCGGCGAGAGCCGCTCCACCATCAAACACCAGATCAGCACGATCACCGGCAGGATGTACTGCAGGCCGACCATCACCGTCGGGCGAGTCTGCGGCAGCTTGTAGACCGGCTCGTTGGGATCGTCGAGCTCCAGCTCGGGGTAGCCTGCGGCCACCTTGAGCAGCCCCACATAGACCGCCGCCAGCAGAACCGCCACCAGCCATGGCGTGGCGTCGCCGAGCACCGGCTTGAGCCAGCCCAGGCCGTAATAGACCACCAGCGCGGTGATCATCATCAGCAACAGGCCAGCCAGGAAGCCCACCACCTTGCGCAGCAGCGGCTTGGGCGGATTGCTGCTCTCCAGCCCCTGCATGTTCGCCTTGAGCGCCTCGAGGTGGACGATGTAGACCAGCGCGATATAGGAGATCAGCGCCGGCAGGAAAGCGTGCTTGATCACCTCCACGTAGGAGATGCCCACGTACTCGACCATCAGGAAGGCCGCGGCCCCCATGACCGGCGGCATGATCTGCCCGTTGACCGAGGATGCCACCTCCACGGCCCCGGCTTTCTCGGCGGAAAAGCCGACGCGCTTCATCATCGGCACGGTAAAGGTGCCGGTGGTCACCACGTTGGCGATCGAAGAGCCGGAGATCAGCCCGGTCATGCCGGATGCCACCACGGCGGCCTTGGCCGGCCCGCCGCGATAGTGGCCGAGCAGCGAGAAGGCGACCTTGATGAAATAGTTGCCGGCCCCGGCCTTGTCGAGCAAGGCACCGAACAGCACGAACAGGAAGACGAAACTCGTCGACACGCCAAGGGCAATGCCGAACACCCCCTGGGTCGTCAGCCACTGGTGATTGATCAACCCCTGCAGGCTGACCCCACCATGAGCCAGGATGCCCGGCATCCATGGCCCGGCCAGGCTGTAGACGAGAAATACCAGGGCCACGATCATCAGCGGTGGCCCCAGGGCCCGGCGCGTCGCCTCGAGCAGCAGCACGATACCGATCACGCCGACGATCACGTCCTGCAGGATCGGCGCGCCCGGGCGCTCGGCCAACTGCTCGTAGAACATGAACATGTAGGCGCCGCAGAACGCCGCCGCCAGGGCCAGCACCCAGTCCATGAGCGGAATGCGATCACGTGGGGAGCGCTTGAGCGCGGGATAGGCCATATAGGCCAGGAAAAGTGCGAAGGCCAGGTGAATGGAGCGCGCCTCGGTGGCGTTGAAGACCCCGAATCCCAGCATGAAGGGAATCGGCGAGGCAATCCACAGCTGGAAGAGCGACCAAACCGCGGCGATGCCGACCAGCAGCTTGCCCGGCGTTCCAGCCGGTTTTCGCGCCCCGGTATCGCTGGAGGCGACCATGTCTTCAAGGTCGACCTCGGCGCCCGGCGCCCTCTTGTTATCTTCAGTCATAAGCGTGCCCTGCCTCTGCGTCGATCTCTCATCGAATGCGTGCGATGCCCACCTGCACCGCAAACGCAAAGCGCGGCCCTCGGCGAGGGCCGCGCATCATTCAGCGAAATACGGTGATCTCAATGAATGGCGATCACTCGATCCAGCCCTGTTCGCGATAGTAGCGCGCGGCCCCTTCGTGAAGCGGTGCCGAGAGCCCCTGGGTCACCATCTCCTGCGGATCCAGGTTGGCGAAGGCCGGGTGCAGCTGCTTGAAGCGATCGAAGTTGTCGAAGATCGCCTTGACGGTCTGGTAGACCACTTCGTCGTTGGTATCGGTATCGGTCACGAAGGTAGCCGCTACGCCGAAGGTCTCGACGTCATCCGGGTTGCCCTTGTAGAGGCCGCCGGGAATCACCGACATGGAGTAGTAGGGATACTCTTCGACGATGCCCTTGATATCGTCGTCGTTGAGCGGAATCAGACGCGAATCCACGGTCGTGGTGGCTTCCTGGATGGCACCGTTGGGGTGGCCGACCACGTAGGCCATGGCGTCGATGTTGTTGTCGGCCAGGGCGGAGGCCATCTCGGCGGCATCGAGCTGAGACGCCAGCGCGAACGAGTCCTCGGTCCAGCCCTTGGCGTTCATCACCACTTCCATGGTGTTGCGCTGCCCGGAGCCCGGGTTGCCGATATTGACGCGCTTGCCTTCCAGGTCATCGAGGGTCTCGATGCCGGAGTCGGCACGCGCCAGGATGGTCAATGGCTCGCCGTGCACGCGGAAAATGGCACGCAGCTTGTCGTAGGGTTCGCCGTCGAAGTTGCCGGTGCCGTTGTAGGCCTGGTACTGGACATCGGACTGCACCACGCCCATGTCCAGCTCGCCGGACTTGAGGCCGTTGATGTTGGCCACCGAACCGCCGGTGGACGGTGCGTTGCACTTGATATTGGCGTCTTCGAGGCGGTTGACCAGGCGACACACCGACTGCCCGACCACGTAGTACACGCCGGTCTGACCGCCGGTACCGATGGTGATGAACTGTTCTTCTTCCTGGGCCATGACCGGCGAGGCGAACATGGCGGCTCCCAGCAGCGCGCCGGAGACGGCGGCGGTGGAGAAAGCATGGCGTTTCATTGACGCACCTCTTTGACGTTGTGGACGAAGCGAGTATCTGCGGTCACTCGTGCAAGACCTTGGGCGGCATAACCGCTACCGACTACTTTAGCGAAAAAACGTCTGTCCGATGAGGATTTTTCCGTCCCTGTCATTTTAGTTGTCATCAACGTTAGGGGCCCGTTTATTTCGACCTGTCGAATGCACCGGGCCCGACACTCAGCCACCTCGAGGAGGGCACGACACCGGTCATCGCCCCCGGGTGGACAGCCCCTACCGGGCCCCATCATAGAGGCAATTCAGAACACCATCAGCCGCGGCAAGCCCTGGAATCGTCATGTGAAGGAGGAGTCACGAGCGACGGGGCGGCTTGCCTGGAGAATCTTGCCAGGCGGCCGTTGAACCCATCAGACTGCAGGTGAGCCCGTGTTTGAATGGAGACCGACATGAGCGCTGCCGCGTCTCACATCGAGTGCCGACAAGGTGACATTGCCCGCCAGGACGACATCGAGGCCGTCGTCAACGCCGCCAACGCGGCGCTGCGCAGCGGCGGTGGCGTGGCCGGAGCGCTGCACCGCGCCGCCGGGCCAGAGCTCGCCGAAGCCTGCCGGCCGCTGGCGCCCATCCAGCCCGGCCAGGCGGTGATCACCGAGGCCTTCGGCCTGCCCAATCGCCACGTCATCCACTGCCTGGGGCCGGTATATGGCGTCGACGAGCCCTCCGACGAACTGCTCGCCGACTGCTATCGCCACGCCCTGGAGCTGGCCGAGCAGCACGGCATCACGAGCATCGCCTTCCCGGCGCTGTCCACCGGGGCCTTCGGCTATCCCGCCGCCGAAGCGGCACGCATCGCCCTGGCCACGGTGCTGGCCATCCTGCCGAGCTGCCCGGCGGTCAAGCGGGTACGCTTCGTACTGTTCGACGCCGCCAGCGCCGAACTGCATCAACGCACCCTGACCGCCCTGGGACGACGCGACTGAACCGCCACAGGGTCACGCCCTTTTGCCCTGCCGCTCGCATCCCGAAGCCCGCAGCCCGCAGCCCGCAGCCCGCAGCCCGCAGCCCGCAACAAGCCTAGACGTTGTAGCCAAGAATGCCGGGTAGCCACAGGGCGATGCCCGGGAAGATCGCCACCAGCGCCAGGGCCACGGCCATGGCAACGACGAACACCATCGCCCAACCCACGGTATGCTCCAGGCGAATCCGCGCCACCTCGGTGGTAACCATCAGGTTGACCGCCACCGGCGGCGTGAACTGTCCGATGGCGATGTTCATCGCCAGCAGGATGCCGAACCACACCGGATTCCAGCCGAAGTGCTGCATCACCGGCACCAGGATCGGCATCATGATCAAGTAGATCGAGATGGCGTCGAGCAGCATGCCGGCCACCAGCACCGCCAGCATGATCAGCACCAGCAACAGCGCGCCGTTGTCCGAGAGCCCGATCACCCACTCCGCCAGATGGCGGAAGGTGCCCAGCATGGTGCCCGCCCAGGCGAAGATGCCGGCCAGGGCGATAATCAGCATCACCACCCCGGAAATCACCGCGGCTTCGCCGAGCAGTTCCCAGAGGTCTCGCCAGCCGAGCTCACGGGTCAGCCACAGGCCCACCACCACGCCATAGGCCACCGCCACCACCGCCGCCTCGGTGGGCGTGAACAGCCCGCTGCGCAACCCGCCAAGGATCAGCACCGGCGCGAACAGCGCCGGGATCGCCTGGCGGAAGCTTGCGCCGAGCGGCGGGCGCTCCACCTCGTCGGGCGCCTCCCAGCCGTTGCGCCGCGACAGCCACCAGGCCGGCAGCAGCAGCGCTGCCCCGGCCAACATTCCCGGGAACAGGCCGGCGGCGAACAGCGCGCGCAGATCCACCCCCGGCACCACGATGGAGTACAGGATCAGCGCCACCGAAGGCGGTATCAGGATCGCCGTGGAGGCCGACGCCGCGATCAGCGTCGCCGAAAAGGGCTTGGGGTAGCCGGCCCGGGTCATGCTCGGCAGCATCACCATGGCCACGGCGGCGGCGTCGGCGGGACCGGAGCCGCTCATGCCCCCCATGATCATGCATACCAGCACCGCCACCAGCGCCAGCCCACCGTGACGCGGGCCGATCAGCGCCTGGGCGAAGCGCACCAGGCGCGCCGCTACGCCAGCGCGCTCGAAGATCAGACCGGTGAGGATGAACAGCGGAATGGCGATCAACGGGTACTTGGCGACGCTGTTGTAGGTGTTGGTGCCAAGCGTCGCCAGCATCGACGGCGACAGTCCGGCGACGATGCCCACCGCACCGGACAAACCCAGCGAGAAGGCGACCGGCACCCCGGCGATCAGCAGGCCGGCGAAGGCCAGCAGCATCCACAGATCAGGACTCATCGTCGAGCCCTCCGCGCAGGCGATCGAGGGTCTGCTGGCACTGACGCCACAGCATCAGCCCGGCCAGCAGCGGCAGCCATACCAGGTACCACCACTGCGGCAGGCCCAGGCCCGGCGACAGCGTTTCCCACTGGTACTCCTGCCAGGCCATCCTGGCACCAAACCAGGTGATCAGGCCCAGCACGACCAGACCACACAGGCCCTGGAAGAGGATCAACAGGCGCCGCGGCCCAGGCGGCAGGGCCCGCTCCAGCAGGCCGATGCGGATATGGCGATGACCGCGCAGCGCCACCGAGGCCCCGGCGAAGGTCATCAGCACCAGCAGGAACACCGAGAATTCCTCGGTGAAGGCGAAGGAGGCGTCGGTGACGTAGCGCACCACCACGTTGGCCAGACTGATCAGGCCGATGATCAGGATGGCCAGGGTCGCGAGCACGCGCTCGAGTCTTGCATCGGGACGTTTCATGACGGGAGTTCTTGACGGAGGGAAATACACGACGTCGCCCGGCCGAAGCCGGGCGACGTCTCACGGAGTGGCGAGCCCCTCAGGGCGCGTCGATGTCGCCGCGGGCGGCCTCGACGATCTCCTCGCCGATGCGCGGCACCCACTTCTCGTGGACGCTATCGGTCGCCTCGACGAAGGCCTGGTACTGGCTGTCGTCCAGCTCGGTGACGGTCACGCCGCGCTCGCGAATCGCCTCCAGCCGACCGGCCTGTTCCTCGCGGGTCTTGGCGATCTCCCAGGCGCCTGCCTCGATGGCGGTCTCGCGCAGCATCTCGCGCTGCTCTTCGGTCAGCGAGCCCCACACCTGGCGGTTGGAGGCGAACACCAGCGGGTCATTCATGTAGTTCCACAGCGTCAGGTGGGTCTGCCCGACCTGGTCGATGCGCGCCACGTCGAACACCGACAGCGGATTCTCCTGGCCGTCCACGGCGCCGGTGGTCAGCGCCGGCTTGGCGTCGGCCCAGCTCATCTGGGTGGGATTGGCGCCGAGAGCGGTGAAGGTGTCCTGGAACAGCGGCGAGCCCACGACACGAATCTTCAGGCCCTCGAGGTCGGCCGGCTCGTCGATGTCGCCGCTGGAGTTCGACAGCTGACGAAAGCCGTTCTCGCCCCAGGCCAGGGGCACCACGCCCTTGTCCTCGATGGCCGAGAAGATCATCTCGCCGGCTTCGCCGCCGGTCACCGCATCCACGGCGGCCTCGTCGGGCAGGAAGAACGGCAGCGAAAAGAGGTTGAGCGCCGGCACCTGCGGCGACCAGTTGATGGTCGAGCCCACCGCCAGGTCGATCAGGCCAGAGCGCATGGCGGAGAACTCGCGGGTCTGGTCGCCGCTGACCAGTTGGGCGTTGGGATAGACGCGCAGGGTCAGTTCACCGTCGGAGCGCTCGGCCACCAGGTCGGCCCACTTCTGGGCGGCCTGGCCCCAGGGAAAGGCATCGGACAGCACGGTGGAGACGGAGAGCTCGCGCGCCTGGGCGGAGAGCGCCGAGGTCAGCAGGGCGGCACCGGCCAGGGTGGCGACGAGTCGGGCGATGGGGCGGGTCGTGGGCATGGCGTGTCCTTGTAGGCCGCATGGCGAGCGGCTATCGGCGTTATCGGTTATTCGCAACCTTCAAATATGCCTGCAAGTCACCCGCCCCGACAAGTGACGCCGCCCCCACCGCGGCCTGCCCGACACAAAATGTATACAAACTATGTTGATGAAGTTCACATAGATGTTTATAACTGTATCCAAGCATTGTCCTCAATAAAGACATCCAGAAACTGAGATAACTGGATACAACAACAAGCTTCGATGTCGTCCATCCGCCCCTCGCGGGCAATCCCCGCCCAGACAGTGCCAGGGCCCGTCACGCGGCTGGACGCTCGACGCATCGACCCGCTCCCACGACAACAGCCAACAACGGAGACTTCGGATGCCTACCAGGACCCAACTCGCCATCGCCACCGCCGCCGCCTCGCTGCTCGCCGCCCAGGGCGCCAGCGCCGCGATCTACAGCACGACCAAGGTCGAGACCCTCTACGGCTGGGACTACGAGGACACCGCCGACGCCGGCTTCGATATCGACAACGAAAAGCACGCCATCCTGACCGTCGCCAACGCTTCCGGATGGACCTACGGCGACAGCTTCTTCTTCGCCGACATCACCAACCTGGACCAGGGCAGCGAGGACGAGCAGGACCACGGCAGCGTCCACGCCGAGTGGAACCTGCGCGGCAACATCGGCAAGGCCACCGGCCTGGACCTCTCCTTCGGCCCGGTGACGGGGCTCTACGTGACCGGTCAGCTGGACATCGACCGCAACTCTTCCACCCGCAAGACCACCCACATGGCCGGCCTCTCCGCCGACCTGGCCATGCCCGGCTTCAGCTTCTTCAAGGTGTACGCCTTCTACCGCAACGACGAGAGCGCCGCCGCCGAGGGCAGCTCGGCACAGTACACTGCGGCCTGGAACGCGCCCTTCAGCCTGGGCGGCGCCGCCTTCACCTTCGAGGGGTTCGTCGACTACATCACCGAGGAGGGCGACCTCGAGGCCCAACTGCTCACCCAGCCGCAGCTGGTCTGGCATGCCACCGACAATCTCGGCGTCGGCCTCGAGTATCAGTACTGGCAGAACAAGTTCGGCCTCGAGGACACCGACGAGTCGCTGCCGCAGGCCATGATCCGCTGGACCTTCTGATAGCGCGATGAATGACCGGCCGGGCGAGTCGCTCCCCGGCCTCGCCCCCGGGCCAGGGACTTCTGCTAAGCTGCGGCTTCATTCCACGACCGATCAAGGAAGAGCCGTGCCACTCAAGGACCTGGCCCTGGGACTGGGCGTCATCGTCATCTGGGCGCTCAACATCATCGTCATCAAGCTCGGGGTGACGGAGCTGCCCCCCCTGCTGCTGACCACCCTGCGCTTTGCCCTGGTGGCCGCCCTGCTGGTTCCCTTCCACCCGGTCCATCGCCATCAGCTGCCTTTCCTGGCACTGCTGTCGGTGACCTTCGGTACCCTGCATTTCGCCATGCTGTTCATCGGCCTGGGCCAGGCCGAGGCCGGCACCGGCGCGATCCTGGTGCAGATGGGCACACCGTTCGCCACCCTGCTGGCGGTGATCTTCCTCAAGGAAAAGCTGGGGGCTCGACGCCTGGCGGGGCTACTGCTGTCGTTTGCCGGCGTGGTGGTGCTGGCCGGCGGCCCGACGCTGCCTGCCCCGCTGCCTACCACCCTGCTGCTGCTCAGCGCACTGGCCTGGGCGGTCTCCCAGCTGCTGATCAAGCAGGGTCCCAAGGTGCCGCCCATGGCGTTGGCCGGCTGGGTGGCGCTGTTCGCCACGCCCCAGGTGGCACTGGGCTCCTGGTGGTTCGAGCATGACCACTGGGCCGCCCTGGCCGAGGCGGGCTGGCGCGGCTGGGGGGCGGTCCTGTATACGGCGGTGATGTCGTCGATCGTCGCCTACGGGATCTGGTACGGCCTGCTGCGCCGCCATCCGGTCAACCGAGTGGTGCCGCTGGTGCTGCTGATGCCGGTGCTGGCGGTGGGGCTCGGCATGCTGCTGCTGGGCGACCCGCTGGGCCCCAACAAGCTGATCGGCGGCAGCCTGGTGGTGGCCGGCATCGCGCTGATCGTGCTGCGTATCGGTAGCCGCCGCAAAGCCCCCGACACGTCATCCTGACGTGTCAGATTCCACCGCAACGCACAACCCGCCGTCGCCGGGCCAGCTGACGCAGTCGCCGGGCACGATTCCCCGCGCCTCGAAGTAGCCGGCGTTGACCTCCAGTGCCGCTCGATAGGAAGCGCTCGGGCGGGTCACCGGGCAGTCCTGGGCCGAGGCCGAGTCGCAGGGCGCCATGCGGTGGATCTCGAGGATACGCCCGGTATCGTCGATGAAGGCGATATCCAGCGGAATGAGGGTCTGGTACATCCAGAAGCCGTTGCGCGACGGCTGTATCCGGTCATAGAGGAACAGCATGCCGGCGTCTTCCGCCAGCTGCTCGCGCTCCATCAGCCCACGGCCGCGCTCGGCCAGGCTGCGCGCCACCTCCACGGTCATGCGCTGCGGCCCTGCCTCGCCGTGCAGGATCAGCGGCACCCGCGACAGGCGCGGCTCCTGGGCCAGGAGTTCACGGCCTCCGAGCATGGCGAATGGCAGCAGCGCCAGGGCCTGGAGCAGTCGGCGTCGGGTCTGGTTCATGACGGTTCTCTCGTTCAGCGGCGAGGCGTGTCGGCAGGATAGACGACGCCTCGGGTCCATGGGGATACGGCGCCTTCGTCAGGCACGGGGAGCGGCCGTGCTGTCCCGAATCACCAGCTCGTAGGGCAGCACGACATGCGAGGCGCCCTGCCCGCGCGCCTCCAGGATATCGATCAGCATGTCGACCGCACGGCGACCGAAGGCCTCGGCGGGCTGGGCGACGGTGGTCAGGGGTGGATCGCTGTAGCGGGCGAAGGCGATATCATCGAACCCGGCCACGGAGACGTCATCGGGCACCGACAGCCCGGCCTGCTTGAGGCGACTGATCGCGCCGATGGCCATCTCGTCGCTCTCGCAGAAGATCGCCGTGGGGCGCACCGTCCGGTCCAGCAGGGTCGTCACCGCCTCGTGCCCGGCCCTTGGGGTGAAATCGCCGGGACACAGCAGCGCATCGTCGGGCACGATGCCGGCGGCCTCCAGGGCGTCTCGGTACCCCGCCACGCGATCGCGGGTCAGCGGGCTGCGCCGGGGGCCCTGGATCATGGCGATACGTCGGTGACCCAGCGCGATGAGGTGCTCGGTGAGAGTGCGCGCCGCCGCTCGATTGTCGATCTTCACCGTCGGACAGGGCGCGTCGTCGAGCACTTCGCAGGCGTTGACCATCGGCAATGCCTGCCCCGGCTCGACGGCATCCTCGGGAAAGGGATTGAAGGCGCGCAGTTGGATGATGCCGTCGGCCTGGCGGGCGGCAACCATGCCCGCATACTGGAGCTCTTCCTCCTCGCGGCCCAGCGTATTGCACAGCAGCACGCCATAGCCCTGTTCCCGAGCCGCCTGCTGGATCCCGGCGATGACCCGGGCGAAGAAGGTGTTGGCAATGGTCGGCACCAGCACCGCCAGGTTGTGGCTACGCCGCGAACGGAACTGCACCGCCATCCGATTGGGCCGGTAGCCCGCCGTCTCGACCGCTTGCAGCACCTTGTCGCGCGTGGCCGGCGACACGATATCCGGCGACTTGAGGGTTCGCGACACCGTGGCCACGGAGACCCCGGCCAACTCGGCCACCTTGCGTATGTTGGACATGCGTCCCCTGTCTTACTGGTTCAATCGCGCCGCGAAACGGGCAACGCGGCGGGCATTACAGCTTATCGCATCCGGCTTTTGCGTCCAGCACACAGCTATCCCGTGTCGTGCCCCAATGTCGCGAACCTCGCCTGTTGGGTAGGCAGGCCAACTCCGCAGCGTCGACGCACTGTACGGGCTGAGGTGTGATGGCATGTCCCTGACCGTTGGCTACTGAAAGCGAGGTGACCATAGCGCTCCCTCATGGTGCCCTACTTCATGATCGGAGGCACCAGAAAACACTGCTTGACTATAGCGCCCCCACGCGGGCCTGAGTCGGATGATAACCATCACTGTACACACCATCACTGTACAAGCAGTCAACTGCCTCACGTGGTGTTGTGATGACACAGGCATCAGGCAAGGAATCGGCCTCTGGCGATACCGCTATGACGGTGAATTCATCCATCTCGGGGAAGGCATCTTTCAACCGCTCATTCAAGGAAACGTCGGTTACCGCTTCAATCTCGTCCATAATCCTTAGCACGCGGCCAGGATCACCACCGTCAAGCGAGCTCTGTAACTCGACACGCGCAAGGTCCATCACATGGTCATTGATCTCAGAAAAATACGCTTCCAATGGTACTTTTCGTTCGACAATATCGCCCTCCATCCCGGTCTTCCGAAACTTCCTATACGCCTCGCGAACGACGCTCTCGGCTTCAGCGATCTTGCTCGTATCGACCTCCCCCGCCATGGACATCACTCGGTGATCACCAGTCAAATTATCCATTCCTGCTCCAAACGCATAGCTGGCACGAAGATGTGTTCGCATCGCATTGAACAAGACACTTTGATCGTCTCCTCCAAGTGCATCGATCAACAATGCATCTTCAATCTCCCCGCCTAGCCGGGTGGGTGGAACTGGCGCCACAAAGGCAAGGCTTGAAACTTCAGCTTCGGGCATATGAAGCAGGATACGTCGCGGCTTGAAATCCGTTTTAACCCCCCTTGCCAAACTCCGCCCCTTCTCCGGCAACCCTTTGAGTAATGAATCGAGCGCTTGACCCGCTGCCTCAGCATCTATGTCGCCCGCCACCGTGACCGCTTCAGGGGTACGAGTAAACGTCTCGGCATGCCAAGCCAGGATGTCATCTCGTGAAAGCGCTTCAAATGCATTCCCTCCCTGTAGAGACAACGCATTACGCAAAGGCTGCTCACCAAGCACCGTCCAGCGAACTGCCTCAAAACCAGCAGCCGCAGGTTGCGAACGTTCTTCATTGACGCTCTGCTCGACGCCATCGCTTATTCGGTTCAACCATGTCTGCCCCAACAAAGGCTCACGCAAGTGGGCATTGGCAATCTCGACCACTTCGCTGATGTCCTCACGCTCAAAGACCAATTCACCTACGATATGGTCGCTAGCCACACCATAGAGATTCCCACCTGCATTCAAGTCGGCCCAACGCTCACCGACATCACCCGCCGGATACCCCTGAGCACCACCGGCAAGCATCAATTCGGCACCCACCAGCGGCGCCGCCTTATTGGTATCTTCGCGGTAAGCCCAGTCGGTAGGCCAAGCAACATGAATGGCAACATCATCTTCAGGCACATGAATCAAGGTGTAGGAAATCCCACCAGGGCTGAGTTCGCTGCTGGCAGTAGGAGTGCCTTCATTGCTGACTTCCGAAGAGCAGGCAGCTAGGCTGACAATCACGGCAGCCGGCAGGATCCATCGAATCATTAGAATCTCTCCTCAGGGCCGATGAAGGCAGCGGCGGTTCGCCCTTCCCCGGCTATTTCGTTGAGTAAGGTATTGATCGTTTGGTACGAAAGGTTGTGCTGGAGGCGCTTCACGTCAGAGACTTGTAGCGGTTTGCGAAGTGCGGAGACTCGGTCGAGAACATAGCCAGCCATCCAGCGTGCACTTTCATCGCTGTCATCCCAGTCAGGCCAGAAATGCTCAAAGCGGCTGAAAACGCGGTGGTAGGTCTCCTCAGGAATTCCTGAGGCGGCGATCTCAGCAAGCTTTTCCTCAAAGGCGACTCGCACATAGGAAAGTGACGCCTCACGGTCTGGTGCGGCAGTAAAGCTTAGCTCAACATGACGCTCGTCGATTGGCCAGATTTGTATATCAAAACGGCGTGCGATCGAGGCATCGAAGCGCAAGGGGCCAGCTAATCCCCCCGGTAGGTTGGTATCGAGGATATCCCGCAACAGCGTTGCATGCGCCTCAAGCAGGTCAAATTGCACAGGCTCGGGCAGCTCAACCACTCTTCGAAATGTCAAGCGCGGAGATGCATCCGCCTGGGGATAGCGCAGCATCGCCTTGGCAGGCGGGGCCAGTTCAAAGGTTGGCGGCACGATATCAGTATTCTCTTTTTCCAGCCCAGGCCAGTCAACTTTTTGCAATGCTCGGCTAACCTGCCGCTCGCTTACATCGCCGACCACCACCAGAGTGGCATTATCCGGTTGATGCGTAGCCTCGTGCAGCGCCCGAGCCTCATCGTAATCCAGCGCCCTGATATCGCCCGGTGTACCAATCACCGAAGATGCAATGGAATTACCAGCATAGAGGAACGCATTCATCGCTTCTGCCGCTTGTGCATCCGGTTTATTGACGGTTTGATGCTCGTATTCACGCAGGATGATATCGCGCTCTTCTTCAGCAAATTCAGCAGGAATCCCCAAAGGGTGAAAAAGGCCAGACAGGTTTTGCAGTATATCTTCCAGATCGTCAGGCTTACCGGACAGCCAATAACCGGCAGCATAGCGATTCGTCCAGGCATTGGAGTGCCGATCAGCGCTTCGCTGTTTGCCACCGACTGTATTCAGCCAAGCGAGATGCTCGACATAATGAGCCAACCCAGGAGCTGGATGGCCATGACCAACAATGACGTGGACCTGAACCTCCCGCGCATCGGTACGTTGGACATAGACGTCATGCTCCTGCCCCCCAACGCTGTCCACGAGGAGCCAGACGATCATGAAAAAGACGATGCCTGCGGCCACTCCTGGCAACCAATGGAAACATGACCAAAACTTTCTGTAGCCAGCCATCATTCCACATACCTGTCAATCAGCCAATAAGACATCCAGAATATCACCATAAAAACCAGGAGATGAATCCCCTCAGCCATCGGGTATCCGGTTCCCAAAGGGCGACATTGATAAATCAGCACCGAGGAATAACCACAAACAGCCTTGCCAAAAAGACCTTAATCACAATCTCCTGCTTATGCAGCCCAACGCAGCCAATGAGAAGCCGTTCGGCTATAAAGGCACAGGCCTCGCGTCCCTCCGCAACATCACCTCGCGGTGCGAAATAAGCCGCTATAGCGCATACACTGTTTAGCGCGCAAGGAATCAGAGAGCCCTCGACTCGAAAGCTTCCATTAATTAAACTAGCCGGCGGATTACTTTGATTTCCCTCAAGGTCACAAGAGACAGCTTCCCCGACATCCGTTCCTTGATATTCAGCATCATTGAACAGGAAGTGTTCTATGTTGTTTTTTCTAGTGAACGTCTCTACGCAAAAAGGAGCAACAACATCTCTGTAACACTCATGTCGAGATTTCGATGCGCTTATCAAATGAGCTTGATCAGCATGACAGGCGGAGGTCACACCTTGCACTTGGAACGAGTTCAACCCATGAGGTCCAGGCCAGTAAGAACAGGTATGCATTATCACTCTCCTTCATTCTTCCTTGAACAAACGAGATCTACAACATCAAGACATTGCTTAGATTTTTATTCAGCACCACAGCCAAACACGAAAACAAAAGCTAGCACTTCTATAATAAACATTCAATAATTTACTAATATATTTTCCGATCAACACCTCGAACTTTTACTAGAGAAGAAAGAAAACGCTAAATAAGCGATCTTCGACGAGTCTCGTAGGACTTGACTGACAGGTTCTGCAAAGTGCCTCCACCATGCTGTCTCATGCTGCAGAGAAACGAACGGATGTCTTGAACCGAGCGGCTCCCCGTAACGACCTGCTTCAACGCGCCAGCGTTGCCTGATGGCTGTCAGGGTTATTCCCGGCCTTGCCCGGAGTCGTCATCAAGGTGAGGGATAACTGACGATAAGCCGAGCGAACGGAACTGCACCGCTATCCGATTGGGCCGGTAGCCCGCCGTCTCGACCGCTTGCAGCACCTTGTCGCGCGTGGCCGGCGACACGATATCCGGCGACTTGAGGGTTCGCGACACCGTGGCCACGGAGACCCCGGCCAACTCGGCCACCTTGCGTATGTTGGACATGCGTCCCTTGTCTCACTGGTTCAATCGCGCCGCGAAACGGGCGACGCGGCGGGCTTTCCGGCTTATCGCATCCGCCTGCCGAGTCCAGCGGCCACCGCCGACTAGAGCTCCCTTATCCAGATGTTGCGAAAGCTCACCGCCGCATCGTGATCCTGGAGATAAAGCGGCGCGCAGCCGTGGGCCTCGTCGTAGGAGGGTGCCCCGATCCACTCGGTGGTGCCCTGGATCGTGGCGTGATGCTGCACCAGCACGCCGTTGTGCAGCACCGTGACGTGGGCCGGCGTGTCCAGCTCGCCTCCATCGTCGAAGCGTGGCGCGGTGTAGAGGATGTCGTAACTCTGCCACTCGCCGGGCTCCCGGGAGGCATTGACCAACGGCATGTGCTGCTTGTAGATCGAGGCCGCCTGGCCATTGGCGTAGGTAGGATTGTCGTGGGAATCCAGCACCTGGATCTCGTAGCGCTGCTGCAGGAAGACGCCGCTGTTGCCGCGATCCTGGCCGTCGAAACCGTCGATATCAGCCGGGGTGCGCCATTCAAGGTGCAGCTGGACGTCGCAGAACGCCTCCCGGGTGCGGATGCCGCCGGCGCCAGGCACCACCGTCATGGCACCGTCCTCGACCCGCCACTCGGCCGGCCCGCCCTCCTCGCCTTCCCAGGCGGACAGATCCGTGCCATCGAACAGCACCACCGCGTCCGACGGCACCCCGCCGGCCGGCGCCGCCACCACCGGCGGCACCGGCGCCCAGACCTCCGTTCTGGCCGCTCGCTCGGCGTCGCTGAGCTCGTCGGCCTGGGCAGCGGTCGACGCCAGGGCGGCCAGCCCGGTCATCAGCACGCCGGTGGAAACTCGCTTGTACATAGGATGTCTCCCTATCGCAGGTGAAACGCGCGGGCGAGACCGCCCGCACTCGGGTGGGCTCTGATGCGCTCAGGTCGTCGCCCAGGCCGGCTCGCCGGGCTCGTAGGCAAGGTTGCCGTCATAGTGGCCGGGCACGGCCACGTAGCGCAGCACCTCGGTGGCGCCGACCTTCGAGGTGAAGAAGCCGAACAGGGTCAGCTGCTTGATCAGAGTGAAGCCCTGGGGCTCGCTTTGCGTCTCCACCTGCGCCCGAGCCTCGCTTTCCATTCGCGCCCGAGCCTCGCTTTCCATCCGCGCCCGAGCCTCGCGGTCCAGCGCGGCGACGACCTCGCCGCGGCGCGGCGCGTCCAGGGCCAGGAAGCCGACGCCGTGGGCCGCACGGCTGTGCGCCTCGACCCGGGCGATGCCGTCGCGAAACCGCGCCTGCTGCTCGGCGGTATAGCAGTCGCGCACGAACACCCGCATGAAGTCGCCGACCTCGGCGTCCTTGGCGCCAGGGGTGTCGGTGCGCGGTAGCAGGGTCTCGGCCACTTCATCCAGCAGGCGCACGTCCTCGTCGGTCAGCACGGCCTCGGCCCGGCCGCTGGCGAAGGCCGTCAGGGCCTGGCCGCCGACCAGCGCGGTGCCGGTGGCGGCGGCGATCATCTTGAGCAGTTCGCGGCGATTCATGCCAGGTTCCCCCTCTTCAACTCGCGCACGGCGTGGTCGACCGCACGGGCAGTCAGCGCCATGTAGGTCAGCGATGGATTGACGCAGGACGACGAGGTCATGCAGGCGCCGTCGGTGACATAGACGTTGGGCGCGTCCCACACCTGGTTGTGGGCGTTGAGCACCGAGGTGGCGGGATCGCGTCCCATGCGCGCGGTGCCCATCTCGTGGATGCCCATCCCCGGCGCGTAGTCGCCCTCCTCGGGCGTCACGTTCTGCACCCCGGCGGCCTCGAGCATGTCCACCGCGTCCTGGACCATGTCGCGGCGCATGGCGCGCTCGTTGTCGCCAAGCCCGACGTCCATCGCCAGCACCGGCAGCCCCCAGGCGTCGGTGACGCCGTGGTCCAGCGAGATGCGGTTGGCGTGTCGCGGCAGCATCTCCCCGAAAGCGGTCATGCCGATGCTCCAGCCGCCCGGCTGGCTGAGCGCCTGCTTGAGCTCGGCGCCGTGGCTGACCTCGGCGACCTCACGATCCCAGCGCTCGCGACTGGCCGAGCCCTGATAGCCGAAGCCGCGCAGGTAGTCGCGGCGGTCGTCGCCGACGTTACGAAAGCGCGGAATGTAGAAGCCCGCGGGGCGTCTCCCGAAGTAGTAGGTGTCCCGATAGCCCTCGATCTCGCCGCTGGCGCCGGCGCGGAAGTGGTGGTCCATGACGTTGTGACCGAGCTCCCCACTGCTGCTGCCGAGCCCGCCCGGCCAGACGTCGGTGGCCGAGTTCATCAGCACCCAGGTGGAGTTGAAGGTGGAGGCGTTGAGGAACACCACGTCGGCGGTGTACTCGTAGGTCTGGCCGTTCTCGGCGTCCAGCACCTCGACGCCCCGGGCGCGGCCGCGGTCCTTGTCGTAGAGCACCTGGGTAACGATCGAGAAGGGCCTGAGGGTCAGGTTGCCGGTGGCCATGGCCACCGGCAGGGTCGCCGACTGGGTGCTGAAATAGCCGCCGTAGGGGCAGCCCAGCCAGCACTTGTTGCGGAACTGGCAGTTGACCCGGTTCTGTTCCGGCTTGGGCTGGGTGATGTTGGCCACCCGGCTGTGGATGAGATGGCGGCGGCCGCCGAAGGATTGCTCGAGGCGCGCGGCCACATCCTTCTCGACCCGGTTGAGCGGAATCGGCGGCAGGAACTCACCGTCGGGCAGGATATCCAGTCCCTCGCGGGTCCCGGCGATGCCGGCGAAGCGTTCGACGTAGTCGTACCAGGGCGCCAGGTCCTCGTAGCGGATCGGCCAGTCGACGGCCACGCCTTCGCGCTGGTTGGCCTCGAAGTCCGCCGGCGACCAACGGTAACTCTGGCGGCCCCACAGCAGCGAGCGGCCGCCCACGTGATAGCCGCGGAACCAGTCGAAGCGCTGGCGTTCGACGTAGGGATTGGCCTGCTCGTCGGCCCACATGCCCAGGGTCTGCTCGTTGAGCGGATAGTCGCGGCTGAGCACCGGGTAGTCCGCCTTCATCTGCCGGGTCGGCTCGCCGCGGTGCGGATAGTCCCAGGCCTCCTTGTGGGCGTTGTGGTAGTCCTTGATGTGCTCGATGTTGCGGCCGCGCTCCAGCAGCAGCACCTTGAGTCCCTTCTCGGTGAGCTCCTTGGCGGCCCAGCCGCCGCTGATGCCCGAACCCACCACGATGGCGTCGTAATGATGATCTGCCACGATCGGTCTCCTTGTCCTTTGCCTGTCCTGTTCGCGCCTCACCCTATGCCGGCGTCACTCGGCGTCCGCCGACACCAGTGCCTCACTGAGGAATCGATGGCCCTCGGTCAGCACCGCCTGGGCATCCTTCGGCTGGTCGTGTTCGATGACGTAGACCTCGACGCCGGCCTCGCGGGCGGCGGGCAGGATCTCGTCCCAGTCGAGGACGCCCTGGCCGACGATGGCGAAGCCGCGCTGATCCTCGGCGGTACCGGCCGGGGCATTGTCCTTGGCGTGCACGGCAAACAGCCGGCCGTCGAAATGCTCGAGGTAGTCGGCCGGATCCCGGCCGCCGCGAGCCACCCAGGCCAGGTCGACCTCGCCCAACACCTCGGGCCCGGCGGCCTCCATCAGGATTTCCAGCGCCGTGCGGCCGTCGAAGGTCTGCATCTCGAAGTCGTGGTTGTGGTAGGCCAGGCGCATGTCGTCCTCGGCGAGTCGGTTGGCCAGGCCGCCGATCTCCTCGCCGAGCGCCTGCCAGCCCTCGGCACTGCCGGGGCGCGCATCCTCGGCCAGGTAGGGAATCACCAGGGTGTCGTTGCCGATCGCCTGGTGGAAGGCGACGACGTGGTCGAGATCATGGCGCAGATCCTCGAGGGGCACGTGGCTCGAGACGACCTCAAGATCGTGGCGCGCCAGCAGGGCATTCATCTCGTCGGCCTCGATGCCCTGGTCGCCGACCAGTTCCACCAATTCGATGCCGGCGCGCTCGACGGCCGCGAACTGCTTCTCCAGCGAGCCGAAGTCGCGCAGGGTGTACATCTGGGCGGCCACCGCCTGGTCCTGTGCCTGGGCGTAAGCCAGGCCCGGGGGCGCCAGGGCAGCCCCCAGGCAGGCGAGCAGTGCGCGGCGGCGAAAGGCGGCGAGCGGGCGTGTCGTGTTGTTGTGCATGAGGCGTGTCTCCGTGTCGTTGAGGGCTCGATGACGAGCCATGACCGCATCCAGCAGCCATGTAACCGGTTACACTATTTAGGTCATCACCCTTCGTGCCGCAATAGAGCAACCCATCCATCACTACCCTCGCGACAGCATCGATCGCCCTGCGAGCCCCGGCACAGCGGCGTATGCCCGCTTCTCCCCGCGAAGACTAGACATTGGCCGCATAGCCTTTGGTCGCATTGCTCGATCCAGACGCCGTGCTCTATTTTTCAGAACAATAAATGTAACCGGTTACATAACGCTTGTTCACTCACGATCCAGGAGCAAACGATGTCCCCTACTCCGAGAGTCCGCCTGGGCATGGTCGGCGGCGGCGAAGGCGCCTTCATCGGCCAGGTCCATCGTCTCGCCGCTAACCTCGACGGCCACTTCGAGCTGGTCTGCGGCGCCTTCAGCCGCGATGCCGACAACAACGCCCGCACCGGCGCCGCCTGCGGCGTAGCGGCATCGCGCCTGTACGCAGACTGGCAGAGCCTGCTGAACGCCGAACGCGCCCTGCCCGCCGACCAGCGCATGCAGCTGCTGGTGATCGTCACCCCCAACCACCTTCACGTGCCGATCGCCGACGCTGCCCTCGCCGCCGGCTTCCACGTCTTCTGCGAGAAGCCCGCCGCCCTGTCGCTGGACGAGGCCCGCGGCCTCGACGCCACCTGGCGCGAGCACGGCGGCCTGTACGGCCTGGCCCACACCTACCTGGGCTATCCGATGGTGTGGCAGGCCCGCGCCATGGTCGCCGCCGGCACGCTCGGCCGGCTACGCAAGATCCACGTCGAGTATCCCCAGGGCTGGCTCGGCGAGACCCTCGAGACCCAGGGCAACAAGCAGGCCGGCTGGCGCACCGACCCGGCCCAGGCCGGTCCCAGCGGCTGCATGGCCGACATCGGTACCCACGCCTTCGGCCTGGCCGAGTTCGTCTCCGGCCAGCGCGTCGCGTCGCTGTGCGCCTCGCTCGGCAGCCACGTCGACGGCCGTCGGCTGGACGATGACGGCGACGTGCTGCTGCGCACCGCCGAGGGCGCCAGCGG
Source organism: Halomonas organivorans (assembly GCF_014192055.1). Lineage (GTDB taxonomy): Bacteria > Pseudomonadota > Gammaproteobacteria > Pseudomonadales > Halomonadaceae > Halomonas > Halomonas organivorans. The sequence continues at coordinate 4,154 of NZ_JACHXM010000013.1, read as the reverse complement.
CACCCTGATCGCCAGCCAGGTCAGCACCGGCGAGGAAAACGCCCTGAAGCTGCGCCTCTACGGCGAAGACGGCGCCCTGGAGTGGCATCAGATGGAGCCCAACAGCCTGATCCACCGCTCCCGCGGCGCGCCGATGCGCGTGCTGCGCGGCGGCATCGACCAGCCGGAGCTGGTCGACGCGGTCATGGCGCGGCTGCGCCTGCCCGGCGGCCACCCCGAAGGCTACCTGGAGGCCCTGGGCAACCTGTATCGCGACACCGCCTCCGCCATCCGGCGCGGCGATCGCGGCGACATCGCCGGCGTGCCCGGCATGGCCTCGGGGCTGCGCGGCATGGCCTTCATCGAGGCGGTCACCCAAAGCCAGGCCGGCGGCAGCCGCTGGACCGACCTGCCCTCCACCGACTGAACGGGAGCCTTTCATGAGCGACACGCCTTCCGGCATCCGCGGCCCGGCAATCTTCCTGGCCCAGTTCATCGGCGACGAGGCGCCCTTCGACAGCCTCGACGCCATCGCCCGCTGGGCCGCCGACCAGGGCTACCGCGGCATCCAGCTGCCGACCCACGACCCGCGCTTCATCGACCTCGAGCGCGCCGCCGAGAGCCAGGCCTACTGCGACGAACTCAGGGATCGCTGCGCCGAGGCCGGCGTCGAGATCAGCGAGCTCTCCACCCACCTGCAGGGCCAGCTGGTGGCGGTCCACCCGGCCTTCGACGAGCTGTTCGACGGCTTCGCCCCGGCCCAACTGCACGGCGATCCCGCAGCCCGCACCGAGTGGGCCATCGCCCAGCTCAAGCTGGCGGCGAAGGCCAGCCGGCGGCTCGGGCTCAAGGCCCACGCCACCTTCTCCGGCGCCCTGCTGTGGCCCTTCTTCTATCCCTGGCCACAGCGCCCCGCCGGGCTGGTCGAGGAAGGCTTCGCCGAACTCGGCCGGCGCTGGCGGCCGATACTCGACGCCTTCGAGGAGGCCGGGGTCGACCTGTGCTATGAGATCCATCCCGGCGAGGACCTGCACGACGGCGCTTCCTTCGAGCACTTCCTCGAGGCCGTGGATCATCACCCGCGGGCCAGGATTCTCTACGACCCGAGCCACCTGCTGCTGCAGCAGCTCGACTATCTGGGCTTCATCGACCGCTACCACGAGCGCATCGGCATGTTCCACGTCAAGGACGCCGAGTTCACCCCCGACGCACGCAGCGGCGTCTACGGCGGCTACCAGGGCTGGGTCGATCGCCCCGGACGCTTCCGCTCGCTGGGCGACGGCCAGGTGGACTTCAAGGGCATCTTCAGCCGCCTGACCCGGTACGGCTACGACGGCTGGGCGGTGCTCGAATGGGAGTGCTGCCTGAAGGATGCCGCCCAGGGAGCCGCCGAGGGTGCGCCCTTCATCGCCGAGCATCTGATCACCCGCGCCGGTCGCGCCTTCGACGACTTCGCCGGCCGCGAGGCCAGCCCGGCCCGCAACCGCCGACTCCTGGGGCTGGCGCGCTAGCGCGCCGCCCCGACAGGGCCGTGCCACAAGACTCATAAGAACGAGCCTCACAACAAGGAAAACGCCATGACACTGCTACGCTCACGTCTCAGCCTGATGATGTTCCTGCAGTTCTTCATCTGGGGCGGCTGGTTCGTCACCCTGGGCACCTTCCTGGCCAGCAACCTGGAAGCCAGCGGCGGCCAGATCGGGATGGCCTTCGCCACCCAGTCCTGGGGGGCGATCATCGCGCCCTTCATCATCGGCCTGATCGCCGACCGCTACTTCCGCGCCGAGCGCCTGCTCGGGGTGCTGCACCTGCTGGGCGCGGCGCTGATGGTCGGGCTCTACCTGGCCGAGGACTTCGCGGCCTTCTATCCGCTGGTGCTGGCCTACATGATCCTCTACATGCCGACCCTTGCGCTGGTGAACTCGGTCTCGTTCCACCAGCTGCGCAACCCGGCCACGGAGTTCGCCCGCATCCGCGTGTGGGGCACCCTCGGCTGGATCGTCGCCGGCCTCGGCATCAGCTACGTATTCGCCTGGGACTCTGCCGACGGCATCGGCGAGGGCCTGCTGCGTAACACCTTCCTGATGGGGGCGATCGCATCGCTGGCACTCGGCATATACAGCTTCACCCTGCCCGCCACGCCGCCCAAGGCCAGCGGCCGGGTCGGCCTGCGTGAGGTGCTGGGCCTGGACGCCCTGTCGCTGCTCAAGGACCGCAACTACGCAATCTTCTTCGCCGCCTCGGTGCTGATCTGCATTCCGCTGGCCTTCTACTACCAGAACGCCAATCCCTTCCTGGCCGAGGTCGGCGTGGCCAATCCCACTGGCAAGATGACCCTGGGACAGGCCTCCGAGGTGCTGTTCATGCTGCTGCTGCCGCTGTTCATCGGCCGCTTCGGCATCAAGAAGACGCTGCTGATCGGCATGCTGGCCTGGGCGCTGCGCTACGCGCTGTTCGCCTTCGGCGACGCCGAGGGGCAGCTCTACATGCTGCTGCTGGGCATCGCCCTGCACGGCATCTGCTACGACTTCTTCTTCGTCACCGGGCAGATCTACACCGATTCCAAGGCCGGCGAGCAGTTCAAGAGCGCCGCCCAAGGCATGATCACCCTGGCCACCTACGGGGTCGGCATGCTGATCGGCTTCTGGATCGCCGGGCAGGTCACCGACCATTACACCCTGGCCAGCGGCGGCCACGACTGGCAAGGCATCTGGCTGTTCCCGGCGGCGTTCGCCCTGGCAGTGCTGGTGCTGTTCCTGATCGCCTTCCGCGAGCGTCGCGCCTCGGCCGGCACCGAGGCAGCTTCCTCCAGGGCCTGACGCCGACCCGCCCCGCCGCCGGCGGAGCCACCAATGACAACGGCACCGCCGCGCCTCCTTCCGGGGGCGCGGCGGTGCCGTTTCTCGTCTCGCTGGCGATGACCGAACGGCCGCCGCTCAGGCCTGTTCCGGGGTACGCCCCAGGATCGACATCAGGTCGATGCGCGCCTCACGAGGGCTCAGGTCGAGCAGCGACTCCAGGCCATGAAGGTGGTCGTGGATGGCCCGGCGGGACGCCTCGGCTTCGCCGTCCGCCAGGTGCTCGAGCAGCCGGTCGTGCTGGCCGTCCTGATAGCAGGACGCCAGCCCCGAACGCTTGTAGAGGGCAACCACGATGGACGTGCGCAGCACCAGATCGGTGAGCATGCCGCCCAGCACCCGATTGGGCGACTGCTCGGCCAGCAGGTGGTGCAGGTTCAGCGAATGCTCGATGCGCGCCGGCTCGTCGCCGCGGCGATAGGCCTCGCTCTCCTCCCGCGCCTGGACCTTGAGCGCGTCCAGGGTCTCCGCGGACAGCCGGCCAGCCAGCAGCGCAACCACCTCACCTTCCACCAGGCGCCGGGCCTCGAAGGTCTCGCGGGTCTCCTCGATGCTCGGCGCTCGCACCCGGGCCACCTGATTGGGGCGCTGGTCGACGACGTGTTCGGAGGCCAGCCGGGTCAGGGCCTTGCGCACCACCGACCGGCTGACGCCGAACACCTCGCCCAACGTCACCTCGGGCAGCTTGGTGCCCGGCGGCAGGCGCTGCATCAGCACCGCGTGGCGCACCTTGTCGGCGATGTCGCGGTCGCTGACGCGTCCGCCGGCCTTGATCTCGGCCTGCATCTCCTCGTGCCAGGCATGGCTCATGACATGGTTCTCCCTGATGGTCTCGCCGAACTGTCGCATGTTTCAGAATAGCTGGCTACAGCGGTATCTCATTATTGTATACAAAATGACCCCGGCCGTCAGCGACGATCGGGGTCAGCGAGCAACGGCATCGAACGGAGCAATGAACCGAGGCCGAACCAAGTGGGTTTACACCACTAGCCGGCGCGATGGCTCTCGTTCACATCGAGGATCTTCAGGGTGTTGGTGCCGCCGTGGGCGTTCATGTGATCGCCGCGGGTGAGGATGACGTGATCGCCCGGCTCGGCGATGGCACGCTCCACCAGCAGCGCCATGGCGCGGTCGTTGAGTTCGGCGGCATCCATCTCGCTGGTGTCGAAGGGCAGCGAGATCACCCCGCGATACAACGCCATGCGCCGCTGGGCGACGGGGTTGTGGGCCAGCCCGACGATCGGCAGCCCCGAGCGGATCCGCGAGGCGATCAGCGGCGTGTAGCCGGTGGACGTCATGCAGGCGATGGCCGCCACC
>NZ_JACHXM010000012.1 GCF_014192055.1 Halomonas organivorans | reverse complement strand
TGCGGGCTGCGGGCTGCGGGCTGCGGGCTGCGGGCTGCGGGCTGCGGGCTGCGGGCTGCGGGCTGCGGGCTGCGGGCTGCGGGCTGCGGGCTGCGAAGATCTTCCAGCGACGGACGCAGTCCAGGCAAGCTTGGCATTGCCTGTTCCACGTGAAACACTTCCGACTCAGACTACCTAGCATCTTGCCTGGAGCGCGATATGCCGCTTGCCGAGAAACTCGTCATCCTCGATCGCGATGGCGTGATCAATCAGGATTCCGACGACTATGTGAAGTCCCTCGACGAGTTCCTGCCCTACCCACAGGCCATCACGGCCATTGCTCGGCTCTCCCAGGCGGGATGGACGGTGGTGGTGGCCACCAACCAGTCCGGGATCGCCCGCGGGTACTACGACGAAGCCACGCTGGCGGCAATGCACGAACGGCTGAACACCCTCGTCGCGGATGCCGGCGGCCAGATCGCCGCCATTGCCCACTGCCCACATGGCCCCAGCGATGGCTGCGAGTGCCGTAAGCCGCTGCCAGGTCTACTCAAGCGACTGGGCGCGGAGCTCGGTATCGAGGACCTGACGGGAGGCTGGATGGTCGGTGACAGCCTGCGCGACCTTGAGGCCGGCGAAGCGGTCGGCTGCCATCCGGTGCTGGTGCGCACCGGCAAGGGAGAGCGTACCCTTGCCAAGTATCCCGAGCTGACCAGCGATGGCCGGACATCGCTGTTCGACGACCTGGCCGCCTTCGTCGACTGGCTGCTCGAAAAGCAGCTGTAGGCTGCGGGCTGCGGGCTGCGGGCTGCGGGCTGCGGGCTGCGGGCTGCGGGCTGCGGGCTGCGGGCTGCGGGCTGCGAATCAGCAGCATGGATTCGACCTCCATAACAGAAAACCCCGAAGGCTGAACCTTCGGGGTTTTCTTGTCGCTCGACGCCTGCAGCCCTGTGCTAGTCGCGTTTCACGTGAAACATCGCCTCGCCCGGTTAGACGTCGAGGTTGGCGACCAGGGCGTTACGTTCGATGAAGTCGCGGCGCGGCTCAACCTCGTCGCCCATCAATGTGTTGAACATCATGTCGGCGGCCACGGCATCCTCGATGGACACTCGCAGCATGCGGCGCGTTTCCGGATCCATGGTCGTTTCCCAGAGCTGATCGGGGTTCATCTCACCCAGCCCCTTGTAGCGCTGAATCGAGAGGCCGCGTTGCGCCTCGCTCATCAGCCACTCCAGGGCATCGTAGAAACTGCCAATGGGGTGCTGACGCTCGCTACGGGCCACGAAGGCGCCCTCCTCGACCAGCCCGTCGAGGGTCTCCCCCAGACTGGCGATGGCACGATAATCGGCGCTGGTGAAGAAATCGACGCCCCAGACATAGTCGGTAGTCACGCCATGGGCGGTCAGGCTCACCGCAGGCAGATGGAAGCCACGCTCGCTGTCTTCCTCCAGACGGAAGGTATAGCGAGGGCCACCCTCGTAGGCCACCAGGGCATCCATTTCAGCCTGGAGATGTTCGATCCAGTTCTGCATGGTGACGCGATCGCGCAGGCTCTCCTCGCCGTCGAGGTGCGCCGCGTGAACGATCTTGCGCAGCACCACATCGGGGTAGACACGCGACAAGCGATCGATCCGGCGCATCACGTCACGATATTGGTCCACCAGCGCCTGTAGCTGCTCGCCGGCAATTCCCGGGGCATCGGCATTCACATGGAGGCGCGCGCCATCCATGGCGGTAGTGGTCAGATAGTCGGTAAGTGCTTGTTCGTCCTTGAGATAGCTCTCCTGCTTGCCACGCTTGATCTTGTAGAGCGGCGGCTGTGCGATGAACACATGACCGCGCTCGATCAGCTGGGACATCTGCCGGAAGAAGAAGGTCAGCAGCAGGGTGCGGATGTGCGAGCCGTCGACGTCCGCATCGGTCATGATGATGATGGAGTGATAGCGCAGCTTGTCGGGATTGAATTCCTCACGACCGATGCCGCAGCCGAGCGCGGTGATCAGCGTTCCCACCTCGGCCGACGACAGCATCTTGTCGAAGCGCGCCTTTTCGACATTGAGGATCTTGCCCTTGAGGGGAAGGATCGCCTGGGTCCGCCGATCGCGTCCCTGCTTGGCACTGCCGCCTGCCGAGTCACCCTCCACCAGGAACAGTTCCGACAGGCTAGGATCCTTCTCCTGACAGTCCGCCAGTTTGCCGGGCAGCCCGGCAATGTCCAGGGCTCCCTTGCGCCGGGTCATGTCACGCGCCTTGCGTGCCGCCTCACGGGCCCGAGCCGCATCCAGCATCTTGTTGACGATGGCCTTGGCTTCATTGGGCCGCTCGACCAGGTATTCCGAGAGCTGACGGCCCATCTCCTGCTCGACGGCGGTCTTCACCTCTGAGGAGACCAGCTTGTCCTTCGTCTGGGAGGAGAACTTGGGATCCGGCACCTTGACCGAGATGATCGCGGTCAGGCCTTCCCGGGCATCGTCGCCGGAAGTATTGACCTTGGCCTTCTTGAGCAGCCCCTCGGCATCGATGTAGTGATTCAGGCTTCGCGTCAGCGCGGCGCGGAAGCCGGCCAGGTGCGTACCACCGTCCCGTTGAGGGATGTTGTTGGTATAGCAGAAAATATTCTCTGCAAAGGTGTCGTTCCACTGCATCGCCACCTCGACGCCGACCCCGTCCTCGCGCTCCACATTGAAGTGAAACACGGGATTGAGCACCGTCTTGTTGGTGTTCAGGTGATCGACGAATGCCTTGAGACCGCCCTCATAGTGGAACAGCTCTTCCTTGCCGCTGCGCTCGTCCATCAGTCGGATGGCCACGCCGGAGTTGAGGAAGGAGAGTTCGCGCAGTCGCTTGGCCAGCACATCGTAGTGGAACTCGATGTTATGGAAAGTTTCGGGGGAAGGCTTGAAGTGCACCCGGCTGCCGGTTTGCTCGGTCTTGCCGACCACACCGAGAGGCGCCTGCGGCACGCCATGGCGATACACCTGCTCGTGCACCTGCCCGTTACGCCAGATGGTCAACTTGAGCTCTTCGGACAGGGCGTTGACCACCGAGACGCCGACGCCGTGCAGACCACCGGATACCTTGTAGGAGTTGTCATCGAACTTGCCGCCAGCATGCAGCACCGTCATGATCACCTCGGCCGCCGACACGCCCTCTTCCTCGTGCACGTCGGTAGGAATACCGCGACCGTTGTCGCTGACGGTGATCGACTCGTCGGGATGGATAACCACCCGGATCTCGCTACAGAATCCTGCCAGGGCCTCATCGATGGAGTTGTCCACCAGCTCGAACACCATGTGGTGCAGGCCTGTCCCATCGTCGGTATCGCCGATGTACATGCCGGGCCGCTTGCGTACCGCATCCAGCCCCTTGAGGACCTTGATGCTCGATGAGTCGTAAGCCTGTTCGCTCATTGACTACTCCGTCATGAAGTCTGTCTGTCCGTTGGCAGCAGCTGCCCCTGCCCCGAATCGGTGCGTTTCACGTGAAACATCGCCACCGGCGTCTGCGTGCTCCACGAGCCGGCCAGAGCCTCCGGGTCGACACTAGTGATGAATGCCTGACAGCGCATTTTCTCCAACCAGGCGCAGAAAACCCGGCGGTGCGCCTGGTCCAGTTCAGCGGGAAGATCATCGATCAGATAAATGCAGGACTGGCCAGTGGCCTGTTCCAGCAGCCGCCCCTGGGCCAGCTTGAGAGCACTCACCACCAGCTTCTGCTGGCCTCGCGACAGCACCTCGACGGCCGGCCGCTTTTCGAGGCGAATACCCAAGTCGGCCCGTTGGGGCCCCTGCTGAGTGAACCCCATTTGACGATCGGTCTCTCTTCCCTGATGCAGCACCTCCGCCAGGGGGCGCTTGCGGTCCCATCCTCGTGAGTAACGCAGGCTCAGGCCAGGAAGCTCGATCAGCCCGGCAAGGGTCTCGCTGAATACCGGTTGGAAATCCGCCATCCATTCACGTCGCAAGGCATCCATCCGTTCGCCCCACAGCACCAGCTCCTGCTCCCAGGCATCCAGTGAAGCATCGTGCATTCTACCATGCCTGAGCAGGGCATTCCGATGCTTGAGGGCTCGTCGATAGCGCCGCCATGCATCGAGAAAGTCGTGTTTCACGTGAAACACTCCCCAGTCGAGAAACTCGCGGCGGCCAGACGGAGATCCCTCGAGCAAGCGAAATGCATCCGGATTGATCAGCTGCAATGGCAATACCTCGACCAGCCCGGAAAGGCGTTCCAGCCGCTCACCGCCAAGGCGCAGCTCGAGTTCGTCGGCGTCTCGATGGCGGCGCACACCGATCGGCAAGGGAGGAGTGCCCATCAGGCGCCCATGGAGGGTCAGGCTCTCGGCTTCATGGGAGATGGCATGGCGCAGCCGCCTCGTGCGGAAGGAGCGCCCCATGCCCAACACGTGAATGCCTTCCAGCAGGCTGGTCTTGCCGCTGCCGTTGGCACCCACGAAGATATTGATCCCAGGCCCTGGGCTGAACTCCAGGGCCTGGAGGTTACGCAAACCCTGGAAGACGAGACGATCTAGGGGCATGCAGAATCGACGGTAGCGTCAGAGGCGCATCGGCATGACGACATAGAGCGCATCGCCACCACCCGGCTCTTCCATCACCGCACTGCTATTGGGGTCGGCCAAGGTCATCTGCACCCGATCCTCGTCAAGCACGTTGAGAACGTCCACCAGGTAGCCGACGTTGAAGCCGATCTCCATGGCCGGGCCAGCATACTCGATGCCCACGTTTTCCTCGGCCTCCTCCTGCTCGGGGTTATTGGCCATCACCCGCAGGTTGCCTTCCTCGAGATTGAGACGCACCCCACGATATTTCTCGTTGGAAAGGATGGCGGTACGCGACAGCACCTGGCGCAATTCGGCACGCTCGGCGATAAATACCTTGTCGCCGCCACGGGGCACCACCCGTTCGTAGTCGGGGAACTTGCCGTCGACCAGCTTGGACGTGAAGGTAAAGTCGCCGGTGTGGGCACGAATGTGGGTGGCACCGAGGGTCAGGCTGACCGGCTCTTCTCCGTCGTCCAGCAGTCGCACCAGCTCGAGCACCCCTTTACGCGGCACGATCAATTTCTGGGACGGCTCCACCTGAATATCGGCCGGCCGGGAACAGACGGCCAGGCGGTGGCCATCGGTCGCCACGGTACGCACCAGGTTACTGGCGAATTCCAGCAGCATGCCATTGAGATAGTAGCGTACATCCTGCTGCGCCATGGCGAAGGAGGTCGCGTCGATGAGATGCTTGAGAGTGCCACGTGGCAGGCTCAACTCGACGCTACTCTGGCCGTCTTCGATGCTGGGGAATTCAGCGACCGGCAGAGTCGACAGGGTGAAACGCGAGCGGCCGCTGCGCAGAACCGCCCTGCCCTCTTCCACGGACAGCTGAATCTCGGCCTGATCGGGCAATGACTTGCAGATGTCCATCAGCTTGCGGGCCGGCACGGTGATGCCGCCGGGCTGCTCCACTTGACTCGCCACGGTGCGCCCGATCAGCTCGACCTCGAGGTCGGTACCGGTCAACGAGACTTGATCCTGCTCGACCTGGATCAGCACGTTCGACAGCACCGGCAGGGTCTGGCGGCGCTCCACCACGCCGGCGACCAGCGCCAGGGGGCGCAGCAGCGCTTCACGGGAGATGGAAAATTTCATGTCGACTCCACTTCTCTTGTCCTGGAGGAATTGAGGCCGGCGACCCGACCGGTCGATCGCATATGAGAGAATCAGCTGGTCAATAGACGCAGTAGATTCTTGTAATCCTCGCGGATATCCGCGTTCTCTTCCTGAAGCGCCTGCACCTTGCGGCAGGCATGCAGCACGGTGGTGTGATCCCGACCGCCGAAGGCGTCACCGATTTCCGGCAGGCTATGATTGGTCAGTTCCTTGGCCAACGCCATGGCGACCTGCCGAGGCCGAGCCACAGAGCGCGAGCGGCGCTTGGAGAGCAGATCGGCAAGCTTGATCTTGTAGTACTCGGCCACGGTGCGCTGGATATTGTCGACGCCAACCTGCTTGTCCTGGAGGGCCAGCAGGTCCTTGAGCGATTCGCGGATGAAGTCCTGGGTGATCGGCTTGCCCATGAAGTGGGAGTCGGCGATGACCTTCTTGAGTGCGCCTTCCAGCTCGCGGACGTTGGAGCGGATCTTCTGGGCGATGAAGAAGGCCGCATCATGAGGCAGGTCGACCTTGGCCTGATCGGCCTTCTTCATCAGGATCGCCACCCGGGTCTCCAGCTCCGGCGGCTCGATGGCGACCGTGAGCCCCCAACCGAAGCGGGACTTGAGCCGCTCCTCGACCCCGCTGATCTCCTTGGGATAGCGGTCCGAGGTCAGGATCATCTGCTGCCCCCCCTCGAGCAAGGCGTTGAAGGTGTGGAAGAACTCCTCCTGCGAACGCTCCTTGCCGGCGAAGAACTGGATATCATCGATCAGCAGCGCATCGACACTGCGATAGAAGCGCTTGAAATCGTTGATGGCATTAAGCTGCAGCGCCTTGACCATGTCGGCGACGAATCGCTCCGAGTGCAGGTAGACGACCCGGGCATTCTCCCGCCGCCCTGCCAGGGCATTGCCAACCGCATGCATCAAGTGGGTCTTGCCGAGACCGACACCGCCATAGAGGAACAGCGGGTTGTAGGCGCCGCCGGGATTCTCCGACACCTGGCGCGAGGCGGCCCGAGCCAGCTGGTTGGACTTGCCCTCGACGAAGGTCTCGAAAGTGAAGTTGGGATTGAGGCCGCTATTGTGCTTGAGACTACCCTCGACCTGCACCTGGCGCTCACCACCAGGCCGTCGAGCGGGCTCCGCCCCTTCGTCACGAAGCCGTTCGATCTCACTCTCGTCGGCGACATCCCCGCGCGGAGGCGTACGCACCGCCGGAGCACGCGGCGCGGCGGACACCGGATCGCCCAGCTCGCGGGGCTGCGGGGCAGGCGCCGCAGCGGCTCGGCGACTCCCCACGGTCAACACCACCTTGGGGGGCTTGGCAGGGGCGAGCTCGCGCATGAGCTCGCTGATCCGCTTGGCATACTTGTCACTCACCCAATCGCGCACGAAACGGTTGGGAGCCAGCAGCCGCAGCTGGTTGGCTTCCCCTTCCTCCGCCTGCAGCGGACGGATCCAGGTATTGAACTGCTGGGAACTCAGTTCGTCCTGCAGGGTATCGAGACACTGTTGCCAGAGAGCGAGCGACACGCGACCTCACCATTGGGTTGAAGAACGACCGGGCATTGTATCGTGCGATTGCCAGGTTATCCACATGAACCCAAGATTCCACCACGCCTGTGGATAATATGGCCTGGAAGCGCGGGAGAGAATGCGTGACACCTGGGAACAACCTCCGGCCTGTGGATAATGTCCGCAGACGTACACCGCTCCTCCACGGGGCCTCCACCTTTTTCCAATAGCCTATCCACACCAGATTGAATCGCTTAATTATTTGTATTTTAATTGAAAATCATGCTTATCCACAAAATCCTTCCCCATTAATAATAACAGGGTTTAATAAAAAGACTTATTTAGTAACTGTAGTAGCCATATGGGCCGATCATGGCCGGTGCCGCCGCTGGCGTCGCCAAGGAAAAATTGCGCCGCGGGCACAAAATCACTACAATTTCCGGTCCTGAGCCGAATCTACCCGGATTCCCCACCGGAACCCGGGCGCCTCTGAATCGCCGATTTGTTCCAAAAACCACGTGGGAATAACGAGTTATGAAACGCACCTTTCAACCCAGCGTTCTCAAGCGCAAGCGCGCGCACGGCTTCCGTGCTCGTATGGCCACCAAGAACGGTCGTGCCGTCCTGGCACGTCGTCGTGCCAAGGGCCGCAAGCGCCTGAGCGCCTGAGCGCGGACCTCGTGTCCTGTCAGGGCTTTCCCCGGCGGCTGCGATTGCTGACCGCCGGGGACTATCGACGTGTCTTCGAGACGGCGGCCTTCAAGGTCCATGGCAAGGGATTAATGGCCCTGGCCTCGCCCAACCCCATGGGACATCCTCGCCTCGGGCTGATCTTCAGCAAGAAGAACGTGCGTCGAGCCGTCGACCGCAACCGTCTCAAGCGCCTGGCGCGCGAGTCCATCCGCCTGAGCCAGCATCGACTCCCTCCTGTGGATATCGTGCTGCTTGCCAGACGCGGCGTTCATGAACTCGATAACGCCACCGTCCATCGCCAGCTTCATGGCATGTGGCGACGGCTGGAACGCGAGGCTGCCAAGGCGGCGAAACATGATGCCCCTACGGCAAGTCAGTGATAATGCGCCTGCACACTGCTGTCGGCACCGCCAGGAGCCAACATGCGCATGATCATGCCAGACGCCCCCCTGCTTGACGCCGCCGCGCTTCCAAGGGACGCTCGGCGAGCCGACGATAGCCTGCCCTCGGCAGGCTTTTGCGTATGTCGGACCGTCGAGTGGCATCGTGCCATCGGATTGTTCACCACCCATCGAGCAGACCCCTCATGGATGTAAAACGACTCTTACTGCTGATTCCCCTGGCGGTCCTCGCCTACCTGATCGTCGTGCAGTGGAATCAGGATTACGGTCAGGTGGCTACCGCCCCCGAGGCCCCGGCCATTTCAAGCGCGGGCCAGGCGCCCTCGGCGTCTTCCGGCGATGATCTTTCGGTGCCTGCCAACCAGCAGGCGACGGCAGACATGGCCGGCAGCATTCCCGGCCAGGCCCCGGCCAGCAACAGTCGCGACCTGGTGGCCGTCGCCACCGACGTCCTGGACGTGCGCATCGATCCCCAGGGCGGCGACATCGTTTACGCCGCCCTCCCCCAGCATCAGTACGCCCTCGATTCCGGCCAGCCCTTCGTACTGCTCTCCGACAACCAGTCGCGCAGCTACGTGGCCCGCTCCGGCCTGCAGCTGGAAGGCCATCAGGGCCGCCTGACCTTTACCCCCGAACAGACCGAATACCGACTTGGAGATGGCGCGAACCAGTTGCAGGTTGACCTTACTGCCCAAGTCAACGGCGTCGACGTCATCAAGCGCTTCACCTTCGATCGCGACAGCTACGCGGTGAAGGTCGACTACCTCGTGGACAACCAGGGCGAGACCCCGGTCACGGCACGCTTCATCGGCCAACTGGTTCGCGACGACAGCAGCGACCCCTCGACCGGCCCGAAGATGGGCATGCGCTCCTATCTGGGCGCCGCCTACTCCACGCCCGAGGACAGCTACCTGAAGGTCGACTTCGAAGACATCAAGAACGGCAACTTCGAAAACCGCGACGTCGAAGGCGGCTGGGTCGCCATGATCCAGCACTACTTCACTTCGGCCTGGGCGCCGCCCCAGGACCAGAAGAACCTCTACTATGCGACCACCGACTCACAGGGACGCAACGTGGCGGCGTTCGCCGGAGCCTCGCAGAGCGTGGCCCCGGGCAGCGCCGCCGACCTGAGCGCCACCCTCTACATGGGTCCCAAGGTCCAGGATCGTCTCGAGGCGGTCGCTCCCCATCTGGAACTGACCGTCGACTTCGGCTGGCTGTGGTTCATCGCCAACCCGCTGTTCTGGCTGCTGGACCACATCCAGGACCTGATCGGCAACTGGGGCTGGTCGATCGTCATCCTGACCCTGCTGGTCAAGACCGCCCTGCTGCCGTTGTCCGCCAAGGCCTACAAGTCCATGGCACGGATGCGCAAGCTGGGTCCGGAGATGCAGCGCCTGAAGGAGCAGTACGGCGACGACCGCCAGAAGATGTCCCAGGAGATGATGAAGTTCTACCAGAAGGAGAAGATCAATCCTCTGGGCGGCTGTCTGCCGATCGTGGTGCAGATGCCGGTGTTCATCGCCCTGTACTGGATGCTGCTCGAGTCCGTGGAGCTGCGCCACGCACCCTTCATGTTCTGGATTCAGGACCTCTCGGTGAAGGATCCCTACTTCGTGCTGCCGATCCTGATGGGCGCCTCGATGTTCGTACAGCAGCTGCTGAACCCGACGCCGCCGGATCCGACCCAGGCGAAGATCATGAAGCTGCTGCCGGTGGTCTTCACATTCTTCTTCCTGTGGTTCCCGGCCGGTCTGGTGATCTACTGGGTGGTGAACAACATCACCTCCATTGCCCAGCAGTACTTCATCACGCGTCGGATCGAGGCCGATCCCAACGTCGGCAAGGGCATGAAGACGAAGTAACGGCAAGCCCCGTAGCGGCGTCTTCGCTCCTGCTCCAGACCCCCGCCTCGGCGGGGGTCTGGCGTTTGAGGGGCCGGATACGGACAATAGCGACGTCTCACCGAGGAGTCACCGATGGCCGAAAGCCTCTATCCACAGGACACCATTGCCGCCCTGGCTACGCCTCCCGGTCGTGGCGGCATAGGCATCATTCGCGTCTCAGGGCCCGCCTGCCGAGCGATCGCCGAGAGCCTGCTGGGACATTGCCCTGCACCGCGCTACGCCCTCTATGGCCCCTTCCGGGGCGAGCACGGCATGATCGACGAGGGGATCGCGCTGCTGTTCGAAGGGCCGAACTCATTCACCGGCGAGGACGTACTGGAGCTGCAAGGGCATGGCGGCCCGGTGCTCATGGATCTGCTGCTGGAGCACTGCGTGCGGCTGGGCGCTCGCCTCGCTCGTCCCGGCGAGTTCTCCGAGCGCGCCTTCCTCAACGACAAGCTGGACCTGGCCCAGGCCGAGGCGATCGCCGACCTGATCGAGGCCAGTTCGCGGGGCGCCGCCGAGAACGCCCTGCGCTCGCTGCAGGGTGAGTTCTCGCGGCGAGTCGAGACACTGGTCCAGCGTCTGATCGAGCTGCGCATGTACGTCGAGGCGGCCATCGACTTCCCCGAGGAGGAGATCGACTTCCTGGCCGATGGCCATGTGGCGGGCAAGCTGGCCGAGGTGCAGAACGAACTGGGCGAAGTGCGCGCTGCGGCAGCACAGGGGGCGCTGATGCGCGAGGGCATGAGCGTAGTGATTGCCGGTCGCCCCAACGCCGGCAAGTCCAGCCTGCTCAATGCACTCACCGCCCAGGAAACCGCCATCGTCACCGAGATCGAAGGCACCACCCGGGACGTGCTCCGCGAGCACATTCACCTGGACGGCATGCCGTTGCACGTCATCGACACCGCCGGCTTGCGCGATACCCCGGACGCCGTGGAACGCATCGGAGTCGCCCGAGCCTGGGAAGAAATCGCCAAGGCCGATCGAGTACTGCTGATGGTCGATGCCGCCACCACCGAGGCGCTCGATCCCATGGCCATCTGGCCAGAATTCGTCGAGCGCCTGGCGGACCCTTCTCGCCTGACCCTGGTTCGCAACAAGGTGGATACCAGCCACGAAACGCCCGGTCTCGACTTGTCCACAGCCACCCCGGTGGTGCGGCTGTCGGCGAAGACCGGCGAGGGTGTGGATAACCTGAAGGAGCATCTCAAGGCGATAATGGGATACTCGACGACCACCGAGGGACGCTTCTCGGCCCGGCGGCGTCATTTGGATGCCCTGGACCGCGCCGGACAGTCACTTTGTAACGGTGAGGCGCAGCTATCGGGTTACGGGGCCGGGGAGCTGCTCGCCGAAGACCTGCGCGACGCCCAGCAGGCGCTTGGGGAGATCACCGGCGAGTTCAGCGCCGACGACCTGCTGGGGGAGATCTTCGGCAGCTTCTGCATCGGCAAATAGGGCGCAGAAGTCGGGGCCTGACACCGGCTTTCCGCCCCCCCCGCCGGGCGAGATCCGCGGCAGCTCCTGCCTCGGCAAGCAAGCGAGTCGCTAGCGCCCGGCACACGCTCCGGCGTCGGGCATGCTCGCCACAATACTATTCTTCCACCCACCAGTCGCCGCGATGCCGGGCGGAGGGTCCCCACAGCGGCAGCAGCGCACCCATGGCCTCATTGATCCGCTCGCCGAGTCCCCAGGGCGGATTCACCACCAGCATGCCGCTGCCGTACATGCCGTGCCGCTCACCGGGATCGTCCAGCGTCAGTTCGCTGCGCCAGATCTTGCGCAGCCCGCCGTCGCGCAGGCTTTCCAACAGCACCTGATGGCGTCCGGCGGGCAACAGCGGGTACCAGATCATGACCACGGCATGGCGCACCTTGCGCATGGCCAAGAGCACGGTCTCGGCCACCTCTTCATACTCCGCCTTGCGCTCATAGCTGGGATCGATCAGCACGCAAAGCCGCGGCGTCTTGACGGGCAGTGCTGACAGCAGACCCGCCAGGCCATCCCCATGGACATACCTCACCCTGCTGGCAAAGGCCTGACCGGAAAGATGCTCGTGCTCTCCGGGATGCAGTTCGAACAAGCGCAGCTGGTCCTGTTCCCGAAGCCGATGCGATAACCACCAGGGAGAGCCAGGGTAGTGATCGAGCGAAGCACCGGATTGGGCTTCGGCCAGTGCGGCCAACCAAACATCCAGCAGAGGGGTGCCGGCAAGCCTCGAGCGGGCCTCCCATAGACGCGCGACACCGTCCTGGTACTCCTGTAGCCGTGCCGTCTCAGCTGCCGCCAGCGGATAGAGCCCGCGACCCGCATGAGTATCCATATACGTAATGGGTGTTTTTTTACGTAAAAGGTAATCGCCGACGGCATAAAGCGTCAGATGCTTGTGAACGTCGGCGAAGTTGCCGGCATGGTAGGCGTGCTGGTAGGAAAGCATGGCGGATATCGGGTATTCAGCAAGGAAAAGGCCCGCCCCCACGAGGGAGACGGGCCGGCGACGGGCGGCATGTGAGGCCTGATCAGCCCTGGTTGATGGGCGTCAGGGTGATCTCCACACGACGGTTCTGGGCCCGCCCGGATTCGGTCTCGTTGCTCGCTACCGGCTGGTTCTCGCCATAGCCGTTCATGTAGAGACGGTTGGATGCGACACCGGATTGCGAGAGGTAGCCGCCGACAGCCTGGGCACGGCGCTCAGAGAGACGCTGATTGTAGGCTGCATCGCCGGTGCTGTCGGTATGGCCGGCGATATTGACGCGCGTCTCCGGATATTGCGTCAGCACCGAGGACACGTCATTCAGGGCATTGCGCGCCTGCATGGTCAGCTCGCTGGAATCAAAGCCAAAGGTCACGCTGCTCGGCATGTTGAGGATGATGTCGTTGCCCTGTCGTTCGACACCGATACCGGTCCCTTCCATGCTTTGCCGCAGCTGCTCTTCCTGCTTGTCCATGTAGGCGCCGATACCGCCACCGGCGGCGGCCCCAACGGCGGCGCCGATCAGCGCGCGATCGCGTCGACTGGTGCTGCCGTCGCCACTGAGGGCCCCGGCGGCGGCACCGACCACGGCGCCGATGGCCGCTCCGGTACCGGTCTTGCTGCGCTGGGTCTGCCCGGAATAGGGGTCGGTGGTGGTACAGCCGACCAGCAGGACGGCGGCCGCCAGCGGCGCGATCATGCGAACGGTCTTGGTCATAATGTCGTCGACTCCATGTTGACGTATGGCAATGCGTCTAGCCCGTCTCATCGATCAGGGCCAGCAATTCATTCAAGAATAATAGACCCTGGGGTGAGGCTCGAAGCCTTTCCTCGTCTTCCACCAGAAGTCCTTTTTTGCTCGCCGCCTGGAGACAGGTCAGCAACCGATCGTCGGGGAGCCCCGTATGGGCCTTCCAGGTCGACAGAGGAACGCCCTCGACGAGTCTCAGCGCGTTCATCGCGAACTCCAGCGGCAGCTCTCGCGGCGCAATGGCTTCACGGCCAGCCAGGAAGCCGCGGGGATCATGCTGTCGGCGCAGATAGGAATTCGGCTGGCGGGTTTTCCAGCGCCGCTCTATGTCCAGGCCGGAATCGCTCCGACGGCTGAGCTTGCCATGAGCGCCGGCACCTATCCCGAGGTAGTCACCGAAGCACCAGTAGTTGAGATTATGCCGCGCCTGGCGGCCAGGCCGGGCGTAGGCGGAAATCTCATAGCGCTCGAGCCCTGCCGATTCCAATCTCTCGTGGCCAAGATCCTGGATGTCCCAGAGGATCTCTTCCTCGGGCAGCCGAGGTGGATGCGAATGAAATTCGGTATTCGGCTCCAGGGTCAGCTGATACCAGGACAGATGCTCGGGGGCCAGCGACAAGGCCGTCTCCAGGTCTGCGATGGCCAGCGCAGGCGTCTGACCCGGTAGGCCATGCATCAGGTCCAGGTTGAGGTTGTCGAACCCCGCCGCGCGCGCCTCACCAACCGCCGCAAGAGCGTCATCACCGCTATGGATGCGTCCAAGAGCGGTCAGTTGGGCGTGCTGAAAGCTCTGTACCCCGATCGAGAGGCGATTGATGCCTGCCTCGCGGTAGCCGGCAAAGCGACCGCGCTCCAGCGTCCCGGGATTGGCCTCCAGGGTGATCTCGATGTCCGCTGCCCAGGGCAGTCGCGCCGACACGGCTTCCAGCAATCGTCGATAGAAACCGTCCGACATCAGGCTGGGCGTACCGCCTCCGATGAAGATGCTGACCAGCTCTCGCCCCTCGGCCAGGGCGAGATCGGCCTCAAGATCGGCGATCAGCGCCGACAGATAGGCTTCTTCCGGCAGGCTCGCCGACGCACCCACGCCATGTGAATTGAAATCGCAGTAGGGGCATTTGCGCACGCACCAGGGAACGTGGACGTAGAGGGCGACAGGTGGCAACGGCATGCTCATGCTGACAGCGATCGAGCATCGAGCTGAGCGACCAGGGCACGCAAGGCTCGACCGCGATGGCTCAAACGATTCTTCTCTTCGGCAGAAAGCTCGGCGGCCGTCATGCCACGCTCAGGTATCCAGAACAGCGGATCGTAACCAAACCCACCATCACCACGCGCTTCAGTCAGAATGCTGCCATCCCAGCTCCGTTGAACGATCAGCGGGACGGGATCCTCCGCATGACGCAGCAGGACGAGGACACACCAATAGCGAGCGGTGCGCCTGTCGGCGGAGACTTCGCTCAGGGCCTCGAGCAGATGCGCGTTATTGCGCTCGTCATTTTTCGGCTCACCGGCGAAGCGTGCGGAATAGATTCCAGGACGCCCCTGCAGGGCATCCACGGCCAGCCCCGAATCGTCGGCCAGCGCCGGCAATCCACTGACACGGCTGGCTTCTCGAGCCTTGAGCAAGGCGTTCTCGACGAAGGTCAGCCCGGTTTCCTCGACGTCGGATACCGCGTAATCGGACTGGGGCCGGACCTCGAAGCCCAACGGTTCGAGCAAGCGCCCGAATTCGCGCAACTTGCCGACATTACCACTGGCTAGCACCAGGGGAGTATTCATTCGTGCACCTCGCCCATCATGTTCATGGGGACACATTCTAGGGGGAGGGGAGGAGGTAGAGGAAGGGAGTCAAGCCGGCACCGCTCGGATGTCTGGTGGATACAAAGGCAAGCGAGTCCAGACGGTGTGCAATTCGTCATATCCCCAGGATGAATAACTTCATACGCCACTAGGACAAATCGACTATAACACACTGATAATGCTGCGCTAGCTTATCAAAACTATCTCATGTAATAAAAAAAGATCTCTATATAGCTAAAAGTTAGTAACAAAAACTTACATTACGTCCGACACTTGAGATCGGAAGAAAATGAGCCATGACCGGGAATGCTCGTGAAAGAGCATGAGCTACCTCAAACTCAGCCCCTTGAGGTTACAAAATGGTACAAGATAAGCGCCTGATCTTGCTGGTGACAGAGTCCAATCCACAGTCACAGCTATTCGCCGACTATCTACGCCAGCAGCTCGGATGCTCGGTCAGCATCACTGCGCCGGGAACCGCCTGGAAACCACGGGATACCAACGATGTGCTGGTGCTCCTCGACGTTGACCACATGGCGGATACGACCATGCAGGCATGGCAGTCCCGTGCCGCAGAGCGGCCTCATACCTCACTTGCCGCGTTCAATCTTCGTGATGAAGACCATGGCGTTGAAACGCTCTCCTGCATGCATCTACAGGGCATTTTCTACCGTGACGACCCTCTGCCATTGATCTGCAAGGGGCTAAGCACCTTACTGGAAGGCCATCTGTGGATGTCACGCTCGCTCATGGGCCGCATGCTGGAATTCTATCGCCAGCACCAGATCAATGCCTACCGCCCGGCATGCGGACTCACCCAGCGAGAGCTGGAGATCATAGGACTACTCGGCTCAGGGGCCTCGAACATGGAGATTGCCGATCGTCTTTTCGTCAGCGAACATACGGTCAAATCCCATCTCTACAATATCTTCAAGAAAATCGATGTTCACAATCGATTACAAGCTGTCAATTGGGCCCGTCAGAACCTGGGTGCGCCGCCTCCGCTAACCACCAGGAGAGCCAACGGAGAATGAGAGAGCCCAATGAGAAAAACCATCTGATGACATTTCTCCAGCCATGCTAGGTTTTCAGGCTGGATGAAGAGCATTGTTAAATTTTCATCTTTTCTAATAAATCAAAAACCTCATTCCAAGGTCCTGCTATGAAAGCGACAAACGATTTGATCGTTGTTGGAAAAATGGATGGCCACCTTGATGAGATAATGTCCGGTCTCGAGGAAAGGGACTGGAATATCACTCACGTCGAAAGCCTGCAGAAAATCCAGCGCATTCTGCACAGCAGCAATGATTTTCTTGTTGGCATCATTTATTTGGATGCCTCATGTCTCGAGACATTATCCAGCATTGAGGGGGTTCTGAATGAGCTCTCTACTCGCTGGATTGCCGTCATTCCAGAAACGTTGATCAAGGATGCATCGTCCTGCAGAATGATAAGCCGACTATTCAGTGGCTATCACACCATCTCGACCGACCTGGAAAAGCTACATCAATCGCTATCCCATCAGCATTCGTTTGCCAGCCTGGTACTGTCACACCACGACGACGATCGACTCGAGGAATGCCAGGATTGCCATATGGTGGGTGCTAGTCCTTCCATGAAGGCACTGTATCGAACCATCCATAAGGTATCCACGGTCGATGCACCCGTTTTCATTCGGGGGGAATCTGGCACCGGCAAGGAGTTAACGGCACGCGCAATTCATGAAGAGTCCCTCAGAGCCAATGCTCCTTTCAATGCCATCAACTGCGGGGCCCTGCCGGCCAACCTGATACAGTCTGAGCTATTTGGCCATGAAAAGGGGGCCTTTACCGGTGCCAGCCAGCGCAAGATCGGGATCATAGAAGGGGCGGAAGGCGGCACCCTTTTTCTCGATGAGATCGGCGATCTTCCCTTGGATATGCAGGTCAATCTACTACGTTTCCTGGAGAACCGGACGATCCAGCGCGTCGGAGGATTAAAGGAAATTACCGTGGATGTTCGCGTGCTTGCTGCCACTCATGTGAACCTGGAAGAAGCGGTCGAGAAAGGCACCTTTCGCGAAGACCTTTTCCACAGGCTGAATGTGCTTCAGATCAAGGTTCCACCACTTCGCGAACGCGGGGACGACATCGAGATACTGGCGAGACATTTCTTCAACAAATTCGCCAGCGAAAAATCCATACAGGTACGGGGATTCACCAAGGAAAGCCTGGCTATCATGCGTCTTTATGAATGGCCGGGTAACATTCGTGAGCTCATCAACCGGATCCGACGGGCCATGGTGATGTGCGAGCACTCCCTGATCAGGCCGACCGACCTTGGACTCGAGCGCCGACAGTCAGCCTCACGGTATGCCGAAAGCCTCGAGGAAGCACGGGACATTGCCGAACGCAGCGTCGTGATGGCTGCATTGGCACGCAACTCGTTCAATATTCAGCATACCGCTCGTGAGCTTGGCATCTCTCGGGTTACCCTATATCGCCTGATGGATAAGCATGGTGTCAACCGAGGTAACGAGGCCGCTGGCGACAAGAGAGACTCTAGGGGAGGGGATAGCGCTTCTCCGAAAGTCTTGCACCTGTCCACCGTCAGCAAAGGGCGATAACGCCCCTTTCATCACAGCTTATATTTTTAAAATCAAGTACTTACTCTATAAACGGTATTCCTTCACCACGTCAACGGTACCATATGCCAGACTTCGTTCGAGGGGGTGCTCCAGGCTGTCACAGGGCATCGTATTCATGATCATACGATATAAATAAACTGCTAATAAGCAAGATTAATTTTTTGTTCTAATCTCTTACTGAGGGGGGATGGCTCCATGATCCAGTCGGAGCCATGAGCGCCACTCGGTCTCATACCAAAGGGATAGAGGGACAGCATAATGAAGGTTATCCACAGGGGTTTCGCTCTAGCATTCGGCCTGGTGCCATTCTCACTGGCGGGCCAAGCCTGGGCACAGACCAATGCCGACAATGACATCCAACCCGTAGGGCAGCGTCCACCGCCCACGGAAGAGGCACCGGAGATCCAGGCCATTCCGGACATCGGCGGTGTCCTGACCCCCAAGGGGCGCCTGGTCATAGAGCCAGAGTTTCAGTATTCCCATGCCAGCGTCAATCGACTGACGTTTCGCGGGGTTGAGATCCTGAGCACCCTGCAGATCGGTGTGCTGGCTGCCGAGGATATCGATCGCGACACCTTCACCGCCGCCGTCACAGGACGTCTGGGGGTGACGGATCGCCTGGAAATGGAGCTGCGACTGCCCTATCTGTACCGCGACGACACGGCCAACTTCAGTGTCAACGAAGCCAACGAACCTTTCGATCTCGAGAGGAGCCAGTCCGGCGATGGACTGGGGGATATCGAGCTGGCTGCGCATTATCAGATGAACAGCGGCCGTAACGGCGGCCCCTTCTTCGTGGGTAACCTGCGCTACAAGTCCACTACCGGTGAAGGCCCCTTCGACGTCGATCGAGATAGCAATGGCATAGAAAAGGAGTTGCCGACGGGTTCCGGCTTCCACTCCATCGAGCCTAGTGTGACCATGCTGCTGCCATCGGCCCCCGCGGTCTATTTCGCCAACCTGGGCTATCTCTTTAACCTCAAGGACGACATCAACGAGAACGTTGGTGATGTCCGGGTCAAGGAAGTCGATCCTGGCGATGCCGTACGCCTCAGCCTTGGTATGTCCTACTCGATCAATCCGAAGTCGTCATTCACCCTGGGCTACAAGAACGACTTCATTCAGGAAACGGACACCACCTTCGTCAATCCTGATACGGGGAATTCCATTACCCAGAGTAGCCGAAGCCTGAACGTCGGCTCCATGCTACTGGGGTGGTCCTATCAGATGTCCAATGATTCCGTGTTCAACCTGGGGCTCGAATTCGGGGTCACCGAGGATGCGCCGGATACGACTCTGACCCTGCGTACTCCCATCGGTCTCAATGTCTTCTAGGTCTAGGCATAGTACCTGAAAGACCGGATGTGTTGTAAAAGCGTATTGAAAAAGGCTGCCATTGGCAGCCTTTTTCATGTCTCCAGAAGTATTTCTTTCAGCGAGGTAATCCCTGAAGCGAGTTGAGAATCATGGCACGCTGTCGGGAAGCCTTGACTTCGCCAATGTTCATGACATGCACGCTCACGTCAACATCGTTGCTGATGGTCAGCCCGCTGGCAGTCGTCGATAGGCTGCTGACGATGGCGTTGCGGGTGATACGATGAAGCGCTGCCGTCATACCGCCATTGGAATCACTGAACAGCACGCCGGAAAAATCCGATAACCCCGCCAGGTTAAGCTGACCGCGAATATCGGCAGCGTTGACGCTATTGCCGACACCTGAACTGCTTCCCGCATTCCCTATGCCACCGACTCCTCCCCCAGTACCTTGTCCAGGAGCCCCACTTCCACCACTCGGTCCAATTTGTGTTACGGTTCCGGAACCTATCCCGGATTTCTCCAGCGTGCTGGACAGCACTCTTGTTCCGGCGTTATCGAAGGCCACCTGAGTGATGTAACGCACCTTGTCGTTGATCATGGTGGATAGCGTAGCGCCGAAGCTCATGTCCATCCCTGCCAGCTTGAACCCGCCACGCAGATCCGCCATGCCATCATTGGAAAGGACTTCTCCTCGATAATAAATATCGTGGGTCCCTGCCGACAGAATTCCCTGAGTATCCCCGGATGCGTTAGCCGCACCCGCTACGGACAACAAGGAACCTGACAGCAGAAATGCCATCCACCAGCGGCTTCTACCCCTTGCTTTCTCCGCTGATGAACCACCGTTCATGTACATGCTCATGGTCGGTAACTCCTGTGAGAATATTACCTACCCAACTCGTTGGCGCCTGGCAATGTCAGCAAGTATGACCCCACGCTGCTGCGCTGTAGCCCTGACTCGATGGGAGAAGGAGGGCGCACACGCCAGTCCTGCTCATTATTGAAATTCGCTCGAGCCAGTTCCACGTCATTGCGGACTCCGAGCACCTTGTTGCTCCACAGCCCCTCGAAGATACTCTTGGGCACCACGACCGTACCGGCTGCCGGGTCGCCCACCAGTACGTTATTGGCATCCATCCCCTTGACGACGACGAAATGCTTATAGCCACCTGTATTTATCAGCGTGATGGCGGGAACCCCGATATGGATGAAGTCATCCAGGGATATTTCGAATCCATCGGCGTTGAGCCCATGATTATCCAGGTAACGTTTCATGTCGAGCATGGAGAAACCAAACGTTTCGATCTGATCACGATCCCCGTTATGAATCATCGACTCGAAAACCTCGGTTTCGGTGGTAGGTCGATCATAGTGATAGGTCAGCAGGGTAGCGATGGCAGCTGACCCGCAGCTGAAATCGTACTGTTGACGAACCACTCGTTCCCAGCTGATTTCCGAGAGACTCTTGGCTTCTACTTCGAAGCTTCCGAAAGGATTGAAGATTCGAACCGTTCCCGCCTCAGCGGACATGACAAAGCCCTTTCCGCTCGCCAGAATCAAAGCGAACAACAGGAAAGAGCTTTTCAACATCTTGCGCATGATCACGGCCTCTGGGAAACGAGACATGCGGATGCCGACATCCGCTTCCCGTATTTAAGACTAGAGCATGATTATCGCTATCGGCGCTCCCATCTCATGGATTGGAAATGTAGACGCTGATGCCGATCGCGTTATTGATGGCGTTGGCATTACCCGTCACGCTATTGAAGATGCCGGTACCGTTATAATGCCCCATGGAGCCTCTCTCGAAGGTGATATTCCCGGTCGCCATGTCGCCATTGAGCACCTGGAAACTCGAACCGGCGGTAATGGCATCCATGTCCTGAACACTCTGTACGTTGACGCGCTCCAGGTGCAGATTGACACCATCACGTCCGCGGGTCTGTTCCATGGATTCCGTCGGCATGGCCTCCAGTGCGCCAAAGCCCTCGCCCGATGTTTCCTCGGCTTGCGCGGTCGACACCAGACTGGCGGAAAACACCATGATGCCGATGACGAGCCACTTGGTATGTTCTGAACGCTTCATCTCCCTGCCTCCACTGACTGAAACCTGGCAGTGAAGGAACCGGCGGAGGTCCTCTCCGCCAGTTCCCGGTTGGGACAAGCGGGCCTCTCGCGAGGCCCGAGCCATCATCAGTTGCCGATGCTCACGCCACTGTGGGCCGAGATGCTGGTACCGGACAGCTGGGAGTTGTAGAAGCCGGTGGAGTTGTTCATGTTGGCTACGCCACCATAGACGCCTCCGGCCGCCACGGAGATGCTGGCCGCACCGGTACGCAGCACCGCTGCAGCACCGTTGCCTCCGTTGCCACCGGCGCCACCATTGGCCCCCACTGCGTTGGCCGCACCGGCGACGCCTTGGCCGCCACCGCCGCCACCGCCATAGCCGGCAGCGCCGTTGCCTGCCACGGCACCGGCCCAACCGCTGCCGTTGCCTTCGGCCCCAGTGCCGGTGCCGCTGCCGTTGCCAGTTCCGGTGCCTGCGCCTCCGTTACCCGCAGCCGCCGCTGAGGTAGAGTCGGATTCAGACCCGGCATCCTGGGTGCCATCCACTCCGGCACCGATACCGGCCCCACTGCCTTCGCCAAGGCCTAGCAGGCCTCCAAGGCCAACCCCGGTGCCGGTGCCATCGCCGTCACCCGAGTTCTCCCCATGGTCAAGATTGCCGGCCTGGGAGCCTGAGGCACTGAGTGACGCGGCAGCGGAGCTGCCCCCTTTGCCTGCACCGAGACCGATACCGGCACCGGTGCCATCTCCGCCCTTGCCTGCGCCAAGGCCGAGTGCGCCGGCATCTCCACCGTCGCCGCCATCACCGAAGCCGCCATGGCCGCCGACACCGACGCCGACGCTGACTGCGACGTTGGTGCCGCCGTCACCGCCCCTGGCGCCATTGCCGCCATCGCCGCCGATGACCTTGATGCCCCCGCCGATGACGACGGAGCTCATCTTCTGCATCGACATGACCCGCACGTCGGTGTTGGTGGTGGTGTTGTAGGAGTTGCTCATGGCCCAGGCGTCACCGCCGCGGCCAGTAGCACCGCCATTCCCCCCGGCACCGAGCCCCAGACCGAGGCCGTCGCCACCGGTGGCATCGCCGCCGTCGCCGTCACCGGAACCACCGCCAAAGCCCCGGCGACCGTGGTCCTTGCTGCCGCTTCCGGCGTTGCCACCGTCGGCGTCACCGCCGATGCCGAAGCCGCTACCATAGCCATTGCCACCATCGGCACTGCCGCTGGAGCCGCCAATCGCCAGAACATTGTCATCGATACCGCCGCCGCCATAGGCCTGGGCGGTAGAAATCGCCATGACCAGCGCCAGCAGGGACGTACCCGCAATTGCATAAGCTTTCATGATCACACTCCCGTTCAGTTCGGCTGAATCCCTTTCGTCCTGCCGGACGATCCACAGATCGACACCGGCGTCGGTTCTCTCTGCCTGCTCAGCCGAAGATCTGTTACGAGCCCTCGAAGATCCCGCTGCAGGCATGTAACACAGAGCACGTGCCGTGCCAGTTTTTGTTAATCATCTGATAGCAGTGGGGAAATTATCGAAGGGAGTGGGAAAACGAGGAGTATGCGGCGGGGATAACGGCGATATGACCCAGGCGAGTGTTAGCCTGGTGAAACAGTCCGCGACCTTGCGGGGACAAATTCCGGATAAAATATCATTAAAAACAACACATTAACTTATTGATACAAACAGGACACAAAGTTGTTTCAGTCTTGACACTCTCGATGGCGTCTGCATTAATTTCTTTTTAATCAATAGGTTATTTCTAACCACTCGAAGCTGAAGTCAGGTCGGAAATGACAAGTGGATGGAACACCGAGGCCTACACGAATCGTCAGTCAAGGAGCGCGCGGCCGGTACGAAAGACCGGCCACGCGGCATCAGCTCCAGTGCATATGTTCCTGGATCAGCCCGGCCAACGTCTCGGCGGCATTGTCGGCGGTGGTGTCCAGACGGACGAGATGGAAGCGCTCCTCGTCCGAGAACGGCTCGAAGGCCGTCCGCTGGCGTGCCAGCACGGCCAAGCCGTCCTCGGCAACGGTTCCCTGTCGTCCGGCACGCTTGATGATGCGTCGTTCGAGAGTCGCCTCATCGGCCTCGAAGCTTACCAGCAGTACCGGCAATCCTCGGCTCTCGGCCTGGTGCCTCAACCAGTCACGCTGCGAGCGGGTCAGGCAGGTCGCATCCACACAGGCCGGCAGGCCGGCATCCAGCAGGCTCCCCGCACACTGCGCGAGTCGATGGTAAGTGCGTTCGGTCGCCACCTCCGTAAAGATATCCACAGCCACATCGCCGACTCGGGTCTGTGGATGAAGCCCGTGCTGGCGACGCCGTTCGACATCCGAGCCGACTCGCACGGCCCCCAGCCGGGTCACCAGATTACGGGTGAAACGGCTCTTTCCGCTACCGGAGACGCCGACCCCGATCACCAGCGGAGGAAAACGAAACTCGGCATGTCGTTCGGCCAGCTCCAGGTAGCGTCGACAGGCACTCATGGTTTCCGCCAGCAGGGCAGGCCGCTCATCGTCCCCGGCCGCCGCCTCGAGGCGACGCAGGGCACGACGCGCGCCGGCCAGGCACTCCACTACCCGGAAGGCAGACAGCAGCCGAGCGGCCTCATAGTCACCGCTGAAACGTAGATAGAGATCCAGGGCCTGCCGGGCAAGTCGCACTTCGTCACGCACTTCCAGTCCTATCAGCAACGAAGCGAGGTCCGCGGCGGGATCCTGAACGACCTCGGCACCGAATCCCTCGAGATCGCGGTCGATGGCATTGACCATCAGCACCCGCCCCTCGTCCAGCAGGCGGCTGTCACGATGATCACAGGCCCAGCTGTGCGACAGCCGCCGTTCCTCGCGCCCCTCCAGCACGGGCGCCAGCCGCTCGAGGTTCTCTTCCAGCCAGCGGGCCAGGACCCGCAGGCGATGACGATCCTCGTCACCGCCCATCAGCGACGCCAGGGCCTGCACCTCGTTGGTCACTCTGCGCTGCAGCGCTTCCCGAAGGGCGCCCGGTTCCGTCCGATCCGTTGCATGCTCGGTCTGCCAGGCACCTAACGCCTCGACCAGCGTCTCCAGGCCGAAATCGCGGCCCGCGCTTCCAGGGACGTGTCGCTGATTCATCGTTGGTCTCCTTTACGCAGCCATTGCGCCAGGCCCTCAGGCCTGTCGCATCGCGGCGAAGGCGGCCTCGGCCGCGTCCAGGGTCAGTTGAATGTCCTCGGGGGCGTGAGCGCTGGACATGAAGCCCGCCTCGAAGGCGGAGGGTGCCATGTAGACGCCATGCTCGAGCATCGTAGCGAAGAAGCGGCGGAAGGCGTCCCCATCGCAGGCGGTGGCCTGAGCGAAGTTGTCGACCCGACTCTGGCCGGTGAAGAAGATGCCGAACATGCCACCCGCCCGCTGGGTGATCATGTCGATTCCGGCGGCATCGGCCCGCTCCTGGAGACCGTGACACAGGGTCTCGACGCGCTGCGCGAGGGCGTCATGAAAGCCGGGCTCCTGCAGCTTGGTCAGCAGGGCGATGCCCGCTGCCATGGCCAGCGGATTCCCCGCCAGGGTACCGGCCTGATAGACGGGTCCCAGCGGCGAGATGTTCTCCATGATGCCACGGCGGCCGCCGAAGGCCCCTACCGGCATGCCACCGCCGACGATCTTGCCCAGGCAGGTGAGGTCCGGCTCGATGCCGTAATAGGCCTGGGCACCGCCCATGGCCACCCGGAAGCCGGTCATCACTTCGTCGAAGATCAGCACGCTTTCATGACGATCGCAGACGCGGCGCAGGGTCTCGAGGAAACCGGGCTGCGGGGGAATGCAGTTCATGTTGCCGGCCACCGGCTCGACGATGATGCAAGCCACCTGATCGCCGATCTCCTCGAAGCACTGCTCCACTGCGTCTGCATCGTTGTACGGCAGGGTCACGGTGTGCTCGGCCAGCGCGGCGGGAACGCCGGGAGAGCTGGGCTCGCCATGGGTCAAGGCACCGGAGCCGGCCTTGACCAGCAGCGAGTCGGAGTGGCCGTGATAGTTGCCCTCGAACTTGACGATCTTGTCGCGACCGGTATAGCCACGAGCCAGGCGGATTGCCGACATGGTGGCCTCGGTGCCGGAGTTGACCATGCGCACCATCTCGATGCTGGGGATCATCTCGCAGATCAGGTCGGCCATGGTGGTCTCGATGGCCGTGGGGGTGCCGAACGACAGCCCGTTATCGAGTCGTTCGCGGACCGCTGCCAGCACCTCGGGATCGGCATGGCCAGTGATCATCGGCCCCCAGGAACCGACATAATCCACATAGCGCTTGCCCTCCACATCGAACAGGTAAGCGCCCTGCGCCCGTTCCATGAAGACCGGCGGACGCTCCAGGCCCTTGAAGGCACGCACCGGCGAATTGACCCCGCCGGGAATATGTCGGCAGGCCCGTTCGAAGAGCTGAGCGGATGTGGTCATGTCAACCTCATTTGCTGTTGAAAGTAAGCGTCGTATCGTGCCGAAGTCCCGCCATGAGGGCATTCGGCCTGTGGATAAATCTTTGGATAATCTCTTGGCGAGCGGTGATTCCCCGGTGAATGTCGCCAAACGCCGCCGAAGGGCCGCCACTGATATTCCTCATTCTCGATGCTGAGCCCGAGGATGACCAGTCCATGGGCTAGGGCCGAACGGAACCACATGCGGTCGGCAACCGCCAAAGCCGTCGAGGCAACCGCTGCCCGGCACCGGGATGCCAGCCATGCGCCAGCGAATCCCAGGTGAAGGCCTGGGCCTGCTCGCAGGCCGCCACCAGGCTCTCGCCCAGGGCCAGACGTGCCGCCAGCGCCGACGCCAGGGTGCACCCTGAGCCATGGAAATCCCCGGACAGGCGCGTCCAGCTCCACTGGCGATCGCCATCCGGCACGTGCAGGGTATGCCTGACCCTGTCTTCCGGCACCGCCGTCTCCGGGTCATCCGTGGCGGTCACCAGCACCGCCTGGCACCCCAGGTGCATCAATTCGACGGCACGTTGGGTATCGTCCCGGCATGCCGGACCGGCCAGCCGGGCGAGCTCCCGGCGATTGGGCGTCAGGATATCCACAAGGGGAAGCAGCCGCTGGCGGAACGCGGATTCCAGAGCGGGTGTGGACAACTCCTTGCCGCCTCCCGCCTTGAGAACGGGATCGACCACCACCGGCACCCCAGGACGCCGTCGCAGGATCTCCTCGACCGCCTCCAGCGCCGCCTCGGACGCGATCAGGCCGATCTTGATGGCACCGATCTCGATCTCCTCCAGTGCCATGGCGGCTGACCGGATCAGCTCGGCATCCACCGGCTGCACCTCGCGGACGTCACGACAGTTCTGCACCGTCAGCGCCGTGGGAATCGTCAGTGCCCAGCCGCCGCAGGCGGCCACCGCCTCGCTGTCCGCTATCAGGCCGGCACCGCCGGTGGGATCGTGACCTGCCAGCACCAGCACCGCCGGCAGATGGGGTTGCGTCTCCACATCGGCCCCCATCAGAACGGCTTCAGCACGGCGAGGATGACGATCGCCAGCAGGGCGATCACGGGCAGTTCATTGAAGATCCGGAAGAAGCGGTGAGTGCGGGTGCAGCAACCGGCGGCGAACTGCTTCAGATAAATGAGGCAAACGTGGTGATAGGCCACCAGCGCCGCCACCAGTACCAGCTTGACGTGCATCCAGCCCTGGCCGAGCCAACCGGGATTCAATGCCAGCAGGCCACCTCCGAGAACCAGCACGGCGATCATCGAGGGCGTCATGATGCCGCGATACAGCTTGCGCTCCATGACGATGAAATAGTCGATCGCCTGGCGCTCGCCCCGATCCCGGGCCATTGCGTGATAGACGTAGAGCCTGGGCAAGTAGAAAAGAGCGGCAAACCAGGTCACCACGGCCACCAGGTGCAGGGCCTTGATCCAGAGGTACATATCGACTCCTCAGCCGGGGGGAACATCGCTATAGCGGTAATAACGCTCGATGGCGTCACGAGTGATGATACCGGAAATCCGCCGCTGCTTCGGGCGATGGCCGTGCTCCACGTACAAGGCATCGGCATGTTTGGTATTGAGCCGCTCGAAGGCCTCGGAGAGCGTCGCCTGCAAGTGGATCGGGGCCAGGTCGAGGCGTTGACCGGGGATCTCGAGCAGATCCAGTCGGCCTTCCTTGTCGATCAGTTTGTCGTTCTCGTCATGCTCGAGCAGCCAGCGGGCCAGATCCGCGGCCTTGAGGGCCAGGGTCGGCTTGGCGTCGCTGGAACGTTCGATCATGATCCACTCCGGCTTGGCCTCCAGCAGCGCCCCAGCCTGTTCGAGGGTCACCCGGCGGCGGGTACGCACCAGGGCACGCTCCATCACCGCCGGGACCGACACCCGGTTGAGCGCCTGCATCAGCGGCTGCTGCAGCGGATGCAGGCCATGGCGAGTCACGCTGATGAAAAAGCCGTCGCAGCCGCACAACTGGCGAGAGGTCAGCCCGGCCACGACCACCGCCAGCATGCCGGGCAGGATCAGGTTGGGATTGTGGGTCAGCTCCAGCAGGGCCATCAGCGCCGCCAGCGGCGCCTGCAGCACGGCCCCCATCATGGCCGCCATGCCCAGCATGGCGTAGACGGCAGGTCCCGCGGCAAGCTCGGGCATCAGCTGGGCCCCGAGCAGGCCGCATAGCGCCCCGGCTGCCCCACCGGCCACCAGTACCGGACCGATGATGCTCACCGGAATGCCGCACGCCACGGCAAAGGCGGTGATCAGCAGCTTGCCGATGCCCACTGCCAGCAGCACGTCGAGGCTCAACGAACCGCCGATGGTCAGTCCCAGGGTGTCATAGCCCATGCCCTGCACCTGGGGATACCACCAGGCCAGGGCACCCACCAGGCCGCCGGCCAGGGCGAAACGCGCCACGAAGGGGATCCGCTTGAGGTGCCCGCCAGCGCGCGCCACCCGCACGAAGCCGCCGGCCAGCAGGCCGATTCCCAGGGCACTGATGACGATCCAGGGCAGGTTGAGCAGCGATCCCAGGGCGATGCCCGTCTCTTCGAAGGGGCGCTCGAAGCCGAATACCGCTTGGGACACCACGGCCGCGACGGTCGAGGCCAGGATCACCGGCATGAAGCCGGTGATGGTGTACTCCATCATCACCACTTCCATGGCGAAGATGACGCCGGCGATAGGCGTATTGAAGGAAGCCGAGATTCCCGCCGCGGTGCCGCAAGCCACCAGCACGCGCAGGCTGTTGTGGGGCAGGCGCAGGCGCTGGCCAAGACCGCTGCAGGCGGCGGCGCCAAGGTGAATGGCCGGCCCTTCCCGGCCCGCGGAGAGGCCGCCAAGCACCGACACCAGGCCGACCCACCATTGGGTGAACCAGTTTCGCACGGGAAAGCGGCCCTGATGATAGGTCAACCGCTCGATGACGTGGGCGATGCCGATCTGGCGACCGGCGGGAGGCAGCCGCCATAGCCAGACACCGATCAACGCCACGGCCAGCAGCGGCAACAGCGCCCGCGTCACCGGCGCCAGGGCCTCGAAGGCCTCAGGGTTGTCACCCGGCATGAAGACCGAGGCACCGAGGATCAGCAGCGATCGGAATAGCACCATCAGCCCGCCGGTGATCAGCCCCGATACCACGCCCAGCACGCACAGCTGGGGCAGGGCATCCACGCTGGCCAGGCGGTGGCGGAAACGTTCCAGAGTGAAGCGGGATAGCGAGAGACGCGACAAGATGACCTTCCTGTTCGATCCGGCCCCCCTCCTAGGTGGGGACCCTCTCCCTTGTGTATCATATCCGTACACATAGGTCCCAGCGTCCACCAGTGAGGAGTCCATCGTGATCAAGGTCGGAATCGTCGGCGGCACCGGCTATACCGGGGTCGAACTGCTCAGGTTGCTGGCCCGTCACCCGGGGGTGAGCGTCGAGGTCATCACCTCGCGCAGCGAGGCCGGGCTAGGGGTCAGCGAACTCTACCCCAACCTGCGCGGCCACTACGACGAGCTGCGCTTCAGCGATCCTGACCCGGCGCGGCTAGCGGCCTGCGATGCGGTGTTCTTCGCCACGCCCCATGGCGTGGCCCACGCCCTGGCTGGCGAACTGCTCGAACGCGGCACTCGGGTGATCGACCTCTCGGCAGACTTCCGACTGCGCGACGCCGACGAGTGGGAACGCTGGTATGGTCAGCCGCACGGCGCCCCCGAACTGCTCGACGAAGCCGTCTACGGCCTGCCCGAGGTCAATCGCCAGCAGATTCGCCAGGCACGCCTGATCGCCGTGCCCGGCTGCTACCCGACCGCCGTCCAGCTCGGGCTGCTGCCGCTGCTGGAGGCCGGCCTGATCGATGCCGAGCACGTGATCGCCGACTGCAAGTCCGGCGTCACCGGGGCCGGCCGCGGCGCCAAGGTACCGTCGCTGCTGGCCGAGGCCAGCGAATCGATGAAGGCCTACGGTGCCTCCGGCCACCGCCATCTGCCCGAGATCCGCCAGGGCCTGGGCGACGCTGCGAACGGCCCGGTGGGACTGACCTTCGTGCCTCACCTGACGCCGATGATCCGCGGCATCCACGCCACCCTCTA
Source organism: Halomonas organivorans (assembly GCF_014192055.1). Taxonomy (GTDB): domain Bacteria; phylum Pseudomonadota; class Gammaproteobacteria; order Pseudomonadales; family Halomonadaceae; genus Halomonas; species Halomonas organivorans. The sequence continues at coordinate 67,757 of NZ_JACHXM010000012.1, read as the reverse complement.
CGGCCGCCTGCAAGGTGAGCCGGGCGACCTGCAGGCGCTGTACGAGCAGCGCTTCGCCGACGAACCCTTCGTCGACGTCATGCCCGCGGGCAGCCATCCCGAGACGCGCAGCGTCAAGGGCGCCAACGTCTGCCGGATGGCCGTGCATCGCCCCGGCGACGGCGACACCGTGGTGGTGCTCTCGGTGATCGACAACCTGGTCAAGGGGGCCTCCGGCCAGGCCGTGCACAACCTCAACCTGATGTTCGGCCTCGACGAGTTCGCCGGCCTCGATGCCCCGGCGATGATGCCCTGACCTCCTCCTCACCCAGGGCAATCGCTGCCGGGCATGGCGAGGGGCGCCAGGGACAGGTCGCCCCCACACAATAGTTGACCCTTTTGCTAGGGGTTATGGATAATCGTCGTCCTGCACGACATTCACCGAATTCCGGGGAGGTCACCCATGAGCGGTGCCGCAACCTTCGTTCCCACTCCACTGCTGCTCTCCGACAGCGCCAAGGCTCGACTCCAGGCGCTGATCGAGGAAGAAGGCAAACCCGAGCTCAAGCTGCGCGTCTACGTGACCGGCGGCGGCTGCTCCGGCTTCCAGTATGGCTTCGACTTCGCCGAGGCAGCGGCCGAGGACGACACCCTGGTCGAGTTCGGCGAGGTCGCGCTGGTGGTCGACCCGCTGTCCTACCAGTACCTGGTGGGGTCCACCGTGGATTACGAGGAGGGGCTGGCCGGCGCCCGCTTCCTGATCCAGAACCCCAATGCCACCACCACCTGCGGCTGCGGCGCCTCCTTCATGGTCTGACGCCAAGCGTTGAGACACCCCGAAATAGCGTCATTTACCGAGACTTGACGCTCTCACGACAACTCGCCATGGTTGATTAGGTACTCCAAAACAAATCATGCCATGGAGAGTCACATGAAGCGTCAATTTCAGGCGGCATCGCTGGCGTCCTGCCTGGCCCTCGGCCTGAGCGCCACGGCCCAGGCCCAGGACACCACCCTGGACGTCGTCACCGACCCGAGTTTCGTTCCATTCGAGATGATGGATCAGGACTCCGGCGAGATGGTCGGCTTCGACATGGACATCATCGCCGAAGTCGCCGAGCGTGCCGGGTTCGACTACAACCTGCGCACCATGGACTTCAACGGCATCATCCCTGCCATCCAGACCGGCAACGTCGACATCGCCATTGCCGGCGTCACCATCACCGACGAACGTGCCGAAATCGTCGACTTCTCCGATCCCTACTACGACAGCGGCCTGCGTCTGCTGGTCAATGCCAACGACGACAGCATCCAGAGCGTCGAGGACCTGGAAGGCAAGAAGGTCGGCACCAAGATCGGTTCCACCAGCTACGACTTCCTCCAGGAAAACCTGGGCGACTCCGCCGACATCACCCCCTATCCGGGCTCCAGCGACATGTACATGGCGCTTCTCGGCGGCAGCGTGGATGCGGTCTTCTACGATGCGCCCAACGTCGGCTATTTCTCCCAGACCCAGGGCGAGGGTCGCACCAAGGTCGTCGGCCCGCTCTACGAAGGCCAGCAGTACGGCATCGTGCTGGTCAAGGGCAGCGATTGGGTCGAACCCGTCAACGAGGCCCTGGTTTCCATGAAAGAAGACGGCACCTACGACGAGATCCACAGCAAGTGGTTCGGCAGCCCCAGCGGCGAGTGAACCTCACGCGAGGCTGAACGGGGTCGGGTCACTGGACCCGGCCCCGTTGCATTAGGCAACGTCCGAAAAGCGCCTGCGCTCGTCTACTTTTCAGACCTTGCCTGGGCCCAGCGTCTCCCCTTTGTATCCTGACGGAGATCTTTCGTGGACGTCACCTTTCAATTCGACTGGCAGGCTGCCTTCGCCTCCATCCCCCACCTGCTGACGGGGATCCCCTATACCCTGCTGATCTCCTTCTCGGGCCTTGCCCTCGGTTTCATCATCGGCATCGTCTTCGGCCTGCTGCGCATCAGCCCAGCGAAATGGCTGAGATGGCCCGCCGTGGCCTACATCGAGATCTTTCGCGGCACCCCTGTGCTGGTGCAGGTGCTGTTCATCTTCTATGGCCTGCCGCAGCTGCTCGGCGGCCCCATCAACGCCCTGGTGGCCGGCATCGCGGCGATCGCCGTCAATTCCGGTGCCTACATCTCGGAGATCGTGCGCGGCGGCGTACAGTCCATCGAGCGCGGCCAGCGCGAAGCCGGACTATCCCTGGGCCTGTCCCGACGCCAGACCTTTCGTTACATCATCTGGCCCCAGGCCTTGCGGCGCATGATCCCGCCGCTGGGCAACCAGGGCATCATCAGCATCAAGGACACCTCGCTGTTCTCGGTGATCGGCGTAGGTGAGCTGGTGCGTCAGGGCCAGGTCTACATTGCCACCACCTTCAATGCCCTCGAGGTCTACCTGATGGTCGCCATGCTCTACCTGGTGGTCACCCTGACCCTGTCAGTGGCATTGCGCCTGCTGGAGCGCAAGGGCCTGGTCGGACAATAAGGAATGCACGAGATGAACCAACAGACGTCCCAATCCGGCGGCGAGCCCATCGTGCGCCTGAGCAAGCTCAACAAGTCCTTCGGCACCCTCCACGTGCTCAAGGACATCGACCTGTCGGTCACACCCGGCGAGGTGGTGGTGATCATCGGTGCCAGCGGCTCCGGAAAGTCGACCTTGATCCGCTGCATCAACGGCCTCGAGGAATTCCAGCAGGGTGAGCTGGAAGTCGACGGCAACCCACTGAAACCCCATGGCAAGGCCACCAAGGCGCTGCAGAAGATTCGCACCGAGGTCGGCATGGTGTTCCAGCAGTTCAACCTCTTTCCGCATCTCAGCGTGCTGGACAACGTCACCCTGGCCCCGATGAAGGTTCGCGGCTGGAGCCGTGAGGATGCCACCGAGACCGCCGAACGGCTGCTGGAGCGAGTGGGCATCAGCGACCAGGCCGCCAAGTTCCCTACTCAGCTCTCCGGCGGCCAGCAGCAGCGCGTGGCGCTGGCCCGGGCGCTGGCCATGGAACCCCGTTTGATGCTGTTCGACGAGCCGACATCGGCGCTGGACCCGGAGATGATCGGCGAGGTGCTGGATGCCATGCGCGAACTCGCCAACGAGGGCATGACCATGCTGATCGTCACCCATGAGATGGGCTTCGCCCGCGAAGTCGCCGATCGGGTGATCTTCATCCACAAGGGCGAGATCGCCGAGGAGGGGCCACCGGAAACGATCTTCGACTCGCCCCAGGCCGAACCCACCCGAAATTTCCTGTCGCGGGTGCTCAAGCACTGACAGCGTCGCGTCTTCTGCGTCCCTCACAGGGCCCTGTCGTTATCGACAGGGCCTTTTTTTGGCCTGTGGACAAGATTTTCCGGTAATGGCCGCTGAGCCCTGCCATCCCGGGGCACAGGAGGAAACAGCGAGGTTGTTCACAGGCGCGGTAACAAGCCCGGTAGAATCACGTGGACAAGCCGTGTTCGAGACGGGCTGTGGGTAAACCGCGCATTCCTCCACAGGGCCCGAACATCCCGTCCGCAGGTCACCCGCCGCTTTTCCGCGCAGTGGTCAACACTTCAACATGTTGATAAGTAAAGTATAAAATGGGTTATCCACGATAAATGTCCACACCAGTAGTCACTACCACAACAGAACTTCTCTTTATCTATTTGTTTATTGATTTAAGTGAGAGGAAGGACCGCGGGCGCGGCGCTTCCCGGGTGTGGAAAACCCTGACGATTACCCACAAGGGAGTTATACTGGCGGGCTGATTTCATACCCTGATCCGCAACATTCGGCGCGACGGCGCCGATCGAGGTGAACCTTGGAGTATCCCGACCGCTTCGACGTCATCGTCATCGGCGGTGGTCATGCCGGGACCGAAGCCGCCCTGGCCTCGGCTCGCATGGGCTGCCGGACCCTGCTGCTGACCCACAACATCGAGACCCTGGGCCAGATGTCCTGCAATCCCGCCATCGGCGGGATCGGCAAGAGCCATCTGGTCAAGGAGATCGATGCGCTCGGCGGTGCCATGGGGCTGGCCACCGACCTAGGCGGCATCCAGTTCCGGGTACTCAATGCCCGCAAGGGGCCGGCCGTGCGGGCGACCCGTGCCCAGGCCGATCGCGTGCGCTACAAGGCAGCGATTCGAGGTCTGCTGGAGAACCAGCCCAACCTTGAGATCTTCCAGCAGGCGGCCGGCGACCTGATCGTCGACGGTGACACCGTACGCGGGGTGGTCACCGAGACCGGCGTGCGCTTCATGAGCGATACCGTGGTGTTATGCACAGGCACCTTCCTCGGCGGCGTTATCCACATCGGGCTCGACAACAGCCGCGGCGGCCGGGCCGGCGATCCGCCTTCCAACGCCCTGGCCGAACGCCTGCGTGCGCTGCCGTTTCGCGTCGACCGCCTGAAGACCGGCACGCCACCCCGTATCGACGCCAAGAGCGTGGATTTCTCGGTACTCGAGGAGCAGCCGGGGGACGCCCCGACGCCGGTGATGTCCTACCTCGGTAGCCGTGACATGCATCCTCGCCAGGTCAGTTGCCATATCGCTCACACCAGCGAGCGCAGCCACGAGATCATCCGCGCCAACCTGGATCGTTCGCCGATGTTCTCCGGCACGATCGAGGGCGTGGGGCCGCGCTACTGCCCGTCCATCGAGGACAAGGTGCACCGCTTTGCCGACAAGGCGAGCCACCAGATCTTCATCGAACCCGAGGGGCTGGATACCCACGAGCTGTATCCCAACGGCATCTCCACCTCGCTGCCGTTCGACGTGCAGCTGCAGGTGGTGCGCTCGATCAAGGGGCTGGAGAACGCCCATATCACCCGCCCGGGCTATGCCATCGAGTACGATTTCTTCGATCCCCGCGATCTCAAGCACTCGCTGGAAACGAAATTCATCCACAACCTGTTTTTCGCCGGCCAGATCAACGGCACCACCGGCTACGAGGAAGCCGGCGCCCAGGGCCTGCTGGCCGGGCTCAACGCAGCCCGTCGCGCCCGTGAGCTAGAGGCCTGGTGGCCGCGCCGCGACGAGGCTTACCTCGGCGTGTTGGTGGATGATCTGATTACCCTGGGCACCAAGGAGCCCTATCGGATGTTCACCTCGCGGGCGGAATATCGCCTGCTGCTGCGCGAGGACAACGCCGATCTGCGCCTCACCGAGGCGGGGCGTGAGCTGGGGCTGATCGATGAGCGCCGCTGGGCCGCCTTCAGCGCCAAGCGCGAGGCCATCGAGGCAGAGACCGCTCGCCTTCGGACCAGCTGGGTCCAGCCCGGCAGCGAGGCTGCCTCGCGGGTGGCCGAGAAGACCGGCCAGCCGCTGTCCCGCGAGTACAACCTGATGGATCTTTTGAAGCGACCGGAGCTCGGTTACGACGATCTCGCCAGCCTGGTCGGCGAGGCGGTCGACGACGAACGTGTCGCCGAACAGGTGCAGATCCAGGCCAAGTACCAGGGCTACATCGACCGCCAGCAGGACGAGATCGACAAGCTCAAGCGCCACGAGGCCACCCGGCTTCCCGATGACCTGGACTATGCGCGGGTCGAGGGGCTCTCCAACGAGATCCGCCAGAAACTCGGCGAGGCTCGGCCGGAGACCCTGGCCCAGGCCTCGCGCATCTCCGGGGTCACGCCCGCGGCGGTCTCGATCCTGCTGATTCACCTCAAGAAGCGTCGACTGCTGGACGACAGCCGAGTGGCCAACGGATGATCCCGAACGAGACGACCCTCAGAGACCGCCTCGAGCGTGGCCTGGCCGAACTCGGTCTCGACGTGACCCCGGAGCGACGCGAACGCCTGTTGGCCCTGGTGGGCCTGTTGCACAAGTGGAACCGCGCCTATAACCTCACCGCGGTACGCGATCCCGAAGAGATGGTCGCTCGGCACCTGCTCGACAGCGCCGCCGTGCTGCCCTTCGTGAAGGGGCCAAGCCTGCTCGACGTCGGGGCCGGTCCCGGCCTGCCGGGGCTGGTGCTGGCGATTCTCGCGCCGGAGCTCGAGGTCACGCTGCTCGACAGCAATGGCAAGAAGGTGCGCTTCCAGCGCCAGGCGGTGATGGAGCTGGGCCTCGAGCGGGTCACCCCGGTCCAGGCCCGGGTGGAGGCCTTCGAGGCGCCCGCCGAGGGCTTCGACCAAGTGATCTCGCGGGCCTTCGCCAGTCTCGAGGACTTCATCGCCCTGAGCCAGAGGTTGCCGGGGGAGGGCGGACAATGGCTGGCCATGAAGGGGCCCGCCGTGGAGGACGAACTCGCCGGCCTGCCGGAGGGGGTCGCAGCGGTGGCTTGCCACTCGCTGAGAGTGCCGTTTTCGGCCGGCGACCGCCGCCTGGTGATCCTCGAGCGTGCGCGCTGAGGCGGGATGCGCCGGACGCTGCCGAGAACCCTGTCTCCCAACGCAAGGATGTCGCCGTGACCAAGATTATCGCCTTGACCAACCAGAAGGGTGGCGTGGGCAAGACCACCACTGCCGTCAACCTGGCCGCCAGCCTGGCCGCCCTGGATCGTCGCGTGCTGCTGGTCGACCTGGACCCCCAGGGCCATGCCACCATGGGCAGCGGCGTCGACAAGCACGAGCTCGACGGCAGCGTGCTTGACGTGGTGCTCGGGGAGCGCCGCCCCACCGAGGTGATCCTCGACTGTCCCGAGGCGGGATATGCCCTGCTGCCGGGCAACGGCGACCTGACCGCCGCCGAAGTCGAACTGCTCGACCGTGACGAGGGCCGCGAGCAGAGCCTGGTCAAGGCTCTCGGCGAGGTGGCCGGCGAGTACGACGTGGTGCTGATCGACTGTCCGCCGTCGCTCAACATGCTCACCGTCAATGGGCTGACCGCCGCCCACGGCGTGCTGATTCCGCTGCAGTGCGAATTCTACGCCCTGGAGGGGCTGTCGGCGTTGCTCGACACCGTCGAGCAGATCAAGGACAGTGTGAACCCGAGTCTCGAGGTCTTCGGCATCCTGCGCACCATGTTCGACTCGCGCAACAGCCTGACCCGAGACGTCAGCAAGCAGCTGCGCGACTACTTCGGCGACGCCCTGCTCAAGACCACCATCCCCCGCAACGTGCGGGTCGCCGAGGCCCCCAGCCATGGCCTGCCGGTCACCAAGTACGCGCGCTTCTCGCGGGGCAGCCAGGCCCACCGGGTGCTGGCCAAGGAACTGATCCGTCGCCTGTCGTTGTAGCCAACGCCGGCCTGCGCTTACAGATGAGGGAAAGCCGATGACGCGTAAACAACGCGCTCTGGGACGTGGCCTGGACGCCCTGATCGGTGCCGGCGCCCGCCGCCGCGAAAGTCTGGATCTGCCGGGAGGCGAGGCGCCGCCGGAGAGCGAGCTCAACGGTGCCGAGTCGCTGCCGCCTGCCGCCGACGAGCGGCTTGAACGCCTGCCGCTGGGCCAGCTGAGCCGGGGCCGCTACCAGCCGCGCCGCGACATCCAGCCCGAGGCCCTCGAGGAACTGGCCGACTCGATTCGCGCCCAGGGGGTCATGCAGCCGATCGTGGTGCGTCCGATCGGCGAGAAGCGCTACGAGATCATCGCCGGCGAGCGGCGCTGGCGGGCGGCACAGCTCGCCGAGCTGGACGTCATTCCGGCGGTGGTGCGCGAGGTCACCGACGAGGTGGCGCTGGCGCTGGCGCTGATCGAGAACATCCAGCGCGAGAACCTCAACCCCATCGAGGAGGCCATGGCGCTCAAGCGCCTGCTCGACGAGTTCGAGCTGACCCAGCAGCAGGCGGCCGATGCCGTGGGGCGCTCCCGGGCCCAGGTGGCCAACCTGCTGCGCCTGCTGGCGCTGGATCCCGAGGTGCAGACCCTGCTCGAGCGCGGCGATCTGGACATGGGCCACGCCCGAGCGCTGCTGGCGTTGTCCGGACCCAAGCAGCGCCAGGCCGCCCATGAGGTGGTCAACAAGGACCTCACGGTGCGTGCCACAGAAGCACTGGTGAAGCAGCTCGCCAAGGGCGAGCCGAAAAAGGCCGACAAGCCGACGCCGAGTCCCGATGTGGCACGCCTGGAGTCGCGCCTGGGCGACCTGCTGGGGGCTCCGGTCAAGATCCAGCACGGCCGCGGCGGCAAGGGGCGAGTGACCATTCGCTACTCGAGCCTCGATGAGCTGGACGGCATTCTGGGGCACATCAAATGAGTGGGATACGCTCACCGCTAATATTAGTCAGCTAAGCAAAGTGTCGCGGATTTCTCGACTTTTAGTCGTAAGCTGGGGGGATATCGCGCGAAATCGCTCCGTGATCGGTTGAAGCCATCGTGGGGCTTCCCTATAATCCCGCCGGGCCCGCCGTTGGGAAGTGTTCGCACGGCGGAGCGGAGGTAGCGGACGCCTGGCGTCGATATCGTGCACGGAGACCCCATGGCAGCCAGGATCAAGCGTCCCAGCGTTCGACGACTGCTGCTGGTGCAGTTCGGCATGGTTTGTCTGGCGAGCCTTCTCGGTGCCTGGTCGGAGGGTGGTCCCGGCGCGCTCTCGGCACTGCTTGGCGGCGCGGTGGCCTTCCTGCCCAATGCCTTTTTCACCTGGCGAGTCTTCCGCTATCAGGGGGCTCGACATACCAGGAACATCGTCAACGGCTTCTATCGCGCAGAAGCCGGGAAGTTCGGTTTGACGGCGGCTCTGTTCACCTTGGTGTTCATCGCAGTGCCCCCCTCAAACCCCGCTTTCTTCTTTGGCGCTTACGTGGTGACGCTGTTCGTCCATTGGCTGGGACCCTGGCTGCTGCGGCGACCGTCACACACCTGAAATCGAGGCAGATCATGGCAGGCAATACCCCGACAGCGACGTCGTACATCCAGCACCATCTGCAGAACCTGACCTTCGGGCACCATCCGGAGCACGGCTGGAGCATCGCGCAATCGGCCGAAGAGGCCTCCGAAATGGGCTTCTGGGCCCTCCATCTGGACACTCTGGGCTGGTCCATCGCCCTGGGCCTGGTGTTCGTGCTGCTGTTCCGCAAGGTGGCTTTGAAGGCCACCACCGGCGTGCCCTCCGGGCTGCAGAATTTCGTCGAGCTGATGGTCGAGTTTGTCGACAACTCCGTGAAGGATACGTTCCACGGCAAGAGCCAGCTGATCGCGCCGCTCTCGCTGACCATCTTCTGCTGGGTCTTCCTGATGAACCTCATGGACCTGGTGCCGGTGGACTTCCTGCCCATGCTGGCGCAGAAGGTCGGCGCCATGTTCGGTGCAGACCCGGCCCACGTCTACTTCAAGGTGGTGCCCACCACCGACGTCAACGCCACCCTCGGCATGGCGCTGTCGGTGTTCGCGCTGATCATCTTCTACACCATTCGCGAGAAGGGCTTCTCCGGCTTCATCGGCGAGTTGACCCTGCATCCGTTCAGCTCTCCCAACAAGCTGGTGCAGGCACTGTTCATCCCGGTCAACTTCCTGCTCGAGACCGTGACCCTGATCGCCAAGCCGATCTCGCTTGCACTGCGTCTGTTCGGCAACCTCTATGCCGGCGAGCTGATCTTCATCCTGATCGCCATGATCGGGCTGTGGCAGCTGCCCCTGCACTTCGCCTGGGCGACCTTCCACATCCTGGTCATCACGCTGCAGGCCTTCATCTTCATGATGCTGACCATCGTCTATCTGAGCATGGCGGTGGAGAAGCACTGACGTTTCACCCTTAACCCTTACCATCAACCCTTAACCACAAACCTCTATAACCTAACTGGAGAGAACCACCATGGAAGCACAAGTTCTGGGTCTGACCGCCATCGCCGTGTCCCTGCTGATCGGCCTGGGTGCCCTGGGTACCGCCATCGGCTTCGGTATCCTGGGTGGCAAGTTCCTGGAAGGCGCCGCGCGTCAGCCGGAAATGATCCCGATGCTGCAGGTCAAGATGTTCATCGTCGCCGGCCTGCTGGACGCCGTGACCATGATCGGTGTGGGTATCGCGCTGTTCTTCACCTTCGCCAACCCGTTTGTCGGTTAACTCGCCGCGGTCGCAAGACCCGACGAGCCCTTAACCCCAAACATGTGACGCGAGAGGTGCTGGCGTGAACCTGAACCTTACCCTGATCGGCCAGGCTATCGCCTTTGCGTTCTTCGTCTGGTTCTGCATGAGGTTTGTATGGCCGCCGGTCATGCAAGCCCTGCGGGACCGTCAGAAGAAGATCGCCGATGGCCTGGACGCTGCCAGCCGTGCTTCACGCGACCTCGAACTGGCCGAACAGCAGGCCAGTGAGACGCTGCGTGAAAGCAAGGAGCAGGCGGCAGAAATCCTGGAGCAGGCCCATAAGCGGTCCAGCCAGATGATCGACGAGGCGCGTGAGCAGGCCCGCCAGGAAGGCGAGCGCATGATCACTCAGGCCAAGTCCGAGATTGAGCAGGAAGTGAACCGCGCGAAGGATGAGCTGCGTAGCCAGGTGTCACGACTCGCCGTCGTGGCCGCGGAGCGGATCCTGGAGTCCTCCATCGACGAGAAGCGGCACGCAGAGCTCGTTGACAAACTCGCCGAAGAGCTTTGAGGAGGTGACCCATGGCGGAACTGTCTACCGTCGCTCGCCCCTACGCCAAGGCGGCTTTCGAACACGCCGTTGAACGCAAGGCGCTCGAGGACTGGTCCGGCATGCTCACCACCGTGGCGCGTGTCGTCGACAACGACGACATGCGCCGTCGAGTGCTGGGCAATCCGCGGCTTTCCAGTGAACAGAAGGTGGCGGCCCTGGTCGACGTCTGCGGCGATGCCGTAAACGACGAGGTCGCCAACTTCCTGCACCTGGTCAGCCACAAGGGCCGTCTGATGGCCCTGCCGGCCATCGCCGCGCAGTTCGAGCTGCTCAAGGCCCAGCAGGAGAAGCGCATGGACGTCGATATCGTCTCCGCTTTCCCGTTGGACGACGCGCAGCAGGACAAGCTCGCGAGTGCTCTGGCCAAGCGTCTGAACCGCGAAATCTCCATTACCACTCAGGTGGATGAGAGTCTCCTGGGGGGCGTGATCCTGCGCGCCGGCGATACCGTCATCGACGGTTCGGTGCGTGGTCGACTCAACCGCCTCCACGAGGCCCTTTCCGTCTGAGCCTGAGGGACATGGCATGCAGCAACTGAATCCTTCCGAGATCAGCGACATCATCAAGCAGCGTATCGAAAAGCTGGATGTCGCATCCGAAGCCCGCAACCAGGGCACCATCGTCAGCGTGTCTGACGGTATCGTGCAGATCCACGGTCTCACCGACGCGATGTTCGGTGAGATGATCGAGTTCCCGGGCGGCATCTTCGGCATGACGCTCAACCTCGAGCGCGACAACGTCGGCGCCGTGGTGCTGGGCGACTACCTGCAGCTCGAAGAGGGCATGACTGCCCAGTGCACCGGCCGCATCCTCGAGGTGCCGGTGGGTCCCGAGCTGCGCGGTCGCGTGGTCGACGCCCTGGGTAACCCGATCGACGGCAAGGGCGAGCTCGGCACCGAGCTCACCGACGCGGTGGAAAAGGTCGCCCCCGGCGTCATCACCCGTCAATCCGTCGACCAGCCGATCCAGACCGGCTTCAAGTCCATCGACGCCATGGTGCCGATCGGCCGCGGCCAGCGTGAGCTGATCATCGGCGACCGCCAGATCGGCAAGACCGCGATCGCCGTCGACGCGATCATCAACCAGAAGGGCACCGGTGTCACCTGCGTCTACGTGGCCATCGGCCAGAAGCAGTCGACCATCGCCAACGTGGTGCGCAAGCTGGAAGAGCACGGCGCCATGGAGCACACCATCGTGGTCGCCGCCGGCGCCGCCGATCCGGCCCCGATGCAGTTCCTGGCCGCCTACTCCGGCTGCACCATGGGCGAGTACTTCCGCGACCGCGGTGAAGACGCCATGATCGTCTATGACGATCTGTCCAAGCAGGCCGTGGCCTATCGTCAGGTCTCCCTGCTGCTGCGTCGTCCGCCGGGCCGTGAAGCCTTCCCGGGTGACGTCTTCTACCTCCACTCCCGTCTGCTCGAGCGCGCCGCGCGCGTCAATGCCGACTACGTCGAGAAGTTCACCAACGGCGAAGTGAAGGGCAAGACCGGCTCGCTGACCGCGCTGCCGATCATCGAGACCCAGGGCGGCGACGTCTCCGCGTTCGTTCCGACCAACGTGATCTCGATCACCGACGGCCAGATCTTCCTCGAGACCGATCTGTTCAACTCGGGCATCCGTCCGGCCATCAACGCCGGTCTCTCGGTGTCGCGTGTCGGTGGCTCCGCCCAGACCAAGATCATCAAGAAGCTCGGCGGCAGCGTGCGTCTGGCCCTGGCCCAGTACCGCGAGCTGGCGGCCTTCGCCCAGTTCGCCTCCGATCTGGACGAGGCCACCCGCAAGCAGCTGGAGCACGGTCAGCGCGTCACCGAGCTGATGAAGCAGAACCAGTACGCGCCGATGTCCGTGGCCCAGATGGCCATCTCCCTGTATGCCGCCAACGAGGGCTACCTGGAAGACGTCGAGGTCAGCAAGGTGCTGGATTTCGAGCGTGCCCTGCAGGACTACATGAAGTCGGAGCACGCCGAGCTGCTCGACAAGATCAATGAGTCCGGCGACTACAGCGACGAGATCAAGAGCGGCCTGAAGGCCGGTCTCGACAAGTTCAAGGCCACTCAGAGCTGGTGACCCCGCCGGCCCGCTCCCTTCGGGGAGCGGGCCCTGGAGCTTTCTGAGGGCCACGAACGGAGTAGATCGCTATGGCAGCTGCAAAAGAGATACGCACCAAGATCGGCAGCATCAAGAACACGCAGAAGATCACCAGTGCCATGGAGATGGTCGCTGCGTCGAAGATGCGCAAGGCGCAGGACCGGATGAAGGCCAGCCAGCCCTACGCCCAGCAGATCCGCAAGGTGGTCGGCCACGTCGCCGATGCCAACCCCGAGTACAAGCATCCGTGGATGCTCGAACGCGAGGTCAAGCGGGTCGGCTACATCGTGGTGTCCAGTGACCGCGGCCTGTGCGGTGGCTTGAACGTCAACATGTTCAAGGCCGTCGTCAAGGACGCCCAGGCCTGGCGCGACAACGGTGCCGAGCTGGATTTCTGCGCCCTGGGCAGCAAGGCCACCTCCTTCTTCCGCAAGTACGGCGGCAGCCTGGTGGCGGCCAAGAGCGGCCTGGGCGAGGCGCCGGAGGCCGACGACCTGGTCGGCAGCGTGAAGGTGATGCTGGATGCCTACGACGAGGGCAAGCTGGACCGCCTGTACGTGGTGTTCAACGAGTTCGTCAACACCATGACGCAGAAGCCGGTGGTTCGCCAACTGCTGCCCCTGTCTCCCGAGATGGGTGCCGAAGAGCAGAACGAAGAACACAAGCGTCCCGGAAGCTGGGACTACCTGTATGAGCCGGATGCCAAGGAGCTGTTGGATAGCCTGCTCGTGCGTTTCGTCGAGGCGCAGGTCTATCAGGCGGTGGTCGAGAACGTGGCCTGCGAGCAGGCTGCGCGGATGATCGCCATGAAGAGCGCCACCGACAATGCCGGCAATCTGATCGACGACCTGGAGTTGGTGTACAACAAGGCCCGTCAGGCGGCCATTACCCAGGAAATCTCCGAGATCGTCGGTGGCGCCGCCGCCGTATAACGCCGAGGAAGGGCCAGCTCCTTCCGGCAACCGGGTTTCATTTGCAGGTATTTGAGAGGAACCAAGATGAGCGGACGTATCGTACAAATCATCGGCGCGGTGATTGACGTAGAGTTTCCGCGGGACGATGTGCCCAAGGTCTACGACGCGCTGAAGGTCTCCGAGAAGGAGACCGTTCTCGAGGTCCAGCAGCAGCTGGGCGACGGTGTGGTGCGGACCATCGCCATGGGCTCCACCGAGGGCCTCAAGCGTGGCATGGACGTCGCCAACACCAACGCGGCCATCTCCGTGCCGGTCGGTGAAGCGACTCTGGGTCGCATCATGAACGTGCTCGGCGAGCCGATCGACGAGGCCGGCGAGATCGGTGAGCAGGAGCGCATGCCGATTCACCGCAAGGCCCCGGGCTATGCGGACCAGGCGGCGGCCGAAGAGCTGCTGGAAACCGGCATCAAGGTCATCGACCTGGTGTGCCCGTTCGCCAAGGGCGGCAAGGTCGGCCTGTTCGGCGGCGCCGGCGTCGGCAAGACCGTCAACATGATGGAGCTGATCCGCAACATCGCCACCGAGCACAGCGGTTACTCCGTGTTCGCCGGTGTCGGCGAGCGGACCCGCGAGGGCAACGACTTCTACCACGAGATGCAGGAGTCCAACGTTCTCGACAAGGTGTCGCTGGTCTATGGCCAGATGAACGAGCCGCCCGGCAACCGCCTGCGCGTGGCCCTGACCGGCCTGACCATCGCCGAGAAATTCCGCGATGAAGGCCGTGACGTGCTGCTGTTCGTCGACAACATCTACCGCTACACCCTGGCCGGTACCGAGGTGTCCGCACTGCTGGGCCGCATGCCCTCAGCGGTGGGTTACCAGCCGACCCTGGCCGAGGAGATGGGCGTCCTGCAGGAGCGCATCACCTCCACCAAGACCGGCTCCATCACCTCCGTGCAGGCGGTGTACGTGCCCGCGGATGACTTGACCGACCCGTCTCCGGCCACCACCTTCTCGCACCTCGACGCCACCGTGGTTCTGGCGCGTTCCATCGCCGAGCTGGGCATCTACCCGGCCATCGACCCGCTGGACTCCACCTCTCGTCAGCTGGATCCGCTGGTCGTCGGCGAGGAGCACTACAAGACCGCCCGCGGCGTGCAGGGCGTGCTGCAGCGCTACAAGGAACTCAAGGACATCATCGCCATCCTGGGCATGGACGAGCTGTCCGACGAGGACAAGCTGGCCGTGGCCCGCGCGCGTAAGATCCAGCGCTTCCTGTCGCAGCCGTTCTTCGTCGCCGAGGTCTTCACCGGCGCCCCCGGCAAGTACGTGTCGCTGAAGGAAACCATCCGTGGCTTCCAGGGCATCCTCGACGGCGAGTTCGACGAGCTGCCGGAGCAGGCCTTCTACATGGTCGGCACCATCGACGAGGCCGTCGAGAAAGCCAACCAGATGAAGTAATCCCTCCACCTGGGAGACGTCATCATGACGAAAACCTTCAAGTGCGAGATCGTCAGCGCCGAGGCGTCGATCTTCTCCGGCGAAGCCGAGCAGGTCGTGGCGGCCGGACGGGCGGGGGATCTCGGTGTGCTGGCGGGGCACACGCCGCTGCTCACCGAGCTGGCCCCCGGCCCGGTGCGGATCGTCCGTGGCGGAGGTGAAGAGGATCACTTCTATGTCTCGGGCGGCTTCCTCGAGGTGCAGCCCGAAGTGGTCACCGTGCTCGCCGATACCGCCGTGCGCGCCGACGACCTGGACGAGGCCGCCGCCGAGGAGGCTCGCCAGCAGGCCCTCAAGGCCATGCAGGACAAGTCCGCCGAGCTGGACTACACCCGCGCGACGGCCGAGCTGGCTGAAGCCGCGGCCCAGTTGCGGACTATCCAGCAGCTGCGGCGCAAGGCGGGCCGCAGCTGACGCTGCTCCCGCCCTGTGCGATGATGGCGCCCCCCGATTCCGTCGGGGGGCGCTTTCGTTTGCGTCGGCACCGCAAGGACTTGGCCCATGCCGCTCGAAGATAGCCTGAACCGTCACAAGGACTCTCTGCTCGCCGCCCTGGAGGTGGACGATCGCGCGCGGCTGGACGCCCAGCTGCCGGAGCTGCGCTCCGCCGACATCGCCGAGATCCTGCAGGATCTGCTCGAGGACGAGGATGCGCTACGCGCCCGGGCCCTGCTGGATTGCCTGCCGCTGGAGCGCCAGGCCAGCGTCATCGGCCATCTTCATGGTGAAGAGCAGCTGGCGTTCACGGCCGGCATGGGCGACGACCGCCTTCAGGCGATGCTCGAGGAGATGGGGGCCGACGAGCGGGCCGACCTGTTCAAGGTGCTCGATGACGACCGTCGTGAGGCGCTGCTGCGGCGCATGGCCCACCAGGAGCGCGAGGAACTCAAGCGCCTGGCGAGTTACGAGGAGGGCACGGCCGGAGCGTTGATGACCTCGGACTACGTGGCGATCCCCGCCGGCATGACGGTGTCACGGGCGATGATGCGGGTGCGTCAGACCGCGCCGGATGCCGAGACCGTCTATCAGTTGTACGTGATCGATCCCGAGGGGCGGCTGGCCGGTACCATGTCGCTGCGTCAGCTGATGGTGGCGCGGCCCGGGGCGCGGGTCGACGACCTGATGATTCACGACGTCATCCATACCACCGTGGACACCCCCCAGGAGGAGGTGGCCCGGGTCGTGGCTCGCTACGACCTGCTGGCGCTGCCGGTGGTGGACGAAGCGCGGCGTCTGGTGGGCATCGTCACCCACGACGACGCACTGGACGTGGTGGAGTCCGAGGCCACCGAAGATATCCACAAGGGGATGTCGATCGGTGCCCTGGAGGACGGCGTCAGCCGGGTGCCGCTGTGGAGCCTGTATCGCAAGCGCGTGACCTGGCTGGTGCTGCTGGTGTTCGGCAACCTGCTGTCGGGGGCCGGGATCGCCCATTACGAAGCGACCATCTCGGCCCAGGTAGCCCTGGTGTTCTTCCTGCCGCTGCTGATCGGCAGTGGCGGCAATGCCGGTGCCCAGGCCGCCACTCTGATGGTGCGCGGCATGGCCACTGGCGATGTCGGGGTGCGCGACTGGGGCAAGCTGCTCGGCCGCGAGCTGCTGGTAGCCGGTTCGCTGGGGCTGACCATGGCACTCGCCGTGGCCCCGATCGGCGTCTTTCGCGGTGGTGAGACGGTGGCGCTGGTGGTGGCGATCAGCATGATCGCCATCGTGCTGTTCGGCAGCCTGCTGGGCATGTGCCTGCCCTTCGTTCTCGATCGACTGGGATGGGATCCTGCCACCGCCTCGGCGCCGCTGGTCACCACCATGATCGATGCCTCCGGGGTGCTGATCTACTTCAGTATCGCCACCCTGTTGCTGTCCGGCGGCTGACGGGCGGACAGCGAGCGCCGGGACCTGTATGCTCTGGCCCTGCTTCGAACACTGTTTCCACTCACCGAGAATCGCCACCCATGGATTGGCTACAGATCGTCCTGCTTTCCCTCGTTCAGGGGCTGACCGAGTTCCTGCCGATCTCCAGTTCCGCCCATCTTATCCTGGTACCGGTGTTCACCGACTGGCCCGACCAGGGGCTGGCCTTCGACGTGGCCTTGCACTTGGGCAGCCTGGCGGCGGTGGTGATCTATTTCCGTCATGAACTCGTCGCCATGGTGACCAGCTGGTGCCGCAGCATCGCCGGCCACGGGACCGACGACGACGCTCGGCTGGCCTGGTGGGTGATCCTGGCGACCACCCCGGTGGGCCTGGCGGGGCTGGCGTTCAAGGACACCATCGAGGCGGTGATGCGTTCGCCGCTGGTGCTGGCCGGGGGACTGATCGTGTTCGGCGTGGTATTGGGCGTCGCCGACTGGCGCCATCGCGGCACGCGCAGCGAGTATCGAATGAGCTGGCGCGATGCCCTGTGGATCGGCCTGGCCCAGGCCCTGGCGCTGATCCCCGGTACCTCGCGCTCCGGCATCACCATGACCGCGGCGCTGATGCTGGGGCTGACCCGTGAGGCGGCGGCACGCTTCTCCTTCCTGCTGTCGATCCCGGTGATCATCCTGGCCGGCGGGCTTGAGACCCTGGACCTGCTCGAGACGCCGCTACCGGTGGCCTGGGGCGACCTGGCGGCGGGTACCCTGCTGTCGGGCATCAGCGCCTACCTGTGCATCCACTTCTTCCTGGCCTTCATCCGCCGAATCGGCATGCAGCCCTTCGTGGTCTACCGGCTGTTGCTGGGTGTAGCCCTGATCTGGCTGTTCGGCTGAGGAAACCCTGATTTATTGTTGCGCTCGACGACCCACATGGACGAGGGAAGTGCGTTGGTTCGTCGGGAACGAACCTAGCGATTCTGGTTTATTTCTTTGTTGGAGTCCCCATGACCCTTCCTACCCATCGCCTCGCCTTCCTGACGCTGCTGCTGGTCGCCCTGCTGGCCGGCTGCTCGGAGCGGACCCTGGACACCCCGGTCACGCTAGAGGGCGATATCTTCGGTACCTTCTATCAGGTGAGCATCGCCGACCCGATCACCGCCGAGCGCCGCGATGCGCTTGAAGACGGCATCCTCGACGAGCTCGAGAGCATCGATGCATCCATGTCCACCTATCGCGACGACGCCGAGCTGGTGGCCTTCAATCATGCGCCCCTGGGCGAGTGGCAGACGCTGTCGGCGCCGCTGATCAAGGTATTGTCGATCGCTCACCAGGTGGGCGAAGCCAGCGGCGGTGCCTTTGACGTCACCGTGGGAGGGCTGGTCAACCTGTGGAGCTTCGGGCCCGAGGCACGCCCCCGTGCCGTGCCGGAGGACGAACTGATCGAGCAGCGACTCGCCGAAGTGGGCATGGATACCCTGGAGCTCGATGTCGCGGCGAATCGCGCACGACGGCTGAAGGACGTGTTCGTCGACCTGTCCGGGGTGGCCAAGGGGTATGCCACCGACCGAGTCGCGGCCTATCTGGCCGATCAAGGCATCGACGACTACCTGGTCAACATCGGTGGCGAACTCGAGGTGGCCGGGCATCGCGACGGCGAAGCCGAGCCCTGGCGCATCGGCGTCGAGATTCCCCGCGATGGCCGTCCCCAAGCCAAGTTCGTGCTGCCGCTCGAGAACACCTCGGTGGCCACCTCCGGCGACTACCGCAACTACTTCGAGCAGGATGGACGCCGCTACTCGCACACCATCGATCCGCGTACCGGGCGGCCGATTCGCCATCGTCTGGCCTCGGTGACGGTGGTGGATGCCTCCAATGCCAGGGCCGACGCCTGGGCCACGGCCATGTCGGTGCTCGGCGAGGATGAGGGCATGACGCTGGCACGCCGTCATGATCTGGCCGTGCTGATGCTGGTACGCAACGATGCCGGCGATGGCTGGTGGAGCCAGGCCAGCCCGGCCTTCGCCGCTCGCTTCGGTCGCGACAGGCTCGAGGAAATGGGCATCCGGGTGGCCGATGGCTCGGGCGACGCCGCTGGCGTGGATGCCGAGGCCTCCGACGCACTAGAATGAACCGATTCAACGATGATGGACAAGGAGTCACGATGAGCCTCGACGTGGTGATACTGGCGGCCGGGCAGGGGACCCGGATGCGTTCGACCCTGCCCAAGGTGCTGCACCGCCTGGCCGGCAAGCCCCTGGTGCGTCACGTGATCGATACCGCCGCCGGGCTCGAGGCCGAGCGGACTCATGTGGTGGTCGGCCATGGCGCCGAGCATGTCCGCGAAGCGCTGGCCGACTGCCGGGTGCGTTTTGCCCGCCAGACCGAGCAGAAGGGCACCGGGCACGCCGTGGCCCAGGCCCTCGAGGGCCTGGGGGAAGGCAAGGTGCTGGTGCTCTACGGCGACGTGCCGCTGATCCGGCGCGAGACCCTGCGCGACCTGCTGGCACGCGTCGACGAGCAGCACCTGGGGCTGCTCACCGTGACGCTCGAGGATCCCAACGGCTATGGCCGCATCCTGCGCGATGAGGCCGGCGAGGCCGTGGCCATCGTCGAGCACAAGGACGCCTCCGAGGCCGAACGCGCGGTGCGCGAGTGCAATACCGGGATCATGGCCATGACCGCCGCCCAGCTGCGCCGCTGGCTGCCGAGGCTGTCTGCCGACAATGCCCAGGGCGAGTATTACCTGACCGACGTCATTGCCATGGCCGCCGCGGAGGGCGTGAAGATCGCCACCGCTCAGCCGGCGCGGGCACTGGAGGTCGAGGGGGTCAATGACCGCGCCCAGATGGCACGCCTGGAGCGGGCCTGCCAGCGCGATTCCGCCGAGGCGCTGATGGCCGCGGGTGTGGCCCTGGCCGATCCCGAGCGTCTCGACGTGCGCGGCACCCTGCGCTGCGGTCATGACGTGGAGATCGACGTGGGCTGCGTCTTCGAGGGCGACGTCGAGCTCGGCGAGGGCGTGCGCGTCGGCCCCTACTGCGTGATCCGCGACAGCCATGTCGGCGCCGAAACGGTCATCGAAGCTCACAGTGTCATCGAGGGCGCCGTGGCGGCCGGTCGCAACCGCATCGGTCCCTTCGCCCGGCTGCGCCCCGGTTCGCGCCTGGCAGTGGGCGCCAAGGTTGGCAACTTCGTCGAGACCAAGAACGCCGAGGTAGGCGAGGGCAGCAAGATCAACCACCTCAGCTATGTGGGCGACGCCCGTTTGGGGCGTGATGTCAACGTGGGCGCGGGAACCATCACCTGCAACTACGATGGAGCCAACAAGCATCGTACCGAGATCGGTGACGGCGCCTTCATCGGTTCCAACACCGCCCTGGTGGCGCCGATCAGCGTAGGCAAGGGCGCCACCGTGGGTGCCGGCTCCACGCTCAGCCGTGACGTGGCCGACAACACCCTGGCAGTGAGCCGGGGGCGCCTGATCAACAAGGAAGACTGGCAGCGGCCGGTCAAGAAAGACGATCTCTGAGGAGTGAACCATGTGTGGCATCGTCGGCGCCGTCGCCCAACGTAACGTTCAAGGCATCCTCCTGGAAGGGCTCAAGCGGTTGGAGTACCGCGGTTACGATTCCGCCGGCATGGCCGTCTCGGGCCATGACGGGCAGCTGGCGCGTCGCCGTGCCCTGGGCAAGGTGGCGGCCCTGGAGGAAAAGCTTGTCGCCGCGCCCCTGTCGGGCCATACCGGCATCGCCCACACCCGCTGGGCCACCCACGGCCGGCCCAGCGAGGAGAACGCCCACCCCCACCAGTCCGGCGAGCGCCTGGCACTGGTGCATAACGGCATCATCGAGAATCACGAGGCGCTGAGAGCTGAGCTCGAAGCCGATGGCTATGTCTTTACCTCCGAGACCGACACCGAGGTGATGGCCCACCTGATCTCCCGTGAGACGGGGCGCCAGGGCGACCTGCTGGGAGGCGTGCAGCGCGTGCTGGCGCGTCTCGACGGTGCCTACGCACTGGGCGTGGTCCACGCCGACGAGCCGGGGGTGGTGATCGGCGCCCGCCAGGGAAGCCCGCTGGTGGTCGGCGTCGGCATCGAGGAGGCCTTCCTGGCTTCGGACCCGCTGGCGCTGCTGCAGGTCACCGACCGCTTCATATACCTTGAAGAAGGTGACATGGTGCGGCTGTCGTCCGCTGGCAAGGTGGAGATCTTCGATGCCGACGGGACGCCGGTAACGCGGCAGGTACAGACTTTCGAATATGGCGACGGCGCCGCCAGCAAGGGCGGCTATCGACACTTCATGCTCAAGGAGATCCACGAGCAGCCGGCGGTGATCGCCGCGGCCCTGGAGGGGCGGCTGGGCGAGCGCAGCGCTCTGGTGGAGAGCTTCGGCCCCGAAGCGGAGACGCTGTTCGGCAAGGTGCGCCAGATCCATGTCGTGGCGTGCGGTACCAGCTACCATGCCGGCATGGTGGCGCGCTACTGGCTGGAGCGCTACGCGGGGGTGCCGGTGCAGGTCGAGGTGGCCTCGGAATATCGCTATCGCCGCGTAGTGGTGCCCGAGGGCACGCTGTTCGTGACCCTCTCGCAGTCCGGCGAGACCGCCGACACCCTGGCGGCGCTGCGTTTTGCCAAGCAGCTCGGCTACCTGGGCAGCCTGGCGATCTGCAACGTGCCGGGGAGTTCCCTGGTGCGCGAGTCGGACCTGACGCTGATGACCCAGGCGGGCCCCGAGATCGGCGTGGCTTCCACCAAGGCCTTCACCACCCAGCTCACCGCGCTGATGCTGCTGACGCTGGCGCTGGGGCGCGTGCGTGGACAGGACGCCGACGAGCAGGCGGCGCTGGTCGAGGCCTTGCGGGGCCTGCCGGCCCAGGTGGGGGAAGTGCTGGCCCTGGACCCGGCCGTCGAAGCGCTGTCTGCCGCCTTCGCCGAGAAGCATCATGCGCTTTTCCTCGGCCGCGGGGCCGAATTCCCGGTGGCCCTGGAGGGCGCACTGAAGCTCAAGGAGATCTCCTATATCCACGCCGAGGCCTATCCGGCCGGTGAGCTCAAGCACGGCCCCCTGGCGCTGGTCGACGGTGAGATGCCGGTGATTGCGGTGGCGCCCAACGATGCCCTGCTCGACAAGCTCAAGTCCAACCTCCAGGAGGTCAGGGCTCGGGGCGGCGAGCTGTTCGTGTTCGCCGACGAGGGCGTGGCGCTGGAGGACGGCGAAGGCATCCGCGTGCTGCGCCTGCCGCGGGTGAGCGATGCCCTGGCACCGATCCTCTATACGGTGCCCCTGCAGCTGCTGTCGTACCATGTCGCCGTGCTCAAGGGCACCGACGTCGACCAACCTCGCAACCTGGCCAAGTCCGTGACCGTCGAGTGATGGGCGCCGCTGAACCCGGTGATGATGTCGGGCCGCGCCTGCACCTGGGCCTGCCGATGTGGGCCAATCCCGACTGGCGCGGCGGCCTCTATCCGCCCCATGGGGGCAACGAACGCCTGTTGGACGACTATGCCCGCGTGTTTTCCGCCGTAGAGGGCAACACGACCTTCTACAGCGGTGTGCCCCGTGCCGAGACGGTTGCCGCCTGGGCACGCCAGGTGCCTTGCGGATTTCGCTTCTGTTTCAAGCTACCGGCCGAGCTGACCCACCAGCGACGCCTGGCCGACATCGAGGCTGCGTTCGACGACTTCCTGGAGGCCCTGGCGCCACTGCATGATCGACTGGGTCCGCTGCTGGTTCAGTTGCCCCGCGATTTCGGTGGCGAAGAGCTTCCGCGCCTGCAAGCCCTGCTGTCGCGGTGGCCGAGCTGGCTGCCCTGTGCGGTCGAAGTTCGCCACAGCGAATTTTTCCACAAGGGGGACGCCGAGACAGTTCTCAACAGGTTGTTGATAAGTCATGGGGCGAACCGGGTGATGCTCGATGTTCGCCCGCTGTTCTCCACTCCCGCCGGCGATCACCCGGGGCTGCAAAAGGCTCAGCATGAAAAGCCGAAACGCCCGTTACACGTGATTTCCACAGGGGATTTTCCGGTGGTGCGGTTCATCGGCCATGTTGACGAAGCCACCAACCTCGACTACTTCCAGCCCTGGATCGAACGTCTCGCGCTGTGGATAAAACAGGGGAAAACCCCTTTCCTCTTTGTGCACACTGCCGACAATCTCCGGGCGCCACAGCTAGCTCGCCGGCTCTTCGACAGCGTGGCGACACGGGCTGGCCTGCCGGCGCTGACGGCGTTCCCCGGCGAATGCCAGGCCTCTCTGTTCTGAGAGTCGTCAGTACGCCCCGGTTTTGCCCCACGACTGGCCACCAAGCGTATGATCGGATATTTTTACGCCTCGATCGTCACTTGCCATCGGATATTGTTGTCTTTCACGCCTATCCCGCGTGATTCATGACGATATCTCCACGAGGTTTTCGCCGTTCACCGACTCGGCGGAAGCGTTGCCTCGGCAGCGATCCTGCTTGGCATGCGTTATGCCCTTGAATGCGGTGCGCCGTGATCCGGCGTCCCGCGGACGTGGCGACTACAACCACAACGCCGTCATCGCATCCGATCGATCGATGACGACACGTACCTTCAGGGTGAATTATGTCCATCAAGCAACACCAACATGCCCACTGGTCATCCCGACTGGGCTTCATCCTCGCCGCTACCGGCTCCGCGGTCGGCCTGGGGAATATCTGGAAGTTTCCCTACATGGTGGGCGAGAGCGGGGGCGCCGCCTTCGTGCTGGTCTATCTGCTGTGCATCGCGCTGATCGGCCTGCCGATCCTGGTAACGGAATGGCTGATCGGTCGTCGCGGGCAGAACAATCCGGCCAACGCCATGGCCGACCTGGCCAAGGCCGCCGGCAGGCCCAGGGCCTGGATGCTGGTCGGCATCAGCGGCATCCTCGGCGCCTTCCTGATCCTTTCCTTCTACAGCGTGATCGGCGGCTGGTCGCTGTACTACACCCTCAACTCGGTCACCGGCGCGTTCAGCGGTCAGGACGCCGACGGTATCGGCGCGCTGTTCAATGCCATGCTGGGCAATCCCGGCCTGCTGCTGGCCGGTCACTCGGTGTTCATGCTGCTGGTCATCGGCATCGTGGCGCGTGGCGTGACCAAGGGTATCGAGAGCGCCGCGCGCCTGTTGATGCCGGCGCTGGGCGTGCTGCTGGTCGTGTTGGTCGGTTACGGCATGTCCACTGGCCACTTCGGCGAGGCCGTCTCCTACCTGTTCAACCCGGACTGGAGCAAGCTGAGCGGTGAGACCGTGCTGGCAGCCCTGGGCCATGCCTTCTTCACCCTGTCGCTGGGCATGGGGATCATGATGGCCTACGGCTCCTACCTGGGCGAAGAGGTCAACCTGCTAAAGACCGCACGCACCGTGGTGATCATGGACACCGTGATCGCCCTGGGCGCTGGCCTGGCCATCTTCCCGCTGGTGTTCGCCAACGACCTCGACCTGGCCTCGGGACCGGGCCTGATCTTCGTCACGCTGCCCCTGGCCTTCGGCCAGATGGGGGGGGGCATCGTCGTCGGGCTGATGTTCTTCCTGCTGCTGACCTTCGCCGCCCTGACCTCGGCCATCTCGCTGCTCGAGCCGGTGGTGGAATTCGTCGAGGAGCGCACGCCGCTGTCCCGCGTGGCTTCCACCCTGGTGTCCGGCGTCGGGGCCTGGGCGCTGGGTATCGCCGCGCTGCTGTCGTTCAACCTGTGGAGCGACCCGGTGCTGTTCGGCCTGAACGTCTTCGACCTGCTGGACAAGCTGACCAGCAAGTTCATGCTGCCGCTGACCGGCCTGGGCGCCATCGTCTTCACTTCCTGGTATCTCGACAAGGAAAGTGTGCGCCGCGAACTCGGGATGGATGTCTACGACTTCAGCCTGTGGAGCCTGATTACCCGCTTCATCGCGCCGATCGGCGTAGCAGTGGTGTTCTTCTCCAGCCTGTAAGCCGGCCGGAGTGAATGGGGCCGTGCCCCCTGTCCAAGAGCCCCGCCCCGTGCGGGGCTATTCGCATCCAGGCTCAGTGCATCTCGTCTTCGGTCTCGTCCTCGGGCATTTCGGCGATGTCCTGGCGGAGACGCTTGAATTCCTCGTGGAGCTCGATGCCCCGGCGAGCGCGCAGGTTGCGCTGGGCCGCGGTGCGTGAGCGTTGTTCGTGTTCGGCGACTTCCATGCTCATGAAGATGTCGAGAAGTTCGCTCTTTACGGAGGTTAACCGTTCGACATTGCGCATGATCGACTCTCCTGTCTGCAGTGAGGGTGCCGCATCGATGGCGCTGCGCGACACTGCAATTCTTACTATACCCCACTTGACAGAATGATGAATGTCGGGCCACCAACGCCCATGCGATGCCCTGGAGTGCCCATCTCGGGAGTGCTGGGGCATACTGTAGCGAGAATTCCCGATCCGACGACGAGGAGTGCCGTGTGAGCCTAGGCCTGTTCGATGAGATGAGACGCCGCATGGAGCACTTCCGCCGCTCTGAGCAGAAGGTGGCGCGTTTCGTGCTGCGCAACCCCGACGAAGTGATTCATATGCGCATCGTCGACCTGGCCACCGAGGCCAAGGTCAGCGAGCCGACGGTGGTGCGCTTCTGTCGGGCCCTGGGCTGCAACGGTTTCCAGGACTTCAAGCTCAAGCTGGCGCAGATGCTGGCGACCGGTAGCCAGTTTGCCCAGTTCTCGATGAACGACAGCGACTCGGTGGCCGAATTCTCGCAAAGCATCTTCGACTCTACCGTGGGCACCCTGCTCTCGGTGCGCGACCGGCTGGACAATGACGCCTTGAGCCGTGCGATCAATGCCCTGGGCATGGCCAATCGGGTGGAGTTCTACGGCTTCGGGGCTTCCGGTGCAGTGGCCTTCGATGCCCAGCACAAGTTCTTCCGCCTGCAGATTTCCACCGCCGCCTATACCGACCCGCACATGCAGAACATGTCGGCGGTGACCCTCCGGGAAGGCGACGTGGTGGTGGCCATTTCCCAGACCGGCCGTACTCGGGCGCTGGTCGCCAGCGTGCGCCTGGCCCGCGAGGCCGGCGCCACGGTGATCGGCTTGTGTCCCAGCGGCTCGCCGCTGGCCGAGGAGGTGACCCTGCCTTTGTATATCGACGTCCACGAAGACACCGAGATCTATACGCCGATGAGCTCCCGGATCGCCCATCTGGTGATGATCGACGTGCTAGCGGTCGGCGTGGCCAAGTCCCGCGGACCCAGGCTCGCCGAGCAGCTCAAGTCGGTGAAGAAGAGCCTCAACTCGCTGCGTTACCCGGAGCAGGAGCCGTAAGCTTTAAGAGCCGGGCTACGCCCGGAGCTGGAAGAACGCCCGCTTCGCGGGCTTAAGCTGGAAGCTTGAAGAAAACCCGGCCGGGCTTCGCCCGGAGCTTGAAGTCATAAGCTGGAAGCTGGAAGAAAACCCTTGACCCCATGATGGCGGGGTTCATGCTGGCTTCCAGCTTCCAGCTGGGCGGATATGGTAAGCTGTTCGGCCATTTCCCGAGCAGCGATGCCTTCCCCATGGACGACGTCACGGCGATTCTCGATCACATGAACCCGGCTCAGCGCGAGGCGGTCAGCGCTCCCCAGGGCAATATGCTGGTGCTGGCCGGAGCCGGCTCGGGCAAGACCCGGGTGCTGGTGCATCGTATCGCCTGGCTGATGCAGGCCGAGGGGCTCTCGCCCTACGCCGTGCTGGCGGTGACCTTCACCAACAAGGCGGCCCGCGAGATGCGCACCCGCCTGGAGGCCCTGCTCGGCATCTCGCTGCGCCACGTGTGGGTCGGCACCTTCCACTCCATCGCTCATCGCCTGCTGCGCACCCACTGGCAGGACGCACGACTGCCCCAGCACTTCCAGATCATCGACAGCGACGACCAGCTGCGCCTGATCAAGCGGCTGCTCAAGGACCACCGCATCGATGACGAGCGCTACCCGCCGCGCCAGGTGCAGTCCTTCATCTCGGGCTGCAAGGAGGAGGGCCTGCGCCCGCACCAGGTGGACGCCCACGGCGACGCCTACATGACCCAGATGGTCGAGCTCTACGAGCGCTACCAACTGACCTGCGAGCGCGGCGGCCTGGTCGACTTCGGTGAACTTCTGCTGAGAAGCCTCGAGCTCTTGCGCGACAATCCCGCCCTGCTGGCCCACTACCAGGAGCGCTTCGCCCACGTGCTGGTCGACGAGTTCCAGGACACCAACACCCTGCAGTACGCCTGGCTGAAGCTGCTCACCGGCATGACCACGCCGATGACCGTGGTCGGCGACGACGACCAGTCGATCTACGGTTGGCGCGGCGCGCGGATCGAGAACATCCGCCGCTTCGAGGACGAGTTCCCGGCCACCAGGACGGTGCGCCTGGAGCAGAACTATCGCTCGACCAGCGCCATTCTCGACGCCGCCAACGCCCTGATTCGCCACAACTCGGAGCGCATGGGCAAGGAGCTGTGGACCGCCGGCGACCGCGGCGAGCCGATCTCGCTCTACGGCGGCTTCAACGACCTGGACGAGGCGCGCTTCATCGTCGACACCATCCGCGAGAAGGTCGAGGAGGGCATGACGCGCCGCGAGATCGCCATTCTCTATCGCTCCAACGCCCAGTCGCGAGTGATCGAGGAGACGCTGATTCGCCAGGGCGTGCCCTATCGCATCTACGGCGGCCAGCGTTTCTACGAGCGCCTGGAGATCAAGAATGCCCTGGCCTACCTGCGGCTGCTGCTCAACCGCGACGACGACGCCTCGCTGGAGCGGGTCATCAACGTGCCGGCGCGCGGCATCGGCACCCGCACCGTGGAGGTGTTGCGCGAGCGCGCGCGCCAGACGGGCATCTCGCTGTGGCAGGCGCTTCACGACGCCCAGTTGGACGGCTCGCTCAAGGGGCGTGCGGTGTCCTCGCTGACGGCCTTCGCCGACCTGATCGAGCGACTCGACGACGAGACCTCCGGCATGGCGCTCCACGAGATCATCGACCACGTCAACGAGCGCACCGGGCTGGTCGAGCACCACCGCAACGAGAAGGGCGAGAAGGGCCAGGCGCGGGTCGAGAATCTCGAGGAGCTGGTCACCGCCGCCAAGGCCTTCACCCAGGGCGAGACCCTGGACACCGTGGAGGCCGGCGAGGGCATGGCCGCCCTGGAGGCGTTCCTCGCCGAGGCGGCGCTCAACGCCGGCGAGCACGAGGCCGACGAGTTCGAGGACTGCGTGCAGCTGATGACCCTGCACTCGGCCAAGGGCCTGGAGTTCCCGGTGGTCTTCGTCGCCGGCGTGGAAGAAGGGCTGTTTCCCCACAAGATGTCGCTGGAGGAGCCCGGCCGCCTCGAGGAAGAGCGCCGGCTGTGCTACGTGGGCCTGACCCGAGCGATGAAGAAGCTCTACCTGACCCACGCCGAGCTGCGCCGGCTGCATGGCAAGGAGACCTTCCAGCGGCCGTCGCGCTTCCTGCGCGAACTTCCCGAGGAGTTCCTCGAGGAGGTGCGCCTGCGCGGCCAGGTCTCGCGCCCCGTCACCGCCTCGCGCCCCGCGCCGGGGCTGCGCCAGACCGGCGTCGACGGCGGCGCCGACCTGCCGTCGCTGTCGCTGGGCCAGCGGGTCAGCCACCCGGTGTTCGGCGAGGGAGTGATCCTCAACGCCGAGGGCGAGGGTGAGCGCGCCAGGGTGCAGGTCAGCTTCGAGGGCGAGGGTGACAAGTGGCTGGTGTTGGGATTCGCCAAGCTCACCCCTCTCTAGGAAGACACTGGATAGGCGCCTGCGGGGGCGAATCGCTGCGCTATAGCCGCCATCCCTGGCGGCTACCCTGCGGGCCCGTCCAAAGACGCTGCAACGTCTCTCCTGTTACTCCGCTCGCCGATATATCCAGCGCTTCCCATACTTATCGTTTGGCAGGGTGAAGTGAGTCGGTCGTTCGCTTGCTGATGAATTCGGCTTTCACGCATACTGCCGAACGGACACGCGTGCCGCCGGCACGCGGCATAAAAGAACATCAAGGAGCCACCCTCGCCATGGAGCGTCGCAACTTTCTCAAGACCAGCCTCAAGACCCTGGGCGCCGGCACCGCCGGCGTCGTCGCCGCCCCCTTCGTCAACACGGCCAGCGCACAGGAGACCATCACCTGGAACATGGTGACCTCCTGGCCCAAGAACTTCCCGGCGCTGGGCACCGGCGCCAATGACCTCGCCGAGCGCATCGAACGCATGTCCGGCGGCCGCATGCGGGTGCGCGTCCACGGCGCCGGCGAGATGGTGCCGGCGCTGGAGGTGTTCGATGCGGTGTCCGCCGGCACCGCCGAGATGGGCCACTCCGCTTCCTATTACTGGCGCGGCAAGGTCGCGGCCGCCCAGTTCTTCACCGCGGTGCCCTTCGGCATGACCACCACCGAAACCAACGCCTGGCTCTACTACGGCGGCGGTCAGGCGCTGTGGGACGAACTCTACGCCGAGCACAACCTCAAACCCTTCGCGGTGGGGAATACCGGCACCCAGATGGCCGGCTGGTTCAAGAAGGAAATCAACTCGCTGGACGACATGCAGGGGCTCAAGCTGCGCCTGCCCGGGCTTGCCGGCGAGGCCATGAGCGGCATCGGCGTGACCACCATGACGATTCCCGGCAGCGAGATCTTCACCTCCATGGAAACCGGGGTGCTGGACGCCGCCGACTGGGTCGGCCCTTACAACGACCTGGCCTTCGGCCTGCACCAGGTGGCCGATTACTACTACACCTCGGCCTGGAACGAGCCCAGTGCGATCCTCGAGGGCACCGTCAATCTGGAGGCCTGGAATGCGCTGCCGGACGACCTCAAGGCGGTGGTCACCGAGGCGGCCCGCGCCTCCAACCTGGCGATGATCAGCGAGTTCGCCTTCCGCAACGCCGAGGCGCTGCGTTCGCTGGTCGACGAGCACGGCGTCAAGCTGCGCAGCTTCCCCGACGACGTCATGGCCGCGCTGCACGAGTCGTCCAAGCAGGTCATTCAGCGACAGGTGGAAAGCGACGAGGCATCAAAGCGGATTCACGATGCGTACCGCGACTTCCAGCAGAAGGTGAGCCCCTTCACCGACGTGGGCGAGTTTGCCTACCTGAAGGCGCGGGAACGCCTGGTCTGAGACGAGGCGCCGGCCGCTCGCTGCGTGACAATATGCGGCGGGTGGCTCAGCCGCCTTGACGCACCGCTCGGATGCGCCCGTTGTCGTCCAGGGCAACCGTCACGAAACGGGCCTCGGTGACCTTGTGCAGTTCATCGGGGTCGCGCTCCTGGGGAGAGCGGCTCCACACCTCGACGTCGATCTTGATCGAACTGTGGCCGATCTCGCGGACTTCGGTGAAGATGTTGACCATCGAACCCACTCGCACCGGGCACAGGAAGTCCATGGCCTCGATGGCCACCGTGGCGGTGCGTCCCCTGGCTTCGCGGCCGGCGGCCAGCTCGGCGGCCTGGTCCATGTGGCCGACCAGCCAGCCGGCGGAGATATCGCCGTGGAAGTTGGTGTCCTGGCGGCTGGCGACCAGCTTGAGGGTCAGTCGGCCGCGCGGGGCCGGGATGTCGTCGAGTTCGCTCATGGCATTGGCTCGCCTGGCTTGTTGTTGTGGAGGATCGTCACGGAGCCATCACCGGCCCGGATAGGTGAGCCATGATAAACGCCAAGGGAGCGGCCGCTCCACCCTTGTGAAGCCCGTCACCGCGCGATTCGCTGCTGCTGGAGGAAAGTCTCATGCTGCCTGCCCTTCGTCGATCCTTGCTGGCCTGGCTGCTGGTCCTGGCAGGGGCCTGGGCCATTCCCGTGGCGGCGGATGCCCCGCCGGTCGGCACCCTGGACACCGTGGGTTCCGACACCATGGCAGGCCTGATGCTGCGCTGGGGAGAGCTTCTCGGACGACGCTATCCGGGGCTCAGGGTGCAGCTCCAGGCCAGCGGCTCGGCCAGCGCGCCACCGGCCCTGACCGCCGGCACGACCCTGGTGGGCCCCATGTCGCGCCCGATGACCGAGCCCGAACGCGAGGCGTTCGTCGACCGCTTCGGCTACCCGCCGCGAGCAGTGGTGGTGGCCCAGGATGCGTTGGTGGTGGTGGTACACCGACACAATCCCCTGGCGAGCCTTTCGCGGCGCCAGGTCGATGCCATTTTCTCGGAGACCCGGCGCTGTGGAGCCGCGAAGGGGATTCGACGCTGGCAGGCCCTGGGGCTCTCGCAGCCGAAAGGACGCATCGTGTTGCATGGTCGCAACGCCGTGTCCGGCACACATGGGCTGTTCCGGCGTGAGGCGCTGTGCGGCGGCAGTTTCCGTCCCGAGGTCAACGAGCATCCGGGCTCGGCCGCCGTGGTGGCTGCCGTGGCCGATGATCCCCTGGCCATCGGCTATGCCGGCCTCAATCACTTGACGCCCAGCGTGCGCGCGGTGCCCCTGCGCGATGCGGCGGGGCGGCTGCATGCTCCCGATCCCCAAGCGGTGCGCCGCGGCGCGTACCCCCTGGCGCGGGATCTGCGCCTCTACGTCAATCAGCCCCCGGGAGAACCGCTGCCGCCTGCCGAACGGGCCTTTCTCGCGCTGGTACTTTCCGACGAGGGGCAGGCCGTGGTCGATGAGCTGGGCTTCGCGTCGTTATCGGCCTCGACCCTGGCACGCCAGCGGCGAGAGCTCGGGTTAGTGGATGACGGGGCGTGACAGTGTCACCCGATTGTCATGACAATGTCGTATCGTTCCGCTACCCCCTCGAGTGCCGCCGCCCATCATGCCCAAATCGTCCTCCTCACCGCTGCTGCGACGCCGCCTGCGACAGGGCCGTGACCGCCTGGCCACGGCGCTGATCACCGCCGGCGGCATCGGCGTCATCGCCGCGGTGATGGCGATCGGCGTCTTTCTGGTGGTGGAGGTCCTGCCGCTGTTCTGGTCGGGCTCGCCCGAGGCGCCGCAGGTCGACCTGGACGCGCTTTGGCAGCCCCAGACCTATCCTGGCCTGGAGGCGCCCGTCCATCGCTGGCAGCCCGCACTGCCGGACAGCGATCCGGGGCCGCGCTTCGGCATGGCGCCGCTGGCCTGGGGCACCCTGGAAGCGGCGGCCTGGTCGCTGGTGATCGCGGTACCCCTGGCGCTGGGCGCGGCCGCCCACTCGGCGCTGTTCATGTCGCGTCGCCTGCGGGCCCATCTCAAGCCGACCCTGGAGCTGATGGAAGCCTTGCCCGGCGTGGTCATCGGTTTCCTCGCCGGGCTGGTGCTGGCGCCCTGGCTGGAGCGCCACCTGGGGCTGGGCCTGACCCTGCTGCTGCTGCTGCCACCCGGACTGGTCGTGGGCGGTGCCCTGTGGAGCCGCTTGCCCGCGCGGATTCGGCGCTGGCTGCCGCTGGGCTGGTCGGCGCTGTGGCTGGTGCCCTGGCTGCTGCTGCTGTGGGCGCTGGCCCGTTGGCTGGCACCCGGTGTCGAAGGCTGGTGGTTCGGCGGCGACCTGCGCGGCTGGCTCGCCGCTACCCTGGGGCTCGACTACACCAACCGCAATGCCATCATCGTCGGCATGGCCATGGGTTTCGCGGTGATGCCGAGTATCTACGCCCTCGCCGAGGATGCCCTCTCCGGAGTGCCGTCGAGCCTGTCCGAAGGTGCCCAGGCACTGGGCGCGACGCGCTGGCAGACCCTGTGGCGGGTGGTACTGCCCGCGGCCGGTCCCGGCGTGTTCTCGGCGGTGATGATCGGCGCCGGGCGGGCCGTTGGCGAGACCATGATCGTGCTGATGGCCAGCGGCAACACCGCGCTGATGACCGCCAGTCCCTTCGACGGGCTGCGCTCGATGGCGGCCAGCATCGCCATCGAGCTGCCCGAAGCCGCACCGGGCGGGACCCACTATCGTCTGCTGCTGCTGGCCGCACTCCTGCTGTTCATCTTCACCTTCCTGGTCAATACCTTGGCGGAGGTGGTGCGCACGCGCCTGCGGCGTCGCTACCGGCGTCTGGGAGTGTCGTCATGAAGGTCGTGGCCTGGCATCGATCGGGACGCGTCCGGCTGCCCCGTGGCGAGGGCCCCTGGGCCTGGCTGGCCGCCGGCAGCGTGTCGCTGTCGCTGTTGCTGCTGGCCTTGCTGCTGATGCTGCTGGCGACCCGGGGGCTGGGCCACTTCTGGCCGAGTGACGTGGACCAGGTGACGCTCGCGGACGGTCGGGTCCTGGCCGGTCGCGCGGTGAAGGAAGCGCCGCTGCCTGACGATCAGGGGATGGAGCGACTGTATCGCACCGATAACCGCGACCTGGACGGTGACATCTGGGAGTGGGTGCCGGTGCCCGATATAGAGACACTGTCCCAGCCCCGTGACCTGGTGGTGCTGGAGCGCCGCCGCTGGGGCGCCTTCATCGGTCGGCTGGTCGCCTGGTTGCCCGCCCAGGGCGAACGCCGCGAGGGGGCGGCGGCCTGGGACGCCTTGCAGGCGCGACTCGCGGCCCTGGATCGCCAGCGCGACGCGATCGCCCGGCTGCGCGAGGAATCGCTTCTGCCGTTGGCCCGCCGGCTCGAAGCCGAGGGCGAGCACCCCCGGACGGTACGCGCCCTGACCGAGGTGCAGGCGCGAATTCGCGCCCTGCACGAGGCCATGGCCGGGGACGTCCTGATACTGGAGAGCGTCGACGGCCGCCGTCTTCGCCAGCCGGTCGAGGAGGTGCTTGGTGCCATGCGCCCCAATGCGATGGGGCCGGGCGCCAAGCTGGTGGCCTGGGGAGACGGCGTGTGGCGTTTCTTGTCCGAGGGGCCCCGGGCGGCCAATGCCGAAGGCGGGGTCTGGCCGGCGATCTTCGGCACCATCCTGCTGGTGATGCTGATGTCGCTGGTGGTGACGCCTTTCGGGGTGCTGGCGGCGGTCTATCTCAACGAGGTGGCGCACCAGGGGCGCCTGACCCGACTGGTGCGCATCGGCGTGCGCAACCTGGCGGGGGTACCTTCCATCGTCTATGGCGTGTTCGGTCTGGGGGTGTTCGTCTACGGCCTGGGGGGGCGCCTGGACCAATGGTTCTTCGAGGACTCGCTGCCCTCGCCGACCTTCGGCACCGGTGGCCTGCTGTGGGCGTCACTGACGCTGGCGCTGCTGACCCTGCCGGTGGTGATCGTGGCCACCGAGGAGGGCCTGGCGCGGATCCCCGACCGCCAGCGTGAGGGGGCCCTGGCGCTGGGGGCGACCCGGCTGGAGATGCTGAGCCGCGTGGTGCTGCCCATGGCCACTCCGGCGATGCTGACCGGCATGATCCTGGCGGTGGCCAGGGCCGCAGGCGAAGTGGCGCCGCTGATGCTGGTAGGGGTGGCCAAGCTGGCGCCCCAGGTGCCGGTGGACGGCGACTTTCCCTTCCTGCATCTTGAGAGGAAGTTCATGCATCTGGGCTATCACATCTTCGATGCCGCCTTCCACGGCAACGATGTGCAGGCGGCGATGCCGCTGGTCTATGCCACGGCGTTGCTGCTGGTGCTGGTGATTCTGGTGCTTAACCTGACTGCAATATTTCTGCGCCATCATCTGAGATCACGCCACGGCAGCCTCTCGCGATACTGAGACGTCGTCGTGGCAGCAAGGGGTATGCGATGCCGGTCAAGCAGGACACGGCTCCGCGGCGCGGGGCCTTCGTCGATTTCACGCCCGAGACCTCCTGCCTGGAGATCTCGGGGCTTGACTTGCGCTATGGCGACAAGCCGGCCCTGCGCGACCTGACCCTGCGAGTGCCGCGTCATCGGGTCACCGCCTTCATCGGCCCCTCGGGGTGTGGCAAGTCGACGTTGTTGAGGGCCCTCAACCGCCTGCACGACCTCAACGAGGACGTGCAGATGGAGGGTGAGATTCGTCTCGAGGGGCAGGACATCCATGCTCCCGAGGTGGCGGTGGCCGAGCTGCGCCGGCGAGTGGGCATGGTGTTCCAGGCACCCAACCCTTTCCCGATGTCGATCTACGACAACGTGGCCTTCGGGCTGCGGCTGCAGGGCGGGCTGCGCAAGCGACGCATCGACGACATCGTCGAGTGGGCGCTGCGCTCGGCAGCCCTGTGGGAAGAGGTGGAGGATCGGCTCCAGGCCTCGGCCTGGTCGCTGTCCGGCGGCCAGCAACAGCGTCTGGTGATCGCCCGGACCCTGGCGGTAGGCCCCGAGGTCTTGCTGCTCGACGAGCCGGCCTCGGCCCTGGACCCGATCTCGACGCTCAAGGTGGAAGAGCTGATCCGCAACCTGAAGTCGAGCCTGACCCTGGTGCTGGTCACCCACAACATGCAGCAGGCGGCGCGGGTCTCGGACTACACCGCCTTCCTGCAGGACGGCGAGCTGGTGGAGTACGCCCCCACCGATACCCTGTTCACCAACCCGCGCCTCGCGCGTACCGAGAATTACATCACTGGACGCATGGCCTGACGCCGGCGCCCTCAGGAGAGTCTCATGGACATCACCAGCGATATCCACAGCCAGCATATCTCGCGGCAGTTCAATCATGAGCTCGAGGAGCTCAAGACCCACCTGATGGCCATGGGCGGCCTGGTCGAGAAACAGGTGCAGGACGCCGTCCGCTCACTGCTCGACGGCGATTCCGCCCTGGCCGAACGGGTGGTCGACAATGATCGTGCCGTCAACGACATGCAGATCAAGATCGACGACGAGTGCACCCGGGTGCTGGCGCGTCGACAGCCCGCCGCCTCCGATCTGCGCCTGGTCTTGGCGGTGATCCGTGCCGCCTCCGACCTGGAGCGGATCGGCGACGAGGCCAGCAAGGTGGCCCGCAATGCCCTGGAGCTGGTGGAAAACCACGACGGCAGCCGCGGTTTCGTCGAGGTGCGTATCATCAGCGAACACGTGCGCAAGATGGTGCGCGACTCCCTGACCGCCTTTGCCCGCTTCGACACCGAGCTGGCGCTGCAGGTGGTTCAGGAGGACGATCAGGTCGACAGTGAGTATCAGTCCGCGATGCGCTCGCTGATGACCTTCATGATGGAAGACGCTCGCGCGATCTCGCCGGTGCTCGGCATCATGTGGATCCTGCGCGCGCTGGAGCGCGTCGGCGATCACGCCAACAATCTGGCCGAATACGTGATCTATCTGGTCAAGGGACTCGACATCCGCCACACGGACCCGGATGATCTCGGCGACGAGGTGCGCGGCGACCGCTGAACCCCGGTCGACCGGCGCTGTCCATGAGTCGGCCGTCGCCCCTGGCGACGGCCGACGTCGTCGTGTATGGAGGAAATGACACCGATGCTGGATGCCTTCACGGCGCTGTCCCGGGGGACGCGCCTGGTCTATACCCCTGGCCTGCGCCGCTACGTGTTCCTGCCGATCCTGGCCAACCTGGTGGTCTACGCCGCCATGCTGAGCTATGTGCTGACCCACTTCGGCGGCTGGCTGGAGAGCTGGATGGCCATGGTGCCGAGCTGGCTCGACTGGCTGTCGTGGCTGATCTGGCCGCTGTTCGTGCT
Organism: Halomonas organivorans; assembly: GCF_014192055.1. GTDB lineage: Bacteria > Pseudomonadota > Gammaproteobacteria > Pseudomonadales > Halomonadaceae > Halomonas > Halomonas organivorans. The sequence continues at coordinate 31,500 of NZ_JACHXM010000012.1, read as the reverse complement.
CAGCCTGGGATTGATCGTGTTCTTCAGTTTTACCCTGGTAACCCAGCTGATTGCCGCGCCCTTCTATGGCCTGCTGGCCGAAAGGGTCGAGCGCGAGGTCACCGGGCGCCCGCCGCTGGACGATCGCGGCCTGATGCGCACCGGCGTCGATGCCCTGGGTCGCGAGCTGGTCAAGCTGGGCTATATCCTGCCGCGTATGCTGGCGCTGTTCGTGATCGGCTGGATTCCGCTGCTCAACCTGGTCGCCCCGCTGCTGTGGCTGCTGTTCTCGGCCTGGATGATGGCGGTCACCTATCTCGACTATCCCATGGACAACAACAAGGTGACCTTTGCCGACATGCGCCGCCGGCTCGCCGCGCGCCGCTGGCCGACGCTCACCTATGGCGGCTGGGTGATGCTGATCACCTGGCTGCCGCTGGCCAATCTGTTCCTGCTGCCCGGCGCGGTGGCCGGAGCGGTGTTGATGTGGGACGGCCATTATCGTGCGCTGGCGCCGAAGGCGGGCCGGGCCACGCCCCCGGTGCGCTGATGAGGCGAACTCTCGCCTGAGACGCCCGCTTATCCACAGGGAGAAAGAGCGCTCAGGGTGTGGATAAGCGGCCCTTGTCGCTCGAGAGCGCCGCGGTGCTCAGGCGCTGCCGCTCTGTCGGGCGGCATTCGATGTCGATGCGATCTCGTCGTTCGTCGCGATCAGCCGCTCTACCGGGAACAGGCAGCGAAAGGTCGCGCCCTCGCCGAGACGCGAGTCGATCTCCAGGCGGGCGTCGTGTCGCAGCAGCACGTGCTTGACGATCGCCAGCCCCAGGCCGGTGCCGCCGGTGGCGGTGCTGCGGCCCTTGTCGACGCGGTAGAAACGTTCGGTCAGCCGCGGAATGTGCAAGGGATCGATGCCCTCTCCGTCGTCTTCCACCTCCAGGCAGGCGCCGCCCTTCCAGGGACGCCAGCGCAGTACGATGTGGCTGCCCTCGCCGGCGTAGCGTACGGCGTTGAAGGCCAGGTTGGAGACGGCGCTGTGCAGTTCCTTCTCCGAGCCTCGCAGTCCGCGGGGCTCCGCGATCTCGACCTCGATATGATGCTGCCCTGCGGACAGCGCCTCGGCGTCGCGGCGCACGGCCTCAAGCAGGCTGGCGGGATCGAGGCGCACGTCGTCCAGGCCGCCGCGATCATTCTCCAGGCGCGACAGCAGCAGCAGGTCGTTGACCAGGTTCTGCATGCGTCGCGTCTGGCTCTGCATCTGTCCGATGCCTCGGCTGAGCCGGTCGGGCAGCAGCTCGGCCATGTCGCCGTAGGTCTCGAGATAGCCCGTCAGCACGGTAAGTGGGGTGCGCAGCTCATGGGAGACGTTGGCCACGAAATCGCGCCGCATCTGCTCGAGGCGGTGCAGACGGGTGATGTCGCGGGCCATCAGCAGGCGTTCGTCGTCGCCGTAGAGGGTGATCTGGAACTGCAGGATCATGTTGTCGTCGATCGGTGACGACAGGGTCAGCGGCTCGCTGTAGGCGCGGGCATGGAAGTAGTCGACGAAGCGCGGATCGCGCAGCAGGTTGGTGATGTGCTGGCCGCGATCGTGGGCTGGCTGCAGTCCCAGCATGCGCTCGGCGGCGCTGTTCCACCACTCCATGTCGCCGTGGCGGTCGAGCATCACCACGCTGTCGCGCATGGCCTCGGAAGACTCCTGGATGCGGCGCAGGGTGTCCCGCAGCCGCCGCTGGGTGATGCGCTGGCCCTTCTGGTAGCGGTACAGCCTGTCGAACAATTCGCCCCATAGTCCCGAGGCCGCAGGGGGCTCGTCATGGGGATGGTGGGTCAGCCATTCCTGCAGGGCGTGCAGCTGGCGCAGCTGATAGAAGAGATACAGGCCCAGCCCCACGGCGACGCCGGTGCCGATCAGCGCGAAGGGCCAACCCACCAGGGCGCCGACGGCCACCAGGGCCGCCAGTCGCCACAGTTCGCGTCGCCACAGCCGGCTCACGTCAGCCCTTGGTGGAGAAGCGGTAGCCGGTGCCGCGCACGGTCTGGATCAGCTGCTGGTGCGGTTCGCCCAGCGCCTTGCGCAGGCGGCGAATATGCACGTCCACCGTGCGTTCCTCGACATAGACGTTGCCGCCCCATACCTGGTCGAGCAGCTGGCCGCGGGTGTAGGCGCGTTCCTGATGGGTCATGAAGAACTGCAGCAGCCGATACTCGGTGGGGCCGATCTCCAGCGACTGGCCGTCGATGCTGACGCGGTGGCTCACCGGGTCGAGCATCAGCCCCTCGACTTCCACCGGCTCCTCGACGCCGCGCGGCGTGGCCCGGCGCAGCACCGCCTTGAGGCGAGCCACTAGCTCCCGCGGGGAAAAGGGCTTGGTGATGTAGTCGTCGGCGCCCGATTCCAGCCCCTGGATCTTGTTGTCTTCCTCGCCCTTGGCGGTGAGCATGATGATCGGCAGTTCGGCGGTGCTCTCCTCGCGCTTGAGCCGGCGGGCGAGCTCGATGCCGCTGGTGCCGGGCATCATCCAGTCCAGCAGCACCAGGTCGGGCTGGTGGTCGACGACGATGGCATGGGCGGTCTGGGCATTGTCCGCCTCGAGGACGCGATAGTCGGCCATCTCCAGCGCCACGGCGATCATTTCGCGGATCGGCGCCTCATCATCGACGATCAGTACGGTCTTGGCGGTCATCCCGGGGCCTCATGGTCAAGGTCAATGACAGGTTGGTGACGATGACAGCATGTCCTTGTGACAATACCGTGACAGCCGCCGTCTGTCAGGCGCTCATGCCGGGCCATAGCGACAGCGCGATGCCGGCGAATACCAGCAGCCCCGACCAGTGGTTGTTGAGGAAGGCCTGGAAGCAGCGCTCGCGCTCCCGGTGGCGGATCAGCCGCTGCTGGTGGACGAAGGTGGCCGCCATGGCGGCAAGCCCCAGCCAGAAGAAACCGCCCAGCTCGAGCCGCTGACCGGCCCAGGCCAGCAGGGCGAGGGTCGCCAGCTGCAGCAGGCCGATGATCAGCTTGTCGGCGCGGCCGAACAGCACCGCGGTGGACTTGATGCCGATGCGCAAGTCGTCGTCGCGGTCGACCATGGCGTACTCGGTGTCATAGGCCACGGTCCACAGCACGTTGGCGGCGAACAGCAGCCACGCCTCGAGAGGCAGATGGCCGAGCACCGCGCCGAAGGCCATGGGGATCGCCCAGGAGAAGGCCGCTCCCAGTACCACCTGGGGCAGGTGGGTATAGCGCTTCATGAAGGGGTAGACGAAGGCCAGGATGACGCCACCCACCGAGAGCATCACGGTGAAGGGATTGGTGAACCACACCAGCGTGAAGGCCGCCAGCACCAGGGCCACGAACAGCGACTTGGCTTCGCCCTCGCTGATGCGCCCGGTGGCCAGGGGACGGTCCTTGGTGCGCTTCACATGGCCGTCGAAGTGGCGGTCGGCGTAGTCGTTGACCACGCAGCCTGCGGCGCGCATCAGATAGACGCCGGCGACGAAGATCAGCAGCAGCCGTCGCTCGGGAATTCCCTCGGCGGCCGCCCATAGCGCCCATAGCGTCGGCCACATCAACAGCCAGGTGCCGATGGGGCGGTCGAGGCGGGTCAGGTGCAGGAAATCGGGCAGCCGGGCCAGCCCCCTGGGGCGCATCAGCGAACGTTCCATTCGGGTCTCTCGGTTGGATCAGGCAACACGGGTTTCGGGCGATGTCTAGGTGCCTGTCGGATTTGACCGATCGTCGCGAGAATCACGCATTTCGCGACAAGTTTATCGATCTGATGAGCCGAATAGCCCGCTATTCAACGAATCAGATCGAATGAAAATGGCCGAAAGCCCGGGCTTCGTAGCAGATCAGCGTGAAGTCCGACAGGCTCCTGAGCAGCCTACCGTGCCGGAAGCGCCAGGTCATCCGCCATGTCGTCGAGGAAGAACTCCTGGACCAGCACCGCGAAGCGGCCGTGACGCAGCACCGAGCGGCGGCCCCAGGGTCCCGGCGCCGCTCGAAAGGGGGCCGGATCGGCGCTGACCTCGATGGGGCCTCGCTCCAGGCCCGGCTGGCGGAACAGCCAGTGCCCCAGCGAACGCTCGCCCAGGCGTTCGAGCCGCTGGCCCCGCAGGCTGCGCAGCGGGGCCACCGAGCGGGCGACCACCCAGGGGCGGTCGTCGAGACACAGTGCCACCTCGCGTAGCCAGACTTGCCGGCTGGGCGATATCTGCAGTGCCCGGGCTTCGTCGCGTCGCGGCCGCCCCAGGCGCTGGTCGAGCAGGCGGACCCGGAAGCGGCGCGGGGTGCCGGCGTCGATCAGTCGCTGGGTCAGCGAGTCGCGAGAGGCCACCCAGTGCCACCAGGCCGTGCTCATTGCCGGTCGGGCCGCCGCCAGGGGGCGCCATCGGGGGGCGAGGGCAGGGCCGTGCTCCACGTCGTGCTCCGCATCCAATCCAAAGGGCGGCTAGTGTACCATGGCGCGCCGACCGGCCACTCCAAGCGCTCTCGCAGCGAGGACTCCATGACTGCACCCCTGACCATCATCGGCTCCGGCATGGCCGGGCTGGGCCTGGCGCGCCAGGTTCGGGCCCGGCAGCCCGAGCGTGCCATCACCCTGATCACCGCTGACGGCGGCGACGACTACTCCAAGCCGCTGCTCTCCACCGGCTTCGCCAAGCGTCTGCCTCCCGAGCGCCTGGCGGCCCGCAGCGCCCTGGAGGCGGCCGAGTCACTGAACGTGGTGATGCGCACCCATACCCGGGTCGAGGGCATCGATCCGGCCGCGCGCACCCTGACCCTCGGCGCCGAGCGGCTGCCCTACGGTGAGCTGGTGCTGGCGACCGGTGCCGTGCCCGAGCCACCCTTCGCGATTCCGGAAACGCTGGCCGGCCGGGTCCATACCATCAACGATCTCGACGACTACCGCGCCTTCCACACTGCCCTGGCGGCGCTGGGGCGGCCCGCCCGGGTGGCCATCGTCGGCATCGGCCTGGTGGGCTGCGAGTTCGCCAACGACCTGGCCGCCGGCGGCCACCGGGTCGAGCTGATTGCCCCGGAGGCGGCGCCGCTGCCGAGGCTGCTGCCCGAGCCGCTGGGCCATGCCCTTGGCGAGGCGTTCATCGAGGCCGGCATCGAGTTGCATACCGGACGCCTGGTCGAGACGCTGGAGGAAGGCGGCAGTCGAGTGGGACTGGGGCTGAATGACGGCACGACGCTGGAGGCCGACCTGGTGTTGGTGGCCACCGGCCTGCGCCCGCGCACGCAACTGGCCGAGGCGGCCGGGCTCGAGGTGGGGCCGGCAGGCATCCTCACGGACCGCTATCTGGCGACCTCGGCACCGAACATCCATGCCCTGGGTGACGTGGCCTGTGTGGACGGGATCAATGCCATGTACGTCCAGCCGCTGCAGGCCGGGGCCAAGGCGTTGGCCGCCACGCTCGCCGGCTCGCCCACCGCGGTGCGCTATGGGCCCTGGCCGGTGCTGGTCAAGACGCCGCTGCTGCCGGTGGTTTCGCTGCCGCCCACCGGGGTGCCCGCTCGCTGGCGGGTCGAGGGCGAAGGCCGGGATCTGAGTGCCCTGGCCGAGGATGAAGACGGACGTTTGATCGGATTTGCGTTGACAGGGGCCCGTGTACGTCGGAAAGTCGAACTGGCGCGGGCTGCACCGCCATTGCTAGGCTAGTGACGTCAACGACGGAGCCCCCGATTTCCCGGCGAGGCACAACGTTGCATCACGGCGTCATTCGCATGCCGCTCCATCGAGCGGGCCGGAAGCCATGCTCGACCGGGCCGCATGCGAGTGGGGCAACACCCAGAATCACTGCGTACAACAATGTGGCCGATGGGATCATCGGCAGGATGTCAAACCAGGAGGGCTGTATGCGCAAACCTGAACTCGCCGCGGCGATCGCCGAGCGTGCCGATCTTTCCAAGGACAAGGCCAGCCAGGTGCTGAACGTCATTCTCGATGAGATTACCGGCAGCGTGTCTGGCGGCAAGGACGTCTCGCTGATCGGCTTTGGCACTTTCACCGTGCGCGAGCGTGCCGCCCGTACCGGCAAGAATCCCCAGACCGGTGAATCGCTCACCATCCCGGCCAGCAAGACCGTGGCCTTCAAGCCGGGCAAGGGGCTCAAGGACGCCGTCTCCAAGTGAGACCCGACGCGGCCCGCCTGGCGGGCCGCGGTTCCCTTCCTCACCTCATCCTCATGGACGGAGCCGTCATGAAGCTACGCCTGATGCTCTGGGTACTGGGCGTCATGCTCAAGCGTGCCTTGAAGCGCAAGGCCGCGTTTCGCGAGCGTCTGGCCGAACTGCGAGGCCTCGATTGGGGCATCGGCACCGAGGATCTTCGCATCGCTCGTTACTATCGGATGTCTCCCCGCGGCATCGAGACCGGGGCCGGGCTACCGGTGGATCTCGACCTGGAGCTGCGTTTCGATGACGTGGACAGCGCGGTTCGGGTGCTCAGGAAACCCACCCAGAAGGCCTTCCTCGACGGCATGATGGCCGGCCACGTGCGGCTGGTCGGCGATGCCAAGGATCTCGAACGGCTGCAGGGGTTGCTCAAGCACTTGTAAAGCTTGAAGAGCGACGCTTCGCGCCTGGAAGGGCCGGGCTTCGCCCCGAGCTTGAAGTCATAAGCTTGAAGCTGGAAGAAAACCCTTGACCCGATGATGGCGGGGTTCATGCTGTTTTCCAGCTTCCAGCTTCCAGCTTCCAGCTTCCAGCTTCCAGCTTCCAGCTTCCAGCTTCCAGCTTCCAGCTTCCAGCTTCCAGCTTCCAGCTTCCAGCTTTCAGACCTGCCCATAACGCCCGGCTTCCTCGCCCAGCCAGCGGCGAATCAGCGGCCGGCTGGCCTCGGGGTGCTCGGCCAGCAGCGACTCGGCCAGCGGCGAGACGCGTGGCAGCAGGTCGGCGTCGCGCTCCAGGTCGGCGATCTTCATCTGTGCCAGGCCCGTCTGGCGAGTGCCCAGCACCTCGCCGGGACCGCGGATTTCCAGGTCCTGCTCGGCGATGCGAAAGCCGTCGGTGGTCTCGCGCATGACCGTCAGTCGCTTGCGGGAGTGATCGGACAGCGGCGGGTGATAGAGCAGCACGCAGAAGCTCGCGGTGGCACCACGGCCGACCCGGCCGCGCAGCTGGTGGAGCTGGGATAGCCCCAGCCGTTCGGGGTTCTCGATGATCATCAGGCTGGCGTTGGGCACGTCGACGCCGACCTCGATCACCGTAGTGGCCACCAGCAGGTCCAGCTCTCCGGCCTTGAAATCGGCCATGACCTCGGCCTTCTCGGCGGCCTTCATGCGGCCGTGGACCAGGCCGATGGCCAGCTCCGGCAGCGCCTCCACCAGCTCGTCTCGCGTGGCTTCGGCGGCCTGGCACTGCAGCGCTTCCGACTCCTCGATCAAGGTACACACCCAGTAGGCCTGTCGGCCCTCGGCGCAGGCATGACGAATCCGTGCCACCACCTCGGGGCGGCGCTCGTCGGGCACGACCACGGTCTTCACCGGGGTGCGCCCGGGGGGCAGCTCGTCGATCACCGAGACGTCCAGGTCGGCGTAGGCGCTCATCGCCAGGGTGCGCGGGATGGGCGTAGCGGTCATCACCAGCTGGTGGGGCGTCAGGCCGCCGGCCTCGCCCTTCTCGCGCAGCGCCAGGCGCTGATGGACGCCGAAGCGATGCTGCTCGTCGATGATCGCCAGGCCCAGGCGCTGGAAGTGCACGTCGCCCTGGAACAGGGCATGGGTGCCGATCACCATCTGCGCTCGGCCGTCGAGGATCGCTGCCTTGGCATCGAGCCGCGCCTTGCCCTTGAGCTTGCCGGCCAGCCAGGCCACCTCGATGCCGAGCGGCTCGAACCAGGCCTTGAAGGCGCGATAGTGCTGCTCGGCGAGGATCTCGGTGGGGGCCATCATCGCCGCCTGGCAGCCGCCGGCGATGGCCGATAGCGCTGCCATGGCGGCGACCACCGTCTTGCCGGAGCCCACGTCGCCCTGCACCAGGCGCAGCATGGGACGCTCCTCGGCCAGGTCGGCGCGAATCTCGTCAAGCACGCGGCGCTGGGCGGCGGTCAGCGAGAACGGCAGCTGGGTGAGGAAGCGAGCCTGCAGGCCGCGACCATCGGGCAGCGAGGGGGCGCCGTCTTCCTGGATCCGCAGGCGTACCTCGCGCAGGCTCAACTGATGGGCCAGCAGCTCCTCCATGGCCAGGCGTCGCACGGCGGGATGTTGCCCCGCGCCCAGGGCCTCGGGATCGGCGTCGGGCGCCGGGTGGTGCAGTGCGCGCAGGCAGCCGTGGAGCTCGGGCAGCTCGAAGCGACGCCGCAGCGGCTCGGGGATCCATTCCGGCAGCGCCTCGGGGGTGGCGTCCAGCCGCGCCAGGGCCTGATCGATCAGCGCCCGCAGGCGCGTCTGGTGTAGCCCTTCGGTGGTCGGGTAGATCGGCGTCAGGTGGTCTTCTACTGGCGGGGCGCCCTCGCCCAGCAGGCGATATTCCGGATGGTAGAGCTCGAGCCCGGTGGCGCCGGCCCTGGCCTCGCCGAAGGCGCGCACCCGGGTTCCCGGACGGAACTGCTGCTGCTGGGCCGGCGAGAAATGAAAGAAGCGCAGGCTGAGAATGCCGGAGCCGTCGCGCAGGCGGATCAGCAGGCTGCGGCGCCGACCGCGCACCACGTCGGCGGCCATCACCTCGCCTTCCACCACCGCCTCGTCGCCGGAGCGCAGGGTGGCGATGGGTGTGATGCGGGTGCGGTCCTGATAGCGCAGCGGCAGATGGAACAGCAGGTCGGCGACGACGTCGATGCGCAGCCGGGCCAGCTTCTGGGCCAGTGCCTCACCGACGCCCTTGAGCTCCGTGACGGGGGCGTCGAGGCCGCTCATGCCGGCTCGGGCGCGGCCGCGCGACAGTGGGCGATGGCATCGGTGATCGCATCGATGGCCTGGGGACGCGGAAAGCTGGCGCGCCAGGCGATGGCCACGGTGCGTCCCGGCCCCGGAGGCGTGAAGGGCCGGCTGGTCAACAGGCCGCTCTCATAGTGCCCGGTGCCGATCGCCGAGCGCGGTAGTACGGTGACGCCCAACCGCGAGGCCACCATATGGCGAATCGTTTCCAGCGAGCCGCCCTCGGCGGTCAGGGTGTTGTTGGGGCTATTGAGCTTCTGACTGATGGCCGGGCAGGCCTCGAGGATCTGGTCGCGGAAGCAGTGGCCCTCGCCGAGCAGCAGCAGCCGTTCTTCGAGCAGGGCCTCCTTGTCGATGGTCTGGCGTTCGGCCCACGGATGGTCGGCCGGCATCAGCACCTCGAAGGCTTCCTCGTAGAGCGGCTTGGTCACCACATCGGTCTCGGTGAACGGCAGCGCGACGATGATGGCATCCAGCTCGCCGCTGCGCAGCTTGCGGCGCAGATCGCCGGTGAAGCCTTCCTCGATGTAGAGCGGCATCTGCGGTGCGCGCCGGGTCAGCTCCGGGACCAGATGCGGAAACAGGTAGGGGCCGATGGTGTAGATCGCGCCGATGCGCAGCGGGCTCGCCAACTGGTCGCGTCCGGCGGTGGCCAGCTCCTTGATCACGCTGCTCTGTTCCAGCACGCGCTGGGCCTGCTCGACGATCTTCTCGCCCAGCGGCGTCACCTGCACGGTGGACTTGGAACGCTCGAACAGCGCCACGCCCAGCTCTTCCTCGAGCTTCTTGACGGCCACCGAGAGGGTAGGCTGGGACACGAAACAGCGCTCGGCAGCGCGACCGAAGTGGCGCTCCTGGGCCAGGGTTACGATGTAACGGAGTTCTGTTAGAGTCATTTCGGTGCCGGGGCTTCCTCGATAGTGCTGTGTGTCGCGGGCCCCATCCCAGGGCACCCCATCGGGTCATAGGGACTTTTTATCAGGGGGCGAAGGAAAGGTGAAGACAACGACGCTGATTCTGGGCTGTGGAGACATTGGAACGACGCTGGGAGGCGAACTCAAGGCGTCCGGGCAGCGAGTGATCGGGGTGCGCCGCGATGCTGCCAGGTTGGCCGAAAGCGGCCTGGAGGGCGTATCGGCGGACCTGAATGACGCGACGGCCCTGACCGAGCTGCCGGACGCCGACATCCTGGTCTATGTGGTTAGCGCCGACCGCTTCGAGGAAGCGGCCTATCGGGCCGCCTACCCGGACGGTCTCAAGGCGGTGCTGGACGAGTTCGGTGGTCGCCAGCGTCCGCCGCGGCATGTCTTCTTCGTCTCTTCCACCAGCGTCTATGCCCAGCAGGAGGGCGAGGTGGTCGACGAGGACAGCGCCACCGTGCCCACCGGCTTCTCCGGGCTGCTGATGCGCGAGGCCGAGCAGACGCTGATCGACCACGCACTACCCGGTACCGCGGTACGTTTCTCCGGCATCTATGGGCCGGGTCGTGATCGCCTGATTCGCCAGGTCGGCGAGGGTCGCATCGCCGCAGCGACCCCGACGATGTACTCCAACCGCATTCACCGCGACGACTGTGCCGGCGTATTGGCCCATCTCATCGCCCGTGCGCTCGACGGGGAGGCCCTGCATGAGCTGTACCTGGCCAGCGACTGCGAGCCTGCGCCCCTCCACGAGGTGATGGCATGGCTGGCCAAGCAGCTCAAGGTCGAGGCCACCGAGACCATTCAGTCGCCGCTGCGCCGCCGTGCCAGCAAGCGTTGCGACAACGCTCGTTTGCTCGAGAGCGGCTATCGCTTCCGCTATCCGAGCTTCCGAGAGGGCTATGCCCAGGTGCTTCGTGAGGGCGGCTATCTTCAGCCGACGACCTGAGCGGTTCCGTCGCCCCGATTCATAGGGCCAGGCGATAGCTCAGCGAATAGACCTCGAAGCCGTCATTGGGCAGGTCGAGGCCGGCATTGGAGTAATGGCTGGCGCTGATTCCCAGCTCGCTCTCCCGGCCGAGTCGGATGCCGGCCGCCAGGCGATCCTCGAACTGGAAAGCGGTGGACAGGTCCCGCTCCTCGAGGCGCGTCTCGACGAACAGCGCGCCTCCCACGCCGGCCTCGACATAGGCTCGGCCGTCGGCAAAGCCGTAGCGCAGGGCCGGCGTCAGTCGCCAGGCGAGATTGTCCTGATAATGGTCACCGGGTAGCCACAGCAGGCCGGTGGCGAGACGCAGGTCGATGGCGGGATAGCGCGGGAACAGACCGAGGAGAGTGTCGAACGTGACGCTTAGCGCGGGTGTACTCTCGCTGGTGATGCCGAGCTCGATGTTGGGGGCGGCGCTGGCCTGGGCGGTGGCCAGTGCGCCGAGTATCAGGATGGTCCGGGGGACGACTCTGGGCGACATGGCGACTCCTCGAGGTGAGCCGTTCGCGCGAGGCGGCGATAGTGGCTGCCTTCATGCGTGATCGTCGACTGTATTAGCTCAACCTGAGTGTAGTCCCAAGTCAGCGAAACGGCCGGGAGTTCCGGTGACGGGGGGCGTTGGGCATGTCGCAGCAGGGTGACATGGGGCACGAAGCGGCCGGGCCGCGTGCCGGCGCCGAGGCGCTCCAGGCCGTCCCACAGCTGGCATTGCAGGCTCGCCAGCGCCGGATCGACGTGGGTGGCCCCGACCCAGACGATACCGGGCCGACGGAACTGGCCCCAGCGGTCGAGCTGCCAGCGGCCGGGTAGCAGGGTCATGCTCGCCAGCCAGTCGGCGATGGCCGTGGCCCGCGCCGGTGGCTGCTCGCCGAGGAAGGCGAGCGTGAGATGGACGCTGTCGTCCGGCATGCGTCGGCCGCCGCAGCGGGCCTGGGCGGCATCGGCCAGGACGCCGAGCCGCCGGCGCAGGGGCGGCGGCGGAACCAGGGCCAGAAACAGGCGCATGGCAGATTTACACCCGGAGGCGTGGAGGAAAGAGCGGATTCATGTCGCGAGCGATGAGAGGCGGGGACGCCTAGTCTGGTCGCCGCCGGAGCCTACATGAGGATAGCGACGGTCCGACGCTTCGGCACCGCCGGCGGCCAGGATCGCTAGGTTCGTTCCCTACGAACCTGCGCACTTCCCACATCCATGTGGGTCGTCGAGCGCAGCCATGAATCGGCCTTTCCTCAGTCGCCGATGACCAGCACGGCCTCGGCCTCGACCTGGCTGCCCTTGGGCAGCGCCTTGACGCCGACCGCGGCGCGAGCCGGGTAGGGGGCGTCGAAGAACTCTTCCATGATGCCGTTGACGATGGCGAAGTTGTCCAGGTCCACCAGGTAGAGGTTGAGCTTGACCACGTCCTTGAGGCCGCCGGCGGCCTCGTCGGCGACGGCCTTCAGGTTGGTGAAGACCTGGCGTGCCTGGGCCTCGAAGTCGTCGGAGACGATCTCCATGGTGGCCGGGTCCAGCGGGATCTGGCCGGAGAGATAGACGGTGTTGCCGGCCTTGATGGCCTGGGAGTAGGGGCCGATGGCGGCGGGCGCCTGGTCGGTGTTGATGACGGCCTTGTTGCTCATGGTGTGCTCCGTATTGTTGGCGATGAGGGAATGACCAATGAAGCCCCTCGCCCGCCGCGACCGCGACGGGCGGGAGTGGCATCTTTCAGTTGCCCAGGCGGGTGATCTTGCCGACGTGGGACAGGTTGCGCAGGCGCTTGATGATCCGCGCCAGGTGCACGCGATTGCGTACGGACAGGGTGAGGTTGACGATCGACAGTCGGGCGTCGCGCTCCTCGATGCCGATGCGCTCGATGTTGGCGTCGGCATCGGTGACCAGGCTGGCCAGCTCGGCCACCAGGCCCCGACGGCTCTCGATCTCCAGGCGCAGCGGCACCGGGAAGTCCTCGTCGGACTGCTCCGACCACTCGAGGGCGAACAGCTTGTCCGGGTCGCTCCTCAGCTCGGCCAGGTTGCGGCACTCGGCGCGGTGGACGACGATGCCCTTGCCCACCGAGAGGTGGCCGATCACCGGGTCGCCGGGCAGCGGATGACAGCAGCGGGCGAACTTGATCACCATGCCCTCGGCGCCGCTGATCACGATCGGACCCTGATGGTGCCCTGCGTCCTGGATCGGCGCCTGGTCGCCGTGCTGGAGGTCCGCCAGGCGGCGAGCCACCACGTGGGCGACGCGGGTGCCCAGGCCGATGGATTCCAGCAGCGTGTCCTCGCTCTTGAGTTCGAGCTCGGCCAGCAGGCTTTCCAGCGGCTTGGCCGGCAGCTCCTCGAGGCTGGTCTCGAACTCCGCCAGTGCCTTGTTGAGCAGCCGGCGCCCCAGTTGGACGGCTTCGGTGTGCTGCTGGTGCTTGAGCGCGTGGCGGATCGCCGAGCGTGCCTTGGCGGTGACCACTACGTTGAGCCAGGCCAGGTTGGGCCGGGCCCCGGGCGCGGTGATGATCTCCAGCGTCTGGCCGCTCTGCAGGCGGGTGGAGAGCGGCGCCAGGTGGCGGTCGATGCGGCAGGCGATGCAGCTGTTGCCGATGTCGGTATGCACGCTGTAGGCGAAGTCGATCACCGTGGCGCCCTGAGGCAGCTCCATGATGTCGCCCTTGGGCGTGAACACGTAGATATCATCGGGGAACAGGTCGTTCTTGACGTGTTCGATGAACTCCAGCGAATCCCCGGCATGGCGCTGCATCTCGAGCAGGCCCTTGACCCAGGCCCGGGCCCGGGCGTGGCTGCCCTCGGCGATCGGATGCTCGGTCTGGCCGGCCTTGTACAGCCAGTGGGCGGCGATGCCGTTGTTGGCCATGGCCTCCATCTCGCGGGTGCGGATCTGCACCTCGATGGGCATGCCGCCGCTGCCGAACAGCGTGGTGTGCAGGCTCTGGTAGCCGTTGGCCTTGGGGATGGCGATGTAATCCTTGAACCTGCCGGGCACCGGCTTGTAGAGGTTGTGGACCACGCCAAGGATGCGATAGCAGCTGTCGACGTCATCGGTGATGATGCGGAAGCCGAACACGTCCATGATCTCGGCGAACGACTTGCGCTGGTCGCGCATCTTTCGGTAGATCGACAGCAGGTGCTTCTGACGACCCACCACCGAGCCGGTCAGCCCCTCGTCGTCGAGGCTGTTCTGCAGGCTGTTCTGGACCTGACGAATCGCCGAGCGACGATGGCCGCGGGCGCTGGCCACGGCGCGCTTGATGCGCTCGGCGCGCATCGGGTGCAAGGCCTGGAAGGACAGGTCCTCGAGCTCCACTCGGATGGTGTTGATGCCCAGCCGGTTGGCGATCCGCGAGTAGATCTCCAGCGTTTCGCGGGCGATGCGGCGCTTCTTCTCCGGGCGAAGTGCGCCCAGGGTGCGCATGTTATGCAGCCGGTCGGCCAGCTTGACGATGATCACCCGGATGTCCCGGGACATCGCCAGCACCATCTTCTGGAAGTTCTCGGCCTGGGCGACCGCCTTGTCCTCGAAGGTGATCTGGGTCAGCTTCGAGACCCCGTCGACCAGCTCGGCCACCGGCTCGCCGAACTGCTCGCCGAGGGCCGTCTTGGAGACGCCGGTGTCCTCGATGACGTCATGCAGCATGGCGGCCATCAGGCTCTGATGGTCCATGTGCATGTTGGCCAGGATATTGGCCACCGCCAGCGGGTGGGTTACATAGGGCTCGCCGGAGCGCCGACGCTGGCCGTCGTGGGCCTGCTCGGCATAGTAGAAGGCACGCTTGACCTGCTGAATCTCGTCCGGGGGTAGGTAGCCGCCGAGGCGGTCGGCCAGGTCATCGATGGTGAACATGCGGCGCGCCCTGAAGGTTGCATGATGGCCGTGCGGATGGCGACGACGGCGGCATCACTCCTCGGCGGGGATGCCCGGCTCGCCTTCGGGGCGAGGGCGCACGGGGGCCTCGATGGGCTCGTCCAGCACGCTGGAGTCGACCAGGCCTTCGGCGATCTCACGCAGCGCCATCACGGTGGGCTTGTCGTTCTCCCAGGGCAGCAGGGCATCGCGGGAGCCGCGGGCCAGCTGTCGCGCACGCTGGGTGGAGATCATCACCAGCTTGAAGCGGTTTTCGACGTTTTCCAGACAATCTTCGACTGTGACTCGCGCCATGAATGCCTTCCTGAATGCTGACGGGCGAAACCCCGGCTGGCGTCGCTGCGCCCCGGGGATTCACCGATGAATAGATCGAATAGATTACTCGACGCCCGGTTCCCTTGACAAGCGCTGCGGTCGGCTCAGGACCAGCGCCTGCGGCTGAGCGTCATGACAAGCGCCCGCGGCGGAGGGTCATGACAACAGCGCCGCCAGCAGCGGGGCATGGCGCTCGTGCATGCGCTCGGCGGTCAGTCGCCGGGCGATGACCAGCGACTGCAGCTCGCGCTGGGCGGTGGTGAAGTCGTCATTGATCACCAGGTAGTCGTATTCGTCGAAGTGCGACATCTCGCTGACGGCCTCGCGCATGCGCGAGGCGACGACCGCATGCTCGTCGGTGCCGCGGCTCGACAGGCGGCGCTCCAGTTCCTCGCGGGATGGCGGCAGGATGAAGATCGACACCGCCGCGGGTACCTGCTCGCGCACCTGGCGGGCGCCCTGCCAGTCGATCTCGAGGATCACGTCCTGGCCGGCGGCCAGCAGGTTCTCCACGGCGCGCCGCGACGTGCCGTAGTAGTTGTCGAACACCCGGGCGTGCTCGAAGAAGTCGCCTTCGGCGATCATCTTCTCGAACTCGGCTTGATCGACGAAGTGGTAGTTCACGCCGTCGACCTCGCCCTCGCGGCGCGGCCGGGTGGTGTGGGACACCGAGACCTGGATGCCGTCGAGGCTTTCGATCAGTTCGCGCACCAGGCTGGTCTTGCCGGCGCCGGAGGGGGCGGAAACGATGAAGAGCGTACCTTGGGGCATGACGAATCCTGCGATATCGACGGCTGCGGAGGAGGGCGCGAAGTATCGCATACTTGGCGCCCATCCCCTATCCCCCATCCCCAGCCTGCGGAGTCATGCTGCGGCGGCTTTGGCCTCGCGACGTTCCAGGTGGCGTCCCACGACGAACACCGCCAGCCCGCCGAGCGCCAGCACGGCGCCGACCAGGCCGCTGGCCGACCAGGGCGCTCCGCCCTTGATCACTACCGCCGCCAGCCAGGCACCGAGGGCGTTGGCGCAGTTGAAGGCGGCATGGTTCATCGAGGCGGCCATGGTCTGGGCATCGCCGGCGACATCCATCAGCCGGGTCTGCAGCGCCGGCCCCAAGGCCATGCTGGTGCCCACCAGGCCGACGAACAGCAGGCCGGCGATCAGGTGATTGGCGGCGAAGAAGAAGCCGCCTTGGACCAGCAGGCACCACACCAGGATGCGGGGGATCGCCTTGAGAAGATTCTTGTCGGCCAGCCGCGCGCCGATCAGGTTGCCGAGGATGGTGCCGATGCCGAAGATTGCCAGCACCCAGGGGCCCACCGCCTCGCTCATGCCGGCCTGGCTCGAGAGCGTCGGCACTACATAGCTGAACACCGCGAACATGCCGCCGAAGCCGATGCTTGCGACGCCCAGGGTGAACAACACCCGCCGCTTGACCAGTGCGGAGAGCTCCCGCCTGGGGCTGGCATTCGGGTTATGGGGCTGGCGAGGGACCCACAGGCGGATCAGCACGGCGGTGGTCAGGGCGATCACGCCGACGCCGAGGAAGGCGCTTTGCCAGCCCAGCCACTGGCCGGCCCAGGTGGCCAGCGGCGCACCGATCACGATGGCGCTGGTCAGGCCCAGCATCACCCGGCTGATCGCCTGGGCGCGCTGCTCGACCGGCACCGCGGCAGCGGCGACCAGGGCGGCCACGCCGAAGTAGGCGCCGTGGGGCAGGCCGGCCAGGAAGCGCAGCCCGACGAAGGGCCAGAAGGACGTGGCCATGGCGCTGGCGATGTTGCCCACGGCGAACACCAGCATCAGCACGATGAGCAGGGTGCGGCGCGGCACCCGGGCGGCCAGCGCCGAGATCAGCGGTGCGCCGACCACCACGCCTAGCGCATAGCTGGAGATGGCGTAGCCGACGTCGGCGGCGGCGACCTGGAGGTCGCCGGCCACGCGCTCCAGCAGGCCCATGATCACGAACTCGCTGGTGCCGATCCCGAAGCCGCCGAGGGCGAGCGCCAGCTCAGCCAGGCGTGGGTGGCGCGCGGTGGCGCCGGACGGGGTGGTCGACATGGCGAACCTCCTGGGCAGCGCCCGATCTAGTACGAGTGAAGCCAGGAATCTTACTCTTCATTTGCGACCAAAGTCTAAATATCGGCGCCAATTGAGCGGATTTTTGTCTTTATGAAAGTAATAAAACTACATGATGGGCGTCATCCTGCCCCCCGAAGGCAAGCCGGCGGGAACGATACCGGACCAGCGGCCCAGATCGTCGGCGAGCAGTTCTAGGGCGTACTGGGCGGCCACCGAGTTGCCGCGTTCATCCAGCGCCGGCGACCAGGCGCAGACCGAGAAGCGGCCGGGCACGATGGCGACGATGCCGCCGCCGACGCCGCTCTTGGCCGGCAAACCGGCCCGGTAGGCGAAGTCGCCCGCCGCATCGTACATACCGCAGGTGAACAGCAGCGAGTTGATCCGCCGCGCCAGGTCGGGGGCGATGAAGCGTTCGCCCAGGGACAGGGCATGGCCCTCGGCGGCCAGGAAGTTGAAGGCGCGGGCGAGGTCGACGCAGCTCATGGACAGCGCGCAGCAGGCGAAGTAGGCCGTCAGGACCTCGTCCACCTCGTTGTCGAGGTGGCAGAAGGCCTTCATGAGGTAGGCCATGGCCGCGTTGCGGGCCCGATGTCGCCACTCGGAAGCCTGCACGGCATCGTCGATGTGAATCGCCGGGTTGCCGGACAGGCGGCGGGCGACGTCGCGCAGGTGCTTCGAGGGCGTGGCGAAGGCGCCGACCAGGCGGTCGGTCACCGCGATGGCACCGGCGTTGATGAAGGGGTTGCGGGGCTTGCCGCCTTCCGCCTCCAGTTGGGTCAGGGAATTGAAGGGCATGCCCGAGGGATTGCGGCCCACGCGCGTCCACAGCGCATCACCTTGGACGCGCAGGGCCAGGGTCAGCAGCAGCACCTTGGCGATGCTCTGGATCGAGAAGGGCACCTGGGCCTCGCCGGCGTGGTAGATCTTGCCCTGATTGGTGCAGATCGCGATGCCGAACCGGTTGGCGTCCTGCTCCGCCAGCGCCGGAATATAGTCGGCGACGCGGCCGATGCCCAGGCGGGACCTGGCGCGGCGTTCCAGGCTTTCCACCCATTGCTGCATGGCTTCCATGAAGTCTCTCCGATGGGCTCGTATCGAGAGGGATCAGGACGCGACGGCCCAGCCACGGAGTCATCCGTGGCTGGGCCGTCGCGCTCGGGGGGCGCTAGGACACGGCGGTTGACGTTGTCCGCGAGCGGCGGAGGCGTTCGCGATCCTCGGGTTCGATCTCCCAGGCCGTCGGATCGACGTTCAGGTCGCCGAAGCGCTCGGCGTCGAAGATCGGCTGTGTCACGCCCGACCGGATCTGGCCATCGAAGTCGCGCAGGATGCGAAGTCCCGGCTTGAACAGCAGGATCAAGGCGATGAGGTTGGCAAGCGCCAGGAAGCCCATGGTGGTGTCGGCGAAGGCGAAGACGGTGCCCAGGTCGGTCATCGCTCCCCAGGTGCACAGGCCGATGATGGCGAGTCGGAAGGCGTTGAACAGGGTACGATTGCCGCGGCTGAAGAAGTCGAGGCTGTTTTCGCCGAGGTAGTAGTTGTAGAGGATGGTGCTGAAGCCGAACAGCAGCAACGCGATGCTGACAAAGCTGCGGCCCCATTCGCCGACGTGGTCGGCCAGCGAGGCCTGGGTCAGGGCGATGCCGTCGATGCCGGCGCCGGCTGCCGGATCATAGGCCCCGCCGAGCAGGATGATGAAGGCGGTAGCCGAGCAGATGATCATGGTGTCGATGAACACCGAGAAGGCCTGGACGATGCCCTGATTGACCGGGTGCGGCACGTAGGCCACTGCTGCCACGTTGGGCGCGCTGCCCAGCCCGGCCTCGTTGGAGAACAGGCCGCGCTTGACGCCCATCATGATCGCCGCGCCGATGCCGCCGCCGATGGCCGGTTCGAGGCCGAAGGCGCTCTTGACGATCAGCCCGATGACGTCGGGCAACTGCGTCACGTTCAGCGCCAGGACCGCCAGGGCGATCAGCAGGTAGCCTCCTGCCATCACCGGGACCAGGAACTCGGTGACCCGGGCGATGCGCTTGACCCCGCCGAAGACGATCAGGCCGACCAGCAGGGCCAGGCCGAGCCCGGTGTAGCGGGCCGGGATGCCGAAGGCATCGTCGAAGGAGGTGGCTACGGCATAGGACTGCAGGGCGGTGAAGGCGAAGCCGAAGGTGGCCAGCAGCAGCACCGAGTAGAGGCCGGCCAGCCAGCGCCAGCGATGCCCCAGGCCGCGAGCGATGTAGCGAGCCGGGCCGCCGCGGTAGGTGCCGTCGGGTTCGGCGGTCTTGTAGGTCTGGGCCAGGGTGCACTCGAGGAAGCTGGTGGCCATGCCCATCAGGCCGACCACCCACATCCAGAACACGGCGCCCGGTCCACCGAGGGTGATGGCCACGGAGACGCCGGCGATGTTGCCGCCGCCGACCCGGCCGGCCACCGACAGCAGCAGCGCCTGGAAGGAGCTCAGGTGGCCGTGCTTGTCGCGCTTGAAGGCCTGGCTGGCGCCGAGAATGCGGAACATGCGGCCGAAGTAGCGGAACTGCACGCAGCGCGAGGCGAGGGTGAAGCCGACCCCGACGGCGATCAGCAGGGCGATCAGCACCTTGCCCCACAGCAGGTCGTTGATCAGCGCGAGCATGCGGCACCTCCCACGTTGGCGATGATCAAGGCGGGGGAGGCGGTCGCGGCCGGTGTGGCCGCCTTCGTTGTTGTTGGCATTGGTCGTCGAACCTCTTGCTCTTGGAATGTGGTGGCTCCCGTCGCGGAGCCACTTCCCATGGAGCAAGGCGCGTGCCAGATGGTGGAGTTTCCGTTAGCTCATTGTTTTGTATGGTTTAAAGAGTGGTTCTTTGGGCAAGGCACGATGGTGAAGGGGTATAACTTCGCGACACGCCGTGGCGCTATTATTGATACAAATAATTGAAAATAAAGAAGTTTATGGCGATATAACCAAGGTTATTCGGGCGTACGGGTTATAGGGGTTCCGAGCCGGCCTCGCGCAATTTCTTCAGCCGCTTGCTGAGCGCCGGCTGGGAGATGCCCAGCAGCCGCGAGGCGATCGACTGGTTGCCCTCGGCGCGGTGCATGGCCTCGCGGACCAGCAGGTCGGCGACCTCGTGCAGCGTCGGCAGGGGCTCGTCGGGGGCAAAGACGTGGCGTTCATCGCAGGTATCCGGCGGCTCGGGGGCCGGGTGTCCCGGCTCGATGGCGCGACGGAACACCTCCATGGACAGCGTCCGCGAGCGGTGGACGCTCATGGCGTCATAGGCCATGGCGCGCAGTTCACGCACGTTACCCGGGAAGGGGTGGTTGGCCAGCAGCACCGGCAGCTCCGGGGGATAGGTCGGCCGCGGCTTGCCGAGCTCGTCGGCGGCCTCGGCGAGGAAGTGGTCCAGCAGCAGCGGGATGTCGCCGCGGCGCCGTCGCAGCGGGGGAATCCACACCTGGTGGGTGCGCAGCCGGTAGTAGAGGTCCTTGCGGAAGTCGCCTGCCCGCTGGCGTGCCTCGAGGTCGTGATGCGTCGCCACCACGATGCGCGCCCGCGCCCGCTTGGGGCGGTCGCTGCCCAGCGGGTAATACTCTCCCTCCTGCAGCAGGCGCAGCAGCTTGACCTGGGAGGCCGGGTTCAGATCGCCGATCTCGTCGAGGAACAGGGTGCCCTCGGCGGCCTGCTCGACCATCCCGGCGCGGGGGCGGTCGGCCCCGGTGAAGGCGCCCTTCTCGTGACCGAACAGGGTGTCGGCGAAGACGCCATCGTCGAGCCCCGCCGCATTGACGCAGACCAGCGGCCCGGGCCGACCGCTCAGGGCATGGGCCGCCCGGGCGATCAGTTCCTTGCCGACGCCGCTCTCCCCGCCGATCAGCAGCGGCTGGCCGCTCGGGGCCACCGACTCGAGGTACTGGAAGACCGAGCGCATGCCCTTGTCGTCGGTGACGATGTCGGCGAACGCCTCGGGATGTTCCAGGGTGTCGTTGAGGAAGCGCCGCCGCAGCTCCTGGTTCTCCTGACGCAGCTCCTGCAGGCGGATGGCCCGCTTGATGCCCTCGATCAGCCGGCTCTGCTCGTCGGTCTTGACGAAGTAGTCGAAGGCCCCGTGCTTGATGCAGTCGACGGCGGTTTCCACCTGGTTCAGGCCGCTGATCACGATCACGCCGACGTCGGGATGCTCCTCGACGATCCGGCGCAGCAGTGCCTCGCCTGACAGATGGGGCATGGTGAGGTCCAGCGTCACCAGGCCGATGTTCTCCCGTGCCAGGATGTCCATCACCTGGCGGCTGTCCTCGCAGCGATGGAGGTGATTGATGCCGCCGCTGCGCTCCAGGGCGATGCTCAGGCTGCGCAGGAAGGAGGGCTCGTCGTCGACCAGCAGCAGGCCGAAGGCGGGATAGAGGTTCATGCTCATCGCTCGTTCCGATGGGGGACAGCGTCGTCGGGCGGGGCCACGGGCAACGTCAAGGTGACGTTGGTGCCCTCGCCTGGGCGCGAGGCGAAGGCCAGGTCGCCGTCATGCTCGCGGACGATGCCGGCGGAGACCGACAGCCCCAGGCCGGTGCCGCCGGACTCCCGCCGAGTGGTGAAGAAGGGGTCGGTCAGCCTGGACAGCGCCGCCGGATCGATGCCCCGTCCCTCGTCGTGCACTTCCAGGGTCACGGTCCCGTCGCCAGGGAGAAAACGGGTCGTCAGGCGTATGCCCCGATCGCGATCCTCGAGCGCCTGGCAGGCGTTCAGCACCAGGTTGATCACCACCTGTTCGATGCGCTGGGCATTGCCCCACACCGCGGGCAGATCGCCCGCGTAGTGCGCCTCGAAGCGGTCGGTGGCCTGGCGGATCGAGTTATCGACCAGCCGCACCGCGGTCCTGGTTACCTCGTCGAGATCGAGGCGCTCGCCGAGATCGTGGCTGCCCTGGCGGGCGAAGTCCTTGAGATCGCCGACGATGCGCTTGATGCGCTGGGTGCCTTCCAGCATCTCGTCGAGCATCGAGGGCACCTCGTCACGCATGCGCGAGTAGGGCAGACCGCCGAACGGGAAGTCGCCGTGCTCGCGATAGTGGGCCTCGAGAATGGGCCGGGCGTCGTCGTGGGCATCCCGCAGCACCGGCAGGTTCAGCAGCAGCAGACCGCTGGGATTGTTGATCTCATGGGCGACGCCGGAGACCAGCACGCCCAGCGAGGACATCTTGTCGGCCTGGATCAGCTGCTGCTGCTGGCGGTGCAGCTCCGCCGTGCGGCTTGCCACCTCGCGCTTGAGCAGGCGATTCCAGATCACGATGCCGCCCAGGATCAACAGCAGCAGCGCCGAGGCGATGGCTCCGATCATGCCAAGCCGCTTCCACGGCAGCCCCTCCCCCTGCTCCAGCGGGCCCAGCCACTTGTCGTAGATGGCCTGGTGGCGACCGGTGTTCTTGAGGATCGCCAGCCCCTCGCTGAACTGGGCGAGCACGTCGGCGTTGCCCTCCTTCACGGCATAGCCGTAGCGCAGCGAGAAGGGACGGGCGACCGGCACCAGGTTGGTCAGCCCCAGCTCGCGGCTCAGGTACAGCGCCGGAAGATTGGCCACCAGGGCGTAGTCGTGCTGACCGGCGGCGAGGGCGCGCAGCGCGTCGGCATGGGTGTCGGTGGTGAACAGCTCGGCCCCCACGTCCTGCTCGATCAGCAGGTCCTGCATGATGTCGCCGCGCTGGACGATGACCTCCTTGCCGCGCAGCTCCTCCAGGCGTTCCACGGGCGGCGTGCCGCGGCGGGCGAAGATCGACTGGTGGACGATGGCGTGGGGCGGGGCGAAGTCGAAGCTGGCGTCGCGAGCCTCGGAGTAGGACATGCCCTCCAGGACGTCGATCTCGCCGGTTTCCAGCTTGTGGCGCATCTCGCTCCAGGGGCCCAGCTCGATGCGTACCTCGATGCCCATCACCTCGGCGATGGCCCGAGTCAGCTCGACGTCGTAGCCGGTGGGCCGACCGTCCTCGTCGAGGAACTCGTAGGGTGGATGGTAGTGGTCGCCGCCGACCACGATCACATCATCGCTGCCGCGCGGGTCACCTGCCGTGCCCGGCGTGGTCTGGCCGGCGGCCGGCCAGGCGACGAGGCATAGCGAGACCAGCAAGGCCAATCCGAGGCCCGTCGACAGGGGGGAGGCGCTCGATAGCACGGGCATCGCGAAGCTACTCGATGTTCTGGATCTTAAGGTTGATTTTCTTAAAAAATATATTATTAATCAATTGCTTGAAGAATGTGAGTGGTGAGTTTTTCATGAGGGACTACCCGGTATACTACCCGGTTGGCTGATGACTCCCAATCGCCATCCCTTCGTGGTGGGTCGAGAGTACTGGCTGTTCAACCTCACTCAGAGCGATGCGCGGTCCAGCGCGGCTCTCTACAACCTGGTCGAGACGGCCGAGACCAGTGGCCTCTTGCCCTACGAGTACCTGCAGTTCGTGTTCGAGACGCTGCCGACCTTCGGCGAGGAAGATGGACTCAGCTCCCTGCTGTCCTGGCACTGGAAGGAGATCCTACCGGCTTGAGAAGGGCTGATACAGATGAAGTTACTGGATCGCATAGGAGCGGGCGGCCTGACGGTAAACCAGGCTGTACCACTCTCGCCGAGCCAGTCCGCGGCATATTCAAGGCGATCTACTACCGCATGTCGCTGGTGCTGGACACCGAGAACCTCTCGCCCTGACTCGGTTCCACGCTCCACCACGTCGCTCATTACCTGCCCGCCGAGCGGATCATCCACTGGCCGGTGAGAATGAGGGTAAATCGACCTATTAGGACGATGCGGAACTATCGAGTCCGTCGACTATGCGCCCTAAATATTCGTCAGGCTCTATATATAACGCCGTTAGCCTTCTATGGGTGACAACTCATCACTCGTACCGGTCACCGCAACCGTTCGACTGCGCAACCTTGTCAAAGCAGGCAGCTTGACCTTTGGGTTGCACAATGGTTCTAGCCTATTGATTTTATCAGGGTCATGGCCGAAGTGCTTGGCTGTGAATGCCACATTCGCGAATGCCTTTCAGGCACTGAAGGAGGTGAAAGCCTATGAGTAGCGTTGCGTCGGCGTCTGCTGCACCGCACAAGACGGCCCGTGTCTACCGTATGAAGACGGAAGAGCACCTCTGCCCGTTTGGCCTGAAGACCGTGGATCTTCTCAAGCGCAAGGGCTATCGAGTCGATGATCACACCCTCACCTCGCGGGAGGCGATCGAGGCGTTCAAGGAGCAGGCCGGTGTCGATACCACGCCTCAGGTCTACATCGGCGAGGAGCGCGTGGGGGGCTATGAGGAGGTTCGCGCCCACCTGGGCATGAGCGTGCCCGGCGAGAAGGAGACCACCTATCAGCCGGTCATCGCCATCTTCGCGACATCCTTGCTGATCGGCCTGGCGGTGAGCTGGACGGCCAGCGGCACCCTCGTGTCATTGCGCATGCCGGAATATGCGATTGCCACCGCCATGACCCTGCTGGGGCTGCAGAAGATGCAGGATGTCGAAAGCTTCAGCACCATGTTTCTCAACTATGACCTGCTCGCCCAGAGGCATGTGCCTTACAGCTACGTCTATCCCTTCGCCGAGACCCTGGCCGGTATCCTGATGCTGACGGGGGCCCTGATCTGGCTTGCAGCACCCCTGGCGCTGTTTATCGGCACGGTGGGGGCCGTTTCGGTATTCAAGGCTGTCTATATCGACAAGCGCGAGCTGAAGTGCGCCTGCGTGGGCGGCAACAGCAACGTGCCCTTGGGCTTCGTCTCCTTAACCGAGAACCTGATCATGATGGCCATGGGGCTCTGGATGCCGCTGAAACAACTCATTCTTTGAGGAAATGGAGGCAGGGATGAACGACTCCTCGGATCGTGCACCCGAATACGAGGAGGGTAGCCTGACCCTGGCGGGCGCGGTTGCCCTAGGCACGGGGGTCATGATCGGGGCCGGTATCTTCGCCCTGACCGGCCAGATGGCACAGATGACGGGGTGGCTGTTCCCCCTGGCTTTTCTGTCGGCGGCCGTGATCGTCTCCTTCAGTGCCTACTCCTATGTCCGAATGTCCAGCACCTATCCCTCCGCCGGGGGGATCGGCATGTATCTGCAGAAGGCCTATGGCTCGACATTGCCGACCGCCTTTCATGCCTTGCTGATGTACTGTTCCATGGTGATCGCCCAGAGCTTTCTGGCCAGAACCTTCGGGTCCTATACCCTGCAGCTGTTCGACGTCGAGAACCGCTCCCTGCTGGTGCCGTTACTGGGGGTAGGGCTGCTGTTGGCGGCCTTCCTGATCAACCTGTCGGCCAATCGGCTGATCGAGGGAGTCGCCTCCGTGCTGGGTGTCATCAAGATCGTGGGGATCGTCGTGTTCGGCGTGGTCGGGGTCTTCGTCGCCGACTCGCTGAAGACGGACGTGTCATCATCAACAGCGCCCCAGGCTTCCCTGTCAGGTTTTCTGGGGGCCACGGCCCTGGGTATCCTGGCCTTCAAGGGGTTCACCACCATTACCAACAGTGGGTCGGAGCTCAAGGACCCCCACCGCAATGTGGGCAGGGCGATCATGATCTCGATCGCCTTGTGCGTGGTGATCTACGCGCTGGTGGGCTTCGCCGTCGCCAGCAACCTGTCGCTTCAGGAGATCATCAAGACCCAAGATTATTCCCTGGCGGCTGCCGCCAGGCCGGTACTGGGCGAGGCCGCGGTTTGGTTCACGGTTATCCTGGCGATGCTGGCCACGGCGGGTGGCATCATCGCCAGTGTCTTTGCGGTCTCCCGCATGCTGGCCATGCTGACCGAAATGCGGCTGGTGCCTCACCGCCATTTTCATATGCCCGGCAGCATCCAGAAGCACACCCTGGTCTACACGATCGTGCTGGGCTTGCTGCTGACTGCGTTCTTCGACCTCAGCCGCATTGCGGCTCTGGGCATCATCTTCTACCTGATCATGGATATCGCGATTCACTGGGGGGTATTTCGCCACCTCAGGCAGGAGGTCAGCGCCAAGCCTGCGATCCCGATCATTGCCATTGTGCTGGATATCATCGTCTTGGGTGGTTTCGTCTGGGTGAAGGCCACCTCCGACCCGCTGGTATTGATCGTCGCCGCCGTGGTGATGGCACTTATCCTGATCGGTGAGGGGCTGTTCCTGTCAAAACGTGAATCGCCGGCCGGCGATGACCACTCGCACACTCATTGACTTTGATCGGACATGGCCTTTCGTGGCTGGCGCTGAAAGCTTGGCACTGCGTTACAGCAGGGCCTCCAGCACGCTATACGGTATGGCCCCGGACAGCTGACCAGGATGCTACCGTCCTGGCCAGTTATGGGGGCATCCCCGGGCGTCGGGGATAGCCGTGTCAGTGATGCGAGTCGTGCTCCTCGGGGGCGACGTTATCGGAAGAGGGAGCCTTGCTGAGCCGTTGGCGCTGCTCAGCGGTCAGCAGATCCTGCATGGCGTTGTGCAGTCGGACCTTCTCGGCCATCATTTCACCGTGCAGCTCGGCCATACGTCCATGCAGGGTCTTGACCTCTTCCGGGTCGGGGCGCTCGCCGTGTAGCTCGGCCATCAGGTCATCACGCAGGTTCATCAGCCGACCCAAGCGCTCGAACTGGGCGGGGCGATGCTCCTGCATCAGCGCACGCATCTCGTCGCGCTGTTCGGGATCGAGCATCTGCTGCATGCCCATGCCTTTTCCGTCCATCATCGGGCAGGGCATCATGCCGGAGCTAATGCCGCCCATCATCATGCCGGGCCCCATGCCGCCCTGACCGCCCATCATCATGCCCGGGCCCATGCCGCCCTGGCCGCCCATCATCATGCCAGCGCCTTGGCCTGGCTGTCCCTCCTCCATTATGCCGCGGGGCATCTCCTGAGCAAGGACGAAGTCAGCACTGCTGCTGAGCGCCAAAGCCAAGCCGAGGGCGAGAGTGTGCATGCGAATGTTCATGTGTTATCTCCTTCTTAGCAGGCACGCTGCTGACATCAGGGTTATCTATCGCTCGACTACAGGTCTCGAGCCCGGTTGGCTTGCTGGGCCAGGCGCATCGCCTCGTGCTCCTCGAGCTTGAGGAGCTCGTCGACCAAGTCGCGAGCCTCGGGGATCTCAGCCCGACCCGCCAGATAGCGGTACAGCTCGGTGGCCTGGTCATGAAGCGAGAAGACTTCCTGACAGATTTCGTCGAAGCTCATCTCAGCGTAAGGGGCGCTGCATGCCTGGTGGGGGGCGATGGGGTTATGGGACAGATAGTCGTAGACCCAGGTGTGCAGGGCCTTGGGGTCGGCCTGCTGCTCGAAGCGGGCCACGGTGTGCTCCAGCCTCGCCTCGTGATCGGCGAGATACTCTAGCAGCCACTTGGCTCGGGCTTCCTCCTGCTGGGTGGCACAATGCCTGAAGCACTCTGCCAGATGGACATGCAGCTGGCGGGTCCAGTCGATCAGGTCCTGAAAGGTTTCGATCTTCATTACGGCTCTCCTTTGAGAGGCGGCACTACCAGTTTTGGTGTTAGTTTGCGTCGGCCTGTGCTCGGCTTGCCGTTCTCACCTGACCCGCCCAGCCGTAGAGGCTGTGAATGGCGATTTCGCACAGGCTGTCGCGGGTCGCCACGACCTGATGTCACTCGTCAGGAGGCTTCTCTTGGGGATCATGCTCGCGGTGTCTGTCATGTCTTCTGTGCATGAACAGGTGCATCAGCGGGCAGGCGAGCAAGATCAGCCAGGGCAGGGCACCGAGCAGGTGGACCTTGTGCTCCTCCCAGAGCAGGAAGCCCATCACCGCCAGGGCGATCGCCACCATCAGCCAGAAGGTGCCCTTGCTCGGTCTGCGGTCCAGCCAGTTTTTCTCGTCATGCATGGTCAGATCCTCACTCGGCGCAGGCGCAGTGAATTCATCACCACCGACAGCGATGAGGCGCTCATCGCAAAGGCGGCGAACATTGGCCCGATCAAAAGGCCGAGGAACGGATAGAGGAGCCCGGCCGCGATCGGCACGCCGGCCCCGTTGTAGACCAGGGCGAAGAACAGGTTCTGCTTGATGTTGCGCATGGTGGCCAGCGACAGCTTGCGGGCACGGACGATGCCGTCGAGGTTGCCCTTGACCAGGGTGAAACCGGCGCTTTCGATCGCCACGTCGGCGCCGGTGCCCATGGCGATGCCCACATCGGCCTGGGCCAGGGCAGGAGCGTCATTTACCCCGTCGCCCGCCATGGCCACCTTGCGGCCTTGTTCCTGCAATTCACGGATGATGCGCGCCTTGTCCTCGGGCAGCACGTCGGCGCGGATCTCATCGATGCCCAGCCGGCCGGCCACCGCCTTGGCCGTGCGCTCGTTGTCGCCGGTGGCCATGATGATGCGAAAGCCGAGTCGGTGCAGCGCCTTCAGGGCATCGGGCGTGGTCTCCTTCACCGGGTCGGCCACGCTGACCAGGCCGGCGATGGCACCGTCGAGCACGACGAACATCACCGTTTCGCCCTGATCGCGGCGGGCGTTCGCGGTCTCGGCGATCCGGCCGCCGTCGAGGCCCAGTTCGGCCATCAGCTTGGCGTTGCCTAGTGCTACCGAGTGGCCGTCCACGACCCCTGTGACGCCCTTGCCGGTCACCGCCTCGAAATCGCTGGCCGCGGCGAGGGAGACGCTGCGCTCCTCGGCGCCGGCGACGATGGCCTCGGCCAGCGGGTGCTCGGAGCCCTTCTCGAGGCTGGCCGCCAGGCGCAACACTTCGGCCTCGTCATGCCCCTCCTCCGGCAGCACCGCCACCAGCTTCGGCTTGCCTTCGGTCAGGGTGCCGGTCTTGTCGACCATCAGGGTGTCGACCTTGGCGAAACGCTCCAGCGCCTCGGCATTCTTGATCAGTACGCCGGCCTGGGCGCCGCGCCCGGTGGCCGTCATGATCGACATCGGGGTGGCCAGGCCCAGGGCACAGGGGCAGGCGATGATCAGCACCGCGACCGCTGAGACCAGCGCATAGGACAGCGCCGGCGCCGGGCCCCAGATCGCCCAGGCGATGAAGGCGACGATGGCGACACCGATCACCGCGGGGACGAAGGTGCCCGCCACCTTGTCGGCGAACTTCTGGATCGGCGCCTGAGATCGCTGTGCCGCAGCGACCATCTCGACGATCTGGCTGAGCATGGTGTCGGCACCGACCCGCGTGGCCTCCATGATCAGGCTGCCCGTGCCGTTGATCGTGGCCCCGGTGACCTTGTCGCCTGCGACCTTCTCCACCGGCACCGGCTCGCCCGAGATCATCGACTCGTCGACCGAGGAGCGGCCCTCGACCACCACGCCGTCCACCGGGACCTTGTCACCGGGCCGTACCCTCAGTTGATCGCCCACCTGCACCTCTTCCAGCGGCACCTCCTCCTCGCTGCCGTCGGGTCGGATCACCCGCGCGGTCTTGGCGGCCATGTCGAGCAGCGCACGGATCGCCTTGCCGGTGCCTTCCCGGGCGCGCAGCTCCATCACCTGCCCCAGCAGCACCAGGGTCACGATCACCGCCGCGGCCTCGAAATAGACACCCACGGTACCGTCTTCCCGGCGGAAGCCGTCGGGGAAGATGTCGGGGACCAGCAGCGCGACGATCGAGAACAGATAGGCGGCACCAACCCCCATGCTGATCAGGCTGAACATGTTGAGGTTCCAGGTGCGGAAGGAGTTGATGCCGCGCACGAAGAATGGCCAGCCAGCCCACAGGATGACTGGTGTGCTCAGCACCAGCTCGATCCACATCGCTGTGCGTTCGCCGAAAAACTCGCGGATCGCCGTGAGGCCAAGAAAGGGGCTCATCGTCAGAACCAGCACCGGCAGCGTGAGCACGGCCGCGACCCAGAAACGGCGGGTGAAGTCGATCAACTCGGGATTCGGCCCTTCATCGCCGACCGTCGCCGATTCGAGCTCCAGCCCCATGCCGCACAGCGGGCAGGCGCCGGGTTGGGTCTGGCGCACTTCCGGGTGCATGGGGCAGGTGTAGACGGCGCCGGCATGCCCGGCCGGCACCTTGTCGTACTGGCCGCCGCGAATCGGCGCAGCGGCCTCATGGCCGGCGTGATGGCCATGCCCGTGACACTCGCCATGGCCAGGGTCGCCATGAGCGCTGTCTCCCCCCGTATCGTGATGCGAGTGCTCTTGCTGATGTAAGTTCTGGTGCTGAGTCATGGAATCGTCTCCATCGCTTTCGCGCCTCGATTCAAGACGCAAGGTCGCGCTTGCGTTGCTCGTACTCCTCGCGGTCGATCTCGCCCCGGGCGTAGCGTTCCTGCAGAAGGTTCAGTGCCGTTGGCCGCTGGTGAGAAATGGCCTCGCCCCGGCTCCGGGTCAGGCCACGCACCAGGAGAACGGCCAGGGCAATGACGGCGCCCCAGAACAACACCATCATGAGCCCGCCGAAGAGCATATGCCCCCAGCCGTAACTCCCCATATACGCCATCATGTCGCCCCACATGGTCGGGTCTCCTTTACATGTCGAATCGCCTTGCCCTGATGTCAGGCTAAAACCTACGGGTAGCCCAAGGGTCAAGATAGGGATGAGGGAAAAGCATGCGGTTCTTGATTCCGGTCAGCTTTCGGCATCTTCGGTGGAATGGAATCTGTGAATTCAGGATGTTATTTCCCCCTCTGTGCATCGTGAGTATTGCGTGAACTCTCCGCCAGCTCCCGCCACTGTCCCCAGCGAGGAATGAACATCGGTACCCGCCGCTGATAGGCGCGATAGGCATCTCCGAACCGGCCCAGCATCTGCCGTTCCTCCCGGTGGGCCAGCCAGGTATAGGCCAGCACGATCACCGGAAACAGGCCGACCGAGAATAGCGTCGGCCAATGCACCACGCCTTCGCCGAACAAGGCGATGAACAAGCCGGTGTATTGGGGATGCCGTACCAGGGCATAGAGTCCGCCGGTCACCAGGCGGTCCTCGCGCCGTGCCTTGTAGACGTGCCGCCAGCCCTGGATGAAGATCCCGATGCCGGTAAAGGCGAGCCCGTAGCCGAGCAGCATGGAGACAAGCATGCCGGTTTCTCCCAGCCCCACCAGCGTCGACCAGAGACTGGCGCTGACATACTCGCCATCCAGACCGAAGAAACGCACCAGCAGATAGATGGTGAGTGGGAAGCCATACATCTCGGCGTAGAGCGCGATGATAAAGGCCTGCACCGCGCCGGCACCGGCCCATTCGTGCCAGTTCTTCGGTGCGAAATGGCGATAGAAGAACCAGGAGACCAGGACGATGACGATCAGCGCGAGGCCCCAGGCTCCGGTATGATCGATGGATGCATTCATGGCCTAGGCCCCACTGTGCCGGTTGAGGCGTGTGGCAAAGAAGTTGTAGAGCGGGCCGAAGACCAGGGCCATGTACCAGCCGTAGCCGAAGCTTTCAGCCAGGCCTAGGAAAAAATGGGTATACGGATTTAATGATTGATGGGGCACCTTCACCCCATCAATCTGATACCACCCTCAGATGGTTGATAGATCGACTCCGTAGTTGAGTTCCTCTGCGAAGTCCGGCAGTC
>NZ_JACHXM010000011.1:93858-102172 GCF_014192055.1 Halomonas organivorans | reverse complement strand
ATGACTTCAAGCTCCGGGCGAAGCCCGGCCGGGTTTTCTTCCAGCTTCAAGCTTATGACTTCAAGCTCCGGGCGAAGCCCGGCCGGGTTTTCTTCAAGCTTCCAGCTGATGACTTCAAGCTCCGGGCGAAGCGGCGCTCTTCCAGCTTCAAGCTACTGGCCGGGCGTAGCCGCGTCTTATCGTATCCAGATCATGCTGGCCATGCGGCCGGTGACGCCGTTGTCGCGCCGATGGGAATAGAAGCGCGACTCGCAGGCGGTGCAGAAATGGCCGCCGCTGACGTGGGCGAGTCCCAGCCGCTCAAGGCGCAGGCGCGCCAGCTTGTAGAGATCGCCCATGTAGTGACCCAGCCGATAGGGGCTCGGGTCGAAGGCCTCGACGGCCTCGGGCTGCACGGCGACGAAGGCCTGTCGCACTTCGCCGCCCACTTCGAACTGCGCGTTGGAGATCGCCGGTCCCAGCCAGGCCATCAGCGACTCGGGGGGCACACCCATGGCCGCCACGGTGGCCTCCAGCACGCCGCCGGCGAGACCTCGCCAGCCGGCATGGGCCAGACCGACCCGCTGCCCGTCCCGGTCGCAGAAGAACACCGGCAGGCAGTCGGCGGTCAGCACCACGCAGGCGTGACCGCGATCGAAGGCCACCGCGGCGTCGGCCTCGGGCGAATCCTCGGCATACTCCGACTGGACGCGGGCGCCATGCACCTGGTCGAGCCACAGCAACGGGCGGTCGTCGCCGATTTCCTTGTGCAGCTGACGCCGACACAGCGCCACGTGAGCCGGGTTATCCCCCACGTGCAACGCCGGGTTGAAGGCCGCGAAATCGCCCTGGCTGGGGCCGGTCTCGCGAGTGGTGACGCAGGCCGCCACCGAGGCCGGTGCGGGCCAGTCGGGGCGAATCAAGGTGGGGCGCAGGTCCAGGGCATCGCTCATGGCGGTTTCCTTAGCGTCGGGTCTCTCGATCTTCGCGTAGAAAGTCCAGCAGCATCAGCAGGTCGTCGGGAAGTGCCGCTCGGAAGCTCAAGGTCTCACCGCTGGCCGGGTGCACGAAGGCCAGCTTGCGGGCATGCAGCGCCTGGCGGGGAAACTCGCGCAATACCTCCTTGAGGGTCTCCCCGGCTCCGGCCGGTAGCTTGAGGCGCCCGCCGTAGACCGGATCGCCGATCAGCGGGTAGCGCAGGTGGGCCAGGTGCACGCGAATCTGGTGGGTACGCCCGGTCTCCAGCTTGCAGCGCACATGAGTATGGGCGCGGAAACGCTCCACCACCCGGTAGTGGGTCACCGCCGGCTTGCCGGAGGCATTCACCGCCTGGCGCTTGCGATCCTTGGGATGGCGGCCGATGGGCGCATCCACGGTGCCGCCGGCGGTCATCACCCCCACCGCAACGGCATCGTATTCACGGGATACGGTACGCGCCTGCAACTGCTCCACCAGCGAGGCCTGAGCGGCCAGGGTCTTGGCTACCACCATCAGCCCGCTGGTGTCCTTGTCCAGGCGGTGGACGATGCCGGCGCGAGGCACCGCCGCCAGGTCGGAACAGTGGTTCAGCAAGCCATTGAGCAAGGTACCGTCGGGGTTGCCCGCGGCCGGATGCACGACCAGCCCGGGCGGCTTGTTGATCACCAGTACCTCGTCGTCCTCGAAGATCACCTCCAGCGGGATGTCCTCGGGTTCGAAGCGAGTGTCGTCCTCGATCACCGCCTCCAGGGCCAGCGCCTCACCGCCGTAGACCTTGTCCTTGGGCTTGGCGGGGCGACCATCCAGTGTCAGGGCGCCGTCCTTGATCCAGGTCTTGAGGCGCTCCCGGGAAAAGTCGGCGAAGAGTTCGGCGGCGGCCTGGTCGAGGCGCAGGCCTGCCATGTGCTCGGGAACGCGGTGCTGGGCTTCGAGGGTCTGGGACATGAGCTCGGTGATGGTCCGTCTGGGCGATGGTGCGGCCCCCGGCGATGCGCGTCATTGCGGGTGGCGCGATGACTGCGTTTTGCCACGAGGTGCTTTATAGTGGGCGGATTCGGGCCGATTCTAGCACGGCCACCCAGGGTTGTTTGACACGAGGATCACGATGCGCGTTATCACGACCGGACCCCGCCTGGCCGCCATGCTGCTGGCGAGCGCCCTGCTGGCCGGCTGTGCCAGCACCGCCGAGGAAGAGGCCCCCGACCTCAAGGAACGGCAGCTTTACGAGGAAGGCCGCGCGGCCCTGGAGGGCGGCCGCTACACCACCGCCATCAATCGCCTCGAGGCTATCGACACCCGCTTCCCGTTCGGCGACACCGCCGAGCAGGCCCAGTTGGAACTGATCTACACCTACTATCAGACCAGCGACTGGGAGAAGGCCCGCGCCGCAGCCAGCCGCTTCATTCGCCTCCATCCTGATCACCCCCAGGTCGACTACGCCTACTACCTGCGCGGGCTCTCGGCCTGGCAGGCCGGCCGCTTCAGCCTCGAGGGCCTGAAGCTGATCGATATCTCCAAGCGCGACCTCGGCGCCACTCGCGATGCCTACTCCGACTTCCGCGAGCTCATCCAGCGCTTCCCCAACAGCCAGTATGCGCCGGACGCCCAGCAGCGCATCGTCTACCTGCGTAACCTGTTGGCCCGCCATGAGCTGCAGGTCGCCGACTTCTACCTGCGCAAGGGCGCCTACCTGGCCGCCGTGGAGCGCGGCCGCTGGGTGATCGAGCACTATCCCCAGGCGCAAAGCACTCGCGATGCCCTGGCCGTCATGGTCGAAGGCTACATGGGCCTCGACATGACCGAGCGCGCCCGCGAAACCCTGCGGACACTGATCGATAACGCCCCGGACCACGAGCGTCTCGACGGCCGCACCTTCGACCCGCGCTACGTGGACGCCCCCGCGCTCTCGGCCTAAAGGCTGCGGGCTGCGGGCTGCGGGCTGCGGGCTGCGGGCTGCGGGCTGCGGGCTGCGGGCTGCGGGCTGCGGGCTGCGGGCTGCGGGCTGCGGGCTGCGGGCAACAAACTCCGCTGCTGCCCGCTCGCTATCAAGCTCGGAGCCCGTAGCTCGTGGCTACTCCCCAGGCTGCCAGCCGTTGACGATGGGATAGCGGCGGTCGCGTCCGAAGCCGCGACGGGTGACCCGCACGCCGACCGGCGCCTGGCGGCGCTTGTACTCGCAGCGATCGACCAGCCTTACCACCTTGTAGACGTCGTCGCGGTCGAAACCGGCGTCGATGATCGCCTCGGCGCTCATGTCGCCCTCGATATAGCGCACCAGGATGGCGTCCAGGATGTCGTAGTCCGGCAGTGAATCGCTGTCCTGCTGGTCCGGGGCCAGCTCTGCCGAGGGCGGGCGCTCGATGACCCGCTCCGGGATTGCCGGCGACTGGGTGTTGCGCCAGCGCGCCAGGCGGTAGACCCAGGTCTTGTAGACATCCTTGATGGCGTTGTAGCCGCCCACCATGTCGCCGTAGAGGGTGGCGTAGCCGACCGCCATCTCGCTCTTGTTACCGGTGGTCAGTACCATCAACCCCTTCTTGTTGGAGATGGCCATCAGTAGCACGCCACGGCAGCGCGACTGCAGGTTCTCTTCGGTGGTATCGCGCTCGGTGCCGGCGAAGCTCTCGGCCAGGGTCGACATGAAGGCCTCGACCATCGGCTCGATCGGCATCACCTCGTATTCCACCCCAAGCAGTTCGGCCTGGGCGGCGGCATCCTGCTTGGAGATATCGGCGGTGTAGTGGTAAGGCATCATCACCGCATGCACGCGCTGCGGCCCCAGGGCATCCACCGCGATGGCCAGCGACAACGCCGAGTCGATGCCGCCGGACAGCCCCAGCACCACGCCCTGAAAGCCACTCTTGTTGACGTAGTCCCGCAGCCCGGTGACCAGCGCGCAGTACAGGTTCTCCTCGGCCGAGGCTTCCTCGTCGAGCTCGCCGGCCTGAGGCACCCAGCGGTCCTGCTCATGGACGAATTGCACCGGCATCAGCCCCACCGCCCAGTGCGGTGCCTGAACCCGCAACTGTCCCAGGCCATCGACGCAGGCCGAACCGCCATCGAACACCAGCTCGTCCTGCCCACCGATCTGGTTGACGTACACGATCGGCAGCGACACCTCGCGGGCGCGCTGTTCGAGCAGTGCCAGGCGCTCGGCGGGCTTGTCCTGGTGGAAGGGCGAAGCATTGAGGGTCACCAGGATCTCGGCCCCGGCGTCCCGCGCCCGCTGGACCGGGGCCTCGGCCCAGACATCCTCGCAGATCAGGATGCCCAGCCTGGCGCCCTTGTGCTCGACGACCAACGGCTTGTGGCCGACGGCGAAATAGCGCTGCTCGTCGAACACCTCATAGTTGGGCAATGCCTGCTTGGCGTACTCGTCGAGCCATTCGCCGTTGTAGAGCACACCGGCCAGGTTCCAGTTCTGCCCCTCGCGGCGCCCCGGATAGCCGACGATCACCATCACGTCTCGCGCCATCTTCTCGGCCATCCGTGCCCGGGCATGGCGCAGGCGCGTCTCCATCGAA
The DNA here is from genome assembly GCF_014192055.1 of Halomonas organivorans. Lineage (GTDB taxonomy): Bacteria > Pseudomonadota > Gammaproteobacteria > Pseudomonadales > Halomonadaceae > Halomonas > Halomonas organivorans. Next base: position 97,691 of record NZ_JACHXM010000011.1, on the reverse strand, counting down.
GGGCGCAGCAGCAGATCCTCGGGCGGATAGCCGGTCAGGAACAGTTCGGGCAGCACCACGATGTCGGCACCATGCTCGATGCGCGCCTCGCGTACCGTTTCGATGGCTCGGTCGGTGTTGCCGGGAATGTCCCCGACCAAGGGGTCCAACTGAGCCATCACCAGCGTCAGGTCTTGCATGGGCGTAGAAATCTCTCGAGAATCCTTGGATACCTGCATTGTCCCGCAAGGGCGGTCGAGTGGCAAAGGCGGCCGGCCCGCATCAGGGAGCCCATTAAGGATGAATCTCTTGCTGATCCGCCTGATCATCTTCGCCGTGCTGTTCTTCGCCGGCCTCAAGCTCTATCGCATGTATCGCGAGTGGAAGCTCGAACGGGAGGACTCTACCCAGGCGGGCTCCCAGGGCGGACAGATGGTCCGCTGCGCCTGGTGCCAGGTCCACCTGCCCGAAGACGATGCCCTGCGCGACAAGGGTCAATGGTTCTGCACGGCGGACCACCGCGACAAGTATCTGGAAGAGCGCAAGCACGAGGACTGAGCGCCAAGCAGCCAAGCAGCCAAGCAGCCAAGCAGCCAAGCAGCCAAGCAGCCAAGCAGCCAAGCAGCCAAGCAGCCAAGCAGGATGGTGGCAGCAGCACCTCCCGGACAGCCAGCCGGGGTTTCGTGGGAGCGCAGCTTGCTGCGCGAATGGCGCCACCCAGCGCCCGTCATACCCAACGTACCTTGATCCCCCTGCACCAGGCCCTTCCCCTAGGCCAGGCTCACTCGCCCTTCCAGACGATACGGGGCCGGATCCAGGATCGGCTCGCGCCCCAGCAGTTCATCCACCAGCAGATGCGTCGAGGCCGGCGCGAGCACCAGGCCGTTACGATAATGGCCGGCGTTCACGTACAGGCGTTCCATGTCGGGAACCGCGCCGATGAAGGGCACGCCGTCCGGCGAGCCGGGGCGCAGCCCCGCCCAGTGATGCTCCACCTCGCACTCGGCCAGGGCCGGCACGATACGCGTCGCCGAGGCCCGCAGTGACTCGCGCGCGTCACCGGATGTCGTCTTGTCGAACCCCGCCTCCTCGAGTGTCGAACCCGCCAACACGCGCCCGTCGGCGCGCGGAATCACGTAGCGGCCATCCATCAGTATGACCCGGCTCACTCGTCCCGGCGGCGCCTTGAACAGGATCATCTGCCCCTTCACCGGACGCACCGGCAGCTCGACACCGACACGTTCGAGCAGCCCCGCGGCCCAGGCACCGCCGCAGACGATCACTCGATCACCCTCGACGATACCCTCAGCGGTGTCCACGCCCGTCACCCGGCCAGCGACGTGCCGGAAGCCGGTGACCTCACAAGCCTCACGGAGCGTGACGCGCGGCATGCCATCGAGACGATAGCGCAGCGCCCGAGCCAGGCGAGGGTTGCGAATGCTGCCCAGGGTCGGCATCCACAGTGCCGTATCACAGCCCGGCGCCGCCTCCGGCTCCTTGGCATAGAGGAAGTCGGCGGACACCCGCTCCAGCGGCTTGCCGACGTCGCGAGCCCAGGCCATCGCCCTCGCCTCGTCATCCACTCGCAGGTAGAGCAGCCCCTTCTGGCGATACTCCGGATCCACCCCGGTTTCTTCAAACAACCGCAGCGACAACTCGGGATAAAACCCCTCCGACCAGGTAGAAAGCCGCGAGATGGGCGCCGAGTAGCGCCAGGGGTACAGCGGGGAGACGATGCCACCCCCCGCCCACGACGCCTCACGGCCACACTGGCCGCGTTCGAGCAGGGTTACCGAATGGCCGGCATCGGCCAGTTGCAGGGTCGTCATCATGCCGATGACGCCGCCGCCCACGACGAGAAAATCGCTCACGAAGCGTGTCCGAGTTGACTGACGGTGGGAATTCAGCGCCAGGCCGATAGTAGGAGGTAACTCAGAGGAACGCGGGGTTCCCCCGGAGACAGGCATGGAGCCCGACGCCACCGAAGCCAGATACCTTACCGGCAAGCCATGCCCCCTGGCAAAGCACCGCCCTCTGGCAAGGCACCGCAACAGCGGCTTCACCCTGGTCGAACTGCTGGTTACCGTGGCCGTGCTGCTGATTCTCGTCACCGTGGCCATTCCCGGCTACCAGCGGTTCATCGCCCGCAATGAGGTTGCCGCCGAGGTGATGCGGCTGAAGACGGCCCTGGCCATGACACGCAGCGTCGCCATCAGCCGTCGGCACACTATCACCCTGTGTCCCAGCACGAACATGACCCAATGCCAGATCGACAACAGCGCCGGAGGCAGCGCCTGGCTGGCGACACTGGCGATATTCGATGGCCGGGGAGAACCCGGAGATGAGCTGATACGGGAATTCGGCGAGAGCGCCTTACCGGCCCTCACCTATCGAAACGACGACAGGCCAGTACGCTACGCGGCACTGGGGCGTTCGTCGGGTTATAACGGCACCTTTCGTCTCTGTGGACGGTATGACGAAGGCGCCACGGTCATCGTCAACAATGTTGGCAGGGTGCGTGTCGATTCCGATAGGCCGGAGTGCTGATACAGTGATGCAAGCGATGAGCACATGGTGAATATCGGCAGCGGTGTTTCGGCAACTGCCCCGTCATGCCATGCTTCACCGCCAAGAAAGGATGTTCTTTCCACCGCTCTCACTAGAGACGTTCACGTCGCCATCCAGGTGATGGTACATCATTCCGCCGTTTCTACTGATAGTGCCATGTGCCACGATGGAGCCGTTCAGCACCGAGCTTCCATTCTGCCGGACATCGCCGCCCGCCAAAAACCACCCATAGACCACACTAGCGCCATTAAACACGATATCTCCCTTGGCCAAGACAGCCGTACTGACGCCACTCTCTCCCGTGGTGATGGCACCGTTCTGGCTGACCTCGCCTTCCGCCAACAATATCGCGTCATGGAACCCGCTCGAAGACATGGTCATATCCCCATCACAATAAAACACCTTGCCCTCCAGCCCCCCCGCATAGTCAAAGCTGCAAGAATTCGCTTTCCCTCCCTTCCCTTCTTTAACTTCCAGCGTCACGACGTCGTACTCCCCTCCCAGGTAGGGAGCAAAATCCACCTCGGGTATATCGACCTCGATGCCATCGCCCCCATCGGTCACGGAAGCATCTTCATCCCACTGCAAATAGGCACCATTGACAACAAACTTACCGTTGGCATGCGCACTCCCATCAAAGACAGAAGCGCCGTTTATATTAATGTCTTCTCCAGCCAACAGCCCATACAAGGAAAAAACCGAAGCATTACCGAAACCCACCCTGACCAGCACCACGCGGCTACTCAACACTTCGCCTGCATCTGCCAGAACCCCACCATAGGCGACCACATAATCATCCCCCTCTCCCTCGACATACCGATAGTAGCACTTCGTATGCCCCGAACAGACGTTGTCCGACTCGCTCAAGGAGTCACCAAAGAGATCGCCACCGCTCAAGAACTCTCCCCATCCCATTGCCTCCACGGCGCCTATATCATCAACCTCCTCGAAATAGTCATCGCTTTGAACAGGATCAAATCCCTTTGACGCCGCCCTTTCGGCGCCCATCCGTGCCTGGACTGCCGCCTTGTAGTTACCGGCCAGCCTTTCACCCATCAGCGATGACTGCATGCTGGATAGAGCAAGCATCAGCGATACGACCAGCACGGAAAGCACTACCAGCAGCGCGGCTCCCTGTTGCTTTTTCATGACATGCCCTACCCATCACACTGATTTGGCTTGTACTTGTTCGCACCGTTATAGCAGGAGTCGTCATACATGCGGGTACCGTCCTGGTAGAAGCCTGGATTACCCTCATCAGGCATACTCACCGGCTCTTCTCCGCT
>NZ_JACHXM010000011.1:0-93761 GCF_014192055.1 Halomonas organivorans | reverse complement strand
GCTGTCTCCGCTGTCTCCGCTGTCTCCGCTGTCTCCGCTGTCTCCGCTGTCTCCGCTGTCTCCGCTGTCTCCGCTGTCTCCGCTGTCTCCGCTGTCTCCGCTGTCTTCAGCATCCGATGGAGCACCTGGCGCCGCACTACTCACCGCTTGCGTGCGGTTAATGGCGACAAATGTCAGTGAATCGGGCTCCCCCCCCTGCGCCGTGGGGATCAGTTCCAGAGTCACCTTCATGCCATAGTCGCCCTCAGGGGCAACTCGAAATCCATTACCGGTCAGGCCGCTCACCACCTCCTGGGCGCCGGCTCCATCATCGTGATCGACCTTCAGGGAATAGCGGCCAGCCTCTCCACCGGACTGCTCACCGAGGCTATAGGTTGCCGCCAACATACCCGACACGCAGCCATCGCCATCCGGAAGACTCAGCGTCAGGCTATCTGATTCACCCTCGCCGTCGGCCGGCTCCGTCTCCTCCCAGCAGGCTCGCCTGATGTCGCGCATCAGGGTATCGACGGCGAAGTTCACCGCCGCCTGTTTCTCGCTGAGAGTTTCCACTTGACGATGCGTCTTGAAGACAGACAGCAACAGCTGGCCAGCCCCGAGGACGATGATCAGCCCCACCGCCAGGGCTACCATCAGCTCGACCAGCGAGAATCCTCTTTCACTCTTCACCACTGTCTCCTGGGAGCATCACGGCATAGGTAAACTCGGGTGCACCTCCACCAGCAAAACGGCCCTCCTCCCACGATACGGTAATACCATACTCACAAGTCCCTTCCAGGCTGACAGGCGTATGATTCAGGTCGGGAAGCAGACTCGACCACTGGTCGTCCCACTCACCTCCCTCCCCATTGACCGATTCAAGACCGGGGCACGCGAGCTCCTGCTGAGCTGCCCAATGCGCTGCCATCTCGGCCCATAGTCGCTCCTGTGCATCCTGTGCTGCCAGGCTGGCGATGGAGCGCTGATAAGCGGCATGGGCGCCCTGCAATGACTTGAGCTGCATGGCGGCGACGCCCAGCAGGCCGATGGAAAGGACCAGCAATGCGACCAGCGCCTCGACCAGGGTGAAGCCTTTCGCCTGACCAGACCTGGCACTCATGATGACGCGCCTCGACCCACTCGCCCCATCGCACTGACTTCAATCACTCGATCGCCAATGCGCGAATGTGTCAGGGTCAAACGACAGCCGGAAGCACAACTGGTGGCCTTTCCCAACGCATCGAACGTCACGGAAAAATCTTCGTCATCCAGTGATACCGTGCCTTCATCCGCGCGACGGACACGAACCGGGCTCTCCATGCCATCCACCTTCACCTGATATCCCCAAGGGGTTGAACTCGTCACATCGAATGTCACTTCCTGGCGTCGCTTGATCGCCTCGCTTCGGGCAACATTCAGCCCGACGAGCACATCGTTATAGCTTGCCATCAACCGATTATCGGCCATCATCCGCTGGAAGCTTGGTATCGACACGGATGCAAGAACAACCACTATGGCAACCGTCACCAGCAGTTCGAGTAACGTAACCCCGCGATTCTTCATGTTCACCAACACGAATCGTCGGGGCCTCTCTCGCCCCGTCCATCGAGGGTGATGTCTCCGGAACAGCCGTCGTCCCGACCGGTGGTCGCCTCGATCACATAGCCTACGTCCCCGTCTTCCGAGTAGCTGATCGTGTAAGCCCCATCGGGTGAGGTGCCAGTAATGGAGCATCCAGCGTAGCTATATTGCTCGGTGTAACATCGCTCGAGTTCCCCGGCGGCGATATTCAGTCCGGCATGGGCATCCGCCCGCAGCGAGCGCTCCACGTAGCGCGTATAACTGGGATAGGCGACCGCCGCCAGGATGGCGATGATCGCGAGCACGATCATCAGTTCGATCAACGTGAAGCCGGCCACCCCGAGCAGGGGGCGAGGCCTGCGGGTATCGGCATGTTTCAGGAGGCTCATCAGGCTCACTCGGTAAACCCTCCGACTGAGTTACATCATGTTTCAGTATGTCCCAAGACCGAGGGTTCCGACAGGACAAATGAGCCTCCATCGGATAGGCGATGCCCATCGAGACCGCCTCATGCGAAGACGCCGCCATCGCAGAGGCGATGGCGGCGTCACGGGGGAACTGCTGGCGAGGCAATCAGTCGCTGGCGATCACCCGCTCGCGCAACTCGCGCGGCATGGAAAAGGTGATGGTCTCCTCGCGGCCGGCTAGCTCCTCGGGCACCTCGGCCCCCAGGGCCTGAAGTCGCTCGATCACGCCCTGCACCAGCACCTCGGGGGCGCTGGCACCGGCGGTCACGCCGACGGCGGTCACGCCTTCGAGCCAGGCGGAGTCGATCTGCTCGGCGTTGTCGATCAGATAGGCCGTTGTGCCCACCCGCTCGGACAGCTCGCGCAGGCGGTTGGAGTTGGAACTGTTGGTGCTGCCCACCACCAGCAGCAGGTCGCAGCCTGCGGCCAGCTCACGCACCGCGTCCTGGCGATTCTGGGTCGCATAGCAGATATCGTCCTTGCGCGGCCCCTGGATCTCGGGGAACTTGTCGCGCAGGGCGTCGATCACCCGGGCGGTGTCATCCATCGAAAGCGTGGTCTGGGTGACGAAGGCCAGCTGACTCGGGTCCTGGACCTCGAGATTGGCCACGTCGTCCTCGTCCTCGACCAGGTAGATGCGCCCGCCGTGGGAGGTGTCGTAGCGCCCCATGGTGCCCTCCACCTCGGGATGGCCTTCATGGCCGATCAGGATGCACTCCTGGCCGCGCCGCGCATAGCGCAGCACCTCCATGTGCACCTTGGTGACCAGCGGACAGGTGGCATCGAAGACCTTGAGCCCACGCCGCTCGGCCTCCTCCTGCACGGCGCGGGACACGCCGTGGGCAGAGAAGATGACGATCACATCGTCGGGCACCTCGTCGAGTTCCTCGACGAACACCGCCCCGCGCTCGCGCAGGCTGTCGACCACGAAGCGGTTGTGCACGACTTCATGGCGCACGTAGATGGGCGGATCGAAGACGTCGAGGGCCCGGTTGACGATCTCGATGGCCCGGTCGACGCCGGCGCAGAAGCCGCGGGGATTGGCCAGCTTGATTTGCATGATTTGCCTTGCCTTGATGCGTCAGCATCGTTGAACTGCCGGGGTCAGCCCCCGGCCTTGTCACCATAAGCCGGGAAACGCTGAGTTCCGTCGCGAGCGAAGAGAGGCTGGCAGCCGCCGGAGCACAGTCACCGGAATGTAGCCTGCTACATGAGGATGACGACGGTCCGACGTTTCGGCACCGCCGAGTGCCAGGATATCGAGCGCAGCAGGAAGTCAGTGTTTTCCTAGTGGGTGGTGGCGGGCTTCACCTCCAGCACCTCGACCTCGAAGGTCAGGGTACGCCCCGCCAGGGGATGGTTGAAGTCCACTTCCACCCGCTGGTCATCGATGCTCTTGATCACGCCGGGCAGCTCGCCGCCGGCCGGGTCGGCGAAGGACATCACCATGCCCACCTCGGGCTCGTCGGATTCGAAGTCCTCGCGCTTGAGCACCTGGATGTTCTGGGGATTGTGCTGGCCGAAGCCGTGCTCGGGGGCGATCTCGAAGCTACCGGACTCGCCGGCGCCCATGCCCTTGAGCGGCTGCTCGAAGCCCGGCGGCAGGTTGCCGTCGCCCACCTGGAAGGTGGCCGGCGCCTTGTCGCGGGTGGAGTCCACCTGGGTGCCGTCCTCGAGCTTGAGGGTGAAGTGCAGGGTGACTTCCATGCCCTCGTCGATGCGCAGGCCTTGTGATTCGCTCATGGGTTCTCTCGAAGCTGTCGTGAAGGTCGCATGTCGCCTTGGAGGACGAAACGCGTACCGGGTTCCTCAAGACTGGTGCCGGGCGCGGCGTCGCTCGCCGATGGTCGACTCCCAGATCAACCCGATGGCGCCCAGGGTGATGCCGATGTCCGCGACGTTGAAGGCCGGGTAGTACCAGCCGGCGGCGTGGAAGGAGAGGAAATCCACCACGTAGCCGTGCACCAGGCGGTCATAGAGATTGCCCAGGGCCCCACCGATGACCAGCGCCAGCGAAGCCGCCAGCAGGGTCTCGCCCGCCTTCAGGCGCTTCATCCACAGCGTCAGGCCGATGCTTGCCGCCACCGCGATGGCGGCGAACAGCCAGCGCTGCCAGCCCGGGTGCTCGGCCAGGAAACTGAAGGCCGCGCCGGTATTGTGCAACAGCGTCAGGTTGAAGAACGGCAGCACCTCGAGCGGCCGGGCATAGCCCAGCGTCGCGGAGGCCAGGGCCTTGGTGCCGAGGTCCAGGGCGATCCAGGCCACGGCGAGCCACAGCCAGCGCAGCGGCTTGTGCATGGGCGCCGCCTGGGCGCCCTTGTGGATATCCGGCATGCTGCCCACCTCACGCATAGTGACGGGTCTCGCCGGGACCGTCCGGCAGGTTGCTCACGCAGCGACCGCAGAGATCTTCATGGCCCTCGTGGGACCCCACGTCCTCGCGATGATGCCAGCAGCGCTCGCACTTGGCATGCTCGCTGGCCGCCACGGCGACCTTGAGGCCCTCGAGCTCGGTCGCCTCGGCGCCCTCGCCCTGGGCCAGCGGCTTCAGCGTCACCGCGCTGGTCAGCATCACGAAGCGCAGCTCGTCGCCCAGCTTGTCGAGGGTCGCCCACAAGGCGTCGTCGACGTAGAGGGTGACCTCGGCGGCCAGGCTGCCCTTGATGGTCTTGGCGTTGCGCGCGTCTTCCAGACGCTTGTTGACGGCCTGCTTGATCTCCAGCACCCGCTCCCAGAACTCGCGGCCCATCTCGGCGTCATCGGCCAGGGTGTCGAGCCCGGCGTAGTACTCCTCGAGCAGCACGCTCTCACCGCGCTTGCCGGGGATGTGCTCGAAGATTTCCTCGGCGGTGAAGGAGAGAATCGGCGCGATCCAGCGGACCAGCGCCTGGACGACGTGATAGAGCGCAGTCTGGGCACTGCGCCGGGCCACCGAGTCGGCCTGGGTGGTGTACTGGCGGTCCTTGATCACGTCCAGGTAGAAGCCGCCGAGCTCGCGAGCGCAGAAGCCATGCACCTGCTGATACACGTCGAGGAAGCGGTACTCCTCATAGGCAGTCTGGATGCGCGCCTGCAGCTGGGCGGCGCGGTCCACCACCCACTGGTCCAGGGCCAGCATGTCGCCGAAGGCCAGGGCATCCTTCGCCGGGTCGAAGCCGTTGAGGTTGGCAAGCAGGAAGCGCGAGGTGTTGCGGATCCTGCGGTAGACGTCCGCGGTGCGCTTGAGGATCTCGTCCGAGACCGCCATTTCGCCGCCGTAGTCGGTGGACGCCACCCACAGGCGCAGGATATCGGCTCCCAGCTTGTCCATCACCTCCTGGGGCGCCACCACGTTGCCCATCGACTTGGACATCTTTCGGCCGTGGGCGTCCACGGTGAAGCCATGGGTCAGCAGGCCACGGTAGGGCGGATGACCGTCCATGGCGCAGCCGGTCAGCAGCGAGGAGTGGAACCAGCCGCGATGCTGGTCCGAGCCTTCCAGGTAGAGGTCGGCGCGTGGGCCCTGCTCGTGGCCATGGGGATGCGAGCCGCGCAGCACGTGGCGATGGGTGGTGCCGGAGTCGAACCACACGTCCAGGGTATCGGTGACCTTGTCGTAGTCGGCAGCCTCGTCGCCCAGCAGCTCGGCGGCCTCCAGCCGGAACCAGGCGTCGATTCCCTCACGCTCGACGCGGCCGGCGACCTCCTCCATCAGCGCGACGGTGCGCGGGTGCAGCTCGCCGCTCTGCTTGTGCAGGAAGAACGGGATCGGCACGCCCCAGTTGCGCTGGCGAGAGATGCACCAGTCGGGGCGGTTGGCGATCATGGCGTGCAGGCGCGCCTTGCCCCAGGCCGGGGTGAAGGCGGTGGCTTCGATGCCTTCCAATGCCTTGTCGCGCAGGGTGCGGCCATCCTGACCGGGCAGGTCCATGCCCACGAACCACTGGGCGGTGGCGCGATAGATCACCGGCGTCTTGTGGCGCCAGCAGTGCATGTAGCTGTGCTTGATGGTCTTGTGGGCCATCAGTGCGCCGACATCGCTGAGCTTGGCGACGATATGCGGGTTGGCCTTCCAGATCAGCTGACCGCCGAAGAACGGCAGGTCATCGACGTAGACGCCGTCGCCCTTGACCACGCTGATGAAGTCACTGAAGTCCATGCCGTAGCGGCGGCAGGACTCGAAGTCGTCCACGCCGTGCACCGGGGCCGAGTGGACGATACCGGTGCTGCCCTCGTCGATGGCCACGTAGTCGGCCAGGTAGATCGGCGCGCGGCGCTCGTAGAAGGGATGATCGAACTCGATCAGCTCCAGACGCTCGCCGGTGGCGGTGGCGATGATCTCGCCCTCCAGCTCGAAGCGCTCGAGGCAGGACTCCACCAGTTCCTCGGCCAGCAGCAGCAGGCGCTCCCCGGTATCGACCAGCGCGTAGGTGAACTCGGGATGGACGTTGAGCGCCTGGTTGGCGGGAATGGTCCAGGGCGTGGTGGTCCAGATCACCACCGCGGCCGGCTTGGGCAGCGCCTCGAGGCCGAAGGCCGCGGCCAGCTTGTCGTCCTGGGCGCAGGGGAAGGCCACGTCGATGGCGTCCGACTGCTTGTCGGCGTACTCCACCTCGGCCTCGGCCAGCGCCGAGCCACAGTCGAAGCACCAGTTGACCGGCTTCAGCCCCTTGAACACGTAGCCGCCCTCGACCATCTCGGCCAGGGCACGGATCTCGCCGGCCTCGTTGGCAAAGTCCATGGAGCGGTAGGGATTGTCCCAGTCGCCGATCACGCCCAGGCGCACGAAATCGGACAGCTGCCCCTGGATCTGCTCGGCGGCGTACTCGCGGCACAGCTCACGCGCCTTCGCCGGTGCCAGGTGCTTGCCGTGGGTGGTCTCGACCTTGTGCTCGATGGGCAGGCCGTGACAGTCCCAGCCCGGCACGTAGGGCGCGTCGAAGCCGGCCAGGTTCTTCGACTTGACGATGATGTCCTTGAGGATCTTGTTGACGGCGTGACCGATGTGAATGCTGCCGTTGGCGTAGGGAGGGCCATCGTGAAGCACGAACGCCTCGCGGCCACGGCGCGCCTCGCGCAGGCGGTGATAGAGGTCCAGCTCCTGCCACTGGGCCACCCGGGCGGGCTCGCGCTTGGGTAGCATGCCGCGCATCGGGAAGTCGGTTTCTGGCAGATTCAGAGTGTGCTTGTAGTCGCTCATATCCTGGGGGTCAGCCGTCGTCGTGGTCGGCGGGCCGGCCCGCCGAGGAATCGAAAGTCACGGCCTCGCGCGCCAAAGGCGCCGATGCCAGAGGAAGAGGGTCGTCCGCCGCGGCGAAGAAACGCCGCGCGCGCGCCTGGTCAAGGCCGATCTGCGTCTTGAGGGCATCCAGGCCATCGAATTTCATCTCGCCGCGCAGCTTGGCGCAGGGCACCACGCTCAGTGTCTGGCCGTATAGGTCGCCGTCGAAATCGAACAGGTGCACTTCGAGTACCGGCTGATGGCTGCCGACAGTGGGACGCCAGCCGACATTGGCCACGCCTTCGAGGCGCTGGCCGTCGGGCAACTCGGCGACCACCGCATAGACGCCCTGCAGGGCCAGGGCCCTGGCCGGCTGCGGCAAGTTGGCGGTAGGCACCCCAATGGTTCGGCCAAGCTGGCGGTCGCGCACCACCCGGCCTCCGAACCGGTAGGGCCGGCCCAACAGGCGAGCGGCCTGGGCAAAGTTCCCGCAGGCCAGCAGGGTGCGCACCCGCGAACTGGAGACCCGTTCGCCGTCGAGCAGGAAGGTGCGAGTGTGCTCCACGCCGAAGCCCTGCTCGCCGCCGACCGCTTCCAGCAGCGCGAAGTCGCCGCGGCGGTCGCAGCCGAAGCGGAAGTCGTCGCCCACCACCAGGTGACGCACGCCGAGGCCGTCGACCAGCACCCGCTCGATGAAGGCGCGTGCGGTCAGGGAGCGCAGCGTCTCGTTGAACGGCAGGCAGAGCACCCTGTCGGCTCCGTGGGCGGCCAGCAAATCGACCTTGTCACGCAGCCGCGTCAGGCGCGGCGGCGCCTGATCGCCGGCAAAGAACTCACGCGGCTGCGGTTCGAAGACCACCACCGTGACCGGCAGGCCAAGCGCCCGAGCCCGCTCGCGCAGCTGATCGAGGATCGCCTGATGACCGCGGTGCACGCCATCGAAGTTGCCGATGGTGGCCACGCAGCCCCGGTGCTCGTCGCGCAGGTTGTGCAGTCCTCGTATCACTTGCATGGGCGTCTTCGCGCTGTGAGTGAAAGGCAACGATTATAACGAACCGACGGCCCCTTGACAGCCGGCACGGCTTGGTCATCGGCGTGCGGCATGGCCATCAGCCACTCATCCGGAAGTGGTGCGGCCGCACCCCAAGGACCGCCAGCCAGGCGAAATAGACCCCCGCCCCGGCCACCACCAGCCCCGCCAGCCAACCGACACGCATCGCCAGCGACCAGTCGAGCCAGGCGTGCCACTCCGGGGCCAGCCAGACCAGGCCCAGCCCCATCAGCGTGCAGCCGCCGAGCAGCTGTACGGCATAGCGGCCCCAGCCCGGCTGGAAGTGCAGCACCCCCTGGCGGCGCAGCAGGTACCCCAGCAGGCCGGCGTTGAGGAAAGCCGAGAGCGACGTCGCCAGCGCCAGGCCGGCGTGGGCCAGCGGCCATACCAGCAGCAGGTTGAAGACCATGTTGGCGGCCATGGCCACGATTCCTACCTTGACCGGCGTCCTGGTGTCCTGGCGAGCGAAGAAGCCCGGCGCCAGCACCTTGATCAGCATGAAAGCCACCAGCCCAAGCGCATAGGCCCGCAGGCTCATGGCGGCCATGACGATATCGTGATCGGTCATCGCGCCATAGTGGAACAGCGTGATCAGCAGCGGCTCGGCCAGCACCGCCAATGCCAGCGCCGCCGGCAGGCCGAGCAGCAGCACGGCGCGAATCGCCCAGTCGAGCATGCGCGCGAAATGCTCGCCGGACTGCTCGGCATGGCGCTTGGAGAGCGCCGGCAGGATCACCGTGCCGATGGCGATGCCGAACACCCCTAGCGGTAACTCCACCAGACGATCGGAATAGTACAGCCAGGAGACGCTGCCGGCGGCCAGCAACGAGGCCAGCACCGTGTCCAGCAGCAGGTTGACCTGGGACACCGAGACCCCGAACAGCGCCGGCGCCATCAGCTTGAGGATGCGTCGCACGCCCTCGTGGGCGAAGCGAGGCCAAGGCTTGGGCATCAGGCCCAGGCGCGCCAGGAAGGGGACCTGGAAGAGCAGCTGGGCGGCACCGGCGATCAACACGCCCCAGGCAAGCGCCAGGGCCGGCTCGCTGACCAGCGGCGTCAGGCCGAGCGCGGCGCCGATCAACGCCAGGTTGAGCAGCACCGGGGTAAAGGCCGGCACGGCGAAACGGTTCCAGGTATTGAGCACGCTGCCGGCGAAGGCGGTCAGCGAGATCAGCAGCAGGTAGGGAAACGTCAGCCGCAGCATGTCGGCGGTGAGCGCCAGCTTGGTCGGGTCGCGGCCGAAGCCGGGGGCGAACACCCACACAAGCCAAGGGGCAGCCAGCATGGCCAGCGCCGTCAGCAGCAGCAGCACGGCGGCCAGGCTGCCGGCCACCGCATCGAGCAGCTCGCGCACCTCCTCGCGGGTCCGCTGCGTCGCATACTCCGACAGCACCGGCACGAAGGCTTGGTTGAACGCCCCCTCGGCGAACAGCCGGCGCAGGAAGTTGGGCACCTTGAAGGCGACGAAGAAGGCATCCGCGCCCTGCCCCGCCCCGAACAGCGCGGCGATCACCACGTCGCGGGCCAGGCCCAGCACCCGAGAGAGCATGGTCATGGCGCTGACCACCAGCCCCGAGCGCAGCAGTCCACCGCCCTTGGGCGCGGGAGGGGAATCGGTGGCGGGCTGGGGATTGGTATCGGTCACGTGGCGCTCCCTTGCCGGGCAAAGTCATACCGGGAAACATCGGGCACAAAAAAACCGGCCGAAGCCGGTTTTTCGTTGGCGCGCCCGCATCCGCGGGCCACCAGAGGCGTCCGGCGTGCTTACGCGGCCAGGGCCTTGATACGCTTGTTCAGGCGGCTCTTGAGGCGTGCGGCCTTCTTCTTGGACAGCACGTCCTTGTCGGCGATGCGGTCGATGACCGGCTGGGCCGCCTTGAAGGCATCCATGGCCTTGGCGTGGTCGCCGCCATTGATGGCCTTGATGACGTTCTTGACGTAGGTGCGAACCATGCTGCGCTGGCTCGCCTTCAGAACACGACGGCCTTCTGCCTGACGGGCGCGCTTGCGGGCTTGCTTGCTGTTAGCCACTGACTGTCTCCTTGGAGAAAGTTGTCACCGCCTGCTAAGGCGGTTTTGATAACGTTTTGATCCAACAGGGAAATTCAGAACTTCCCCGTTGGTTTGGCCATCCGGCCGACCGCGCATCGTGGCGCAGTCGCTACGGGCCGTGTCTGAGAGGATGGCGCATCCTATCACAAGGCGACACCGCGTGCCAGCCTTGTCAAGGCGGAGCGCCCCGCCACGCCTGACCAAGAGGCTGACGATTTACGTCATGAGCGAAGAGAGGCTGGCCGTCGCCGGAACACAGTCACAGCAGTTTACGAGACAAGTCAATGAGGATGACGCCCGGGCTGGCGCACCAGGACCGCCGGCGGCCAGGATCCCTAGATTCGTTCCCGACGAATCTATGCACTTCCCACTTCCTTGCGGGTCGTCGAGCGCAATAGAAAATCGGCGCCTCCTAGAGCACCACCAGGTTGTCGCGGTGGATGAGCTCCGGCGCTTCCATGTAGCCGAGGATCGCCTCGATACGGTGACTCGGCTGACCGAGCAGGCGCCTCGCCTCGTCGGCACCGTAGTTGACCAGCCCCTTGGCGACCCGCTGCCCGGCCTCGTCGACACACAGCACCATGTCGCCGCGCACGAAATCGCCAGCCAGCGCCTTGACGCCCACCGGCAGCAGACTGGAGCCGCTGCCGCGCAGCACCTTCACCGCCCCCGCGTCGAGGGTCAGGGTGCCGCGCACCTGGAGCTGGCCAGCCAGCCAGCGCTTGCGCGCCGCGATAGGGGCCCGCTCGGGAGTGAGCAGAGTCCCCAGACGCTCGCCGTCGACCAGCCGGGTAAGCACCTCGGGCTGACGCCCGCTGGCGATCACGGTGACCGCGCCCGAGCGAGCCGCCAGGCGCGCGGCGCGCACCTTGGTGGTCATGCCGCCGCGGCCCAGGACGCCGCCACCGCCGGCCACCGCCGCCAGGCGAGGATCATCGGCCCGGCCCTCGGCAATCAGCCGGGCGCCCGCGTCATGGCGTGGGTCGGCGTCGAACAACCCCTCCTGGTCGGTGAGGATGACCAGGGCATCGGCCTCGAGCAGATTGGCCACCAGGGCGCCCAGGGTGTCGTTGTCGCCGAAGCGGATCTCGTCGGTCACGACGGTATCGTTCTCGTTGACCACCGGCACCACTCGCAGATCGACCAGGGTCCGCAGCGCCGAGCGGGCGTTGAGATAGCGCTTGCGATTGGACAGATCGTCGTGGGTCAGCAGCACCTGGGCGGTCGTCAGCCCGTGGCGCGCGAAGTGCCCTTCGTAGCACTCGGTGAGGCCGTTCTGCCCTACCGCGGCAGCGGCCTGCAAGGCATGCACGGCCGAGGGCCTCGCCTGCCAACCCAGACGCACCATGCCCGCGGCCACCGCGCCGGAAGACACCAGCACCACCTCGATGCCACGCCGGTGCAAAGCGGCGATCTGATCGACCCAGCCCCCGATGGAGGCTTCATCGAGACCGCGGCCATCGTTGGTCAGCAGGGCACTGCCGATCTTCACCACCACCCGCCGCATGCCCTTCAGGGCCTCGCGGCCGGGCACCTGCTCGTTATTCTCCATTCCTTCCTCGGCTCAATGCGACCCAGCCGCCCCGGGCTCACGGAGCGTATTCGACCTCGACATCATAATCATCGTCGTCGAAGTCGTCGTCATCCTCGTCATCACGCCTGCGCTTGCGACCCAGCCGCGCCTCGGTACGGGCAACGGCCTCGTCCTCCATGCGCCGGCGCATCTCGCGCTCGTGCTCGGCAACCTCCTCATCCTCGTGCTCCAGCCGGCGCTGCTCGGTGATCCAGCGATGGGCGGCCTGCACCAGCGCATCCGTGCCGTCGCCGCTGATCGCCGAGACGCGGAACACCGGCCCCTCCCAGCCCAGGCGACGCACGATCTCGTCGGCCACCGCCTCGCGCTCCTCGGCCGGCAGCAGGTCGAGCTTGTTGAGCACCAGCCAGCGCGGCAGCTCGGCCAGGGTCGGCGAGAACTCGCCGAGCTCGTGGGCGATGGCCTCGGCGGACGCCACCGGGTCGGACTCGTCGAAGGGCGCCACGTCGACCACGTGGAACAGCAGCCGGGTGCGGGTCAGGTGCTTGAGGAAGCGCAGCCCCAGGCCCGCGCCGTCCGAGGCCCCTTCGATCAGCCCGGGGATGTCGGCCATCACGAAGTGCTCGTGCTGGCCGAGCTTCACTACGCCAAGGTTCGGCACCAGGGTAGTGAAGGGATAGTTGGCCACCTTGGGCTTGGCCGCGGACACCGAGCGGATCAGCGTCGACTTGCCGGCATTGGGCAGCCCCAGCAGGCCGACGTCGGCCATCACCTTCATCTCCAGGCGCAGGTTGCGCCGCTCGCCCTCGGTGCCCGGCGTGGTACGCCGCGGCGCGCGATTGGTGGACGACTTGAAGTGAATGTTGCCGAGCCCGCGACGACCGCCCTGGGCCACCGTCACCACCTGGCCGATCTCGGTGACGTCGGCGATCACCTCCAGGGTGTCCTCGTCGATCACCGTGGTGCCCACCGGAACCTTGACGTGCAGGTCTTCGCCGGCGCGCCCGCTCATCTGCCGGCCCTGCCCGGGCTGGCCGTTCTGGGCCTTGTAGAAGCGCTGGTACTTGAAGTCGATGAGGGTATTGAGGGCATCGTCACCGATCAGGTGGACGCTGCCACCATGCCCCCCATCGCCCCCGTCGGGGCCACCCTTGGGCACGTACTTCTCGCGGCGGAAGCTCAGGCAACCGTTGCCGCCCTTGCCGGCCTCCACGATGATCGAGGCTTCGTCGACGAACTGCATCTGTCATTCTCCCGGCGGTGCATACCGCCATGATACAAGAAGGCCCCGCCATGGCGGGGCCTTCTCGCTACAGGTTCGGGCGGTCTCAGGCGGAGACGACGCTCACGAACTTGCGATTCTTCGGACCCTTGGTCTCGAACTTGACCACGCCTTCGTCCAGGGCGAACAGGGTGTGGTCCTTGCCAATGCCCACGCCGGTACCGGCATGGAACTTGGTGCCGCGCTGGCGGACGATGATGTTGCCCGGGGTCACGGCTTGACCGCCGAACAGCTTCACGCCGAGGCGCTTGGATTCGGAATCGCGGCCGTTACGCGTGGAGCCCGCTGCCTTCTTATGAGCCATTGCAAATACCTCGCTCGTTCAGGGGAACTGTCGCTTACGCGGAGATCCCGGTGATCTTGACTTCGGTGAACCACTGACGGTGGCCCTGACGCTTCATGCTGTGCTTGCGGCGACGGAACTTGATGATCCGCACCTTTTCGCCGCGGCCATGGGCGACGACTTCGGCGGACACCTTGGCACCATCGACAGTCGGAGCGCCGACCTTGACGTCGTCGTCGTTGCCTACCAGCAGGACTTCATCGAACTCGATGCTGTCGCCGGTCGGCACTTCCAGCTTCTCGAGCTTGAGAGTCTGGCCTTCCTGAACGCGGTACTGCTTGCCACCGCTCTTGATTACTGCGTACATGCTTGTCTCTCCGGTACTCATCGGGGTTGGCTCTTCATCGACCTGCTTCGAGTGGCGCCCCTTCCGGCAACCATCTGACAGGGAGCGAGATGAGTGGGCCGCGGATTATAACCGCGCGCGCTGGGAACTACAACCGGCCCATCCGCTTGATCGCTCCGCTTCGAACCAGCTCCGCGCCACGGGCCGCGCGCGCCTTGACGCCCCAAGGGGGGGCCCATAGCATGGCCGACAATCCCAGGCCGGCCAGGGCATCGAGAACCGGATGCCGCATGCCGCCCCCACCACTTCGTCGATGCCACCTTCATGCCAACCACCCCTTCGTCGCCACAGCTCGACAACGCCGTTCCGAATTCGCCCATCCACGCCGTCGTCGCCGAGGACTTCGCCGCCGTCAACCGCACCATCCTGGCGCAGCTGGCCTCGCGGGTGCCGCTGGTGGAGACCATCGGGCAATACATCATCGAAAGCGGCGGCAAGCGCCTGCGGCCGCTGCTGGTGCTGCTGGCCGCTCGCTCACTCGGCTACGACGGCGAGCGCCACGTGACCCTGGCCACGCTGATCGAGTTCATGCACACCTCGACCCTGCTCCACGACGACGTGGTCGACGAATCCCACATGCGGCGCGGCAAGGCCACGGCCAACGACGCCTGGGGCAATGCCCCTTCGGTGCTGGTCGGCGACTTCCTCTATTCGCGCTCCTTCCAGATGATGGTCGACGTGGGCTCCATGCGAATCATGGAAGTGCTGTCCGCCGCCACCTGCACCATCGCCGAAGGCGAAGTCCAGCAGCTCACCAACGTCGGCAACCCCGACGTGGACGAGGCCGCCTACTTCGAGACCATCCAGGGCAAGACCGCCATGCTGTTCGAGGCGGCCTCCCACAGCGGCGCCATCCTCGCCGACGCGACCCCGGAGCAGGAAGCCGCACTGCGCGACTACGGCCGCTACCTGGGCCTGGCCTTCCAACTGGTCGATGACCTGCTCGACTACCAGGGCGACGCCGAGGCCATGGGCAAGAACGTCGGCGACGACCTCGCCGAAGGCAAGCCGACCCTGCCGCTGATCCAGGCCATGGCCGCCGGCACCCCCGAGCAGGCCAAGGCCGTTCGCCAGGCCATTCGCCAGGGCGGCCTGGAGCGTCTCGACGAAGTGCTGGCTATCGTCGACGAGACCGGTGCGCTGGAATACACCCGCGCCAAGGCCGAGGAGATGTCCGCCAAGGCCCTGGCCCAGTTGGACGCCCTGCCCGAATCAGAGTACCGCGACAGCATGGCCGCACTGGCCCGCCTGGCGGTGGAGCGTCGCAACTGATTTCAGCACTGGATGGGCCGAGGGGCTTGCGTCCGGCGTTCGATTACGTATAATGCCCATCCGTCGCCGCACAGACGACGACATCGGAGTATAGCTCAGCTTGGTAGAGCGCTGCCTTCGGGAGGCAGAGGTCGTAGGTTCGAATCCTGCTACTCCGACCACAGAATTCCGTAAAAACGGCCACTTAGCTCATAGAGCGGTGGCCGTTTTTGGTTGGTGACTCAACCCCTTCCTTCACCCCCGCGTCACCTTCACCGCCGTCCCGGTGGCGACCAGGAACAGCATCGACTTGCCGCCGCCGGAGATCTCGCTGTAGTCGAGATCCACGCCGATCACCGCGTTGGCGCCCAGCGCCTCGGCCTCCCGGCGCAGCTCGTCCAGGCAGGCGATGCGGGCGTCGCGCAGGGCGTCCTGGGAGGACTTGTTGCGGCCGCCGAAGAAGTCGCGCAGCCCGGCGAACATGTCCTTGAAGACGTTCATGCCGAACACGCACTCGGCCGAGACGATGTCGAGATGCTCGGTGACGCGGTAGCCCTCCAGGTGCGAGGCGGTGGTCAAAAGCAGGCGATCGGACATGGACGTTCCCTCTGGTCGGCGATGGCGTCGGCCGGCGCATGCGCCGGCAAGATTCCCAAGATAAGCGCCTCTTCACGCCCCGCGCAACGCCGGACGCTCCACGCTCTCAGGCATCGCGCCCGATGCGCAGGCCGTGCCGGCGAAGCTTGCGCACCACGCTGGGCTGGCTGATGCCGAGCCGATCGGCAAGCGCATAGGTGGAAGGCAGCTCCGCGCACAGCTCGGACAGGATGGCCCGCTCGGTGCGCGCCAGCGCCGCCTTGAGCGATTCCCCCTCCTCCAGCCCCGCGGACGCCTCGCCGCCGGTCGCAGCCTGCTGCTGCGACGGAATCACCGGCCCCGGGCGGGATCCCGCCGGCGCGGGCTCGCCGCGGATGACATCGTCGCCGGCGGATAGCCAGGCCCGCTCCAGCCAGTTCTCCAGCTCGCGCACGTTGCCCGGCCAGTCTCGGCCCATCAGTTCCTGCCAGACGTCGTGACCCATCAGCTTGTCGCGGCCGTAGCGGGCATTGAGGCGCTTGAGCTGACGCTCGACCAGCCCGGGGATGTCCTCGCGGCGCTCGCGCAGCGGCGGCAGGGTGACGGGAATGACGTTGAGGCGATAATAGAGGTCGAGCCGGAAGCGCCCTTCCTCGACGCCGCGGGCCAGGTCCTGGTTGGTGGCCACCACCAGGCGAAAGTCGACCCGCCGGGGCCGGGTATCGCCCAGCCGGGTCACGCTGCCGTCCTGGATCACCTTGAGCAGCTTGGTCTGCATCGCCAGCGGCAGCTCGCCGATCTCGTCGAGGAACAGGGTGCCGCCCTCGGCCTGCTCCAGCAGCCCCGCCTTGCCGCCCGGCGCCGCACCGCTGAAGGCGCCGTGCCGATAGCCGAACATCTCCGACTCGAACAGGCTCTCCGGGATGGCGCCGCAGTTGACGTCGATGAACGGGCCCTCGCGACGAGCGCTCCAGCGATGCAGCTGGCGGGCGAAGGCGGTCTTGCCGACGCCCGATTCGCCGAGCATCAGCACCGTGGCATCGGTCGGCGCCACGCGCTTGAGCAGCATGGCCACCTCGCGCATTACCCCGCTGCGCACCTCCAGCTCGCCAAGCTCGGCCTCGAGGCCGGCCTCCTCGGCGCCGCCGCCGCGCCGCAGATGCTCGCTGAAGCGTCGTTGCAGCAGCGCATATTCCTCCTGCAGCAGCTGCAGGTCGGTCAGGTCCATGGAGCGGCTGACCACCGCCGCCAGCCGCCCGGCCTGGAACACCGGATGCGCCTGGGCGACCACCCGTCGTCCCGTGCCGGTCACCTGCATCAGCTGGGCGGGCCGTCCGGTGCGAATGACCTCCAGGCTGATCGACGGCTTGAGCACTCCCTGGGCCTCGAGCTGCTGGACGGTGGTGCGACACAGGTCTTCCCGGGACATGCCGTAGACCGCCGCCGCCCCGGGGCTGACGTCGCGCACCCGGCCGTCGGCGTCGACCACGAAGAAGTGATCGTGGGCGGTCTCGATGATGGTCTGCAGGATACGGCTGTCGAGCTCGCTCATGGGGCCTCGTTTCGATGCAGAATTGAATCACGATTCATTATCGTATCATTCGACGCCTTCCGATGATTCACCAATGCATCGATTGAGAAAAAAGGCTCAGTATATCAACGCATTAAAATTGGCACGCTTTATGCTTTTACAGCAGCAGGACAATCCACAACGCGGAGCCAGACAGATGAGCGACTTCAACCAGCCCCTCGGCGGCAACGAAATGCCGCGCTTCGGCGGACCGGCTACCATGATGCGCCTGCCCACCCAGGACAACGCGGCAGGCCTCGATGCCGCCTTCATCGGCGTGCCCATGGACATCGGCACCTCCAACCGTCCCGGCACTCGGCTGGGCCCGCGCCAGATCCGCGACGAGTCGCGCATGCTGCGCCCCTACAACATGGCTACCCGCGCCGCGCCCTTCGACAGCCTGCAGGTGGCCGACATCGGCGACGTGCCGATCAACACCTTCAACCTGCCCAAGAACCTCGACATCATCACCGATTTCTACGACGAGGTGCTGTCCCACGACTGCGTGCCGCTGACGCTGGGTGGCGATCACACCCTGACCTGGCCGCTGCTGCGCGCCATCGCCAAGAAGCACGGCCCGGTCGGGGTGATCCATGTCGACGCCCACGCCGACGTCAACGAGCACATGTTCGGCGAGGAAGTCGCCCATGGCTGCCCCTTCCGTCGCGCCCAGGAAGAGGGGCTGCTGGACAGCAAGCGCGTGGTGCAGATCGGCCTGCGCGGCACCGGCTATGCCGCCGACGACTTCGACTGGTGCCGCGAGCAGGGCTTCCGCGTGGTCACCGCCGAGGAGTGCTGGTACAAGTCGCTCGAACCGCTGATGGCCGAGGTGCGCGAGCAGATGGGCGACGGCCCGGTGTACATCTCCTTCGATATCGACGGCCTCGACCCCTCGGTCGCCCCCGGCACCGGCACCGTCGAGATGGGCGGCCTCACCGCCCAGCAGGGCCTGGAGATCGTGCGCGGCGCGGCCGGCCTCAATGTGGTCGGCGGCGACCTGGTCGAGGTCTCCCCGCCCTACGACACCAGCGGCAATACCGCACTGATGGGCGCCACCCTGCTCTACGAGATGCTCTGCGTGCTGCCCGGCGTCAAGCGTCGCGACTGACCGCCGCCCACCCGGCCCGGCAGCGCCGGGCCACACCCATTACAAGACCAACAGGGAAATCCCATGGCTGACTCCTTCGACACGACCCTCGCCACCCGCGCCGAATCGCTGAGCCTCAGCGGCCTGCTGAAGTTCCTGATTCCCTCGCTGCTCGGCATCGGCCTGTTCCTGGTGCCGTTCTCCACCGGCGACACCATCAACATCGGCATGGGGCTGATGGCCGACGGCCTCAAGGCACTGCTCGGCGACGCCCTGCCGACCATCGCCACGGTGGTGCTGTGCCTGTCCATCGTGCTGACGCTGACGGTCAAGCTCGTTCGCCCGGCCTGGGCCAGCGAGGGCGCCATGCACGAGCTATTCGACGTGGCGCCGCTGTGGGTGGTGATGCGCGCCCTGGGCGCGGCGTTCGCGCTGATGACCTACTTCCAGGTCGGCCCGCAGGCGGTCACCGCCTCCTTCACCGGCGGCGTGATGCTCAACGACCTGGCGCCGGTACTGCTGACCTTCTTCTTCTTTGCCGCCATCCTGCTGCCCTTCCTGGTCGACTTCGGCTTCATGGAGTTCATCGGCAGCCTGGTGCGCACGCCCTTCCGCAAGATCTTCGGGCTGCCGGGCCGCAGCGCCATCGATGCCACCGCCTCCTGGATGGGCTCCGGCACCGTGGGCGTACTGATCACCACCCAGCAGTACGAGCAGGGCTACTACAACTGCCGAGAGGCCTCGGCGATCGCCACCAACTTTTCCATCGTCTCGATCGCCTTCGCCCTGCTGGTGACCAGCTTCATCGGCATCAACCACCTGTTCGTGCCCTTCTACCTGACCGTGGTCGTGGCCGGCCTGGTGGCGGCGGTGATCGTGCCGCGTCTGCCGCCGCTGTCGCGCAAGCCGAACACCTACTACGAGCCGGTGGGCTGCCGGATCGCCGAGGAGAATACCGGCGACCAGAACCTGCTGCGCTACAGCCTGGGCATGGCGGTGGCCCGCGCCGAGACCGCCCCGGGGCCGCTGAAACTGGCCCGAATCGCGCTGTTCAACGTCGCCGACATCTTCCTCGGCCTGCTGCCGCTGGTGATTGCCATCGGCACCGTGGCGCTGATGCTCGCCGAGTTCACACCGCTGTTCACCTGGCTGTCCTATCCGATGGTGCCGGTGCTGGAGTGGATGCGTATTCCCGAGGCCGAGGCCGCTGCCCCCGCGACTCTGGTGGGCTTCGCCGACATGTTCCTGCCGGCGGTACTGGCCAGCGACATCGAGAGCGAGCTGACGCGCTTCGTGATCGCCTGCCTGTCGCTGACCCAGTTGATCTACATGTCCGAGATCGGCGCCCTGCTACTCAAGTCGAAGATTCCGCTCAAGCTGTGGGAACTGATCGTCATCTTCCTGCTGCGCACCGCCATCACCCTGCCGATCATCGTGGTCATGGGCCACTGGCTGGTCGGCTGAGGCGATGCCCATGAATCCCGAGAGCCTGAACCCTGAGAGAGAAACGTTCATGACCTGTGCCGAACTGCTGATCCGCCTGCTTCGCGATACCTATGGCGTGGATACCGTGTTCGGGATCCCCGGTGTGCATACCGTCGAACTCTACCGCGGACTGAGCGGTGAGAAGAACGATGGAGAGAGCGGCGGCATCCGCCACGTTACCCCGCGCCACGAGCAGGGCGCCGGCTTCATGGCCGACGGCTACGCCCGGGCCACCGGCAAGCCCGGGGTCTGCTTCATCATCACCGGGCCCGGCATGACCAATATCGCCACCGCCATGGGCCAGGCGCTGGCCGACTCGGTGCCGATGCTGGTGATCTCCAGCGTCAATCGCCGCGACACCCTGGGCCGCGGGCAGGGCCGGCTGCATGAACTGCCCAGCCAGCAGCAGCTGATCGCCGGGGTCGCCCGCTTCAGCCACACCCTGCTCGACCCGGATGGCCTGCCCGAGGCGCTGGCCCGGGCCTTCGCGGTGTTCGAAGGCGCGCGGCCGGGGCCTGTGCATCTCGAGATTCCCATCGACCTGTTCGATGCCCCCATCACGCCGCCTCGCGCTTGGCAGCGTCGGCGGCTCTCGCCTGCCGCACCGTCACCGGCCGCCATCGAGCAAGCCGCCGGCTGGCTGGCGGGCGCCTCGCATCCGCTGGTGCTGCTCGGCGGCGGCTGCGCGGATGCCCCCGAGGCCGCCCGGTCGCTGGTCGAGGCCCTCGATGCGCCGGTGGTCACCACCATCAACGCCAAGGGCCTGCTCGGCCGCGACCATCCGCTGGACCTGGGCGCCAACGCCTCATTGCCCGCAGTGCGCGAGCTGGCCCGCGACGCCGACGTGGTACTGGCCATCGGCACCGAGCTCGGCGAGACCGACTACGACGTGGTGTTCGACGACGGCTTCACTCTCGGGGGACGCCTGATTCGCATCGACGTCGATCCCCAGCAGTTGGCTCGCAACCGCCACGCCGACCTGGCCCTGGTGGCCGACGCAGGCCTGGCCCTGGAGGCCCTGGCGGCACACTTCGCCGGCCCCCATCGCGCCCGGGGCGGCGTCGCCCGAGCCCAGGCAACGCGGGAGGCCCTGGCGCTCGCCCGGGATCCCGCCTTCGCGACCTATGTGCCGCTGTTCGACACCCTGCGCGAGGTCCTGCCCGAGGCGATCCTGGTCGGCGACTCCTGCGCCACCACCTACGCCGCCAACCACCTGGTCGCCCAGCCGGCGCCGCGGCGCTTCTTCAACGCCTCCACCGGCTATGGCACCCTCGGCTACGGCCTGCCGGCCGCCATGGGCGCGAGCCTTGCCCGGCCCGATCTGCCGGTGGTGGCGCTGGTCGGCGACGGCGGCGTGATGTTCACCCTGCCGGAGCTGGCCTGCGCGGTGGAGGAACGCCTGCCTGTGGTGATCCTGCTGTGGCACAACCAGGGCTATGAGGAGATCCGCCGCTTCATGGACGACGCCGGGGTCACCCGTCTCGGCGTCGACATCCAGGCGCCGGACTTCCTGACCGTGGCCCACGGCTTCGGCTGCCTTGCCACCCGCGTCGCCACCCCCGCCGAGCTGGCCCACGCCCTGGCCACCCGGCCCAGCGACGGCCCCCTGCTGATCGAGGTCGACGCCGCGACCTGGGCCGACGCCGTCGCCCCCGCCTGACCCCGAATCCGGAGCCTTCCCGTGCAACGACTGACCAAGCAGTACATCGACAACCAGTGGATCGAGAGCCAGGGGCAGCGCCGCCTGGCGGTGACCGATCCTTATCGCCAGCAACCGATTGCCGAGCTCACCGCCGGCGCCCCGGCCGACGTCGACGCCGCGGTGGCCGCCGCGCGTCGTGCGCTGCCCGCCTGGCAGGCGCTGGGCGGCGAACGCCGCGCCGACTACCTGGAAGCCTTCGCCGACGCCCTCGTCGAGCGCCGCGAGGCGCTGATGCGGCTGTCGGTGACCAACAACGGCAAGGCCCTGGCCGAGGCCGCCATCGACCTCGACGACGCCATCGCCTGCTACCGCTACTACGCCGGCCAGGCCCGGGCCCTGGAGGCCCGCCAGGGTCGCCTGGTCGAGCACGCCATGGACGGCATCGAGGCGCGCACCTACGAGGACCCGGCCGGCGTGGTCGGGCTGATCACGCCCTGGAACTTCCCGCTGGTGACCAGCGCCTGGAAGATCGCCCCGGCGCTGGCCGCCGGCTGCACGGTGGTGTTCAAGCCCTCCGAGGTCACCCCGCTGCCCGAACAGGCGGTGGCCGAGATCGCCGAGGCCATCGGCCTGCCGGCCGGGGTGCTCAACCTGGTGCACGGCGACGGCGAGGGCATCGGCGCGCCGCTCACCGCCCACCCCGGCATCGACAAGCTGTCCTTCACCGGCAGCAATGCGGTGGGCGAGAAGGTGATGCGTGCCGCCGCCGAGGGCACCCGCGGCGTGTCGCTGGAGCTCGGCGGCAAGTCGCCGATCCTGGTGCTCGACGACGCCGAGGTCGAGGCCGCCGCGGACTGGGTGATGGCCGGCATCTACTTCAACTCCGGGCAGATCTGCTCGGCGACCTCGCGGCTGATCGTGCACGAATCGCTGGCCGAGCCGCTGTACGCGGCGCTGGCCACGCGCATCGACGCCATCCGCCTGGGCGACCCGCTCGCCGACGACACCGACATGGGGCCCATGACCAGCGCCCGCCAGCGCCGGGCCGTGGAAGGCTACCTGGCCGTCGCCGCCGACGAAGGGCTGGTCGCGGTGCGCGACGCCCGCCACCGCGAGCTGCCCGCCCGAGGCGAGTTCGTCGCCCCGACCCTGTACCGCGACGTGCCCGTCGACAGCCGGCTGTGGAAGGAGGAGATCTTCGGCCCGGTGCTGTGCGCCCGCAGCGCCGCGAGCGACGACGAGGCAATCGCGCTGGCCAACGACAGCGCCTTCGGCCTGGCCGCCACCGTGATCTCTGGCAGCGCCGAGCGCGCACGTCGCGTCGGCCGCGCGCTGCGCGCCGGCAGCATCTGGGTCAACAGTGAGCAGTTGGTGATGCCGGAAGCCAGCTGGGGCGGCTTCGGCATCAGCGGCATCGGCCGCGAGCTCGGCCCCTGGGGACTGGCCGGCTACCTGGAGGTCAAGCACCTGATCGGCCCGGCGGACTGACGACCAGCGGGCAAACAGGGCAGCCGCCCCGGCCATTCGGCCGGGGCGGCATCGTTATCGGGCGCTTCACGACGGCTCGGAGCGCTGGCCGAATGGTCACGCCGGAGCCCCGTCGAAGGAGCCTAGGGCTTCTACACTGTCACAGGCATGCCATGTTCGACGTGACGCGCCAAGGCCCCTGTTCCCGACCGGCGCCAGGCGACAAGACGCTCAAAAGCGGGCACCCTGCGGGACCAGGAAACTCAGGAACAGGGAAGGAAGGCCGACATGGTCGACGTCCGCGTGACCCGTACCGCCCAGGTGCCCGACCCGCTGCGCGTCCAGCGCTACCAGAAGGCACCGGAGCTGGGCCCGAGGCTGCTGTTCTTCAGCGGCGGCTCCGCGCTGAACGGAATGTCGCGGCGCCTCCAGCACTACACCCACAACTCCATCCACCTGGTGACGCCCTTCGACTCCGGCGGCAGCTCCGCCAAGCTGCGTGAGGCCTTCGGCATGCCGGCCATCGGCGACCTGCGCAGCCGGCTGATGGCACTCGCCGACGACTCCATCCTCGGCCACCCGGAAGTCTACCGGCTGTTCACCCACCGCTTGCCGAAGAACGCGGACGCGGCCGTCCTGCAGGACACCCTCGACGCACTGGCGGCGGGACGCCACCCCCTGATCGATGCGATCCCTAGCCCCATGCGCCAGCTGACCTGCCACCAGCTCGGCTACTTTCGCGAGTCGATGCCTGAGGGCTTCGACCTGCGCGGCGCCAGCATCGGCAACCTGATCCTGGCCGGCGGCTACCTCAACAACCACCAGCAGCTCGACCCGATCATCTTCCTGTTCTCGAAGCTGGTGCACGTGCGCGGCACGGTTCGCGCCGTGGTCGACCAGGACTATCACCTGGCGGCCACCCTGGAGGACGGGCGGCGGGTACTGGGCCAGCATCGCATTACCGGCAAGGAGGTCGCCCCCCTGGCCACGCCCATCGCCGAGCTCGAGCTCTCGGCCGACCGCGATGCCCACGTTCCCGTGTCGGCGACGCTGCACGAGCAGAACCGCCGGCTGATCGCCGGCGCCGAGCTGATCTGTTATCCCCCGGGCAGTTTCTACTCCAGCCTGCTGGCCAACCTTCTGCCGCAAGGCGTCGGTCGGGCGATCCGCGCCAACCGCTGCCCCAAGGTCTTCATTCCCAACCCGAGCCCCGACCCGGAGCAGACCGGCATGAACCTGGAGCGCCAGGTCGCCGTGCTGCTCGACACCCTGCGCCGCGACGTCGGCGAAACCTGCCCCGCCCGGGAGCTGCTGGACTTCGTGCTCATCGACAGCGAGCGCGGCGACTACCCCGGCCGGCTGTCCGCCGACTTCCTGGCCGAGCGGGGCGTGACCCTGATCGACACCCGGCTGATCGACGAGGATGACGCCCCCCACTACGATCCTGATCTGCTGGTGACCGCCCTGCTGTCGCTGGTGTAGGCGCCTCGCTCGAGGGGCGCCCGGTCACGAGGACGCTAGTCGGTCTCGCCGAGGGCCTCGATGATGAAGGCCTCCATGGCCTGGGCCGCCGGCGACAGGCTGCGACGCCCAGGACGCAGCAGCCCCAGTTCCCGCTCGACCCGGGGATCCACCAGGGGGATGAAGCGCAGCCGCTCGTACTCCTCGGGGAAAGCCAGCCGTGGCAGGGTGGTGATGCCGATCCCGGCCACCAGCATGGCGGTCAGCGAGATCATGTTGGAGATGTCGAAGGCGCTCTCGGCCAGCAGCGGTTCGGCCTCAGTGCCCTCCAGCAGGCGCGAGGTGCCGTTGCGGATCAGCACTTGTCCCTGCAGCGCCTCCCAGCCTAGCGTCTCCCGTCCCGCCAGGGGGTGATCGTCCCGGCACACCACCCCCACGGCATCGCGCATCAGTGGCGTGAAGGCCAGGTCGTCGTCCCGCTGCCACAGGCTGGTGAGCCCCAGCTCGACCTCGCCGCCTGCCACCAGCCGTCGGACGAAGTCAGCGTTGCCGTCCTGCAGGCTGACACGCAGTTCGGGATAGCGAAGGATGAAGTCGTTCAGCAGGCGCGGCATCAGGCGACTGGCCACCGAGGGCACCGCGGCCATGTCGACGTGCCCCGCCTGCTTCTGGACCTGGGCCGCCAGCTCGCGGCTCAGGCGATCGTGGCGTGTGATCAGCTCGCGGAAGCGCGGCAGGCAGTAGGCCCCGAAGGGCGTGAGCGTGGCCTTCCCGCCCTTTTCGAACAGCGGTTCGCCCAGGCGCTGCTCGAGCTCCCGGACCGCCATGGACACCGCGGGCTGGGTGCGATGCAGCTGACGGGCCGCGGCATGGAAGCCCCCCGCGTCGACGATGGCCAGCACGCAGCGCAGCGGCTGGATCTTGAGCTCGGGCAGCACGGTCCCTCCTCGCCCCTGGACGGTAAGAAAGCCTGATCATTGAATCTTTTTTATTGATTATCCTTATCTTGGACCCTCGCCTAGCATGACGGCAACGTCATCAAGGAGGTTTCCATGTCCCACGTTCATTCCCTGTACATCGACGACGCCTGGGTCGAGGGCCAGGACAGCATCGCCAACCACAGCCCGTCGGATACCCGCGACCTGATCGGCCACTACGCCCAGGCCGGCGTCCACCAGGTCGGCGAGGCCATCGCCGCGGCCCACCGCGGCCTAGCCGAATGGCGCGACAGCGGCCTGGAGCAACGCTACGCCGTGCTGATGGCCATCGGCGACGAGCTGATCGCGCGCAAGGACGAGCTCGGCCGCCTGCTGGCGCGGGAAGAGGGCAAGGCTCTGGCCGAGGGCGTCGGCGAGGTCTACCGCTCCGGCCAGTTCTTCCATTACTACGCCGCCGAGGTGCTGCGCCAGATCGACGAGCGGGTCGACTCCGTGCGTCCCGGCGTCGAGGTCGACACCCGTCGCGAGCCGGTGGGCGTGGTCGGCATCATCAGCCCCTGGAACTTCCCGATGGCCACCGCGGTGTGGAAGATCGCCCCGGCACTGGCCTTCGGCAACGCGGTGATCTTCAAGCCGGCCAACCTGGTGCCGGCCAGCGCCTGGGCGCTGACCGAGATCATCAGCCGCCAGGCGCTGCCCGCCGGCACCTTCAACCTGCTGATGGGCCCGGGATCGAGCGTCGGCGACGCGCTCATCTCGAGCCCCGAGATCCAGGCGCTGAGCTTCACCGGCTCGCTGGACGTAGGCCGCCGCGTGGCCGCCGCCACCGCCGGCAACCTGGTCAGGTGCCAACTGGAGATGGGCTCCAAGAACGCCCTGATCGTCGCCGACGACGCCGACCTTGACCTGGCCGTGGAGGCCGCCTTCGCCGGCGCCTACTCCGGCACCGGCCAGAAGTGCACCGCCTCCTCGCGCCTCATCGTCACCGAAGCCGTCCACGATGCCTTCGTCGACAAGCTGATCGCCAAGCTGAAGACGGTCCGGGTCGGCCATGCCCTGGAGGAGGGCGTGCACATCGGCCCCGCCGTGGATGCCCGCCAGCTGGCGTCCAACCTGGCCTGGGTCGAGCGCGCGACAGCCGACGGCGCCACCCTGGCCTTCGGCGGCGAGCGGCTCGAGCGCGATACCAAGGGTTTCTTCATGGCCCCGACGCTGTTCGTCGACACCACCAACGACATGGCCATCAACCGCGAGGAGGTCTTCGGGCCGATCGCCTGCGTGATCCGGGTCCGCGACTACGAGGAGGCCATCGCCACCCTCAACGACACCAACTTCGGCCTCACCGCGGGCATCATCACCGATTCCCTGAAGCTCGCCAGCGACTTCAAGGCCCGTGCCGAAACCGGCTGCGTGATGGTCAACCTGGCCACCGCCGGCACCGACTACCACGTGCCCTTCGGCGGCCGCAAGGATTCCAGCTTCGGCCCCCGGGAGCAGGGACGCTACGCCCGCGAATTCTACACCGTGGTCAAGACCTGCTATGTCAAAGCCCACTGAGTCAAAGCCTGAGGAGCGCGCCATGTCACAGGAAATGCTGATCGTCGACGGCCTGCAGTACTCCAACTGGTCGCGGGAGATCTTCGAGCAGATGCGCGAGGGAGGCGTCGACGCCGTACACGCCACCCTGGTCTATCACGAGAACACCCGCGAGACCCTGTCGCGCCTGGGCGAGTGGAATCGCCGCTTCGAGGCCCATGGCGACCTGATCATGCCGGTGCGCGTGCCGGGCGACATCGAGCGCGCCCGCCGGGCCGGCAAGGTGGGCATCTTCCTCGGCGCGCAGAACTGCTCGCCCATCGAGGACGACATCGACATGGTCGCGGTAATGCGCGACCTGGGCCTGTTGATCATGCAGCTGACCTACAACAACCAGAGCCTGCTGGCGTGTGGCTGCTACGAAAGCGAGGACAGCGGCATCACCCGCTTCGGTCGCCAGGTGATTCGTGAAATGAACCGGGTGGGCATGGTCATCGACATGTCGCACAGCGCCGAGCGCTCGACGCTGGAAACGGTAGAGCTCTCCGAGCGGCCGGTGATCATCTCTCACGCCAATCCGGCCTCCTTCCACCCCGCCAAGCGCAACAAGTCCAACCGGGTGCTGGCGGCGATCGCCGAGTCCGGTGGCTTGCTGGGCTTTTCGGCCTACCCCTTCCACCTCAGGAACGGCCCGGACTGCTCCCTCGAGGACTACTGCGACATGATCGCCCGCACCGCCGACCTGATGGGCATCGAGCACATCGGCATCGGCACCGACCTGTGCCAGGCGCAGCCGACCGCGGTGCTCGACTGGATGCGCAACGGCCGCTGGTCCAAGGAAATGGATTATGGCGAGGGCAACGCCAGCAACGCCGGCTGGCCGCGCCCGCTCGCCTGGCTGCGCGACAGCCGCGACTTCCCCAACCTGGTCGCGGGGCTGCGCCAACGCGGCTTCGACGAGGCCTCGGTCGCCCGCATCATGGGCCGCAACTGGGTCGAGCTGCTGGAGCGCGCCGCCGTGCCGACCCCGGCCGAGGAGGCCGTCGCCTGACCCGTCCGCGCGTCGCGCACCGCACAAGAACAACGGCCCGCCAGGGTCACAGCAAAGGCCAACGTAATGACACAACATCACGCCACTCCCCACGCCGCACCGGCGCCGCGCGAGCATCGCCTGGGCGACCCGGTCGTCCTGACGCTCAGCGTCGGTTTCATCCTGCTGTTCGTCGCCCTGTCGCTGTATGACGTCGACATGGTGGCCGACGCCATTGGCGCTGGCTTCGCCTGGACCGCCGCCACGCTAGGCTCCTACTTCCAGCTGCTGCTGTTGCTGACCTTCTTCATCGCCATCGGCGTGGCCATCTCGCCGGCCGCCAGCGCACGGATCGGCAACCTCTCGACGCCCGAGATCGGCACCTTCAAGTGGCTGTCGATCATCATGTGCACCCTACTGGCCGGGGGCGGCGTGTTCTTCGCCGCCGGCGAACCGGTCTATCATTTCGTGGTCACCCCACCGGCCTTCGACACCGAGCCCGGGACGCCCGAGGCGATCGCCGGCGCCCTGGCGCAGTCCTTCATGCACTGGGGTTTCCTGGCCTGGGCGGTGCTCGGCTCTCTGACCGCGGTGGTGCTGGCCCATGCCCACTACGACAAGGGCCAGCCGTTGCAGCCGCGCACCCTGCTGTATCCAGTGCTCGGCGAGCGGATCATGGCGGGTACCTTCGGCGGCGTGGTCGACGCCCTGTGCGTGATCGCCGTGGTCGCCGGCACCGTCGGGCCGATCGGCTTCCTCGCCACCCAGGTGAGCTTCGGCCTACACGAGCTGTTCGGCGTCTCCGAGGGCTACGGCACCCAGTTGGTGATCCTGGTAGCACTCGCCGCCGTCTACGTCACCTCGGCGGTGACCGGCATCCATCGCGGCATCCAGTGGCTGAGTCGCTTCAACGTGATCCTGGCACTGGCCATCGCCGCGGTGATCTTCGTGTTCGGCCCGACGCTGTTCCTGACCAACGCCTTCACCCAGGGCTTCGGCGAATACCTGACGGCCTTCTTTCCCATGGCCACCATGACCGCCGAAACCGCGCCGGCCTGGTGGATGCAGTGGTGGACGGTGTTCTTCTTCGCCTGGTTCATCGGCTACGGGCCGCTGATGGCGATCTTCGTGGCGCGCATCTCGCGCGGCCGCAGCATCCGCCAGATGATCCTGGCCGTGGCGGTGATGGCTCCCGTCGCCACCACCGTCTGGTTCACCCTGCTGGGCGGCTCGGGCATCCACTACCAGCTGACCGGCGCCATCGACCTGTCCGCCGCGCTGCAGGACTTCCAGTTCGACGTCGCCACCCTGACCGTGGCCCAGGCACTGCCGGGCGGGCCGGTGATGGCGCTGGCCATCCTGCTGCTGACCACCATCTTCGTGGCCACCACCGGAGACTCCATGAGCTACGCCATCGCCGTGGTGGGCTCCGGTCACGACCGGCCCAGCACCCTGGTGCGTGCCTTCTGGGGCATCGCCATGGCGTTGATGGCGGGCATCCTGCTGTACATGGGCGCCGGCCAGATCAGCGTGCTGCAACAGTTCATTGTGCTCACCGCCATCCCGGTGTCGCTGGTGCTGCTACCTTCGCTGTGGACCGGCCCCCAGGCGGCCATCGCCATGGCGCGGGAGCAAGGGCTATCCACCCGTCGCGCGACGGAGACTGACCATGGTTGAGTACCGTGACGCGATGGCTGCCGCGGTGCCACTGCGCACCGCTGGCGAGGCCATGGACCTGGAACGGCTGGGCAGCCTGCCGGCCAGCCGCCTGAGCTTCGTGCGCAGCCTGGTCCGCCAGATGGCCCGCCAGCGCTGGCAGATCAGCCGCACCCGCTTCGAGCTGGATGCCCAGGGGCACGGCATCGCCATCTATCGACTGCAGACACCCCGCGGCCGCTATCACGGCGTGATCTTCTCCCAGCACCTGGACGACGACCAGCGCTCCGACCGGGTGATCGCCCAGGCCTGGGACGTGACCTTCGGGGTGGTCGAGGGTGACGTCGACGACGCCCTGCTCGAGCAAATGGCCGCCAACGTGCCGTTGCAAGAGGCCGGGCGCCAGCATCCGCGGCTGCTGGTGCTGTCCCGGGCCAACCGCAGCCTGCGCAACTTCGCCCACTTCGTCGAGGCGCTGGCCGCCGGCGACCAGCCAGACCCGGCCCGGCTGACCCGGGTCGGCTACCTCTACCGGACCACCGCGGTCTACGGCAACGGCAAGTTCGGCATCGCCGACTTCGTACGCCTGCAGGATAACCCCGATTTCCACCGCCCCTTCTCGGCCCAGATGCTGGCGGTGTACCTGCTGCGCCACTTCTCTATCGAGCAGGTGGAGCACATCGCCCGCGGCCAGGCCCCCGACACCGCTGCGCCCCTGACCACCGAGCTGCGCCGCTACCTGGGCATCGGCAACTCCACCGGGCTCGGCATGGCCCCCTTCCTGATCAATCATCCCCAGTTGATCCAGCAATGGGTGTCCTGCCGGGAAACCGCGCTGGCCCTGGCGCTGGGCCAGGTGCCCGACGAGGGAAGCCGCTGGCGACTGATCGCCCTGACCCGGCGCGCCATGCACCACCTGGCCCAAACGGTCACCGAGGACGCCGACCAGGGCGAGCGCAACGCCGCCAGCGTGGCGGCCCTGCCCGAAGTGATCGCTTGGCTCGAGGAGATGCCGCTGGAGGAGGATCTCTGGCAACAGCTGGCGGCCTGGAGCGCCCGCACCCTGCCGCTGGAGGCCCAGGAGCTGATCAACGCCCTGCTGATCGAGCTCTACCCCGAGCGGGTCGACCTGCTGGAGGACCGCATGGGCACCGAGGAACGCCTGGAGCTGACGCCGGACATGCCGCTGGTGCGCCTCAAGCAACTGATCGAGACCC
Source organism: Halomonas organivorans (assembly GCF_014192055.1). GTDB lineage: Bacteria > Pseudomonadota > Gammaproteobacteria > Pseudomonadales > Halomonadaceae > Halomonas > Halomonas organivorans. Next base: position 63,010 of record NZ_JACHXM010000011.1, on the reverse strand, counting down.
ATTACGACTGGGCCCTGGCCGAGGACTTCGAGCGCCCCGAGGCCCGCCACTGGTTCTGGTATCGCTCCGCCGAAAAGGAAGAACCCCGGCTGGGCGTGCGCGGGGTCGAGCCCGGGGCCAAGAAGGAGCTGCCGCTGGCCATCGCGCCCCGGGTCCACCATACCCACGGCGTGCTCAGCGACTTCCTCGAGGCCAATCCCCGCGCCCTGGTGGTGGAGTTCCTGATCGCCCATCCGCGTCACAAGGATATCGTGCGACGCATCCAGTCCATGGCCGAGACACCCTACGGGGAGATTCGCGCCAACCTCTGGCACCGGGACATGAAGCCCATGCACCTGCTGCGCACCAAGCTGTCGTTCTTCGGCGCCGGGCGCTTCGACCCCAAGTCGGATCGTTGGGTGCGCATCACCCTCTTCCAGGGCGCGCCGCTGGTGGAGGAACTCAATGCCGAGCCCCGGGACCTGGCCGCGGTCGATGACTGGAGCTTCCCGCTGGAGCCCGAGGGCATCACGCACCCCCAACGCCAAGGGGCGGGAGAGACATCATGAAGGCGTCCTACAACGAGCTGCAGGGCCTGTGCCGCAAGGCCTTCATCGGCATGGGCTTCGAGGAGGGTGATGCCGCGGACGCCGCCGACATGGTCGCCTGGATGCAGTGCTTCGAACTGGGCGGGCTGGCCGCCCTCAACCGCGGCCTGGACTTCCTCCTCGCGGACGACCCCGACGAGCTGCCAAGCGTGCTCTATCAGGACGGCGACCTGGCGGTGGTCGACGGCCACGGCCAGAGCGTGCTGCGCAGCTCGACCCTGGCCCTGGAGCTCGGCTTCGCCAAGGCCCGGGCCCGCGGCCTGGCGGTGATCAAGATCCGCCACTGCCACAATCGCCAGCTGATCATGGGCTACCTGGCCCGGCTGGCGGGACGCGGCATGAACGTCACCGCCTTCTGGCGCAACGCCCAGCAGCCGCTGACCGAGCAGGTCGTCGGCTTCCGCGCCAACAGCCCGGTGCCGGAGATCCGCGTCTACGCGGTCCAGGAAGTCCCGGAGGAAAACGAGCCCAACGACGCCATCACCCTGGTGATGGCCAACCACGTCGACCTGCTGCCGGCGATGCGCTCGGACTTCCGCTACGACCTGCTGGCGCGCCACGACGAGTCGGACCTGCTGGCCTGCCGCCACCGTTCCCTGGCGGAGGGCATCGAGGTCGACGAAACCGTCTGGGAGCGCCTCAAGCAACTCGCGGCCCGCATGCTGGTGGAGGCCTCCGAGGCGTCCCGAGAGGGGGCCGGAGCCGGCACCAACGACAACGACTGAAACGAGGCATTTGCCATGAACCATCCCGTCAGCACCGACCTTTTCGCCTCCAAGGCGCCCCTGGAATGGGCCGTGGTCGGCAACGGCATCCTGTTCACCGCCCAGATTCCCATCGGTACGGACGGCCAGGTGGTCGAGGGCGGCATCGAGGCCCAGACCCGCCAGACCCTGGACAACCTCTGCCACACCCTGGAGCGAGCCGGCGCCGGCCCGGACGCCCTCACCCAGGTACTGATCTACGTCACCGCCCGGGAGGACCTGGCCACCGTCAACCGCGTCTACGCCGAGTACGTGCACGCACCCTACCCCAACCGGGCCGCCCTCATCGTCTCCGGCTTCGCCCGGGAAGAGATGCTCGTCGAGATGGTGGCCTACGCCGCCGTCTCCCCGGATGCGGCCTGAGCGCCACCCGCTACACCCCGGCCGGCCAGGCGCTTCCGGCGAACCGCCGTAGCCACGTCACCTCCCCGTCACACGAACCTCGCCGCGCGGGTTGGGGCCTGACATCGACACGACATCAGGCCCCGGCATCGTGCCATGACACCGACACGACGTCCTCACTGAACGCTCCTGCCCGTACGCCTCGGGCGTCCCCCTCCCTCCCGCTGCTGCTCCCTCCCCTCGACCGTCACGGCCTCGGCTGCCCCGATCCATCGGCGGTGTCGACGACTCTGTGCCTCGGCGCCGGGCATGACAAGAACACGCGCGAAAAAGTTTGACCAAAAGGTAAAAAATGGCCTAGGTTATTTTTTACCAACTGGTAAAACGGCATCGCCGTCACGCCAGACCCGATACGACGAGCGCACAACAACAACAGGAGGCGCCGATCATCATGCTGACCCGCCAGCAAGCCGTGGCGCTGGAGAAGGCGTCCAACGGCGAATTCGAGTCCCTGAGCCAGGCGGCCGCCGCACGCCGCGACGCGCACTGGGGCCACACCCTGACCTATTCGCGCAAGGTCTTCGTCCCGCTGACCACCATGTGTCGCGACGACTGCGGCTACTGCACCTTCGTGCAGAAGCCGGGCACCCCAGGCGCCCGGATCATGACCCCTGACGAGGTCATGGCGGTGGTGCGCGAAGGCGAGCGACTGGGCTGCAAGGAGGTGCTGTTCAGCCTCGGCGAGAAGCCGGAGCGCCGCTACCCCGAGGCCCGGGAGGCGCTGGCACGGCTCGGCCACCGCAGCATGACCGACTACCTGGTCGAGATGTGCGACCGCGTGCTGCGCGAGAGCGAGCTGCTGCCCCACGTCAACGCCGGCACCCTGGACGACGACGAGATCGCCCGACTGAAGCCGGTCAGCGTCAGCATGGGCATGATGCTCGAGAACGTCAGCCGTCGGCTGCTGCAGCGCGGCCAGGCGCATTTCGCCTGCCCCGACAAGGTGCCCGTCCAGCGCCTGCGCACCCTGGAGCGGGCCGGCCGACACGGCGTGCCCTTCACCACCGGCATCCTGATCGGCATCGGCGAGACCTGGGCCGAGCGCGTCGACAGCCTGCTGGCCATCAACGACCTGCACCGTCGCTACGGCCATGTGCAGGAGGTCATCGTCCAGAACTTCCGCGCCAAGCCTGGCACCGCCATGGCCGGCCACCCGGAGCCGAGCCTCGACGACATGGTCCGCACCCTGGTGCTGGCCCGTCTGCTGCTGGATCCCGAGATCAGCCTGCAGGCGCCCCCCAACCTGGAGGCACGCTTCGCCGCCTACCTCGACGCCGGCATCAACGATTGGGGCGGCATCTCGCCGGTGACCGTCGATCACATCAACCCCGAGCGCGCCTGGCCGCAGATCGATGCCCTGCGCCGGGCGACCGAGCGCTGCGGCTACGGCCTGGCCGAGCGCCTGGCGGTCTATCCCCGCTACCTGCGGCGCCCCGAGCGCTTTCTCAGCGCCCCCCTCGCCTCCCGACTGGCCGGCATCGCCCGCAACGACGGCCTGGCCCTGGCCCAGTGCGTCTAGGCCCTTGCCCCGCGAACAGGAGAATCCCCATGACCCCGACCACGACCCTTCGCTCTCCCCTGTTGCCCGATGAGCTCTATCACCCCGATGTGGGGCAGCCGGTGCGCCGGCTGCTGACGGAGGTGCTGAACGGCCACGAACTCGGCGAGGCCGAGGCCACCACCCTGTTCAGCGCGGAGGGCGCCGAGCTGGACGCCCTGACCGCCACCGCCGACGAGCTGCGCCGCCGCCGCGTCGGCGACGACGCCACCTTCGTCGTCACCCGCAACATCAACTACACCAACGTCTGCTACATGGGCTGCCGGTTCTGCAACTTCGCCAAGCGCAAGGACGATCCCGAGGCCGAGTTCTTCGACCTCGACGAGATTACCCGTCGCGCCCAGGAAGCCTGGGACCGTGGCGCCACCGAGGTGTGCATCCAGGGCGGGCTGCACCCGAGCATCCCGGGCCACTTCTATCGGGACATCCTCAAGGCCATCAAGGGCGTGCTGCCGGACATGCACATCCATGCCTTCTCGCCCTTCGAGATCTGGTTCGGCGCCCGCAAGAGCCGGATGTCCCATCGCGACTTCCTCCGCGACCTGATCGACAACGGCCTGGGGTCCATGCCCGGCACCGCCGCGGAGATCCTCGACACCGAGATCCGCCAGCAGCTGACCCGCGACAAGCTCACCACCGAACAATGGGTCGAGATCATCACCGCCGCCCATGAGCAGGGCCTGCCCACCACCGCGACCATCATGTACGGGCACATCGACGGGCCCGAGCACTGGGCCGCCCACCTGGCGCTGCTGCGCGATATCCAGAAGCGCACCGGCGGCTTCACCGAGTTCGTGCCGCTGGGCTTCATCCACTACAAGACGCCGCTGTTCCTGGAGCACGAGGGCGTGCGACCGGGGCCGACCCGGCTCGAGCACATCCGCATGCACGCCGTGGCGCGGCTGATGCTCGACGGCTGGATCGACAACATCCAGGCCTCCTGGGTGAAGCTGGGGCCCGACCTGGCGCGCCAGATGCTGGCGGCCGGCGTCAACGACCTGGGCGGCACGCTGATGAACGAGAGCATCTCCCGCGCCGCCGGCGGCCAGCACGGCCAGGAGATGCTGCCCGACGACATGGCGCGCATGATCCGCGAGATGGGCCGGCGCCCGGTCCGCCGCAACACCCTCTACGGGCACGTCGAGGCGTTCGACGCCCCGCTCGCCGAGCCGCGCCTCGCCGGAGGCCTGGCATGAGCGCGCCGGTGCCGCGCATCACCCTGCTGGCCGGCGGCGTAGGCGGTGCCAAGCTCGCCGAGGGGCTGGCGGCGGTCTGCCCCCCGCAGCGGCTGTCGATCATCGGCAACGTCGCCGACGATCAGGAGTTCCATGGCCTCTGGGTATCACCGGACATCGATACCCTGACCTACAGCCTGGCTGGCCTGATCGACCGCCAGCAGGGCTGGGGGCTGGCGGGGGAAAGCCATCGGCTGCTCGAGGGCCTCGCCACACTCGGCTGCGAGACCTGGATGTCTCTCGGCGACCGCGACCTGGCCACCCATGTGCTGCGCACCCAGCTGCGCCGCCAGGGCATGCGCCCCAGCGACATCGCCCGGCACATCGCCACCGCCCTCGGCGTGGAGGTCGAGCTGCTGCTGCCCACCGACGACCGCCTCCAGACCCGCATTCGCACGCCCGAGGGCTGGCTGGCCTTCCAGGAATACTTCGTGCGCGAGCGCTGCCGCCCGGACGTGTTGCAGGTGCGCCTGGACGGCGTGGAAACGGCCCGTCCGACGCCCGAGGCCCTGGCCGCCATCGCCGACGCCGACCTGCTGCTGATCGCTCCCAGCAACCCGGTGGTCAGCATCGCTCCCATCCTGGCGGTGCCCGGCATCCGCGAGGCGATCGAGGCCTCCCCGGCCCCCTGCCTCGCCGTCTCGCCGCTGATCGGCGGGCGCACGGTCAAGGGGCCGGCGGACCGCATGCTGGTCGCCGCCGGCCGGGAGTGCAGCAACCTCGGCGTGGCCGACGGCTATGCCCCGTGGCTCGACGGCCTGATGATCGACCACGCGGACGCCGCGGATCGCGACCACCTCGAGGCCCGAGGATTGCGGGTCGCCACGACCCGCACCCTGATGGCCGACGCCGCCGACAAGGCGCGTCTCGCCGGCGAGCTGCTGGCCTTCGCCGAGACGCTCCACGGGGAGGCACTGGCATGCCCGTGAATCCCCTCATCGTCATCCCGGTCAAGGACTTCGGCGTGGCCAAGAGCCGCCTGGCCGGTGTCCTGCCGGCGGGCCGGCGTGCGGCCCTGGCCCGGCGCCTGTGCGAGCGCACCCTGCGCTTCTGCCGCCGGCGTCTGCCGGATCACGACCTGCTGGTGGTCACCGCCTCGCCGGCCATCGCCGCTCTGGCCCGCCGCCATGGCGCCCGAGTACTCGAGGAGCCGCGTGCCGCCGGGCTCAGCGTCGCCGCCCGGCGGGCCGCGGCCTGGAGCCGCCGCCACGGCTATACGGCCCAGTTGGTGATTCCGGCGGACATCGCCCGGCTGGACGAGGGCGAGATCCGGCACCTGCTGGCGGCGCGCCCCGCCGGGGCGGGCGTGGTGATCTGCCCGGCCAGCGATGGCGGTACCAATGCCCTGCTCACCTCGCCGCCCGATGCGCTGCCGTTCCGCTTCGGCGAGCGCTCCAGCGAGGCCCACCGCGAATCGGCCCGGCGCCTCGGCCTGCCCTGCCGGGTGATCGAGCTCGAGCACCTGCGCTTCGATCTCGACACCCCGGACGACCTGGGCGCCCTCGATGCCCTCATCCAACGACAAGGCGGCGACACGCCGCAGGAGCTGACCCGGCTATGGAACCTGTGCTCGAACCGACCCGCCATGACGCCCGAAGCGGCCTGGCTGACGATGCCGTGACGCCTCAAGGCGGCGTCGACCTGCGCGTCCTGGCGGGCCTGCCCGACATTCGGCCTGGCGACGACCTGGCCGCGATCCTCATCGAGTCGCTGCGTCGGCAGGACCTGACGCCCAGGGACGGCGACATCCTGGTGATCGCCCACAAGGTGGTCTCCAAGGCGGAGGGGCGGGTCGTCGCCCTGGCGGACGTCACCCCTGGCGACGAGGCCCGGGAACTGGCCGAGCGCATCGACAAGGACCCGCGCAAGGTCGAGGCGATCCTGCGCGAGTCGACCCGGGTGGTGCGGGCGGTCAAGCGCCCCGACCAGCGCGAGGGCACGCTGATCGCCGAGCACCGCCTGGGCTTCATCTGCGCCAACGCCGCGGTGGACGAATCCAACGTCGGCGCCGCGGACACCATCATCCTGCTGCCGGAGGACCCCGACCTCAGCGCCCGGCGCCTCGGCGAGCGCCTCGAGGCCGCCTTCGGGGTGCGCCTGGGCATCGTCGTCACCGACACCTTCGGTCGCCCCTGGCGCATGGGCCTGGTCAACGTGGCCATCGGCCTGTCCCGGGTACCGGCCCGCGTCGACCTGGTCGGCGAACGTGACGCCTTCGGTCGCGAGCTGTCGGTGACCATGCCGGCCCTGGCCGACGAGCTGGCCGCGGCCTCGGGCCTGCTGATGGGCAAGCGCGACAAGACGCCGGTGGTGCTGTTCCGCGGCGTCGACTGGCAACCCTGCGACAGTTCGGCGAGCGAACTGATCCGCCCCCAACAAGAGGACCTGTTCCGATGAGCATTGCAATCCTAGGCGGTACCGGCCCCCAGGGCCGCGGCCTGGCCCTGCGACTGGCCCGCGCCGGCACGCCGGTGGTGATCGGCTCCCGTGACGCCGGCCGCGCCCGGGCGGCCGCCGACGAGCTCAACGCCCGGCTCGAGAACGCGGCCGCCATCGGCGGCGACGACCTGCGCGGCGCCGTGGCGGCCGCCGACGAGATGGTCATCCTGGCGGTGCCCTATGCGGCCCACGACGCCACCCTGGAGGCGATCCGCGACCTGCTCCCCGGCAAGATCCTGGTCGATATCGTGGTGCCGCTGGCCGACGGCGATCCCAAGCGGGTCGACATGCCGGCGGCGGGCTCCGCCACCGAGGCGGCCCAGGCCCTGCTCGGCGACGCCGTCCCGGTGGTCGGCGCGCTGCACAACGTCTCGGCCGTGACCCTCAACGACCTGGATCACCCGATCAACTGCGACGTGCTGGTCTGCGGCAATGACCTGGCGGCCAAGGAGAAGGTGATCGAGCTGGTCCGCCGGCTCGACGTGGCCGCCTACAACGCCGGCCCGGCCGTCAACGCCCGCTGCATCGAGGCCATCACCCCGATCCTGATCCGCCTCAACATCTCCAAGAAGGTCCCCTTCACCCATGCGGGGCTGCGTATCTGGGCGCCCGGCGCCTGACGCCCCTGCCGTCGATAGACCGCCAACAATCACAACAGGCAAGGAGAAAGACGATGGAATTCGGTATCTGTTTCAAGGGCTTCGTCAGCCCCGATCGCGCCCGCAACCTGGTCAAGCAGGCCGAGGAAGCCGGCTTCGACTACTGCTGGTTCTACGACTCGCACATCCTGTGGCGCGAGTGCTACCCGGCCATCGCCATGTGCATGGAACACACCACCCGGATGCGCTTCGCCCCCTGCGTGACCAACCCCAATGCCCGCGACTGGTCGCTGGCCGCCAGCCTGTTCGCCAGCCTGGCCAAGCAGAGCGGCGGACGCTTCGACATCGGCCTGGGCCGCGGCGACAGCTCGGTGCGGGTGATGGGCAAGAAGCCCGCCCCGCTGGCGCGGGTGGCCGAGTTCACCCACAAGGTGAAGGCCATGGTGCGCGGCGAGGAGGTGATCTACGGCGAGTGCCCGGAACCGGTCAAGTTCCCCTGGGCCGACGGCTACGAACTGCCCGTGCATATCGGCGCCTACGGTCCCAAGGCGCTCAAGACCGCCGGCGAGGTGGGCGATGGGGTGATCCTGCAGATCGGCGATCCCTACCTGGTGGAATGGCTGGCCGGCCAGGCCACCGCCGCGGGCCAGGAGGCGGGACGCGACATGGCCGACTACAAGGTGATCGTCGCCGCCCCGGCCTATTTCGGCGACAAGGCCAGCTGCATCGAGTCCACCAAGTGGTTCCCGGCCATGGTCGGCAACCACGTGGCCGATATCGTCGAGAAGTACGGCACCGACAGCGGCCTGGTGCCCAAGAGCCTCACCGACTACATCGAGAAGCGCAAGGGCTACGACTACTCCAAGCATGGCCAGAGCGACAACCCCTACCTCGACTTCATCACCCCCGAGATCGTCGAGAGCTTCTGCGTGCTGGGCCAGCCCGAGGACCACGTCACCAAGCTCAATCACCTCAAGGAAGCGGGCATGACCCACTTCAACATCTATCTGGATAACGGCGACGAGGAAAACATCATCGCCCAGTACGGCGAGCACATCATCCCGCGCTTCCGCGACTGATCCGGGGGGCCGGCGACGCGTCGCCGGCGCTTCCCTTTCCCACGACACGCTACGACGCCGCAGGGCCAGCCTCTCACCGGGCCGGGCACGCCCTGGGGAGAGGCACCCCTGCGCCCTGTGCACGGCAATAGGCCATTCGAACCACGTTTTCACGAGGCACCGACCATGCAAGACATCCGCACCAACCAGCAACGCCTGTGGGACAGCCTGATGGAGATGGGCGAGATCGGCGGCACCGAGAAGGGCGGCTGCTGCCGCCTGGCGCTGACCGACCTCGACAAGCAGGGACGCGATCTCTTCGTGCGCTGGTGCGAGGAAGCCGGCTGCACGATCACCGTCGACAGGATGGGCAACATCTTCGCCCGCCGCGCCGGCCAGGACGACTCGCTGCCGCCAGTGGTGATGGGCAGCCATCTGGACACCCAGCCCACCGGCGGCAAGTTCGACGGCGTGTATGGCGTGCTCGCCGGACTCGAGGTGATCCGCACCCTCAACGACCACGGCATCGAGACACGGGCCCCCATCGAAGCCTCGGTGTGGACCAACGAGGAGGGCTCGCGCTTCCCGCCGGCCATGGTGTCGTCGGGCGTCTTCGCCGGGGCGTTCGACCTGGAATACGGCCTCAGCCGCGCCGACCTGGACGGCAAGACCATGGGCGAGGAGCTGGCCCGCATCGGCTATGCCGGCAGCGCGGAAGTCGGCGGCCGCCCGTTCAAGGCCTTCTTCGAGGCGCATATCGAGCAGGGCCCGATCCTCGAGGCGGAGGGCAAGCGGATCGGCGTGGTGACCGATGCCCAGGGCCAGCGCTGGTACGAGATCACCCTCACCGGCCAGGAGTCCCACGCCGGCCCGACGCCCATGCCGACCCGTCGCGACGCCCTGGTGGGGGCCGCCCGCATCGTCGACCTGGTCAACCGCATCGGCATGGAGCACCAGCCCAATGCCTGCGCCACGGTCGGCCTGATGCAGGTATTTCCCAACTCGCGCAACGTCATTCCCGGCCAGGTGTTCTTCACCGTGGACTTCCGCCACCCGGATGCCGAAGTCCTCGCGCGCATGGACCAGGCATTGCAGGAGGGCGCCCGGCGCATCGTCGAGGACCAGCGCCTCGAGATGGACTTCGAGCAGATCTGGTACTCGCCGCCGGTGCCCTTCGACCGCGACTGCGTGGCCTCGGTCCGCCAGGCCACCGAGTCGCTGGGCCTCAGCCATCGGGAGATGGTCAGCGGCGCCGGCCACGACGCCTGCTACATCTCGCGGGTCGCGCCCACCTCGATGATCTTCGTGCCCTGCGAGGACGGCATCAGCCACAACGAGGCCGAGCGCGCCGCCCCGGCCGATCTGGCCGCCGGCTGCGATGTCCTGTTCAAGGCGGTGCTGGAACGCGCCAACGACTGACGAGTCCCTCCGGACCCAGGAGATTCACCATGCGCATATCGATCATGCGGGAGCGCTCCCCCGGCGAAGCCAGGGTGGCGCTGACCCCCGCGAATGTCTCGACGCTGGCCGGCCTCGGCTGCCAGGTCTGCGTGGAGACCGGCGCCGGCGACGCCGCCGGCTTTTCCAACGCCGCCTATCGCGAGGCGGGCGCCGAGATCCTCGAGACCCGTACCCAGCTGCTTGAGCGCGGCGAGATCGTGCTCTGCGTCGATGCCTCACGAGAGGACAGCCTGGCCGACCTCCAGGACGGCCAGGTCGGCATCGGCCTGATGGATCCGCTCGGCCACTGCGAGCGCTTCACGGCCCTCGCCGAACGCGGCATCACCACCCTGGCGCTGGAGCTGGTGCCCCGCATCAGCCGCGCCCAGAGCATGGACGCCCTGTCTTCCATCGCCACCCTGGCCGGCTACAAGGCCGTGCTGCTGGCCGCCGCCCAGGCGCCGCGCCTGTTCCCGATGATGATGACCGCCGCCGGCACCCTGAACCCGTCACGGGTGTTCATCATGGGTGCCGGGGTCGCCGGACTGCAGGCCGCCGCCACGGCCAAGCGGCTGGGCGCCGTGGTCGAGGCCTACGACGTGCGCCCGGCGGCCCGGGAGCAGATCCTCTCGGTGGGCGCCAAGCCGGTCGAGCTGGACCTGGACACCTCGGCCGCCGAGGGCAAGGGCGGCTACGCCAGCGAGCAGGACGACGCCTTCCTCGCCCGCCAGCGCGAGCAGATGGGCGCCGTGCTGGCCCAGCAGGACGTGGTGATCACCACCGCGGCGATCCCCGGGGCCACGGCGCCGGTGCTGATCACCGAGGACATGGTCAAGGGCATGAAGCCCGGGGCAGTGATCGTCGACCTGGCCGCCGAGCGCGGCGGCAACTGTGCGCTGACCCGGGCCGGCGAGACGCTGCAGGCCTACGGGGTCACCATCCTCGGCCCCGCCAACATCGCCGCCACCCTGCCCCACCACGCCAGCCAGATGTACGGCCGCAACCTGGAGAACCTGCTGCGCCTGCTGCTCGATGACGACGGGCGGCTTCAGTTGGACTTCGAGGACGAGATCGTCGCCGAGACCGTCGTCACTCATGCCGGCGAGGTTCGCGCCGCCCGTATTCGCGAACGCCTCGCCCCCGCCCCGGCCGCCCGGGAGGAGATCGCCTGATGGATATCCTGATCCTGCAGTTCTCGCTGTTCGTGCTGGCCGTGATCCTGGGGGTCGAACTGATCACCAAGGTCCCGGCCACCCTGCACACCCCGCTGATGTCGGGCAGCAATGCCATTTCCGGCATCACCCTGGTCGGCGCCCTGCTGGCCGCCGGTTCCGGCGACGCCAGCAGCCTGTGGGTCTCGGTGCTGGGCCTGGTGGCCGTCACCCTGGCCACCATCAACGTGGTGGGCGGCTTCCTGGTTACCAACCGCATGCTGCGCATGTTCCAGCGGAGGGGATGAGCCATGAGCCTGTCAATCGTCAATCTGTGCTACCTGCTCTCGGCCGTGCTGTTCATCGGCGGCATCAAGGGGCTGACTCGGCCGCGCACCGCGGTGCGCGGCAACCTGATGGCCGCCGTCGGCATGCTGCTGGCGGTGGTGGTGACGCTGCTCGACCGCTCGATCCTGTCCTACGGCTGGATCCTCGCCGGCGTGGTGCTGGGGTCGCTGATCGGCGTGCTGCTGGCGGTGCGCATCCAGATGACCGCCATGCCGCAGATGGTGGCGCTGCTCAACGGCTTCGGCGGCGGCGCCTCGCTGGCGGTGGCCGCGGCAAGCTTCCTGTCGAGCGGCGGCCCGGTGGCCGCCTCGGGCGCCATCGGCCTCACGGCCGTCGGCCTGACCCTGCTGATCGGCGCGGTGACCCTGACCGGTAGCGCGGTGGCCTTCGCCAAGCTGCAGGAGCTGCTGCCGGGCCGTCCGCTGGGCTTCCGCGGCATCACGCTGGTCAACGGCGCACTGCTGATCGTGGCCCTGGGCAGCGTCGCCGCCCTGACCGCGGGCCACGGCGGCATCGGCCTCGTCGTGCTGCTGACCGTCCTGGCCCTGGTGCTGGGCGTGACCCTGGTCATGCCGATCGGCGGCGCCGACATGCCGGTGGTGATCGCGCTGCTCAACTCCTACTCCGGAATCGCCGCGGCCGCAGCGGGCTTCATCATGGGCAACACGGTGCTGATCGTGTCCGGCGCCCTGGTCGGCGCCTCGGGCCTGATCCTCACGCGCATCATGTGCGTGGCCATGAACCGCTCCCTGGCCGGCGTGCTGTTCGGTTCGCTCTCCGAGGACGGCGGCCCCGGCGTGGAGGCCGACGAGGTCTATGCCGGCAAGGTCAAGTCTTCCTCGCCGGAGGAGATCGGCATGCTGCTGGAGACCGCCCAGCGAGTGGTGATCGTGCCCGGCTTCGGCCTGGCCATGGCCCAGGCCCAGCACGCGGTGCGCGACCTGGCCGATACCCTGGAGCGACGCGGCGCGGAGGTGATCTACGGCCTGCATCCGGTCGCCGGACGCATGCCCGGCCACATGAACGTGCTGCTCGCCGAGGCGGAGGTCGACTACGACAAGATGCAGCCCATGGAACAGATCAATCCGCACTTCGCCCAGACCGATGTGGTGATCGTGATCGGCGCCAACGACGTCACCAATCCCATGGCCCGGGAGGACAAGGGCAGCCCCATCTATGGCATGCCGATCCTCGACGTCGACCAGGCACGGACCGTGGTGGTGGTCAAGCGCAGCCTCAGTCCCGGCTTCGCCGGCCTGCCCAACCCGCTGTTCGCCAAGGACAATACCCTGATGCTGTTCGGTGACGGCAAGCAGGCGATCCTCGACCTGACCGGGGCCCTCAACGAAGCCGCCTGACACGGGCGAAGACGCTCCCCTCAACGTCACCGCCTCCCGGCAACCCCGCCGGGAGGCTCGCCGTTCTCCTCGCCATCTCCGCTCTGTTTCCTAGCCCTCGCCTCGATCGCACGGACGGCGGGCGCCCCCCGAGGCCGGAACGGCGGCATCGCGGGCGCACGATCGCGGACATCCGATCGAGCATGCCGGCCGGTGAACGGGACGACGGCGCTAGCGCTGCAGGCCGGTGCCCTTGAGCAGCACATGGGTCAGGAAGTCGCCGGCGCGCTGGAAGTCGCCCTGGTCGAGCGACGCCTTGCCCAACGCCAGGCTGATCTGGGCGGCGAAATCCGCGTAGGTCTGGGTCGAGGCCCAGATGCTGAAGAACAGGTGTTCCGGGTCGATGGGGTCCATCTGGCCCTGGTCGATCCAGCGCCGAACCAGGGCGACGTCGGCGTCCAGTTGGGGCAGCAGGTTATGCCGCAGGTAGTCCTGGAGGTGCTCGGCGCCGCTGATGACTTCGTTGGCGAAGACCTTGGAACCGTGGGGGCGGGTGCGCGAGATCTCGAGCTTGCCACGAATGTAGTTCTCGAGCATCGCCGCCGGCGTATCGCCCTCCTGCTCCATCAGCGCCATGTGCTCGATCCACAGGTCGAGGATATTCTTCAGGACATGGCGGTAGAGGCTTTCCTTGGAAGGAAAATAGTAGAGCATGTTCTGCTTGGAGAGGCCGACGCGCTCGGCGATGCCTTCCAGGGACGCTCCATTGAAGCCCAGTTCGGCGAAGGCGACCTCCGCCGCCTCCAGGATTCTCTGCTCCTGGGCTTCACGGGCGGCAGAACGCTTGCGGGGCTTGCGCTCGACATTGCTCATCTCGGATCCCGGCCGTTGTACATGACACCCCTCGCGGCCCGGGAGCTTGCACAGTCCATGCGCGCCCCGGCGCCTCGGGGCTGCGTAACATATCATAAGCCGCCCTCCGGAGTGGACAAGGCCGGGGCAACGTCGACACGGGAAACCGGGTGGCAGGGGCAGGCCGCCCCTTCGGGCGGCCAGGGCTGATGAAGGCTAGAACAGGTAGCGGGGAGTGACGATCTTCGCCGGCTCCCGTTGCAGGATGATCCGTCCGTCGCGGATGGAAAGCAGCACCTCGCTCTGGCGACGCAGCACGTCGTAGTCGTCCTCGCCATCCAGCAGGATGCAGTTGGCCGGCTTGCCCGGGGCGATCCCGTAGTCGTGCTCGATACCCAGCGTACGGGCGGCATGGTCGGTAATGAAATCCAGCGCGCGGCTGAAGTCCGCATAGCCCATCATCTGGCAGATATGCAGGCCGAAATCCAGCGTCCTCAGCAGCCGGCCATTGCCCAGCGAGTACCAGGGATCGCGGATCGAGTCCTCGGCGAAACAGACGTTGAGGCCGGCGGCGTCCAGCTCCTTGACCCGGGTCAGGCCGCGCCGCTTCGGGTAGCTATCGAAACGCCCCTGCAGGTGAATGCTCTCGGTGGGACAGCAGATGAAATTGATGCCCGAGTGCTTGAGCAGGCGAAAGAGTTTCGAGCAATAGGCATTGTCATAGGAGTGCATGGCGGTGGTATGGCTGGCCGTCACCCGACTGCCCATCTCGGCGAACAGCGCCTCGGCGGCCAGCACCTCCAGGAAACGCGAGTTGGGATCGTCGATCTCGTCGCAGTGCACGTCCACCAGGCGATCATGGGCCCGGGCCAGGCGGATCGCCTCCTTGAGGGACGCCTCCCCCAGCTCCCGGGTGTACTCGAAGTGCGGTATTGCACCGACCACGTCGGCTCCCACCTCGACCGCTCGCTCCATCAGCGCCAGCCCATCGGGATAGGACAGGATGCCCTCCTGGGGAAAGGCCACGACCTGGATCTGCAGGCGGTCGCTCAGCTCGTCGCGCAGTTCGCACAGGGTCGTCAGGCCGACCAGGCTGGGATCGCTGACATCGGCGTGGGTCCGCACGTGCTGCACGCCCTGGCTGACCAGCAGTTCCAGGGTCTCCAGGGCGCGACGGCGGATGTCACGCCGGTCCAGCATGGGCTTGCGCTCTGCCCAGCATTCGATGCCCTCGAACAGGGTACCGCTCTCGTTCCAGCGCGGCTCCCCGGCGGTCAAGGCGGCATCCAGATGGATGTGCGGCTCGATGAAGGGCGCGCAGAGCAGCCTGCCTTGCGCGTCGATCGCGCCGTCCTCCGCGGGGCGGCGGTCGGTCTGGGGCGTGACACTCGCAAAGCGTGCCCGCTCGATCCGGATCTCATGCAGGTCAGGCTTCCCACGCAGCCTGGCATTGACGATTCTCATCGCTGTTCCTCGGGATGGTGACAGTACTCGGCCCAGGCGCCCCATCCGCGGCGCCTGGGCCTCGATCATGAGCCCCTGGCGACATCGCCCACGTCCGACCGTCGCACGCAGGCCTGCAGGACGGTGTAGGCCAGGGCGGCGGCGCCGACCCCGACCAGCGGCGGCAGGATCGGCGAGAGCAGCGCCGCGCACGACCCCAGGCCGTAGGCGCCCAGCCCCACCCAGTCGAAGTTCGGCAGCCGCGCCTCGGCCATGGCCGGATACCGGCCGCGATAGCGCACCCAGAAGTTGGCCATGATGACGCCGCCGAAGGGCGGAATGAAGGTGCCGAGCAGCACCAGGAAAGGGATCAGCATGTCGTACATGCCGAATACGGCCAGCAGCGTGCCGATCGCCGCCCCGACCAGCGTCACCAGTCGGCGCCGCCGTGTGCGGACCAGGTTGCAGCCGGCCACGGCGAAGTTGTAGATGGTGTTGTCCTGGGTGGTCCAGATGTTGAGGAACAGCATCAGCACGGCCAGGACCACGAAGCCCTGCGCCAGCATGATGTCGACGATATCGGCCTGCTGGTAGACCAGGGCGCCGAAGGCGCCGGTGATCACCATCAGGCCATTGCCGACACAGAAGGCCAGCATGGTGGCGATGACCGCGATGCGCGGCGAGCGCGCGAAGCGGCTCCAGTTGGTGGCCTGGGTGCCCCCGCTGACGAAGGTGCCGATGATGACGGTCACGGCCGCGGCGAAGGTCATTTCCCCGCTGGGCGTCTGGGCGACCAGCTCGGCCCATCCTCCGGCGTCGGCCAGCCCGGTGAACAGGCTGATCAGGATGAACAGCAGCATGGCCGGCACGGCGAAACGCGACAGCCAGTCAAGGCCTCGATAGCCCACCATGGCGGTCAGGCAGAAGGCGATGCCGAAGAACACCATCAGCGGCGCCTCCGACCAGGCCGGCAGCCCGGTGGTCTTGACCAGCACGATGGCGATGGTGGCGGTCCCCCAGGCATACCAGCCGATCTGGGTGAAGCCCAGCAGCATGTCGGACAGCTTGCTGCCCATCTCGCCGAAGCAGAAACGCCCCATGAGCACCGAATTGAGACCGCTCTTGCAGGCGATATAGGCCAGCGCCGAGGCATAGCTCCCCAGCAACACGTTGCCGATCACGATGGCGAGGATCAGGTCCTGGAAAGCGAAGGCGGTACCGATGCTGCCGCCCGCCCACATGGTCGCGGTGAAGAAGGTGAAGCCCAGCAGTACCACCGACGTGGACAGCAGTCCCTTGCGCGATGCCCAGGGCACCTCGCTCAGGGGGTAGTCGGAATGTGACATGTGCCTTGTCCTGTCTTGTTATTGTTGAGCGAACGAACGGTCGTTCCCTCCGCCGGCTGGGCGGGGAACCGACCGAGTATGGCAGGGGTGGGCCCCGCTGGCAGGATCACCGCCCCGCCAGCGGGTGGGTCGCTATCAACGCTCGACCGGCTGAGGCTCCTGGAGAGCGGTGCGGCGGGCCATGGCCTCGAACACCGGGGTGAAGGGCGGGCGATGCAGGTAGCGTCCGGCGCCGCGCTCGGCCATCAGCTCGCCCTGGCGCCACACGATCTTGCCGTGGCTCAGGGTGTGGGTCGGAATGCCCCGAACGGTACGTCCCTCGAAGATATTGAAGTCGACGTTCATGTGATGGGTCTCCGCCGAGATGGTGCGCGTGCCGTTCGGATCCCAGACCACGATATCGGCATCCGCGCCCACCGAGATGCTGCCCTTGCGCGGATAGAGGTTGAACAGCTTGGCCGTGTTGGTGGAGGTGACCGCCACGAACTCGTTCATGGTCAGCCGCCCACCGTTGACGCCTTCGTCCCAGAGGATCGCCAGGCGATCCTCGACGCCGGCCGTGCCGTTGGGGATCTTGGTGAAGTCGTCGCGGCCGGCGGCCTTCTGATCCTTGCAGAAGCAGCAGTGATCGGTGGCCGTGGTGTGCAGGTTGCCGGCCTGCAGGCCGTGCCACAGCGCCTCCTGGTGTTCCTTGGGACGGAAGGGAGGGCTCATGACGTGACCGGCGGCGACGTCGAAGTCCTCGTGACGATAGACGCTGTCATCGATGGTCAGGTGTCCCGCCAGCACCTCGCCGTAGACGCGCTGCCCGGCGGTGCGAGCCCGGGTGATCGCCTCCAGCGAATCCTTGCACGACACGTGCACCAGGTAGATCGGCGTGCTCATCGCCTGCGCCACCTGGATCGCCCGGTTCGCGGCCTCTCCCTCGACGAGCGGCGGGCGCGACAGCGGATGCGCCTCGGGTCCGGTGATGCCCTTGTCCAGCATCTCCTGCTGCAACTGGTGGACCAGTTCGCCGTTCTCGGCGTGCACGGTGGGCATGGCGCCCAGCTCCAGGCAGCGACGGAAGCTCTTCACCAGGGTTTCGTCGTCCGCCATGATGGCGTTCTTGTAGGCCATGAAGTGCTTGAAGCTGTTGACCCCATGGTCACGTACCAGGGTGCCCATGTCTTCGCGGACCGAGTCGTCCCACCAGGTGACCGCCACATGGAAGGTGTAGTCGGCGGCGGCCTTCTCGGCCCACTCGCGCCACTGCTCGTAGGCCTCCATGAGCCGCTGGCCAGGCTTGGGGATCACGAAATCGATGATGCTGGTGGTGCCGCCGGCCAGCGCCGCCGCGGTGCCGGTGTAGAAATCGTCGCTGGCCACGGTGCCCATGAAGGGAAACTGCATGTGGGTATGCGGGTCGATGCCCCCGGGCATCACGTACTGCCCGCTCGCATCGACGATCTCCGCGGTATCCGGCACGTCCAGGTGGTCGCCGATGGCCGCGATCCGCCCTTCCTCGCAGTAGACATCGGCACGGAAGCTGTGGTCGGCGGTCACGACGGTCCCGCCCTTGATCAGTACGGACATGGTGCTTCTCCTTTCTGGTGTTGGCTCACCCGGTCAGGGTTCACGACGTGGCAGTCACCACGCTGGGTCGGGTCATGCGCATCAGCGCCAGATAGACCACGGCGCCGATGGCGACCCCGACGAACCAGGCATAGTTGTAGAGAGTGCTGAACAGGCTCGGTACGCCGTCCATCAGGCCGGCCGCGGCGAGGAAACCGGGCAGGTTGGGCAGCACGGCGATCACGA
Source organism: Halomonas organivorans (assembly GCF_014192055.1). GTDB lineage: Bacteria > Pseudomonadota > Gammaproteobacteria > Pseudomonadales > Halomonadaceae > Halomonas > Halomonas organivorans. Next base: position 44,651 of record NZ_JACHXM010000011.1, on the reverse strand, counting down.
AGGCGATGAAGGCATTGACGTTCCAGCCGTTGCGATAGCTGTAGCGACCGTCGTTCTTGAACAGGTCGTCATGGGACAGCTCGGTCCGGCGGATCAGCAGGTAGTCGGCCAGCATGATGCCCGCCAGGGGACCGAGCAGCGCCGAATAGCCGATCAGCCAGGTGAAGATGTAGGCGCCGGTGCTCTCCAGCAGCTTCCAGGGCATGATGGCGATGCCCAGCCCGGCGGTGATGTAGCCGCCCATCCGGAAGGAGATGCGCCTCGGGCTCAGGTTGGAAAAGCCGTTGGCCGGCGCCACCACGTTGGCCGCCAGGTTGGTGGTCACGGTGGCGATCACCAGGGCAACCAGCGCGATGATCACCGCGAAGCCGCCCATGCGCTCGGTGATGGCCACCGGATCCCACAGCGCCTCGCCGTAGATCACCACGGTGGCGGAGGCAACGCCGACGGCGATGAACGCCAGCATCGCCATGGGGATCGGCAGGCCGACCGCCTGGCCGATGAACTGGTGCCGCTGGTTCTTGGCGAAGCGGGTGAAATCCGGGATGTTCAGCGCCAGCGTCGCCCAGAACCCCACCATCGCCGTCAGGCCGGGCCAGAAGACCTGCCAGAACTCGCCCTCGCGGGCCCCACCCTCGACGAACGCCGAAGGCGTCGACAGCATCGGTCCGAAGCCGCCGGCCTTGATCACCGCCCAGATCAGCAGCCCGAAGGACATGGCGATCAGGAACGGTGCCGCGTAGGTCTCCAGCGCCCGGATGGATTCGGTGCCACGGGCGATGAAGTAGACATGCATGCCCCAGCAGGCCAGGAAGCACAGGAACTGGGCCAGGTCGATCCCCAGCCCCGGCAGGGGCTCGCCGACCAGAGCGCGACCGGTCAGGATGTTGAGGATCACGTAGATGGCAGAGCCCCCCACCCAGGTCTGGATACCGAACCAGCCGCAGCCGACGACGCCGCGCATCATCGCCGCCAGCTTGGCGCCGGAGGTGCCGAAGGAAGCGCGCAGCAGCACCGGGAAAGGAATGCCGTGCTTGGCGCCGGCATGACCGATCAACAGCATCGGCGCCAGCACGATCAGGTTGCCCAGGAACACCGTCAGTACCGCCTGCCACCAGGACATGCCCTCGGGCACCAGGCTGGCGGCCAGCATGTAGGCCGGCACGCACACCACCATCGCGACCCACAGGCCCGCGATGTTCTGCCAGTTCCAGGTACGATCCTCCTCACCGACCGGGGCCAGGTCGGCATTCCACAGTTCGGGGCAAAAGCCCGGCTTGGGGGCGGCCTGGGCCGACCCCGTCGTCTCGCTCGTCGTATGACTCATCGTTCAACCCATCGTATTGTTGTTGTCGTTCCGGGATGCGTGACACCCCGGCGGCATCGCGGCGGTGGCGCCGCGTCGTCACTGCTCGGCAAGTTCCTCGTAGGACTCCGGCCGGCGATCGCGGAAGAACTGCCACCCCTTCCGGACCTCGCGGATCATGTCGAGGTCGATCTCGTGGACCAGCAGCTCGTCGCCGTCCTCGCTGGCCTGGGCCTCGATCTTGCCAAGCGGGTTGACGATGTAGCTCGAACCGTAGAACTCGCCCATTCGCTCGTCCCAGGGCGCCTCGCGACCGACCCGGTTGATGGCGCCGATGAACACGCCGTTGGCGGCCGCCGAAGCCGGCTGCTCGAGCTCCCAGAGATAGCGGCTCTTGCCCTTGACGGTGGCGGAGGGATTGACGATGTACTCGGCACCCTTGAGCGCCAGGGCGCGCCAGCCCTCGGGGAAGTGACGGTCGTAGCAGATGTACACCCCGAGCTTGCAGTAGGCGGTATCGAAGACCGGATAGCCGCTGTTGCCCGGCTTGAAGTACAGCTTTTCCCAGAAGCCGGGCGCCGTATCGGGGATGTGGTTCTTGCGATACTTGCCCAGGTAGGTGCCGTCGGCATCGATGACCGCGGCGGTGTTGTAGAAGACCCCGGTGACGTCCTCCTCGTAGATCGGCACCACGATGACCATGCGGTAGCGCTTCGCGTACTCCTGCATCAGCCGGGTGGTGGGACCATCGGGAATGCGCTCCGCGGCGTCATACCATTTCCCGTCCTGGCTCGGGCAGAAATAAGGCTGGGTGAAGACTTCCTGGAAGCAGAGAACCTGTACGCCCTGCCGGCCAGCCTCGTCGATGAGGGGAAGATGTGCCTCGAGCATCCTGTCGCGGATATCGTCGGGACTCATCGACGTCTCGCCCTTGAGGCCCATCTGGATCAGGCCACACTTGAGTGTCGTCATGCTGCACCTCGTTATTGTATTGCGTGCCGAGTGTCCGGCCGCCCGACATTTCCCCTGGAAAAGGCCGGCCGTCATCGCCCGGCTCTCGCCCTGAGGGCGGCCAGTAAAAGTCAGAAAATCGAGTGCTATTCCGGAAGGGTCATCCGGTGGGTTCAGGCGGGTCATTCCATGCTTTCATGAGCATCTCCGAAACCAGGCCGCTCTCCAAACATATGAAATAAATCATATTTTAATGAAGAAAACGGTCATGAATGTTGTCTTTGTTTTTTTACCTTTTGGTAAAGGTAAGAGTCGTTTCCGGGATGGTCAAGGGCGATTTTTACGTTTGGTCAAACTTTTTATTGGCATGCACCAGACACGGGCCTTCGGGCCGGACAGGCACCACATCGGGGCATGCCTGCGGTAGCGTGGCCAACACGGCAAGGCATCGCCCCCGATACGGCGGAGGCGACGAACGGCGAGGCACGAGTTGGAGGCCTGCCTATCCCCTGCGCGGCGGCCGGCTCAGCGGGCGAGCGCGACCTCTCCCGGCATGACACCGCCCCGCAGCACGTCCAGTGCCAGGCCGTCGCGGGCGATCCCGACCCCGGCCGGCAGCGCCGGGCCACCCGCCATCAGTTCGGCGTCGAGGTCGTGGCCGATGTGGGTCAGATAGGCCTGCGACGGCGCCAGGCGCTCGATGACCTGCAGCGCCAGGCAGAGATCGTTGTGGTTGCGCGGCCCCGGATGGGTCGAGGGGTGGGTGGCGTCCAGCACCACCATGTCGGGAGCCCAGTCGCGCAGGAAGCGCTCGGTCTCGACGGGCAGGCCGAGGGTGTCGGTGAGATAGGCCAACCGGCCGCCGCCGTCGTCCAGGCAATAGCCCAGGGTCGGCTTGCTGTGATTGAGCGGGACCGGGATCACCGTCAGCTCCTCTAGCTCGAGCGGACGGAAGGGCTTGAGGCCGGGCCGGAAATCGAGGATCCCGGCGTTGCGGTAGAGATCCGCACAGCCCTGGGCATCCTTGGGGCCGTGCACCGGGATCGACTCGCCGCTGCCCCAGCGCAGGTGGAAGAGCCCCTGGACGTGGTCGGCATGGTAGTGGGTCAGCAGGATGGCCGCGGGACGCTCGGCCTCGCAGCTGTCGGCCAGGTCCATGCGACCGGCGTCGAGCAGGTAGCGCCGCCCGCCGACGCGCACTTCGGCGCAGCAGGGTCCGCGGCGATGACTGGTCAGCACCCGGGCCCGGGCACAGGCCGGACAGTCGCAGCCGAAGCGCGGCACCTGGGCGCTGCTGCCGGTGCCCACGAAGCGGAAGTTCATGCCCGACACTCCTCCTCGAGCAGCGCACCCAGCCCGACCAGCGTCTCGGCCAGCGTGCCGCCGTTGTCGACCCGGGCCACCTCGGGCAGGGCCTCGGCCAGTTCGCGGTGACGCGCCAGCCGAGCGGCGATCCCGGCCTCGTCCTCGCGGCCACGGCCCCGCAGCCGCGCGGCGATCACCGCCTCGGGGGCGGTGACCAGCACCGGCAGCAGGGCATCCCCGAAGCGCGCCCGGGCGTCGGGCAGCGCACGGCGGCTGCCGTTGACCAGCACCGCCCGGCCCCGGGACAGCCAGGCCTCGAGCTCGATGCCGAGCCCGTAGTCCAGACCGTGGGCCCGCCAGGTCAGGCAGAACAGCCCCAGCCGCCGGCGCGAGGAGAACTCCGCGACGCTGAGCGCCACGGAGTTCTCGGACGACCCGCTGTCACGGGTCACGTAGCGATGCGCCACCAGCCAGTCGGGGTGGCGAACCCGGGCGGCGTCGAGCAGGGAATCCTTGCCGACGCCGCTGGCCCCCATCACGTAGACCAGGCGCCCCATCAGTGCACCTGCCTGCCGGCGCTCCACACCCGCTGTACCAGGGGATGGCCGTCCACCGGCCTGACCCGCAGCAGGTCGGCGCGCAGCCCCTCGGCCAGCCGGCCCCGGTCGGCCAGGCCCACGGCCTCGGCCGGTTGGCGGGTGGCGGTGGCCACGGCGCGGGCCAGCGAATAACCGCCCTCCATGTCGGCGATGCGGAAGACCGCGTCGAGCAGCGCCGCCGGATAGTAGTCCGAGGAGAGGATGTCGAGCACGCCGAGGCGCACCAGCTCGCTGGCGGCGATGTTGCCGGAGTGCGAGCCGCCGCGCACCACGTTGGGCGCGCCCATCATCACCGCCATGCCCTGGCGGTGGGAGGCCTCGGCGGCCTCGCGGGTGGTCGGGAACTCGGCCACCCGGGTGCCATACTCGCGGCTCTCGGCCACGTGGGTGACGGTGGCGTCGTCGTGGCTGGCGAGCGCCAGGCCCAGCGCTCGGCTGCGCTCGGCGATGGCGCGGCGGTGCTCGCCGCTGTAGCGCTCGCTGTTGGCCAGCTGCTTGGCGATGAAGGCCTCCAGGGCCCGGTCGTCGAGGCCGTACTTGCCCTGGTAGTAGGTGCGGTAGGCATCGAGGCTGGCGAACTGTCGCTGGCCCGGGGCATGGTCCATCAGCGAGACCAGCCCCAGCAGAGGCGCATCGGCCAGCGCCTCGAAGCGCGCCAGGGTGTCCGGGTGGCTGACCTCGCAGCGCAGGTGCAGGCGGTGGTCGACCCGGGCCAGGCCGTCGTCGACGATGTCACCCAGGGCGGCGACCATCTCGTGCAGCGCCCCGTGGCGCATGCTCTGCTCGTCCACGTCGCCGATCGACACCGCATCGAACACCGTGGTGATGCCGCTGGCGGCCATCTGGGCGTCGTGGGCGAGCGCCGCCTGGCGCCCCGGCCAGGCCACCTTGGGCCGCGGCTGGAAGTACTTCTCCATGTTGTCGGTGTGCAACTCGATGAGCCCAGGCAGCAGGAAGTCGCCGGCGCAGTCGATGGCCGCGGCCGAGCGGCTCGGAGCGGCGTCGACGGCGGCGATGACGCCGTCGCGGATCGCCAGGCTGCCCTCGACCACTTCATCGTCGAGCACCAGGCGGGCGTTGGTCAGGATCTGTTCGGGGGCGGTCATCACGGCGTCTCCTGGGCGTCGGGGGCGCTGGCGCGGGCCAGCATATGGCGGTCCAGCGGCAGCAAACGGTCGGCGACGCGCTCGCGCACGTCCTCGTCGTGGAAGATGCCGAGCATGGCGGTGCCGCGGGCCTTGGCCTCGCGGATCAGCTCGACGACGACGTCGCGGTTGGCGGCGTCCAGCGAGGCGGTGGGCTCGTCGAGCAGCAGCAGCGGATGCTCGCCGATGAAGCCGCGGGCGATGTTGACCCGCTGCTGCTCGCCGCCCGAGAAGGTGCCCGGGGGCAGCGACCACAGCCGCTCGGGCAGATTGAGCCGCGCCAGCAGGGCCTCGGCTCGAGGCCGGGCCTCGGCGGCGTCGACGCCGCGGGCCAGCAGCGGTTCCATCACCACCTCCACGGCGGGCACCCGGGGCACCACGCGCAGGAACTGGCTGACGTAGCCGATCACCTCGCGGCGCAGCGCGGGCCAGGCCTGGGGCGACAGGTCGGCGAGCTCCAGCTCGCCGTCCTCGAAGTGCAGCTGCAGGCTGCCTCCCGAGACCCGGTAGCTGCCGTGGAGCATCTTCAGCAGGGTGCTCTTGCCGATGCCGCTGCGGCCGGCCAGCACCAGGCATTCGCCCGGCGCCAGCGTCAGCGACAGGTCGCGCATCACCTCCAGGCGCAGGCCGCCCTGGCCATGGAGCACGAAGGTCTTGTCGAGCGACGCGACGCTCAGGAAGGGTTGGGTCATGGTGGTCATCTCGATCTCCTCAGGGCGTCAGCACCGACGACACCAGCAGCTGGGTATAGGCATGCTGCGGGTCGTCGAGAATCTGGTCGGTCAGCCCGGCTTCCACCACCCGGCCGCGGCACATCACCATCAGCCGGTCGGCGAGCAGCCGGGCCACCGCCAGGTCGTGGGTCACCAGCACCACGGACAGCCCCAGCTCGCGCACCAGGGTGCGCAGCATGTCGAGCAGCCGCGCCTGCACCGAGACGTCCAGGCCGCCGGTGGGCTCGTCCATGAACACCAGCCGCGGGCGGGTGACCAGGGTGCGGGCGATCTGCAGGCGCTGCTGCATGCCGCCGGAGAAGTGCCGGGGAGCGTCGTCGATGCGTCCCGGGTCGAGCTCGACGCGACCCATCCAGTCCTGGCCGGCGGCGCGCAGCTGGCCATAGTGGCGATCGCCCAAGGCCATCAGCCGCTCGCCGATGTTGGCGCCGGCAGAGACGCCGAGGCGCAGGCCGTCGCGGGGATTCTGGTGCACCAGCCCCCACTCCATGCGCAGCAGCGCCCGGCGCCGGGCCTCGCCGATGGCGTAGAGGTCGAGCTCGCCGTCGTCGGTCGCCCCGTCGAGGCACCGCTCGACATCAGAGTGATAGACGACCCGGCCGGCATCGGGCGTTTCCATGCCGCACAGGGTGCGCAGCAGGGTCGACTTGCCGGACCCCGACTCGCCGACGATGCCCAGCACCTCGCCCTCATGCAGGCGAAAGTCGATGTCCTCGCAGCCCTTGCCGGGGCCATAGAGCCGGGTGACGCCCCGGGCCTCCAGCAGCGCAGGGCGTTCCAGTTGCGGACGCTTCATGCCACTTCCTCCTGACGGCGCTGGCAGTAGTCGGTGTCCGAGCAGACGAACATGCGTCCGCCCACGTCGTCGGTGATCACCTCGTCGAGGAAGCTGTCCCGGGCGCCGCACAGCGCGCAGGGCTCGTCCCACGCCTGGATCTCGAAGGGGTGGTCCTCGAAGTCCAGGCTCTCGACCCGGGTGTGGGGCGGGATGGCATAGAGACGCTTCTCGCGTCCGGCGCCGAACAGCATCAGCGCCTCGCTCATGTGCAGCTTGGGATTGTCGAACTTGGGAATCGGCGAGGGGTCGGTCACGTAGCGGCCGTCGACCTTCACCGGGTAGGCGTAGGTGGTGGCGATGTGGCCGTGGCGGGCGATGTCCTCGTAGAGCTTGACGTGCATCACCCCGTACTCCTCAAGGGCGTGCATCACCCGGGTCTCCTCTTCGCTTGGCTCGATGAAGCGCAGCGGTTCGGGAATCGGCACCTGGAAGACCAGTATCTGGTCGGCCGACAGCGGCGTCTCGGGAATGCGGTGGCGGGTCTGGATGACGTCCGCCTCGGCGGTGGCGGTGGTGGTCTCGACGCCGGCCACCCGTTCGAAGAAGGCGCGGATGCTGACCGCGTTGGTGGTGTCGTCGGCGCCCTGGTCGATCACCTTGAGCACGTCGTCCTCGCCGAGGATGCTGGCGGTGAGCTGCATGCCGCCGGTGCCCCAGCCGTAGGGCATGGGCATCTCGCGGCCGCCGAAGGGCACCTGGTAGCCGGGGATGGCCACCGCCTTGAGCAGGCCGCGGCGGATCATGCGCTTGGTCTGCTCGTCGAGATAGGCGAAGTTGTATCCGTTCATGGGCTCACCTGCTCGGATTCGTTGGTGTCCTGCTCAACTGCGGGTTCCTTCTTCTTGCCCCCGTCATCGACCGTCTCGCGACTGTCCTCGGCACCGTCGGGTTGGCCATGGGCGCTGCGCAGCCGGCGCAGCAGTTCAAGCTCGGACTGGAAGTCCACGTAGTGGGGCAGCTTGAGATGGGAGACGAAGCCCGAGGCCTCGACGCTGTCGGCATGCGCCAGCACGAACTCGGGCTGCTGGGCGGGGCCCTGTACCGGCTCGCCGAGCTCCTCGGCGCGCAGTGCCCGGTCGACCAGCGCCATGGCCATGGTCTTGCGCTCGTTGCGCCCGAATGCCAGGCCGTAGCCGCGGGTGAACTGGGGCGCCCGATCCCGCGAGCCGGCAAACTGGTTGATCATCTGGCACTCGCTGAGCGCGATCTCGCCGATGCACACCGGGGCCTCGCATTCCTCCACGGCGATCTCCACCTCCAGCGTGCCGATGCGGATCTCGCCGGCGAAGGGATGGTTGCGGCCGTAGCCGCGCTGGGTCGAATAGCCCAGCGCCAGCAAGTAGCCTTCGTCGCCCCGGGCCAGCATCTGCAGGCGAGTGGCGCGGTCCACCGGGAAGTCCGGCGGGTCCCGGGTGATGTCGTAGGGCTCGGCACCGTCGTCCGTCTCGCGCTCGATCAGCCCCTCGGCATCGAGCTGCTCGAGGATCGGCGGGCAGGCCTCCAGCGCCTGCTCGGCGCGGGCCGGCTCGGGCACCTCGCCGTCGGCCAGCTGCAGGAAATCCAGCAGTCGATGGGTGTAGTCGTAGGTCGGGCCGAGCACCTGGCCGCCGGGGACGTCCTTGTAGGTGGCGCTGACCCGCCGTTCGAGCCGCATGGCGCCGGTGTCCAGCGCCACGGTCTCGGCCAGGCGCGGCAGGGTGGTGCGATAGGCGCGCAGCAGGAACACCGCCTCGACCAGGTCGCCGCTGGCCTGCTTGAGGGCCAGGGCGGCGAGCTCGGGGTCGTAGAGCGAGGCCTCGGCCATCACCCGGTCCACCGCCAGGTTCATCTGCTCGGCGAGCTGGGCCACCGAGAGCGCGTCACGCTCACGATCGCCGCGGCGGCGATCCGCCAGCCAGCGGTGGGCGTTGGCGATGGCCTGCTCGCCGCCTTTCACTGCGACGTACATGTGCGATCCTCCTCGGGGGTAGCGGAAACGGGGCCTGCGAGCCGGGTGCTGCGGGGAATCGCCGCCAGGCAGTCGCCGCAGCCGAGAATGGCGTCCAGCCCCTGCGGGAAGCGGGCCCGGTTGGCGGCCAGCCGGGTCATCAGCGCAGTGGCCTCGCCCACGTCCAGGCCGCGGGTGTCGGGGATGCCGGGGCCGGTCAGCCGCCAGGGACCGCCCTCGGCCAGGGCGTCGAGGACCACCAGCAGGGTGGTGCTGCGGTCGGGGTAGGCATCGCTGCCCTCGGCAAAGACCGGGGCCGGATCCACCAGGGTCGCCGGGGTGACCAGGGCGAAGTCGGCCCCGTCGGGTGTGGCGACCTTCCGGCAGCCGGTGTGGAAGGTCACCGCGTCGGCCAGGCCGCCGGCCTCGAGCCCCGGGGCGATCCACAGCCGGGTATCGAGGTCGCACAGCGACAGCAGGGTCGCCCACAGCGCCGGACCGATGGCCGCGTCCTCGGGCACCGCCGTCGCCGCGGCGTCATGCAGGGTGCCCGGCTCGGCCATGGCCGCGAGCACGCGGCGGAAGTGGCGTTGCCCGTCCTGGACGGGATCGGAGAAGCCTTGCCAGCGCATCGTCATTCGCCTCGTCGTCATTCGCTCGGTACTCACTCGCTACGCACCATGGTGAAGAAATCCACTCGGGTCGCCGCCGCGGTGCGCGAGGCCTGCTCGCGGGCCGCGTCCAGTTCCCGGGCCAAGGGGGCCATCAGCTCGGCGTCGATGCGCTCGGCCCACTCGGGGCGATGGGCGCAGGCGTCGACCAGGGCGATCAGCTCGGCGTGGCGATGGTCGCGGCCGGCTACCCAGCCGTGGCCCAGCGCGGCGCCGTCGTCCAGCGTCACGCTGGCCCGGCTCAGGGTCATCTCGCCGAGATTGAAGGCGTTGCCGGTGCCGCCCATGCGGCCACGCACCATGGCCATGCCGGTCTCGGGGCCGCGCACGCAGCGGTGCGTCACCGGGAGGGCCAGCTCGGCCCAGCCTTCCTCCAGGCGCTCGCAGGGAGTCAGCGCCAGCAGGCGCTGGCGCTGCGCCTGGGTCTGGGTCTGGGTCTGGGTCTGGGGCAGAGGGGTCTGCTTCATGGGAACACCTCGTCGGGGTCCGTCAGGGAGTGATCGAAATCGATGTGATAGGCCAGGCGGTCGGCCCTGGCGCGGCTGACCGAGACCTCCACCAGGCGGCCCGCCGCGTCGACGTTGTCGCTGGTCAGCGCCAGCAGCGGCGCCCGATGGGGGCACTGCAGCAGGCGGCTGTCCTCGGGGTCGGCCTGGAGGGCCTCGAGGCGCACCCGACGACGCCGCAGGCGCAGGCCGTAGTGCTGGTCGAGCAGCGCCCGGGTGGAGCCGCCGCGATAGCGGTCGACCCAGCCCGGCACTCGCGTCGGGTCGAACCAGTGGCGCAGCCGCAGCAGCGGGGCGCCGTCGACGCAGCGCAGCGTCTCCACCCTCAGCAAGGGGGTGCCGCGGGACGCCTCGAAGCGCTGGGCGATGGCCTCGGGCGGCGCGTCGAGGCCCTGGTCGAGACAGCGGGTCTCGGTGGCCATGCCGCGCTCGGCCAGGTTGTGGGTCACCTTGCTGCCGGCGTGGACGGCGTAGTCCAGGCGGCGGTCGACGACCTGGGTGCCGCGCCCCTGGTGGCGGGTGACCATGCCGGCGGCGACCAGCTCGTCCAGGGCGCGGCGCACGGTGTGGCGATTGACGGCGAAGCGCCTGGCCAGCTGGGACTCGGCGGGCAGCAGGTCGCCGGGGCCGTAGTCGGCGCGCACCTCCCGGGCCAGGGTGTCGGCCAGGGTGCGGTAGCGGGGTTGAGCGGCGCCGGTCGTGGAAAGTTGTCTAGACATCTCGCCTCCTGGCAAGGCGCTTGCGAACAAGCGCCCGTGTCCTGGTTCAGATGAAACGCTTGCGCACGCGCTGGGAGGCCATGTCGAGCAGGGTCACCGCGACGATGATCACCAGCATGATGGTGGCCGTTTCCTGGTACTGGAAACCGCGCATGGTTTCCCACAGCGCCACGCCGATGCCGCCGCCACCGACCATGCCGAGCACGGTGGCCGAGCGGATGTTGGACTCGAAGCGATACAGGCTCACCGAGATCCACAGCGGCAGCACCTGGGGAATCAACCCGAAGGCGATCTCCTCGATGCGCCCCGCGCCGGTGACCCGGATGCCCTCCATGGGGCCGGCCTCGCTGGCCTCCACGGCCTCGGAGAACAGCTTGGCGAGCACGCCGGTAGTGTGGACGAACAGCGCCAGGGTGCCGGCGAAGGGCCCCAGGCCGACCGCGACCACGAACAGCATGGCGAACACCAGCTCGTTGATGGCACGGCAGGCATCCATCAGCCGGCGCATCGGGTGGTGGATCCACCAGGGAGTGAGGTTTTCGGAGGACAGCAGGCTGGCCGGGATGGCCACCAGCACCGCCAGCAGGGTGCCCCAGATGGCGATCTGCACGGTGACCAGCATCTGGTCGACGTAGTGCCCCAGGTTGCCGAAGGCCAGCGGGAAGAAGTCGCCGATCAGCTCGGCCATGTTGTCGGCGTTGGTGACCAGCAGGCCGGGGCGTATCTCGGCGCCCTGCCAGGCCCAGGAGAGCACGCCCAGGGCGACCGCCCAGCCCAGCAGCGTGGTCCAGCCGCGCTTGCCGGCCGCGGCGGCGTTCAAGGTGGAAGACTGACTCATGATGCTCGGCTCCAGGCGGGAGGAGCGAGCTCCTCCCGGGTTCCAGTGGTTCGCTTCAGCTGGCCTGGGCGGCGGCGGCCTGCTCGGCCTCGGCGGCCTCGAGGCGGGCGTTCAGCTCGTCGAGACGGGCGTCGAGCTCGGCCAGCCTGGCCTCGCGCTCGTCGGCGGACAGGCTGGCGTCGTCCGCCACCTGGGCGCGCTGCTTGAACAGCTCGAGCTGGCGGATCGGCAGCAGCTGGTCGTTGGTGGACGGCGCGAAGCCGGACCACTGCAGCGGCTCGAGGATCGCCTGCTCGGCCTCGCTCTCGCCGTAGGCGTAGAAGAAGTCGCGCAGCTCACCCTTGAGCTCGTCGGACAGGTTCTCGCGCCACACCAGCGGGTCGGAGGGAATCAGCGGCGACTGCCAGATCACCTTGAGCTGCTCGGCCTTGTCCGGGTGCACCTCCTCCAGGCGCTCCATGCTTTCGGTGTTGAAGGTGGCGACGTCCACCTGGCCGTTGGCCACCGACAGCGCATTGGTCTCGTGGCTGGAGTTGAGGGTGCGCTTGAAGGCGGTGGCGGGATCGACGCCGTTCTGGGCGAAGACGTAGTAGCCCGGCACCAGGAAGCCGGAGGTGGAGTTGGGGTCGCCGTTGCCGAACACCAGCTCGGAGGCGTTGGCCAGCACGTCCTCGACGCTCGAAAGCTCGCTGTCCCGCTGGGTGATCATCAGGCTCCAGTAGCCCGGATCCCCGTTGGCGGCCACGGTCTGGGCGAAGATCTCGCCGCCGGCCCGGTCCACGGCTTCCATGGCGGACTTGTTGCCGTACCAGGCCAGGTCGATCTGGTCGAAGCGCATGGCCTGGATGACCGCGGCGTAGTCGGTGGCGAAGAAGGGCTCGACCTCGCGATCCAGGGCCTCGGACAGGTCGGCCAGGAAGGGATCCCAGAGCGGCGCCTGGTTCTGGCTCGACTCGGTGGAGATGATGCCGAACTTCAGCGGCTCCTCGGCGGCGACGAAGGGGCTGGCCGCCAGGCCGACGGCGGCGATCAGCGGCAGGGTCAGGCAACGAAAGGGCGTGAACGACATGGGAGGGTCTCCTCGGTAATGAAGCCTTGCGGGCATCAGCCCAGGGCGCCGACGGGCGCCGCCAGGTCGACGGGCGGGGTACGGGTCTTGAGCTCATCGAGCCCGGCGTTTTCATAGAGCGCGGTAAGACGGCCATCGGTGAGCTCGCCGATGGGGCCGTCGAAGTACAGGCGGCCCGCCTTGAGGGCGATGGCACGCTTGCAGAAGCGGCGGGCGACCTCGACCTGATGCAGGGTGATCACCACGGTGCGGCCGTCCTCGGCGTTGACGCGCTCGAGGATCTGCATCACCTCCCGGGCGCTGCGCGGATCCAGCGAAGCGATGGGCTCGTCGGCCAGGATGACGTCGGTGTCCTGCATCAGCACCCGGGCGATGGCCACCCGCTGCATCTGGCCGCCGGACAGGGTATTGGCGCGCTGGTCGGCCAGCGCTTCCAGCCCCACCCGGGCCAGGGCGCGGCGCGCCATGTCCCGCTCCTCGGGCGTGAAGCGGCCGAACAGCGCGCGCCCCCGGGGCATGCAGCCCAGGCGACCGATCAACACGTTGGTGAGCACGCTCAAGCGCCCCACCAGGTTGAACTGCTGGAAGATGTAGCCAGTGCGGCAGCGCTGCTGTCGGGAGGCCCGGGCGAGACGCCCGCCGGCCTGCACCTCGCGGCCCTGGAGTCGTACGCGGCCGGCAGCGCCCCGATCGCCGCGGGTCAGGCCGATCAGATGACGCAGCAGGGTGGACTTGCCGGAGCCGGAGGGCCCGATCAGGGCGACCATCTCGCCGGCATGGATCGTGAAGTCGATGTCGCGCAGCACGGGATGCTGCCCGAAGGTCTTGCTCAGCCGCTCGACAACGATGCTGGGAATCGACATGACGCCTCTCCTCTAGGAATGGCGCCAGTGTCGTGGTTCAAGATGAAGGGAACTTGTCTAGACAATGTCGATACGGTGACATTCGCCCGCCGGGATTCATTGCCCCCGTTCTCTTTCGACGACACGAGCCAAAGAAAATCAACGCCTTGCAAAGCGCCGTCATCGCCCTGTCTTGGCGGCGTCATCGGGTCGTCATCCAGAGGGGCCAGCCGCCGGCCGCCAGCTTCCCCATTTCCGACCGACCGCTACGCTTGGGAGATACCGCCGGGAAGGCGTCGCGCATAAAACCTGTTCACCTGGTCAACTAGCAAGCTAACCAGTAGACTGACCAGCGAACCAGGGTCTCGCGCCATCCCACCCCTTTCGATCAGTCACCGCCATGGGGACGAGCATGCAGCATCCACACCTCTCGCGCCGCGCTTTTCTCAAGGGAAGCGTCGCCGCCGGTATCGGCATCACCATCGCACCGCTCGGTAGCCGCGCCTTCGCCGCGCTCTTCGAGTCCCGGGTCACCGCGACGCCTGAACCATGGGCCTCTCCCGGCGGTGCGCGCTTCCGCATCGATGCGTTCAGCAAGGTCTGCGGCGGCAAGGTCTTCGCCCGCGACATTCGCGCCCGGGACATGCCTGGCTGGCCCCGGCAGCAGGGCCACGCGATGCTGCTCAAGGCGAACCGGGCGGACCACGCCTACCAGGGCTTCGAGCTGTCTTCCCTGGATGAATCGCTGCACCCCGACCGTATCGTCACGGCCGCCGACCTGGAACGCGACGGCATCGCGTTTCCCGACAGCCATGGCCCCGACCCGCTGCTACCCCAGGGCAAGACCCCGCTATACATCGGTCATCCGGTGGCGATACTGATCTGGCATGATTTCGCCCGCTATCGCGCGGCCAAGAACGCGCTGAAGTTTCGCGACGACCTGATTCGCTATGGCGCCGCGACCGGCGAGGTCGAGCGTCCGCCTTACGGCAGTTTTCGCTATGTTCGCGTCGGCGGCGACACGCCCTTCGCACCCGACGAATTCTCCAGCCTCAAGGACAGCGACCTCTTCCCCGCCATCAAGAATCGCCGCCCGGTATGGCCGGACGATCCCAGCCTCAACGGCGACGTCGGTGAGCGGGGGCTCTACCATGCCCAGCGCATGGCGGAACAGCTGGAACAGCCTCCCGAAAACTGGGAGGTCTTCCAGGCTCGCTACACCACGCCCTATATCGAGCCGGGTGCGCTGGAGCCGGACAACGGCAACGGCTGGTTCGACGCCGACTCGGGCGAGCTGCATTTCGTGGTCGCCACCCAGTGTCCCCAGGAGGCGGCGCGGGAAACCGCGCTGATGCTCGAGGGCTCGCGCTTCGCCGTGCGGCATCTCAACGTCCACCCGGGCTACACCGTGGGCTATGGCTCCAAGGACCACAACATCTTCGTCTACTATGCGGCCCTCGCCGCCATGTACGGCGACGGCCACCCGATCCGGCTGGCCAATGACCGCTTCGAGCAGTTCCAGAGCGGCATCAAGCGTCACCCCTTCGACATGGACTACCGCCTGGCGGTGGACCGCGACTCGCTCAAGTTCCAGATCTTCCGCGCCCATCTGGACGTCAATGGCGGGGGCCGCGCCAACTACAGCGCCTCGGTCGCCGCCGTCGGCGCCACCGCCGCGCAGTCGGTCTACTACCTGCCCCGCAGCGACCTGGCGACGACCGCCTATCCGTCCCGCGCCGTGGAAGCCGGCTCGATGCGCGGCTACGGCACCCTGCAGACCATGGCGGCCACCGAGATGATGGTCGATGAGCTGGCCGAGCGCCTCGGCGTGGATCCCTTCGCCCTGCGCCGCGCCAACCTGCTCGAAGCCGGCATGAAGAATACCCAGGGGGCGATTCCCGGCGGGGCCATCCGGGTCGGGGAGATCCTCGACAAGGCGGAACGCCATCCGCTGTGGCAGGAGCGCCATGAGCGCCGCGACGCGCGCCAGGCCGAGGATCCCGACCACCTCTACGGCACCGGCTTCGCGATCAGCCAGAAGGATTTCGGCACCGGCGCCGAGGCCCCCATGGCCAGCGTCGAGATCGATGCGGCAGGCCGCATTCGCCTGCGCCAGATCGCCATCGACATGGGGACCGGCGCCGCCACGTCGCAGGCCATGAACGTGCTCGAGGTCCTCGGCCGCCCCGCCGATGACATCAAGACCGGCGAGACCGACTGGTCGGAGCTGGCCCTGGAGACGAGCGGCAATCCCTACACGATGTCGCAGGATGAGCAAGATCGCCTGAGCCAGACGCCACGCTGGACGCCGCGTCTCGCCTCGCCGTCCTCGGCGTCCAATTCGGCCTACTATGCCAGTCATGCCACCCGCGAGGCCGCCAGGCTGGTGTTTCGCCACGGCCTGTGGCCGGCCGCGCTGTCGATCTGGCGCCAGGGGATATATGGCGGCCAGGCCAACCCCTATGTCATACGCCTGGAGGACGCCCGCTGGGTCGAGGGGCACCTGACCGCGAACGGCATGACGCCCCTCTCCCTGGCCACGCTGGCCGCCAAGGCCCATGAGCTCGGCCTGATCACCGGCGCCAGCGTGCATGCCTTCAACCGCTGGAGCTGGGCCAGCGCCGAGTTCGCGCTGGGCGAGGAACGCTCCCGCCTGCCGCTGGATGCCGTGGCGGTGAAGTACGGCGACGGCGCCGACGACGACAAGCGCCGGCTGATGAGCTCCCACGGCTATCACCTGCTCGATCGCCAGGCCATGCGCTACCCCGACGTGCAGCTCAACAACGCCCACGTCACCTACTACAGCCCGGTGGCCACCCTGGTCGACCTGCGCGTCAGCAAGGGCAGCGGCGAGGTCGAGATTCTCGAACACTATTCCTGGGTGGAGTGCGGCAAGCCGATCGTCTCCGAACTGGTCATGGGCCAGCTCGAGGGCGGCGTTGCCATGGGCATCGGCCATGCCCTCCTCGAGCACATGCCGCTCTACGAGGACGGCCCCGGCAACGGAAGCTGGAACTTCAATCGCTATCAGGTCCCCCTCGCCCGTCACTGCGCGGTCTGGAAGCAGGGCGGCGAGATCCTTCCCCCGCTCTCCGAGACCGATCCCGCCAAGGGCATGGGCGAGGTGGTGATGATTCCGGTCGTCGGCGCCATCGTGAACGCCCTCGCCCATGCCACCGGACAGCGCTTCCGCGACCTGCCCGTGACCCCCGAACGCATTCAGGAGGCCCTCCATGGCTGAGCTCCCCACCCGCTCCCTGAGCCTGACCATCAACGGCGAGGCGATCGGCCCCGTGGACGTGCCGGAAGACCTCATGATGATCGACTTCCTGCACGAGTATCAGGGCCTCACCGGATCGCGTCTCGGCTGCGGCCAGGGGATCTGCCGCGCCTGCGTGGTGATCCTCGACCACGACGACGGCACCAGCGAGGAGATGCGTATCTGCATCACCGGCGCGCACTTCTTCAACGGCAAGCGCATCCGCACCATCGAGGGGCACGCCGAACGCGACGCCGCTGGTGATATCGTCGCCTTGAACCCGATCCAGCAGAAGTTCATCGACCACTTCGCCTTTCAGTGCAGCTACTGCGCCCCGGGATTCGTCAATGCCGCCACGGTGCTGGTCGAACGCCTGCAACGCGACCCCCTCGCCGCCGGCGAGCTCGAGGGGGCCATCGAGCAGGCGCTGGGCGAGCACATCTGCCGCTGTACCGGCTACGTGCGCTACTACCAGGCCACCAGGGCCGTCATCGAGGAACTCGGCCTGGCCAAGGAGGGCTGAATGCGACGCTTACTGCTTGGGGCCCTGCTGCTGGCTCCCACCCTGGCCGTCCAGGCGGCCGATGACGAGACACTGATCGAACAGGGCCGCTACCTGGCCCGCGCCGCCGACTGCGCCGCCTGCCATACCGCCGAGGGGGGCGCGCCCTTCGCGGGCGGACGCCCCATCGAGTCGCCCTTCGGCACCATCTACGGCACCAATATCACGCCCGACCCGCAGCATGGCATCGGCGACTACAGCCGCGATGACTTCTACCATGCCCTGACCGAGGGCGAGACGCCGAGCGGCCGCCAGCTCTATCCGGCGATGCCCTACACCTCCTACCACCTGATGCGGCGCGAGGACTCCGATGCCATCTATGCGTACCTGAACAGCCTGGAGCCCATCGCACGCTCCGCCCCCGAGACCCGGCTATCGTTCCCCTACAACCAGCGCTGGGGCGTAGCGCTCTGGAACCTGGTCTACGCCGACGCCCTCCAGCCGGAGGACGCCGCATCCCATAGCCCGGCCTGGCAGCGCGGCCAATACCTGGTCGAGGCGATGGGACACTGCGGGGAATGCCACACGCCGCGCGGCTGGACCGGTGCCATGGACCTCGACCACCATCTCGAGGGCGGCATGCTGGCCGGCTATCTGGCCCCCAGCCTCAAGGCCGAGGCGCTGGCCGAGCGGGGCTGGACCCGGGACGACCTGGCCCGGTTCCTGCGCGACGGCATGAGTCCCCAGGGGTCGATGTTCAACGAGATGTTCCCGGTCATGCACCTCAGCACCCAGCACCTCGAGGACGACGACCTCGCGGCCATGGCCACCTACCTGCTCGGCGACTCGCCTCCCGAGGCCCGGCGCATCGACGCCCACCCCCTGGAAGAGCTTGGTGACTCCGCCCGCCGCGGACGCCAGGGCTATCTCGACACCTGCGCCGGCTGCCACGGTATCGAGGGACAAGGCAAGCCGCAGGTCGCCGTGGCCATGGAGGGCAATACCACCCTGCGCCTCGAGGCACCGGACAACCTGCTCAAGGTGATGCTCAACGGCATCGCCGCCCAGGACTTCCCCGGCTTCGCCCGCATGCAGGAAATGCCCGGGTTCGCCTCAAAGCTGAGCGATGCCGAGCTGGCCGACCTGAGCAACTATCTGCGCGAGACCTGGGGAGGCCGCGCCGGCGACGTCTCTCCCGAGGACGTCGCGGCACTGCGCGAGGAAAGCGGCCATGCCACCCCTTGACCTGATCACCCTGGAGCGCGCCCTGGAATGGGCGCGCCGCGGTGAGACGGTGTGGCTGTGCAGCGTGCTGAGCACCTACGGCTCGTCGCCGCGACCGCCGGGCGCGCTGCTCGCCGCGACCCAGGGGGGCGAGCATAGCGGTTCGCTGTCAGGTGGCTGCGTGGAAGACGACTTCCTGGCGCGCCTGGCCGCCGGCGAGTTCGACGCCACGCCTCGGCTGGTGCGCTATGGGGCCGACGATGACCGGGAGCGCGGCATTCGGTTGCCCTGCGGCGGCCAGCTCGACGTACTGGTCGAGAGGCTGGCACCGGGCACGGCCACCGAGGCGCTCATCAGCGCCATGCTCGACGTCCTGCGCGGAGCGCCGCCTCGGCTACGGGAGGTGAGCCTCATCGATGGGGAGAGTCGACTGGTCGACGACGCAGGCCTTGGCCCCCGAGTCGAACGAGCGCCCGACCACGTCAGGCTGCGCCTGGCCCCGGCCCATCGCCTGATCATTGCCGGCATCTCGCCGGTCTCGCGCTACTGCGCCCAGTTCGCCCGGGCGCTGGACTTCGACGTCATCGTCTGCGACCCGCGGGCCGACATGTGCCACGACTTCGATGTCGCGGACGTGCGCGTCATCGACCAACTGCCGTCCAGCGTGATTCCCGGCGCCAGCCATGGCGGCACCGCCGTGGTCGCCCTGACCCATGATCCCCGGATCGACGACCTGGCGATGATCGAGGCCGTCCGCACCCCGGCGTTCTATATCGGCGTGATGGGATCGCGCCAGACGTCGGCGGCGCGTGCCGAGCGCCTGCGACGCTCCGGCGGGCTCGGCGATGAGGACATCGCCCGCCTGCGCATGCCCATCGGCCTCGACATCGGCAGCAGGACGCCCGCCGAGATCGCGCTCGCGGTCATGGCCGACATCGTCGCGACCCAGCGCGGCAGCCGCCCCGCGACGGCCCCCCACATCACCGGCAGGCAAGCGGAACCGATCAGGCCACGGTGATCACCGTGCAGGGCGCCACGTGGCTGACCTTGTGGGACGTGCTGCCGAAGATCATGCCGTGCATGTCGCTGACGCCGCGACTGCCCATCACGATGACATCGACGCCGCGCTGCTCGGCCTCCTTGAGGATGCCCTCGGCCGGCGTGCCCTGGCGCACCAGCGTCTCGACCTCGATGCCGGACAGGTCGACGCTGTCCTGGACCGTCTTCAGGGCCTGCTGGGCGTCGGCCTTCAGCGAATCGGCGATCTCGTTCCAGTTCTCCGAGGTGAAGGGCTCGGGCGTGCCGCCGGTGAACAGCCCCATGTTGCCCGGCGGGTAGCCGGCCACGGTCATCAAGGTGAGCGACGCGGAGGAGCCCCGCGCCAGCTGTGCCGCGACGCCCAGCGCCTTGGCGGAATGTTCGGAGCCGTCGACGGGCACCAGAATCGACTGATACATGTTGGCCTCCTGAAAGCGCGAGTCAGGGACAGCCGGGAGCTTCCCGCTGTCCCTTCAGACTAGCCGCTCGCCACACAGGCGGCCGGGGATCGCCCGAGGGCTTGACCCGCATCAAGCCCTCGGGCCTCACTCCTCGTCGTCGGCCAGGCGGCGAGCCATGGCCTTGCGCGCCTTGTTGCGCCGGTAGAGCCGCACCAGGGCGATCCACAGCGCCGCCACCACCATGGCCCCCAGTGTCCAGCCCTGCCAGGGACGGGCGGCATCGCCGAGGACGGTTTCCAGAGTGATGATGAGGATGAAGCCCAGGGCCTGGCTGGCGATCGCCAGGGCCCGCAGGGTATCGAAGGCCTGTCGTGCCATGAACGCTCCTGCTGATGACAGCCCCGCCCACCGGCAGTAGGCTTGGCGAGGAAAATCCGCCCAGTGTACCCGGTCCGGCGCGATGCGCCGAGCCTGCTAAAGAGAACCCAAGGAGAGAGCCCGCCACGCCATGGACGCCATCGCCCTGGGGCCCGTACTGCTTCCCCTGCCCCGCCTCTACGCCCTGATTTCCGCCCTGCTGCTGCTCATCGCCAGCGCCTGGCTGCTGGGCCTGCCCCGTCGCCGCCGGGCCCGCTGGTTCAACGGCCTGGTCATCGCCTGGATCGTCGGCGCGCGGCTGGGCCACGTGGCACTGAACCTGCCCGCCTACCAGGCGGACCCGCTGACGGCGCTCAAGCTGTGGCTACCGGGCTATCACGGCCTGTTCGGCCTGCTGGCGGCGCTGGCCTGGAGCGCCTGGACGCTGCGCGACCGCCTGGGCGTCATGTACCGCGCCCTGGGCCTCACCCTGGGCGCCGCGCTGGTCTGGCTGGGGCTGATGAGCTGGGCGCCGCTGGGTAGCGGCATGACGCCGCGCCAGTTGCCCGAGCTGACCCTGGAGAACCTCGACGGCGAGCCGGTCGACCTGGCCGGCCTCACCGGCCAGCGCGTCATCGTCAACCTCTGGGCCACCTGGTGTCCGCCGTGCCGACGCGAGCTGCCGCGACTCGCCGAGGCCGATGGCCGTGACGATGTCACCGTGGTGGTGGTCAACCAGGGCGAGGACCTGCTGCCGGTGGCGCGCTATCTCGACGCCCAGGGACTCGCCTTCTCGCATGCCCTGCTCGACCCTCGCCAGTCGCTGATGGTGGCAAGCGACGCCCCGGGGCTTCCCACCACGCTGCTGTTCGACGCCGACGGACGCACCCGCGAGCGACACGTGGGCGAGCTGACCCAAGCCATCCTGGACGACTGGCTGGATGACGGTGAGGAGTGAGGCACAAGTTGCCGACGGCGTCCCGAGCGAGCCGCGATTGCCCGAGAAACGCCAAGGAGGCTCTTAAGCCGCGCCGGGGATTGCTGTAAGATACCGCGCCCTGTCGCCGAAGGCCGGGCGTGGCCAGCGGCGCGAGTACCGATCCCTAGCATCCCCGAGGCACCATGAGCGACTTCTCTCCCGGCCAGCGCTGGATCAGCGATGGCGAGGCCGAACTCGGCCTGGGTACCATCCTCAACTGCGACCCACGCAGCGTCACCGTCCTCTTCGGCGCCAGCCAGGAAACCCGCACCTACAGCAGTCAGCACGCCCCCCTCACCCGGGTGGTCTTCGGCAGCGGCGACCGCATCCAGTGCGCCGAGGGCTGGCAGATGACCGTCGACGACAGCAAGGAAGCCGGCGGCCTGATCGTCTACATCGGCGAGGACGACCAGGGCGAGGTTCGCGAGCTCCCCGAGGCCCGGCTGGCCGACACCATGCAGTTCGACCAGGCGCGCGACCGTCTGCTGACCGGCCAGGTCGACCGCAACGACTGGTTCGACCTGCGCTTCCGCACCCTGCACCATCACCACCGCACCGAGCAGAGCCCGGCGCTGGGACTGGCCGGGCCGCGCATCGATCTGATTCCGCACCAGCTCTACATCGCCGACGAAGTCGCCCGCCGTCAGGCGCCCAGGGTGCTGCTGGCCGACGAGGTCGGCCTGGGCAAGACCATCGAGGCCGGCCTGATACTGCACCGCCTGCTGCTCAGCGGCCGCGCCGAGCGGGCGCTGATCCTGGTGCCGGCCAGCCTCACCCACCAATGGCTGGTGGAGCTGCTGCGCCGCTTCTCGCTGGAGGTCACCCTGCTCGACGAGCAGCAGAGCCAGGCCCAGGGCGACGGCAATCCCTTCGAGACCGGCCAGCTGGTGCTGGCCAGCCAGGACTGGCTGTTCGCCAACCCCCACCGTCAGGCCCAGGCCGAGGCCGGCGACTGGGACCTGCTGATCGTCGACGAGGCACACCACCTGGAGTGGCGCGAGAACGGCGACGAGGTCGGCCCCGGCTACGCCTGCGTCGAGCGCCTGGCCGGCGCCGCCAGCGGGGTGCTGCTGCTCACCGCCACCCCCGAGCAGATGGGCCAGGAGAGCCACTTCGCGCGGCTGCGCCTGCTCGATCCGGACCGCTACCACAGCCTGGGGGCCTTCCAGGAGGAGGAGCGCCACTACGTCGAAGTGGCTACCGCCATCGAGGCCCTGGAGCGCCTGCCCGGTGACGCCGCCGCGCGCGACGCGGTAGCCGCCGTCAGCGACGATCCCGACAGCGCGGCGCTGCTCGGCACCCTGGCCGACGCCGAAAGCGACGAGGCCCAGCGCGCCTCGGCCCGCGACCAACTGCGCGACCAGTTGCTCGATCGCCACGGCACCGGCCGGGTAATGTTCCGCAACAGCCGCCGCCACGTCGGCGGCTTCCCCGAGCGACGCCTGCACGTCGAACGACTCGAGCCGCCTTCCGCCTATCGCCGCGTGCTGCGCCGCCTGGCCCGTGACGAGGACTACCTCGACGAACTGCTGATCGAGACCGGCCTCGACCATCCTGAAGTGCTGATCTACCTGGACACCATGTACCAGGCGCTGGCCGACGACCCGCTCAATGCCGAGCCCTGGTGGCAGTTTGACCCGCGCGTGACCTGGCTGCTGGAGCGCCTCACCGAGCTCGGCGACGACAAGATCCTGGTCATCGCCCACGACCGCGAGACCGCCCAGGGCCTGGCCGACGGCCTGCGGGTACTGGGCGGCGTGCACGCCCCGGTGTTCCACGAGGACCTCACCCTGGTCGAGCGCGACCGCGCCGCGGCGGCCTTCGCCGATGCCGAGGACGGCTGCCAGGTGCTGGTGTGCTCGGAAATCGGCTCGGAGGGCCGTAACTTCCAGTTCTGCCGTCACCTGGTGATGTTCGACCTGCCGCTGCATCCGGATCAGCTCGAGCAGCGCATCGGGCGACTCGACCGCATCGGCCAGCGCCACGCCATCGAGCTGCACGTGCCGGTGTTCGCCGGCAGCCCCGGCGAGCAGCTGCTGCGCTGGTACCAGGAGGGCATGGACGCCTTCAGCGCGCCCCACGGCCTGGGCGGCGAGCTCTACGAGGCCTTCGGCGACGCCCTGGCCGACGCGCTGCTCGACGCCGAGAGCCTGGACGAGGTGATCACCGAGACCCGCGAGCTGTTCGACCGCCGCCTGGCCGAGCGCGACGCCGGGCGCAACCGCCTGCTCGAGCTCAACGCCTGCCGGCCGCAGCGTGCCGAGGCCACCATTGCGGCAATCCGCGAGCTGGATGAGGATCGCGCCCTGCGCCGCTATATCGACCAGGCGCTGGACATCTTCGGCGTCGACGCCAGGGATCTGGGCGGCGACATCCAGCACCTGGTGCCCGGCCCGCAGATGCTCGACGGCCTGCCGGGGCTGGTGAAGGGCGAGGACGGTTTCTCGGCGACCTTCTCGCGGCAACGCGCCCTGGCCCGGGACGACGTCCAGCACCTGTCCTGGGAACACCCGCTGACCCGCGAGATGATGGGGCGGATCCTCGACGGCACCATGGGCAACACCGCGCTGGCGCTGCTCAAGCATCCCTCCATCCCCGGCGGCCGGCTAATGACCGAGCTGGTGTTCCGCACCCACTGCCCGGCGCCCAAGCGGTTGCACCTCAACCGCTTCCTGCCGCCCACCGCGGTGCGCGTGCTGCTCGACGAGTCCGGCGCCAACCTGACCGCCAAGGTCTCCTTCACCGGGCTCTCCAAGAACCTGCAGAAGGTCAAGAAGGCGGTGGCCCGCGACCTGATCAAGAGCCGCCACGACCAGCTCCGCGAGCTGCTCGACCGCGCCGAGGCCGAGGCCGAGCGGGAACTGCCGAGCATCGTCGAGGCGGCCCAGACGCGCATGCGCGAGGCGCTGGACGCCGAGCTGACCCGCCTGGAGGCCCTGGCCCGGCGCAACCCCGCGGTGCGCGAGGACGAGCTGACGGCACTGCGCGAGGAGCGCGCCGCGCTGGACGCCGCCATCGAGGGCACCCGGCTGCGGCTGGACGCGGTGCGCGTGATCGTCACCATCGACGAGAACACCCGCTAGGCGATCCGACCGGACGAGCCCGGTCGCCGCGTCCAACCAAGAGCCCCCGCCGGCACGCTGCCGGCGGGGGCTCGTCGTTTCAGGAGCAGCAATAAATCAGCGTTTCCCTAGCCGAGAATATCGGTCAGGGCCTCTTCCAGTGTCGGAAAGCGGAACACGAAACCGGCCTCCTCCAGGCGTGCCGGGCGCATGTCGGCGCCGGTCAGCAGCAGCCGCGACATCTCGCCGAAGGCGATCTCCAGCGCCCGGCCAGGCACCGGCAGCAGCGCCGGGCGATGCAGATGGCGCGCCAGCAGCCTCGTGAAGACGGCATTGGTGACCGGGTGCGGGGCGCTGCCGTTGAAGGCCCCGTCGAGATCGTCGCGCTCGATGAGAAACAGGATGGCGCTCACCAGGTCCTGGCGATGCACCCAGGGCATGTACTGGCGACCGTCGCCGAAGCGCCCGCCCAGGCCCAGGCGAAAGGGCGGCAGCATGCGCTGCAGGACGCCACCGCCGGCGTCCAGCACCAGCCCCAGGCGCAGGATCGCCAGTCGAGTCCCGTGGGCCGTGACATCGCGGGCGGCCTCCTCCCAGCGCTGGCACAGCCGATGGGCGAACTCGTCGTGTGGCGGCGTCTCCTCGGTGACCGGCGCCTCGCCCTGGTCGCCGTAGTAGCCCATGGCCGAGGCGGAGACCATCACCGACGGGGCAGATCCCTGGGTCGCCTTGAGCTGCTCGCTGAGCTGCACCAGCTCGCGGGTGGCATTGAGCCGGGAGTCGAGCAGGCGCTCCTTCTGGGCATCGCTCCAGCGCTTGCCGGCGATCGGCTCGCCGGCCAGGTTGACCAGCGCCTTCGGCGGCGCATCGACGAAGTCCAGCGCCGAGCGCCGGACATCGATCCCCTCGGGCAACCGTATCCGGGCCTGTGCCGGGTCCCGAGACACCACCTGGACCCGATGTCCCGCTTCGACGAGCCGGCGACACAGCGCCTGGCCGACGAAACCACTGCCGCCAGTGATCAGCACGCGCATATGATTCTCCCTGTCACGCGATGCATGGGTGTTATACAGCTGTTGTACACCTCTGCTAGTCTAGCGGTAAACTCGCGCCGCTGCAGGGCCACGCTCCGCGGCCGGCGCCCCGCAATCAGGAGAATTCCCGCTATGCCCAACGCCCTCATCCTGATGGCCCATGGCTCCAGCGATCCGAACTGGCGCGCCCCCTTCGAGCGCCTGGCCGAACAACTGGCCGAACGGCTATCCACGCCGCTGCGACTGGCCTACATGGAAATCTGCGCCCCCTCTCTGGAGGACACCGTAGCGGAGCTGGCCGCCGAGGGCATCACCCGCGCCGAGATCCTGCCGCTGTTCTTCGCCGCCGGTCGTCATCTGCGGCGCGACGTTCCCGGCCAGGTCGCCGCCCTCGGCGAGGTCCACCCCGGCCTGAACCTGACCCTGCTGCCGCCAGTGGGCGAACATCCGGCCTTCGTCGAGGCCCTGGCAGCCGTGATCGCCGAGCGGGCCGGAGAGCCTGGGTGAGGCGACGTGTTGTACATCGCTCGGATTTTGTACAAAATTATCGACTGAACGCCCTTCTTTCCGTCACCGACTCCACCACCGAGGCAGAGACGCGCATGAGCGATCAGGCGAACCACCCGGCCGATGCGCCGCTCTATCCGATCCGCGAAGTCTCGCGCCTGACCGGCGTCAACGCCGTGACCCTGCGCGCCTGGGAGCGTCGCTACGGACTGATCCGCCCCAAGCGCACGCCCAAGGGCCATCGTCTCTACGCCAAGGATGACATCGCCCGGGTCGAGCGCATCCTGCAGTGGCTCAATCGCGGCGTGCCGGTCAGCCAGGTGCGCGAACTCCTCGAGCAGCCCGAGGCCGTGGAGGCGCCGCCCCCCGCTGCCGGCGACTGGGAGAATCAGCGTCACCAGTTGATCACCGCCGTGGAGGCGCTCGACCTGGAACGCCTGGAAGCGCTGTTCAACCAGGGATTGGCGCTCTATCCGGTGGCCACCTGCCTCGACGAGCTGTGGCAGCCGGTGCTCCGCGAGCTGGAGGAACGTTGGGACGATCGCCTGGGCGCCGACCTTCAGCGCCGCGCCCTCGAGGCTTTCCTGCGCACCCGTATCGGCACGCGCCTCTATCACGCCAATGCCCTGGCCAGCGGGCCGACGCTGCTGATCGTGCCGCTGCCCGACGATGGCCCGCTGTGGGGGCTACTCGCCGCCCTGGCCGCCGCCGATCGCGGCTATCGCGTGCAGTGGCTGGACGCGCCCCTGCCGGCCCAGGAGCTGCCGCTCGCCGTGGAGCGCTTCCATGCCCAGGCCCTGCTGCTGGCCAGCGGCCGCGCCGAACGCGCCGACCTGGTGCGCCGTCAGCTACCGCGGCTGGCCGAGCAGCTCGAGGTGCCGCTGACCCTCTGCGGACCGGTCGCCCGCATCCGCCAGGGCGATCTTGAAGGCTCCGGCGTGGAAGTGCTCGGCGACGACCTGACCCACGCCATGAAGCGCCTGACATCCCTGACCCAAGCCGCCTGAACGGAGACGACGATGTCCCCGACCCTGGTCTGGTTCCGCAGCGACCTGCGCATCCACGACAACACCGCCCTGGCCGCCGCGGCCCGCCGCGGGCCGGTAATCGGCGTCTTCCTGCGCTGCGTGCCCCAGTGGCGTGAGCACGGCCACGGTGCCAACAAGCTGGACTTCTGGCGACGCGGCGTCGCGGCACTGTCAGAGGCGCTGGCAGGGCTCAACATTCCCCTGCTGCATCGCGACATCGAGCACTTCGACCAGGCCCCGGCGACGCTGCTCGCCCTGGCCCGGGAACTCGGCGCCGAGGCCCTGCACTTCAATCGCGAGTATCCCCTCGACGAGGCACGCCGCGACGCCGCGGTGATCGATGCCTTCGAACAAGCAGGCCTGACCGCCCACGGCCATCGCGACGCCGTGGCCTTCGCTCCGGGCGAGCTGCTGACCGGCAAGGGGGATTTCTATGGCGTCTTCACGCCCTTCGCCAAGGCCTGGCACAAGGCGATCACCGCCGACCGCCTGGCGCTTCAGGATACCCCGGCGCCCCAGGCCACGTTGACGCTGGACGCCGAGCCCATTCCCGAACTGCCCGAGCTCGAAGACGCGCCGATCGACGGCCGCCTGTGGCCCGCCGGCGAGGGCCCGGCCGCGGATCGCCTGGAGCGCTTCCTGCGCTTTCGCGGCCGCCACTACGACGATCAGCGCGACTTCCCGGCGATCCGTGGCACCAGCGAGCTCTCGCCCTATCTGGCACTGGGCATGATCTCCCATCGACAGTGCCTGCAGGCGGTACTGGCCGAGAACGACGGCGCCCTGGCGGACGGCGACGCCGGCCTCACCGCCTGGGTCGGCGAGCTGATCTGGCGCGAGTTCTACCAACACATTGCCGCGGGCTTCCCGCGGGTATGCCGCCATCGCGCCTTCCAGCGCCACACCGAGGCACTGCCATGGCGAGACGACGAGGCCGGCTTCCGAGCCTGGTGCGAGGGGCGCACCGGCTATCCCATCGTGGACGCCGCCATGCGCCAGCTCGTCGCCACCGGCTGGATGCACAACCGGCTGCGCATGGTCACCGCCATGTTCCTGTCCAAGCACCTGCTGATCGACTGGCGCCGCGGCGAGGCCTTCTTCCTGCGCCACCTGGTCGACGGCGAGTTCGGCGCCAACAACGGCGGCTGGCAGTGGGCCGCCTCCACCGGCACCGATGCCGCACCCTACTTCCGCATCTTCAACCCCACCACTCAGTCCCAGCGCTTCGACCCGGAGGGCCGCTTCCTCGCCGAGTGGCTGCCGGCGCTCGCCGAGCTTCCGCCCAAGGGCCGCCACGCCCCGGGCAGCGACCTGCTGAGCGGCGTCGACTATCCGGCGCCGATCGTCGACCACAAGGCCGCCCGCGCCCGGGCGCTGGACGCGTTCAAGAACCTGCCGCCCGCATCCTGACGCGGGCGCCGCTCCCGGCCACGTCTCAGCACCTCATTTTCCCAGCCATTCCCGCTCCGCTCTTCTTCGTCGCCTGCCCAGGAGGACGTCATGTCACCGGACCCGGCACTGGAGGCCTTCTGCGCCTTCTACAACAAGCTAGACAAATCATGTACAAAAAATCTGTACAAGATATATACTCCAGACGTCAGCTTCGTCGATCCATTGCACCGCATCGACGGCCTGGCGGCCCTGGAGCGCGACTTCGCTGGCTTGTACGAGAACGTGACGGCATGCCGCTTCGTCTTTCACGAGCAGCAGCGCCAAGGCGATATCGCCTTCGTGACCTGGACGATGCACCTCGCCCACCGACGTCTATCGAGCGGCAGGGAAATCACGGTGGAGGGCGCCTCGAGACTGGTCTTCGCGGCCGACGGCTCGGGGCGGGTGAGTCACCACCGGGACTACTTCGACGCCGGCGAGCTGCTCTACGAGCGCCTGCCGCTGCTGGGTCCGCTGGTGCGCTGGATGAAGCGCCACGCCGCGGGAGGCTGAAACCGATACGCCACCTCCCGCGTATCCACAGGGAGAGGATGCGCCACGATGAGAGGAGGCACGATGACGGCACCCCACACGCCCCGCTGCATATGGCTGACCGGCGCCACCTCCGGCATCGGCCGCGCCCTGGCGACGCGACTGCTCGACCAGGGCCATCGGGTCGCCCTCAGCGCCCGCCGCTTTGATGCCTTGCAAACGCTGGCCGGCGACCGCGACAACGCCCTGCTGCTGCCGCTGGACGTCGGCGACCGCGGCGCCATGCTGACCGCCGGCGATCGCATCGCCGCCCGCTTCGGCCGCCTCGATCTGGCGCTGTTCAATGCCGGCACCTGCGAGTACCTCGACGCCAGGCACTTCGATGCTGAGCTGTTCTCCCGCGTGTTCTCGGCCAACCTGTTCGGCGTCATCCATGGCGTGGAGGCCGCGCTACCGCTGCTGCGCCAGGCACGAGCCCAGGGCGCCCGACCGCTGCTGGCCGCCACCTCCAGCGCCTCGGCCTACCTGCCGCTGCCGCGTGCCGAGGCCTACGGCGCCTCCAAGGCGGCGCTCAGCCATTTCCTGGAGTCACTGCGCCTCGACCTGGCCGGCGAGGGTATCGATGTCAGCATCATCCATCCCGGTTTCGTGAAGACGCCCCTCACCGACCGCAACGACTTCCCGATGCCGATGCGCGTCGACGTCGAGACGGCCGCCGAGGCGATCCTCAAGGGCCTGGAGGCGCATCGCCTGGACATTCATTTCCCGCGCCGCTTCACCCTGGTGCTGAAGCTGCTGGGCATCCTGCCGCCGGGGCTGCGCTTCCGCCTCGGCCGCCGCCTGGCCCGCGATCCCGCCGCTACGGAGGCTTCGTCATGACGTCGCTCGCCACTCCCGCATCCCCCCACCGCCGCCAGCGCATCGCGGTGGTCGGCAGCGGCATCGCCGGCATGGCGGCCGGCTGGTACCTCTCCGCCCGCCACGAGGTCACGCTGTTCGAGGCCGCCCCACGTCTCGGCGGCCACACCGCCACCGTGGATGTCACCGTCGACGGCCGTGACTATGCCGTGGATACCGGCTTCATCGTCTTCAACGACTGGACCTATCCCCACTTCCAGCGCCTGCTGGATACCCTTGGGGTGGCCAGCCAAGCCACCGAGATGAGCTTCTCGGTGCACGAGACGGCGCGCGACTTCGAATACAACGGCCACAGCCTGCCGCGGCTGTTCGCCCAGTGGACGAACCTGCTGCGACCGAGTTTCCACGGCCTGCTGCGCGACATCCTGCGCTTCAACCGCGAGGCCACCCGGGCGCTGGTCGGCGAGCGCCTGCCGGCAGATCTGACGCTGGGCGACTACCTGGCGGCCGGCGGCTACGGTGAGGTCTTCCAGCGGCGCTACCTGCTGCCCATGGGCGCGGCAATCTGGTCGGCCAGCATCGGCGAGCTGCGCGACTTCCCGGCACGCTTCTTCGTGCGCTTCTTCCATCACCACGGGCTGCTGTCGATCGAGGAGCGCCCCCAGTGGTACACCCTGGTCGGCGGCTCGCGCGCCTACATCCCGGCACTCACCGCCCCCTACGCCGAACGCATCCGGCTGGCCACCCCGGTCCACGGCGTGCGTCGCGAGGCGGACGGCGTGCGCCTGCGCAGTGCCGCCGGCGAGGAACGCTTCGACCAGGTGGTGATGGCCTGCCACGCCGACCAGGCCCTGGCATTGCTCGACGATGCCAGCCCCGGCGAGCGAGCGATCCTGGGCGACCTGCCGTACCAGGACAACGAGGTGGTGCTGCACACCGATACTCGCCTGCTGCCCCGCCGCCGGCGCGCCTGGGCGAGCTGGAACTACCGGCTCGACGGGCGCGGCGATGACGCCCGGGTCTCGGTGACCTATGACATGAACATCCTGCAGCGCATCACGGCCCCGCATACCTTCTGCGTAACCCTCAACGACAGTGACAGCATCGATCCGGCCAAGGTGCTCGGCCGCTACACCTATGCCCACCCGCAGTTCACCCTCGCCGGCATGAACGCCCAGGATCGCCACGCCGAGATCTCCGGACCGGGCCTGCGGACTCATTTCTGTGGCGCCTACTGGCGCAACGGCTTCCATGAGGACGGCGTATGGAGCGCCCTGCGGGTCGCCCGGTCACTGGGCTGCGATCCCGACACACCCGTCTCCGCCCGTGCAGCCACGGAGGTGCCAGCATGATCCGCGCCCCGCGATCGCGCATCTATAGCGGCTGGCTGCGCCATCGCCGCTTCCTGCCTCGCGCCCATGCCTTTCGCTACCGGCTATGGATGGCCTGGCTCGACCTCGATGAGCTACCGGAGCTGTTCGACGGCGTACCCGGATTCAGCGCCCGGCGTCCGGCGCTGGCGCGCTTTCGCCGCGAGGACTACCTGGCGCCCTTCGACAGGCCGCTCAAGGATGCCGTGCGCGCCGAGCTGACGCGGCTGCTGGGCGACGCCCCTGACGGACGCATCTGCCTGCTCACCCAGCTGCGGACCCTGGGCGTGGGCTTCAATCCGGTGTCGCTGTACTACGCCTATGACGCCCGGGGCGAGCTGCGCGCCCTGCTCGGCGAGGTCAGCAACACGCCCTGGGGCGAGCGCACCACCTACGCCTGCCGGGTCGAGCCTCGCCGCCACGGCCATCGCGCCGAGTTCGACAAGGCCATGCACGTCTCGCCGTTCAATCCCATGGACATGCGCTATCGCTGGCGCTTCGATACGCCCGGCGAGCGCCTGACCCTGCACATGGAGACCTGGCGAGACGACGAGCGCCATTTCGACGCCACCCTCAGCCTGGAAGCCCGCCCGGCCACCCGCGGCGTGCTGCTGGCCACCCTGGCACGCCACCCGGCGATGGCGCTGAAGACCGTCGCCGGCATCCACTTCGAGGCCCTGCGTTTATGGCTCAAGCGCGTCCCCGTCCACGATCATCCCCGCCATCAGGAGAGTTCGCCGTGAATACACGCACCGCCAACGCCCGTCCACTGCCGGCCGAGGGCGATCGACTGACGCGCTGGCTCAAGGCTCGCCTGATCAACCAGTTGGATCGGCTGGAAGGCGGCGAAATCACCCTGATCGAGGGCCACCAGCGCCATCGCCTGGGCCGCGGCGGCCCGCTCTCGGTGACCCTGGTGGTCCGCGACTCGCGGGCCTGGCGGCGCCTGGCGCTGGGCGGCACCGTGGGCGCCGGCGAGGCCTATATGGACGGCGACTGGGACGCCGATGATCCGGTGGCCCTGGTGCGGCTGTTCGCCGCCAACCTGGAGCGGGTCAACGGCGAGATGGAGGGCGGCCTGGCGGGTGCCGGCCGCTGGCTGCTCGGCGCCCTCTACCGGCTGCAGCGCAACAGCCTGAACGGCTCGCGGCGCAATATCGCCGCCCACTACGACATCGGCAACGAGCTGTTCGCGACCTTCCTCGACCGCCGCCACTGGATGTACTCCAGCGCCGTCTTCCCCGACGCCGATGCCAGCCTCGAGGAGGCCTCGACCCACAAGCTCGAGCTGATGCTCGAGCGCCTCGACGTGCGCCCTCATCACCATCTGCTGGAGATCGGCACCGGCTGGGGGGGGCTGGCCATCCATGCCGCCCGCACCCGCGGCTGTCGGGTCACCACCACCACCATCTCCGACGAGCAGTACGCCCACACCGCCCGGCGGCTGGCCGAGGAAGGCCTGGAGGACCGCGTCACCCTGCTCAAGCGCGACTACCGCGAGCTCGAGGGCCGCTTCGACCGGCTGATCTCGGTGGAGATGATCGAGGCGGTCGGCCACCAGTACCTGGCGACCTACCTGACCACCCTGGACCGGCTGCTGACCGACGACGGCATGGCCATGCTGCAGGCCATCACCATTCGCGACCAGCGCTACGAGGCCGCCAAGCGGGAGATGGACTTCATCAAGCGCTACATCTTCCCCGGCGGCTTCCTGCCCTCCCACCGGGCGCTGCTCGACGGCCTGGCCCGGTGCACCTCGCTGAACCTGGTGGGCCTGGACGAGATCGGTCTTCACTACGCCCGCACCCTGCGCGAGTGGCGGCACCGCTTCGAGGCCAACCTGGATACCGTGCGACGGCTCGGCTACGACGAACGCTTCATTCGCATGTGGCGCTACTACCTGTGCTACTGCGAGGGAGGCTTCCTCGAGCGCACCATCGGCACCAGCCAGTGGCTGCTGGCCAAGCCCGGCGCCCGGCCGGCACCGCTCACGGGGGCGGTGTGACGCAGGGCATCTGGCGGGCGCTGGCCAACCTGGCCGGCTTCCAGCTGGGCTGGCTGACCTGCGTGCTGGGCGGCAGCCTGGCGGGGCTGGTGGTCGTGGCGGGGATTCTCCTGGCCCACCTGCGCTGGCAGGCTGCTCCCGGAGAGTGGCGCTGGCTGGCGGGTTTCGCGGCGTTGGGGCTGGCGATCGATGGCAGCCTGGCCCTGGCCGGCGGCTTCCGCTTTCCAGCGGAGCCGCTCGCCCCGGGGCCCCTGCCGCTGTGGATAGGCCCCCTGCCGCTATGGCTGTGGCTGCTGTGGCCGCTGTTCGCCACCCTGCTGCAGCA
Organism: Halomonas organivorans; assembly: GCF_014192055.1. Lineage (GTDB taxonomy): Bacteria > Pseudomonadota > Gammaproteobacteria > Pseudomonadales > Halomonadaceae > Halomonas > Halomonas organivorans. The sequence goes on along the minus strand of NZ_JACHXM010000011.1, from coordinate 11,329 downwards.
TTCGCTGGCCTGGCTGTGGCGCCACCCCTGGCTGGCAGTGGCCGGCGGCGCCGTCAGCGGGCCGCTATCCTACTATGCCGGCGCCGAGCTCGCCGACGTCACGCTCGCTCCCTGGCTGCTGGCCGCCGAAGCCCTTTGCTGGGCGCTGCTATGCCTGTGGCTGAGCCATCGTCTCGGCCGGCGCGGCGGATTCGCCCAGCGAGGCTGACATGCGCTCACGCCAGCGCGCCTCCAGGTCGTGCACGGTCAGCGGCCGGTCGTAGAGAAAGCCCTGCACCAGCTCACAGCCCATCGAGCGCAGGAAGTCGCGCTGGGCGGGCGTCTCCACGCCCTCGGCCACCACTTCAAGGCCCAGCCCACGGGCCATGGCCAGCACCGCGTCGACGATGGCGGCGTCGGCTCGGTTGTCGGGCAGCGCCCGCACGAAGGCACGATCGAGCTTGAGCTTGTCCAGCGGCAGGTGCTTGAGGTAGCCGAGCGAGGAATAGCCGGTGCCGAAGTCGTCGATGGCGACCGGATGGCCACGCTGGCGCAGCGCCTCGAGACGCGGCGCCACGTCGCCGGCACGTTCGTCGAGCAGTACCGACTCGGTCAGCTCGAGGCCCAACAGTCGGGCCGGCACGTCGTGACGCGCCAGGCCGGCGGCGAGCGCCGCCTCCAGGTCGCCCTGGAACAGCTGCATGGCCGAGATATTGATCCATACCGGCACCTCGAGCATCGACTGCTGACGCCAGTGGGCGAGCTGCGCCAGCGCCTGGTCGATCACCCAGTTGCCCAGCGACGCCATCAGGCCATGACGCTCGGCCAGGGGAATGAACTCTCCCGGGGAGATCATGCCGTCGCGCGGATGTCGCCAGCGCAGCAACGCCTCGAGGCCAGCCAGGCCATCGTCGGCCAGGCGGTACTGGGGCTGGTAGTGAAGCTCCAGCTGCCCGCCGGTGGCCAGCGCGTTGCGCAGCTCGTTGACCAGCGCCAGGCGAGGGCTGTCCTGGACATCCAGCGCCGGCCGGAAACGCATGCAGTGATTGCGACCGTGGCGCTTGGCGGCGTACAGCGCCGACTCCAGGCGTTGGAACAGCACGCCCGAGTCGCGGCCATCCTCGGGGGCCCGGCAGCTGCCGACGGTCACCCCCAGGCGCAGGGAGTGGCCATCGAGCTCGAAGGGCTCGCCCAGGTGAGCCTGCAGGCTGGCCACCCACTGTTCGTGGTCGTCGAAGGTGGTGGTACGGATGACCATGAACTCGTCGCCGCCCAATCGACCCACCACGCCGCCGGCGACGTAGCGCGCCAGGCGCTCGCCGACCCGCGCCAGCAGGCGGTCGCCGTGCTCGACGCCGAGGCCGTCATTGACCTCCTTGAAGCCGTCGATATCGATCATCGCCATGTCCAGGCACTCGCCAGCCAGCAGGTGGCGCAGCCTCGAGCTCAGCAGGTCATGAAGTCGCCGCCGATTGGGCAGGCCGGTGAGCGGATCCTCGAAGCCGATGCGGCGCAGGTCGCGCTCGCGGGCCTTGCGCATGGAGATGTCCGAGAACAGACACACATAGTGGCGCACCCGCCCGTTGTCGTCGGTCACCGCCCGAACCTTGAGCCATTCGGGATACTCGTCGCCCTGCTTGCGCCGGTTCCAGATCTCGCCCTCCCAGCGCCCGGTGCTTTGCAGGGTCTGCCAGTAGCGCTCGAAGAACGCCTTGTCGTGACGCGGTGCGGCCAGGGAAGCCACATTGAGTCCGCTCACCTCGTCCTGTTCGTAGCCGGTGATCTGGGTGAAGGCCGGATTGACCACCAGGATGCGGTTGGCCGCATCGGTGACGATCACGCCCTCCTCGGTCAGGGTCAGCGCCTCCTGGCCCAGGCGCGCCCGCAGGTGCTCCTGGTGAACCTGTCGCCAGGCGTCCCACAGGCCTACCGCCGCAATCAGCACGGCAGCCAGCCGCAGCCCGAGGTCAGGCAGCCAGACGCTGGCCGACAGGGCAGCCAGGGCGACCCACATCAGCGGGCGATTGAGCGAAAAGACGGGCCACATGGCTTCGGCCTCGGCTGGTGAACGTGAATGATGCCCCCACGCGGGGGGACGCCGTCGACCTTATATCGGCCGATACTTACGGAACTGTACCCCGCTTGGCGACCGAAAGCGTCCAACGCCTTGCCTGGGGTGCATTCGCGGGACGCGAACAGTAGACTAGGCGGGGCCGCCTGGGCGGCCGCATGCCGTTCGCTCACGGCATACCATCACCTCGACACTCGGAACGATTCAGTGACCAAGCAACATTCCTTTGATCGCGAAGCACTGCTGGCATGCAGCCGTGGCGAGCTGTTCGGCCCCGGCAACGCCCAACTGCCGGCACCCAACATGCTGATGCTCGACCGCATCAGTCACATCCATGAAGAGGGTGGCGAACACGGCAAGGGCGAACTGATCGCCGAGCTGGATATTCGCCCGGACCTGTGGTTCTTCGATTGCCACTTCCCCGGCGATCCGGTGATGCCCGGCTGCCTGGGCCTCGATGCCATGTGGCAGCTGGTCGGCTTCTACCTGGGCTGGCTGGGGCATCCCGGCCGCGGCCGTGCCCTTGGCTGCGGCGAGGTCAAGTTCAGCGGTCAGATCCTGCCGGATGCCGAGAAGGTGACCTATCGCATCAACATCAAGCGCATCATCACCCGGCGCCTGATCCTGGGCATCGCCGACGGCACCGTGTCCGTGGACGGCCGCGACATCTATCAGGCCAACGACCTGCGGGTCGGCCTGTTCACCTCCACCGCGAATTTCTGATCAGGAGGCTCCCATGCGACGAGTGGTAGTCACCGGCCTGGGCATCGTGTCCTGCCTGGGCAACGACGCAACACAGGTTCTCGACGCCCTGCGCACCGGGCGCTCAGGCATTCGCTTCAAGGATGAATACGCCGAGCTCGGCTTCCGCAGCCAGGTAGCCGGGGTCGTCGATATCGATCTTGACGCCCTGGTCGACCGCAAGCTGCGCCGCTTCATGGGCGATGCCGCGGCCTACGCCTATGTCAGCATGGCCCAGGCGGTCGAGGACTCAGGCCTCACCCCGAAGCAGGTCTCCAACGAGCGTACCGGCCTGATCGCCGGCTCCGGCGGCGCCTCCAGCGCCAACCAGGTCGAGGCCGCCGACGTGATGCGCCAGAAGGGCCTGCGCCGCGTGGGGCCCTATCGGGTCACCCGCACCATGGGCAGCACCGTGTCCGCCTGCCTGGCCACGCCGTTCAAGATCAAGGGCGTCAACTACTCCATTTCCTCGGCCTGCGCCACCTCGGCCCACTGCATCGGCAGCGCCATGGAGCAGATCCAGCTCGGCAAGCAGGACGTGGTCTTCGCCGGCGGTGGCGAAGAGGAGCACTGGACACTGTCCTGCCTGTTCGACGCCATGGGCGCGCTGTCGACCCATTACAACGAGACGCCGGAGAAGGCGTCACGCCCCTATGACCAGGCCCGCGACGGCTTCGTCATCGCCGGCGGCGGCGGCATGCTGGTACTCGAGGAGCTGGAACATGCCAAGGCCCGCGGCGCCAGGATCTACGCCGAGCTGATCGGCTACGGCGCCACCTCCGACGGCGTCGACATGGTCGCGCCGTCCGGCGAGGGCGCGGTGCGCTGCATGCGTCAGGCCATGGCCACGGTCGACGGCGACATCGACTACATCAACACCCACGGCACCTCCACGCCGGTGGGCGACGTCGCCGAACTCAAGGCGATACGCGAGGTGTTCGGCAACTCCACGCCGGCGATGAGTTCCACCAAGTCGCTGACCGGGCACTCATTGGGTGCCACCGGCGTGCAGGAAGCGATCTACTCGCTGCTGATGATGGAGAACGACTTCATCGCCGCCTCCGCCAACGTGGAACAGCTCGACGAGCAGGCCGACGGCTTCGACATCGTCACCGAGACCCGCGACGCCAGCATCGAGCGCGTGCTGTCCAACAGCTTCGGCTTCGGCGGCACCAACGCCTGCCTGGTGCTGCAGAAGTATCGCGACTGATCGCTGATCGGCTCGCTCGACGCGACGCTGGAAAACGAAGAGGCGCCCCGCGGGGCGCCTCTTTTATTGGGACCTTCATTGCGGGAGCGCAGTTCTGCTGCGCGATATCGCCCGGAAGCCCAGGTCTGCGCTCCCGAAGGGGACGGGCCGTCGTCAGCTCGCCGCCGTCTCCTGGCGCTCCTTGGCCATCTCGTCTCGCGGCCTGGGCACCTCGGAGATTTCGGCCAGCCGCGCTTCGATCCAGGCTTCGGTCTCGGCAAGAACCTCCTCGGGAGTGCGGCCAACCGTCTCGATCGGATCGCCCACCACCAGCGTCAGCCGCCCGGGATGCTTGACCCAGTGGCGACCCGGCCAACGCTCCCCGGCGTTGTGCGCTACCGGCACCACCGGCTTTCCGGCACGACAGGCGATGACCGCGCCGCTCTTGTTGTAACGCCGGCGCTTGCCGGGCTCGACCCGGGTGCCCTCCGGGAATATCAGCACCGAGAGCCCCTCCTCGAGCCGGGTCTTGCCCTGGGTCAGCACCTGCTTCATGGCCCTGGCGGGCTTGGAGCGGTCCAGCGCGATGGGATGCAGCAGCCGCAGCCCCCAACCGAAGATCGGTATGTTCAGCAGCTCCCTCTTGAGCACCGTGCACACCGGCGGCTTGAGCAACTGCAGGTAGACGGTCTCCCACTCGCACTGGTGGTTGGCGAGCAGCACGCAGGGGCCTTCCGGTAGCCGCTCGCGGCCGCGGATCTCGTAGCGCACCCCGCAGGCCAGCCGGAACCAGGCGATGATGAAGTGGTTGTAGAGATTGAGCAGGCGATAGCGCGAACGCAGCGGCAACAGCGGCGCAGGCGGCAGGAACAGCACGCCGCACACCAGCATGGCGACGAAGTAGCCGATGTAGAAGATGATGCTGCGAATCACGCTCATGTCTCGCGGGTCTCCTCGACGGGGCGAGCGTCGTCGTCGCGCGCCAGGCACCAGATGTCGAGCATGCGACCCACTTCGAGCCGCCAGGGCTTCTGGTGGACGCCGAAGACGTCGAGCACTCGCCGGCAATTGAGCACGCGACGCAGCGGCTGGTCGTGATGGTGACTCAGCGCCTTGACGCCGCCGAGCTCGATCTCCTCGCCGCGCCCCTCGAGCCGGGTCGCCAGCTGTGTACGCACCATCGATACGAAGGTGTAGGCGCTGACCGGCTCGGTGCCGGCCAGATGATAGCTGCCCCAGGCCCCAGCACCGCAGCCCTGCTGCTGGAGGATGCCGATCAGCGCCATGGCGACCGAGTCGGCGGAGGTCGGACAGAAGATCACGTCGGCCTCGGCCCGCAGGTCGCCACCGCTGACCAGGGTATCGAGCAGCTCGCCAAGCCAGGCGTGGCTGCCTTCCAGGGCGAACAGCGGCCCCAGGCGCACGATCAGATGGCGAGGGAGTTCGCCGCGAATCCGGTCGCCGGTAGCCACCAGGCGACGCAGCCCCTCATCGCGGGGCGCCGGTATGACGTGCTCGTCGATCGGGCTTTCGAAGCCATCCTCGTAGAGCTGGTCGGAAACGCACCAGGCCATCGGCACGTCGCGCTCGCGACAGGCCGCCATGCAGGCCTCCACCGCCTCGGCATGGGCGGTGACGGCGGCCGGATCGGCACTGAGCGGGCGCGACAGCGGCGGAATCACCAGCGCATCGGGGCGCACCTCATCGAGCCGCTCGACCGACAGGTCCAGCCCGGGCTCGATGACCAGCTCCACGTCACGGCGGCGATTGGCCTCCCGCGCCAGAGCAAGACTCAGGCAGTGGCCGGCATCCAGGATCAGCAGCTTCACGGCAACTCCTCGTGACGGGGCGGCGCAGGATCAGAACGGGATCTCGTCGTCGAAGTCGTCGAAGCTGCCGGGATCCGGGGCTCCGAAGTTGCCACCCTGCTGCTGGCCACCGCCCTGGTTGGGCGCGGGCTGGGGCGCCGGGCGCGGCTGGCCGCCACCCTGCTGCGGGCCACCGAAGTTGCCGCCCTGCTGCTGACCGCCGAAGTTGCCGCCCTGCTGCTGGCCGCCCTGGGATTGGCCATAGTTGCCGCCCTGCTGCGGGCCGCCCTGGGGTTGACCATAGTTGCCGCCCTGCTGCGGGCCGCCCTGGGGTTGACCATAGTTGCCGCCCTGCTGCGGGCCGCCGAAGCCACCGCCCATGTCACCGCCGCTGCGCGAGTCGAGCATCTGCATGTCGTTGGCGACGATCTCGGTGGAGTATTTGTCCTGGCCGTTCTGGTCCTGCCACTTGCGGGTTTGCAGGCGCCCCTCGACGTAGACGCGCGAGCCCTTGCGCAGGTACTGCTGGGAGATCTCGGCCAGCTTGTTGAACATCACCACCCGGTGCCATTCGGTGCGCTCCTGGCGCTGGCCGCTCTGGCGGTCGGTCCAGGTGTCGGTGGTGGCGAGGTTGAGGTTGGCCACTGCGGTGCCGGACGGGGTGAAACGCACCTCGGGGTCCTGGCCGAGGTTGCCGATGAGGATGACCTTGTTGACGCCACGGGCCATGGTTGACTCCTTGATCTTGGCAGAAGACTGCTGGCCGTCGGGAGCACGCTCAGGCGGTATGGCCTGGGCTCCCGGAAAGCCCGAATGAATGTGAAGGAAGCACTGAATGGCGGCCTGCGCATGCAAACTGCGTCGTGGCGCGCTGCTCGCCGCTGGATTCAACACTTCCTGAACGCTCGCGCCGGGCCGACCCGGCATCGAGAAAAACCGATCCCGCCACTATACGCGAGATCCCGGTGGGTCGTCGCCGTCGCGATATCCTCGCCGAGGGCCGGGACCTTCCCGGCGCGAGTCCGTCAGCGTGACGGGGTCAACGAGACCCGGTCAGCCGCGACAGCGCCTCGCTATCGAGCCGGGCACGATCGACCTTGAGGTAGGCCAACCGCTCCTCCGGCACCACCAACACGTCCTCGACCCCGGCCACCGCGGCGAAGCGCGCCATCAGGGTATCCAGGGCATCGTCCTGCTGGTCCTCGGCCAGCGCCACTACCTCGCTGGACAGGTGACGCGGCGGGGTCATGCCGAGCATCAGCACGAACCAGGCCAGGCCCAGCACGGCCGCGCCGAGGAACACCGCGGTCAGGCCAAATTGCTGGGACAGGAAGCCGCCCAACACGCCGCCGAGGAAGGCGCCCAGGAACTGGCTGGTGGAGTACAGGCCCATGGCCGTGCCCTTGGCGCCGGCCGGCGCAAGCTTGCTGATCATCGACGGCAGGGTCGCCTCGAGCAGGTTGAACGCCGTGAAAAAGGCGAACAGCCAGCCCACCAAGGCCATCAAACCGTCGCCGGCGATGCCCAGCCCCAGCAGACTTGCCACGATGGCGGCGATGGCGCCCAGGCACATCAGCTTCATCTTGCGCCGCTTCTCGGCGACGATCACCAGCGGCACCATGGCCACGAAGGACAGTCCCATGACCGCCAGGTAGACCAGGCCATGGTGAGGCTCGGCGATGCCGGCATCGACCAGCCGGAAAGGCACGGCAACGAAGATCGCCATCAGGATCAGGTGCAGGCCGAAGATCGACGCGTCCAGCCGCCACAGGTCGAGGCGACCGAGGATACTGCGCAACTGGCCGCGGTCCAGGCCGACATCGCGATGGCCACGGCGCTGCGGCGCCTGCGGCACCAGCTTCCACAGCACGACGAGCCCCAGCGCCGCGAGCCCGGCGGTGAACCAGAACACGCCGCCGAGCCCGAAGTGTGCCGAGACCAGCGGCCCCAGCACCATGGCTACCGCAAAGGCCACGCCGATCGACAGGCCGATGGTGGCCATGGCCGCGGTACGCACCTGCTCGCGGGTCTGATCCGCCAGCAGCGCCATGATGGCGGCGGCTACGGCGCCGCTGCCCTGCAGACAGCGGCCGAGGATCACCCCGCCGATACCGTCGGCCTGGGCGGCCACCACGCTGCCGATCAGGAACAGCACCAGGCCGCCGGCGATCACCGGCTTGCGGCCGATGCGGTCGGACAGCAGGCCGAAGGGGATCTGCAGTACGGCCTGGGTCAGCCCATAGATACCCAGCGCCAGGCCGACCAGCAGCGGCGTGGCGCCGACCAGGTCGTCGGCCTTGAGGGCCAGCACGGGCAACACCATGAACAGGCCGAGCATGCGGGTGGCATAGAGCCCCGCCAAACCGACGATGGCCCGCCGCTCGGCGGCTAACAGCAATCTGGCCTTGGACATAGAGATTCCGGTATTTCCTGGGAGTGGGCGCGAGGCCCGATGATGGACCGCATATTCTAGCGTTTCACGGCGGCACAGGAAACGCCGCGCCCCGGACGACTTTGCCGCGGTTGCGGCCGGCCCCGTATAATTGTCGTTTTGCCGCGGCCCGCGAGGTGGGAATGGACAGGATTCTGGTCAGGGGTGCCCGCACCCACAACCTCAAGCAGATCGACGTGGAGCTGCCCCGGGACAGGCTGATCGTGGTCACCGGACTGTCGGGCTCCGGCAAGTCCTCACTGGCCTTCGACACCCTCTACGCCGAGGGCCAGCGGCGCTACGTGGAATCGCTGTCCACCTATGCGCGGCAGTTCCTGTCGATGATGGAGAAGCCCGACGTCGACCATATCGAGGGACTGTCGCCGGCGATCTCTATCGAACAGAAGTCCACGTCCCACAATCCGCGCTCCACCGTGGGTACCATCACCGAGATCTACGACTACCTGCGCCTGCTTTACGCCCGCGCCGGCACGCCACGCTGCCCGGAACACGGCGAGGACCTCGAGGCACAGACCATCTCGCAGATGGTCGACCAGGTACTGGCCCTGCCCGAAGGCAGCAAGCTGATGCTGCTGGCCCCGGTGGTCAGCGGGCGCAAGGGCGAGCACCTGCAGCTGCTCGCCGAACTGCGCGCCCAGGGCTTCGTGCGCGCCCGGGTCGACGGTCAGGTGCTCGAACTCGACGACATCGCCCCGCTCGACAAGAACAAGAAGCACGACATCAGCGTGGTGGTGGACCGCATCAAGGTTCGCGACGGCCTCGCCCAGCGCCTCGCCGAGTCCTTCGAGACCGCCCTCGGCCTGGCCGACGGCACCGCGGTGATCCACTTCATGGACGGTGAGCGCGACGACCTTGCCTTCTCGTCGCGCTTCGCCTGCCCGGTGTGCGGCTATTCCATCGCCGAGCTCGAGCCCAGGATGTTCTCCTTCAACAATCCGGCAGGCGCCTGCTCGAGCTGCGACGGCCTGGGCGTGCAGCAGTACTTCGATCCCGACAAGCTGATCAGCCACCCCGAGCTGTCGCTGGCCGAGGGCGTGATCAAGGGCTGGGACCGGCGCAGCGTCTACTACTTCAACCAGCTCCAGGCAGTGGCGGACCACTACCGCTTCACCCTGGAGACGCCCTGGCAGGACCTGGCTCGCCACGAGCGCGAGATCATCCTCCACGGCAGCGGCAGCGACGACATCGCCTTCCATTACGTCAACGACCGCGGCCGCAAGGTGACCCGCGAACATCCCTTCGAGGGCGTGCTGCCCAACATGCAGCGCCGCTACCGGGAGACCGAGTCCAGCTCGGTGCGCGAAGAGCTGGCCCGGCATATCGCCGTCCAGCCGTGCCCGACCTGCCACGGCTCGCGGCTGCGCAAGGAATCGCGCCATGTCTACATCGACGACCGCACCCTGCCCGACGTGGTGCGCCTGCCGATCGGCGAAGGACTGGCGTATTTCCACGACCTGGCACTACCGGGCCGCAAGGGCGAGATCGCCGAGAAGATCCTCAACGAGATCCGCGCGCGCCTCGAGTTCCTGGTCAACGTCGGGCTCGACTACCTCAACCTGGAACGCAGCGCCGAGACCCTGTCCGGCGGCGAGGCACAGCGCATCCGCCTGGCCAGCCAGATCGGCGCCGGCCTGGTCGGTGTCATGTACATCCTCGACGAGCCCTCCATCGGCCTGCACCAGCGCGACAACGACCGGCTGCTCAAGACCCTCGAGCACCTGCGCGATCTGGGCAACACCGTGATCGTGGTGGAGCACGATGAAGACGCCATTCGCGCCGCCGACCACGTGCTCGACATCGGCCCCGGGGCCGGCGTCCACGGCGGTCGGGTGGTCGCCGAGGGCACTCCGGAGCAGATCATGGCCAGCCCCGAGTCGCTGACCGGCCAGTATCTGTCCGGCGAGAAACGCATCGAGGTGCCGCCCTGGCGGATTCCCGGCAACCCCGAGAAGCAGGTAGTGCTCAGCGGCGCCCGGGGCAACAATCTCCAGGACGTGACCCTGACCCTGCCGCTGGGGCTGTTCGTGTGCGTCACCGGGGTCTCCGGTTCCGGCAAGTCGACGCTGATCAACTCGACGCTGATGCCGATCGCCGCCCGCGAACTCAACCGCGCCACGGCGCTGAGCCCGGCGGCCCACGACAGGATCGAGGGCCTCGAGCACCTGGACAAGGTGATCGACATCGACCAGAGCCCGATCGGCCGCACGCCGCGCTCCAACCCGGCCACCTACACCGGCATCTTCACGCCCATCCGCGAGCTGTTCGCCGGCACCCAGGAGGCGCGCTCCCGGGGCTACAAGCCCGGCCGCTTCTCGTTCAACGTCAAGGGCGGGCGCTGCGAGGCCTGCCAGGGCGAGGGCATGATCAAGGTCGAGATGCACTTCCTGCCCGACATCTACGTGCCCTGCGACGTCTGCAAGGGCAAGCGCTACAACCGGGAAACGCTGGAGGTGCAGTACAAGGGCAAGGGCATCGACGAGGTCCTGGAGATGACCGTCGAGGAGGCGCTGGAGTTCTTCGCCCCGGTGCCGGCCATCGCCCGTCGCCTGCAGACGCTGATGGACGTGGGGCTGTCCTACATCCGCCTGGGCCAGAGCGCCACCACCTTGTCCGGCGGCGAGGCGCAGCGCGTCAAGCTGGCCCGCGAGCTGGCCAAGCGCGACACCGGCAAGACCCTGTACATCCTCGACGAGCCCACCACCGGCCTGCACTTCGAGGACATCCGCCAGCTGCTGACCGTGCTGCACCGGCTGCGCGACCACGGCAACACCATCGTGGTCATCGAGCACAACCTCGACGTGATCAAGACCGCCGACTGGCTGATCGACCTGGGCCCCGAGGGCGGCTCCGGCGGCGGCCGGATCATCGCCGAGGGCACGCCGGAACAGGTCTCCAGGCACGAGACCTCTCACACCGGGCGCTTCCTGAAGCCGCTGCTGGAGCGGCAGGGCGCGGGCTCCGAGCCGCGCACAGCGAGCACGGCGGAGAGCTGACCTGGAAGCTGGAAGCTGGAAGCTGGAAGCTGGAAGCTGGAAGCTGGAAGCTGGAAGCTGGAAGCTGGAAGCTGGAAGCTGGAAGCTGGAAGCTGG
>NZ_JACHXM010000010.1 GCF_014192055.1 Halomonas organivorans | reverse complement strand
TTCCAGCTTCCAGCTTCCAGCTTCCAGCTTCCAGCTTCCAGCTTCCAGCTTCCAGCTTCCAGCTTCCAGCTTCCAGCTTCCAGCTTCCAGCTTTTAGCTGGCGGCAATCACCCGCTGGCGCTTCTCCTTCTGCTGCGCCAGCGCCCAGCGCACGTGTTCGCGGACCAGGTCCGAGGGATACGCCAGCCGGGCGCGCAGCGCGGCTTCCACCGTCTCGCTCCAGGGCGCGTTGCCGAGCCCCACTGCCAGGTTGCGCAGCCAGCGCTCGTAGCCGATTCGGCGGATCGGGCTGCCGGCGGTCTTGTCCAGGAACTCCTCCTCACCCCAGGCGAACAGCGCGACCAGGTCGGCGCGGTCCAGGTCGTGGCGCGGTGCGAAGTCCGGCTCCCGGCTGGCCCGGGTGAAGCGAGTGAAGGGGCACACCAGCTGGCAGTCGTCGCAGCCGAACACCCGGTTGCCCATGGCGGTGCGGAATTCCTCGGGGATGGCGCCGTGCAGCTCGATGGTCAGGTAGGAGATGCAGCGTCGCGCGTCGACCACCTTGTCCTCGACGATGGCATCGGTGGGGCAGGCCGTGCGGCAGGCGCTGCAGCTGCCGCAGTGCTCCGCCTCGAACGGCGTGTCCACCGGCAGCGGCAGGTCGGTGTAGAGCTCGCCGAGGAAGAACAGCGAGCCGGCCTTGGGGTTGAGCAGCATGGCGTTCTTGCCGAACCAGCCGAGGCCGGCCTTGCGCGCCAGGCCCCGCTCCATCACCGGGGCGGAGTCGACGAAGGCGCGGTAGCCGAAGGGGCCGATCTCGGCCTGGATCTGCTTGGCCAGCGTGGCCAGGCGCTTGCGCATCAGCTTGTGGTAGTCGCGGCCGGTGGCGTAGCGGGACACGTAGGCCTTCGCCGGGCGAGCCAGCATCCTGGTCGTCTCCACCTCGGGGGGCAGGTAGTCCAGGCGCACGCTGATCACCCGCGCCGTGCCGGGCACCAGTTCCTCGGGGCGGGTGCGCTTGGTGCCGTGCTTGGCCATGAAGCCCATCTCGCCGTGGTGGCCGGCGTCGAGCCAGCGCTGCAGGCGGGCCTCGTCCTCGGCCAGGTCGACGTCGGTGATGCCCACCTGCTGGAAGCCGAGTTCGCGACCCCAGGTCTTGATCAGCGCGGCCAGTTGATCGAGATCGGGGGCGTCGCCCTGGGGAGACGGCTGGGTCATGATTGAGGAAACACCGTTCGGGAAGGAGCCGCAACGCTTGGCGTTCGGCGGTATACAGGACACACTTCGTTGTAACGCATCATGGTAAAGCATCGCCTTCGAGGGAGACAGGGAATGACGGGATCGCCCCGGTCGTCGGGCCGTGCGCTGTATCGCGCCGATCAGGTCCGCGAGCTGGATCGACGCACCATCGCCGCCGGTATTGCGGGCTTCGCGCTGATGCAGCGCGCCGCCGCGGCGGCCTGGCAGGAGTTGCGCGCTGCATGGCCCGAGGCCCGCTCACTCAGCGTGCTGTGCGGCGGCGGCAACAACGGCGGCGACGGCCATGTGCTGGCGGCGCTGGCCGCCGCCGAGGGCTGGGTGGTGCAGCGGGTGGCGCTCAAGCCCGTCGAAGACCTCTCGGGGGATGCCCGCCTGGCCGCCGACATGGCGAGCGCGGCCGGCGTCGGCCTGGAGTCCTGGCGGCCCGGGCTCGCGCTCGAGGGCGAGGTGATGGTGGATGCGCTGCTCGGCACCGGGCTCTCCGGCGAGGTGCGCGGCGCCTTCCGCGAGGCCATCGCCGCGATCAACGCAAGCGGCCGGCCGGTGCTGGCCATCGACATTCCCTCCGGCGTCCACGCCGATACCGGCGCGGAGCTCGGCGTGGCGGTGCGGGCTAGCCGCACGATCACCTTCATCGGCGACAAGCTGGGGCTGCACACCGGCCGCGCCCCGGCGCTGGCCGGCCGGGTGGTCTTCCGTGACCTGGCTGGCGCGGGAGCGGATGCCCCTGCAACAGTAACGGCCGACATGACACCGGCGGCCTGGCTGCTTCATCGCGATATGATCGCCGCGGCGCTGCCGCCAAGGCCGCGGGACGCCCACAAGGGAGATGCCGGCCATGCCCTGGTGCTCGGCGGGGCGCCGGGGTTCGGCGGAGCCGCGCTGCTGGCCGCCGAACACGCTGCGCGGCTGGGCGCTGGCAAGGTCAGCCTGGCCACCGCGCCGGAGCATGTCACCGCCTGCCTGGTGCGTCGCCCCGAGGTGATGGTGCACGGTGTGCGCGGCGCCGGGGATCTCGGCGAGCTGCCCGCCCGGGCCGATATGCTCGTCGTCGGCCCCGGGCTGGGACAGGGCAGTTGGGGCCAGGCGGTGCTGCAGGCGGCACTCGAGGCCGGCCGGCCGCTGGTGGTCGACGCCGACGGCCTGAATCTGCTGGCCAATCGCTTCACCGGCCTGCGGCGCGACGACTGGCTGCTGACGCCGCATCCCGGCGAGGCCGGGCGCCTGCTGGGCACCAGCGCCGCCGAGGTGGAGGCCGACCGCCCAGCGGCGGCCGCCGAGCTGCAGCGCCGCCATGGCGGCACGGTGATCCTCAAGGGCGCCGGCAGCCTGGTGGCGGGGGCCTCGGGCCTGGCGGTCTGCCCCTATGGCAACCCGGGCATGGCCAGCGGCGGCATGGGCGATGCGCTATCCGGCATCCTCGGCGCGCTGTTGGCCCAGGGGCTATCCTTGGAGACCGCCGCCCGGGTTGGCGTCATGGTGCATGCGCTGGCCGCCGACATGGCCGCTGCGGCGGGCGGTGAGCGTGGCCTGCTGGCCGGCGATCTGGCATCCTGTGCGCGAATTCTGGTCAACCCGACGATGGGCGAATGACAATGCAGCTGCGACTCGACGACGAAGATCGCCAGGTGGCCTTCGGCGAATCCCTCGGCCAGGCCCTCGGCGGCCACGGCCGCCTCTATCTGGAGGGCGAGCTGGGGGCGGGCAAGACGACCCTGACCCGTGGCATCCTGCGCGCCTACGGGCATCGCGGCGCGGTCAAGAGTCCCACTTACACCCTGGTGGAGCCCTACGAGCTCGAGGCCGTGCGCGTGCACCACTTCGACCTCTACCGCCTGGGCGACCCCGAGGAGCTCGAGTTCATCGGCGGCCGCGACCTGCTCGCGGACGACGCCCTGTGCGTGATCGAGTGGCCGGCGCGCGGTGAGGGCTGGCTGCCGTCACCCGACCTGGTCGTGCAGCTGGCCCTGGACGGCGATGGCCGCCGGGCGACCCTGACCGCCGGCAGCGACCATGGTCGCCGGGTGATCGAGCGCCTTGCCGACGAGTCGTCGCTGGCCGGCGAGTGGAGCAGGGAGGACGGTCGCGTCTCATGAGGAAGGGAGTCCTGTCTCGCCGCCTGCTCGGCGGCCTCCTGTCACTGGCACTGCTGGCCCCGTCCTGCGCTCTGGCGGCCAGCGTCGACAACCTGCGCCTGTGGGCGGCACCGGACCATGCCCGCCTGGTCTTCGACCTTTCATCGCCCGCCGATGCCCAGGTGTTCAGCCTCGACGACCCACGTCGGCTGGTCATCGATCTGGCGGATACCCGCCTGGCCGCCGATGTGAATCGCCTCGACCTTGACGGCAGCGCCATCAGTGAAGTGCGCACCGGCGTGCGCCATGGCGACGACCTGCGGGTGGTGCTGGAGCTGAACCGGGCGATCGAGCCGCGCCACTTCACGCTGGCACCCAACGAACAGTACGGGCATCGTCTGGTGGTCGATCTCGAGTATCCAGGCGAGAGCGCGGTGGAGGATCCGATCGATCCCATCGAAGCGATGATCCGCGACCAGGAGATCGCCGCCGACCGTGCCCAGGCCCAGGCGAAGGTACAGGGGCGCGATCCGGCCGCGGTGATGCCGACGCGCGAGCCCGCCCAGCCGCATCCCAAGCGCGATATCATCATCGCCGTGGATGCCGGCCACGGCGGTGAGGATCCCGGCGCCTCGGGCCCCAGCGGCACCCGCGAGAAGGACGTGGTGCTGGAGATGGCGCGGCGCCTGGCGCGCAAGATCGATGCCGCCGAGGGCTTCAAGGCGGTGATGATCCGCGACGGTGACTACTACGTGGGCCTGCGCCAGCGGACCCGCATCGCCCGCGAACAGAAGGCCGACTTCTTCGTCTCCATTCACGCGGACGCCTTCCGCAGCCCGCGCCCCCATGGCAGTTCCGTGTTTGCCCTGTCGCAGAGCGGGGCGACCTCCGAGACGGCCCAGTGGCTGGCTGCCACGGAGAATCGCTCCGACCTGATCGGCGGCGTGGATGGCAATCTGTCGCTGGACGACAAGGACGAGGTGCTGCGCGGCGTGCTGCTTGACCTGACCATGACTGCGACCCTCAACGATTCGCTGACCATCGGTGGCCAGGTGCTCGACCGGTTGGGGCGGATCAACGATCTGCACAAGTCGCGGGTCGAGCAGGCCGGCTTCGTGGTGCTCAAGTCGCCGGATATCCCGTCGCTGCTGGTCGAGACCGGTTTCATCTCCAATCCTCAGGAAGAGCGTCGGCTGCGCGACCCCAACTATCAGGAGCGCATGATGGATGCGGTATTTGGCGGCGTGCAGGCCCACTTCCGCCGCAACCCGCCGCCGGCCAGCCTGCTGGCCTGGCAGCGCGACCAGGGGCGGAGTACCGGCGGCGACGAATACCGCATCCAGCCCGGCGATACCCTTTCCGAGATTGCCGCCCGCCACGGCGTGCCGGTGGCCCAGCTGCGCCAGGTCAACGAGCTCAACGGCGACGTCATTCGCGTCGGGCAGGTGCTGCGGATACCCAGTTCATGAGCGCGCAGCTTGACGCTCGAAGAGCGGCGCTGCGCGCCTGGAAGAACCGGGCTTCGCCTGGAGCTGGAAGATCGTCCGCTTCGCGGCCGTAAGCTGGAAGCTTGAAGAAAACCCTCTTGACTCGGATTCTGGAGGCCCCATGTTGCCTTCCAGCTTCCAGCTTCCAGCTTCCAGCTTCCAGCTTCCAGCTTCCAGCTTCCAGCTTCCAGCTTCCAGCTCATAGGGAGTGATATGACAGACAGCCAACCCATCCGGATCCTCGACCCCCGACTGGCCAACCAGATCGCCGCCGGTGAGGTGGTGGAGCGGCCGGCTTCGGTGGTCAAGGAGCTGATCGAGAACGCCATCGACGCCGGCGCCGGTCGCGTCGAGGTCGAGCTCGAGGCCGGCGGCGCGCGGCTGATTCGCGTGCGCGACGACGGCGGCGGCATTGGCGAGGACGACCTGCCGCTGGCGCTGTCGCGTCATGCCACCAGCAAGATCGCTTCGCTGGAGGATCTGGAGGGCGTGGCCAGCCTGGGCTTTCGCGGCGAGGCGCTGGCCTCGGTCAGCTCGGTGTCGCGCCTCGAACTTGTCTCCAACGTCCATGACGACCCCACCGGCGGCTGGCGGGTGGTGGTCGAGGGGCGGCGCATGGAGCCCAGGGTCACGCCCTCGCCGCACCCGCGGGGCACCTCGGTGACGGTGCGCGACCTGTTCTTCAATACCCCGGCTCGGCGCAAGTTCCTGCGCACCGAGAAGACCGAGTTCGGCCACGTCGAGGAGGCGTTCCGCCGCCAGGCGCTGTCGCGGCTCGACGTCGGCTGGGTGCTGCGCCATAACCAGAAGACCATCCACCAGCTGCGTCCCGGCGGCGATCTGGTGGGCCACGAGCGGCGTCTCCAGGCGCTGCTAGGCAAGGCCTTCCTGGAGAATGCCCTGCACCTGGACATCGAGACCGGCGGGCTGCGCCTGTGGGGTTGGGTGGGGCTGCCCACGCACTCCCGGGCCCAGGCCGACCAGCAGTATTTCTTCGTCAACGGCCGAGTGGTCCGCGACCGTCTGGTGGCCCATGCCATCCGTCAGGCCTACCGTGACGTGCTGTTTCACGGCCGCCATCCGGTGTTCGTGCTTTATCTCGAGGTGGATCCCACGGTGGTCGACGTCAACGTCCATCCCACCAAGCACGAGGTACGCTTCCGCGACGGGCGGATGGTCCACGACTTCCTGTTCTCCAGCCTGCACCGGGCGCTGGGCGAGGCTCGGGCCGGGGCGACGCCTGACGGCGAAGGGGCGGGCGGGCAGGACGCCGAGACCCCGGGCGAGCCGTTGGCGGCAGCCACGGGCGAAGTGCGCGAGGCCGCGCCCCAGGCCGCCTGGCAGCAGCAGCCCATGGCGCTGCACGGCCGCGAGGAGAGCGGGGAGCAGAAGGTGACGCCGGACCGGGTGCGGGCCTTCATGGAAGGCTATCGGGCGCTGCACCCCGAGCACGAGGAGAGCCTGCTGACGCCCCAGCCCGCCGCGCCGGGTGCCGGCGGCACCGCCGCGGATGTGGCGCTCGCCGCGCGCCAGGCGACGTCGAACTACCCGAGCCAGCCCCAGGTCGCGCCGCGCCCGGCGATGCCCGAGGCAGACGCCACCAAGGCGCCGCCGCTGGGCTACGCCGTGGCCCAGCTCCACGGCGTCTATATCCTCTCCCAGACCGAGCGCGGCATGGTGATCGTCGACATGCACGCCGCCCACGAGCGGATCGTCTACGAGCGCATGAAGACCCAGGTGCATGGAGGCGCGCTCGAGGCGCAGCCGCTGCTGGTGCCGGTCTCGCTGGCCGCCAGCGCCGCCGAGGTGGCCACCGCCGAGGCCGAGCACGAGGCCTTCGCCAGGCTCGGCGTGGAGCTCGACGTGGCTGGCCCCGAGACGCTGCTGGTGCGTCAGGTGCCGACCCTGCTGGTCGATGCCGACGTCGAGCCGCTGATCCGTGACATGCTCGGCGACCTCGAGCGCTACGGCCGCTCGGACCGACTGGAGGCGCACATCAACGAGCTGCTCTCGACCATGGCCTGCCACGGCAGCGTGCGCGCCAACCGCCAGCTCACGGTGGAGGAGATGAACGCCCTGCTGCGTGACATGGAGATCACCGAGCGCAGCGGCCAGTGCAACCATGGCCGACCCACCTGGACCGAGCTGGGCATGAAGGAACTGGACCGCCTCTTCCTCAGGGGGCAATAACGGTCAGTGAGCCATCCGCATGTCGATCAGTGCCAGGGGCAGACTGTGTCCCTGATGAGCCGGCATGTCGAAGGCCGCTGCCGGGCGCCTTTTCACGCTAAGCCAAGAGAATGACAGAACACCCCATGCCCGATACCCGCCCACCCGCCATCTTCCTGATGGGCCCCACCGCCGCCGGCAAGACCGACCTGGCTATCGCGTTGCACGAGCGGCTGGGCTGTGAGCTGATCAGCGTCGACTCGGCGATGGTCTATCGCGGCCTGGATATCGGTAGTGCCAAGCCGTCGGCCGATGAGCTGGCCCGCGCGCCGCATCGACTGATTGATATCCGCGATCCGGCCGATCCCTACTCGGCGGCGGAATTCCGCGAGGACGCGCGCCGCGAGATGGCCGAGATCACGGCGCGGGGCAAGGTGCCGCTGCTGGTGGGCGGCACCATGATGTATTTCCAGCGCCTGGTCGAGGGCGTCGCCAACCTGCCGTCGGCGGACCCGGCGGTGCGTGCGGCGCTGGAACGAGAGGCCGACCGCGACGGGCTGGGCGCGCTGCATGCCGAGCTGGCGAGGGTCGATCCCGCCGCCGCCGAGCGCATCCACCCCAACGATCCCCAGCGCCTGATGCGGGCGCTGGAGGTATATCGAGTCAGTGGGCGTTCGCTGTCCGAGCTGTGGGCGGAGCAGCGTCCGGAAACCTTTCCCTGGCGCACGCTGTCGATAGGGCTCGCCCCCAACGACCGGGCCGTGCTGCACGAACGCATTGCCGCTCGCTTCGATGCCATGCTGGCGGGTGGCTTCCTCGACGAGGTCGCCGCCCTGCGCGCACGAGGCGACCTGGATCCCGGGCTGCCGTCGCTGAAGAGTGTCGGCTATCGTCAGGGGTGGGAGTACCTGGCCGGCGACGTCGACCATGCGACCTTTCGCCACCGGGGCATCGTGGCGACCCGGCAACTGGCCAAGCGACAGCTGACCTGGATGCGCGGCTGGCCGGGCCTGCACTGGGTCGACAGCCTGGGAGCCGATCCCTTCGCCGAGGTCCTGAAACTGGTGCGCGAATTCGGGACTTAGCGTAAGATGGTCGTTTCGAGTGGCCGTACGATCGAGCCCATCGGTTAACCCGTGTCGCCCCCGGACGGGGCGAGCACAGAATGATCAACTCCAGAAACAATTCAGGGAGAGCAACATGTCCAAAGGGCAGTCCCTTCAAGATCCGTACCTGAACATCCTGCGCAAGGAGCGCATTCCGGTATCGATCTTCCTGGTCAACGGCATCAAGCTGCAGGGCCAGATCGAATCCTTCGACCAATTCGTGATCCTGCTGCGCAACACCGTCAGTCAGATGGTCTACAAGCACGCCATCTCCACGGTCGTGCCGTCGCGCAACGTGCGGCTGCCGGCCCCCGACGCCGGAGCGCAGTCGGATAGCAACGCGTGAGGTATTGATTGTTTTTCGAACGTCCCGACGCCGGTGAGACGGCGGTTCTCGTCCATGTAGACTTTCAGGACGAACAAGAGCGAGAAGACGCCGGCGAGTTTCTCGAGCTGGTGCGCTCGGCCGGTGCAGAGCCGGCCACCCTGCTGACCGGGTCGCGCAACCGTCCCGACCCCCGGGCCTTCATCGGCTCGGGCAAGGTCGAGGAGTTGCGCGATGCCTTGCAGGTCCACAAGGCCGAGCTGGTGATCTTCAACCACGCCTTGAGCCCTTCCCAGGAACGCAACCTCGAGCAGTCGCTCAAGTGTCGCGTGCTCGACCGTACCGGCTTGATCCTCGACATCTTCGCCCAGCGGGCGCGGACCCACGAGGGCAAGCTGCAGGTGGAGCTGGCCCAGCTCGAGTACATGTCGACCCGGCTGGTGCGCGGCTGGACCCACCTGGAGCGTCAGAAGGGCGGCATCGGCCTGCGCGGGCCGGGCGAGACCCAGCTCGAGACCGACCGCCGGCTGCTGCGGGCGCGTATCAAGGCGATTCACAAGCGACTCGACAAGGTGCGCAGCCAGCGTAACCAGAATCGTCGTGCGCGCTCGCGGGCCGAGATTCCCAGCGTCTCGCTGGTCGGCTATACCAACGCCGGCAAATCGACGCTGTTCAACGCCCTGACCGCTTCTAGGGTCTATGCGGCCGACCAGCTGTTCGCTACCCTCGACCCGACGCTGCGACGTCTGGAGGTCGAGGACGTGGGGCCAGTGGTGCTGGCCGATACCGTCGGCTTCATTCGTCACCTGCCGCACAAGCTGGTGGAAGCCTTCCAGGCCACCTTGCAGGAGGCCGCCGAGGCCAGCCTGCTGGTCCACGTGATCGATGCGGCCGATCCGGATCGCGAACTCAACGTGAGCCAGGTGGAAGAGGTGCTGGACGAGATCGGGGCCCTGGAGGTGCCGACGCTCAAGGTGATGAACAAGATCGATCTGTTCGACAGTGCCCCGCGCATCGAGCGCGGTGCCGATGGCCGCCCCGAGACGGTGTGGCTGTCGGCGCGAGACGGCAAGGGACTGGAGCTGTTCGAGCAGGCGCTCTCCGAGTGCCTGGCCGATGACATCATCGACTTCGACATCTCCCTGGAGCCGCAGCAGGGCAAGCTGCGGGCCGGCCTGCACGAACTGGGGGCGGTACGCGAAGAGCGTTTCGACGACATGGGGCATACCCTGCTGGAGGTGCGCCTGCCGCGGCGTGACTTCCTGCAGCTCATGGCACGGCTCGGCGAGCGCGCCGACGACTACCTGCCGGAGGCCCTGCAGGAGCGCCCGCTCTGGGAGCAGTGAGTCGCGGGCAGTGCGCCGCGGAAAATGAAAGAAGTCGCCTTCGGGTGCCGGTGGCCCAGTGAGGGCCGGCACCACAAGGATCGCAACCGATGCCCGGCGCGCGAAAGCGCGACGGAATGCAACGTAGACTGGAGACGACGTATGGCCTGGAATGAGCCCGGTGGCGGCAACCAGCACGACCCCTGGAGCGGGGGCGGGCGCCGAGGCGGTAACGGTGGCGGGGGCAACCGCGGCGGCGGTAACCAGGGGCCGCCCGACCTCGACGAGGCCCTGAAGAAGTTTCAGGACAAGCTGAACAGCATGCTGGGCGGTCGCGGCAAGCGCGGCGGAAGCAGCGGTGGCGGTGGCAAGCCGCGTAACGCCTTCACGCTGCCGGGCCTGCTGCTGATCGTGGCGCTGGCCATCTGGGCCGCCTCCGGTTTCTACCTGGTCGACCAGTCCGAACGCGGTGTGGTGCTGCGCTTCGGCAAGTTCCAGGAAGTGGTCACGCCGGGCCTGCAGTGGAACCCACCGCTGATCGATGACGTGCGCATGGTCAACGTCACTCGGGTGCGCTCGGTCACCCAGACCCAGTCGATGCTGACCCAGGACGAGAACATCGTCTCCGTCGAGATATCGGCCCAGTACCAGGTCGCCGATCCGCGCGGCTACGTGCTCAACGTGCGCGACCCCGAGCTGTCGCTGGAGAACGCTCTGGACTCCGCGCTGCGCCACGTGGTGGGCGGCACCGACATGATCGACATCCTGACCTCCGGCCGCGAGATCCTCGGCACCGCGGTGGCCAGCCGCCTGCAGTCCTACCTGGACAGCTACGGCACCGGCATCCGCCTGCAGACGCTCAACGTCGAGTCCACTTCGCCGCCCGATGCGGTGCAGGACGCCTTCGACGATGTCATTCGCGCTCGCGAGGATCGCCAGCGCACCATCAACCAGGCCCTGGCGTATGCCAATGCCGTGATCCCGGCCGCCCAGGGCGAGGCCCAGCGCATCGTCGAGCAGGGGCAGGGCTATCGCGAGTCGGTGGTGGCCGAGGCGCGTGGTCAGGCCAACCGCTTCAATGCGCTGCTGACCCAGTACCAGGATGCCCCGGCGATCATGCGCGAACGCCTCTATCTCGACGCCCTGTCCGAGGTCTACGGCGAGACCGCCAAGGTGATGGTCGACGTGAGCAGCGAGGCGCCGCTGATGGTGCTGCCGATGGATCGTCTCAGCCAAGGGACCACCGGGGCCGCTGCCGGCCAGAACGACGACGCCTCGTCGCTGGATCCCCGCTTGCTCGAGCGCCTGCGGACTTCCCAGTCCGAGAATGACAGCAGCAACAACTCCAGCAGCAACGGAATCCGCAGGGAGGGCCGTTAATCATGATCAATAACCGTTCCCTGCTCATCGTCGGCGGCCTGGCCGCCGCGGCCTGGCTCGCCAGCAACAGCCTCTACGTGGTCGACGAGACCGAGCGCGCGGTGAAGCTGCGCTTCGGTGAGGTGGTCGAAGAGAACATCCAGCCGGGGCTGCATGCCAAGATCCCGATCACTCAGACCATCCGCAAGTTCGATACCCGGGTGCTGACGCTGGACACCGATCCCAGCCGCTATCTGACCCTGGAGCAGAAGGCGGTGATCGTCGACTCCTACGTCAAGTGGCAGGTGATCAACCCGACCCGCTACTACGAGGCTACCGCCGGCGATGAGCTGCAGGCCGTGCGGCTGATCCAGCCGCGGGTCGACGAGAGCCTGCGTAACGAGTTCGGTCGCCTGAACCTGCAGCAGATCATCTCCGAGCAGCGCGACGAGCTGATGACCGGGCCCACCGAGGATCTCGACGAGCGCCTGCGCGATGAACTCGGGGTGGCGATTCTCGACATCCGGGTCAAGCGCATCGACCTGCCCGAGGACGTGTCCTCGGCGGTGTACGAGCGGATGCGCTCCGAGCGCGAGCGGGAAGCCCGCGAATGGCGCGCCCAGGGGCAGGAAGAGTCCGAGCGCATTCGCGCCAACGCCGATCGCCGCCGTCGGGTGCTGCTGGCCCAGGCCAACGAGCGCGCCGAGACGCTGCGCGGCGAGGGCGATGCCGAGGCCGCGGCTATCTTCTCGGAGGCCTACGGCAAGGACCAGGAGTTCTTCTCCTTCTGGCGCAGCCTGGATGCCTATCGCAACAGCTTCAAGGGCGACGGCAACATGCTGGTGCTGGATCCGTCCAGCGACTTCTTCCAGTACCTCAAGAGCCCGAACGCCCAGACCGACGGATGACGACCGAGTCACGGGGCGGCGGTGTCGTCGCCCCGTCTCGGGGTTCATCCCGCGGGCAAACGTGATAGACTCCTGTAACCGGGCGTGGCCCGGTTTTTTTGTGGCCTCACCACGGGGTTTTCGTGGCCGCACCACTGCCCGGCAATCCCCTCCGGCACCCCCGCCATGATGTCACGCCGCGAGGCTTGCCGAAGGCCAATCACCGTCTTGCAGGAAGAACGACATGACCATCGCTGACCGCTGGCTGCTGCCCGACGGCATGGACGAGGTACTGCCGCCTCAGGCCAGCCGTATGGAGGAGCTGCGCCGGGCGTTGCTCGATCTCTATCATCGCTGGGGCTACGATCAGGTGATGCCGCCTCCGGTGGAGTTTCTGGATTCCCTGCTCACCGGTACCGGCACCGAGCTGGATCTGCAGACCTTCAAGCTGACCGACCAGATGACCGGGCGGATGATGGGCGTCAGCGCCGATGTCACCCCCCAGGTCGCGCGTATGGATGCCCACTCCCTGAAGCGCCAGGGTCCGGTGCGGCTGTGCTATTGCACCACCGTGCTGCGCGCCAAGGCCGACCAGCACCAGGGCGGCCGCAGCCCGGTACAGGTTGGTCTCGAGCTGTTCGGCCATGCCGGCCTGGAGGCCGACCTGGAGATCTTGCGCCTGGCGCTGACCAGCCTGCAGGTCGCCGGCGCCGGTGAGGTGCACCTGGCGCTGGGCCACATCGGCATCTACCGCAGCCTGGTGGAGGCCGCCGAGCTGGCCCCCGAGCAGGAGAAGGCAGTGTTCGAGGCCCTCGAGCTCAAGTCGCCGGGCGAGCTGGCGGCGCGGGTCGAGCAGAGCGTGAGCGATCCGGCGCTGGCGGCGATGCTGTGCGCGCTGGGCGAGCTGCACGGCGGCCCCGAGGTGCTCGACCAGGCCCGTGAGGCCTTCGCCGAGGCACCCCAGGCGGTGGGCGCGGCGCTGGACCAGCTGCGTGCCCTGCATGCCGGCGTGGTCGCCGAACATCCCGAGGTCGACCTGTACTTCGATCTGGCCGAGCTGCGCGGTTACCAGTATCACACCGGGATGATGTTCGCCGCCTACGTACCCGGCTATGGCCAGGCACTGGCCAAGGGCGGCCGCTATGATGACACCGGCCGCGCCTTCGGCCGCGCCCGGCCGGCCACCGGTTTCTCGCTGGAGCTCAAGCTTCTGGCCTCCCTGGCGCCCAGCGAGCCGCGCCACGATGGCATCTGGGCTCCGGCCGAGGGTGATGGCCTGGCCGAGGTCATCAATGCCCTGCGCCAGCAGGGCGAACGGGTCGTCCAGGCGCTGCCGGGGCAGCGCACCGGCCCGCAGGAACACCGCTGTCAACGACGCCTGGTCCAGGCCGACGGCGGATGGCAGGTGGCACCGCTGGCGCCGTCCGGCGATCAGGCCTGAAACCATATCGGCACCGCCCCCGAGACCGGCGGCGCAGCAACGAGAGACGAGAGCACTATGGGCAAGAACGTAGTCGTACTGGGCACCCAGTGGGGTGATGAAGGCAAGGGCAAGGTGGTCGACCTGCTCACCGAGTCCGCTGGCGCGGTGGTGCGCTTCCAGGGCGGGCACAATGCCGGCCACACCCTGGTCATCGACGGTGAGAAGACCGTCCTGCACCTGATTCCTTCCGGCATCCTGCGCGACGACAAGACCTGCGTGATCGGCAACGGCGTGGTGCTGTCCCCGGAAGCGCTGATCGAGGAGATTCGCGAGCTGGAAGCCAAGGGCGTGCCGGTGCGCGAGCGCCTGCGCCTGTCGCCGGCCTGCCCGTTGATCCTGCCCTACCACGTGCGCCTCGACCAGGCCCGCGAGAAGGCGCGCGGCGTGGCCAAGATCGGCACCACCGGCCGTGGCATCGGCCCGGCCTACGAGGACAAGGTGGCGCGCCGTGGCCTGCGCCTGGGCGACATGCTGCACCGCGAGCGTTTTGCCTCCAAGCTCGGCGAGGTGCTGGACTACCACAACTTCGTGCTGACCAAGTACCACGGCGAGGAGCCGGTGGACTTCCAGCAGGTGCTCGACGACGCCATGCGCATGGCCGACGAGCTACGTGCCATGGTCTGCGACACCGTGACCCTGGTCCACGACATCCGCAAGGCCGGCGACAACATCCTGTTCGAGGGTGCCCAGGGCTCGCTGCTGGACATCGACCACGGTACCTATCCGTTCGTGACCAGCTCCAACACCACGGCCGGCGGTACCGCCACCGGCTCCGGCGTCGGTCCGCTGTACCTGGACTACGTGCTGGGCATCACCAAGGCCTACACCACGCGCGTCGGCTCTGGTCCCTTCCCGACCGAGCTGTTCGACGAGCACGGCCGCCACCTGGCCGAGAAGGGCCACGAGTTCGGGGCCACCACCGGCCGCGCGCGCCGCTGTGGCTGGTTCGATGCGGTGGCCCTGCGTCACGCGGTGCAGATCAACTCTGTGTCCGGTATCTGCCTGACCAAGCTCGACGTGCTCGACGGCCTGGAGAACATCCGTGTCTGCGTGGGATATCGCAGCAAGGACGGCGAGGTGCTCGACAACCCGGTGGATTCCGAGGGTTACGAGGCCATCGAGCCGGTCTATCAGGACCTGCCGGGCTGGAGCGAGTCGACCCTGGGCGTCAAGCGGGTCGAGGAGCTGCCGGCCAACGCCAGGGCCTACATCAGCTTCCTCGAGGAGCAGGTGGGCACCTCCATCGACATCATCTCCACCGGGCCGGATCGCAACGAGACCATCGTGCTGCGTAATCCCTTCGGTGAATAAGCCCTGCGGTGAATAAGCGCCGCGGCGGGTAGGCCTTCGGGCCTCCCTCCGAACGACGACGGGCCGGCAGGAGACTGCCGGCCCGTCGTCGTTCGTGAAGGCTGTCGTCAGCGCTGCGCCGATGCCGTTCGCAGGGCATCCATGGCGTCCTCGTCGGACAGCAGGTCATGCAGCGTCTGGGCGGCCATCTCGCCGTCGCCTTCCATTACCTCATCGAGCCACAGCAAGGCCTGCTCGCGGTTGGCGTTCTCGAGCCCGTTGGCGGTCAGGTAGGCCTTGGCCAGCGCCAGGCGTGCGGTCTCGTGGCCCTGGCGAGCGGCTGCCAGCAGGTAGTCGGCGCCCTGGCGACGGTCCATGTCGAGGGTCTCGCCGCGCAGCAGCTCCCGGCCCAGGGTCGCCTGGGCACCGGCATGGCCCTGCTCGGCGGCCTGCTCGAGCAGGCGTCGGCCGCGTTCGACGTCGGTGGGCATGCCGCCGTCGCCGCGCAGCAGGGCGGTGCCCAGCAGGGTGCGGGCCGACAGGTTGCCGGCCTCGCTGGCCCGGCTGAGCCAGGTCTCGGCCTGCTGTGGATCGGGGCTGACTCCCTTGCCCTCGAGGTAGGTGGCGCCCAGCAGCTGGGCGGCGTAGTCGTCGCCGCTGTCGGCGGCCTGGCGCAGCAGCTCGAGACCTCGCTGGGTGTCCTGATCGACATGCTTGCCTTCCAGCAACACCTCGGCCAGGGTGAGCCGCGCACCGCCATTGCCGTTGGCGGCGGCCTGTTCGAGCAGGCGCAAGCCGCGCTCGGGGTCGGCGGGCAGGCCGCGACCGGTCAACAACAGCTCGCCCAGGTCGGCGCGGGCGCCGGCGTGGCCAGCACCGACGGCGCGCTGCAGGTAGTGGGCGCCCTTGGCCGGATCGCGCGGGACGCCGTGGCCGTCGAGATACATGCGGCCCAGGTCGGCGGCGGCACCGGCGTGTCCCTCGTCGGCGGCGCGCGTGAGCCAGATGCGCGCCTGTCGCAGGTTCTGCTGCACGCCGCGCCCGTTGAGGAACGCCTCACCCAGGGTCGCCATGGAGCCGGGGTGGCCGTCCTCCGCCGCCTGGACCAGGGCCTCGATGTTGCCGGCCTCGCCCTGGTCGTAGCGTAGCTGCGCCAGTGCCTCTTCGGCCGACGGGTGCCCGGCGTTCCGGGCCCGGGTCAGCCACTGCCTGGCCTTCTGGAGGTCGCGCGGGACGCCCTCGCCCTTGCGATAGGCGCGGCCCAGCACCACCATCGCGTAGGCGTCGCCCTCCTGGGCGGCTTCTTCCAGCAGCGCGACGCCGCGGGACGGTCGACGCTGCTTGAGGGTTCCGTCCAGGTAGCCGGCGCCGAGCGCCGTCCTGGCGGAGGCGTCGCCGGCCTCGGCCGCCCGGGTCAGCAGTTCCTCGGCCTTCGAGGGGTGATAGGGCAGCACCTCGCCTGCCAGGTAGCCCTCGCCGAGCAGGCGCAGGGCGGCGGTCTGGCCCTGTTCGGCGGCCTCGCTCAGCAGCTGCTCGGCGCGACTGCCGTCGGGGGCCACGCCGCGGCCTTCCAGGTACATCTGCCCCAGCTGCTGGGTGGCGTAGGGATGGCCAAGCTCATGGCCGCGCTCCAGGTAGTCGCGTGCCATGAGCGGTTGGCTGGCGTGGGCCTCGTCGTCGAGGTAGTAGGCGCCGAGCAGGGCCAAGGCCAGGCCGTCGGCCTGACCGGCGGCCTGCTCCAACAGTTCGATGCCCCGCTGCGGGTGGGCGGGCAGCCCCTCGCCAGTGAGCAGCGCCTGGCCCAGGGTGACCTTGGCGTTGACCGAGCCCTGGGCGATGGCGGCGCTCAGCCAGTGCTGCGCCTGGTCGGGGCGGTGGGCCACGCCGTTGCCGCCTTCCAGCAGGGCCTTGCCCAGAGCCTCCATCGCCGACACGTCGCCGGCCTCGGCGGCCTGCTCGAGCATCGACAGGCCGCGCTGCGGGTCATTGCCCTCCAGCAAGGTGCGCCCGGTCTGGCTCAGGGCGCCGGATTCGCCGGCATCGGCGGCCCGAGTCAGCCACTGCATGCGGCGCTGTGGCTGGTCGCCCAGCAGCCCGTCTTCGCCATACAGGGAGGCGAGCTTGGTCATGGCATTGACGTCGCCCCCGTCGGCACGCTGTTCCAGTCGCTTGGCATAGCGCTGGGCGTATTGCTGCGTGAGTGCCGGATCTTCCTTCATCCAGCCGCCGGGGCCATGGGCCTTGGCCAGGGCGACCAGGGCGTCTTCGTTGTCCGCCTCTGCGGCGCGTTGATAGAGCGAGGCGGCCAGTTCGGGATCGGCGTTGACCCCTTGGCCGCCCTCGGCCAGCAGCTCGGCAAGCGCGGCGTCGGCCCGCGGGCCGACCTCCTCGTCGGTGGCTTGCTGCAACAGGTAGTAGGCGAGTACGTCGTTGCGTTCGACGCCGCGTCCCTCGCGATACAGCTCGGCCAGCTTGAGCGAGGCGTTGCCCAGGATGTAGGAGGGTGTCTTGATGGCCTCGGCATACAGGCGAGCGGCGCGCTCCGGATCGGCAGGCACGCCCTTGCCCTGGTCGAAGATCTTGGCCATCTCGTAGTAGCCCTTGGGCAGCCCCTTCTGCATCAGCGTCTCGAGCTCGGCGATGGCCTCCTGGCTGTGGCCTTCCTCCAGCAGCTGATGCGCCTTCTCCACGGTGTTCTTGTGCATCCATTCCAGGGGGCGTGGCTGGCCGCCGTCGAACCAGTCTGCGTACTGGGGCGGCACGGGGGCGGTGACGTGGGCGTCGGGCTGCGGGGTGACGGCACAGCCGCTTAGAAAGGCCAACAGGGTGGCCGAGACGGCCAGCTTGCGCCTCGGCAACTGGCCGAGGGAGTGGGGGGGATGTGGAAACTTGGTCATGATGTCGGTTTGCCTCGCGGTAATGGATGAACGTCGGGGCGAGCGCTCATTGCTCGCTCAGGCCCTTGAAGGCGGCGTCCTCGCGCTGCTTCTCATCCATGACGATGTTCTGCTGGGCGTCGGTGGCCATGACGTAGAGCGTCATGTAGCCGCCGGCGCTGCGGTTGTAGATGGGACGCTGCCGGCGAATGAAGTCGGCGATCCGCGGATCGTGGTAGCGGGACTGGTAGATCTCCATCCACGAGAAGTACTGGCTGTCCTTGAGGAAGCCGGTGTATTGCTCGTGTGGGGCCATGTCGCCCAGGGCCATGGGGCTCTCGAAGGCGTCCAGGGCGAAGTCGACGGCGTCCCGGATGGTGTGCCCGTCGACCTCCAGGTCGAAGATGTCGTAGCCCTGACGCTCGATGACGCGCATGTTGGTGATCAGGTAGAGCAGGGCATAGTTCTGGTAGTGGGTGGCGCGCCGCCCGCGGGCCACCTCCATCGGCAGGGCACCTTCCTCGGTGATGTCGTGCAGGGCGGAATAGATCGCGCTGACGCCAAAGCGGAACAGTTCGTCGTCCTCGGTCAGCACGCCGACCATGCTCGCGTAGAGGGCGCGGCGGTAGAAGTGGTTGTTGCAGCAGCTGTTGCCGGGCTGGCCCTGGATGTCGGAATGCTGGTGGGCCAGGCCGTTGAGCCAGCGCTCGATGCGCTCGCGCTCCTCCTGCATGCCCTCGATCTCGGGGCGCACCACCGAGTAGGCCATGGCCGCGGCGAAGATCATCGATTCGGTGGCGAACCAGGCCTGTGGCTCCATGGAGTCGTAGTAGAAGTTGGTCAGCGCCTCGTCCTGGGACCACTTGTCGAGGAAGCGCACCAGGCACTCGGCGTAGTAGGCGTCGCCGGTGGCCACGTAGCTGCCGGCCAGGTGAGAGACGTTGTCCTCGAACTGGAACAGCGGCTCCGAGGCCAGTTCCCACTCCTTGGGGCTGGGGTAGTAGCCTGGAATCCGCATGCGGGTGTCGATGGGCTCGTACGCCAGCAGCTGCTCGCAGCTGGTGCCCGTCGACAGCTGGTCGATCTCCTGCAGCAGAATCGGATTGTCGGTGTCCTCGAGCATCGCCATGCGCTTCTCGACGTCGAAATAGGAGGCGTCGGGGGACGTCACCTCATACGCCGAAAGATCGAGCTCGGCGCGTTCCTCGAGGGTCATGGCCTGGGCCGCGGGCAGCCCGCCCGCGCCCAGCCCGCACAGGGCGAGGGAGACCCCGGCGAACAGGCGACGGGGCAGGAGGGAGCGGCGTGAGCCGCTAGGCTGGGGCATGGACATCGGCTCTCCTCGTGCCGCTGGATCAGGTGCGGGGTGCATAGAAGCGGAAGCCGGCAAAATCGACCCGCTGATCGCGGGGCGTGCGCCAGTCCTCGCCGTGGCCACCGAAGAAGGTGGAGAACATCAGGCCGTCGATGGTCACCGCGTCGGTGGTGCGATAGACGATGCCCTGCTGCTCGAGGATCGGTCGCCCGTTCACCCACACGCGGGCCAGTCCGTTGTCCTGGCCGGGGTCGTTGAGGATGATCTCCTGCTCGAGGGTCACCCACTGGCCGGTGGGAAAGGTCCAGCGCCCCCGGCCCACCGACTTGCCGTACTCCTCGCCCTGGCCGACCGCGTACTCGTAGAGTTCGCCCTGGCCGTCGGTGCGCCACATGTAGCGCATGGAGAAGCCGTTCTTGCCGTCGGCTTCCTCACCGCCGCTGGGGGCCTCGCCGCCGAACAGCCCGGGCAGCTTGCCGCCCTTGACGAAGTCGAAGCCGGGCTCGAAGCGAACCCGGTACTGCAGGCAAGCGCGCTCGGCGCCGGCCAGAGCGCCGGGCTTGGCATAGAAGCCCGCGCCACCCTTGTCGGTGTCGCCGGGCGAGGAGGTGCCCGCCGGATAGAGCACCCGCAGGCCGGCTTCCTCGAGGCCGGTCTCGGTGGCCGCCAGCAGTTCGACGTTCTCGTCGGTGCCCCAGTCTCGCTGGGTACCGAAACCGTCGCGCACGGCGGCCTTGGCATCCTCGGCCTGGGTGGCGGGCGCCGGGGCGGCGACCAGTGGATAGCGAGTCGAGCAGGCCGGTTCGCCGGGGATCGTCAGCTCGGCGTCCTCGCTGCCCTGGGCCGTGGTAGCAAGGCCGGGTAGCGCGGCCGCCAGCATCAGGATGAAGAGGCGACGCGTGCCGTTAGGAAGTCGGTTGGCAGACATATCGGGCTCCTGTCGGAGGCCGCCGCTTGGGCGGCCGGGATGTCCTTGCGAAGAGGCAATCGGGGTCAGCTCGCCTGGCGTTCCTGGTCGGGGAGGGGCGCCTCGTCGTTGTCCGCGCCGGTGAAGCGCTCGACGATGCCGCCGAACAGCTGGCCGACGGCGCGGGCGCCCTGCCAGACCCACTCGGCCGTGGTGCCGATCAGTGGGGCCTCGGTGAAGCGCACGTCGACCGGCGTGCCGACGCTTGCGGCGGGCAGCGGACGCTCGGGAACCAGTAGCACGCTGGCCACGTTCTGCTGCTGGCGTACCCAGCTGGGGAAGCCGGCGCGCGGCTGGCGTTCGATGTCCAGCGCCACGCTGCGCACCCGGGCGCTGATCGGCCCCGAGGTGTGGGGCAGAGAGATGTAGGCCTTCTGGTTGGGGTCGATGCGATCGATGTCGTCCATGTGCACCAGGGCTTCGACCATGATGTCGTTATCGCCGGTGCGGATGAGCGTCATGATGCGCTCGCTCTCGTTGATGTAGGTGCCGTCGGAGCTGCTCAGGGCCCAGGCCACCAGGCAGTTGCAGGGACTGTAGATCTCGTTCTGGGACTCCCGGGCTTCCAGGGCGGTGATCCGCGAGTTCTGGAAATCGCGTGCGGTCTCGAACTGGTCGATGCGCGCCCGGGCGATCTCCGGTGACACCGTCTCGAAGCTGACCGATTCGCCGTTGGCCGGGCGAGCGGAGTTGGCCAGACTGACCTGGCTCGTGCCGGCATCGAGGTTCTCCTGGAGATTCTCGATCAGCTGGCTGTTGTAGCGCTGGGCCGCCTGGGCCAGGATCAGATCGGACTCCAGGTCGACGTTCTTGACGCTGGTCAGCCTCTCGTCGCGCTCCACCCGGTCGCCGGCCTGGAGGTCGTGGGCCATCAGGATGCCCGGCCCCGGTGCGCGGATGTCGATGCGCGGGGCGGTCACGGCGGCGAAGCTCGGCTCGATCAGCATGAAGTTGCGATAGGCCGTGGCGGCCGCCACCACGCCCAGCAGGCCGAGGGCCATGAACAGCACGACATAGCGGCCCAGGGGCTTGGGAGGGCGCTGGGCGGGTTGGGCATGGGACGTGCCTTCGCCGCTGCGGCGCTTGCGGGGCGTCTGCGGATCCTCGCCGGCCATCAGGCCTTCGATGTCCATCTCGCGACCGCTCAGGCTGGCGCGCACCACGCGACGCAGCAGTTCCAGATGCCCGGGGGCGATGTCGGTGATCTCGAAGCCCGCGGTATGGCCCTGCTCTCCGGCCGTGGAGTGTCGGCACTCGGCGGCCACGGGAATGATCAGTTCGGCGCCGCCGGCCAGTATCAGCAGCGAGGCCTTGATCCTGGCGCCCTGGCGGATCGGCCGGGGGCTGTGGATCGCGAAGCCGCCTTGGGAAAGATCGACGCCGTCGAAGACGTTGCCGTCTTCCATCTGCACCTGGAAGGACCTGGCCACGCGGATATAGCGGCGTTCGTCGCGACGTTCGTGGGCGATGCCGGCCCCGCCGGCATTTGGCTGCCAGTGGCCCCGGCGCTCGGGGCCGATGCCGGCGTCGCTGGTGTCGTGGCCGCGGGCGTCGTGGCTGGCGGCGCGAGGGGCGGCCTCGCTCGGTTCGCGGGTGCCTGCGTCGGCATCGCGCCGGTCGTGCAAGGTGGGTTCCCGGCGGTCATGGGTGTCGGCGAAATAGTCGGTCATATGGTGTCTCCTGGAGAGCTCTCCCGGGGCCGGCGCCCGTCGGTGCGGTCAGGTTGTAGGCGGATATTCAGGTCGACCAGGGCCACGCTTCCGTCGTCCAGCTCGAGGGCGCAGCCTGGCGAGGCGTGGCAAGACTGGGGGCGGCGCGAATCGAGAGGGCGCCCGCTGGCGTCGCGGACATGGCGGGCCAGCGCCGGACCGATGTCGAGCGTGGTCGCCTGCTCGCCGCTTGCCCCGATCAGGCGGTCGACGCCTGGCTGGCCGAGCCCGGTCAGTTCGTCGAGCAGGCCGGCATCCAGGCGCAGGTGCGCCGGGGGCAGGCGCACGGCGCCGCTGGAGGTGCCGTCGACCAGTATCGTGGCCAGCCAGCGGTTGGCCGTGCCCGTTGCCGCTTCGCTCTCGTCGGGGCCGCGCAGGATGGCCATGGCGGTGCGGTCGGGGGGCTGCATCACGCCGGTGGCGAGCACCAGGACGTAGAGCATCACGGCGACGAAGAAACCATGCAGCACATGGCCCATGCGCCGCTGGCGGGCGACCGCAGTGGGATCGCCGGGCTCGCCTGCGGAGATTCCCTGGCGCGACCACTTCTGGCGGTTGAAGCGGAAACTGACGTAGGTCTTGAGCAGCGCGCCGAAGACCTGGTTGTAGTAGATCAGTGGGATCCACAGCAGGCTGAACCGGCCGCGCTGCCAGGCCAGGATCAGCGTCGAGATGCTGCGCGTGAACAGGATCCACAGCGCGTAGGCGAACAGGAAGGAGGGACGCACGAACAGCGTCACCAGGATCGCCACCATGGGGCCGATCAGGGTCGTCCACATGGAGAGCCGCTGGTCGACCAGGCTCCACCAGGTGAACATGCCCATCGGGCGCGGCCCCAGTGCGATCGCCCGGCCGCTGGTGCGCAGCATGTTGCCGTACCAGCGGCGCATCAGGTCGGTGGTCGACTTGAAGAAACGGCGCCGGTCCGGGAGCTCCTCGAAGCCGGACACGTAGACGTCCGGCAGGTAGAGCATCCGCCAGCCATTCTTCAGCAGCCAGTACCAGGTGGACTTGTCGTCCCCCGAGAGGAACTTGAAGTTGCCGAAGCGCCAATGGTCCACGCGATCGTTTTCCACCAGCTCGATGAAGCTCGGCTGGGTGGCCAGGTCCAGGCGAAAGGCGCTGTAGCGGCCGGTCAGCACCAGCAGGCGGCGCGATACCGACAGCGAGCTCATCACCAGGTGACGCTGGGCATAGCGCAGGTCGTACCACTCCTTGGTGACGTCGCCGCCGGTGACGATGGCGCTGTTGTTGGTGGTCAGCGCGCCGAGTTCTGGATCGGTGTGGAAGAACGACAGCGAGCGCGACAGGGTGCCAGGTTCGAGCAGGATGTCGCCGTCCATCGAGACCAGCAGGGCATCCGGGGCCGGGGCCCGGCGCGAGATGGCGCGCAGCACCTCGGCCATGGCGGAGCGCTTGCCGTCGCCCTTCTGGAACATGTAGCGCAGCTCGACGTTGCTCGGCCAGCCGAGGTCTTCCATCACGTGGGTGATGATGTCGACGTCGGTGCGATCGGACAGCGAGGCGAAGATCGTCGTCGGCACGTCGTAGTCGCGGACTTCGCGCACCAGCGCCTCGTAGACCCGATAGCTGACGTCCGGGTCGATGCGAAACGAGGTGCACAGCACGTACAGTTCGCCGGGCCGGGCCGCCTCGCCGGCGGCGTCCGCGGCGGCGCGCAGGCGCGGGAAGACGCGTCGGTTGTACCACACCGAGCGCAGCGCCTGGACGAACCACCAGGTGTAGCGCCAGGCGCCGATGGCGCCGATGGCGAAGAAAAAGCTCTTCGAGGCCGGCGAGAAGACCTCCGCCGGCAGTTCGCTGAGCAGCACCACCAGCAGGGTCAGCAGCAGCACCAGGGCGGTGAGCTCGGTTACCTTGCTGGCCACGGAAGTGTGATCGGGAAGCTTCGACATGGCGTGCCCTCAGACCACCACGGGACGTACCGACGCCCCGCGGCCGATGGCGTAGTAGGTGAGCCCGGCCTGCTGGGCGCTGTGCGGCGAGAACAGGTTGCGGCCATCGACGATGACCGGCTCGAGCAGTCGTTCGCGCAGGTCATCGAAGTCGACGGTGCGAAAGGCCTTCCATTCGGTGCAGATGACCAGGGCATGGGCGCCCTCAAGGGCCGCATCGCGCTGGTCGGTCAATGTCAGGTCGTCGCGTTCGCCATACAGGCGGCGACACTCCTCGGCGGCTTCCGGATCGTGGGCCTGGACTCGAGCCCCGGCCGCCCAAAGGGCCTCCATCAAGGCACGGCTGGGGGCCTCGCGCATGTCGTCGGTCTCGGGCTTGAAGGCCAACCCCCACAGCGCAATGGTCTTGCCGGCCAGTTCGCCGTTGAAGGCCTGGCAGAGCATCTCGAACAGGCGGTTCTTCTGGCGCTCGTTGACCCGTTCGACGGCGTGGATCATCTCGGCGGGGTAGCCCGCGGCCTTCGCGGTATGCGCCAGCGCCTTGACGTCCTTGGGAAAGCAGGAGCCGCCGTAGCCGCAGCCTGGATAGATGAAGTGATAACCGATGCGCGGATCGCTGCCGATGCCGTGGCGCACCTCCTCGATATCGGCGCCCAGGCGCTCGGCCAGGTTGGCGATTTCGTTGATGAAGCTGATCTTGGTGGCCAGCATGGCGTTGGCGGCGTACTTGGTCAGCTCGGCGCTGCGCACGCCCATGAACATCAGCTTGTCACGCTGGCGATTGTAGGGGCCGTAGCATTCGCGCATGACGCCACGAACGCGCTCGGAGTCGGTGCCTATCACGATGCGCGCGCCTCGGGAGAAGTCCTCGATGGCGGCGCCCTCCTTGAGAAATTCGGGGTTGGAGCAGACATCGAAGTCGAGGTTCGCATTGCGTTCCGCCAGGGTGGTCGCGACGGTGCGCGCCACCTTGCTGGCGGTGCCCACGGGAACCGTCGACTTGTCGACGATGATCCGGTAGTCGGTCATGTGGGTGGCGATGGTCTCGGCGACCTTGAGCACGTGGCTAAGATCGGCGCTGCCGTCTTCGTCGGACGGGGTGCCGACGGCGATGAACTGGAGCAGGCCGAAATCGACCGCGGCCTTGGCATCGTCGGTGAAGTGAAGCCGACCCGCCTCCAGGTTGTGGTGGATCAGCGTCTCGAGTCCCGGCTCGTAGATCGGGATGTCTCCCTGGCTGAGCCGGGCCACCTTGTCGGCGTCCACGTCCACGCACATCACCTCGTGGCCGACCTCGGCGAGGCAGGCGCCGGTGACGAGTCCTACATATCCGGAACCGAAAATGGTGATCTTCATGGGCGTCTTTGCTCCTGGTCTTGAGCGTGAACGCACGCCAGCCCTGGCCCACCTGGGGCTCGGGGCGCTGGCGAACGCGGGTATGCCCTTGGCAGTAGCAAGAAACGCGCCAATTAATGAACAGTGTTCTGCATCAGGGGGTTATCGCGGTCCGGCGGGCCTTGGCGATGAGGGAAGGGCGAGGCCGAATGCGAGAAACGTCGTCGATGGGCAACAGTCGTGGCAAAGGGGGCCGGATATTCGGCCGACCCGTCGAGGGCTTCCGCGGACCCGCCGGAAGCTGCCGGGGGCGATGGACATCGGGCTGTGAGCCTTGCCAGGCGCGCCCTGTGGCGAGACCGGTTGGTGCCGGCGGTGGCGTGAAACGAGGCCGCAGGCAGGATGGTCGCGTCGAGGGTGTTGCGACGCGTCGACACCGGTGCGGTGAAGGGAGGGTGCCACTACGAGAAAGGCGGCCCGTGGGCCGCCTTTCTGTAAGAGGTTCGAGGTGTTGCCTCAGACGCTCTTGGGTTCGCTCATCAGTCCCTTGATGATGGCGTAGCAGCCGACCAGCAGCACGATGGTGAAGGGCAGGCCGGTGGATACCGAGGCCGCCTGGAGGGCGGTCAGGCCGCCGCCCAGCAGCAGGGCGATAGCGATGGCGCCTTCGATGATCGCCCAGAACATGCGCTGCGGCTTGGGCGCGTCCACCTTGCCGCCGGCGGTGATGGAGTCGATGACCAGCGACCCGGAGTCCGAGGAGGTCACGAAGAACACGATCACCAGGATGATGCCGACGAAGGAGGTGATGCCGGTCAGCGGCAGCTGGCTGAGCATCACGAACAGCTTGAGTTCCAGCGCGGCATCCTGGACGCCCTGGAAGCCGTCGGCGACGTACTGGTTGATGGCGGTGCCGCCGAACGCGGTCATCCACAGCACGGAGACCAGGGTGGGCACCAGCAGCACGGCGATCAGGAATTCGCGCACGGTGCGGCCGCGGCTGACCCGGGCGATGAACATGCCGACGAACGGTGACCAGGAGATCCACCAGGCCCAGTAGAAGGCGGTCCAGCCCTGGCTGAAGTTGGCGTCTTCACGCCCGAAGGGCATGGACAGCGCCGGCAGGTCGGCCAGGTAGGCGCCCAGGTACTTGAAGAAGCCGGTGGCGATCATCAGGGTCGGGCCGACGGCGATCACGAAGGCCAGCAGCAGGAAGGCCAGTATCATGTTGATCTGCGAGAGACGCTGCACGCCCTTGTCGACGCCGAGCAGCACCGAGCACAGCGCCACCGCGGTGATGCCCACGATCAGCAGCACCATGGTGACGTCGGTGTTGGGAACGCCGAACAGGTAGTTCAGGCCCGCGGCGGCCTGGGAGGCGCCCAGGCCCAGCGAGGTGGCCAGGCCGAACAGCGTGGCGAACACCGCCAGGATGTCGATCAGGTGGCCCGGCCAGCCCCAGACGCGCTCACCCAGGATCGGGTAGAAGATCGAGCGCATGGTCAGCGGCAGCCCCTTGTTGAAGGAGAAGATGGCCAGCGACAGACCGACGATGGCGTAGGCTGCCCAGGGGTGCAGACCCCAGTGGAAGATGGTCGCGGCCATGCCCAGCGTCTGTGCTGCCGGCTCGTTGCCGGCGGCCGCGCCCAGCGGCGCCCAGTCGGTGCGCATGCCGTTCTCCATGCTGGTGCCGCCCAGCGACGTGGAGAAGTGCGTCATGGGTTCGGAGACGCCGTAGAACATCAGGCCGATGCCCATACCGGCGGCGAACAGCATGGCGAACCAGCCGGCGTAGCTGAAGTCCGGCGTGGCGTGGGCACCGCCGATCCTTACCTTGCCGAGCGGGGAGATGACCAGCCCCAGGGCCACTAATACGAAGACATTGCCACCCAGCAGGAATACCCAGGTGAGGTTACTGGTCAGCCAGTTGCGGATACCGTTGAATAACGGCTCGGCCTCGGTCTGCAAGGCCAGGGTAAGGATCACGAAGACCAGGATCACCAGCGATGAGATGGTGAACACCTTGCCGTGCAAGTCGACGTCCATGCCGAACTTGTTGGTGGTGATATTGTCCTGGCCGATCACGTAATCGGTGTCGATGAGGTTGGCCGGCCCTTCGGGGGCGGGAATGCCCTCGTCGGCCGTCGCCTCATGGGCTTTATTGTCGTTCGTCACGGGATGACTCCTTGTTGACGTCGATGAACGATGTGTGAGTGTGGCATCAATCCTGTTGCGGTCGCACGAGGAACACCGATGCTCGGGTATGCGTGGCGACCTTGCCACCATGGGAGGGAATGACCACATCCAGGTGCTTGGGGGGATGGGTGGGCATGATCACCAGGTCCGCGCCGACCTCATCGATGGCATCGACGAGAACGTCGTCGAGGTCGACGATGGGATCCGGGCAAGTAATGACGCGGGCGCTGACCGGTTGGCCGTGCACCTTGGCGCGTTCCCGGGCGAAGGCCTCGAGCTTCTGCTGGTATTCCTCGGGAGTGCGTGCCACGGCTCCCGGGGTGGTAGCGGTGACTGCCACGTAGCAGACTTCCGCGCCGTAGTGCCTGGCCTGGTCGGCAACCACCTGCAGCGATGGCTCGATCACGTCGAAGTGGGCCAGGTCCACCGGCACCAGGATCTTCTTGAACATGCCTGCGCTCCTTACGGGTTGTGTCAGCGGATCACACGCTAAGTGTGGCCGCTGGACGACGATTCTGGGAGCCCGCTTTTCAACGGGCTCCGGCAGCAAGCGTCGCCTCACTCCACCCTCCCTGGGTCATGTCGCGCTGGGAAATGGCGATGGGGCCATTTCGGATAAGCGATTCTAATCGAGTTTCGGTTTTTTGATAACAGCCGATTAGTGAATCAATCCGTCCTCTCGGGGCATCGTCGTTCGCGCCATCGGGATATCTTCCGGCGTCCTCGGTGCCGAACGCTGCCAAAACGTTGAGGGACAATCCCCGCGGAGCGTGGAGCAAGGGTCTTTGAATAGTTTTTTATGATGCTGGTTAAATAATAAATATATTTTAACTAATCAAGGGCGGCTCATAAGGTGTCAACACAAGACAGCACGTTGACGCAAACAACAAGGAGACCGCCCATGACCGAGCTCGCGCTTGAGAACATGAACGTCGATACGCTGGTGGTTGGCGCCGGTCAGGCCGGCGTAGCCATGAGCGAGCACCTGGGAAATCTCGGGGTGCCCCACCTGGTGCTGGAGCGACATCGCATCGCCGAGGCCTGGCGCACGGCCCGCTGGGATTCCCTGGTGGCCAATGGCCCGGCCTGGCACGACCGTTTTCCGGGCATGACCTTCTCGGAAATCGATGCCGACATCGGCGCCGATGCCTTCGCCCCCAAGGAGCGTGTCGCGGCGTATTTCGAAGCCTATGCCAGGCGCTGCCAGGCTCCCATCCACACCGGGGTGGACGTGCACAAGGTACATCGCAATGACGGTCGCCCGGGCTTCACCGTCGAGACGTCCGCGGGCGTGATACAGGCCAACCGCGTGGTGGCGGCCACCGGCCCCTTCCAGCACCCGGTGATTCCGCCGATCGCGCCCGGTGACGAGGCGCCGCTCACGCAGATTCACTCGTCCGAATACCGCCATCCCGGGCAATTGCCCGAGGGCGCCGTGCTGGTGGTCGGTGCCGGCTCCTCGGGCGTGCAGATCGCCGAGGAACTGCAGCGTGCGGGCAAGCCGGTCTACCTGTCGGTGGGGCCGCACGATCGTCCGCCCCGTGCCTATCGCGGCCGCGATTTCTGCTGGTGGCTGGGCGTGCTCGGCGAGTGGGATGCCGAGGCCATGAGGCCCGGCACCGAACACGTCACCATCGCCGTGAGCGGCGCGAACGGCGGGCACACGGTGGACTTCCGCGCCCTGGCCCATCGCGGCATGACGCTGGTGGGGCGGACGAGGGCGTTCGAGGATGGCGTGGCGACCTTCGAGCCTGACCTGGCCGACAATCTGGCCCGCGGCGATGCGAACTACCTGGCGCTGCTGGATGCCGCCGACGACTACATTGCCCGCAATGGCCTCGACCTGCCGGAGGAGCCCGAGGCCCGCCGCATTCTGCCGGACCCCGAGTGCGTGACCCGCCCGCTGCGTGGGCTCGACCTGGCCGCCGCCGGGGTGACCTCGATCGTCTGGGCCACCGGCTTCTCGGTGGACTACGGCTGGCTGGACGTCGATGCCTTCGACGAGCACGGCAAGCCTCGGCACCAGCGCGGCGTGTCGAGCGAGCCGGGCGTCTATTTCGTGGGGCTGCCGTGGCTGTCGCGCCGTGGCTCCAGTTTCATCTGGGGCGTCTGGCACGATGCCAAGCACGTTGCCGACCACATCGCCACCCAGCGCAAGTA
This sequence comes from Halomonas organivorans, assembly GCF_014192055.1. Classification (GTDB taxonomy): domain Bacteria; phylum Pseudomonadota; class Gammaproteobacteria; order Pseudomonadales; family Halomonadaceae; genus Halomonas; species Halomonas organivorans. Next base: position 97,840 of record NZ_JACHXM010000010.1, on the reverse strand, counting down.
CCTGGCCTATCACGAGGCCGCACAGCGCCAGGAAACGCACACGCCATCCGAACCATCGGTCAACGATGCCAGCGCAGAGAGGGCCAGCTGATGCCGACGCACACCCGAATCCGCATGTTCAATACCCAGGAGACGTACCCCAACCAGGCGTTGGACAACGACCTCTGCCAGGCGGTCAGGGCGGGCAACACCGTCTATGTCCGCGGCCAGGTCGGTACCGACTTCGAGGGGCGGCTGGTCGGCCTGGGCGACCCGCAGGCCCAGGCCGAGCAGGCGATGAAGAACGTCGCGCAGCTGCTCGAGGAAGCCGGCTCCGAGCTCGGCCACATCGTCAAGACCACCACCTACATCACCGATCCGCGTTTCCGCGAGCCGGTCTATCGCGAGGTGGGTCGCTGGCTCAAGGGCGTCTTCCCGATCTCCACCGGCCTGGTGGTGGCCGGCCTGGCCCAGCCGGAGTGGCTGATGGAGATCGATGTGATCGCGGTGATTCCGGATGCCTCAAGCGACGAGGAGGGCACCTCATGACCTTTTCCATCGCCGGCGTGTGCCGCGAGACGGGGCAGTTCGGCACCGCCATCAGTTCCTCGAGCATCTGCGTGGCCAGCCGTTGCCCCTTCATCGCCCCCGGCAAGGGCGCGGTGCTGACCCAGAACGTGACCAATCCCGAGCTCGGCCAACTGGGCGTGCGACTGCTCCAGGAAGGGCTCGATGCCGAGGGCGTGCTGGCGCGGCTCGTCGAGAACGAAGCGTATCCCGAGTGGCGCCAGCTTCAGGTGCTCGATGCGGCTGGGCGCAGCGCGGTGCACAGCGGCGCACAGACCCTGGGCATTCACGCCACCCGGCAGGGCCGAGACTGCGTGGCCGGTGGCAACATGCTCGCCGATTCGGGCGTGATCGATGCCATGGTCGCGGCCTTCGAGTCCTGTGACGCTGAGCTGGCCGAGCGCCTGCTGGCCGCCATGGACGCTGGTCTGGCTGCCGGGGGCGAGATGGGGCCGGTCCATTCGGCGGGGCTGAAGGTCACCGACCGGGCCCGTTGGCCGGTGGTCGACCTGCGGGTCGACTGGCACGTGGCCCCGCTTTCCGAGCTGCGCATGATCTGGGAGACCTACCTGCCTCAGCGCGACGCCTATGTGCTGCGAGCGGTGTGCCCCGACGACTCGCCGTCCTATGGGGTGCCGGGCGACGAGCGTTGATATCGTTCTAGCCAGACCGGCCCACGCTGGACAAGGTGAGGGGCGCCGGGGACAGGTTGAAAAGGAGGTAAACCTGTCGACGGATCTGCCCCGAGCCGCTGCGATCGTCATCGCTGCCTTGTTTTCTTCCCTGACCATCCGGGGTCTCCATGTCACAAGATACCGTCGTCGAGCTGCTCGCCGAGCTGATCGCTTTCGATACCACCAGCCATCGCTCCAATCTGCCGCTGATTGCCTTCATCGAGGAGTACCTGGCCCGCTATGGCGTGGCCTCGCGGCGGGTGACCGACGCGACCGGCGAGAAGGCCAACCTCTATGCCACCATCGGCCCGGTGGATCGTCCCGGCGTGATGCTCTCCGGACACACCGACACCGTGCCGGTCACCGGCCAGGCCTGGCGCGTCGACCCCTTTCGGCTGACCGTCGAGGGCGAGCGCCTGTACGGGCGCGGCACGGCTGACATGAAGGGCTTCATCGCGGCGGTGCTGGCCGCCGTGCCGGCGCTTGTCGAGTCCGAGCTCGCGGTGCCCGTGCACCTGGCCTTCTCCCATGATGAGGAGGTGGGCTGCCTGGGCGTGCGTACCCTGCTCGCCGATCTCGCCTGCCAACCGGTACGTCCTGCGGCCTGCCTGGTCGGCGAGCCGACCTCCATGAAGCCGGCCACGGCGCACAAGGGCAAGCTCGCGGTGCGCCTGCACGTGCGCGGCAAGGCCTGTCATTCGGGCATGGCGCCCGAGGGCGTCAATGCGATCCACGCCGCCGCCCGGCTGGCCACCTGGGTCGAGCGGACGGCCGCTGCCAAGGCCTCCCGCGGGCCCTTCGACGCACGCTTCGCGATTCCCTGCACCACCCTGCAGGTGGGTACCATTCAGGGCGGGGCGGCGCTCAACATCGTGCCCCAGGACTGCCGGCTGGACATCGAGATACGCAACGTCGCCGAGGACGACCCGGAGGCGCTGCTCGGCGAGCTGATGGCCGTTGCCGCCGCCCTGGAAGCCGAGATGCGCGAGATCTCGCCCGAGGCGGGCATTCGGCTCGAGCGCCTCAGCGACTATCCCGGACTGTCGATGGACGACGACCATGCACTGGTGGCTTTCATCCTGTCGTTGCTCGATGAGCGGGAACTCGAGCGCATTGGCTATGGCACCGAGGGCGGGCTGTTCCAGCGCGAGTTGGGTATTCCTACCCTGGTCTGCGGCCCCGGCAGCATGGCCCAGGGCCACCAGCCCGACGAGTTCGTGACCCGCGGCCAGCTGGCCCGCTGCGAGGCGTTCCTGGTCCGCTTGATCGATGCCCTATCGGGTCCCGAGGCGCGGCGTCGCCTGGCCGCGGGCGAGCTGCTGGATGATGCCACGGCATGATCGAGCCGCCCCGGCGGTTAGCCAGGGCGGCGATGCTCCCGAGATGGGGCGTCGGTCGAGGGGCGGCAGGGATGGCCCTCCGTCGAGACGCCCGGCACGGGCGCCTGATATGCTGAGCGCAACTGCCCTGCGCCCGTCGCGGGGCGAGCTTGTTCGTCCAGCGACGGTAGCGAATCGATGCGTCAATTCACCCTCAAGCAGCTGCGCTATTTCGTGGTCGCCGGGGAGCTCTCCAGCGTCACCCAGGCGGCTCGCAAGCTGCACGTTTCCCAGCCATCGATTTCCGCGGCCATCCAGCAGGTCGAGGAAATTGCCGGGCTGCAGCTGTTCGTGCGCCACCATGCCCAGGGGCTGTCGCTGACGCCGTCGGGCAAGCAGCTGCTGACCCGGGCCCGTCAACTGCTGCGCGATGCCGAAGGACTGGAAAAGTACGCGCTGTCGCTGGGCGAGGAGATCGGCGGCGAGCTGCGCCTGGTGGCCTTTCCTACCTTCGCGCCGGTGTTCCTGCCGCAGCTGCTGCGGCGCTTCGCCGACCGCCATCCCTCGGTGAGCCTCTACTGCGACGAGATGAACCAGGTGGATATCGTCCGCGGCCTCGGCCAGGGCGACTACGAGCTGGCCTTCACCTACGATCTCGAGGTGCCCGAGGAGATCGAGTTCACGCCGCTGTATCGTTTCCCTCCCTATGCCGTGGTGGCGGCCGACCATCCGCTGGGGCAGCGCGACAGCGTCACCCTGGAGGAACTGGTGGCCCATCCCATGGTGCTGCTGGACTGGCCGCTGAGCCGTGAGTATTTCCTGTCGATCTTCACCCACCATGGCCTGTCGCCGGCGGTGGCCCACCGTGCCAAGTCGATGGACATGATGCGTGGCCTGGTGGCCAACGGCTTCGGCTTCTCGCTGTTCAATACCCCACTGACCGCCCTCGAATCCCTCGATGGCGGTGGCCTCAAGCCGTTGCGGCTGATCGGCGACGCCCGCCCGCTGTCGATGGGCATCGCCTGCCTGCGCGGGTTGCGCCTGAGCCCCGCCGCCGAGGCCATGCATCGCCTGGCGCAGGACCCCGAAGCCCGCGGCGAGGTGTTCGCGCGGCTCGGTGACGGCCTGGCCGAGGTGGCCATTCCCTGAGCGGCGTCGCCCGACCCGCAAGGACGAATCGCACGAATGGATGGTTCTCCTCCCTCAGGGGAGGGCAAGCGATGGCCCTTTGCATAGGAAATAATGATGCTGTTCTTCGAATAAAAATATTTTAGTTAATCAAGAGTCCGGGGCTATCGTGATTCCACGGTCGTAACCGGCGCCCAACAACAACGCACTGACTACGGAGACCTACCCGATGGCGGCACATGATCTGTCCTACTGGCGTGACCTGCGCACCCGGCTGACCCTGCCGGATGGCGCCTTCATCGCGGGCCGGCGCGTCCCGGCCGACGACGGTGAGACGCTGACCACCTGGAATCCGGCCACCGGCGAGGCCCTTGGCGACGTGGCGGCCTGCGGTATCGAGGACGTGGAGCGAGCCGTGGCAGCGGCGCGCGGGAGCTTCGAGGCCGGCGACTGGTCGCGGGCCGCGCCGGCAACGCGCAAGGCGGTGCTGCAGCGTCTCTCGGCGCTGATGATGGAGCACCAGGAGGAACTGGCCCTGCTCGAGACCCTGGATACCGGCAAGCCGATCCGCGATGCCTTCGAGCTCGACATTCCCGGCGCTGCCGGCTGCTTCGGCTGGTACGCCGAGGCCACCGACAAGCTCTACGGCGAGGTGGCGCCCACCGACGGCGACACCCTGGCCACCATCACCCGCGAGCCCGTCGGCGTGGTGGCCGCGGTGATTCCCTGGAACTTCCCCCTCGACATCACCGCCTGGAAGCTGGCCCCGGCGCTGGCCGCCGGCAACAGCGTGATTCTCAAGCCTGCCGAGCAGTCCCCGCTCACCGCGCTGCGCCTGGCCCAGCTGGCCAAGGAGGCGGGGATTCCCGACGGCGTCTTCAACGTGCTGCCGGGCCACGGCCATATCGCCGGCCAGGCCCTGGGCCTGCACCCGGACGTGGACTGCCTGACCTTCACGGGGTCGACCGTGACCGGCAAGCGCTTCCTGGAGTATGCCGCCCGCTCGAACATGAAGCAGGTGTGGCTGGAGTGCGGCGGCAAGAGCCCCAATCTGGTCTTCGCCGACAGCGACCTGGAGGCTGCGGCGAGGATGGCGGTGCAGGGCATCTACTTCAACCAGGGGGAGGTGTGCTCGGCCAATTCGCGGATTCTCGTGCAGCGTGACATCAAGGACGCCTTCGTCGAACGCTTCGTGGCCGCCGCCGCCGAGCTGGTGGTGGGCGATCCCCTGGATCCGGCCACCGACGTCGGCTCGCTGATCGACGCCGGCCATGCCGCCAAGGTGCGTGGCTATATCTCGCAGGGCCTCGAGGAAGGCGCACGACTGGCGCTGGGCACGGCGCCCAGCGGCGAGGAGCAGGACGCCTACGTGACGCCGACGCTGTTCGAGGGCGTGACGCCGCGGATGGCCATCGCCCGGGAGGAGATCTTCGGCCCGGTGGCGGCGCTGATCGAGTTCGCCGACGAGGACGAGGCGGTGGCCATCGCCAATGACTCCATCTATGGCCTGGCCGCCTCGGTGTGGACCCGCGACCTGTCCCGGGCGCATCGGGTATCGCGGCGCCTGCGGGCGGGCACCGTCTCGGTCAACACCGTGGACGCCATCGACTTCACCACGCCCTTCGGCGGCTACAAGCAATCCGGCTTCGGTCGTGACCTGTCGCTGCACGCCCTGGACAAGTTCACCCAGCTCAAGACCACCTGGGTGCGCCTGTGAATCGCCCCTGACTCCGCCCGCCGGCGACTCGCCGGCGGGCATCTAACCCGACAACAACAAGAGGGTGGATGACCATGCAAGATGCCATATCCAAACCGGCGGCGGTCGCGACCGCTGGCCACAAGAAAGCGCGCGGCGCGCTGGGGCTCAAATCGCTGATGGCCGTTGCGGTCGGCCTGGTGGTGTCCCAGGGCGTCATGGTGCTGATGCTGCAGGGCGTGGGCATCGCCGGCGCCGCCTTCATCGTGCCGTTGGCCATCGCCTGGGTGCTGGCGCTGTGCTACGCGGCGTCCTTCTCGGAGCTGTCGCTGATGATTCCTCGCGCCGGCAGCCTGAGTGCCTATACCGAAGTGGCCCTCGGCCACTTTCCGGCGATCCTCTCGGTGTTCTCCGGCTATGTGGTGGTGGCGATGTTCGCGCTCTCCGCCGAGCTGCTGCTGGTCAACTACCTGCTCGGCGTGCTCTATCCGGCGGTGGAGGGGACCCACTACATCGCCTTCGGCATCCTCGGCGCGTTCACGCTGCTCAACCTGCTCGGCATCGATGTCTTCGCGAAGCTGCAGAACGTGCTGGCCTTCGCCATGGTGGTTGCCCTGACGCTGCTCGGCGTCAGCGCCCTGACCGGCGGCTTCGCCCCCCACCAGTTCCATGCCGCCGACCTGGCGGCGGGCTTCGACCTTGGCAACGGCGCCTTCACGCTGATCGCGCTGGCCATCTGGGGCTACGTGGGCGCCGAGTTCGTGTGTCCGCTGGTCGGCGAGTCGCGTCGCCCCGAGCGCAACATCCCGCGCTCCATGTACCTCGGCCTGACGGTGATCTTCGCGGTCTTCGCCCTCTACTGCCTGGGCGCGCTGTTCTACGTGCCGCAGGAAGTGCTGCTTTCCGCCGAGCTGCCGCACCTGGAGTACGCCAGCGCCGCCTTCGGCGGTTCGGGCACCTTCCTGCTGGCGGTGGCGGCCGTGACCGCGACCTGCAGCACCGTCAACACGTCCCTGGCCGCGGTGCCGCGCATGCTGCAGGGCATGGCCGAGCAGGGCCAGGCCTTCCCGGCACTGGGCTGGCTGACCTCCGGCAGCCGGGTCCCCTGGGTGGCGGTGCTGTTCACCGCCGGCGTGACCGGGCTGCCGCTGCTGATCTGGGGCAACGATCCGAGCACCGTCGAGCTGTTGCTGATCGCTGCCGCCATTGCCTGGCTGATCGCCTACATCATCGCTCACGTCAACGTCATCGCCCTGCGCCTGCGCTATCCCGAGGCCAAGCGGCCCTATCGCTCACCGTTCTATCCGCTGCCGCAGCTGCTCGGCATCGCCGGCATGGCCTACGCCATCTTCTACGCCTCGCCGGCCCCGGAGCTGACGCGCCAGATCTTCACCAGCGCCGGGGTAGTGCTGGGCCTGGTCAGCGTGGTGGCCGTGGCATGGATCAAGCTGGTGATGAAGAAGCCGCTGTTCCGGCCCGAGCCCCTCGACGAGATCGCCGAAGGCTGACACGGCGCAACAACCGGACCCAACGCGAGGCGGTCCCCCCCGGGCGCCGCCTCCCGACCCCGAAGGAGAATCACAATGACCAGTCAGAATGCCTCCGCCAACCTCGAAAAACAGGAAATCTGGCAGAAGGATCGCGACCACTTCATGCATCCCTGGACCGATTTTTCCTCCTTCAAGGAGACCGGTTCCATGGTCTTTCAACAGGCCGACGGTGTCTCGATCCAGGATGCCGATGGCAAGCGCTACCTGGATGGCATCGGCGGGCTGTGGTGCGTCAACATCGGCTACGGCCGTGACGAGATCGCCGAGGCGGTGGCGGCACAGATCCGCGACATCCCCTACTTCTCCACCTTCGGCCACCACACCACCGCCCCGGCCGCGCGCCTGGCCGCCAAGCTGGCCGAGCTGGCGCCGGGCGACCTCAACCACGTCTTCTATGGCTGTGGCGGCTCGGTGGCCAACGACACCGCCGTGAGGATGATCCACTTCTACTTCAACCAGCTCGACAAGCCCAGCAAGAAGCAGATCATCTCGCGCATCGACGGCTACCACGGCAGTACCTACATGGCGATGTCGATCACCGGGGTCGAGTTCGACCACATCGGCTTCGACATCGATCGCCAGCTGGTGCATCACATCTCCTGTCCCAATCCCTATCGCCGGCCCGAGGGCCAGAGCCTGGAGGACTTCTGCGATGCCAAGGTCCAGGAGCTGGAGGACAAGATTCTCGAGCTGGGGCCGGACAACGTGGCGGCCTTCTTCGCCGAGCCGATCATGGGCGCCGGCGGCGTGATCGTGCCGCCCGAGGGCTATCACCGCAAGACCCTGGCGGTGTGCCGCAAGTACGACGTGCTCTACGTCTCCGACGAGGTGGTCACCGCCTTCGGTCGCCTGGGGCACATGTTCGCCTCCGAGGACGAGTTCGGCATCGTTCCGGACATCATCACCTGTGCCAAGGGGCTGACTTCCGGCTACCTGCCGCTGGGGGCGACGATCTTCTCCGATCGCATCTACGAGGTGATCAGCAAGCCACAGGCCGACGGCGCCATCTTCACCCACGGCTTCACCTATTCCGGTCATCCGGTGAGCTGTGCGGCGGGGCTCAAGAACATCGAGATCATGGAGCGCGAGGGCCTGTGCGAGCACGTCGAGGAGGTGGGCGACTACTTCGAGCGTCGCCTGCACGAGCTCGAGGATCTCGAGATCGTGGGCGACGTGCGAGGCCGCAAGTTCATGATGTGCCTGGAGAACGTGGCCGACAAGGCAACCAGGGAACTGATTGCGCCCGAGGCCAAGGTGGGTAATCGCATTGCCGACGAGTGTCAGCGGCGCGGACTGATCGTGCGTCCCCTGGCGCACATGAACATCCTCTCCCCGACGCTGATCCTGACCCGCGAGCACGTCGACTTCGTGGTGGCGACCCTGCGCGAGAGCATCGAGGCCGCGACCGCATCGCTCAAGGCCGACGGCTACCTGCCGGATTGATCCCCTCTCCCCGGTCTCGCGCGAGACCGGGGCACCCAAGGCCCTGCACGCTTTCCGCTGCGCTCCGTCGTGGCTCGGGGAGGGCGTGTCTCGTTATCCGGAGGAGACACCATGGAATCCTGGACGTTTCTCGCCTTCTTCATCGCCTCGGCCGTGACCCTGGCGATGGCCGTGACGGCGCTGGTCCTCGACCGCCGCCGCTGATGTCCCACGAGACGATAACCACAAGGAACTGCCCCGATGTTGAACTGGATACTGCTCGGCGTCTCGGCCGCCATCCTGGTCGGCCTGTCGCTTCATTCCATGCGTGCCGCGGGTGACAAGGAAGAGTCCGGCTTCTTGGTGGCCAACAATTCCCTTGGTCCCTTCGTGGCTGCGGCGACGCTGATCGCGACCGGCTACAGCGGTTTCGTGTTCATCGGCTCTCCCGGTGTGGCCTATGAATACGGTTCCCTGGAGCTGTTTTCCAACGTCTTCTATGCCCCTGCCTTTCTGATCGCCACGCTGTTCTTCGCCAACTTCCTGCGCCGAAAGGCGGCCAGCCTGGGCAGCCGAACCATGCCGGAATACGTCGCCCAGACCCATTCCGGCGGACGATCCGGTCGCTGGCTGCAGGGCCTGACCGCACTGATCATCGTCCTGCTGCTCGGCGTCTTCCTGATCTCTCAGGTCAAGGCGATCGGGCTGCTGGTCTCGAGCTGGCTGGGCGTATCGACCACCACCGGCGCCTTGCTGATCACGCTGCTGGTCATCGGCTACACCATGTTCGGCGGCCTGCGGGCCGTGGCCTGGACCGATGCACTGATGGTGCTGGGCATGGTGATGGGGTCCTGCGTGATCGCCTACGTCATCTTCGTGCAGGTGGGGCTCGGCGAGCTGATCGGTCGCCTGGATGCCCTCGACCCCGAGCTTGCCAATCCCAGCACGGGGGCGCCCTACGGCGACAGCAAGGCGTCGGCCTTCCTGCTGCTGCCCTATGCCTTCCTGTGGGCGGCGGCGTTGCCCTTCATGTCGGTGCGCTTCCTGGCCATCAAGCAGGGCGTGAGCATGGCTCGGGTAGGTATCTGGGTAGCGGTGCTGGGCCTGGCGCTCAACTTCACGCCGTTGGCCGGGCTCTATGCCAAGGCCTATTTCCCGTCGCTGGCCTCGCCGGATCTTGCCATGCCCACTTTCCTGGAGCATGGAGTCGGCCCGCTGATGTCCAGCGTGATGACCCTGTTCATCCTGTTCGCCATGAAGTCTACGGCCAACTCGCTGATGCACACCGTGTCCACGGCGCTGTCCTATGACCTGCGGTCGGCACTCGGCAAGCGGGAAGGCTTCACCACCACCATGACCTTCAATCGGCTGATGGTGCTGATCGTCGGCGTCAGTGCCTTCATCGGCATGGCCTATCTGCCGCCGGTGATGATCCTGTGGCTGGGGATCCTCGGTAACGGCACCCTGATGGCTTCGCTGTTCGGCGTGACGCTGTGCTCGACGTTCTGGCAGGGCAGTGCCGCCGGCGCTTTCGCGTCCATCGCGGCGGGGTTCGGCGTCAGCGCCTGGCTGCTGCTGGGCAGCGACCTCGGCTGGGTGCAGGGCCCGCTCTACGGCTGTCTGGCCTCGGCAGCCTGCTATGTGGGCGTGAGCCTGATGACCCGGCGCGTGGCGGTCTATGCCACCTGAATGTCGAGCCCCGCTCAACGGCGGGGTTCGAACATGCCTCGGGGGATTGGGCGCCGAGGCTCTGCCGCAGCGGGATGTATTCCCTTCATCGTGATGGCCGGCGCTGGCGCCTCAGCACCAGCAGGCCCGATGCGAGGATCAGACTCATGCCCAGCCAGGTCATTGCGTCGGGGACCTCATGGAACAGCAGGTAGCCCCAGAGGCTGACAAACAGCAGGTAGGCGTAGTCGAAGGTGCCGATCAGCGCGGAGGGGGCGACCTGGTAGGCCTTCGCGACGCTGGTGTTCACGGCCACCATCAACAAGGCGTAGGCGACGATGATGATGAGTTCATCGCGCCCGATGGGCTGCCAGGAGGCAAACAGGAAGGGCGACTGCTCGGCGAGGGATGAGGTGTCGGTGAAGGCGAGCAGGATGCTGACGCCGCCACCGGCCACCAGGAAGGCCAGGTTCAGGCCCAGTGCCAGCGTCAGCGGATGTTCCTTCTGGCAGTAGCGTCTCGTCGCCACCATTGCCAGGGCATACAGCACTGCCGCCATGACCGGCAGTAGTGTCGCGGGTGTGTAGGCGTCGCCGGTGGGGCGGAGCACTACCACGACCCCGATGAAGCCGCACAGGATGCCGCCCCATATGATGGGAGAGAGGGGCTCTCGGGCGCCCATGGAGGCCAGGATGGCGATGAACAGCGGCGTCGTGTAAATGGCGACGGCCGCCACGGACAGCGGTATCAAGGGCAGGGCCATATAGTAGGCCACCCACATCAGCAACAGCAGCAGGCTCCTGATGCCGACCCAGCGCCATGATGTGGGGGATAGTGGGCGTGTTTTTCGCTGGGCAATGATCAGCCCCGCCAGGGTGGGCAAGGATACCGACGAGGCAAGGACATAGAGTTGCCACAGGGTGATGCTTGCGCTTAGATACTTGACCAGAGCGTCGGCCAGGGCGAGAAGGAAGACGGCTCCCACGATCAAGGCCACGCCTCGGGATGTGTTGTCTTCATGCGCATCATCTGCGGTCATCACGGGCTCTCCTGCTGGTGTTCGACAAGGAGAGTGCCGATTTCCCGGTCAGGCCCTCAAACGATTTCTCGGCCCTTGCACATAAGGGAGCGTTATGGATTCGCCCACCAGGCCTCTGCCCCCGCTCGCGACGCTACGCCCTTTCGAGGCCGCCGCGAGACTCGAGAGCTTCACGCGTGCCGCGGCCGAGCTTCACCTGACCCAGGCGGCGATAAGCCGTCAGATACGCCTGCTGGAAGAGGACCTGGGTGTAACGCTCTTCGAGCGACGCCACCGCCGTGTCTTCCTGACCCGCGAAGGGCGCGAGTTCGGCCGAACGGTATCGCAGGCCCTGGACAGCATCGCCACCGATGCGCGCGTTCTGAGAGGCGATATCCGCGATACGCAGGTGGTGTTGTTCTGCCAGCTGTGCGAAGCCTTCTATTGGCTCATGCCGCGTCTGGATGATTTCAACCGGCGCCACCCCGAGCTGGATATCAAGCTGGCGACATCGACGCGTCCGATCACGGAATTCGGCGAGCCCTTCGACGTCGCCCTGCAGACCAGCGGACGCCCCAGTGGCACCCATCAACTGGCATTGACGGCCGCGGACGAGATCTTTCCCGTCTGCAGTCCCGCCTATCTGGAAGGACCGGCAGGCTCTTTGCATCTCGATGACCTGCCGGACCACCGGCTGTTGCACTATCGGGTCGAGCCGGCGGACTGGCTGGAATGGCCGGATTGGTTGCGAGCCGTGGGGTGCGGCGACCTCGTGCTCGGCAAGGGCGTAGACTTCGACAGCTATCCGCTGTTGCTGCAAGCGGCGGTCGCCGGACAGGGGATCGCCCTTGGCTGGCGGCGTACCACGCAGCACCTCATCGACAGTGGCGAACTGGTTCGGCCGGTCGTGGAAAGCCTGCCGCAGAAGGATGCCATCGCCATTTATACCCGTCGGGGTGCATCGCGGCGAGCCGCGACTCGTGCGTTGCTGGCATGGCTCGGCGAACGCCTGGCGGAAGACGGGTTTCCGCGCTGATGCCATCGTCCAGCACACGCACTGCGTCGGCCCGACGTAGGAGGGACGCGCCGGCCGTCGGCGGGCAAACGAAACGATAAAGGGGGAGATGCCGTCAGGCATCTCCCCCTTTCATGCGACCGGAAGGTCGTCGGAAAGCCTCAGGAGGCTTCCGGCAGCCACTCCTGGACCATGTCCTGATGCTCTTCGACCCACTGCTTGGCATTCTCGTAGGGGTCGGAGTCTTCCTCCTGGTTCATGAGCATGACTTCGCCCATGTCCTCGGCGGTCCACTGGAAGGCATCCAGGATGGCGTAGGCCTCCGGCATGTCTTCCTCGAGACCCTGGCGCACGATGGTGTGGATCTGCTCGGCGCCGCCGTAGACGTTCTTGGGATCCTCCAGGTACTTGAGGTCCCAGCGAGCGAACATCCAGTGCGGCGTCCAGCCGGTCACCGCGATGTCCTCGTGGTTGTCGATGGCGCTCTTGAGGGCCGCGGTCATGGTGGCGCCGCTGCCGCTCTGCAGGTCGAGGTCGAGGTCGTACTCGTCGATGACCTTGTCGGTCAGGCGCATGATCCCGGCGCCCGGATCGATGCCGGTGAGCTTGCCGTCGAAGTCCTCGGCATGCTCGTTCAGGTCGGCGATGGAGTTGGCCTCGCTGTAGGCCGGTACCACCAGGCCAAGCTTGGTGCCGTCCAGGTTGACGCCGGTGTCGACCAGCTGGTCCTTGAGGCGTGCGTAGTAGTCCTCGTGGGTGGTCGGCAGCCACCCGGCCAGGAAGGCATCGGTGTCACCGGTGGCCACGGACTGCCACATGGCGGCCGCGGACAGCGAGGAGACCTCGACGTCGTAGCCGGCTTGTTCCAGCACGGCGCGCATCACGTTGGTGGACGCCACGGTGGACGACCACTCGACGTAGGCCAGGTGGACAGTTCCCTTGTCCTGGGCCTGGGCGGTCGCCGCGGAGAGGCTGGCGCCGGCGATCATGGCCAGGCCGGCGAGACGCATCGGTTGCTTGATCATTGGACGTGCCTTTATTAGATGTGCGGTCTGAGGATGCAGGGACGAACCGCCGGATGCAACCGGCGGCTCGCTCACGCGGGTGTCAGGCCTTGCCTTTCTTGCGCAGCGACTGGGTCAGACGGTCGAGCAGCATGGCCAGGATTACCACGGCGATGCCGGCCTCGAAGCCGTCGCCCGGGCGCAGGCGTTGGATGGCGCGCCATACCTCGCTACCCAGGCCGTCGGCGCCGATCATGGCGGCGATCACCACCATCGACAGTGCCAGCATGATGGTCTGGTTGATGCCGGCCATCACGGTCGGCAGCGACAGCGGCAGCTGGACCTTGAACAGCTTCTGGCCGCGGGTGGCGCCGTAGGCGTCGGCGGCCTCGACCAGCTCGGTGGGCACCTGGCGGATGCCCAGGGTGGTGAAGCGGATCGCCGGCGGCATGGAGAAGATCACGGTGGCGAAGATCGCCGACACCGAGCCGATGCCGAAGAAGGGAATGGCCGGGATCAGGTAGACGAAGGCCGGCATGGTCTGCATGAAATCCAGTATCGGCATGATCGTCTTGTAGAGCCGCTCGGAGAGGGCGGCGGCGATGCCTACCGGCAGGGCGATGACCACCGCCACCAGGGTGGCGATCACCACCAGGGTCAGGGTCTCGATCATCGGATCCCAGAGCCCCAGGTCCCAGATCAGTGCCAGGCCGGCGACGGCGCCGATGGCCAGACGCACGTTGGCCAGCCACCAGCACAGGCCGACGATGATCACCAGCAGCGACCAGTCGGGCAGCCACATCAGGGCATCGTTGAGGCCATCGATGCCGGTCTGGGTGATGCGCGAGATGCCGCGGGTCACGCCGGAGTATTCGGTGGTCAGCCAGTTCAGGCCGCCTTCGATCCAGTCGCCCAGCGGGATGCGCGGAAAGTCGATAGCCATCAGTGATCTCCTGCCTGTGCGAGTTCGTCGAGGACGGCGCCTTTCACGACCACGCCCTGCAGGACCTGGTCGTCGTCCACCACGGCGATGGGGAAACGGTTCTCGCTGAACATGGCGAACAGGTTGTGCAGCGGTTCGTCGCGAGTGACCTTGCGGAAGTCCTGGGTCATCACCTCGGTGACGGTCTCCTTGCCGTCCTCCAGCGCCTGGCTGGCGGCGTCGGCGTCGATCAGGCCGATCAGGCGGCGGTCACGGTCGAGGATGTAGATGGAGTCGAGGGTATGGTCGCGCATCTTGCGCAGCGCGGTGCGCGGGCCGTCGGTGTCGCGCACGGTGGAGCGCACCTTGCGCATGGCGCTCTCGGCGCTGAGGATGCGTGACTTGTCGACGCCCTCGATGAAACGCCGCACGTAGTCGTCGGCGGGCTTGGTGAGGATCTCCTCGGGGGTGCCGATCTGCACCACCTCGCCGTCCTTGAGCAGCACGATGCGGTCGCCGATGCTCAGGGCCTCGTCGAGGTCGTGGGTGATGAAGACGGTGGTCTTCTTCATGCGGTGCTGGAGCTGCAGCAGCTCCTGCTGCATGTCGCCGCGAATCAGCGGATCAAGGGCCGAGAAGGCCTCGTCCATCAGCAGCACGCTGGCGTCGTTGGCCAGCGCACGGGCCAGGCCGACGCGCTGCTGCATGCCGCCGGACAGCTGGCGGGGCAGGGCATTTTCCCAGCCGTCCAGGCCGACCTGCTTGAGCGCATTGCGGGCGGTTTCACGGCGCTCGGCGGCGTCGACGCCGCGGATCTCCAGGCCGAACTCGGCGTTCTCCTGAACGGTGCGGTGGGGGAAGAGGGCGAAGTTCTGGAACACCATGGAGAAGTGGCGGCGGCGGCACTCCAGCAGCTCCTTCTCCTTGAGGCTCGGGATGTTTTGCCCGTCGATGACGATCTCGCCTTCGGTGGGCTCGATCAGCCGATTGAGGCAGCGGATCAGGGTCGACTTGCCGGAGCCCGAGAGCCCCATGATGACCAGCAGCTCCCCTTCGTAGACATCGAAGTCGATGTTGGAAAGGCCCAGGGTCTGGCCGGTCTTGTCGAGGATCTCGGGGCGCTTCAGTCCCTGGTCGCGCAGTTCCAGCGCCTTCTTCGGCTGGCTGCCGAAGACCTTGCTGAGATTGCGGACCCGAATCTTGACGTTTCGGTTGTCACTCATTGGCGATGCCTTGGTCGGCGCCCGGCCTCGCTACCGCAGGAGGCGGGCCGGGAATGGGTTGTCGGGATGGGGCGTCGCTCCAGCATGCCAGCCGGCTGCGTTGACGCGAATCGAAGCGCCATACCCTAGCGTTTATTGAATGGTCATTCAAATTGCGCCGAATGTCGTCGAACGGGACTCATTCGGCACATTGTGCGGCCGTTCCGCTGGTGTCGGCGGCCGGCGACAGGCGCCAGAGGCTACCGCTCGCATCGTCGTCCAGCAAGTAGATCATCCCGTCGTTGCCCTGCAGGACGGTACGGACACGACCGATTTCCCCCTGGAGAATCGTCTCCTGCTCGACCACGGCATCGCCCTCGAGGTGCAGTCGCAGCAGGGCCTCGCTGCGCAGGCCGCCGGCCAGCAGGTCGCCGCGCCAGGGCGCGAATGCCGGTGAAGAGGCCTGGGCGAGCCCGGAGGGCGCGAAGCGGCCTGTGAACAGGTACACGGGGTCGCGCATGCCGGCGGCGCTGTTGCGACCGATAGGCAGGTTGGTGACATAGTCGCGGCCCCGAGTGACCACCGGCCAACCGTAGTTGGCGCCGGGCACGAGGCGGTTGAGCTCGTCGCCGGTGCGCGGGCCGTGCTCGGTGGACCAGGCCGTGCCGTCGTCGGCGACGACCAGGCCCTGGGGGTTGCGGTGCCCGAGGCTGAAGATCTCGTCGAGCACTGCGGGGTCGTCGACGAAGGGGTTGTCGGCGGGCACCTCGCCGCTGTCGGTCAGGCGCAGGATGCTGCCGGCGTGATCGCCGCCGTCCTGGGCGCGCTCCGGGGTCACGCCGCGCTCGCCGACGCTCATCAGCAGGGTGCCGTCGGGCAACCAGGCGAGCCGTGAGCCGTAGTGGCGCCCGGGACGGGAATAGCGGTCCTGGACGAACAGATGCTCGAGATCGGTCAGTCGGGCCTCGCCGAGCCTGGCCCGCGACAGCGCCGTGGCATCGCCGCCCGGTCCCGGTCGGCTCCAGGTAAAGTAGAGCCAGTCATGTTCACCGTCGCCATGCGCGTCGCGGCCGAATCCGGGGTGCAGGGCCAGGTCGAGCAGCCCGCCCTGGCCGCGCGCCGAGACCTCGGGCAGGCCGGCGAGCCGGGTGATCTCGCCGCCGTCGATCAGGGCCAGGCTGCCGACTCGCTCGCTCACCAGGAAGCGGCCGTCGGGCAACTGGGCCAGCCCCCAGGGGTGGGCCAACCCGCCGGCGATGCGGGTCAGGCACAGCGGCAGGTTCCGGGTGTCGAGGGGAATCGGCGCGCCCTGGGCCTGGCCGATCAGCAGCAGTCCCAGCAGCGCCGCAGCCAGGCGTCTCGCGAAGGGAATCATGTTCCGGCTCCGTGGAAAATGGCGCTTTCCAGTATAGGCAGCGCTCCCGGACGTGCCGGTCCCGCCGCTACATCAGCAGCGCCAGCAGCCCCGGCAGGTAGAGCAGCGAGAGCAGGGTCGAGCAGAACACCAGGCTCGCCACGTACTCCGGCTCGCGGCGGGCCTTCTGGGCGAACAGGTAGTTGAACACCGCCACCGGCATGCTCATCTGCAGCACCAGGATGGCGTGAGCCATGGGCGGCAGCGCCAGCAGGGCGCCGATGCCCCAGGCCAGTCCCGCGGCCAGCGGCAGACGCATCAGGCAGAAGCCGAGGCCGGAGCGCAGGTTCCTGACCTGGATGTTGGCCAGCGAGACGCCGAGGGTGATCAGCATCAGCGGCACGGTGAAGCCCGAGATCAGCTCCACGCTGTTGGCCAGCCAGGGCGGCAGGCTGGTATCGCTGAGCAGCAGCGCCAGGGCGATCAGGATGGCGTAGACCGTCGGTGTCTTGGCCAGCGATTTCAGCGGATTGCCGCGGCTGGTCATCATCGTGCCCAGGGTGAACTGGAACAGCGATACCGTGACCATCACGGTGATGCCGAACGCGAACCCGGCCTCGCCGAAGGCATAGAGCACCACCGGCAGCCCCATGTTGCCGGTGTTGGGGTACATCATCGGCGCCAGCAGCACGCGCCAGTCGCGCTTCAGCAGCCGGGCCGTGACCAGCGTGGCCGCTCCCATGGCGATCAGCACCAGGGCGGTGGCCAGCATGGTGCGGCCGAAGCTGCCGGCATCGATCTCGGCGTTGGCCAGCGAGGCGAGCACCAGCGAGGGGGTGCCGATGTTGAATACCAGGCGGGTGACGAAGGCCACCGGGTAATCGTGGCCGAGCCGAACCCAGCCGAAGCCCAGACCGGCGCCGGCGATGACCGGCGCCATTACGGCGAAGAGTTCGGCGAACATGACGCTCCTCCCTGGAAGATGAATGAGGCGGCCGGCATCAGGCCACTTCTGCGCTCGCGGCGTCGAGGCCGCGCGAGCTGCGAGCCCGCTTCGCCTGGCGCTGAAGCGACAGGTCCAGGCGCTCCAGCAGCCCGGCGAGCAGGGCATGATGGCGCTCGGTCAAGCCGGGTTGGCGGCGCGCGGCCTCGATCAGTGACTCGCCCGCAGTGTGAATATCGCCGGGCTGTCGGCCCCGGGCGCTGTCGGCATAGGCCCTGGCCAGGGCGGCGAAGAAGGCTCGCTTGGCGCGGTGCAGGTCGTCGCCGGGCAGGTCATCGAGACGCCGGCGTAGCTGCAGGCAGGCGTAGCCGATATCCAGGCCGGTCAGGCCCAGGGTGAACAGATGACGCTGATCCTCGGGCAGCACGTCGTCGTGCTTGGCCAGGTGCAGCAGGCGGTCGGCCATGCCGCCGACGAAGCGAGCTTCGGCTTCGTGGATCGGGGGATCGGCGAGGCGGCGCAGGTCGCCGACGATGGCGCTGACCAGTCGCCGCTTGCGCAGGGTGGAGCCGAAGCCGGGCAGCAGCCGGAACCCCGTTACCACCGTGGCCAGTCCGATCATCACGGCGATGGCTCGGTTGATGAAGCTGTCGAACGAGAAATCCATGCCGTTGCCGGGCATGGTCAGCAGGATGTTGCCGATGGTGAAGGCCAGGCAGTAGCCCATCAGGCGCGGGTTGGCCGCGCCCAGCAGGCCCAGGAACAGCGGTGTCAGGAAGATCATCGCCAGCATCGGGAAGCCGCTGGCCTGGGCCAGCAGCACATGGCCGAACAGGAAGGCGCTGGGGATCGCGGCCAGCATGCCCTTGGCGAACATCATGCAGATCATGACCGGATTGTCGCGGCTGGCGAAGAAGGCCGAGAACAGGGTGCCGAGCAGCATGGCCACCTGGCCGTTGTTCCAGGCGGTGGCCAGCCAGAACGCGGCGAGCACGGTGAAGATGAGCCCGGCGCGCAGCGCATTGAGCCCGGCGACCAGATGATCGCGATGCCAGGCCAGGGCCACGCCGCGCAGCCGCTTGCCGTCGGGGCGGGTGATGGCGTCGCGGGCATCGAGCATCACCAGCGCATGGCCCAGCGCCTCGCGCATGCCCAGCAGGCAGCGCTGCTCGAGCGGGGAGAGCGCCTCGTCGGGGCACGACAGGGCCCGGTGGCGCAGCTCGTGCAGGCGATGATGGGCCGGGGCGATGCCGCTGACCTCGGCGGCGTCGCGAAAGCCCTCGGCGATGTCGCCGGCCAGCGCGTGGATCTCCGGCGACAGGCGTTCGCCGTAGTGGTGCAGTAGCTGCTGCAGGGCATGCAGGGTGGCCATCAGCCGCAGGGTACGGCGAGTCAGCACATGGCTGGCGCGGATCCGCCCCGGCCCCTCGGGCCCCTCGTAGCGGGCGGCCTGGCTGTCGCCCTCGAGCTGGGTGAGCGGCTCGAGGCTGCCGGTCAGGGTGCTCTGCAACTCGCCGAGATCGGAGGAATCGGTCAGCCGGCGGGCGGCGTGCCGAAAGGCCTGGTTGACGACCTCGTCGGCCTGCTGGCCCAGATGGTGGCCGACCTTGATCGGCCACAGCAGCGCGCTGACCAGGGTCGCGCAGGCCGCGCCCAGGGCCAGTTCCGAGAGGCGGGCCACGGCGATGGCGAAGATGCCGTCGGGCTGGCTGGCGCCGATCACCACGATCAGCATGGCCGTGACCGCCCCCATGATGCAGCCGTAGGAGGCATTGTTGCGCAGCAGCGAGCTGCCGTAGGTGCACAGCATGATCCACAGCGTCAGGCTGGCCAGCGCCGGAATGGGCGCCTGGGCGAACAGGCTCATGATGACGATGCCGGCGCCGCAGCCGACCAGGGTGCCGCTGATCTGGCTCAACCCCTTCTCGACCACCATGCCGCTCATCGGGCGGATCTGCAGGAAGGCTGCCGAGATCAGCGCCCAGTAGGGGCGCTCCAGGTCGCACCACAGGGCCACGTAGAGCGCCAGCAGCATGGCCAGGGTCGCCTTGACGGCAAACCGAACGGCCTGGCCGCTGGGTGTCAGGTAGGCCTGAAACCAGGGCGACATGCGCGGTTACTCCGTCGGCTCGATGTGTACCGAGGCCGTCATGCCGGCGCTCAGCAGCGTGCCATCGGGGATCTCGTCGAGGGCGATGCGGACCGGAATGCGCTGGGCCAGCCGCACCCAGCTGAAGGTGGGGGCCACCTGCGGCAACAGCTGGGCATTGGGCGAGGTGTTGGAATCGGCGATGGCGCGCCCGATGCTCTCGACGTGGCCGCGTAGCTCGGTGTTGCCGCTCATCAGCGTCACCCGGGCCTGATCGCCGACCTTGAAGTGGGGCGTCTTGGTTTCCTCGAAATAGCCGGTGACGTAGTAGGAGTCCGACTTGACCAGCGCCATCACCGCCGTGCCGGTATTGACGTAGTTGCCTTCGGCGAGCTGCAGGTTGAGCACGTGCCCGCTTGCCGGGGCCTGGACCGTGGTGCGTTCCAGATCGAGCCGGGCGCTGTCGAGTTCGCTGCGTGCCTGGGCGAGGCTGGCGCTGGCTACCTGGCTGTCGATGCGCGCCGTTTCCTGGCTCTCGGCGCTGATCGCCTCGCGGCTCAGCCGGTTGCGGCGCGAGGCCTGATGCTGGCTCAGCTCGAGTTCGGCCTGGCGCTGGGCCACCACCGCCTCGGCCTTGTCGACCGCCGTCTGGTAGCGCTGGCGATCGATCTGGAAAAGCGGCTCGCCCTCGGCGACACGCTGGTTGTCCTCCACCGCCAGCGACACCACCCGCCCGGAGACGTCCGGGGCAATGGTGATCACCTCGGCCCGTACCCGGCCGTCGCGGGTCCAGGGCGTGTAGAGATAGTAGTGCCATAGCCACAGGCCGGCGGCGATGGCCAGGGCCACGATGACCAGGGTGACGAGGCTTCGTAGCAGGGTGCGCATAATCAGACGGTCCCGGTGGCGGAGGAGAGGTAGGCGATGCCGGCGGTGCAGATCACGAACAGGGCGGTGTCGAACCAGGCCTCGAACCACAGCCGGTTCGTGCCCAGCAGGCGGTAGAGCACGGCGCGGATCAGCAGGGTGACGACGAGTCCGCTCAGGGCGTACAGCAGCAGGGGAGAGAGGTAGAGGCCGCCGATGGCGATTTCACGAAGGGCCATGCTCGCTCCTTGAGCGTCGGAGAGAGCCCCATTCTAGCAACCGAGGCTGCGGGAGGCACGGTCGCCGGCTTGACGCCCGGGCGAGCCCTCTCTAATTTTTTGTATACGATACGGGTTTCGTGAGCGGCCGACATGGGCTGCCCGCAGGCCCGAAGACGTCAGCAATGCCCGGGCGGATGACGCTCGGTGCCCCTTTCCCTGACTCCGGCTGGATGCCGCCCTCACCGAAGCCGCGCCGACCTGCCGCTCGCCCGAGGCGAGGGGGTGGCATGGCACCCGACGATCGAGCCCCGACGGATCGCCACAAGGTGGTGGTGGAGCACTTGTTCAAGGTCTTCGGCGGCGACGCCGAGGAGACCATTCGCCGCGCCCAGGCCGGCGAGGCCAAGGACCGCATCTACGCCGAGACCCATTCGGTGGCCGCCGTGGCCGATATCTCGTTCAGCGTCGACCTGGGCGAGATCTTCGTCGTCATGGGGCTCTCCGGCTCCGGCAAGTCGACCCTGATCCGCTGCCTCAATCGCCTGATCGAGCCGACCCGGGGGCGCATCCTGCTCGACGGCGAGGACGTGCTGGCCATGGATGCGGGGGCGTTACGCCGGCTGCGTGCCCACAAACTGTCGATGGTCTTCCAGCATTTCGCGCTCTTTCCCCACAAGACGGTCGCCGAGAACGTCGAGTTCGGTCTCAAGGTACGCGGCATGGGGGCTGCGGAACGCCGCGACAAGGCGCTGCGCGCCCTGGCCCAGGTGGGCCTGGAGGCCTATGCCGACGTGCCGCCCGACAATCTCAGCGGCGGCATGCAGCAGCGCGTCGGCCTGGCCCGCGGGCTCGCCGTGGACCCCGATATCATGCTGATGGACGAGCCTTTCAGCGCCCTGGACCCGCTGATCCGCCGCGACATGCAGGACGAGCTATTGGCCCTGCAGTCGCAGCTGCACATGACCATCCTGTTCATCACCCACGATCTCCACGAGGCGCTGCGCATCGGCGATCGCATCGCCATCATGAAGGACGGCCGCTTCGTGCAGACCGGCACGCCGGAAGAGATCGTCGCCCGGCCCGCCGACGACTATGTCGCCGCCTTCACGCGCGATGTGGACCGGGGCCGCGTCTTTCGCATGGGGCGCCTGAGTCGCCCGGCCGCCACCGTGACCCTCGGTGATGCTCCTGGCGAGGCGCGCCGACGCTGTGACGACGCGGCCCAGGCAGGCATCCACGTGGTCGACGACGACGGCTTCCCGCTGGGCATCGTGCCGCGCGCCGACCTCGATGTGCTCGAAGACGGCGGCGGTGAGCTGCGCGCCTTGATGCGACGCAACTATCCCGCCGCCCGGGCCGACCAGGAACTGATCGAGCTCTACGGGGCCTGTGCCCGGGGGCTGCCCATCGCCGTGCTCGACGCCGCCGGGCGCCTGCAGGGCTGCGTCGACCCGCTGCGGATCTTCGCGCTGCTTGCCGGCGACGCAGCGGCCGGAATGCCGGCGTGCCGATCCGAGACCGCCGCCTGCGAGGCGGCCAAGGAGCCGTGAGCCATGGCCGACCGACTCTCCGATTTCTATACCCTGCCGCTGGACGACTGGATCGAGGTGGTGGTCAAGGAGTGGCTGGTCCCCAACTTCCGGCCGGCTTTCCAGGCCCTGCAATGGCCCATCGATCAGTTGCTGGGCTGGCTGGAGGACGGTCTGCTGTGGCTGCCCTATCCGGTCTTCGTGGCGATGGTGCCGCTGATCGCCTGGCGGGTCGCCGGCACGCGAGTGGCGATCTTTGCCCTCTCGGCGGTGCTGCTGCTCGACCTGCTGGGAATCTGGCAGGAGACCATGATCACCCTGTCGATGATCATTACCGCCGTCGCCTTCTGCGTGATGGTGGGCGTGCCGCTGGGCATCCTCGCCGCGCGCAGCGATCGCTTCGCCGGACTGATCCGCCCGGTGCTGGACATCATGCAGACCATCCCGCCCTTCGTGTACCTGGTGCCGATCGTGATGCTGTTCGGCGTCGGCATCGTGCCCGGGGTGATCGCCACCATCATCTTCGCCCTGCCGCCGATGATTCGCCTGACCAACCTGGGCATCCGCCAGGTGCAGTCGGAGCTGGTGGAAGCCGGCCTGGCCTTCGGGGCCAGCCGTCGCCAGCTGCTGTTCGAGATCCAGATTCCGCTGGCGCTGCGCACCATCATGGCCGGCCTCAACCAGACCCTGATGCTGTCGCTGTCGATGGTGGTGATCGCCGCCCTGATCGGTGCCGGCGGCCTGGGGTTGACGGTATTCACCGGCCTGGGGCGCCTGGACATCGGCCGGGCGAGCCTGGGCGGCATCGGCATCGTGCTGCTGGCGATCCTGCTCGACCGGATCACCCAGGCGCTTGGCGAGGGTGGCCAGGCCGGGCGAGGGAGCACCAAGCGCTCGTTTCGCCAGCTGCTGTTCAAGGGAGGCAGGCAACACGGCACGGAGGACGACTCATGACATGGCCTCGCGCATCGGGGCCCGATAGAGGAGGGAGTCTTATGTATCCGCGCATCGAACCCCGTCGTACGCTGGCGGGACTGGTGTTGACGCTGGGCCTGATGCCGGGCGTGGCCCTGGCCGACCAGGCCATGCCCGGCGAGGGCGTGACGGTCACCCCCGCACGCGCCACCTGGGATACCGGCTGGTTTCCGGCGGCGGTCTACAGCCGGTTGCTCGAGGAGCTGGGGTACGACGTGAAGCGTCCCACCACCCTCGACAACCCGCCCTTCTACCAGGCGGTGGCCCAGGGCGACGTCGATTTCTGGGTCAACGGCTGGTTCCCGCTGCACAACACCTATCGCAGCACCTTCGAGCCGGGCGCCGAGCTGATCGGCTACGTGGCCCAGGGTGGGGCCCTGCAGGGCTATCTGGTGGACAAGAAGACCGCCGACGAGCATGGCATCACCCACCTCGAGGATTTCCGGGATCCCGAGATCGCGGCGCTGTTCGATTCCGATGGCAACGGCAAGGCCGAACTGGTGGCATGCCCACCGGGCTGGGGCTGCGAACTGGTGATCGCTTACCAGCTCGAGGCCTACGGACTGACCGATACCGTCGAGCCGATCAAGGCCGGCTATGCGGCGTCGATGGCCGATGCCCTGGGGCGCTACCAGGAGGGAGGCTCGATCTTCTTCTACACCTGGACACCCAACTGGACGCTGGGTTTGCTCAAGCCCGGCCAGGACGTGGTGTGGCTCACCGTGGAGGAGGCGAAGCTGCCCGAGGACCAGAAACAGTTCGAGGACGACACCGTCGCCGAGGGCGTCGTCGGCTGCGTCGCCGACCCCTGCAACCTGGGCTGGCCGGCCAACGACATCCGGCCGGTGGTCAACACGGCCTTCGCCGAGGCCAATCCGGCGGCCGCCAAGCTGTTCGAGGTGGCGGGGATTCCCGTTGAGGACATCTTCGCCCAGAACGCGAGGATGTTCGACGGCGAGGATAGCGCCGACGATATCCAGCGCCATGCCGACGAGTGGATCGCGGGGCATCGTGATCAGGTCGATGGCTGGCTCGAGCAGGCGCGCGACGCGGCGGCTCAGTGAGCGGTGCGGCGCCGGGCGGTTCAGCCGCCGGGCGTCGCACGCCAGTCGGCAGGCCGGGCCGCGCGCAGGAACTCGAGCAGCGCCGTGACCTTGCGCGGTCGATGGCCGTGCGGATAGAGCAGGCTGATCGGCACCGCAGGGGCTTCCCACGCCGGCAGGCAGCGCACGAGCTGACCCGGGTGGGCCGCCAGACGTCGTTCGGCCATCCAGATCGGCAGGATGCCCAGCCCATGGCCACGCACGATGGCATCCGACTGGAGCACCAGGCGATCGACGCGCAGGCGAGAGCCCGGGAGGCGCACGTCGTATTCGCCCTGGCGGGGATGACGCAGCACCAGCTCCTGGTTGGCTTCTCCGAGCAGGTCGATCCAGGCATGGCCGTCCAGGTCGCGGGGGTGTTCCGGCGCGCCATGGCGGGCCAGATAGTCGGGGTGGGCGTAGAGTCCGCGCTCCAGGCGGGTCACCGGCTCCTGGCGCAGCGCGGTGTTGCCGGCGTCGCCGTACCAGACCACCACCGAGCCGTCGACGCGGGGGTCCGTGAGACGCTCGCGGGTGACCAGGCTC
Source organism: Halomonas organivorans (assembly GCF_014192055.1). Classification (GTDB taxonomy): domain Bacteria; phylum Pseudomonadota; class Gammaproteobacteria; order Pseudomonadales; family Halomonadaceae; genus Halomonas; species Halomonas organivorans. The sequence goes on along the minus strand of NZ_JACHXM010000010.1, from coordinate 73,070 downwards.
AGTTGCAGCCCCGGGTGACGTGCCATGAACTCTTCGATGGCCGGGCCCACCCAGCAGCGAGCCAGGGCCTCGTGGACTTCCAGCGTCAGCCCGCCGCTGATGTCCTCGCGCAGCTCGTCGAGGGCCTGCTGTCCCTTCTCGGCCAGCGCGATCAGGCGCAGGCAGTAATCGTGGAAGACGCGGCCGGCCTCGGTGGGCGCCAGGCGGTTCGACTGGCGGCGCATCAGCGGCTGGCCCAGCCGCCCTTCGAGCTGCTGCAGGCGGCGGCTGAGGGTCGATTTCGCCACGCCCAGCCGGCGAGCGCTCAGCGTCAGGCTGCCGGAAGCCATGACGTCGGCGAAAGCGATCAGTTCATCGGCATCGTGCATGGACGGACCCTGGCGGCGAAGGAAACTTGGCATTATGCCAGAGCGCTGTGCGGATAAAAATCATTATTGTTTGCGAGGCGTTGGTCGCCGACTGTTTCCTGCGTCGGATGGCGGTGAGGGCGAGGGCGGAATATAGAGAAGGGCGATGAACTAAAAAACCCCGGCATGGCCGGGGCACAAGGGATAACGGGTCGATCGAAACGCGGGATTAGCGCCCGCCGGACTCAGAAATCCACGGTCAGCCCCAGGTTGAGCTGACGACCGTCCAGCACGACTTCGTAGTCGTCGTTGGTGATTTCCTTGTCTGCAATGTTGTAGATGCCGGCCTTGACGCGGGCATTGTCATTGAGCGCGTAGACCAGGCCGGCGTCGACGAAGCCGTAGCCGGGAGTGCCGTCGCTCATGCTGCTGCGGCCCAGATAGTCGCTGGTCCCGCTGCGGATGTTGTTCTGTACCCAGAGATTGAGGTCTTCGGTGGCTTCCCAGTCGAGCAGTACGTTGAACATGTGCTCGGGTATCTTGTTGAGCGGCTCGCCCTCGAACTCCCCACTCTTCTGCTCGGAGTCGGTGAAGGTGTAGCTGGAGGTGACGTTCAGCCGGGGCGTGATGTCATAGCCCAGTGACAGCTCGACACCCTGCATCACCGCCTCGTCGATATTCTGGCGGGTGCTCAGGAAGACGAAATCGTTGCCGGAGTAAGGGCAGGCCCAGGTCGAAGGGTCGTTGCGATCGGCGTTGGCCGTTTCGCAGAGCCGCTCCTCGGCGATCTTGTCCTCGAACCGGGTATGGAACAGCGTCGCGCTTGCGTTGAGGTTGCCTGCGGCGTTGTTGTAGGCGAATCCGAACTCGTAGTTGGTACTGGTTTCCGGATCGAGATCCTCGTTGCCGATGATCAGCGCGCGCGGGTGCGGCGCGGGAGAGCCGCCGCCGCCGGTGCCGCGGCCGAAGCCTTCGGTGGCGTCGGACAGGCTGGGCTGCTTGTAACCGGTGGAGACGCCGCCCTTGAGGGTCCACTCCGGGGTCAGGTGGTAGTTGGCGTAGACCCGTGGCGAGAGATGGCCGCCGAACAGTTCGTCGTCGTCGTAGCGCAGGCCGGTGGTCAGGTTGAGGGCGTCGGTGATGCCCCACTCCATCTCCACGAACAGCGAGGCCAGCCAGCGATCCACGCTGTTCACGGCACCGGGCACGTTGGAACTCAGCAGGCCGTTGGTGTCGTCGGTCAGGTCCTCGTACTTGTACTGACCGCCGAAGGTCAGCATATGGTTGCCCCAGAAGTAGGTCGACTGGGTGTTGAAGGTGGTCATTTCATTGGTCTTCTCCTCGCTGGCCTCGTCCAGGTGCCGGTCGGAGATGTCGTGCTGCAGGTAGGTATCGGTCAGGAAGCTACCGTAGCTGCCACTGTGCGACAGCGTGTAGACGTCCTTGTCGTAGCGGGTGGTGCTGGCCTCGGTCGGATTGCCGCGGCTGTCGACCAGGGCCATGCTGCGCCCGGGCGTGTGAGTGTACTCCTTGGTGGAAGAGGTATAGCCGAGGGTGAACTCGTTGCTGTCGTCCGGGGTGAGGATCAGCTTGACGCCGCCCTGGCGGGTGTCGCTGTCGGGCGTGCTTTCGGCGTTGTCGTCGCCGCCGATGAAATCGCTCTCCTCGTTGCCGATCCAGCTACCGTGGAACTGGGCGCCCAGCAGGCCCTCGATCAGTGCGCCGCCGGTGAAGAAGCTGACCTGCTGGGCATCGCTGTTGATGTCGTTGAGCGAGTGGGTGTACTCGGTGGTGACCGAGCCCGTCCACTCATCGGTCACTTTCTTGGTGATGACGTTGATGACGCCGCCCATGGCCTGGGACCCGTAGAGGGACGACATGGGACCGCGGATCACCTCGATACGCTCGATCATGGAAATCGGCGGCAGTCCGATCTGCTTGCCGCCGTCGGTGCCATTGGTATTGACCAGGCGGCCGTCATTGATCGGGCGTCCGTCGATCAGGTACAGGGTATAGCTGTCGTCCATGCCGCGGATGCTGATGTCCTTGGACAGCCCCCCGCCGGTGACGTAGACGCCCGGGATGTTATCCACGGCGTCGGTGATATCAGAGTAGGACTGCTTGTTCAGCTCCTCCCCGCTGATCACCGAGATGCTGGCCGGGGCGTCGGAGAGCGCCTGTTCGTAGCCCGAGGCGGTGACCACCACCGGCTCCAGCTCGGTGGCGTCATCGGCCAGCGCGCCGCCGCTGGCGCAAGCGGCGGCGATGCCGAGGGCCAGCGCCGTGCGGGTGAAGGGAAGGGGGGTGACATCCTGCATGTTCCTAGCTCCTTGCTCTGACAAGTAATGGGGCATGCGGCCTCATGGTTGTTATTGGCGTGCTGGCCGTGTCGGTGGTCGGCGATGCCGTTGTCGAGGGATCAACGGTGGGGACCTTTCTCGGGGAACCCGTGGGTCGGCGAGCCACTCCAATGCGGCAAAAACGATAAAGATTCGCATTTGTGTTGGGAAGGTCGAATACCGGAATGTGGCGTTGCGTAAATGGCAACCGGGCGGCGTCGTGCCGGCGATGAGGCCGGTTGCGCGTCATGCAACCCGATGTTGCGGCAGCGGACGCCAGGCACATGGTAGTGTTCAGCCATCTTTCAATATTGATTCGTATTCGTTTTTAGGAGGTGGCAATGAAAGGTATCCGATGGTGCATGCCGGCGCTGGCCCTGGGAGTGTTCGCCCTGCCCTCGATGGTTCAGGCCCACGAGGTCGAAGGGGAGGCGCACGGGCCCGATGTCGTCAGCTTCGACTGGGGAGCCGCGGACACGCTGGCGGCCCTGGGGCTCGAGGACCATCTCGTCGGCCTGCCGCACCAGGCCGCGCCGGCCTACGTAGCCGACCTGCTGGACGGGCGTGCCGACGTGGGCGGCCTCAAGACGCCGGATCTGGCGGCGGTCGCCGCCGCCGATCCCGACCTGATCCTGGTGACCGGTCGCCAGTCGGCGGCGCTGGAGGACCTGGAGGCGCTGGCCGAGACGCAGGACGTCTCGATGGGCGAGGGCGACTACTTCGAGGCCTTGAGCGCCAAGGTGACGGGGCTGGCCGAGCGCTTCGGCGCCGAGGCCCGGGCCGCCGAGCGGCTTGCCGCTCTGCACGACGAGATCGAGGCCGCGCGGGCGAGCCTGCCCGACGACCTCGAGGCGGTGGTGGTGACTCACAACGACGGCCACTATTCGCTGCGCGAGGAGCCAGTGGTCGGTGAGCTGCTGCAGATTGCCCAGCCGGCGCTGCCGGCGTCGGTCGAGCCGATGAGTCGCGGTACCCGCACCTTCACTCCGCTCACCCCGGCCGCGATCGGCGAGATGGCGCCGGATGCGCTGCTGGTGGTGGACCGCAGCGCCGCCATCGGCGCGACGCCGCTGGACGTCACGTCGCTCGAAGAGGCGCTGGCGGCCGAGGGCGGCGAGGCGATCGAGGTGACGGTGCTGTCCCCGGCGCTGTGGTACCTCTCCGGCGACGGCCTGCAGAGCGTTCGCGCCCAGGTGCAGGAGGTCACCGGCAGCCTGTCGTCGCTGTGAGCCGATTCGACACGCTTCCCTGAGCCCACCGAATGCGTTGCATGCTCTCGAACGCGACGTTGCGGGCGAGCAGGGTGAGAAGTTTTTTGCGATTAATTATCATTGGCGAATATTCGCATGTCCGGGTGGCCAGACGCCCGATCAGTCGAGGAGCATCCATGTCCGTTTCCCTGTCCAAGACCCCGTTTCTGGTTGGCGCCTGCCTGGCGGCGGCGTTCACCGTCGCCTCAGGCGTGGCCCAGGCCCGCAACCTGGATACCGCCCATGGCCAGGTCGAGGTGCCCGATGCCCCCGAGCGGGTGGTGACCCTCTATGAAGGCGCCCTGGATGCGTCCCTGGCGGCCGGCGTCATGCCGGTCGGCGCGGTCACCACCCGCGGCGGCGACGATGTGGCGCGCTATATCGAGCCGCATCTCGACGACGAACGCCCGTCGATCGTCGGCGTGGTGCGCGAGGTCAACATGGAGGCGGTGGTGGCCGAACGGCCGGACCTGATCCTGGCCGGGCCGCGCCTCGCCGATGCCCAGTACGCGTTGCTGTCGAAGATCGCGCCGACGGTGGTGCCGGAAAGCCCGGGCATCACCCCCGAGGCGTGGAAGGCCGAGGCCCGTCAGTACGGCCGGGCGCTGGGACGCGAGGCCGCGGTGAACGATGCCATCGACGGCGTCGAGACCCGCGCCGCCGAGATGGCGGAACGCCTGGACGCGGGCGATATCGACGCCACCGCCAACCTGGTGCGCTGGATGCCCCAGGGGCCGCTGGTGATGTCCGACCAGCTGTTCTCCACCGGCCTGCTCGCCGCCGTGGGCCTCGAGGTGGACGCCGCCGGCCTGCTCAACGGGCGGGGCGTGCACAGTGACCCGCTGAGCCTGGAAAACCTCTCCAGGCTGCAGGGCGACTGGCTGTTCCTGGCCACCCTCAACGAGGAGGGCGACGAGGCCCTGGCGGCTGCCGAGGAATCGCCGGCCTTCGCTCGCCTGCCGGTAGTCGAGAACGGTCGGGTGGTGCCGGTGGACGGACAGCTGTGGACCAGCGCCAACGGGCCGCTGGCCGCCGAGGCGATCCTCGACGACATCGAAGCGGCGCTGCTGCCCTGATGTCCCAGGGAGTCATCGCCAACACCGAGCCCCGCCCACCGGCGGGGCTTTCGGGTGTGTTGCTGCTGCTCACCGGCTTGCTTGGGCTGGCGGCGCTGGCCAGCCTGCTGTGGGGCGCCGGCGACGTCGGTGCGTCCCGAGCGCTGGCCGTGCTGTTCGGCGTCGGCGACGAGGAGGCGCGCTTCGTGGTCGAGACGCTGCGCCTGCCGCGGACCCTGATCGGCATCGCCGTGGGGCTGGCGCTGGGCGTGTCCGGGGCGCTGCTGCAGGCGGTGTCGCGCAATCCGCTGGCCGAGCCGGGGCTGCTCGGCGTCAGCGCCGGGGCCGCCTTCGCCGTGGCCGTGGCGCTGTGGCTGGGTGCCAGTGCGGCGACCCTGCGCGTCGCGGTGGCCCAGGTCGGCGCACTGGTCGGCTGCCTGTCGGTGATGAGCGTGGTGCGCCTGCGTGGCCTGGGCGATGATCCGGTGCGCCTGGTGCTGGCCGGTGCCGCCTTCTCGGCGTTGCTCGCCTCGCTGACGTCGCTGCTGCTGCTGTTCGACCAGCGCACCGCCGACGAGATCCGCTTCTGGGTGGTCGGCAGCCTGGCCGGGCGTCGCCTCGACGACCTGATGGCCGTGCTGCCGAGCCTGGCCTTGGCACTCGTCGTCACCGGGCTGATCGCCCGCCCGTTGGCCGCGCTGGCGCTGGGCGAGCGGGTCGCCTCGGGGCTCGGCCATCGTCCCGGTCGGGTGCGGGCCCTGGTGGTGCTGGCGGTGGCGCTGCTGGTGGGCGCGGCCACCGCGATTGCCGGGCCGATCGCCTTCGTTGGCCTGGTGGTGCCCTTCGCGGCGCGCTCCCTGGCCGGCCCCGACATCCGTCGCACCCTGTGGCTGTGCCTGCCGCTGGGCCCCCTGATGGTGCTGTCCGCCGACGTGGTCTCGCGCCTGGTGGTGGCGCCCTCGGAGCTGTCGCTTGGGGTGCTTACCGCGCTGGTCGGCGCCCCGGTGCTGGTCGCCGTGGTGCGGGCCCGTCGACTGCCCGTCCTGTGAGCCGGAGAGCCATGTGAGTCCCATGTCCGAGACCGTCCCGATGTTGCGCCGAGGGGATGCCGTGCCTCGGCCTGCCCCGGTGCCGCCGCCCCCCGGCTGCTGGCGGCTGGCCCGTGGCGAGTGGCACCTGCTGATCGAGCGCCGTGCGCTGGCCGTCGGCCTGTCATTGCTGGCGCTGCTGCTGGCCGCCTCGCTGGCCTACCTGTGCCTGGGCCAGCAGTGGCTGTCGCCCGCCGGCGCTTGGGTGGCGCTGCACGGCGAGGGCGATGTGATGGCCGCCTTCGTGGTCCAGGAGCTGCGGCTGCCGCGCCTGCTGGCAGCCTGGCTGACCGGTGCCGCCTTCGCGCTGGCCGGCTGCCTGATGCAGGCCCTGGCCCGCAACCGCCTGGCCACGCCGGGCATCATCGGCATCGACAACGGCGCCACCGCCTTCGCCGTGGCCTCGGTGGTGGGGCTCGGCGCGTCGCTGGCCCCGCCGGCCATGGCGCTGGCCGGGGCCGCCACCGCGGCGGCCGTCACCTTCGGGGTGGCCAGCGGCGGCGATACCCGCGGCTATCGCTTCATCGTCGCCGGCATCGGCATCGGAGCGGTGTTTGGCGCCGTCACCCAGGTGCTGCTGGCCCGAGTGGACATCGACACCGCCAACGCCGCCTACCCGTGGACGGTGGGCACGCTCAACGCCCGCCCGGGAGGGGCCGTCACGATACTGGCCCTCGGCCTGGCCGTGGGCTGGCCGCTGGCGCTCGGGCTGGCACGCTCGCTGTCGCTGATGCGGTTCAGCGATGCCGTGGCCCGGGGGCTCGGCGTCGGGCTGCGTCGTCGGCGCGCCCAGGTGCTGGCGTTGTCGGTGCTGTTGACCGCACTGGCGGTGGCGGTGGCCGGCCCGGTGGGCATGGTGGCGCTGATCGGCCCCGAGATCGCCCGCTCGCTGGCTTCGCCTCGTGGCGTACCGTTGACCGCCTCGGCGCTGGCAGGGGCCCTGGTGATGGTGCTGGCCGACCTGACGGGACGGCTGCTGCTGGCGCCCATCGAACTGCCGGTGGGCATCGTCACCGCCGTGGTCGGCGGCCCCTGGCTGCTGTGGATCCTGATGCGTCCCGCCAAGAGGAAATCGCCATGACCGTGCCCCATCGCCTCGAGGCCAGTGAACTGAGCCTGGCCTATGGCCGCACCTCGATCATCGACAACCTGGCCGTCGAGCTGCCGCCGGGCAAGGTGACCGCCATCGTCGGTCCCAACGGCTGCGGCAAGTCGACCCTGCTGGCCGGGCTGGCCCGCCTGCATGCACCGAGCGCTGGCGCGGTGCTGCTCGACGGCGAGGATATCCAGCGGCTGCCGCCCCGGGAGCTGGCCCGGCGGCTGGCGCTGCTGCCCCAGGAGGCCAGCGCGCCGGAAGGACTGACCGTGAGCGACCTGATTCGCTTCGGTCGCCAGCCGCACCAGGGCTGGCTGCGCCAGTGGTCCGGCGAGGACCAGCGGGCGGTGGAGGAGGCGCTGGCGGCCGCGGGGCTGGAGGCGCTGGCCGAGCGGCCGCTGGAGGCGCTCTCCGGCGGGCAGCGACAGCGCGCCTGGATCGCCATGACCATCGCCCAGCAGACGCCGCTGCTGCTGCTCGACGAGCCGACCTCGGCGCTGGACCTGGGCCACCAGCTGGAGGTCTTCGAGCTGGTGCGGCGGCTGGCCGCCGACGGGCGGACCCTGGCGCTGGTGCTGCACGACCTGGCCAGCGCCTGCCGCTACGCCGACCATCTGGTGGCCATGCGCGACGGGGCGATCGTCGCCCAGGGCGCCCCCGCCGAGGTGGTCACCGAGGCGCTGGTGCACGAACTGTACGGGGTGGCCTGCACGCTGGTGCCGGATCCTGCCACCGGGGCGCCGCTGCTGGCCGACCTGCGCCGGGCCTGAACGCGACGCGCCCCGGCGAGGGCCGGGGCGCGGGTGAGTATTTCGGTAGCGGGTAAGTGAGGACTTGGACCGGGCTTGCGCACGGGCTGATGTTTAACGCCGTATCGCCGAGCACAGGCGCTTATCAGCCACCGACAACGTTATTCGGCGGCCTTCTGGGCGCTTTCGCCTGCGCTTTGCAGCGCCTGACCGATGCGGTCCAGGGCGTTGGAGGCACCTTCCTGGGTGGTCTCCCAGGCGCTGGCGGCGCCCTCCTGAGTGTCGGCCCAGGCCTGGCGCATGCTTTCCCGGGCCTGGTTCCACCAGCCGTCGGTGTATTCCGGTTGCTCGGCGACGGCGGCCGCGTCGAGGTCCAGGTTCACTCGATACTCGATGTCGTCGAGGCGTTCGCCGTGGTGGGTCTCGACGCTGAAATGCCCGGCTTCGATCACGTATTGCTTGTCGCCCAGATCGAGCAGATTGCCGGTGTCGACCACCAGCGCACGCAGGCGCATGTCGTCGTCGAGCAGCACGTCCTCCACCTCGCCGATGGCGCGTTCCGGCGCGTCCGGGGTGTAGACCTCGGCGTCGAGCAGCTCGTTGGTGGAGTAGAGCCCCTGTGGCGCGGCCTGGGCGGTGGTGCTGACGGCCAGGCCTGCGGCGAGCAAGGCGGCGGTCAGGGTCGGCAGTCGCAGGGTATCGCGTGTCATGACATCTCTCCTTGCATCGGTGTCCATGACGCCGCAGCGCGGCGTCTTGCTACATTAGTGTCGTTGCAAGGGATGAGGTTCGCGCCATCGTGTAACGAAATGTTGTGGCGAGGCGAGGTCACGCCTCCGTTTCCGTTAGCTCCGCGGCTCGCCAGATCAGGCTGTCGGTGGGGCCTTCGTCCAGATCGGAGCACATGTCGACGCGCCGGATGGTGGTCGTCTCGCAGACGATGCGCAGGTGGCCACTGGCGCCATTCTGCTCCCAGTGCCAACGGGTCTGTCGCCGGTGCTCGCTGCCGCTGTCGTCCAGCAGCGTCAGCCCGGGCGAGTGTGGCTTTGAGGCCAGGTGCTCCAATGCCGCGAGCTGGGCGCACTGCTGAGCGGGCGTCAGCCGGGAGTCGCCGCGATACCCGGGCAGGAAGCGCTGGCCGCGGGCCTCGGCTTCCAGGAACGGCAGCGCCTGTTCAGGGGTGATGCGGCCGTACTTGCGTACCGGCGAGAGCAGGATGAGGCTGGCGGCGAAGCGGCAGCCGCCCAGGTGGCTGCTTTCCCACACCTCGAAGGGCAGCCCGTGGGTCGCGACGGCCCCGGCCAGCGCCTTGTAGGTGCGGTACCCGTACTTCGCGCAGCACTTGTCCTTCTTGCCGTGGGTACAGCACAGCAGCAGATCCCGTTCGACGCCTTCCCGTTCCCATGCCGTCAGCGAGCCTCCCGATCGCCAGGCACTCAGGAAGTCTTCCAGGGCCTCTCGCGGCACGACGAAGTCCCGACGCTCCGGCATCAGGAACACCCGGTGGATCCCGTCGGGCTGGTCATGGCGATGGATCAGGTTGACTCGCCGCCCATCGGCGGCGATGGCATCGAGCGCACGTACCAGGTCCTCCGGCATGTCGCTGGCCTGGCGGGCCTTGCGGGTCCACTTGGCGCGGGGCCAGCTGATCAGCAGGTTGTGCTCGGCGTGGGCGCCACTGCCGGCCAGCGGGTCGTCCTGCTCGCGGCTGAGATCGGCGCAGAAGACATGGTTCATGAGACGCAGCGCCGCTGGACGTTGGGGGAGCCCGCCGGCGTTCGCGGCCGCCGATGCGGCACGCAGATCGGGCTGCCCGTCTCGGGATCCTCGAGCACGTGGGCATCGAGATCGAAGACGCGCTTGAGATGGCTGGCCGTGAACACTTCCCTGGGCGTGCCGCTGGCGACGATGCGCCCGTCGCGCATCATCACCAGTCGGTCCGCGTAGGCCGCCGCCAGGTTGAGGTCATGCAGCACCAGCAGCAGGGTGCGGCCGTGCTCATGGGCCAGTCGGGACAGCAGCTCGAGCAGGTCCACCTGGACCTTGAGGTCGAGGAAGGTGGTGGGCTCGTCGAGCAGGATCAGGTCCGTCTGCTGGGCCAGCACCATGGCGATCCAGCAGCGCTGTCGCTGGCCGCCGGAGAGCGCATCGACGCTGCGTTCGGCGAAGTCGGTGACATCGGTATAGGCCATCGCCTCGCGGATGGCGCGGGCGTCCCGTTCGGCATCCTGCCGCCACAGCCGCTGGTGGGGAAAGCGCCCCATGCCGACCAGTTGCCTGACCGTCAGCCCTTCCGGGGCGGAAGGGCCCTGCGGCAGCAGGCCAAGCCGCTGGGCGACTTCTCGCGTGTTGCGGCGGTGAATGTCCTCGCCATCGAGGCAGACCCGGCCGGCGCTGGGCGTCAGCGTACGCGCCAGCGTCTTCAGCAGCGTCGATTTCCCGCTACCGTTCGGCCCCAGCAGCACCGTCAGCTTGCCCTCGGCCACCGCCAGGTCGACGCCGTCCAGCACGCGTCGGGACTCGTACCCGGCGTGCAGGCCTTCGCCCGTCAGTCGCGGCGGCTTGGCAGGTGTCGAGGGCATGGGGGCTCGTCGATGTGGATTCTGGAGCGCAGCACACTATGACAAAACATTCTCATTTTCAACGTCGTGGTCGGGGGCGGTGGGCTCCTTTCAGCGCAATCGGTTGTCAGCATATAGCGAACGGTTTGTTCGATGATCGTGGACATCCCGATTTTTAATGATTAGTGTAATCATTCTCATTTGCAGATCGGTCCCGGCATCGTCGACGACACGGCAGTCGTCGGTGGCACGCAAGACGGCGGGGGCCATCCATCGGGCCTTGGATCATCCCGAGGGATGTCTTCGCACGCCGGGGCAGGGGGCTTCCGCCAGGGAGGCGGGTGCCCACCGTCTCGATCGACATAACAACCACAAACACCCTGACCACTTCGCAACGTGACTAGCGAGGGACGCGCGAATTCACCGGCCCACGGAGGCCGCGGCCGTCGGCGGGAAGGCCATCGACGCCGATGGTGACGTCTCGCTGACGGCATCGCAGGCGACCGAGCGGGCAGGTGGATTCTTACAGGACGGTATGATTGCGGAGGCCATAATGAGCTACGCCCGTTTCTCTCGTTTGCCTGGCGAGACGAGTCGACATGCATCCATGCATGCGCTGCTGAATTGCATCATCAAGGAAGTGGCAATCCCCCGGAATACCCTGGGCTATCGATGGCCGGCCCGTCGGGAGGGCCTGTCGGAGCGCCTGCACGGCACGCCACTGCTGATCGAATGGTCGTCGACGCTGGCGCTGTTCGTGATGGTGGACCGGCGTTCGGTCATCGGCAGCCACTACTACCTTTCCGAGGTCCATCTCCGCGAGGCGGGAGCCTCCGGCTGGCATGCTCCCGCGCTGGCGGAGCTGATCGCCGCGCTGCTGGCCCACTGCCAGTGGCATGACGGCACGCTCAATCAGGAGCTGTGTGACCAGGTCGTGCAAAGCCAGGACGTCATGACGTCGATCGTCGCCCATGCCGTCGGACAGTCCCGGCTGCATCCGTTGACGGACTACCGCCGCAGCGAGCAGGGGCTGTGGTTCGGGCATCCCAACCATCCCACTCCCAAGGCCCGGAAATGGCCGCGTCACCTGCTGCAGGACCGGCCCGACTACGCGCCGGAGTTCGGCGCCACCACGACCCTCCACCAGTTTTCCTTTCCCGTGGCGGGACTGAGCATGCAGGCCAATCGTCTGAGCGCTCTCGAGGTGCTGCCCCACGTGGCCGACCAGGGCCAGGCCGAGAACGACGATCGCGTGGTGCTCAGCATGCACCCGGTGCAGGCCGACCTGTTCCGCCAGGATGCCCGGGTGGCACGGCTGATCGGTGAGGGCGTCATCGGCGACCTGGGGCCGAGCGGCTGGCAGGCCGCGCCCACCGCGTCCATGCGTACCTGGTATCTCGAGGATCATCCCTGGTTCCTCAAGGGATCGCTCAACGTGCGCATCACCAACTGCGTGCGCAAGAATGCCTGGTACGAGCTGGAGAGCACGCTGGTCATCGATCGCATCCTGCATCGGCTCGCCCATTCGCAGGACGACGCTCTGGAGGCGCTGTGCGTCGCCCAGGAGCCGGCGACGGTGCACTGGGCGCCGACGTGGGGCGATGAGGACGAGCGACGCTGGTTCCGGGAGCAGACCGGCATGATCCTGCGGGAGAACTTCTGCCGCCGCTTCTCGCCGGAACGCTGCCTGCTCAGCGGCACGCTGTTCGCCCGCGACGCCCAACTGGCGCCCATGGTGCTGTCATTCATCGCGGGAACGCCCGCCGAGGGGCCGCTCGTCCTGCCGTCGGAGGGCCGGGTTCGGGAGTGGTTCCAGGCCTATCTGCATACGCTGGTGGCCCCGGTGATGGGGCTGTTCTTTCGCCACGGCATCGTCATGGAGCCGCACTTGCAGAACTGCGTGCTGATCCACGACGACGGCATGCCGTGCCGGATGCTGCTGCGCGACTTCGAAGGGGTCAAGCTGACCCATGACAAGGGCGTGGACTGGCTCGCCGGGGAGTCGCTGCACCCCCGCGTCAGGGCGTCGATGACCTACGATCGCGAACAGGGCTGGCATCGCATCGCCTACTGCCTGCTCGTCAATCACGTCGCCGAGGCGATCCTGGCGTTGAGCTGGCAGCGCCCGGTGCTCGGTGACGTGCTGTGGCAGGACACCCAGGACGAGTTGCATCGCGTGCGGCGCGCCCTCGGCACGTCGGCCCCCGAGCTGGATGCGCTGCTGGCGGGCGGCGAGCTGCCCTGCAAGACCAACTTCACGCTGCGGCTGATGGCAAAGGCGGATCGGCAGGCCCGGTACGTGTCGCTGCCCAACCCCTGGCAGGCCACCGAGGTGCTGGATCGGGAGGTGGCCTATGGTTGAGCGGCTCTCGATGACCGAGTACAGGATTCCCGAGCGGATCCTCGCCGCCATCGCCGCGCATCGCCAGGCTTGCGACGACCCCATGGCGGCGTTCTTCTACGACCTGCCGGCGCTCGAGGCCCATGGCCGGGCCATGAAGGCGGCGCTGCCGGCTGGGGTCGAGCTCTACTATGCGATCAAGGCCAACAGCGAGGCGGCGATCATCGATACGCTGGCGCCGATCGTGGACGGCCTGGAGCTGTCGTCCGGCGGCGAGATCGCCCGAGCCTGCGCCGCGTCGACGCCGCGTCCCTGGGTGCTCTCCGGTCCGGGCAAGCTGGATGCCGACATGCGCGATGCCATGAGGCGGGGCGTCGAGGCCTTCCATGTCGAAAGCCTCGGCGAGGTGGCCCGTCTGCAGGCGATCGCGGCCTCGCTGGGACGCGTGCAGCCGGTGCTGTTGCGCATCAACCCGGCGCTGCCCGAGGAGCTCACCAGCCGCCTGCGCATGGCCGGCACCGCTACGCCGTTCGGCATCGACGAAGCGCAGCTGGCTGATGCCGTCCGGAGCGTCGACGAGGCCCCGAACCTGCGGCTGGTCGGCTTTCACGTTCATGCCATGTCGCACCAGGCCTGCGAGCGGCGACACCAGCGGCTGCTGGCTTCCTACCTGGAGCGCTGGCCCCGCTGGCGGGCGCTGGCGCGCCATCCCGAGCGGGTGACCCAGCTTAACGTGGGCGGCGGCATCGGCGTGAACTATCTCCACCCGCCCGGGCGTCGACCGTCCTCGCAACAATCCTCCGCGCAGTTCGACTGGCCCGCCCTGTGCGACGCGCTGGGGTGGCAGCTGGAGGCCATGTCCGAGCCCCCGCGTGTGCGCTTCGAGATCGGTCGTTTCCTCTCGGCCTTCTGCGGCTACTACGCGATCGAGGTGCTCGATACCAAGGTCAGCCACGGGGAGGGCTTCCTCGTCTGTCGCGGCGGCACCCACCAGTTCCGGCTGCCCGCGGCCCAGGGGCACGATCATCCGGTCATCCACCTGCCGGGCGACCCCGAGCGGGCGCGCGAGGGTGAGCGCAGGCCCTGGACCGTGGTCGGGCAGCTGTGCACGCCCAAGGATGTGCTGAGCCGGCGGCAGTCGCTGACCGGGGTGGCGGTGGGCGACCTGCTGGTGCTGCCGCTGGCCGGTGCCTACGGCTACAACATCTCCCACGCGGACTTCCTGTGCCACCCGCGGCCCGAGCAGGTGTTCGTCGACGATTCCCGTGAGCGCGCACCGTGGGGCTGCGCGGAAGCGGTGCGCTGATCAAGCGCCGCCGATCCCTTTTTCAGGAGTTACCTTATGTCATCCCATGAACGCGCCCTGCCGGCGGCCCCGATGATCGAGGCCGCCGACGGCGCAGCGCCTTCCGCCGACATGCCGTTTGCCCGCGCGTCGCAGTGGCGGCATCACGAGCGCATCGAGCGACGGGTCGTCGGCCAACTGCTGCAGACCCTGCTCTACGAGGCGGTATTGCCCTTCGAGGCCGCCGCCGATCCGCAGCGCGGCGTCTCCGGCGCGACGCGCTTCACCCTGACCCTGGGCAAGCGCCGCTATCGGGTCAGCGGCTGGCAGTGCCACGGTTTTCGCCTGATTCGCCTCGAGCACTCGTCGCTGCAGGCCGAGGAGCAAGGGGGCGACCCGGCGCCGGTGAGCCTGTCGCAGTTCCTCGAGGATCTCGAGGCGGCGCTGGGCGACGGGGCGATCCGGCCGGGATTCGTCAACGAACTGACCCAGACCCTGGTCAAGGACCTGCAGTCCTCCGCCTGGCCGGCACCGTGCCACGCATCCCCGCAGGCGCTGGATGCCGATGCCCTGGAGCAGTACTTCACCGACGCGCACAGCTATCACCCCTGCTACAAGTCGCGGCTCGGCTTCTCGCTGCGCGACAACCAGCGCTACGGGCCCGAGTTTGCCCAGCCGCTGAGGGTCGTCTGGCTGGCCGTGCCGGCGCGCCTGGCGCATCGCGGCGCCGTCGACGGGGAGTCACTCGACGAGCGGATCGCGCAGGAGGCCGGTCCGCAGGTGCTGGCGCGGCTGGGCGATTATCTCGCCCGGCGCCGGCTGTCGCGCCACGAGGTCGTGCTGATGCCGGTGCACCCTTGGCAGTGGGAAAACGCGCTGGTGACGGCGCTGCATCCCGAGCTTGCCAGCGGCGAGATCGCCCTGCTCGGCGAGGGGGAGACAACCTATACCGCCCAGCAGTCGATTCGCACCCTGGCCCCGCAGGACACCCGACAGGCCTATCTCAAGCTGGCGATGAGCCTCACCAACACCTCCAGCACCCGCATCCTGGCGCGCCATACCGTCACCAACGCTCCTGCCATCACCGAGTGGCTGAAGCGGCTCATCGACACCGACGAGACCGCTCGTGACGCCGGGTTCGTGATCCTCGGCGAGGTGGCCGGCGTGGCACTGGACGAACGGGCCTTCCCGGACGCGCGCCATGACGACGCGTACGGCAAGGTCGGCGCCATCTGGCGCCAGAACGTCGGCGAGTGCCTCGCCGCCGACGAGCGGGCCGTGCCCTTCAACGGGCTCAGCCAGTTCACCCGAGACGCCGAGGGCGCACCCGCCGCTCCCTTCATCGCCCCCTGGATCGAGCGCCATGGCCTGGAGGCCTGGACCCGGCAGCTGGTGAATGTCGCCACCCTGCCGATCATTCACCTGCTGTTCGCCGAGGGCGTGGGCATGGAATCCCATGGCCAGAACATCGTGGTCATTCACCGCGACGGCTGGCCGCTCAGGGTGGCGCTGAAGGATTTCCACGACGGCGTGCGCTTCAGCCCCGCGCACCTGGCGCGGCCCGAGCTGGCCCCCGACCTCGAGCCGGTGCCCGAGCGTCATGCCGCTCTCAACCGCAACTCCTTCATCGTCACCGACGACCCGGACGCGGTGCGCGACTACTCCTGCGATGCCTTCTTCTTCATCGCCCTGGCGGAGATGGCGATCTTCCTGCACCGGCACTTCGGGCTGGACGAGCCAGCGTTCTGGGCCATGGCGGCGGACACGATCAAGGCCTATCAGCGCGCCCACCCGCAGCACGCCGAGCGCTATCGCTGCTTCGACGTCTTCGCGCCGACCTGGGAAGTGGAGGCCCTGACCCGCCGCCGGCTGTTCGGCGATGACGATCCCCAGGTCAAGCACGTGCCGAATCCGCTGGCGGCCTTCGCCCCGGAAGAGGAGGCGGCATGCTGAGAACCAATCGACTCAAGCGGGCGCTGGGCGAGGGCCGGGAGGTTCATGGGGTCATGGCCTCGCTGCCCACGGCCGCTTCCATCGAGCTGATCGCCGAGGCGGGCTTCGACTTCGTGGTGATCGACACCGAGCACGTGCTGATCAACCCGGAAACCGTCGAGCACATGATCCGCACCGCCGAAAGCTACCGGCTGACGCCCCTGGTGCGGGTGGCGGACGCCGATCCCAAGACGCTGCTGCGCCTGCTCGACGGCGGCGCCCAGGGCATCGTGCTGCCCAACGTGGAGGATGCCGCGACCCTCCGGCGTGCCGTGGCCGCCTGCAAGTACGCCCCGGAGGGCGAGCGCAGTCTCAACGCTGGCCGGCCCGGCGCCTTCGGCAAGGCCTCGCTGGCGGAGTACGTCATCGAGGCCAACCGCGAGATCCTGGTGGTCGCCATGATCGAGAGCCGCCGGGGCGTGGCCGGGATCGAGGCGATCTGCGCGGTGCCGGGCCTCGACATGGTGCTGGAGGGCGCCGCGGACCTGTCCCAGTCGCTGGGGGTGACCTGGCAGACCGGCCATCCCGAGGTCGTCCGTGCGCTGGAAGCGGTCCAGCGCACGGCGAGAGAACATCGTTTGCCCTATTGCGCCTTCCTGCGTGATCCGGCCGCCAAGGCGCGCTGGCAAGCCCGCGGCGTAAGCGCCTTCATGCTGGGCGACGAGCGCGGCATCGCCTTTCGCGCCCTGCAGAAGGCCCTCGGCGATGCCAGGGCGCCGATCGACAGCGAGGTCGCTCGCCCATGAGTCCAGCCATGCAGAACGTTTCCTTTCCTTCAAATCGGGCGGGCGATGATGCCGCGCTCGAGCGTGCCGATTCACCGATGGAGCCTACGCCCATGACCTCTCTCGATGCCCAGCGCCATGCCCAGGCGCAGATCCTGCAGTCGCTGGTGGACGGCCTGCTGGTCGAGGGCCTGCTGGACGACCTCGGTGCGACCTGGTGGGTCGCCGGCGAGGCCGACGAGTGGCTAACCCGCCTGCCGGCGTTCCAGGCCCACCTCCACGAGCCCTCGACGTGCGTCTGGTGTTGGTCGCCGGACGCTCACCGCGACATCGTCCTGCTGCTGCGGCCCGGCATCGCCCAGGCGTGGGAAAAGGTCCCTCAGACGCCGGTGATCCTGGTGCATCATGAGACCGGGGAGTGGGCGTCGCTCGACCCCGTGGCCTTCATGCGCCGTGTCTTCGGCGCCGACAGCGACGACGACCAGGCCCTGAGCCAGGGACAGCGGGTATTCCTCCAGGCGCTGGCCGACAGCCTCTGGCAGATGGAAAGCTCCGTGGATCACCGGGTGGAGACCCGCGGCCTGCCGTCGCGGGGTACGGCCGAGCACTTCGCGATCATGGAACAGTGGGCGTCGCTGCTCGACCGGCCCTATCATCCCACGGCCAAGGCCAAGCAGGGCCTGAGCGAGGCCGAATACCGCGCCTACCTGGCCGAGTTCAATGCCCCTATCCGGCTGCGCTGGGTGGCGATGGCGTGCGGCCAGGTGATGACCGGTGCCGGCGTCGACGAGGCCTGCCCGGTGCCGGTTCGGTGGCTTGCCGGCGACGAGGAGCGCCGGTCCCTCGAGGAGGAGATGGCCTCGCGGGGCCTGTCGCAAAGCCACGTCGCCATTCCCGTGCACCCCTGGCAGCACGAGCACGCGCTGCCCCGCTGGCTGGAGGCGGCCTTCGCGGCGGGAGACTGCGTCGCGTTGGACGCGGTCAGCGCGCCCTGGCTCGCCACCTCCTCTCTGCGCTCGCTGGCGCCGACCTCGGCGAGCCCGCACTTCCTGAAGCTGCCGATGGCCATCCATTCGCTGGGCGCCTCGCGCTACCTGCCGGCAGTCAAGATGTTCAACGGCGACCTCAGCGCCCGGTTGCTGCTCCAGGCCAGGGAGAAGGACGCTCGCCTGGGCGAGTGCCTGCACCTGTGCGACGAGGGCAAGTGGTGGGCTTACCTGCCCGAGGGGGCGACGCTGTTCGACGAGGCGCCAAGGCATCTGTCCGCCATGGTGCGCAGCTATCCCGTGGCGCTGCTGGAAGATCCGGACGTGCGGCTGGTGCCCATGGCCACGCTGGGCACTCCGCTGCCGGGAGGTGAGCATCACGTGTTCGGCGACTGGCTGGCGCAGCGCGGCATGGCGGCCGATGGCGCTTCGGTGCAGGCGCTGTTCGGCGAGCTCTGCGAGGTGTTCTTCGATATCAACCTGCGCCTGTTCCGCCTCGGCATGCTGGCGGAAGTGCATGGCCAGAATGCCGTGCTGGTGTTCCGGCAGGGCCGCTGCCACGGGCTGCTGCTGCGCGACCACGACTCGCTGAGGATCAGCGTCGCGCGACTCGAGCGGCACGGCATGCAGGACCCCTGCTACTGCATCAAGCCCGGCCACGCAAATACCCTGTATCACGACGATCTCGAGGCGCTGCTGTTCTGGCTGCAGACCCTGGCGATCCAGGTCAACCTGCGGGCGATCATCGATACCCTGGCGGATCACTATGGCCTGTCGCGACACGACCTGTGGCGGGAGATGGCGGCACGCCTCGCGACGGCGATCGAGACGATCCCCTTCGACGAGTGCGATCGTGACATGCTCGAGGAGCGGCTGTTCGCGCGCGAGCGGTGGCCTTACAAGCGGCTCATCGCGCCGATCATCGAGCGTGCCGGTGGGCCGGGCAGCATGCCCTTCGGCACCAGCACGACCTGCAACCCCTTCCTGCGGGTCGGATGGTCTGTTGAGGCAACGTCTGCCGAAGCGCTGGCCGAGGCCTGAGCCGACCAAGCCCGGAGCGTAAATGTCGCCTCGGCAGGCCGCTGCCGAGGCTTTCCTCCGCCAATATATCTCGCAGCAGAGCTGCCTCCACGCTACGCGACGACGCGGACCTTGTGGGAGTGCAGCTCTGCTGCCGGTTCGACGCCTCGACGAATGGCGCCGCCAGGCGCCCGGGATCTCTGCCACTAATCGCGCAGCAAGCTGCGCTCCCACGAAAACCTGTGTGGTGGCTCTGTTCCGCCGAGCGGATCTTTTCCATACAAGCGCCGCTCTGCTGCCGGTTCGAGGCCTCGGCGAATGGCGCCGCCAGGCGCCTTGGATCTCTGCTACTGAATCGCGCAGCAAGCCGGAGCCCTGGGCCGTGCGACCTCACCACTCCATGGCTTGCACGCTGATCTGCGCGACCCCCTTTTCGAGCGTCCCGCTCAGCGAAACCATTCGGGAAACTCGGCCTCCATCGCGCAGCAAGCTGCGCTTGTATGGCCCCCCACGAAAACCTGTCAGGCGGCTCTGTTCCGCCGAGTGGTTCTACCACTTCCGAGGCCTGAGCCGACCAAGCCCGGAGCGTGAAGGTCGCCCCGGCAGGCCGCTGCCGAGGCTTTCCTCCGCCAATATTTCTCGCAGTAGAGCTGCCTCCGCGCCATGCGACGACGCGGATATTGTGGGAGCGCAGCTCTGCTGCCGGTTCGACGCCTCGACGAATGGCGCCGCCAGGCGTCTTGGATCTCTGCTACTGAATCGCGCAGCAAGCCGGAGCCCTGGGCCGTGCGACCTCACCACTCCATGGCTTGCACGCTGATCTGCGCGACCCCTTTTCGAGCGTCCCGCTCAGCGAAACCACTCGGGAGACTCGGCCTCCAGCGTCCGGCGCTTCTCCTCCTCCTGGGCCTGCTTGGCCTCGGCGGCCTCGGCCAGGGCGTCGGCGCGATGCGGCGGGATGACGAACAGGCCGTCGTCGTCGCCGACCACCAGATCACCGGGATTGACGGTGGCGCCGTCGATGGTGACCGGCACGTTGATCTCGCCCTCCAGATCCAGCGCCCGGGTGGTCAGCGGGCTGGTCGAGTGCGCGTAGGTGGGCAGGGGCAGCCGGGACAGGGCCTCCCGGTCGGTGACGGCGCCGTTGGTGACCACGCCGGCGAGCTGCTTGCGCAGCGCCGCAAAGGCGCGAAACTCGCCCCAGCAGGCGCGTCGCTGGTCGCCGGACACATCGATCACCAGTACATCGCCCGGGCAGGCCATCTTCAGCGCCTCGCGGATGATGCTGCCGTCGACGTGGGGAATCCTCACCGTCAGGGCCGGGCCGAGCAGCCGCACGGGGCGCTGGATCGGCGACAGCGAGGCGATGGCGCCGAAGTCGGTGAGATGGCCCAGGGTGGAGGTGGCAAGATGCCGATAGCGCTGCCGCTGCCGCTCCGTGATGGTGTCCTGGCGTGGGGCGATATGGAACATGGGCTCTCCCTTGCTGGCCATGGATGTGCTGGGGGATGAGGGGTGGGTGACGGTTGGCCCACGTCAATGACGGTGGTCACGCGTCCGATGCAGCAGGTAGACGAAGAAGGGCGCGCCCACGCCCGAGACGAAGATGCCGGCGGGCAGGTCCTTGGGCAGGAACGCCACCCGGCCCAGCAGGTCGGCGTAGAGCACGATCAGCGCGCCGACCAGGGCGGCGGCGGGCACCAGCCGGGCGAAGCCGCGCCCCACCAGGCGGGCGGCAATGTGCGGCGCGATCAGTCCCACGAAACTGAGCCCTCCGGCGAAGGCCACGGCGGCGCCTGCCAGCGCCACGCTGCAGCCCATCAGCGCCAGCCGGCTGTGCAGCACGTTCACGCCGAGCCCCTGGGCCACGTGATCGCCCAGGGCCATGGCATCCATGTGCCGCGCCCGGGTCAGGCACAGCGGCACGGCCACCAGCAGCCAGGGCAGCATGCCGAGCACGTCTTGCCACTGGGCGGCATAGAGGCTGCCGGTCAGCCACACGTAGGCGGTCATGGCGGCGGCATCGTCGCTGATCACGATCAGCAGGGTCGTCACGGCGCCCATGGCGGCGGAGAGACCGATGCCGACCAGCACCATGCGCGAGGGTGTGATGTCGCCCTTCCAGGCCAGCAGGAACACCAGCAGGGCCGACAGCAGTGCGCCGGCAAGCGCGGCGGCCGGCAGCCAGTGGGCGCTCAGCACGCTGCCGAACAGCGCCAGGAAGGTCACGGCGGCAAGCGCGGCGCCGCTGGTGATGCCGATCACGTCGGGGGAGGCCAGCGGGTTGCGCACGATGCCCTGGAGGATGGCGCCGGCCACCGCCAGGGCCGCGCCCACCAGCGAGGCCAGCACGATGCGCGGCAGGCGCAGTTCCCAGATGATGAAGGCGATGTCGCTGCCCTGCGGGGCGACCAGCGCATGCCACACCTGGCCGAACGAGGTCGGGAAACTGCCGAGGGTCAGTGACAGGCCCATGCTGGCCAGCAGCAACAGCCCGAGCAAGGCCGTGATGCCCAGGTAGCGGGCCCGATCGGCTTGCGCGCTGGCGTTGCCCGATGAAGTCAGCGAAGCGGAGTGCGTCATGGTCAGGCCTGTTTCCTGCGCGCCAGGTAGATGAAGAAGGGCGTGCCGATCAGCGCGGTCATCACCCCCACCGGCACGTCCTGGGGAGCCATCAGGAAACGCGAGGCCACATCGGCCAGCAGCAGCAGGCTCGCCCCGAGCAGGGCACAGGCCGGCAGCAGCCAGCGGTGGTCGACGCCGAACAGCCCTCGTGCCATGTGCGGGACGATCAGCCCGACGAAGCCGATCATGCCGGCCAGCGCGACCGAACTGCCGGCGAGCAGGATCACCGCCAGGCCCAGCAGCAGCTTGATGGTGCCGGCGCGCATGCCCAGGCCCTTGACCATGTCATCGCCCAGCATCAGCGCATTGGCGTGGCGCACGAGCAGGGCACACAGCAGCAGGGCAGCGCCGAACAGCGGTAGCAGCGGCGTCACCAGCGACAGCTCGCGTCCGGACACCGAGCCGGCCAGCCAGTACAGCACGCTCTCGAAGCTCTGGCGGTCGATGATCAGCAGGCCCTGGCTGAAGGAGACGAACATGGCGGTGATGGCCACTCCCGCCAGCACGACCCGCAGTGGCGACAGTTCCCCCTGGCGCCCGCGGCTCAGCGCGACCACCAGGCAGGCCGCCACCAGGGCGCCCAGCAGCGCCGCCCAGACGAACTCGGCCGGCGTGTGGAGGGGCAGCAGCGAAACCGCGACCACCACGAAGAACATGGCGCCCGCATTGATGCCGAGCAGGCTCGGCGAGGCGAGAGGATTGCGGGTCATGGTCTGCATCAGGGCGCCGGCGATGGCCAGGCTGGCGCCGACCAGGGCGGCGATCACCGCCCGCGGCAGGCGCTCGGTGCGAATGATGATATGCGCGACCCGGGAGGGGTCGTAGTGCACCAGCGCCTGGGCGAAGGTCGACGGGGCGATCTCGGTGGTGCCCAGCATGACGCTCGCCGCGAAGGCCGCGGCGACCAGCAACAGGCCCAGCAGCAGCCCGGCGGCCCGTGAAGCATGATGGTTCAGCATGCGTGGGGCTCCCCGTCATGGGCGCGGGACATCGAGGAAGCCCCGCCGGTGCAGGCTGCGGCGGGCATCGCGGTGACCGACGTGGCCGGCCCTGGGGCGGCGGAGTCGTGATGGGTGTCCAGCCCGTAATGGCGGTAGAGGTCGTCCAGCATGGCATTGGCGGCCAGGATGCCGCCGCCCATGATCCAGTTCACCGCATCCACCTCGAAGACGCGGTCGTGCCGCACGGCATCCAGCCGCTGCCAGAGGGGGTGAGCGGCCCAGTGGCGATAGTTTCGCGCGATGGCGGGATCGTCCGGCTCCAACAGCACGAAGATCACGTCGGCATTGATGACCGGGATGTTTTCCTCGCTGGTCAGCTTCATGCCCCAGCCCTGGTCCTGCACGGCCTCCGGCTGCTCGAAGCCCAGCTCATCGAGGATCGAGCCGGCGAAGCCGGTGGAATAGAGGCGCAGGTGGTCGCTCTTGAAGCGCACCACGGCGGCCTTCTGGGGCCAGGCGTCGCCCAGCTTGGCGCTGATGCGCCGACGAAAGTCCGCTACGCGCGCGTCCCAGGCCCGCAGCAGCTCGCGGGCGCGGTCTTCCCGGCCCGTGGCGTCGGCCATCAGCCTCAGGGTGGCCTTGAAGTCGAAGACGCTGCCGGTCGCGACGGTCGGGGCGATCTTCGCCAGCAGCGGTTGGACCCGCTCGTGGCGAAAGCGCGTGGCGACGATAAGGTCGGGGTCCAGCCAGGCCACCTTTTCCAGGTTGGGCTGGGTCTCCAGGCCGACGTGCTCCACGTCGCCCAGGGCGTCGCGCAGGTAGCGATACATGGGCTTCTCCAGCCAGGAATCGACCACGCCTACCGGCGTGATGCCGAGCGCCACCGCGCTGTCCGTCGCCCCCTGGTAGAGCGTCACGACGCGCTGTGGCGTGTCGGCAAGACGGGTGTCGCCGAAGGCATTGGCGATGACGCGCTCCTCGCCGGCATGGGCTCCAGGCGACAGCAGGCTTTCCAGCGATATGAGAGACGCCAGCGACACGAACAACGCTAGTAGCGCCATGGCCCAGCGGTGCCGGGAGTGAGGGCGAAGCGTCATTGCGGCCTCCTGGCGGCTACGGTCTTCGGGTCGTGTTCGGGCACCCTGGCCGGGGCCGTTACGGCGCGGCCCAGCCGCCAGGCCAGCGGCAGGCAGATTACCGTGATCGCCGCCAGCGCCAGGAAGGCGTGATGGAGGGCGGCGGCGCTTGCCTCGGGGTAGGTGATTCCCTGCCCCAGTGCGGCCCGCACGGTCGTGTCGTAGTAGATGGACAGGGCGACGATGCCGAGCGACGAGGCCAGTCGCCGGGCCATGTTGTTCATCGCCGAGGCCTGGGCGACGTTGGGTTCGGGGAGATCCCGCATGCCGACGGTGCTCGAGGGCAGATAGGCGCCGCCGAGGCCGAGGCCGCGCAGGCCCATCCAGGCCCCGATCACCCACACCGGGGTGGCCGCCGTCAGGGTGGCGAGTCCGATCAGGCTGGTCATGGTGATCAGCAGGCCGACGCCGATGCACCACTGGGGCGGGTAGCGGTCGATCAGGCGTCCTGCCACGGGCGAACAGCAGGAGGCGGCCAGCGCGGTGGCCAGGAACGTCAGGCCGGTGGTCAACGGGCCGAGTCCCAGTGCATTCTGCATCCACAGCGGTACCAGCAGGATGCAGCCGAACAGGATGATCGACTGCAGGCAGGCCAGCACGACGCTGAGCCGGTAGCCGCGATGGGTGAACAGTGTCAGGTCGAGCAGGGGCGTGAGGGCCCGTCGCTCGGTTCGCACGAACATCACCAGCGCCAGCAGGCCGGCCGCCAGCGGCAGCAGGACATTGGCGCGTCCCAGGTCGGCCAGCGTCTCCACCCGGCTCAGCGAGAACAGCACCGCGCCCATGCCCAGGGTGATCAGCACGAAGCCGGGCAGGTCGAAGCGACGCCGGCGGTTGGCGGCCTCGACCGGCAGGTAGCGATAGCCGCACGCGAGCCCCAGCAGCGCGAAGGGCATGTTCATCAGGAACAGCGCCCGCCAGTGGCTGACTTCGAGCAGCAGCCCACCGACGCTCGGGCCCACGGCCGGGGCGATCATCACCGCGAAGCCCCAGACCCCGCTGGCGCGGCCCCGCTGGTCGGAAGGGTAAGCGGAGAAGATCAATGACAGCGACAGGGGAATCATCAGCCCCGCGGCCATGCCCTGAAGCCCGCGGGCGAGGATGATGCCAGCC
The DNA here is from genome assembly GCF_014192055.1 of Halomonas organivorans. GTDB lineage: Bacteria > Pseudomonadota > Gammaproteobacteria > Pseudomonadales > Halomonadaceae > Halomonas > Halomonas organivorans. The sequence goes on along the minus strand of NZ_JACHXM010000010.1, from coordinate 48,421 downwards.
AGGCTATGGGCCGAGGCGCCAAGCGCGGAGCCGGCGAGAAATCCCCACAGGCCCAGCAGGTAGATGCGCCGGCGGCCGAAACGGTCGGCCAGGTAGCCGGTCAGCGGCATGGTCATGCCCATGGCGATCATGAACAGGGTCACCACCCAGCTGACCTCGGTGGCGCTGGCCTCGAAGGTCGCCATCAGTGTCGCGACGGCCAGGTTCAGGGCGCTGTTGTTGAGGCTGACGGTAAAGGTACCCAGCAGCACACTGATCAGCACCTTTCCGCCATGCCCGGGAGCATTCGGCATGGACCTTCACTCGGCGGGGGACAAGGGCGTGGCGCAGTGCCGCGCCCTGTGGAAAGCGTCATGGGGGCAGCATGATGACATGCCGCCGCTCTAGATGCAAAACGTTATCAATTGCGTGCTGGCTGACCGCATGGGCATCGTTGGCGTGTCGCCGAGGGCAAGGCAACGGTCCAGGCCCCCTCAGATGATATCTAGGCCGTCCATGCCGGTGTCACTCTGCCACCTATCGATCAGCCACTGCTTGACCCGTTCGGCGCCGGGCGTCGGCTCTGGTGAGTGCCGGTGCACCAGATAAAGATGCCGCCGCGCTGGCAGGGAAGCGGTGAGCGGGTGGACGAGGCGACCCGCTGCCAGGGAGTGGTGGCCGAGCATGCCATCGATCAGGGCGACGCCCAGGCTCCGCTCGGCGGCCTCCAATGCGAGCACAGACAGGTCGCAATGCAGGTGCTCCACTCGTTGGGCCGAAAGTGCGTGGGCTTGCCTCATGCGATTCCAGTCCTGATGCAGACTATCGTGGATCAGGGTGACCCCATCTAGCTTGCCATCCCGCAACGAAGGGAAGGCCTCGAGGTACTCAGGGCTGCAGACCGGAAACACGTTGAGCGTCACCAGCCGGGTGCAGTCCAGAGTGTCATCGGGACGAGTCAGATAACGCAATGCGAGGTCGCTGCCACTCTCCTGCAGTTCATGTAGTAGGGAGGACGCGTAGATATGCAGCTCGATGTCGGGAAAACGCTGCCGCAGTGCCGGCAGCAACCGGCCTAGATAGAACGCTGCTAGACCGGGTGGCACTGCCAGCCCTACGACACGGGCGCGGTCCATTTGTTGGATGCTGTGGCTGACGCCTACCAGTTCCTCCATGAGCGGGACGACGCGATGGTAGTAGGCGTTGCCCGCTTCGGTCAGGGTGATGGAGCGAGCGCGTCGCCGGAATAGCGAGAAACCCAGCCAGTGCTCCAGAACCTTGACCTGCTGGCTTACGGCGCCGGCCGTCACGGCCATTTCCGTGGCGGCTTGCTTGAAGCTGAGATAGCGGGCGGCCAGGCAGAAACACTGGATCGCTTTCAGAGGTGGTTGGCTCATGGCATAGATTTTCTCATTCATGTGGCCCATGTTTCTAGTTTGTTTAGTGGCCCAGGCTCTCCGAAGATGACGCTTCTTGTTCGCCAACCCTCGGAGGAGTGCCATGTCTATCGCCCGCCTGCCAGCCGCCAGCCTATGGTTGATCGTCAGTGGCTGCTTACTGCTGATGCTGTCGTTCGGCCTGCGCTCGAGCTTCGGCCTGTTCGTGCAGCCGATCCAGGAGGTCAACGATTGGGGACGTGATGTCATGGGGCTGGCCCTGGCGATCCAGAATCTCGCCTGGGGGGTGATCGCGGTGCTGGCGGGTGGACTGGCCGACCGCTTCGGTAACGTCAAAGTGCTGGTTGCCGGCGCCGTGCTGTACGCCCTAGGGATCTGGATGACCGCCGATGTGGCATCGGTCTGGATGCTGAATGGCGGTGCTGGGTTCCTGATTGGGGCGGGGGTGGCCGGTACTGCCTTTGGCATCGTATTGCCGGCGATGGCGCGGGCCGTGTCGCCTTCCCAACAGCAGTCGGTGCTGGGCGTGGGCACGGCCGCAGGTTCCATGGGCCAGTTCCTGTTGGTGCCAGTGATCCAGCGGCTGATCGATGGCCTCGGCTGGAGCGGTGCCTTGCATGTGATGGCCGTGATGGCGCTGGGCATGGCAGTTCTGGCCATGCCCCTGGCGGCCCGCCAGGGTGCGGCGGGGTCGAACAAGATGGAACCTGGAACACAGCAGGCCGAGCAACGGCTTCGGGAGACCCTGAGCCTGGCGCGTGGCCATGCGTCCTTTTGGATGTTGACGTTGGGGTTCTTCGTCTGTGGCTTTCATATCGGCTTCATCACGGTGCACTTGCCTCCTTTCCTCGCCGACGCCGGCTTCGACCCGTCCGTCGCCGCTTGGTCAATCAGCCTGATCGGGCTTTGCAACGTGGCGGGGGCGCTGCTGTCTGGAACCTGTTCCGGACGTTTCTCCATGCGCACTGTGCTGATCGTGATCTATGGCGGGCGCGCCGTCGCCATTACGCTGTTTCTGTTGCTGCCGTTGAGTCTGCCTTCGGTGCTGGGGTTCAGCGCCGTCATGGGACTGCTGTGGCTGGCTACCGTCCCGCCGACCACGGGGCTGGTCGTGGCGATGTTCGGCACTCGCTACATGGCGACCCTGTACGGGGTGGTTTTTTTGGGACACCAACTCGGCAGCTTCAGCGGCGTCTGGCTGGGCGGTTGGCTCTTCGAGACGACGGGCAGCTACGACAGCCTGTGGTGGACGGCCGTCGCCCTGAGCCTGGTCGCCGTGGCACTGCACTGGCCTATCAGCGAGCGTCCTGCCCTGGATAAAGGGCGGCCGGCATCGGCATAGCCATCGCGTGTGACTGTGACTGCCGGCTATGCCCGGTGCGACTCGCCTGACCTTAACAACGGCATGCTGGCGGCGACGGTCGTTCGAGGAGGGCGTCTGTCTTGGTTGCGGGTAAAGACAGGGGCGCGTCTCTGTGCGTCAAGGCAGCGAGAAATAAAAAGCGGCGCCATGCGGCGCCGCCAAGCAAGCCAGTGCTGGAGGAGACGTGGCTCAGAAGTCGAGCTGGTAGCTCAGGGTCAGGGTCCGCCCCCGGCCCTTGAAGTAAAGATCGTCTTCGAGCGCGGACGACTGGGGGAACGACTGTGAGTAGTAGGTGAAGTAGTCCTTGTCGGTGAGGTTCTCGACGCCCAGGCTGGCGCGGCCCACCGGCAGGCGATAGGCCAGCGAGGCGTCGATCAGGCCGTAGCCGTCGAACTCGATCGCCGGGTCGTCGAAGCTGCGGTCGCGGTAATAGCTGTACTGCAGGTGTGAGGAGAGCTTGTCGTTCCAGGCCGCGCTCCAGGCCAGCTTGAGGGTATCCGGGGCCAGGTCGCGGCCTGTCAGCTTGGTGTCCACGCTGCCGTCGCCGTCGGTATCGGATTCGCCCTCGGCGTGGGTGTAGGAGAGCCGCAACTGGTGGGCGTCGCTCACCCGCGTCTCACCGGTGATCTCGAAGCCCTGAATCTCGGTCTTCTCCCGCTGGACACGGTAGTTGCCGGCGTCGTCGGGCTGGATGCGCTGGCCCAGGTCGGAGTTGGACTCGTAGTAGCTCAGCTCGAGCCCATAACGGTCCCAGTTGAAGCGGGCGCCGATCTCGCGATTGTCGGTGACGATGGGCGAGAGGTCGATCAGGGTGTCGACGTCCTGGCCGGGGGTGCTGACGCCCCGCAGTACACGCCCCACGTCGGGCATGCCGAAGCCTTCGGAGTAGTTGGCATAGAGCTGGGCCCAGTCGGTGGCCTGGTAGACGATGCCGGCGTTGAACAGCGTCTCGTCGAAGTCGGGGTTGCCGCCATCCACCGAGACCAGGTCATTCTCGACGCTGGTGCCGCGGTCCACGGTCGAGTAGTCGTCGACGCTCAGTTTGGCATGCTCCTGGCGAACGCCGGCATGCAGGCTCAGCGAGTCGGTCAGGTCGACGTCGCCCTGCAGGAAAGCCGCCACGTTGCGGAACTGGCTCTCGGGGACATACTGACGACCGGTCTGCACCAGCACCTGCTGGGTCTCGTCCTGCAACAGGTCGAGGCCGGTGGTCAGGGTCAGGCGATCGTTCAGCAGGCCGTCGCGGCTCAGCGTGAACTTGGCGCCGACCTTGTCGGATTCGTTGCGTGTCTGGTCGTAGAGGGTATTGCCGGCACTGTCCTGGTAGGGGAAGGAGCCCAGGCCGGTGGCGCCGAACTGGGCGCGAAAGCGCTGGGTGTAGAGTTGGGCGTCGACGCTGTTGCCGTACCAGTCGGCGTGAGAATAGGACAGCCGGGCGGTGGTGACCTCGTTATAGCCAGGGTCGCCGTCAGGATTCCCCTTGCGCGCGCTGGTCGCGATGCCGGCGGAGCGATCGCCGGATACCGGCACATAGTCGTCGTTAATATCGAGATCGAAATGGTTGAGGGAGAGTTCGAGGTTCTGGTCCTCATCGATCCAGTAGCCCGCCTTGGCCAGCAGGTCGTAGCTCTCCGAGTTCTGGATCTCGCCATGATAGGCGATGCCCACCGGTTCATCGTTGCCGTCGTAGAAGACGCCGCGCTCCTGGCGGCTGGCGGCTACCACGTAGTCCCAGTCGCCCTGCTGGCCGCTGAGCCGATAGTCCAGCTTGTGGCCGAAGCCCTCCGACTCGAAGTCGTCGTCGCTGGTCAGGCTGATGCCGACATGCTGGCGGATGCCGGCGCCATCCGGTTTCTTGGTCACGTAGTTGATGATGCCGCCGGTGGCGCCCAGGCCGTGCTCGGCGCTGGCGCCGTGGATGACCTCGATGCGCTCGACCATGGACAGGTCGATGGCATAGCTGTCGCGTCCGCCGTCGCGCAGCGGGTTGGACTGAGGCACGCCGTCGATCATGAACAGCACCGAGCGGCCGCGGAAGGTCTCGCCGGTATTGTTGAGTTTCTGGCGGCTGGGCGAGTAGGAGGGGATCAGGTTGCTGAGCACCTGACTGGGGTCCTGGGTGATCGCCAACTGCTGCTCGATCTGCTCGCGGCTGATGATGGTGACCTTCTGCGGGGTCTCGCCTGCGCTGCTGCGGTTGCGGGTCGCGGTGATCACCAGCGGGTTCAGCTCGTTGCCGCCGGTGGCCGCCTGGGGAGCGTCGGCGGCCGTGCCGGCCTGGGCGAAGACCGTGGCGGGCAGGGTGGAGCAGAGGGCGAGGGGCAGCAGGCGCAGTCGAGATCGGCGCTGTCGTTGTGGCATTGACATGGTGAGGAATGTCCCTTGTTCGATTCGATATATGCGTTTTTTGTTGTTGATCGACGCTGTGTCGGTAAAATACGAAGCGAACGATAACGTTTTTCATTTGCGGCTGCAATGCAGCCGCAAGACCATGGCGGGTGGTCCAGGTCTCGGGTGCTGGCGCCTTGACGTGAGTGCCCAGCGGCGCACAATGCCCCCGCCTTTCGACCTGGGACAAGGATTCATCGTGGAGCTGTTGCGCGTCGTCTTTCGCCACTATCGCTGGCCCTTCCTGGCCGTCATGCTGCTCAGCCTGGCCAGCGCCGGGCTCGGCATCGGCGCCATCGCCTTCATCAACCAGCGGCTGATCGAGACGGTCGGTGATCCGGCGGGCGTGCTGCCGGCCTTCCTCGGCGTGATCGTCGCGCTGCTGGTGGTCACCCTGGCCGCCCAGCTGGCGCTGACCTCACTGGGGCACCATTTCGTCTATGGCCTGCGCGGTCGCCTGGTCAAGCAGATCCTGGATACCGATGTGGAGCGGCTGGAACGGCTGGGCAGCGCCGAGCTGCTGGCCAGCCTGTCGAGCGACGTGCGCAACATCACCATCGCCTTCGTGCGATTGCCCGAGCTGGTGCAGGGCGTGGTGCTGACCGCCGGGTCGGCGCTGTACCTGGGCTGGTTGTCGCCCGGATTGCTGGCGGTGACGGCGCTGTGGCTGGCGGTCACCATCGCCGGCGGCTCCTGGCTGGTGGCGCGGGTCTACCGGCATCTGGCGCAGGTGCGCGAGAGCGAGGATCGGCTCTACCGCGACTACGAGGCGGTCATCCACGGCCGCAAGGAGCTGGCGCTCAACCGCGGGCGGGCGCGGCGCCTCTACCGGGAGCGCTACGAGCCGGATGCCCGCGACTATCGGGGCCACATCATTCGCGCCGACACCTACCACCTGAGCGCCGTCAACTGGTCGAACATCATGATGCTGGGTGCCATCGGCGTGGTGTTCTACCTGGCCAACGGGCTGGGCTGGGCCAGCACCTCGGTGGCGGCCACCTATTCGCTGACCCTGCTGTTCCTGCGTACGCCCTTGATCCAGGCGGTAGGGGCCCTGCCGACGCTGCTGAGCGCTCAGGTGGCCTTCGACAAGATCGCCGCGCTGGAGCTGGCCGAGCCGCAGACGGACTTTGCGGTGGCCGAGGTCCCGGCGGGCGACTGGCAGACCCTGAGCCTGCGCGGCGTGAGCTTCCGCTATGCCGGCGACAATGGGGCGCCGGGCTTTCGGGTCGGCCCCCTGGACCTGACCCTGCGTCGCGGCGAGCTGGTGTTCCTGATCGGCGGCAACGGCAGCGGCAAGTCGACCCTGGCGAAGCTGCTGACCGGCCTGTATCGCCCCGAGGCGGGGGAGCTGCTGCTGGACGGCGAGCCGATGCACGAGGCCAACCGAGCGGCGTATCGCCAGCGGTTCTCCGCGGTGTTCACCGACTTCCACCAGTTCACGGACCTGGTCGGCCCCGAGGGCGCGACGCCCGATCCGGCGCTGGTCGAGGCGTGGCTCGAGTACCTGGCGATGCGTGACAAGCTGGCGTTCGAGGGCCAGCGCGTGACCAACCCGGAGCTCTCCCAGGGGCAGCGCAAGCGCCTGGCGCTGCTGATGGCCGTTGCCGAGCAGCGCGATATCCTGCTGCTCGACGAGTGGGCCGCCGACCAGGACCCGCAGTTCCGACGGGTCTTCTACCATGAGCTGTTGCCGCGGCTCAGGGACATGGGCAAGACGGTGCTGGCCATTAGCCACGATGATCATTACTTCGACCGTGCCGACCGCCTGCTGGAGATGCGCGATGGACGGCTGAGCGAGCTGACAGGGCGGCAGCGAGAGCGGGTCAGCCGCGATGCCGTGGCACGGCTGGACGAAGCGACGCCTTGAGGATGGCGCAAGGGGGAGCGCGTTCGTGATGCCAGCGGGTGGCGGGGCGGGAAGGGAATTGCCTATCTAAATAAAAGCGATTATCATCCACAAGATCGCTAATGTCGAACATATCGTTCCGTACTGGCTCTCCCTTGCTCCCTGTTCTCCGAGGCATACAACATGCGTGCATCATCCCGCCCGTGGCGGTTGTCTCCCCTGACCGCTGCCGTCCGCTATGGCCTGGGCCTCTCCCTGGTCGGCGCGTCCTCCCTGGCGCTGGCCCAGGACGACGCCGCCGAGATGGCGTCCGACACCCTGGTCGTCAGTGCCACCGCCCTGAAGGTGGCCACCCCGCTGGTGGAGACGCCGCGCCCGGTCTCGACGGTCGAGCGGGAAGAGCTCGACGAACGCAACGTCCAGCGCCTCGACGAGACATTCCGCTACCGGGCCGGCGTGCTCTCCGGCCATTACGGGGCGGATAACGATACCGACTGGTTCAAGGTGAGGGGCTTCGACCAGTCCACCTATCAGGATGGCTTGCGCATTTATCGGACCGGCTACTACCAGTGGCTGCCCGAGCCCTATGGCCTGCAAAGCGTCGACGTCTTCAAGGGGCCGTCATCGATCCTCTACGGCGAGGCGCCGGCGGGTGGCCTGATCAACGCCGTCAGCAAGCGACCCACCGCCGAGCGCCAGGGCGAGATCGAGCTTCAGTTCGGCAATCGCGACCATCGCCAGTTCGCCTTCGATACCTCGGGGCCTGCGACCGAGAGCGGCGACGTGCGCTATCGTCTGGTGGGGCTCTACAAGGAGCGCGACGGCGATCTCGACCACACCGACAACGAGCGCTACTACTTCGCACCGAGCCTGGCGGTGGATCTCAGCGACGATACCAGCGTGACCTTCCTGGCCAGCGTGCAGAAGGATGACGGGGTACCGACCAATCCCTTCAAGCTGCTCTACGGCACCGTTCAGGACACCCCGTTCGGCAAGGTCGATCCGCAGACCAGCTACGGCGAGCCGGACTACGACAAGAACGAGCGTACCCAGGCGTCGATCGGCTATGAGCTGCGCCATCGTCTCGACGATACCTGGCGCTTCGAGCAGAACCTGCGCTACAGCCACATGGACCTGGCGCTGCGCAGCACCTATGTGCTGGCCCAGCTCGACGAGCGCACCGCCGGCCGCGGCCTGGTCTACCGCGATGGCGAGATCGACAGCTGGACGATGGACAACCGCCTGATCGGCAACTGGTATACCGATCGCACGGAGAACACCTTGCTGCTCGGCGTCGGGTATCAGGACCTGGGCCTCGAGGGCAAGGAAGCCGATCCCTATCCCTTCGGCTCGCCCATCGACATCTTCGATCCCCAGTACGGCAATTTTACCCCGGTGTCCGAGGATCAGTTGACCGATCGCAAGATCGACAAGCAACAGACCGGCCTCTACGTGCAGGACCAGCTGCGAATCGACGACCGCTGGGTGCTGCTCGGCAGCGTGCGCTATGACCAGGCACAGACCGATAACGTCGATCGCACCGCCGGAACCACGCAGCGCGCCGACGACGACCAGGTCTCCTGGTCCGGCGGCGTGATGTATCTCGGCGCCAACGGCATCAATCCCTATCTGAGCTATACCGAGTCCTTCGAACCGCAGGCCAGCGTCGACGACGACGGTCGTCTCTACGAGCCGCTCGAGGGCGAGCAGTGGGAGGCCGGGATCAAGGTGGCGCCCCCGGGGTGGGATGGCTACGTCACCGCGGCGGTCTTCGACCTCGAGCAGCGCAACAGCCTGGTCACCTCGCCCGATGGCGGCCGTCAGGAGCAGAGCGGCAAGCAGACCTCTCGAGGGTTCGAGCTGGAAGGCGTCGGCTATCTCACCGACCAGCTGCAGCTCACCGCCGCCTATACCTACACCGACGCTGAAGATGAAGACGACCAGCGCAAGAGCCTGATTCCGCGTCACCAGGCCTCGACCTGGCTGGATTACGCCTTTCAGGAAGGCGCCTTGCAAGGGCTCAAGCTGGGAGGCGGCGTGCGCTACGTCGGCGGCAGCGTCTACGGCGATGTCTCGGTGCCGGAGTACACCCTGGTCGACGCCATGGCCCGCTACGACTTCGCCGGCAGCTGGCGGGCCCAGGTCAACGTCAACAACCTGACGGACAAGGAGTACATCGCCAGCTGCGACTACTGGTGCTACTACGGTGAATCGCGCAGCGTGATCGGTAGCCTCAGCTACCGTTTCTGAGCGGCTCCGCTCATCGAGCCTCCCGCGCCCGGCCCACTGGCCGGGCGCGGTCGTTTGGGCCAGGCGTCCCAGGCGCGGGAGTGGCCGTGCGGCCGGCTAGCCGCCGAAGGGCGAGGTCGTGGGGGCTGGGTCGAGCAGCGGCAGGTCCGCGGGGGCCTGCCCGCCGGCCACGAACAGCGACAGCCCCAGCATCAGGATGATGGCACCGCCCGCGAAGCCGGCCGCGCGCAGGCAGCGCTCGACGTTCGAGCCGAGCGTCGAGCGCGCGAGGCGGCGCTCGGCCCAGTCCCGGGCCATCACGCTGGCAAGTGCCAGCGCCGAGACCGTCAGGGCCGTGCCCGCGGCCATGGCCAGCACCGCCAGCACGCCGCTCCAGTAGTGCCCGAGCAGGGAGGCGGCGCCGACCAGCAGCACGCTGCCGCTGCAGGGGCGCATGCCGATCGAGACCACCACGGCCAGGGCGCCGCGCCAGTCCTTTGCCTGGTCGGGCGTCAGGTGATGGGCGCAGTCACACTCGTGTGCGTCATGGTCATGGTCGTGAGCATGGGCGTCGGCCCGGTGAGCGTGGCCGTGCCCGGCCAGCGCCCGCCAGCACAGCCAGCCCCCCAGCAGGGCGACGAGCAGGTAGCTGGCCTGCTCGAGCCAGGTCACCGAGCCCATGGCCTGGCGCGTCAGCCAGCCCAGGCCGTGGACCAGCACCGTGACCAGGCCGATGGCCACCAGCGCCTGCAGCAGCGAGGCCAGGCAGGACAGCAGCAGCGCCCGGCGCAGCGCCCCGCCCTGGCTGAGCAGGTAGGTGCTGAGCACCGCCTTGCCGTGGCCGGGGCCGGCGGCATGGAAGACCCCGTAGCCGAAGCTCAGGCCCAGCAGGCTCAGCCAGGCGGTCGTGCCCGGGGCGTCGCTGAGACGGGTGATCGCCTCGGTCAGGGCGCGATGCAGGTCCCGCTGCCAGGCGACCAGCTCCAGGCCGAGGCCCTGGCCGGCGACGTACCAGGCGCTGGCCAGCACCGCCAGGGTCAGCGCGCCGAGCCCGACCAGCCTGGGCCAGCGCCGCGCAGATGTCATGCGCTTCAGCGAGGGCTGCATTGCACTTCTCCCGTTTCGGCGAAGAAGCGTCCCAGTCCTTCCTCCGCCTGTTCGCCGCGGTCGAGGCTCGCCGCCTCGGCGACCTTCGCCGGATCGGGATCGGCGGCCAGGATGCGGGTGGTGCAGTCGGCGCCGGCGACGCGCAGCGCGTCCGGCCTGGGTATTTCGTTGTCCGCCTCGTGCACGACCTCGAGATAGTAGGTCGGGTCATAGATGCGATAGCGCATCGGCGCCCCGTCCAGGGGCTGGGGCGTGGCCAGCGGCAGCCGGAACATCAGCTCGACGCGGCCATCGCGGGCCAGGGTGGTGATGTCGTCGACCTCGCCGAGCGCGACCGGCCGGCCGTCCCGGGTCACGTGGGTGAAGTAGTGCTTGGGCGCGAGGTTATGGCGGATCTCCACGCCGAGCCGGTCGAGGCGTGCCTCCATCGAGGCCTCGCCCTTGGCGGCGCGCAGCTCCTCCAGCAGCAGCTGGCTGTAGAACGGGTCGAGGCGCCAGCGTTGTTCCAGCGCCTCGGCTCGTCCCTGTTCATCCGTCATGACCCGGACCGAGACGTCCACCCAGCCGTGGGGATGGGCCGCGGCCAGCAGCGGCCACAGCGACAGCAGCAGGGTGGCGAGGCCCAGGCCGGCAGGGCGCCGGGCGACCGAGTGCGCAGCGCTCATAGTCGTCTCAGCCCCCACATGAAGTAGGCGCCGCCGAGCAGCGAGGCGACCAGGCCGGCGGGAATCTCCTGGGGGAACAGCAGCTGCCGGCCCAGCCAGTCGGCCAGCACCATCAGCAGGGCGCCGACCAATGCCGCGCCGGCGAGATGCGCACGGGCGCGGGCGAACCCCAGCAGCCGGGCCATGTGGGGCGCCAACAGGCCGACGAACGACAGCGGCCCCACCACCAGGGTTGCGGCGGCGGTGAGCAGGGCCACCAGCAGCAGCAGGGCGAGCCGCGCCCGGCGCAGGTGAATGCCCAGGGCGGCGGCGGTAGCGCCGCCCAGCGGCAGGATATCCAGCCAGCGGGCGAGCGGCGCGGCGGCCATCGTCAGCAGCAGGGCTGCGGCGGCCACGACTCCCGCGCTGGTGGCGTCGACGTAGTAGGTAGAGCCGGACAGCCAGGCGATGATCTGCTGGCCGCGCGGGTCGCCGCCGGCCAGCACCACGGCCTTGATCGCCTCGAACAGCGCGGTGATCGCCACCCCGGTGAGCAGCAGGCGCGCCGGCTGGAAGCCGCTCTTGCGGTTGACCAGCACCAGCACCGCCAGCGCCGTCAGGGCGCCCAGGGTGCCGACGCCGACCAGGGTCAGGTTGCCGGGGGCGGGCAGCAGGAAGATCGCGCCCATCAGGGCGATGGCGCTGCCGCCGCTGATGCCGAGCACCTCGGGGCTGGCCATGGGGTTGGCGGTCAGTCGCTGGATCAGGGTGCCGGCAATGGCCAGCATCACGCCGCAGCCGGCGGCGGCCAGCAGGCGCGGCAGCCGCCACTGCAGCAGCTCGCCATTGGCGGGAGATGCCCACTGCCAGCCGTCACCGCCCTGGCCGGCCAGGGCGGCGATCACCGCCACGCCGAGCAGGGCGATGGCCAGCCCGGCGGCCAGCCGCCGGGGCGCCGGATGCCGGGTGCCGACGGCATGGGCCTCGCGGGGGGGCGACTCGCCGCCGAGGCGCAGGCGGGGGATCAGCCACAGCAGCAGCGGCGCCCCCAGGGCGGCGGTGGTGGCGCCGGTGGGGATCAGCGTCGGCAGGATGCCGGCGTAGCGCTGCAGCAGTTGGTCGGTGGTCGCCAGCAGCAGGGCGCCGAGCAGGGTCGACCAGACCAGCCGCGCTCCCAGCCGGCGGGCGCCGGCCAGGCGCACGATGTTGGGCGCCGCCAGGCCGATGAAGCCGATGATGCCGACCACGCTGACCACGCAGCCGGTCAGGAACACCGCCAGGCCGAGCCCGCCCAGGCGCAGCCACTTGAGCGATACGCCGAGGCTCTTCGCGCCTGCTTCATCCAGTTCCAGCACTCTCAGCGGGCGCAGCAGCCAGGTAGCGAGCAGGGCACCCAGTGCCAGGCGCGGGGCCAGGAAGGCGGCATCCTGCCAGCCGTTCTGGGCCAGCGAGCCGGCGCCCCAGATCAGCAGGCCCTTGAGCGCTTCCTGGTGGAAGAGCAGCAGCACCATGGCCAGCGCGCCGAGGTAGAGATTGACCACCAGCCCGCTGAGCACCACCACCACCGGCGACAGCCCGCGCCGCCAGGCAAGCAGGAACACCAGCCCCATGGCCAGGCCACCGCCGGCCAGGGCCACCCACTCGCGACCCAGCGCCAGCAGGCCCGGCGCCGCAAGGCTGGCAGCCATCAGCCCCAGGTTGGCCCCGCTGGCCACGCCCAGGGTAGTGGGCGCCGCCAGCGGGTTGCGCAGCACCTGCTGCATCAGCACCCCGGCCAGCGCCAGGCCGCCCCCGGCCAGCAGCGCCATGGCCAGGCGTGGCCACCAGGCGAAATGCAGCACCAGAGTGTCGGCGGCCGAACCGGGGGCCGCGAGCAGCGCGGTCAGGCCCTCCGCCAGGCCTGGGCCGGCATGCAGGTGGGCGAGCGCCAGTGCTGTCAGCATCAGGCCGAGCAGCAGGCAGGCGCGGCCCGGCGTCAGTCGGCGCGGCGCGGAAGAAGGGTGGGGGAGCGTGTCAGCGGGCATCGTCGTTCTCCAGTGCTGCGACCAGCAGTTCGGCGAAGCGCTGCGCCGAGGGCAGGGCGCCGAAGCTCCATACCGGCGCCAGGGTGAGGGGCGCACCGCGGCTCTCGGCGACCAGCCGCTGCCACAGGCCGCTGTCGGCCAGGGGCGTACGAACACCCGCCGGATAGGGTTCGACCACCACCAGCCGGGCGTCGAGGCCGATCAGCGCCTCGATGGGCACCAGCGCAAAGCCCCAGGCGTTGGTGGTGCCGCTCCAGGCGTTGGTGATGCCCAACCGGTCGAGTACCGCCTGGTAGAGGCCGTTGTCGCCAAATACCCGCACGTGCCGCGCGTCCATGAATTGCACGACCAGCAGGGGCGGAGTGCCCTCGTCGAGCCGCTCGCCGAGGGTCGCCAGGCGTGACTCGGTGGTTTCGATCAGCCGCGTGGCCGCCTCGGGGCGTTCGACGATATCGGCGACCCGGCGGGTCAGCTCGCGCATCTCCGTCCAGGTGTCGCGGCCGGGGCTATAGAGCGACAGGTTGTCCACCGGGGCAATACGCTCGAGGCGCGGGGTGAGGTTGGCGAACATCGGCGAGATCAGGATGCGCGAGGGCGCCAGGCTGGCCAGCAGCTCGAGGTTGGGCTGGGTGCGCAGCCCCAGGTCGGTGACCGAGTCGGGCAGGGTCGGCGCCTTCACCCAGGCGCGATAGGCGTCGACCTGGGCGACCGCCGCGGGCGGCGTGCCGAGAGCGACCAGGGTCTCGGCCACCGTCCAGTCGAGGGTGGCCAGGCGTGGCTGGGCGGCCATGGCCGGGGACGCGCAGAGCAGGGCCAGGGCCGCGAAGAACAGGGCCAGCACGGCGACGAACGGCCGTGCGACGCGGCGCCGAAGAGGGCGGCGAAGGGCAGACACGATAGGCTCCATGATCGATTGAGGGCGCGACTAGTGGGCGATGGCGACCCGGTGCTCGCCGATGGGGTGGCGCATCACGTGCATGGGGATGCCGTAGATGGCCTCGAGGGTATCGCCGGTCATCAGCTCGGGCGGGGTGCCCTGGGCCAGCAGCCGGCCGCCGTGCAGCGCCACCAGGCGGTCGCAGTAGCGCGAGGCCATGTTGATGTCGTGGAGCACGATGATCACGCCGAGGCCGAGCTCCTGGGACAGTCGGCGCGTCAGGGCCAGCACCTCGACCTGATGGGCGATGTCCAGCGCCGCCAGCGGCTCGTCGAGCAGCAGGAAACGGCTGCCCTGGGCCAGCAGCATGGCTAGCCAGACGCGCTGGCGCTCGCCGCCGGAGAGGGTGTCCACCAGCCGGTCGGCGAAGGGCTCGGTATGGGTCAAGGCGATGGCGCGCTCGACCTGCTCGCGATCTTCTCGGGTATGGCGCCCCAGCAGGCCGTGCCAGGGATAGCGCCCCAGCCCGATCAGCTCGCGTCCGGTCAGCGACTCGGCGCTGGGCAGGTGCTGGGGCAGGTAGGCCACCTGGCGGGCGAACTCACGATTGCCCCAGTCGCTCAAGGGGCGGCCGTCGAAGCGGATCTCGCCGCCGCTGGCGGGCTGTTGCTGGGCCAGCAGCTTGAGCAGCGTCGACTTGCCCGAGCCGTTGTGGCCGATCAGGCCATGGACCTGGCCTTCCTCGAAGCGCAGGTCAATGGGAGACAGCAGGCGTTTGCCGTTGACCTCGAAGGTCGCGGCCTGGGCGTCGAACATGGTGGACTCCGTGGCTCGTAGAGTGCGCTCCGCCCGGAAGAAGGCCGGAAACGGGCGACTGCCCGAGGGTACCTGGAATAAGAATGGTTATCAATGTACTGCTGTTGAGCCTCGATTCATCGCGATGACGATGGCTGTCGGACCGTCCCCGGACGGAGGCCGTGGCGACGGGACAGGGGCCCGGCGACAGGGTATGGTAGCCATCCCCGCTCGCCTGGCGGTGCATGAGGCCGTCGGGCGACGCCCCCTTGCGCTGTCATGGAGAGTCACGCATGTCGAGTACCAGTAGCTTCAGGGCCCTGGGACGCCTGTTGCGCTACGCCCGCGGGCACCGTCGTCATATCATTGCCGCCACCGTCTGTTCGATCATCAACAAGCTGTTCGATATTGCCCCGGAGATCCTCATCGGGGTGGCCATCGACGTGGTAGTCAACCAGGAGGACAGCTTCGTTGCCGGGCTCGGCTTCACCTCGGCGAAGGAGCAGATCCTGATCCTCGGGGTGCTGACCTTCTTCATCTGGGCCGGCGAGTCGCTGTTCGAGTACCTCTACCAGATCCTGTGGCGCAACCTGGCCCAGCGGTTGCAATCCGATCTGCGCCAGGACGCCTACGAGCACGTCCAGCGCCTGGACATGGGCTTCTTCGAATCGAAGAGTTCGGGGCAGCTGGTGGCGACCATGAACGACGACGTCAACCAGCTCGAGCGCTTCCTCGACGGCGGCGCCAATTCCATGATCCAGGTCGGGGTCACGGTGGTGGCGGTGGGCGCGGTGTTCTTCGTGCTCTCGCCGCTGATCGCGCTTTTGGCCTTCACGCCGATCCCGCTGATCGTGTGGGGGGCCTTCTACTTCCAGCGCAAGGCCGGGCCGCTGTACGCCGAGGTGCGCGAGCGGGTCGGCGAGCTCTCGAGCCGGCTGTCCAACAACCTGGCGGGCATCGCCACCATCAAGAGCTTCACCGCCGAGGCCCGCGAGGCCGAGCGCCTGCGTCAGGCAAGCGAAGCCTACGTGGCGGCCAATCGTCGGGCGATTCGCATCAGCTCGGCGTTCATCCCGGTGATTCGCATGGCGATCCTCACCGGCTTCCTGGCCACCTTCACGGTGGGCGGCATGATGGCGCTCAGGGGGGAGCTCAATGTCGGCGCCTACGGCGTGCTGGTATTCCTCACCCAGCGGCTGCTGTGGCCGCTGACCGGGCTGGCCCAGGTCATCGACCTGTTCGAGCGCGCCATGGCCAGCACCCGGCGCATCCTCGACCTGCTGGCCACGCCGATCCGGGTGCGCGACGACGCCGGCCGGGTGCTCGCCGCCCCGGTGCGCGGCGAGGTGCGCTTCGAGGACGTGGCCTTCCGCTATAGCGAGTCCGGTGCCGGGGTCGAGGGCATCGACCTGGCGGTGCCGGCGGGGCATACCCTGGCGCTGGTGGGCGCCACCGGCTCCGGCAAGTCGACGCTGATCAAGCTGCTGCTGCGCTTCGTCGAGCCGGCCGCGGGGCGGGTGACCGTCGATGGCCAGCCGCTTCACGAGGTCTCGCTGGCCTCGCTGCGCGGGGCGATCGGGCTGGTCAGCCAGGACGTCTACCTGTTCGAGGGCTCGATCCGCGACAACATCGCCTACGGCAGGCCCGACGCCGGGGAGGCCGAGATCATCGAAGCGGCACGCACCGCCGAGGCCTGGGACTTCATCCAGGCGCTGCCCGAGGGGCTCGACACCGCGGTGGGCGAGCGCGGCGTGCGGATGTCCGGCGGCCAGCGCCAACGGCTGTCGCTGGCCCGGGCGCTGCTCAAGGATCCGCCGATCCTGGTGCTCGACGAGGCCACCAGCGCGGTGGACAACGAGACCGAGGCGGCCATCCAGCGCTCGCTCAGGCGCATCGGTCACGGGCGCACGGTGATCATGATCGCCCACCGCCTCTCGACCATCGTGCATGCCGACGAGATCGCGGTGATCGAGGCGGGCCGGGTGGCCGAACGCGGCAGCCACCGCGAGCTGCTGGCCCGCGACGGGCGCTATGCCGCCCAGTGGCGAGTGCAGACCGGCGAGCTGGAGGCAGCGGACGCCACCTTCTAGCGGCTCCCGAGAGTTCGGCGCAGGACGGCCGGGCGGCAAGATGCAACGCACCAAACAACCGGCGGCCCGAGGGCCGCCGGTTTGCGTCGTCGTGGTGTAGTGGCG
This sequence comes from Halomonas organivorans, assembly GCF_014192055.1. Classification (GTDB taxonomy): domain Bacteria; phylum Pseudomonadota; class Gammaproteobacteria; order Pseudomonadales; family Halomonadaceae; genus Halomonas; species Halomonas organivorans. The sequence goes on along the minus strand of NZ_JACHXM010000010.1, from coordinate 31,574 downwards.
AAGCGTCGTAACGGCCGGCTCAGAAATCGTAGCTGAGGGTGGCCTTCACGCTGCGCTCGGCGCCGAAGTAGCAGTAGTTGAGGTCGTAGCAGGAGGCGACGTACTCCTTGTCGAGCAGGTTGCCGACGTTGAGTCGCGCCGAGACGCCGTCGAGGCCCACGCGGGACATGTCATAGCCGAGGGTGGCGTCGACCAGGGTGTAGTCCGGGACCTTCTCGGTGTTTTCCTCGTCGGCGTGGATGTCGGCGTGATAGCGCACGCCGAGCCCGGCATCCAGGCCCGCCAGGGCGCCGCGGTCGAAGGCGTAGTTGGCCCAGACGCTGGCCTGGTGACGCGGCACCTGGTTGGCGGCGTTGCCCTGGGTGTCGTCCTCGGTCTTGGCGTAGGTCACGTCGGTGAAGCTGTAGCCGGCCTGGAGACGCAGGTTGTCGGTCAGCTGGGTATGGGCCTCGAGCTCGACGCCCTGGGACTCGATCTCGCCCACCGCGCGGTAGAAGCTCTCGTTGGGGTCCTTGGTGGCGACGTTCTCCTGGGAGATGTGGAACAGCGCGAGGCTGTAGCGGTCCCGGGTGCCATTGGGCTGGAACTTCAGGCCCGTCTCGACCTGCTCGCCCTCGGTGGGCGCCAGCAGGTCGCCGTTCGCGTCGGCATAGGCATTGGGCGAGAAAGAGGTGGAGTAGCTGACGTAGGGCGAGACGCCGTTGTCGAAGCGATACAGCAGCCCGGCGCGGCCGCTGAGCTGGGTGTCGTCCAGTTCGCTGCGGGTGCCGGTGCCTTCGTTGGTGTTCTCGATGTCGACCCAGTCGTGGCGCAGGCCCAGCACCATGTGCCAGTTGCCGACGGCCATCTGATCCTGCAGGTAGACGCCGGTCTGGTTCAGGTCGCGCTGCTGGTCGTCGGTCTGGTAGATCGCGACGTCGCTGCCGTACTGCGGGTCTGTCACGTCGAGCAAGGCGGTGGTGCCGTAGTCCCAGAGCACGTCGTTCTCGCGCTGCTGGTAGTCGGCGCCGAACAGCAGGGTGTGGTCGACGGCGCCGGTGGTGAGCTCGGCCTGCAACTGGTTGTCGACGGTCCAGGCCTTGAGGTCCTCCTGGCCGCCGGAATAGTAGCGGATGAGGTCGGTATCGTTGGCCCAGCCGTAGGCGTAGACCTGGTTCATGGTGACGTCCGCGTTCAGGTAGCGGGCGTTCTGGCGAAAGGTCAGGGCGTCGTTGAGGCGATGCTCCAGCGCATAGCCGAACATCCGCTGCTCGCGCTCGAAGGCCTCGAAGTCCTCCTCGCCCTCGAAGAAGGTGTTGGAGAGCCGACGGCCGGCGTGATTCTTTATGGTGCCCTCGAACGGCAGGCCGGAGTGGTAGCCGCCCTCGGGATCCTTCTGCAGGTAGGCGTACAGCGTCAGGCTGGTGTCATCGGTGGCGTCCCAGGTGAGCGAGGGCGCCAGGGCGTAGCGCTGCTCCTCGACCGGGCCGAACTGGGTGTCGGCGCTGCGCGCCAGGCCGGTCAGCCGGTAGGCCAGGCGGCGCTCGTTGTCCAGCGGGCCGGTGAGATCGAAGGCGGCGCTCTTGTGGGCGTTGTTGCCGACGCCCAGGCGCAGCTGGCCCGAACGCTCGAACTCGGGGCGCTTGCTGGTCAGCGCCACCAGGCCGCCGGGGGAGGCGCGGCCATAGAGCACCGAGGCCGGCCCCTTGACCACCTCGATGCTGTCGAGGAAGTAGGGGTCGATGACCATCGAGCTGAACGAGCCCGCATCGCCCATCACCTTGAGGCCGTCGAGGAAGGTGTTGTTGATGCTGCCGTCGGAGAAGCCGCGCAGCACCAGATAGTCGTAGCGATTGGACGCACCGATCTGGTTGGTGAAGACGCCGGGGGTGTAGTCGGCGGCGCGCTGCACCGTTTCGGCGCCGCGCTCTTCCCACTCCTCGCGTTCGATGACCGAGATGGCCTGGGGCGTCTCGCTGAACGGTGTCTCCGTCTTGGTCGCCGCGGTGCCGGTGACGGTCAGGGTGGAGAGCTGTTCGGTGTCCTGGGCCTGGACCATGAGCGACGAGCCGGCAGCGGCGAGCGCTACCGCCAGTGCCAGGGGGCGTGGGGTCGGCATGAGGGGGATCCTGTGATGTGAATGGGTAACGCTAAGTAATGAGAATTATTGCTTTTTATGGGGCGGGTCGAGGTATGCGCCACGCTCACTCATCTATGCGTGATGCTCAGTTCGCGTGGCCGAGGGAACTCGGTGACACGCCGTAGCGGCGCCGGAAAGCGGTGGCGAAGTTGGTGGCGTGGCGGTAGCCGCAGAAGTGGGCGGCCTGCTGCACGCTGTAGCCGCGCTGGAGATAGTCGTGGGCGAGGCTGAGCCGGCAGTCGCGCAGGTAGTCGAAGACGCTGCGGCCGAAGGCCGCCCGGAACTTGCGCCGCAGGCTGGCGGGGCTCATGGCGGCCGCCTGGGCCAGGGTCTCCAGGCGATGCTCGGCGGCGGGGGTCTCCTCCAGGGTGGCACGAAGGCGCACCAGGCGCTGATATTCCCCCGGTGAAAGTCGTGCCGAGGGCGCGGGGTCATGCGCCAGGCTCGGTGGCAGGCCGTGGGCCAGCAGCTGCAGGCCGAGGCCTTCCAGCAACAGGCCCTGGGTGCGTTCGGGCAGCGGCGAGGCCAGGGCCTGTTCGAGCCCCTGGCGCAGCGGGGTGGGCAGCTGCCAGGCATGCATGCGCGAGCCCTCGTGGCCCGCAGGCGCCGCGCCCAGCTCGGCCAGGCGCGCCTCGCCGAGCCCCAGGGTCAGGGCACGGATGCGCTGCCCGGCGGGCTGGGTGGCCTGCAGGCCGTGGCGGGCATCGAGCTGCACGCTCAGCGCCGTGCCCGGCGTCAGGACCAGGCGGCGGTCCGCCAGGCGAACCTCGGCCCGGCCCTCCAGCATGACCACGATCGACAGCGGCGAGGGCGCCCGGGAGCGGGAGTCGTAGCGATGCAGCACCTCCACGTCGGAGGCCACCAGCTCCATGCCCTGGCCCAGGGCCATCTCGCGGACCTCGCCGCGCACCACCGGCTCCTCGGCCCTGGCGTGCAGCGCCGGCACCCGGTAATCGATGCCGTAACGCCGCCCGTAGGCCTGCAAGTCGCGGGCGGTATGCTGGCGTACCTGGGAAGCGATCGCGCTCAAGAGACCGCCTTTGCCGCTCGGGCATCGCCTCGGCATTCGAGCGGGCAGTTGCCGCAGTAGCCGAGCTCGTCGAGCAGGTAGCGGATGCAGCACAGCCGACGCACCCGACGCGGTGCCTCGGCGTCGCCGGACTCGAGATAGCGCACCGGACGATACAGCGGGTTGCGGCGCCCATCGGCCAGCTGGCGGCTGGCCATCAGGCGGTGGGCCTCGTCGGCGCCGTGGGGCGAGGCCATGGGATGGCTCGGCAGGGCGCCGGCGAAGTACTCGAAGTAGTTGCCGGCGTTGCTCCAGAACACCTTGGGTGAGGCCCCGGTGAGGGAGGCCAGGGCCTCGATCAGCGGCGTCAGGTGGCCATCGAGCAGGGTGGCGAAGCGAGACAGGCCGTCGAGCTCATCGAGCGGCCGGCCGGCGTGCAGCAGATGGAGCCCGGTAGTCTGGCCCTCCGACGACTGTGCGAGGTGCAGCTCGTCCAGCCCCAGCGGCAGGTCGCGTTCCAGCAGCAGGTTGGCGGCCAGGCCGTGGGCGCAGAGCGCGCTGAAATGCCACTTGGACCACAGCGAGGCCACGGCCCGGCGGTCGCCGTTGCCGTATTGGACGCCGAAGCGCTCGAGCAGCGCGGCCAGATAGGCGGGATCGAGCAGGTGGCGGGCGGGCACGCTGTCGGCCGCGGGCGTCGCCGCGACCTGCGGGGGTGGCAGGTGCTGCAGGGGGCCGATATAGAGCTGCGACAGCGCGAGAGTCATGGCACATCCACCGCCGAAGGAAACGTCGGTATCTTATATCAAATGGTAATCGTTATCAAAATGGCGGGCGGCGAAACGACAGCGCCCACCGAGTGGGTGGGCGCGGGGTGGGGCGAGAGCCCTCAGTTGTCGTATAGAGCCTAATAGTCCATGGACCAGGTCAGGGTATAGGTCCGACCGCGGCCCTGATAGTCGTAGAGGTATTCCGGGCCGTAATAGGGGGAGTAGAACATCGCGGCGCGCTGCCCCCAGACGGTGGAATACTCCTTGTCCAGCAGGTTGGCCACGCCGAGGCTGACTTCCCCGACCGGCAGGGCCTGGCGGAGGTTCAGGTCCAGGGTGGTGAAGCCGTCGATCTCGCGGTCGTTGTCGTCCTCCAGGTCGAAGGCGTGGTTGGCCTGCAGGCGCGCCGAGCGCTCGCCCTGGAGGTCCTGCCAGCCGAGGAAGGCGGTGGCGGAGGACAGCGAGGCGTAGCGGGCGTCACGCTTTTCCCATTCGCCGTCGGCGTTTTCCTGCTCGGAGCGTACCAGGTGCAGGGTCGCGCCGGCCTCGAGGCCGCTGTCGAAGTAGCGGGTCACGGCGCCCTCGAAGCCGTAGTCGCGCTTCTTCTCCTCGACCACGCTGACGCTGAGATCCTCGGCATTCTCCACGGCCTTGTCGGACCAGGCATAGTAGAGCGCCGCCTGGGTCATCCAGGCGCCGCTGTTGTAGCGCCAGCCCAGTTCGACCTGGTCGGTCTTGATGGCGGACAGCGGGTTCTGGTCGACGCTGACCTCGGCGCTCTTGCCGTAGTACTTGGCCGGGTCGGGCAGCTCGAAGCCCTGGCTGAACTGCAGCCAGTTCTGGTGGCCGTTGCCGTAGTCGTAGAGGACACCGGCGTTGATCAGGGTGGCGTCATAGTCGTTCTCGCCGCCGGGAATTCCCTGGAAGTCCTCGACCTCGACGTCCATGTGCTGGCGACGCACGCCGGCGGAGAGCTGCAGCCCCTCGGTGGCCTGCCATTCCCCCTGGGCGAAGGCCGAGATGCCGTCGACCCTGTAGCTGGGGTAGCGCGGCGTCACGCCGGCCTCTTCCTGCACCAGGCCGCCGCTGGCGTCGGAGACGGCCTTGTCGAAGGTCATCTGGGTGGCGTCGAATGACTCGCGGTCCAGATCCAGGCCGTAGGTCAGCGACAGGGTGTCGGTGAGGTCGGCATCGAACAGCGCCTTGAGGCCCGAGAGGTCGGTGTTCTGCCGGGAGGCGCGGAACTCCGATCCGCCGGCCACCGGATAGGGGAAGGCCTGGAAGCTGGCTTCTTCCTCGCGGTGGAAGGCCTGCAGGTAGAAATTCTGGCCGAGCAGGTCGGCATGGTGATACTGCAGGTTGACCATCTTGCGGTCGGTGGCCGGATCGCGGTCGGAGGCATAGCCGTCGCGGATCTCGGCGTCGTTCAGGTCGGGGCTGGCGGCGTCCAGGTTCGGGAAGTAGACCCCGCGATCCCCTTCGTAGCCGGAGCGGTACAGCTGGGCGCCGAACTGCAGGCTCTGTTGCTCGGTCAGCTGCACGTCCAGGCTGCCCATGACGTCGATGCTGCGATTGTCCTGCAGGTCGGTCTGGGCGATGTCGGGGAAGATTTCGTCGCCGCCGGCATCGAAGTGGCGGCCGTTGTCCTGGTAGGCCACGGCGAGGCGGCCGCGGACGGTCTCGTTGCCGCCGCTCATCGACTGGGCGAGGCGGTAGTCCAGGTCGTCGGCGCCGTTGAAGCCGGAGGTCATGCCGGCCTCGGTGGCCAGGTGGATGCCCTCTCGATCCCCTTTCTTGGTGATGATGTTGATCAGGCCGCCGGTGGCGCCTCCACCATAGAGGCTGCTGGCCCCCGAGAGCACCTCGACGCGCTCGATGTTGAAGGGGTCGATGGCATCGAACTGGCGCGACAGGCCCCGAGAACTGTTCAGCGACACGCCATCGATCAACACCTGTACGCTGCGCCCGCGCATGTTCTGGCCGTAGTTGGTGCGCCCCTGGGGCGCCAGGTCCAGGCCGGGCACCAGCTTGCCCAGGGCCGTCTTCAGGTCGGCACCGGTGCGCAGCTGCGTCTGCAGCTGCTGCTGGTCGACGACCCACACCGCCCCGGGAATGCGGCTGATCTCGGTGGGGGTGCGCGAGCCGACCACCACCATGGTGTCCTGAATGTCGGTCTCATTGGTGGCTTGGGCAGCGGCCTGGGCGAAGGTCGGGCCGGCTAGGGCGCCGGTCAGGGCCGCAACGCTGGCGGCCAGGTGACGTGGGTTCATGGGTTCCCTGAATCTTTCTGATAATGGATGTCAATTGCATGAAGAGCCGGCGAGTATAGCCAAATATGCAAAGAACAAGAAAGGTTCTTATTCGTAATCGAGGTCGATACGGGCCTGGGCCGCGACAGGCGGGGGCGTGCGACGAGATAGCCCGGGACACCTCAGGGCATGCATGGCAGCGAGGTCATCGCGCGGCGCCCAGCGGCTGTATTAGGCTGGGCAAGCTTCGCCATTCCCACACGGAGGCTATCCATGGCCAACGCACGGATCCTGCAGCAAGGCACCATCCACTGCTTTCCCGCCGGGCTGCGCGACGAGGCCGGCAAGATCGTCAACGCCGAGATCTCGGCCGTGCTCTACGACGGCGAGCGGCTGCTGCTGGCCAGCGACAAGCCGGTGCCCGGCAACGAGCGCTCCGCGGTGTTCGCCCTGCCGCTGACGCCCGAGGGCCCCGACGATACGCGGCTGGAATACTTCACCACCCAGCGTCTCCAGCAGGCGGTGAAGTACGAGGACTTCGCGCTGACCACCGACGGCCGCCACGTGCTGGCGGTGACCGGCTTCGACCGTATCGACGACGAGAGCCATGCGCTGAACGACTACAATCACCTGCTGATCTGGCCGCTGGGCGAGCCCGAAGCCGTGCAGGTGGTGGACCCCGACCCGCGCGACGGCGTGGAGGGCTCGCTGGAGCTGCGCCGCAAGCTCGACGCGGCCATCGGCTTTCCCTACTACAAGATCGAGGGGCTGGCCGCGGTGCCCGGCAACCGCGGCGATGGCCTGCTGCTGTTCGGCGTGCGCGAGCAGGGCAACGCCCACGACGACTTCGCGTACGTGAGCCGCGTGGTGGGGGCGCACTACCAGATCACCGACGGCGGCAACATCGAGTTCATCGACGCCCTGCGCGAGCACTTCAGCTTCGTGCCCCACGAGCAGGCCGGCGTGCGCTTCGAGTGCGGGCTCTCCAGCCTGGAATACGACCCTTACCACGCCCGGCTTTACCTACTGACCAGCTTCGAGGTCGAGGAGGGCGGCGAGGAACGCATCGGCGGCTACCTGTGGGAGATGAGCCTGGAGGAGTTCCGCGACGGCGAGATCCCGCGGCTGGTGACCACCCCCGAGGGCGCGCCGCTGGAGTTCGAGCACAAGGCCGAAGGCCTGGCGGTGCTCGACCGCGAGCGACTGTTCGTGGCCTACGACAACGACCGCAACCTCAAGCTCGGCAGCGTCGACGAACGCGACGAGCGCCACGCCTGCGAAGCGCCCTATACCATTCTGGAGATGGGCTGACCCGGTCGGATCGCCATGCCGCTGGCATGGCAGGTCTGCAGCCCCCAGGTTGGGCTCCGACCTGTAGGAGCTCAGTTTCACTGAGCGATGGCGCCGATTGGCGCCTCTGGGAATGCCACTTTCCCTAGCCTGGAAAAATGATGCCGCTGGCCTCGGCCGGCGGCTTTCGCTATCATACGCAACCGCTGATACGGGCCTATAGCTCAGTTGGTTAGAGCAGGGGACTCATAATCCCTTGGTCGCTGGTTCGAGTCCAGCTGGGCCCACCAATTAAATCAGTGTCTTACGAATTTTACCTGGTGAGTCCCATAGTCCAAGGGTACAGTTTCGGTACAGTGCCGATCCTTCAGCCCCCTGGAGACTTTCATGGCCACCATCGTTAAGACCCCTGCCGGTAGCTGGAAAGCCGTCATCCGCAAGACCGGCTGGCCCACCACCGCCAAGACCTTCCGCACCAAACGAGACGCCCAGGACTGGGCACGCCGCACCGAAGACGAAATGGTGCGCGGTGTCTATATCCAGCGCAGCGCTTCGGAGCGCATGACGCTCGAAGCAGCCCTCAAGCGCTACCTGGCCGACGTCACACCCACCAAGAAACCCAGCACCCAAAAGAGCGAGCGCCACAAGGCCAGCACGCTGATCGAGCACTTGGGCAAGTACTCCCTCGCGGCCCTGACGCCGGAGCTGATTGCCAACTTCCGTGACACCCGCCTGAACAGTATTGGCCATCGTGGCCAGCCTATCAGCGCCAATACCGTGCGCCTGGAGCTCGCCTTGCTCGGCCATCTCTACACCGTGGCCATCCAGGAATGGGGTCTGGGCCTGTCCTACAACCCCGTCCAAAACATCCGCAAACCCAGCCCTGGAGAAGGGCGCGACCGGCGCCTGAGCGCCGACGAGGAGAAGCGCCTGTTCGCCGTGCTACGGCAGCACAGCAATCCCATGTTGGCCTGGATCGCCAGAATCGCCCTGGAGACGGGCATGCGCTCCTCAGAGATCCTGACCCTCACTCGCTCCCAGGTCGACGTGAAACGCCGCGTGGTGCGCCTCACAGACACCAAGAACAACGAAGCCCGCCTGGTGCCGCTGACTCAGGCCGCCACCGAGGTGTTCAAGCAGGCGCTGAACAACCCGGTGCGCCCGCTCGATTGTGATCTGGTGTTCTTTGGCGAGCCTGGAAAGGATGGAAAGCGCGGCCCCTACGCCTACACCAAGCTCTGGAACCAGGCCAAGAAGCAGGCCAGGCTCGATGACTTCCGCTTCCATGACCTGCGCCATGAGGCCGTCAGCCGGCTGGTAGAGGCCGGGCTGTCTGACCAGGAGGTCGCCGCGATCAGTGGCCACAAGTCGATGCAGATGCTGAGGCGGTATACCCATCTCAGGGCAGAGGATTTGGTGAAGAAGCTGGATGGTCTGCGTGAAAGTTTTATTTAACTGTTTGATCTGTTCTAGCCAGTTGGAGACAAAGACAGGAAAGTCCTGAGTAAAATCAGAACAAACATGCGAGCTCGAGATGGTGATGATCACTTTAGTGCTCATATTGTAACATGAGACGATATTAAGCAAGGTGGTGGTTATGGATAAAGAAAAGCTGGAAAAGTATTTATATGAAAATGTCGCTAGTGTGTTTTGGTCAGCTGTGCTTCTTATAGGTGGTGTGATTTTTGTAATTTATTACGCTCTTATAGGATACATGCCGGATTTTGATTTAAAGTCTTCGGTAACTATAACGGCGGCAGCTTCGGTCACTTCAATTGTGATCATCATAATGATGCTGATTATGATGATTTTTGCTGGGTCGTTCTGGAGAGGGGTGTGGGAGTTCTTGGGGGATAATTCAGAACTTAAAAGGTACTGGCTAGAGGGTAGTGCTAGTTCTGGTTTTCGTAACCTGTTGATTTGGTTTTCTATTCCCCTGTTTACTGTTTATGTCAGTTTAGGGTTAAGCCTTTTTTTAGGGAATTGGTGTTGGATGTTAACCCTGGGTCTTGTTGCGTTGATGTATTTATTCTATCTATGCCTTTATAGTGGCTTTGGTGTGGTCAAGGGAGGTAAAGAGTTTGTTTTCTTAGTGGCTGCGACATTCTGCTCTGCTGTTTTTATCTTTTTTCCACTGTATCTGGTTTTTAGGCTGTCAGTCGTTGAGTTTGAAAGCATTAGTGATAGGTCATGGTTTTTGGGTTTTTTGTCAGCGATGTTTATTGTTTTTATAAATACTGCATCCGCTTCACCTCAGGGGGCTTCCTCTCCATACGCAAAAGAGTTTGTTCTAGGTCTTATGGCTATTGTTATGATATTCATATCCTTTGGGAGATTCGATAGGATTCCGTATGGTGTGATGGGAATATATAAATTTGGAAATATAGAAGCTTCTGAGTTGGTTCTTAAGAAGGAGGGGTGCGAGCTTTTTAAGTCGCTTGAAATCAATGTGTTAGATAAAGATGGTGGTCTTTGTGTGGTTAAAGATGTGCTCATTCTCTCTAGGTTAGGGCGAGAAGCTTACTTGGAAGTCGACAGAGATCATTTAGAGTCATTAAAGCTGACACTATCGTCGTCATCTATTGCATCTTGGACTCTTCATGAGAGTCAAGGCGATGAAAGCTGATGTTTGTATTTATTATTGTTAATGAGTTGTAAGCAAAGGCGGTTGGCTTTCTTGGGTTTGTATGTAGTATGTTGTAGTAGTATACAACATACTACATCGATTGGAGGGTGATCATCCCTCAGTGACGCATAGGAAAAATTTAGCGGCTAAAGTTTCTTCTGCCTTTCTGGTGTGACCTCAGTGGTGCGCATACTCAATGCCATCCTCTCCTGCCTAGCATTCCTCATGCTGGACATGTTTTCCCATATGCATATGTGCCTGAAGGATTGTGGTTATAAAAAGTGCTCCTCAAGTGTCAGTGAAATAAAATGCATTGACCAAGTCTCGTGCATAAGGTGATCGACTCAAGCTGTTTGTTGACACTTGAGGGGCAGGGTCGCTTTGGTTGTTGTTCGAGTTTTATATGCGGGATTGGTGGTTCTTTTTTTAACTGAGGTGCTGATGGAAAAGTATAGATAAACTTTTAAGTTGGCGTATAGCTATACTTTTTTAACAACAAAATCAAAGTGTTGAAAGTTTTTTCAAGATGGCGTAAATATTGAAAGTGAAGTCTTGCTTTGCGTTATCTTGAGGTGTTTATGACAACCGAAGAACAGTTGCTTGAACGTTATGGACCACTGCTCTCCCTGACCGATTTATCGGAATTATTGAAGCGTAGTCCCGATGGTCTCCGAATATCTTTGCAGAGCCAGTCAGAGTTTGCAGTGAAATGGAATGCCGCCAAAAGGAAGGTTGGAAGGCGTGTCTATTTCCGTGCAACCGACGTTGCAGGGCTGATTGATGAAGCCTGAGCGGTTAGAGCGGCAAAGTGAAGCGGATACGAAGGGGTAAGGCGTGAGTATTGTCGCCATGAACTGGGCATGGGATGTCCAACTGAGCTACCTGAACGAGCGTGACAACAAGGCTGGGCGTCGCTTGCTGTTGGTAGCTTTGGGCGATAACGCCAACGAAGAGGGGGTGTGTTGGCCAGCCATCTCCACTCTGGCACGTCGCTGTGAGTCCAGTACCAAGAGCGTTCGCCGTTGGTTACGTGAGTTCGAAGAGTATCAGTTACTCAGCATTCAGCCTCGTCGGAATGCGGCGGGACAGACCAGCAACCTGTATCAACTGAGACTGGCAAATCGAGTCGCGGAGAGGACTTACACCCCCCTGGACACCGAGTCCACCCCCCAGGGACGTGGAGTCCGGGGCCCCCGGACACTTGGTGACCAGGGCCCCTGGACATCTGGTGTCCTCCTAACCACCAATGAACCATCAATGAACCTCTCTCACTCTCAGGCGGGAGAGTCGATGCTTGGTCGAGCGGATCAGAACAGTGACGCAGTTCCTCTTCAAGAATCTTCGTCAGCCATCCCAATGCGTTCGGATCGCTTTCCCATGACGCTCGAATGGACGCCGGACCTGACTGAGCTGTCGATGGCCTGTTTACGAGCAGGTCTCTCAGCTGATCTGGCTCCCGAGCGATATCAGCTCGCCAAGTTCACGGCCCACCATGCCGATACTGGTCGCACGGCCAGTACGGCTGCCTGGCATACCAAGCTTGCCGACTGGCTGCGCAAAGATGTGCTCGCAGCTCAGTCCACTACCGGAGGACTCGCTAATGGACATCGCCGCCAACGCACTCCATCTCGCCGTGTTACCGCCGCAGAAGCACGCGCACGCGCCAAAGCTCAACAGAGTGGGGGAATCATCGACGAAGACTGGCCCGCTGATCGGAGAAGCTGATGTGGATCAGTTGTTTGATGCCCTGGGTGTGTTGTTCGGCTGGAAGTTCACGGGCCAGTGGGGCGCCTTCGATGAATCAGGTGTCTGGATGGCTGAGCTGGCTTTTCTGACTCGCCGACACCTGGAGCTGGGGATTCAACGCTGTCGTGAGGTGGTGCAGGAAGCAACGCGTACGGGTAACGAATCCTGGCCACCGCAACCTGCTGCATTCTCGGTTCTCTGTGAGCCGCGCCCAGAGGACTTTGGGATGCCCGGTCTGGAGGAGGCGTGGCGTGAGGTATGCGCCCATGCTCATGAACCGACCCGATGGCACTGGAGCCATGAAGCCGTGAGGATGGCGGGTAGCGCCGTCGGTTGGTGGGAGCTTACACATAGCACGGCGTTGTCGGCTTGGTCACGTCTCGAACGTCACTTCATCCAAGAGTATGGGGCCTTGGTCAATCGGTTGATGAATGGCGAACAACTGGCGGCCTATGCGCTGCTGGAGAGTGACCGCAATCGTAGCCCCGCCGATCTTGCAGAGCGAGCTGGGCACGAGGCTGCGAACCGAGCGGTCAAGGCGGCGGGTCTTCCTCATCGAATGAGTTCCGCGCATGGACTTACAGCTCTACGCAACGCGGTCGACAAGACTTGAGTGTTTTCATTGACACTTGAGGGGCAGCGCTTCTGATTCATTGACATTTGAGGGGCAGTGCGGAAGCCGCGTGGAAAGCTGTGTATTTGAATGTGGAAAGCGCAAGGACACCGCTATGTGTAAATCGCTGTTAGATCGCTGCTTTACCGCTTCTGGAGCGCTACTTTATCGCTGTAAGTGTCGGCGTCATAAGGTTTTGTGGCGGTATGTCACGGAGGCACAGGAAAAAACAGACCCGTGCAACGAAATGCAGAGAAATAGCACTGCTTTGCACATGACGTACCTACAAGAATCAACGCTGAAGTGCGGGCAGGATGTGTGAAGTAGTCCCACCCCGCAAGCGTGGTGTGCCTCTTCACTGGTCCTTATTCGCACCTGCGGTGCTCAACGGAAATCCTGCTCTGCAAGGCATGGCATCTGAGATAGGAGCTGGCATGAGTGAGAAGCAAAGGGTGACACGGAAGAACAGCACTCCGCTCAAGGTGTACTGCCTTCCGGAAGAGAGAGAACTGATTGAATCCAACGCCAGGCAGGCAGGGCTAAGCGTTGCCTGTTTTCTGCGTGAAGTGGGGCAGGGCTATCAGGTCAATGGCGTTATGGACTACGAGTATGTCCGCGAGTTGGTTCGTGTAAATGGAGACTTGGGTCGTTTGGGAGGATTACTGAAGCTCTGGCTGACAGATGACGTGCGAACGGCTCACTTCGGGGCGGCTACCATCCTAAGCCTGCTCGGAAGGATCGAAGCCACTCAGGAGGAAATGAGCCAGGTGTTGAAATCCGTGGTGCAGCCAAGGGCCAGGTCGTGATTTTTTTAGCCGCTAAAATGTGGGGCTGGCACTCATGATCGCCAAACACGTCCCTATGCGCTCCCTAGGTAAGTCCGACTTTGCTGGTCTGGTGAACTACATCACCGACGAGCAAAGCAAGGAGCACCGTCTTGGTGCGGTACGGCTGATCAACTGCGAGGCGTATTCGGTCCAGGATGCCGTCAGCGAGGTACTAGCGACCCAGTTCGGTAATACCCGAGCGAAGAGCGACAAGACCTATCACTTGATTGTCAGCTTCCGGGCCGGGGAACAGGTTGAGGCCGATACCCTGGTGGCCATCGAGGACCGTATTTGCAAGGGGCTGGGCTTTGGAGAGCATCAGCGCATTAGCGCCGTTCACAACGATACCGACAACCTGCACATCCATATCGCCGTCAACAAGATCCACCCGACGCGCAACATCATCCACGAACCCTACTACCCACACCAAACCCTGGCCGAGTTATGCGAGGTCATGGAACGGGATTACGGGTTGCAGCAGGACAACCACATGCCGCGCCGACGCGGGGCCGAGGCGCGAGCCGCCGATATGGAGCGTCACGCCGGTATTGAAAGCCTGATTGGCTGGATCAAACGCGAGTGCCTTGACGAGATCAAGGCCGCTCAGTCCTGGAGTGAGCTGCACCAGGTCATGCGTGACAATGGCCTGGAACTCCGGGCGCGGGGGAATGGGCTGGTTGTCGTGGCCGGTGATGACGCGGCGGTCAAGGCGAGCACCTTGGGGCGGGATTTCTCCAAGCCGAAGTTAGAGGCCCGTTTCGGCCCGTTTGAGCCTGACCAGGCGCAACAGGCCAAACCCCACCGCCAGTACGGCAAAGACCCGGTACGGCTGCGCATGAACACCACCGAGCTTTACGCCCGGTTCAAATCAGAACAGCAGAGCGCTGCAGCCCACAAGACGGCGGCCCTGGACAAAGCCCGGCGGCAGAAAGACCGCCGGATTGAGAGCGCCAAGAAGAAGGGCAAGGCCCGGCGGGCGGCCATCAAGTTCACCAGCGGTAGACTGACCAAGAAGGTGCTGTATGCGCAGGCCAGCAGCGCCTTGAAAGCCGACATTGACGCGATCCAGAAGCAGTACCGGGAGGAACGCCAGGCGATCCATGAGGCCCACGGACGCCGCTCCTGGGCCGACTGGCTCAAACGGGAAGCCTTGCAGGGCGATACCGGGGCCCTGGTCGCGTTGCGAGCCAGAGAGGTCGCCCAGGGCCTCAAGGGCAACACCTTGAAGGGGGAGGGACAGGCGAAGCCCGGCCATGTGCCGGTGATCGACAGCATCACCAAGAAGGGCACCATCATTTACCGGGCCGGGGCCAGTGCCGTACGCGACGATGGCGACCGGCTCCAGGTATCCAGGGAATCCGACCAGTCAGGCGTTCAGAGCGCACTGCGAATGGCGATGGAACGCTATGGCGACCGCATCACCGTGAACGGTTCGCCAGAGTTCAAAGCGCGGGTGATCCGGGCGGCAGTGGATGGGCAGTTGCCGATCCGGTTTGCGGATGCCGGTCTGGAACGTCGCCGCCAATCCCTGGCGAACGGCGGGAGCACCACCCAGACCAAGATCCGCAGCAAACGGGCGGGCGTGCCGCCTATCGGTCAGCTGCCTCCCCCGGTGCGCCGAAACCGGCTGCAATCGCTGTCCCAGGCCGATGCGCTTCACCTTGAGGGACAAGCGGGCAAGACGCCGACACCGCCCCCATGGGGGCCGAGCGAGCAAGAGCGCCGCAAAGCCAAGTTACGGGCAGAGATGGACGCCAAGAGGGCAAAAAGACAGCAAAAGGGACGTTCACTATAGTGCTTTCCCTTTGGAAGGCGGCAACAAACAGTAGATGCGATTAACCCTTGGGAAGCCTAACCGTTCCCCAGGACAATGACACCGATGTTCAACAACCATTGGCCGCGCGTTCTGACGGTGTCGCGCAGGTCGGACGCCGGGATAGTAAGTGACGAGCTATCCCTGTAGAGGTCCACACTTCACCGCTGGGTTCTCCGGTAGGGGTAGTGGCTCGTAATCTTCATGAGCAAGCCGCTACAGGTTGGTGAGTGCAACTTAGTCACGATGAAGCTAAGAGCACTCAATCATGAGAAGAGAAAGAATTTTAGCGGCTAAAATTCCTGTCGCAGTCATGTCCTTGGCGTTAACTGCTTCCATGCCTGCCCAAGCGGGCATCCCTGTCGTCGACGGCGCCAACCTTCAGCAAAACGTTATGACGGCGATGGAGTCCGTCTCACAGACTCTCAAGCAGATCGAGCAGTACCAGACGCAGTTGCAGCAGTATGAAAACCAGTTGCAAAACACCATGGCTCCAGCGGCCTATATCTGGGACAGGGCACAATCCACGATTAATGATCTGATCCAAGCCACCAATACACTTCAGCATTATCAGAACCAGCTCGGCAGCCTCGATGCCTATCTGGGCAAGTTCCAGGACGTAGCGTATTACCGGAGTTCCCCCTGCTTCAATGGCGGCGGTTGCACGGATGCCGAACGTGCAGCGATGGATGAAAACCGTCGCCTGGCGTCTGAATCGCAAAAAGCGGCCAACGATGCGCTCTTCCGGGGGCTGGATCAGCAACAGGATAACCTGGCGTCTGATGCTCGACAGCTTGAACGTCTGCAATCCGCTGCCCAGGGCGCGGATGGCCAGCTTGCCGCCATTGGTTACGCCAACCAGCTCGCCAGCAACCAGGCCAACCAACTTCTGCAAATCCGCAGCTTGCTGATTGCTCAGCAGAACGCTGAAGCCGCCCGTCTCGCCGCCGAACTGGATGCAAACGCCAGAGGGGAAGCGCGGGAAAGGCAGATGCGTACCTGGAATTACCAACCTAGCGCAGCAGATCGCTATTAAGGAGGCTGCGATGAAGAAGATCATCCCACTTGTTGCAGCTGTTGCCTTGGTAGGTTGTGAGCAGGAAACGGTACCAGAGGCGAGTGCGATCACGTGCGCGCCAGTTGCGTTTCAGCAGACCATCAGCGAGCTGAGCCGAGAATCGAGCCGAAAAGCCTTTGCCGAAGCCTGTCGGTCGTTCGAGAAGGCCCAACGCATGCGGGAATGGGAGTTCGAACCCAGCTCCCCCGACAGGTATTGAGGGAGGGCGTCGTATGAAACGATTCGTTTTTGGTGGTTTGGGCGTGATGGCCGTCGTCATGTTGTCCGATACCGCAATGGCTCAGGAGCTATCCAGCAGCAACATCATGGATGATGTGTTGGATCGCTTTCACTCTGCGGCATCAACGTGGGGGCCTGCCATCGAAGCGGCTGCCAGCCGGTTGTTCTGGGCCCTGGTAGTGATCTCGATGGTCTGGACGTTCGGCATGATGGCGCTGCGCAAGGCCGACATTGGTGAGTTCTTTGCCGAGCTTGTTCGTTTCACCATCTTTACAGGATTTTTCTGGTGGTTGCTGACGAACGCGACTCAGGGCATGAACATCGCGGGAACTATTGTGCAGTCATTGCAAATCCTTGGAGCACAAGCCGGTGGTCTTTCCAACGGCAACTTGGGGCCATCCAGCATCCTTGATATCGGTTTTGAGCTGTACGACAAGACGGTGAAGGCTACGTCAGAGTTGAGCTGGAAACAGTTTGCTACTGCGTTGGTGATGGAAGGTATGGCCTTGGCTGTATTGCTGGTGTTGGCGATTATCTCCGTCAACCTGCTTCTGCTGCTAGCCGCCAGTTGGATACTGCTTTATGCGGGAGTGTTTTTCCTGGGGTTTGGCGGCTCCCGTTGGACATCTGACATGGCGATCAACTATTACAAGGCCATTCTCGGCATAGCGGCTCAGTTGATGGCAATGGTGCTCTTGGTCGCCATCGGTAGGGAGTTTATTACTCACTACTACTCGCAGATGAGCGAGAACATGGCGTCTCAGGAGTTGGTCGTGATGCTGGTCGTTTCGGTGATCCTGCTATTTCTGGTTAACAAGATTCCACCGATGATTTCCGGTCTGGTGTCGGGTGGCAGTGTGGGAGCAATGGGCATCGGGTCATTCGGTGCTGGTGCTGCGGTAGGAGCAGCCATGACAGCGGCAGGTATGGCCCTCTCGGCGGGCAAGATGGCTGGGGGAGCGATGTTGGGCGGTGCGGCGAATGCAGTAGGTGGCGGGTCAGCCATCAAGGCTGCCTTCGAGAAGGCCCAGTCCAATATGTCGGGGTCTGGAGCTGACATGCCGAGCTTTGGCACTGGAGGTGACAGCAGCGGTGGTGGGAGTGGCAGCAGCTCCACCGGAGATGAAGCTGGCACCGGTGACACCCCATTTGCGCAGGCGGCTGGTTTCGCTGGTTCTGGCTCCCGATCTGGTGGCGGTAGCGGATTCAAGCGAGCAGCATCCTTGGGAGCTGGAACGGCTGGCGAGCTAGCTAAAGGGGTTGGGTCGAAGGTGGCTGGGAAGTTCCAGGGCAAGGTTGATCAAACCGCTGGTGGCCGCATGGCGTCATCCATCCGCGCGAGCATGAAGCCGGAAGGGGATAGTAAGGTCGCGGAAGCGGATGATTCTGTTCCCTCGTTCGACAGCGACAGCTTGGGTGGTAGTGAACGTCAGCAGGATCGTAATGACGAGATAGCTAGCTTTGTGAACCGTGGCCAGCAGGACATCTAAGGAGAGCCCACGATGAAACAACGCCATTTTATGGTAGCCCTGGCTATGCTCGACGAAAGGCGGGAGGCCTACACAGAAGCCGCTTTCGTACCTGCTGTCGAGTATCGGCCGAGGGGGAGAGGAACGCTGAGGCAGAGATTACCGCGTTTGTGAACCGACCGGCCCACTCAGGCCGAGAGGAGGCACCACGCAGCACGCATACTAGCAACGATGTAGGAACTGGAACCGGAAGAACCCCGTTTTCAGAGGCGGCGGGATTTTCCGATACTGGCTTCTGACATTATGGGAGTCATTGACCAGCGATAGCTCAGGCGGCCAATGGCCGCCTTTCCGCAAGGAGGGGAACATGGGCGAACAATCACGCCGACAACAGCGTAAAGAGCTGGAAGGCAAGACCGTCGAGCAGGTCGGCGAGGCGCACCCAGAAAGCGGGGAGCCGGCGGTTCGGTGGCTGACTTCCGAAGAACTGGATGAACTGCGGCGGGACATGGCCGAAGCATCTGCTTGGGCGCGGGCTGAGCTGAAACGGCGAAAAACAGATAGTTAGGCTGGGAACCGAAGCCCGTATGCACAGACCCAAACTCTCTCAGTCTTTTAGTTCTGATCTGTGCTGTTGCAGCCGCTAGCGTGCATAATTGTCAAATGCATTCAGGCGAGAAACCTATAACTAACTGATCGAAAAGGGAACTTTTGAGGGTATGCTGGTCTACAACGCCACCAAGCAGCAATTCATCGACGATGTGCGAGCCAACCTCATCACCGACGCCATCGAGAACGAGGTGGCTCGCAGACTGAACCGCAACTCGCCGCGCAGTGAGGTGACGTCCTGGGAGAACTCCCTGCGCTTCATGATGAGCGTTCTGCTCGACGAGGGCATTCCCGCATCGGCGGGAGTGGCCATCGAGTACAACATCCCGCTGACCAATCGCCGCGTGGACTTCATCCTGACCGGCAAGAACCACCAGCGGGACGATGCGGCGGTCATCGTGGAACTGAAACAGTGGCAGTCCGTCGAGGTGACGAAGAAGGACGCCATCGTTCGCACTCAGCTGGGCGGCGGCGTACGCGAGACCAACCATCCGTCGTATCAGGCGTGGTCCTATGGCGCGCTGATCGAGGACTACAACGAGACAGTACGCTCCGAGTCGATCCGCCTGGTGCCCTGTGCCTACCTGCACAACATGAAGCAGGGGAACGCCATCAATGATCCCTTCTACGAGCACCACACGCGCCGTGCCCCGGTCTTCATCTCGCAGGATGCCTTGAAGCTCTCGGAGTTTCTGAGCCAGCACATCAAGTACGGCGACAGCAACGACATCATGTATCGCATCGAGCACGGTGTGATCAAGCCGAGCAAGAACCTGGCAGATGCCCTGGCCTCGATGATGCAGGGCAACGCCGAGTTCCTGATGATCGACGACCAGAAGCTGGTCTATGAAACCGCCATCGATCTTGCGCACCGCGCAGGCAGCGGCAACAAGCAGTGCCTGATCGTCAAGGGCGGGCCGGGTACCGGCAAGTCGGTGGTGGCCATCAACCTGCTGGTGGAGCTGACGAAGCGCGAGATGATGACCCAGTACGTCTCGCGCAACTCGGCCCCTCGTGAGGTCTTCAAGAAGAAGCTGACCGGCACGCGCAAGAAGACGCACATCGACAACCTGTTCAAGGGCTCGGGCAGCTACGTCAACGCCGAGCCGGATACCTTCCATGCGCTGATCGTCGATGAAGCGCACCGGCTGAACGAAAAGTCCGGCATGTATCAGAACCTGGGAGAGAGCCAGATCAAGGAAGTGATCGCCGCGTCACGCTTTTCGATCTTCTTCATCGATGAGGCGCAGCGTGTGACGCTGAAGGACGTGGGCACGGTCGAGGAGATCCGGCGGCGGGCGGCCGAGTGCGGCGCCGATGTCCACGAACTTGAGCTGGCGTCGCAGTTTCGCTGCAACGGCTCGGATGGCTATCTGGCCTGGCTCGATCATGCCCTTCAGATTCGCACCACGGCCAACACTGACCTGAAGGACATCGACTACGACTTCCAGGTGTTCGATGACCCGAGTGCCATGCGCCTTGCGATTCTCGAAAAGAACCGCAAGGCCAACAAGGCCCGCATGGTGGCGGGCTACTGCTGGCCCTGGGCCAGCAAGAAGGACAAGCAGGCCATGGACATCGTGTTTCCCGAACATGGCTTCGCGGCCCAGTGGAACCTCGATGACGACGGCATGCTTTGGGCGATCGCCGATGGATCAGCAGAGCAGATCGGCTGCATCCACACCTGCCAGGGGCTGGAGTTCGACTACGTCGGTGTCATCATCGGAGACGACTTCGTGATTCGTGACGGTCGCGTGGTGACAGACGCGGGCAAGCGGGCGGGGCAGGACCGCTCGGTTCATGGCTACAAGAAGATGCTCAAGGAGCAGCCCGAGCATGCCCGTGCCCTGGCAGACCAGATCATCAAGAACACCTATCGCACGCTGATGACACGGGGCCAGAAGGGCTGTTACGTCTATGCCACGGACCCCGAGACCCGCGAGTACTTCGCGGCCTATGCCCGCTCTCAAGCAGCGGCTGAGCGGCTGGACGCGCCCGAGAATGCCGAGACGCTGGATGGCTTGCATCTTCCCATCGTGACGCGTGATGAGGCGGTGCCGTTCGAGCGCCATGTACCCGTCTACGACCTGAGCATCGCTGCCGGTGAGTTCAGCGAGATGCAGATAGCCGACACCGAGCACTGGGTCGAGCTACCGGATCATGTGCGTATAAGCCCCGACCTGTTCGTCAGCCGGGTGGTGGGGGAATCGATGAATCGGCGCATTCCCAATGGCGCCTGGTGCCTGTTCCGCGCGAACCCTGGCGGCACACGGCAAGGCAAGGTCGTCGTGGTGCAGCATCGCGCCATCGAGGACCCGGACCACGGTGGCAGCTTCACGGTAAAGCTGTACCAGAGCGAGAAGATCGAGGAGTACGGCGAGTTCGTGAACCAGCGTATCGTACTGAAGCCACAGACCAACGCCTTCGGCTACAAGGACATAGTGCTCGAGGATGAGCTTGAGGACCTGAAGGTCATCGGCGAATTCCTCTCCGTGCTGTGAGCGAGTGGGCGGCCGGATGGTCGTCTATGCCGATGCCGGCTGGATAGCGAGCGGCAGAGCAGGCATGCTCACTGCTATTCGATTTTGCAGAACCAGGTGAGTGACACATGTCAGACCCGTTCAAGCAGCTCCGTGACGCCATGGACCAGTTCGCCACCGAGCGCGACTGGGACCAGTTCCACTCGCCCAAGAACCTGGCCATGGCGCTAACGGTGGAGGCAGCTGAGCTGCAGGAGTGCTTTCAGTGGCTGACCGAGGCGCAGTCCACGGAGCTGGATGAGCAGCAACTGGCCGCCGTGCGCGACGAAATTGCCGATGTGCAGCTCTATCTGATTCGGCTGGCGGGCAAGCTGGACGTGGATATCGAAGCTGCATGCCAGGAGAAGATGGAGAAGAACGCGGAGAAGTATCCCGCCGACCAAGTGAAGGGAAGTGCGAAAAAGTACACGCACTATCAGGATTGACGTGATGTGTGGCCGCTTTGTCCCCCTGCAGCAGCCTTCTCAGCCTGGCCTCGTCCCTCAAGCTTCCTCCGGCTAAATTTGGGCTCAAGCAGGGCCGGAGACTCAGCTTTCGGTTTAAATTCTGCGCTAAAAGCGGCCTTGAATGGCGATTTTGTGCTTGAAGATAAACCTGCGCGGTTTATTCTTCCTTCTGAAGACGGAATTTAAGGCCGCTTTTTCACGTGAAAATAAACCAGTTGCTGCACAAGATACCATATGGCGCCGTCGTGACGACCGCCTGGCTAGCATCACACGGCGTCACCTCGGATCAGGCGCGTAAGCTGGCCGGCAGTGGCTGGCTGCAACGCGTGGGGCACGGCGCCTACTGCCAAGCGGGGGAGCCTCTTACCTGGGAGAGCGCTGTTTTCGCTCTGCAGGCGAGCGACGGCTCGGGGATGCCACCAGTTTGGCCGGGTGGCCAGACGGCCCTGGCACTGCATGGCTTTGCCCACTATCTGCCCATGGGGGAGCGCACAACGCACCTGTATGGCAAGGAGGCCGCTCGGCTGCCCCGGTGGTTGAGTGATGCCGAGTGGGCAGGGCGGATGGTGCTCCACTCCGAAAAGGGCCTGCCAGTGCAGCTTCCCGGCAGCTTCACGGACTACAAGCCGGATGGCATGGCCTTCAGCTTGCAGGTATCGACCCCCGAGCGAGCGGTCCTGGAGTGGATTGCCGTGACGCCGAATGAGCTGCTGTTCAACAGTGAGCTGGTGGACACCTTCGGTGGGCTCAATACGCTGCGTCCGCGTCGGCTGCAGGCATTGCTGGAGGGGTGCCGTTCGGTGAGAACCAAGCGGGCCTTCCTGGTGCTGGCTCGCCACGCCGGGCATGCCTGGTACGCTCGCCTGGAACCACGTCGACTGGACCTCGGCAAAGGCAAGCGGCAGCTCTGCCAGGGCGGCAAGCTGGATAGGGAATATCACGTGACGGTGCCGGAGGCGTTCCTGCATGCCGATTGAAACTCGCTACCACGAACAGGTCAGGCTGTTGGTCTCGCTGCTGCCTTTCCTCAATGACGAGCCGTGCTTCGCCCTGAAGGGCGGTACGGCCATCAACCTCTTCGTGCAGCCATTACCCCGCCTATCGGTCGATATCGACCTGGCCTACTTGCCGCTGGAGCCCCGTGACGAGGCACTGCGACGCTGTCGCGAGGCGCTGCAGCGACTGGCAGGGACCTTCAGCGCCCGACTGCCAGGCGTGCGCGCCGAGCTTCAGGATAATCGCCGAGACGAGCTGAGGATCCTGGTACGCCGAGGGCGTAGCCAGGTGAAGGTCGAGGTATCGCCGGTACTGCGTGGCACCCTGCACCCGCCGCAGGAGCGCGATGTCGTGGAAGCCGTGGAAGACGATTACGGCTTTGCTGCGGTGCAGGTGGTGTCACTGCCGGACCTGTACGGCGGCAAGATCTGCGCCGCGCTGGATCGCCAGCACCCCCGGGACCTTTTCGATGTGAAGCTGCTTCTGAACCAGGGCGGCCTCGATCGAAGCGTATTCGAAGGCTTCCTGGTCTATCTGCTGGGGCATCCCAGACCCTTGAACGAAGTGATCAACCCGCGGCTGAAGCCGTTGGACGACGTCTACCAACAGGAGTTTGTCGGGATGGCCAGGGTTGACCTTCCTTTGCAGGAGTTGGAGAGCGTCCGTGATGAGTTGCTGTCACGGCTGGGGCAGCTGATGACCGAGGAGGACGTTCGCTTCCTGATGTCCTTCAAGCAAGGGGCGCCTGACTGGTCGCTGCTTCCACTGCGCGGCGTTGAACGGCTGCCTGCCGTGCGCTGGAAGCTCGCCAACATCCAGAGGATGGGGGCTGACAAGCATCGTCAGTCTCTGGCGCTCTTGGAGCAGGCGCTGGGTCGTCTTCGGAGCTAATGCTCAATATCCCTGCGACGTACCGTCTTAAGTAGACTTCTCCTCACATCCCCAAGGCGCTAGGCTGTTACGCATAATTACGCCAGGCGCAGGGCATAACATGGCGAACAGCAGGGAAGGTCAGCTCCAACGGGACATCAACAAAGACATGACCGCCCGCGGCTGGATGGCCGGTACGGCCGGCGGCTACATCCTTAAGGGTGAGTACGTCAGCGAGCTGGAACTACTCCACCACAGCCTCACCAAGCGTGATGAGAAGCGCCTGCGCCTCGAGGAGGCCGAGGGTGACTACGGCCTCACCCCGGTCATCGAGGAGGGCTCAGGCAAGCCCCGCGATCCCGAGAAGCAACGCCCGGCTGAGATCATCTACCGCTACAACGACCTGTACGGCGCCGAGGTCAGCGACGATGACGAGCTCCACTTCGCCAACGGCATTGCCGACCGTATCGAACGCGACAAAGAGGTGCTGGCCCACGTGCGCATCCATAGTAAAGGCCAGGTGATGCACGGCCTGTTTCGCAGAAAGGTCACCGACGCCGTGCTCGATGCCCTCAGCGACCACGAAAAGCTCAGCATACCGCTGCCGGAATATGAAGAGACCGGCAGGCAGTTTGCGCTGTTGATACTCCAGTTGTTGGCGAGGAGGTCGAGTCGTGATTTGTGTGCTGGGTAGCAGTCTAGGGAAAAGGCCTGTTATGGCGGATAACGATCCAAAGCGGACATGCTGGCAAAGGCAGCGTGCGTGTTCACTCGTATTATGCCGCACGCACGATAATCTGTACTATATGGCCGATTATCAACTGATTTTCGATAAAACTATTAAGTTGTGGGGTGACGGAACGCGGTATAAAATTGTTGAACGAGAATGCGCGTTCAAGTGAGAAAAGAGGCGTGCTGCCTAATACCTGTTGAACTAAACCGCTTCGCGGTAGCTGTCGTCGAATCCTGTCTTTCGCCTCATCGCACCACACTGTTCGTTGACCCACGTGGGTCAACGAACAGGAGTGATGACGATGACTGCCTTGCGACAGAGGATGATCGACGCCATGCGTCAGCGTGGCTTCGCACCCCGCACCCACACCACCTACCTGATGGTGATCACCGACCTGGCGCGCTATTGCCACCGGTCGCCAGACACGTTGAGCACCGACGACCTGCAGCGCTTCTTCACCCATCTGGTTCAGGAGCGCGGTTTGTCCGCCGCCAGCTGCCGCCTCTATCTGCACGGCGTGCGGTTTCTGTACCTGCAGGTGTTGCACTGGCCGTCGGTTGACGTATCGCCCGTGGTGCCGAAGGCACCGCAGCGGATTCCGGAACTGCTGACCCGCGACGAAGTCCGGCGAATCCTGGCCGCCTGTCACAACCGCAAGCATCGCATGATGCTCGAGCTGTGCTACGGCTGCGGACTGCGCGTGAGCGAGGTTTGCCACCTGCGGGTCGGCGACATCGACAGTCAGCGCGGCCAGCTACGGGTGGCGCAGGGCAAGGGCGCGAAGGACCGCATGGTCCTGCTGTCGGCGACCCTGATTGCTCGCCTGCGCGACTACTGGCGTGTCTACCGGCCGCGAACCTGGCTGTTTCCGAGCGCCCTGTTCCCAGATCGTGCGCTGCACCCGAGTGCGCCGCAGAAGGCCTTTAGCCAGGCCAAGCGACTGGCCGGTGTCGCGCGGATCGGTGGCATCCACAGCCTGCGCCATGCCTATGCCACGCATGTCCTGGAACAAGGCCTGCCCGTTCATCAGCTCCAGCGGCTACTGGGCCATCGCAGCATCCAGTCGACGATGCGCTACCTGCACTGGCTGCCGGGCCAGCAGGGGGCGAGTCAGGGCCCCATCGACCTGGTGGCCGGCTTGGCGGTGGGCCATGAGTGAGCCCGCCACCCTCCAACAGGCCCTGAGCCGCTTTCTCACCCCGGCCTGCCTGGACCGCCAGCGCCAACGCGTGTGCCATCACCTGCTGGCCTGTCGCACCGAGGCGATGGGCGGAACGGTCTTGCAGTGCACGGGCTGCGACCACACCCAGCCGCACTACTTCGGCTGTCGCGATCGCCACTGCCCGCAGTGCCAGGGCCGCGCCATGCACCAGTGGGCCGAGCGTCAGCAGGCGAATATCCTGCCCGTGCGCTATTACCACGTCGTGTTCACCCTGCCGCACCGCCTCAACGGCTGGGTCCAGTTGCATCCCGAGGTGATCTACCGGCGGCTGTTCCAGAGCGCCTGGCAGACGCTGCGCGCCTTCGGTCGCAATCCCAAGCGCCTCGGCGGCGAGATGGGCATGAGTGCGGTGCTCCACACCTGGGGCCAGACCCTGAGCCAGCACGTGCACCTGCACTGCCTGGTCCCCGGCGGCGCCTTGGGTGACGATGGCGGCTGGCGTGGGGCGCGCAGCCCCTACCTGTTCCCGGTGCGGGCCCTGTCACGCCACTTTCGTGGGCACCTGGTCAGTGCCCTGCGTCAGGCCGCCAAGGCCGGTGAACTCCACCGGGTCACCCGGCCCGGTGACGTCGATGACCAGCTCAACGCCCTGATGGCCACCGAGTGGGTGGTCTACAGCAAGGACTGTCTCGAGCACACCGAGACGGTGGTGCGCTACCTGGCACGCTACACGCGCCGGATCGCCATCAGCAACGCGCGCATCCTCGCCGTGGACGACCACCAGGTGACCCTGCGCGTCAAGGACTACCGCGACCGTGAGCGACCCAAGCCGCTCGTTCTCGCTGGTGAGGAGTTCGTGCGCCGCTTCCTGCTCCATATATTGCCCAAGGGGCTGATGCGGGTCCGTCACTACGGTTTTCTGGCCAATCGCTGCCGGCGACGACGGCTGGCCCAGATCCGCCACGCGCTGGCCGTTGCCGAGGCGACGGCGGATGCCGATACCGCCGCCAGCGACTCGGCACCGACCTACACCTGCCCGCACTGCCAGCAACCGACACTGCGGGTGATCGGGACACTCAGCCCTCGACGATCCCTACCCGGCCGACGAGACAACCACAGGACGCAACGTTATCGAACATGAGCTGACGCCACCCCCACACAATGGACTCGGCGATCCGGCTCGCTGGCGGGCCACGGCGGGGCTCGTCCTGCCGGTGGATTTTGCCCAGCAGACGCGCTAGGTTGGGTTAAATTGGGTTCGGAAGGGGGGAAATCATGGTCAATCTCACGGCGGGTACGCGACACCACAGGCCCGTACCCTCGCGACCGGATGCCTCAGGCCACGCTCCGGCCAATACAATACCCTATAGAAGCGGCGTAGCAGCCTGATGGGCGGCTTAGTCCAACAGGCATTTATCCGCCATGCTTCGCACGGCGAACAAATGCTGAACAGTTAGGTGCTCGAATGCTGTGAATTACAGGAGTAGGAATGGCTATTAAGACAAGGGACTTACGATCAGCATCTAGTCGCTCGGGAAGAATTGTTGTGGCTAAATCGCTAAGTGAAGCTTTAGCAAAAAAACAGCAAACGGCATTTTTATGCCACAGTCACAAAGACCATGAGCTAGCTAAAGGCCTTCAAGTTCTAATGAAAGAAAATGGATGGGACTTGTACATTGACTGGGAAGATGGCGAAATGCCGAGCACTCCCAATAAAGAAACTGCAAACAGAATTAAGACAAAAATATGGTCTACAGATTGGTTCTTGTTTTTAGCAACTGATAATTCAACTCAATCACGCTGGTGTCCTTGGGAAATTGGTTTTGCAGATTCAGCCAAAGGATACGAAAAGATATTAATTATTCCAACGGAAGATGTTTACGGAACTTGGTATGGAAACGAATATCTTCAATTGTATAAGAGAATGGATGAAGGGAGCAATAAGCAAACGGGCAAGACTGGTTATGCTGTTTTTGATGCGGGTACGAGTTCTGGGACTTGGGTGGAAAATCTATAAAGGAAGCTGAAAATGGCTAAAATTCCTGTTTTTTATAGCTTTCATTTTGACAACGACGTAATGAGAGTTCAGCAAATACGTAATATTGGTAGCATTGAGGGTAATCCACCTACCACTCCAAATGAATGGGAAAAACTAAAGCGAACTGGTAATAAGGCTGTTGAGAATTGGATAAATCAAAATATGAAGTACAAACGATGTATTGTTGTTTTGATTGGTAGCGAAACCGCTTCAAGACCGTGGGTAGAGCATGAAATAATCAAGGCGTGGAATGATGGGAAAGCTCTGTTAGGCATTCATATTCATAATCTAAGGTGCCCAAGAAACGGGACTAGCAGGAAGGGAAGAAATCCGTTTGATCTGATAAAGTTTAATGATGGTAGAGCAATGTCAAGCGTTGTGCCTTGTTATGATCCTAGTTCTTTAAATGCTTACCAAGACATAGCGAATAATATCTCAAGCTGGATTGATTGCGCCATTCGAAATAAGGAAAATTGAGATGACTGGTGAATTTATTTCAGTAAATATAGAAGCAGCAGCAATTTGAATGTATTCAGGTATCCTGGTGATTTCATCAAGATTGCTTGGGGTTATATTTTACGGCTTATAAACCACTCAATGTCTGACAGGCTCGCATTACATGGCGAGCACTGAAAACACATTCCAAGATGAGCTGCAGTCGCTACGGAGTGAGAGGTGAAGATTATCAAAGAACAGGAGAAAGGGGTGACACGAAAAACGTTTTTTTCCTTCCACTATCAGGAAGATGTGTGGCGCGCCTGGAATGTCAGGAATTGCCTGGTCGTCAGCAAGAATCAAGAGGTGGGTGGGTTCTTAGACAGCAGTGTGTTCGAAGCTTCCAAGAAGGAAAGTGATGAAGCACTCAAGACCTTCCTTCGCAATGGCCTCAAGAACACTTCTGTGACGTGCGTGCTCGCCGGTCAGTATACCGCTGCCAGACGGTGGGTGCGTTATGAGATCGTGCGCAGTGTCTTGAAGGGTAATGGGCTATTCACAGTCGATATCGATGGCCTCAGGAATAAGGCGAAGGCGCTTGGTGTGAAAGGCACAGATCCACTGACTGAAGTGGGTGTCTATTGCTCCAACGATAAGATTTATTTCGCGGAGCTACAGGACGGTAAGTGGGTGAAATACTCGGACTACACCTTAGCTATCTCTGCCTCTGATTTGTGGTTTGACGCCCCTACCAGCAACACGGTTGTTCGACTATCCAAGTACTGTATGAGATATGACTTCGCGGCTCAAAACGGTCGGAAGAACATCGCAGGCTGGATCGAAACCGCAGCTGCCCAGGCGGGTCGTTAACAACACGACCTTAGACGTACTAGCAGGCAAGACTCGACATTTCAGATCATTTAGGTATTACACATGGCAGCCACGCAGCGCTTGGCCGGCGTCAGGGTTCACCTGTCCGGGTCGAACAAAGAACAGCAAGCAGACATAGCTGATTTTGTACAGAAATTTGCAGCGAAAGTCTTCAATGAAGGGGGCTCTATTGTCCACGGGAGCCATCCTTCGTTCACCGAGCCACTGCGCAAAGCTGCTGAGGATTTCATCCAGGCGGGTGGGAGCAAGGGGGCGCTTACCATGGTGCGGGCGAAAAGCTACTCAACTGACCAGTACACTGCTGAAATTGAAGAGCAGAGAACATTTGCTTCTGTAGAGATTGTGCCTGCAGATAACTGCGATGGCCCGGCCGCAGAAGGCCTGACTCCTATGCGTGATTGGATGGCTGATCGTTCCGACGCCGTTATCTGCGTCGGTGGTGCATGGTGGGACGTTAATAAAGCAAAAGCAGGCGTTCCCAATGAGTTGGATACGATGCTTGAACTCGGAAAGCCAGGCTTTGTCGTCGCTGGCTTTGGCGGGGCTATCGCAGGTTATCTCAAAGAAGATCCTTCGTTGTTATCTCGTCTGCGAAACGGACTATCTCACGAAGCGAATGCGACCATTGCCAACAGTACATCGGTTGACCAAGTCGCAGGTCTGATCGTCGACCAACTGAAGAACCTACCGCTTACTCGCCGTAACGTCTCGCGCGGCCGCAACTTCCGTATCTTGGCGCTTGACGGAGGAGGGCTCAGAGGTACCTTCACCGCGGCAGTCTTGTCCAAGTGGGACGACATGCTGAAGGCTGGTGGTGGGAACGACCTCATTTCTCACTTCGACCTGGTGGCCGGCACATCCACGGGTGCGATCTTGGCTATTGGGCTCGCCATGGGCTTGAAGCCACGTGAAATCCTTGAGTTTTACGAGAAAAAGGGCCCCCAGATTTTTCCGAAGGATCGGAAACTGCGGCACTGGCTCAAATCCAAGCATGACTCAGCCACACTTCGGGGCCTCCTGACAGAGGTGTACAGGGACAAAACGTTGGAAGCAGATTCCCGCTGCCGCCTGGTGATTCCCACTGTGAGGGCCAAGCAAGGTCAAGCAGAGGCGATCGTCACCCCGCATAGCCCAGATCGAACCGCCTATCGAGATATTTCAGCCGTCGATGCTGCACTGGCTTCCTCTGCTGCACCTACCTATTTTGATGAAGCTACCTTCGATGGGCCTATCGCGCTGGAGACGTTTCTGGATGGAGGTGTTTGGGCCAATAACCCCATCCTCCCGGCGTTGGCGGAAGCGGTTCGATACTTGAAAATTCCTTTAGACAGGATTGATGTATTGAGTATTGGCACTCTCAGTAGCGAAAGCGACTTCACTGAACAGCTAGGAAAGGGCAAAGCAGGTTGGGCACCTCACAGCGTCGATCTCTTTTTCGCCGCCCAAGAGCATGGTGCTTTGGCAATAGCAGAAAGTTTCCTAGGCCCGACACGTCATGTACGCGTTAACCAGAAAACCCCTGTCGAAATCAAAATGGATGACGCCGAGGCTATCCATGAAATGGTACAACGTGGCAATGAGGCTGGCAAAGAGCATTTTTCTGAAGTGCGTTCGAGATTCTTTGACGGCCAACATGTTGATCCGTGGGAGCGGTTCTGAGAATACACGGGCACTTAGGAGATAGTCTCTCGGCGCCCGTTTGGTTAGTAATGCTTTATCGAAACTGATAGCGAGGCTGTCATGTCATTCATCTATCATCTTGCTGTCCTAGGGGCACCCTCGGATGAGCAAATCTCTGAGCTTGAAACAGCTGTAGCAGATGCGGTTTCTAGGTTTGGCTTGAGGTTGGGCCAGGAGATCGGCTGGGAGGTAGTTCCTGCTGACTTCATTCCTCATCGGCAACGATCGGCTGCCGTTGTATTTTTTGGCGGTGTCGACGCGGATCACCCCAGTCTACCAGGCTTGCTGAGGGGTGGTGTTCCTGTTGTCCCAGTCGTGTCTGACCTAGGTCGAGTTGCAACGGAAGCCCCGGAAATCCTTCGGCCATTAAATTGTTTGTCGTACGAAAATGGTGGGGCCAAACGGGTAGCCACTGCGCTCTTGGAATGTGCAGGTCTGCTTCCGAAGCAACGTCGGGTATTTGTCAGTTATAGACGGGACGAGGCTAGGCAGGCGGCGCTGCAGGTGTTCGACGCGTTGTCTGCCAGGCATTTCGACGTTTTCCTGGATACCCATAGTATCGCACCGGCAGAAGATTTTCAGACCATGCTGTGGCATAGGCTTTGCGATTCTGATGTGTTGTTGATGCTCGACACGCCTGACTATTTCAACAGTCGATGGACGGCTGCAGAGTTTGGAAGGGCGCTTGCCAAGGGTATCAGCGTTCTTCGAGTAGGGTGGCCTGAAGCCCAGTGCTCCGCTCGCTTGGCAACTGCAAGCCTCGCTGAGCTTGATACAAGCGAGCTAGATGCTACATCAGGACGGATTAGTGACCACGCGATTGATCGTATCTGTCTTCAGCTTGAGGAAATCCGCAGCAAAAGTCATGCGGTGAGAACCGTTAACCTAATGAGCAATCTGCGAATAGGCATTGAGACTATAGGTGGCGAGGTGATCGGTATGGGCACCGGTCGAGGGGTTCGAGTACGCCTTCCCGATGACCGAATGGTTGTGGTCTACCCAACGGTAGGTGTGCCGACCTCCACGACAATGCACGAAGCTTCAATGAACTCTCCTGACGAATCCGTAGCCATACTCTATGATCATGTAGGCCTACATCCTCAATGGTTGAGTCACCTTGACTGGCTGGGCCAGTACATCCCGGCTACGCGCTGGGTTAAGGCTTGTGAAGCTGGCTGGCAATTTGCAGACTGGAGGGCATAGAAATGGGGGCGATTTTCCTTTCAGCAAGCATCCCCGTGATCGGGCGAGGAGTTATCGTCAAATCTGGTGGATGGCGGTCAGGCCGCATTCCTGTCTGATTGATCGGCTACCTGCTCTCCGTCCTGGAACTTGACGTTGCTGAC
>NZ_JACHXM010000009.1 GCF_014192055.1 Halomonas organivorans | reverse complement strand
CTGCGCCCGGTGTGCTACCAGAACCTGCCCCAGGGCCTGTTGCCCGAGGCCATCCGCGACGGCAACCCGGCCGGCGTCAGCCGCCTGGTCGACGGAAAGCGCGAGGCCTGAGGATCCCCACCGCGAGGGCCAACGGCCCAGCCAACCGGCTTTGTCTGCCGGCGGCCATCGGGGGATAATGGCGGCTCCATTCTCGACCGGTACGCCCACCATGTCCGATGCCGACCGCCGCCGCGCCCCCCGGGCGGCCCACTCCCGCCGCGAGCCGATGCGCCGTGCCCGCGAGCCCCGGGCCAGCGTCGGCGAAGTCGTCTACCTGCCGGTGGTGACGGTCAACGAGACCGGCGCCTTTCTCGACTGGGGCCACTCCCGAGACCTGCTGTTGCCCTTCGGCGAGCAGCGTTTTCGCCCCACGGTGGGCCGCCGGGTGCTGGTGATGATCCACGAGGACGACCGCGGTCGCCCCTTCGCCAGCCAGCGGCTCGATCGCTATCTGTCCGATCATGCCGAGGGCCTGGCCGCCGGCAGCGCCGTCGCGCTAGTGATCGCCGATCAGACCGACCTTGGCTACAAGGCGGTGGTGGACGGTCGCTTCTGGGGGCTGCTCTACCACGACGACGTGACTCGGCCGCTGCGCCGCGGCCAGCGCCTCGAAGGCCACGTGAAGCGGGTCCGCGACGACGGCCGCCTGGACCTGTCGCTGCTGCCGCCGGGCCCGGCGCGGCTCGACGTGGTGGGCGAGTCGGTGCTCAAGGCGCTGCGCGAGAGCGGCGGCTACCTGCCGCTCTCCGACGCCAGCCCTGCCGGCGAGATCAAGGCACGGCTCGGGGTCAGCAAGAACGCCTTCAAGCAGGCCATCGGCCGGCTCTACAAGCAGCGCCGTATCGTCATCGAGGCGGGCGGCATCCGCATCGCTCCCGGCGATGGTCGGGACTGAGCGCCTTGGAGTCCGCCATGGCCGTGCGGCATACTGCGAGCCATCATTCCCCGCCGGACCGCTCCGGCGCAGACGAGTAGACCGATGAGCCAACGCCCCCTCAAGGTCGGCGTGGTGATGGATCCCATCGCCGACCTCAGCTACAAGAAGGACACCAGCCTGGCCATGCTGTGGGCCGCCCAGGACCGCGGTGCCTCGCTGTACTACATGGAGCAGGAGGACCTGTTCCTGCGCGACGGCCGGGCCCACGCCCAACTGCGCGATCTCGAGGTGTTCCGCGACCCCGAGCGCTGGTTCTCGCTGGGCGAGGCCGAGGCGCGACCGCTGGCCGAGCTCGACGTCATCCTGATGCGCAAGGACCCGCCGGTGGACGGCCACTTCCTCAATGCCGTGCACCTGTTGGGCTTCGCCGAGCGCGAGGGCGTGCTGGTGGTCAATCCCACCCGGGCGCTGCTGGAGTGCAACGAGAAGCTGTTCGCCCAGCAGTTTCCCGAGTGCTGCGCGCCGACCCTGGTCTCCTGCCGCGAGACCGAACTGCGCGCCTTCCACGCCGAACACGGCGATGTCATCCTCAAGCCGCTCGACGGCATGGGCGGTAGCGGCGTCTTCCACGTGCTGCCCGACGGCCGCAACCTGGGGGCGATCATCGAGACCCTCACCGAACAGGGGCGTCGCCAGATCATGGCCCAGCGCTACCTGCCGGAGATCAAGGAAGGCGATACCCGCATTCTGCTGGTCGACGGCGAGCCGGTCCCCTATGGCCTGGCAAGGGTGCCGATGGCCGGGGAGACCCGCGGCAACCTGGCCGCCGGCGGCCGCGGCATCAGCCGCGAACTCACCGATCGCGACCGCTGGCTGATCGCCCGGGTACAGCCGATGATTCGCGAGAAGGGGTTGATGTTCGTTGGCCTCGACGTGATCGGCGACTACATCACCGAGATCAACGTGACGAGCCCCACCTGCGTGCGAGAGATCGACGACCAGCGTGGCACCGACATCGCCGGCCAGCTGATGGACGCCATCGAGCGTCGTCTCGCCGAGCGCCGCCGGGGCTGATTCGGGAAGGCAGCATGGCCGCCCCCGTCAACGATCCGATTCGCTACGTGCCGGTGACCCGGCCCTATCGCTACTGGTTGGCCTGGGCGGCGTCGCTGCTGCTGCATCTGGTGGTCATCGGCGCGGTGGCGAGCCGTCAGTTCGCTCCGGCGCCACTCGAACGCACCGGCCTGGACGTGGTCCTGGTGAGCCGGCCCGCCGAAAGCCCGGTGGCGGCGGAGGCGCTGGCCGAGGCCGCTCAGCTTGCCGCCGGCACCGCGGCCGAAACGCCCCCCGCCGAGTCTCGCACTGCCCCGCGGGCCCGGTCGTCCGCGACGCCGGCGACGGTCCCGGCCGGAGCGCCGGCCACCCCGACCGAGCCCGACGTGGCCGCTCGACCCGAACCCGAGGTGCAGCCTGAGCCGAGTGCTCCGCCTGCCGTCGAGCCGGAACCTCCGCAGGAACAACAGGCTGCGGAGTCCCCTGAACCCCGTCCCAGTGTGGCCCAAACGGAGAAGGACGACGCCCCAACGGCGACCGACACCCCCGTGTCGGGGCGCGACCTGCTGGCGCAGGCCACGGCCAGCATTCGCGAGCAGGGGCTGTCCGCCGACTATGCCGGCGAGGCGATGGGGCAGGCGCGGCCGGCGGCCCAGCAGGCCGCCGAGGCCCGCTATATCGATGACTGGACGCGGCGGGTCGAGGATTACGGGAATCGGGTCCATCCGGCGCCGCCCGAGCTGGAAGGCCAACTGCGCATCCGGGTGGTGATCGGCCGCGACGGTCAGGTTCGGCGAGCGGAAGTGATACAATCCTCGGGACATTCCGAACTCGACCAGGCGGCCCTGGACACCGTCCACGGCGCGGCGCCCTATCGCCCCTTCGACGCGGGCATGGGCGATCTGGACAGCCTGTCCATCACTCGCATATGGCGGTTCGGTGAAGGCAACGATTACGGCGTGCGCTAGGCTCCGCAAGGCCGCGCGCGCTGACATTTTGCGGACCGCGCCGGTGGCGCGCCGCATTCCGCTGGGGAGCTCCATGCAAAGCTTGAAAAATCACTTCCTGATGGCGATGCCGCACCTGGAAGATCCCAATTTCGCCGGCACCCTCAGCTACCTCTGCGACTACGACGACAAGGGCACCATGGGGGTGATCGTCAACCGGCCCCTGGAGCTGACCCTCGATGCCCTGTTCGAGCAGCTCGAGCTGGAGTGCACCGGCAGCCCGCACCTCAATGCGCCCGTCTACTATGGCGGCCCGGTGCACAAGGATCGCGGCTTCATCCTGCATCAGGGCGATAGCCAGGAGTGGGACTCGAGCCTTCAGGTGGCCGATGACATCGCGCTGACCACGTCCATGGACATCCTCCAGGCCCTGGCCGAAGGCCGCGGCCCGGAGAAGTTCCTGATCTGCCTGGGCTGTGCCGGCTGGGAATCCGGCCAGCTCGAACAGGAGCTCAAGGACAACGCCTGGCTGACCGTGGAAGGCCGTGCCGACATCCTCTTCGAGGTGCCGCCGGAACAGCGCCTGGGTGCCAGCGCCAACCTGCTGGGGATCGACCTGAACCTGATGACCCGCGAGGCGGGGCACTCCTGATGACGGGAACGGACTGTGCTCGCTCGGTGCGTTCGCCGGTCGGGTGCCGCATCGGGGAGCGATGCCGATGAGTGGCTGTGGCCAGCGTCTGATCCTGGGCTTCGATTTCGGCACCCGGCGCATCGGCGTGGCGGTGGGCAACGAGCTTACCGCCAGCGCCAGGGCCCTGGAGCCGCTGCCGGCTCGCGACGGCATTCCCGACTGGGAGCGTGTGGCGCGACTGGTGGACGAGTGGCGGCCGGACCTGTTCTTGGTCGGCCTGCCGCTCAACATGGACGGCACCGAGAGCGTGATGAGCACCCGCGCCCGCAAGTTCGGCAAGCGTCTGTACGGCCGCTACGGCATCCCCTGCGAGATGGCCGACGAGCGCGGCTCCACCCGCGAGGCCAAGAGTATCGCCCGGGAGGCCGGCCATCGCGGCAACTATCGCGACGACAGCGTCGACGGCCTGGCCGCGGTGCTGATCCTGGAAGGCTGGCTGGCCGACCGGGAAGGCCTGCCGCGCTAGTCTATCCTCGCCGTCTCTTCAACGAACCTCCGACACGGGATACTAGGCCGTGTCTGGCTCGTCACGGTACTTGGCCACGAAATCCCGCACTTCAATGCAGGTGAACGTCTCGATGAAGCCGGCGAGCGTCGCCGGGCGGCGGAAACGTTGCTCGAAGCGTTCCTCCGCATCGCCCTGGCCCCGCACCACGCAGGCTCGGTAGTGATCGCCCTCGCGGAAGACGTTGACGCTGGCGGGGCGGGAGGACTCCTCGCGCTTTTCTACCTGCAGCTCCCGCCGGCGCTCGAGCAGCGCGTTCAGGGCCCGGCCGCCTTCGAGCTCGGCCGGCGAGGCCCAGAGATCCTGGTCGCGATCGCCGTAGCGGAACAGCAGCAGGGCCGGCAGCGAAGTGAAGATGACATTGGCCAGCAGCCAGGTGAGTTCGGCGCTGGTGGGAGAGGTCGTGAACACCAGCCAGAGGTTGGCCGCAATGCCGATGGCGAGAACCCCGGCGAACGGCCGCCAGGTGCGCCAGCTCATGACCTGTCGGCCCAGCAAGTAGCCCCACAGGCCGATGACGCTCACCGCGCCGATGGCCAGCTGTAACAGCGAGAGCGGCGTGCCGCCGCCCATCACGACGGCGAGGACGCCGACCGCCAGCAGCACGGTGTAGAACATCGCCAGCAGAGCATAGGCACGTTGCAGGTTCATCGGCTTGTTTCTCCCCTGTCGCTTGCGCTTCCAGCCTGACCGATCGGCTGTCTTCCTGCAGCGTAGGCGAAACTCGCCGGCCGGGCTCAGAGGGCGATGCCAACGGTACTCAGCTTTCCCTGTCATCCACACCGACGGTGCTGGGCACGAACCAGGGCACGTCGCGCATGTCCTTCTCGACCAGGTCGTCGACCTGCAGCAGGGTGGCGAAGATTGCCATGCGCATGGTGAGCCCGTTGTCGGTCTGGCGAAAGATCGCCAGGCGCGGGTCTCCGTTGAGGTCCACGTCCAGGTCGTTGGCGTCGGGACGACTGTCGCGGGGCAGCGGATGCATGACGATGGTGCGATCGTTGCAGCGCCCGTCCATGAAGGCCTTGTCCACGGTATAGTCCCGCGACAGGCTGAAACCCTCGGTCATCTCGGCGGTGAAGCGCTCCTTCTGGATGCGCGTGGTGTAGACCACGTCCGCGTCAGAGAAGTCGCCGGCCAGGCTCTCGCGGACCTGCACGTCCAGCCCCTGGCGCGCCACGTGCTCGATCAGCGTGTGCGGCATTTCCAGACCCGGCGGGGCCACCAGGGTGACGCGCATGGGGCCGTAGAGGGCCAGCAGCTTGATCAGCGAATGCACGGTACGCCCGTACTTGAGGTCGCCGGTCATCAGCACGTGGGCCCCCTTCAGTGGCTTGCCCTGACGGGCGAACTCCTTGTGGATGGTGTAGATGTCGAGCAGCGCCTGGCTGGGGTGCTCGCCAGGGCCGTCGCCGCCGTTGATCACCGGTACGTTGGTGGCACGGGCGAACTCGGCCACCGAGCCCTGTTCCGGATGACGCATGACGATGGCATCGCAGTAGCCGCTCATTACCCGGCTGGTGTCGTAGAGCGACTCGCCCTTGGCCATGGAGGAGAAGGTGAAGCCGGTGGTGTCGCAGACGCTGCCGCCGAGCCGGCAGAAAGCGGCATGGAAGCTGACTCGGGTACGAGTGCTGGCCTCGAAGAACAGGTTGCCGAGCACCGCGCCCTCCAGCACCCGGGTGATCTTGCGGCGCTGGGCGACTGGCTCCATCCGCGCCGCCACGCGCATCAGGTGATCGACATCGTCTCGAGACAGGGAATCGACGGAGAGCAGGTGAGAACTCATGTGGGGGCCTCGGCTGGCGGTGGGGGTCGGGCGCTAGTTTACTCTCCGTGGTGCCTGGCTTCAGCCTTCTGCATCAAGCAGCTCCCCTGCAACCTCGCCGATACGGCGTACGGCCGCCTCCAGCTCGGCGGTCGGGGAGGCCGCGTAGCTGAGTCGCAGACAATGCCGATACTTGCCGGAGGCCGAGAACATCGGGCCAGGCGCCACCTGAAGGCGCTCCGAGGCCAGGCGCTCGTTGAGTCGCAGGCTATCGAATCCCTCCGGCATCTCCAGCCACAGCTGGAAACCGCCCTGGGGATGGCTGATGCGCGTCGCGGCAGGGAAGTGGCGTGCCACCCATTCGATCATGATATCCCGCTGGCGCCGGTATCGGCGGCAGATCTCGCGCAGGTGGCGCTGATAGCGGCCCTTGTCGATAAAGGCGGCGACCGCGCGCTGAGGCGGGGTCGCCGAGGCGCCGGTCGACACGTATTTCTCGTGCAGGGCCTGGTCCCGGTAGCGGCCCGGGGCGATCCAGCCGACGCGCAACCCCGGTGCCAGCGTCTTGGAGAAGCTGCTGCAGAGCAGCACCCGTTCCTCCGTGTCGCACGCCTTCAAGGCCAGGGGGCGAGGGTTGTCGAAGGCCAGATCGCCATAGATGTCGTCTTCGATGATGGCCACGTCATGGCGGCTGGCGAGTGCCACCAGGTCCCGCTTGCGGTCGTCGGGCATGGTATAGCCGAGAGGGTTGTTGCAGGTCGGCGTGACCAGGATGGCACGCACCGGCCACTGATCCAGCGCCAGTTCCAGTGCCTCCAGGCTCATGCCGAGGCGTGGATCGGTCGGGATCTCCAGCGCTTTCAGCCCATGGGCCGCCAGGATCTGCATGGCGCCGTAGAACCCCGGTGAGTCCACGGCCACCACGTCGCCGGGGGAGGTGAGGACACCCAGGGCGATGGCCAGGGCTTCCTGGCAGCCGGTGGTGACCAGGACATCGTCGGGGTGCAGCAGACAGCCCGAGGCCGTGGCCAGGCGTGCAACCTGCAGGCGCAGCGCCGGATCGCCGGCCAGGCTGTCGTAGCCGAGGTGACGAGCGTCTGCGGCGTGGTAGCGGCCGGACAGCAGCTGAACCAGCGGCCTGAGTGTCGCAGCGTCCAGGGCCGGCGTGCCGGAACCCAGTCGGTGCAAGGGCTGAAAACCGGGAACAGGTTCGACGATCGTCAGGACCTGGTCCCATTGCGATACCTCGAGGGGGCGCTGGGCGGGGCGTGACACCGTTGGCAACTGATCGAGGCGGCGTTGTGGCAGCACATAGTAGCCGGACCGAGGGCGCGCCTCGGCAAGCCCCGACGCCTCCAGGCGCGCGTAGGCGGCCTGCGCGGTGGTGATGCTGATACCTTGCTCACGGCACAGGGTGCGAATCGAGGGTAGCCGGTCGCCGACGGGATAGATGCCTTGGGCCATGCGCTGGGCGAGGAGGTCGGCGATCTGCTCGTAACGTCTGGGAGCGCTCATCGTTCGGAGTTCCGGGAGTCGGCGGTACAGAGGGAGGGAACGCTTGCGGTACAGCGGCGCCAGCGGCAAGACTGTACCGCACATAAACTTATATCCTGAATCTGTACCGATCAAGGCGCCGGACTTAGCCTGTCGAAACACTCGAGTTCGACAGGAGCCCGACCATGATCCGCAATCCACTGAGAGCCTGGGCGCAGGCATGGCGTCGCCAAGCCCTGCGGCATCGTACCCGCCGTCATCTGAGCCGTCTGGACGAGCGTTTGCTCAAGGACGCCGGCATCAGTCCGGCCCAGGCTCGACGGGAGGCTGGCAAGCCGTTCTGGCGGCGCTGAGGCACTGAGTAGCGAGGCTTACCCTTGCCGCGCGAGGATCTTGCCGTCTTCCGGCGTCGGGCCGCACTCGCTGAAGATCCGCTTGTGGCAGGTCTGGCAGGTTCCCGGGTCCAGCGCCGGGGCGATGGCGGCGATGGCGGCCTCGGGCGTCTCGAAGAATCGCTCCTCGCCGAGCCGGCCCAGATCGCCGCGACGGCGCAGCTCGTCCAGCACCGTGCCCTTCAGCGAGCTGATCATCAGCTCGCCGCCCCGGCCGCGAAGGCGCCGAGCTTCCTGGAGCAGCATCTCGGTGCCGGCGGTGTCGATGAAGTTGATGCCCTTGCCGATGATCAGCATTCGGGTGCCCGGTGCAGCGCTGAGCGCCCGCAGGCGGCGCTGCACGTGGTCGGTGGCGCCGAAGAACAGCGAGCCGTCGATACGCAGGATCTTCAGCTGCGGGCACTGGGCGAGGTCGTAGCGCCGGACGTTGCGGATATGGCGGCGCGGGTGATCCTGGCGCGGTGCCACCTCCATGACGGTCGGCCGCGAGGTGCGCTTGAGGTAGAGCACCAGCGACAGCAGCACCCCCACGTAGATGGCGAATTCCAGCGCCACCAGCAGGGTGGCGGCGACGGTGGCCGCCAGGATCAGCGCCTCATGGCGGCTGGCGCGAACCAGGTGGGCGATGTGGTGGCCGTCGATCAGGTTCCAGGCGATCAGCAGGATGCCGCCGGCCATGGCGGGCAGTGGCAGGTAGGCGGTGATGCCCGGGGCCAGCACCAGGATCAGCGCCAGCAGGGCGGCGGCGAATACCGACGCCAGCGGGGTGCGGGCGCCGGCATCATGGTTGGCGCCGGAGCGGGTGAAGGAACCGGAACTGGCGTAGCAGGAGAAGAAGCCGCCGACGATGTTGGACAGTCCCTGGCCGATGAATTCCTGGTTGCCGTCGATTACCTGCCCCGAGCGCAGGGCGATGGCGCGGGCGATCGACACGGCCTCGATCAGCCCGAGCAGGGCGATGGCGAAGGCGCCGGAGGTCAGGGTGCGCAGGCTGTCCGGCGACAGCTCGGGCAGCGACAGCGGCGGCAGGGTGCCGGGCAGGGCGCCGACCAGGGCGACGCCGTGGGCCTTGCCGTCCAGCAGCCAGCAGGCCAGGCTGCCGGCGGCCAGCCCCAGCAGCAGGTGCGGCGCGCGGCGGTGGAGGCGTCGCACCACCAGTGAGGTCACCAGCGAGATCAGGCCGATGGCCAGGGCGTAGGGGTTGGTCTCGGGCAGCGCCCGAATCAGCTGCGTCAGTTCCACCAGGAAGCCCTGGCCCTCGACGGCGACGCCGAGCAGATGCTTCATCTGGCTGGTGGCGATCAGGATCGCCGCCCCCGTCGTGAAGCCGATCACCACCGTGTGGGAGATGAAGCTCACCAGGCTGCCAAGTCTCAGCAGCCCCATGCCCAGTTGGATGACGCCGACCAGCAGGGTCACGGTCAGCGCGGCGGCAAGGTACTCCGAGGGCGACAATGCGCCCAGGCTGCCGACCACGCTGGCCAGCACGATCGACAGCGCCGCGGTGGGCCCCGAGATCATGTGCCAGGAGCTGCCGAACAGCGCGGCCACGCTGGCGGCGACGATGGCGGAGTAGAGGCCGACTTCCGGCGGCAGGCCTGCGATGAAGGCATAGGCGACGCCCTGGGGCAGCACCAGGATAGCGCCGGTGAATCCGGCCATCAGGTCGGCGCCGAGCATCCGGCGGTCGAGAGCCTGGCCCCAGCTCAGGAAGGGCAGAAATCGCGAGAGTCTGGGCGCCATGGGAGAAACCTCGAGATATGCATGGGGGAAGCAAGCCTAGGGAAAAGCTGGCATGCTGGAAAACAAAATTTTTTGGGCTTCATGAACAGAAAAATCGAAGGTGGCTCCCATGGACACCCAACTGCTGGAAACCTTTCTGGAGGTCGGCCGACTGCGCAACTTCGGCAAGGCCGCCGAGAGCCTGTGCGTATCCCCCTCCACGGTCAGCGCACGCATCCGCCAGTTGGAAGAGCACCTGGGGTTGGCGCTCTTTACCCGCGGCCATCATCGGATCGACCTGACGCCGGCCGGAGAGCGCATGGAACGCCACGCGCGCTTCATTCTCGGCGCCTGGGAACGGGCCTTTGAAGACACGGCGCTCAGCGAGCGGCATCAGCGGCGCCTGGTGGTGGCCGGGGTCGCCAGCCTGTGGGACATCTTCCTGCAGGACTGGCTCACGGAGATCTATCGCGCCCATCCGACGCTCGGGCTGCGCGCCGAGGAGAGCACGCCGCTGCGCGTGGTCGAGAAGCTGGAGCAGAACATGATCGATGTCGGCTTCCTCTACGATACGCCGCGGCTGCGCGGGGTGGGCGTCGAGGAAGTGGCGAGCATCCCCCTGGTGATGGTCGCCAGCCGGCCCGGCATCGAGGCCGAACGGGCGGTCGGTGACGGCTATATCCGGGTGGAGTGGGGCACGGCCTTCGCCAGCGTCCACGAGAGCCGTTTCCCCCAGCGCTTGCTCGCCCGGGGGCGAGTCAACAGCGGGCGCATCGCCCTTAACCTGCTGCTGGAGTGCGGCGGCGCCGCCTATCTGCCGCGGGATATCGTGGCCCCCTGGTGCCGCCGCGAGCGGCTGTTCGTGGTCGAGGACGCGCCGACGATCGAGCTCAAGGCTTACGTGGCCTATCACCTGCACGGCGAACACCGCGAGCTTATCCGAGGGCTGCTGAAGCGGCT
This sequence comes from Halomonas organivorans, assembly GCF_014192055.1. GTDB lineage: Bacteria > Pseudomonadota > Gammaproteobacteria > Pseudomonadales > Halomonadaceae > Halomonas > Halomonas organivorans. The sequence continues at coordinate 153,404 of NZ_JACHXM010000009.1, read as the reverse complement.
GCGGTGATCTCCCCTCCTAAGCCGGCAGAGCGGGCTGAGATCCATTGCGCAGCTCTCCTAGGCGGTGGCTTACCAAATCCCGAACAGATAGCCGCGCTGATGCGCCGTATCCGTGTTCGATTCGATGCGCTGGTTGCTTACGGTGACCCGCAGCTTGCGCTCGCGGCACCAATCATAGAGGGTCGCTTCCATGCGGCGGCACACTTCATCATGGGCTTTGTCAGGCACCAGGTCATGCAGCTCTTCTGGATCGTTTTGCAAATCGAAGAGTTGTGGACGATGTTGCTCGTAATGAATGTACTTCCACCTACCATCGGTGACCATGTAGGCCTTGGCCTGATCGGGCGGAAGCTGTAGGGCAAGGCGTGCCGGGCGCCAGGCGTAGTCTGACTCGCTGAAGGCATGCGTGCGCCACTCACCGGACTGGCCGTTTACTACCGGCTGCAAGGAGCGGCCCTCGAGCCGATGGTCCAGTGCTTTGCTGTTGCCACTGGCGGCATCGATGAAGGTGGGGACCAGATCGATGGCTTCCACCAGGCGTTCATCGCGGGTGCCTCGAGTGGCATCGGCCTCGTGACGCGGGTCGACCACGATCATTGGGATCCGCGCGCTGGACTCGTGGAACAGCTCCTTCTCGCCCAGCCAATGGTCGCCCAGGTAGTCGCCGTGATCCGAGGTCACCACGATCAGCGTGTTGTCCAGTTGTCCGCGCTCTTCCAGGAAGCCCATCAGGCGACCGATATGATCATCCAACTGAGTGATTAAGCCCATGTAGGTGGGGATGACGCGCTGTCTAACTTCGTCTCTGGCGAACTCACGGGACTCGGAGTGCTGCATAAAGGCATCGACTACCGGATGGGGGGCGACACGTTCTTGCTCTGAGCGGATGGCGTGAGGGATATCCTCTTGCCCGTACATGTTGTGATACGGGGCTGGCGCCATATAGGGCCAGTGGGGTTTGATATAACTGAGGTGCAGGCACCACGGGGTATCACCGGCCTCATCGATGAAGTCCATGGCACGGTTGGTGGTGTAGGCGGTCTCGGAGTGTTCCTCGCGGACCCGTATAGGCCGATGGCAGTGGCGCATGTGCCAGCCACTCAGGATGTTGCCGTCATCGTCTTCGGCGGAGTTGGCGTAGTCATGCCAGGGGTTACGGCTGTCGTATCCCTGGCAGCGCAGATACTGGTTGTACCTGAGATCGGGATCGGCGGATTGATCGGGATGCAGGCCATCGTCACGCTCGAAGGGTTCGAAGCCGCACTGGCTGACCAGCACGCCCCGGGAGGAGTCGGGCGAGATGCCAAGGTGAGCCATGCCTTCGTCGTCGCGTTTCATGTGGGTCTTGCCGACGAGGGCAACTCGGTAGCCGTGCGGGCGCAGATGGTCGCCCAGGGTCCGCTCGTCGACCCGCAGCGGGACGTTGTTGTAGCTGGCGCCATGGCTCGCCGCATAGCGCCCGGTATAGAACGACATGCGGGAGGGACCGCAGACCGGGGCCTGGCAATACGCCCGTGTGAAGTTGATGCCCCGGGCTGCCAAGGCATCGATGTGAGGCGTGCGGATGCTGGGGTGTCCGTTGCAGGCCAGGTAGTCGGCCCGCAGCTGATCGGCCATGATGAACAGGATATTAGGCTTTGCGGTCATGTTGAGCCTGCTGGTATTTAGCATCGAGAGATGTTGCGGATGCCTTCTACCTTCGCGTCATGGTGGAGAGGCTGCAAGCCGATGTTTCATGAGGTGAAAGGGGCGAGGGTGTCTGGGCGGCATGGCCTTCCTCTTGATCGCGTTCCGGCCATGGGGGAAGGCTCGGGCTGGTAAGACGCCTCCGAATACCGGCCGATCTTCTGAAGAAAGGTGGTGTCACTTGCGATGTGATGGAAAGATGTAAATGAACAAGAAAATCAGAGCTCTGGAGAGAGGGCTGGACGTGGTGGGGGCGATCAATGACGCGGATGGCCCCATGTCTCTCGGCGAGTTACACCAGGCAACGGGTCTGGATAGAGCCACCATCCTGAGGATACTGGCCACCTTGGAGGACAAGGGGTGGGTGTATCGGGGCATGGGAGATAGTCGATATCGACTCACCTACAAGCTCCACGAACTGGGCAGGCATGTTAGCGTGGATGATGCCATCGCCCATGCTGCCGCGCCCGTTCTGGATGCCCTTCAGCAGCAGTTGGCTTGGCCATCGGATATATCCGTCTACGATGGTGACGGGATGGCCATCATCGAGACGTCTCGTCGCAAGAGCGCCTTCGTCATCAACCGCGAAGTCGTCGGCTACAAGCCCAGCATGCTGCAGTCTGCCATGGGGCGCGCTTTCCTGGCCTACTGCGACGAGCGGACGCTTGACACCATACTTCGGCGGCTGCGGAAGAAAGGCGGCGAGGATGGAAGGCTGGCCGCCGACCTGAGCTACATTGCGAATACCCTCGGCCAGGTCAGGGAGAAAGGCTATGCGGTGAGAGATCCCAGCCAGTCGTCTTTGCCCTCCGAAACGACAGAGGAGTTCAATGCGATCGCGGTGCCCGTCATCGTGCTGGGGGATGTCCAGGCTAGCCTGAATATTGTGTGGATGAAGTCAGCCTACAAGGACGTGGCAATGATCGAGGATCACTTCTTTCAGTACCTGAAACCCGCAGCCGAGGAGCTCTCCAAGATCTTCCATGAGCATGGCATATATTGAAGGAAGCGTGAGGCGGCTGACTGGTAGAGCATGGCGATGGGAAAGGGACCTGACCTTGCACCCGGCCATAGCCGGGTGCAAGACGTTGCTTACTGAGCTTCGGGTGGAATGAGATTTTCGGGAATATCGAGGCCCACTTCCTTGTAGTAGCGAATGGCACCCGGGTGAAGCAGCGTGTTCATGTCCTGAAAGACCGTATCGAGAGACAGGTTGCGCATCTGCGGCAGTGCCTCTTGCTTCTCTTCGAGGTTTTCCCAGAATGCCTTTGTCATCGTATAGATCGCGTCTTCCGGCATGTCCTTGTTGGTTGCCATGCCGATTGTCACCCCGATGGAGCGAGCCGGCTCGGTATTGACCTGATTCTCGCCATAGATGTCGGCGGGCAGTTCGACCACGCGATAACCTGGGCGACCAAGCACTGCCGACAGCTCACCTTCTTCCACTTCCGGGATGCTCAAGAAACGAATCTTGTTGGCCATGGCGATTTGGGTCAGGATCGGGCTCGGCGCTTGGGTCGGGTTAAAATAGGCATCCAGGTTCCCATCCTGAAAACTCTGAGAGGCGGCATCCCAGCTGATGTTGACGACCTCGTAGTCTTCGCCGGCCTTGTAGCCGGTAATGGCTTCGATTAACGGCTCAACGGTTTTCCGGGCCTGCCCAGTCGGTGGTCCAGTGAATACGCGTTTACCCTTGAGGTCTTCGTACGTTTCGATTCCAGAATCCGCGAACACCGCCCCATGGTACAGCCCCATCGGATAGCTGAAGAGCATGCGCATGTTGCCATACAGGTCGGACGCCTGAGGAAGAGATGTGAACATGCCTTCGCCGTCTCTCATCAGGGCAGCGATACCGGGAGAAAAGCTGGACGTGAACTGGGTCACTCCCCGAGCAGTGGTGACGGCGTGTTCGGGGCCGCTGCCGGTAGCATCGACCTGAACCCTGTCATCCGTGTTGTTGTTCACGATATCCGCGAACACGGTTGAGACGACATAGGGCGAGCTGCCTGTGCCCAGTGTCTTCAGCCGGTAGTTCGACTGCGCCTCCGCTTCATCGAGGCTCAGGCCGAGCAGCCCGCTCAGCAGAATGCCGCTCAGTATCGCCATCGTCGAGGTGGTCTTTTGAATGGTCATTTTCAACTCCTTCTCGGGCTTTTGTTGTTCATAGAGATTTGGTCAGGAAGAACCCGCTACGCGATGCCGCCACCAGGGTGGCGATTCCCAGCAGGGCACCCGCCAACTGCAGTGGCAGCAGTGGGGTCACGAGAGTGATCGACACGATGGCAGACGCCGCCCACCAGGCCCGACCGAGGATGCTGATCCTGGCGATCAGGTAGGCCGCCAGGGCGAGCCGGAGGATCGACCAGACGAACTCACCGAGCGAGAAGTCGGTAATCAGCAACATCGACGGGCTATAGACGAACACGAAGGGGGTCAGGAAGCCGATGAGGGCCAGGCGCCCCATGGCCGTCATGCCGATCACCATGGGATTGGCTTGCGCAATGGGTGCCGCCGCGAAGGCGGCCAGCGCCACGGGGGGCGTGATGGCGGACAGTACGGCGAAGTAGACGACGAACATATGCGCCGCAATGGTGGGGACACCGAGGGCTTCCACCGCTGGCCCCATGATCAGAATGATGATCAGGTACGCGGGGACGGTGGGCATGCCCATCCCAAGCACGAGACATGCCAGTGCCATCAGAAGGAGCGAGAGGAACAGCGATCCATCGGCCATGGCCTGAACCGAAGAGGCGAAGCGCAGGCCCAGTCCCGTCAGGTTCATAACGGCGATGATGATGCCCACGGCCCCCACGGCGACCAGGATCGTGCCGCCCGCATTGGCACTGCTACCGACGATGTTCAGCAGGGCCTTGATATTGCGTGCCTTCGGATTGAACAGCAGTCCCAGCGTCACGGCGGCCCCGATGGCCCAGAGCCCGGCCATGGCCGGAGAGCGGCCCTGCATCATCATCACTACGATAAGGGCAAGGGGGACCACGAAGGCCGAGAGCAGCAGCCAGTCCTGGCGGCTCAGGGTCGGCAGGGTGTCACGATCGGGCGCCTGGATGCCCGCGCGACGTGCCTCGGCGCCGACGCTGGCGAACAGGCTGCCGTAGAACAGCAGGGCAGGAATCAAGGCCGCCAGGCAGATCTTGAGATAAGGAATGCCGGTCATGTCCGCCATGATGAAGGCGACGGCCCCCATGATCGGGGGCATGATCTGTCCTCCGCTGGAAGCGGCGGCCTCCACGGCACCCGCGAAACGAGCACTGAAGCCGGTCTTCTTGATCATGGGCATAGTGACGACGCCCGTCCCCACGACATTGGCCACGACGCTGCCCGAGACGGTGCCGAACAGGCCGCTTGCCATCACCGCGGCATAGGCCGCGCCGCCACGCAGCCGTCCCAGGCTGCGGAGCGACAGGTTGAGCAGTACCTGGCCTATGCCCAGGGCTTCGAGCACGGCACCAAAGATGATGAAGACCAGGATGGTGCTGGTGACCACGGCCAGGGGTTGGCCGAACACGCCGTCGAAGCTGTACCAGAAGGTCTGGAGCAGCTCAGGGTAGGAAATGCCCGCATGGCTGAGAAAGCCCGGCAGGGCATCCCCGAAATAGGCGTAGGCGGTCACGAGCAGGGCGACGATCACCAACGGAACGCCGATGACTCGGCGCGTCAGCTCGATGAGAGCCAGGATTCCCGCCAGGCCGCACCAGAGATCGAGAGGCTGAAGAAAGTAAAGTCCTGACTCCAGCCGCGCCGAAATGATGAAGTAGCGCCAGGCCGCGATGACGATCATCGCCACCAGGGCGATATCCAGGAGCCGCCGAAGGGGGGAGCCGGGCTGCCGCAGGGAGTGCAGAAGCAGGAACAGGGCACCCAGGGAAAAGCCGCCGACGCGTACCAGCGCATCGTCGAACACGCCGAACTCCGCAGTATAGAGGGCACCACCAATGAGGAGTGCCCCAACTAGATACATCAGAGTCGTGGAGAGTATCGCCAGCGGGGAACGGGATTGGGGAGAAGCTGACATGGCGTTTCCTTTACTCAAGCATTTGTAGTTATTGCATTTTTTAATATTTACAGGTTTGTGAAGATCTTAATATCTTCAACCCTAGGGAGAGAGCGGGCTAGGCGCAATGCATAATTTCACAAGATGAAAAGACCAGTGCTAGCCGAGTCCGTCATGTCTTGTGCCACGTCATCCGCATGAGTCTAGCTGCACTGGCAACTGGGCAGCGGCGGGCCGACCGCCATGCCCGTTGCCCGAAGGTGGCGGTCTGGAGTTCATGAGCCACAGCTGCCGTGTTCATCCGCCTCTGGCCTCGTGAGGGAAGCGACATCAGTCCCGAGAGGTATCCGATGTCGCCGGGGGCGGCAGGCCTCAGAAGCTAACGCTGATCCCCGCGGCAAGGTTGTCGTCGCTGTTCTGGTAGGTGGCGGCCTCGAGGAATGCATAGACCTGGTCATTGAAATGGTGGCGGACGATGCCGGTGACGTTGCTGTTGTCGGCATCGCCCGGCTTGTTGTTCTCGGCGTAGCCGAGCGAGGCCGACCAGGCGTCAGTGAAGCGCGCGGAGGCGTTCAGGCCCCAGGCCTCGAAGCCGCGATCCATGCCGTCGGCACGGTCGTCATTGTGCTCGTAGACGCCGCCGAGGCGGATCATGCCGAAGTCATAGCCGAGCCCGAAGGAAGTGCGGGTGAGATCGTAGCCGTCGTCCGCGGGCGTATCGATACGGGTATGGCCAATACCGGCATTAAGGGGACCCTGATCATAGACCAGGCGCCCGGTCACCACGTCGAGCTCTTCATCGTTATGGTTGTCGGGTGTCAGTACCGCACCGATGAATCGGAAGCCGTGGAACGTCGGAGAACCGTAGGAGAGTACGTCAGAGCCTTGTTCAGGCTGGCCGAAAATGGCGTTCTGGCCCGTTTGCTTGTGCAAGCGGTTGTACTCGAATGTGTCGATGTTGCGATAGATCTGCCCCCAGAACCCCGAGGGGGCTCTCGGCTGTAACCCGAGGCTGCCGTAGTCGGTCAACAGAAAGACCCTGGCGGTGCGGACATAGATCTCGCCCTCTTCCTGGGCATGCGCCCCGGGCGTCCAGGTCTGGGCATCCACCGAGTTGATGGCATTGGCGAAGTCGCCGATCAGTTCATAGCGGATACGCAGGTCGTCGTTGACCCGGTAGAGCCCATCCACGCCGGCTTCCGCCTTGAAGGCCCAGAGATCGGTGTCGCGATCATCGACGTTGAGGACGCCGCCACTCAGAGTGCCCGAGAAATGTGGCCCGGCGTGCGGCACTTCGGCCACTGCTTGGGCGGGAATCGTCAGGAAGAGCGCCAGGGGCGCCAGGGGCACGAGGGCTAGGCGTGTCGTGGTTGTCATTATGTATTCCCATGATGGCTGTTGTTGTCGTTGACATCGGGTGTCGCGGAGCAAGGCTCTGAAATAAGCGATCGTGGATCAATTCTATTTTTCACTGTGTGAAAAATAGGCGAGTCCACATGCCTTCATGGGCGAGATGGTGTTGCCATCGTGTCGCCAATTGTCGGCGACATCATGAACACTCCGATCGATGGGCGCCGGAGGTGTGTCCTCGTCGCCGGGAGTTTTTCATTAATCATCTGATGTTGAAGAGAATTATTGCTTCTTGGCGCCTGGATGATGTCTGACTGACGAGCCTTCGGCATGCCCATGCCGGCGCCCTCGGAGCATGGAAACGCCGTACCAGGTCGTCGGGATAGACCATTGGAGGCCCCGAGCATGAATTGCCGATTTGTGCTAACGCCGGCGTCGACTGACACGCACTATGTCAGTCGATGAGAAGCTCCCGCTGAGGCTCGTTGGCCGTCATCTCGCTCGTCTCGAACCGTCGATGCCGCCAGCCCGATGCCCAGGAGCGAGTTGACGTTGAGGCTCGACAGCGCCCCTATCCTCTGGCCTGCGAGCTTCACACCCAACAACAAAGCGGAATTCCAGCATGGCCAACGATACCCGGATCAACTTCATCTATCTCTCCGAGCAGGACATGATCCGTGCCGGCGTCACCGACATGGCTGCCTGCGTGGACACCATGGAGGAGATGTTCGGACTGCTCTACCACGGCGACTACCGCATGGCGGGCCCCAACAACGATTCGCACGGCGCCATGATCATGTTTCCGGAAGATTCGCCCTTTCCCAACATGCCCAAGCCCACCGCCGATCGTCGCATGATGGCCATGCCGGCCTATCTCGGCGGCAGCTTCTGCACCTCGGGCGTCAAGTGGTATGGCTCCAATATCGCGAACAAGGAAAAGGGGCTGCCGCGCTCCATCCTCATGTTCACCCTCAGCGACGCCGATACGGCCGCCCCCCTGGCCTACATGTCGGCCAACCTGCTGTCGGCCTACCGCACCGGTGCGGTGCCCGGCGTCGGCGCCCGCCATCTGGCGCGCAAGGATTCGAAGGTCGTGGGCATCTTCGGGCCCGGCGTGATGGCGCGCACCTCGCTGGCCGCTTTCATCGCCGCCTGTCCCCAGATCGACACCGTCAAGGTCAAGGGACGTGGCAAGAAGAGCCTCGAGGCCTTCACCGACTGGGTCCATGACAACTACCCGCAGATCACCGTCCAGGTGGTCGACGACATCGAAGCGGTCGTGCGCGACTCCGACATCGTGACCTACTGTGCCTCCGGGGAAGTGGGCAATCCCGACGACTACCCGCTGGTCAAGCGCGAGTGGGTCAGCCCGGGCACCTTCCTGGCCATGCCGGCGCCGTGCAACTTCGATGCCGGCATGGAAGTGCCGGACGTGCGCAAAGTGCTCGACAACACCGGCCTTTACGAGGCCTGGTACGAGGAAGTCCCCAAGCCGGCTCACCACTGCATTCCGCTGGTCGGCATGAAGTTCATGGACATGATCGAGGAAGGCCGCTTCTCCGCCGATGGCCTCGAGGATCTGGGCGCGATCGTGGCCGGCGATGCCCCGGGCCGCCAGAACGACGACGAGATCATCATGATGTCGGTCGGCGGCATGCCGGTCGAGGACGTGGCCTGGGCCACCGTGGTCTATCGCCGGGCGATCGAACAGGGCATCGGCGTCAAGCTCAACCTCTGGGACACCCCCGCGCTCCGCTGAGACCAGGCGCAGGCTCCCCGGCCATCGCCGTCCGGCGATGGCCCCTTTTTCCATCCGATGACGTTACCGGGAGAGATCATGACCCATATCGTGAAGGTCAAGACAGGTTCGAAGTTCGAAACCCACGCCAGCTATTCGCGGTTGGTGGCCGTCGACAACTGGATCCTCGTGTCCAACACCGCGGGGCGCAACCCCGAGACCAAGGAGATCCCCGAGGACGTCAGCGAGCAGCTGCTGCAGGTCTTCGCCAACATCGAGACCGCGCTCGGCTCCGTGGATAGCGGCCTGGCCGACATCGTATCGGCGAAGATCTTCATCCAGAATCCGGCCGACACCGAGACCGTCATGACCCTCTTCGGCCAGAAGATGCGCGGCGTCGACCCGTCTATCACCGTGACCTGCCCGCCGCTGGGCTCCGAGGTCTACAAGGTGGAGCTGGAAGTGACCGCCTATCGTGGCGCCGGCCGCGCCGACGTGGAGCGGATCGACACCTCCGCCCAGTAAGGCGGCCGCTCGTTCTTGCCGCGGTGACCGGCCAACAGGGCCGGCCGCCGCGCGCTCGTCGTTCACCGACTCGTTCAGGATTCCCGCCATGGCAGCACCGACAATCGAGCCCGTTCAAACGTCCACCGACTTCCCCGCCTCGACCACCGTGGTCATCATCGGTGGCGGCATCATCGGCCTGACGGCGGCACTGGCCCTGTCAGAGCGCAACATCCCGGTGGTGGTGCTCGAGAAGGGGCGTATCGCCGCCGAGCAGTCCTCCCGCAACCTGGGCTGGATTCGCAAGACCAGCCGCCAGCTGGACGACGTGCCCCTGGCGTTGGCCTCGGATCGGTTGTGGGCCGGCATGCCCGAGCGTGTGGGCAGCGATGTCGGCTATCGTCAGACGGGCATCATGTTCCTGGCCCGCACCGCCGAGCAGCTGGCCGCTCACGAAGCCTGGCTGAAGTCGGTCGAGTCGCTGTCGCTGGACTCGCAGCTGCTCAGCCCCGGTGAGATCGATCGCCGGGTGCCCGGCGGCAAGGGCGACTGGGCCGGCGGCATCTTCACCGGCTCCGATGGCCGGGCGGAGCCGACCCTGGCCTCCAGCGCCATCGCCAAGGCCGCCATGGCCAAGGGCGCGGTGATCGTCGAGAACTGCGCGGTGCGCACGGTGTCACGGTCGGCCGGCAAGGTCAGCGGCGTGGTGACCGAGAAGGGCGAGATCCGCTGCGATCAGGTGCTGCTGTCCGGCGGCATGTGGTCCCGGCGTTTCCTCGGCAACCTCGGCGTCTCGTTGCCGGTCCTGCCGCTGATCTGTTCGGTGTTCAAGACGACGCCGATGGAAGGGCCGACGGACATCGCCGTCGGCGGCCCCGATTTCTCCTTCCGCAAGCACCAGGACGGCGGCTTCATCGTCACCCAGCGCGGTGCGCTGGATGCTCCCCTGATGCTGGATCACCTGCTGGTCGGGTCACGTTACCTGGGATCGCTGCGCTCCCAGCGCCACCTGCTGCGGATCTCGCTGGGCAAGCATTTCCTGCGCGACCTGGCGCTGCCGAGGCGCTGGCGCGGCGGCAAGACCTCGCCCTTCGAGCGCGTCCGGTCCCTGGATCCGGCGGCCAACTCGACGATCAACGCCGAGGCCCAGCGCAATCTCGCCGCCGCCTGGCCGATCTTCGAGCAGGCCACCGTGGAGTCGGCCTGGGCGGGGATGATGGACATCACACCGGACTCCAATCCGGTCATCGGGCCGGTGCCCGGCATTCCGGGGTTGAGCATCGCGTCCGGCTTCTCCGGCCACGGTTTCGGCACCTCGCCGGCGGCGGGACAGCTGGCGGCCGACCTGCTGTCCGGCGAAACGCCGATCATCGATCCATCCCCCTACCACTTCGAGCGCTTCTGAGGGCCAGCCCCAGGCGCTTACGCCGGGCGTCGCCGCCGCATGAGGCGGCGACTGTGGTGGGCGGCGGCCCGCTTCATGCCGGTCACGCTGCCCGCGGTCGTGGACTCCGAAGAAGGCTTGCGCATCATGAACGATCACCCGGATGCCCAGCGCTTTCAGCGTGAAACCCTGGCCTTGATCGGCCGCCTGGTCCCTCTGAGCGGTTCGGCATTCTTCCTGATCAACCCGGACATGCGGCATGCCGGCACCCTGCTGTATAACCTGCCCCCGGATGCCGAGCGCGAGTACTGCACCGAGTATGGCGCCCTGGATCCGCTGCACCCCGAACGCTTCGCCGGCCGTGACGACACCGTGGTGACGCTGGACTCGCAGATCGATCCTCACTTCCTGAGACAGACGCTCTATTACCAGCAGTTCATGGTGCCGCATAACCATCGCTACGTGGCGGACATGTTCTTTCGTCGCGAAGGCAGGATCATCGCGGGCATCACGATACTGCGCGAGGCATCGATGGGGGATTTTCGGCCGCAGGAGCTGGATCTGCTGCGCCAGGTCCAGCCGTTCATCGAGTTCTCCCTCAACGCGACCTATCTGCCCCAGCGCGACCGGGAGCGGGAGGGCGTCGCCGCGACCTATGGCCTGACCGATCGTGAGCTGGATGTGCTGGAGTTCGTGCTGCGCGGCGGCGGCAACAAGGAGATCGCCCAGCGGCTGTCGCTGGGCCTGGCGACGGTCAAGACCCACCTCCACCATATCTTCCGGAAGGTCGGCGTGCGCACTCGCAGCGAGCTGGTCGCGAGAGTGCTGGCGGACCTGAATCGTTGAACTCCATCCTCTGATGGATGCCGTCTCGTGGCGGAACACCGAATACTGGTCTCGCATTCATCGCTCGTTTCTCGCTGAGGAGGCGACTCACACTATGGCCGACGATCAGGCTAAGGATCTTCTTTCCAGAAGATATCGCGTCATGGGGCACCACTCACCGCTGTTTTACGACAAGCCGTTGCATCTGGTGCGCGGCGAGGGCGTCTGGCTCTGGGACAGCGAGGGGAAGCGGTATCTGGACGTGTACAACAACGTGCCCCACGTGGGGCACTGCAACCCCCGCGTCGTCGAGGCGATGCACCGCCAGGCCTCGACCCTCAACATCCACACCCGCTATCTGCACGACAACATCGTCGATTACCTGGAGCGGCTGACTGGCACCTTCGACGACGGCCTGCAGATGGCCATGCTGACCTGCACCGGCAGCGAAGCCAACGAGCTGGCGCTGCGCATGGCGCGCTTCTGTACCGGCGGGCAGGGCATCATCGTCACCGACTTCGCCTACCACGGCAACACGGAGGCGGTGGCCGAGATCGGCACGGGCTTCATGCCGGAGGCCCGGACCACCAAGCGCGTGAAGTCGTTCCCGATCCCGGACGCCTATCGTCCCCTCGACGGGCTCTCGGGCGAGGCCCTGGCCCAGGCCTATGCCGACCGGGTCCAGCAGGCGATCGATGAATTCCACGCTGAAGGCATCAAGGTGGCCGGCATTCTGGTGTGCCCCGACTTCGCCAACGAAGGCCTGCTCGACGTGCCGCCGGGCTTCCTGGAGAAGGCCGTGGCGAAGGTCCGCCAGGCCGGCGGCGTGTTCATCGCCGACGAGGTGCAGGCGGGCTTCGGCCGTAGTGGCCGGCATTTCTGGGCCTACCAGTGGTACGACGTCACCCCCGACATCGTCACCATGGGCAAGCCCATGGGCAACGGTCACCCGCTGGCCGGTGTGGTGGCGCGCCCCGAGATGATCGAGGCGTTCAGCAAGGAGGCGATGTACTTCAATACCTTCGGCGGCACGCCGGTATCCACCGCCGTCGGCATGGCGGTGCTCGATGCCCTGGAAGAAGACAGCCTGATGCAGAACGCGGTCACCACCGGTGCCTATATGGCCGAGGGCTTGCGCAAGCTGCAGCGGAAGCACGAGCTGATCGGCGATGTCCGCGATCTGGGCATGTTCTTCGGGGTGGAGCTGGTCAAGGATCGCGCGACCAAAGTGCCGGCCCAGGCCGAGACGCGTCGCCTCATCAATCTGATGCGCGACAAGGGCGTGTTGATCAGCAAGATCGGCGTCCATGACGCCATCCTGAAGCTGCGCCCCCCCATGCCGTTCCAGACCGAGCACGCGGATATCCTGCTGCACACCCTGGATGAGGCCCTGACGCAACTGACCGAGGAGGTGACCGCATGAGCACGTTCGACAGCCTGTCCCCGGAGCATCAGGGCACTCATCTGAAGGAGCTGGCGCAACGCTCCCTGCGTCACTGGGGGCTGGAAGGCAGCGATCTATCGCTGGTGAAATACCGCGAGAATGCGGTCTACCAGGTGTCCGCCGGAAACGGTGAGCGCTACGCCTTGCGGATCCATCGTCACGGCTATCACAGCCTCGCCGCACTGCAATCCGAGCTGCAGTGGATGTCGGCGCTGAACGACAGCGGCATCGCCGTCCCCGAGGTTCTGCCGACGACCGACGGCCGCCTGCTGGTCAGCGAATCCACCGCGGTCATCACGGCGCCTCGCCATGTCGATCTCTTCGCCTGGATCGACGGGGCTCCCCTGGGATCCGAGGAAGAAGGCCTGGGCGACAACGCCGAGTATGTCGACAAGCTGTATGCCGACCTGGGGCGGACCGCCGCCGAGCTGCACAACCAGTCGAGCCGCTGGGCGTTGCCGGAAGGGTTCGAGCGACACGCCTGGGACCATGACGGCCTGGTGGGGGATGCGCCCTTCTGGGGGCGCTTCTGGGAACTGGAGCTGCTGAACGACTCTCAGCGGCGGTTGCTGGAAACGGCGCGTGACCGCATCAGCCGCGAGCTGTCGGAGGTCGACCGCTCGCCCCAGCGCTATAGCCTGATTCACGCCGACTTCGTGCTGGAAAACCTGATGGCCGATAACGGTCGCCTGCGTCTGATCGATTTCGACGATGCCGGGTTCGGGTGGCACATGTTCGAGCTGGCCACGGCCCTCTACCACATTCAGGAAGAGGCCTGCTATCCGGTGGCCAAACAGGCGCTGATCGACGGCTATCGGGAGCGGCGCGCCCTGTCGGACGACGATCTGGATCGCCTGGAGCTGTTCCTGACCGCGAGAGCCTGTACTTACCTGGGCTGGATCCGCAGCCGCCAGGAAACCCGTACCGCGCGTGAGCTGGCGCCCGAGCTGATCCGTCGCGCCCGCGAGCAGGCGGAACGGTATCTGTCCTCACGGTCCTGACGACCGACGTGGCGCCGAGGGGCCGCTGCCACATGGCAGCGGCCCCTTGCGTTTGTTCCGGTGCAGGGTAACGGTCTTCCGTCGTCGATGCCGAGCATAAAAAAAGGCTCCCGGTTGGGAGCCAAAAGCAGCCTCTTGATGCAAGAGGTGCCCGAGAGATGCTCGGTTCACTTACGGGAATTGATCACCTGGAGCTGGGTGTATTCCAGCAGCCCTTCGAGGCCGAATTCGACGCCGACCCCTGACATCTTGCTGCCGCCGAATGGAATGTTCGGCAGTACCTCGGCGTGGTTGTTGATCCAGACGGTGCCGCATTCCAGCTGTGTGGCGAGGTGATTGGCCAGCTCGAGATCCGCTCCCCATACCGAGCCGCCGAGACCGAAGGCGCCGTCGTTGGCCATGCTGACGGCGTGCTCGAGGTCGCGATAGGCGACGACCGGCAATACCGGCCCGAACTGTTCCTCATCGACCAGGCGATGGCCGTTGGAGACGTCCGCCACGATGGTGGGGGAATAGAAATAGCCCGGCCCATGGGGCGCCTCGCCGCCGCAGACGATGCGTCCGCCGTGTGCGCGGGCGTCCTCCACCAGCGCCGAGACGAGCCGGTGCTGGTCGGCATTCTGCACCGGGCCGAAGGTGGTGTCGGGGGCGAACCCGTCGCCGACCTTCTGCCGCTCGGCCAGCTCGGCCAGCCGGGAGCACATCGCCTCGTACTGGCCCTCGTGGACATAGAGCCGCTTGAGGGCGGAACAGGTCTGGCCCATGTTGATGAAGACGGTATCGAAGATGCGTTCCGCGACCGCGTCCAGGTCGGTGTCGGGAAGCACGATGGCGGCATCGTTGCCGCCGAGTTCCAGGGTGAGGCGCTTCAGGGTACCGGAGGCGTTGGCCATGATGTGCTGGCCGGTGGAGGTCGAGCCGGTGAAGATCACCTTGTCGATATCCTCGTGAGCGCTGATCGCGCTGCCGATCTCGGCCTCGCCCATCACCACATTCACGACCCCCGACGGCAGCACCTCATTGATGAGCTCGACGAGGCGCAGCGTGTTCAAGGGCGTCAGGCCTGAGGGCTTGGACACGACCGTATTGCCCGTGCGGAGTGCCGGCATGATGTGCCAGACGGCGATCATCAGCGGCCAGTTCCAGGGCGTGATCGAGGCCACGACGCCCAGCGGTTTGCGGCAGGCCGACACGTGCCGACTGTCGCTGTCCTCGAGCAGGGGCTCGGGAATCTCCAGGTCGGCGTTGTAGCGTGTCCAGGCGGCTGCGGCGCCGACTTCCATCTGCGCGAGCGCAAGCGGCTTGCCCTGTTCCTGCACGATGATCCCGGCCAGCTCGTCTGCGTTCTCCTCTAGGCGGTCGGCGATCCGATGCATGAGCCGGCACCGCTCCGCATCTGGGGTCTGGCGCCAGGTCGCGAAGGCGCGTCGCGCGGCAGACACGGCCTGGTCAAGCTGTTCGACGCTGGCCATGTTGCACTGGCAGATCGCGTCTTCCGTGGCCGGGTTGATGACCGAGAAGGCATCCCCGGTGCCGATCACGGGGGACCCGTCGATGAGCATTGAACGTTGAGTCGTCATGAGAGGCAAGGCTCCTGATCTGGGCGGACGAGGGCCGGTCGGCCCTCATCACCAGGTCGTATCAAGGGTTTCGTTTAGAACGGAACGACTGCGATCAGCTGTGCGTAGACGTTCGTGTCGTCGTTGCCGATCTGCGTGCCGCCATTCGCATCGCTGTGGTCCGGCGAGTAGAACCCGACCAGCGGGCTGACGATCAGGTGCGGGTTCACCACCCACTCCGCGTACAGGTCGATTTCCTGGCCATCGAGGCCGCCGCTGCCTCCGGTGGTGTCGCTGAAGTCGAAGAACAGCGTACCCAGGCTCAGGGTCTCCGTCGGCGAGGCCTTCAGGCCCAGGTGATGCACGTCGGCGTCCGAGTTGAACGGGCCGGCATAGTTGGCTGCCACTTCGCCCTGGAACCAGGTGCCGTAACCGCGGTTGAAGCCGAAGAACAGCGGGTCGAAGCCTTCGTCGAAGGTCGAGTAACGGTAGTTGACGCTGGGCGACCAGGGCAGGTCGGCAAAGGTCCAGCCGGCTTCCAGGTACCAGGCGTCGGCGTCTTTGGAATCGTCGCCCTGGTCCTGGGTCACGAACTCGCCCGACAGGAACAGGTTGTTGACGCCGGCATTGCCCTGATAGCGCAGGCTGACCGTCTCCTGGCCGTCCCGGTTGGCGTATCCGAAGTCCTCGTTGACGTCCAGGCCCTCGAGATAGGTCATGCCGAAGGTCCCTTCCGGGATGACGTACTCGAGGTTGAGGCCGGCCAGCTCGGTTTCCGCCTGGGCCTTGTTGTCGGATTCCAGCCAGAACAGATCGCTGCGCAGGCCTTCGCTGCCGCCGATGCGGGCAATGGCGGTGCGGTCGAAGGCCTTGCGTGCGGCCAGCCAGTAGGCGCCGCCACGGTCAAGATCGTTCCCCAGGGCATCGCCGAGGTTCAAGGAGTCACCGTTGATCAGGAAGCCGTCGCCGATGACGAAGTTCTGGCGGCCGAAGGAAAGGTCCAGGCCATCCTGCCCCAGTGCCGGGATCAGGTTGCCGGAACGCCAGCCCACGTAGGCGTCTTCCAGGTCGGTCTCGGATTCGTCGCCGGAGGTGAAGCCCCCCGCATCGCCATCACCCCAGGTCGCGGAGCTGACGAGGTTCAGGGCGCCATAGAGGCTGGCGCCGGACGAGTAGGTGTGCTGGCCGGAAAGACCATACTTGAGATAGCCCTCCTGCCAGTCGGAGCCGCCTCCTTCTGGCTTGGGCCGGTAGTTCTCCTGGCTGGAGAACACCCCCAGGGCCGCCTCGATATCCAGGTCCAGTTCGGTGCCCGCTTCGCTATAAAGGTTGTAGGCGGACGCGGAGCCGGACGCTGCTGCAATGGCGGAGCCCAGCAGGATCGCACTCAAGGAGGGCTTTACGCTTTTCTTCATTGTTGATTCCCTTGGTATTGGCAGTTCTTGTCGTTGAAAACAGCGGCTCTTAAGGCAGCCGCCGACGTGGCGTGCATCATTGCTTTCAAGGCGTCTTGACGAACGCATTCGCACGGCGTCGATGCTCGTTTTCCAGAAAAAGCAGTTGTGCTCCCAGCAGGTGATCATCATGTCGCCTGTCCGCTCACTGGTCAGACATGGCACGAAGAATGGCGGTCTCTATCCGCTGGCCGGTCATGACGCTTCGCACCGGCGCTGGCGCAGCTGGCTCCAGGCAAAGATGCCGAGCGACAGCACAATCATGACGAGCAGGGTCAGGCTGATCGGTCGCTGCAGGAAGATGGTCAGGTCGCCGCCGGCGACACCCAGCGCCTGCTGCGTGCGGGTGAGGAACAGTGGGCCCAGTACCAGTCCCAGGATGATGGGAACGGCGGGGATCTGATTGCGCTTGAGCACATAGCCGAAGATGGCGAAACCAAGCGCGATCAGGCAGTCGCTGTACTGATAGTTCTGGCTGTAGCTGCCGATGAAGCCGAGCACCAGGATGAAGGCACCGATGAAGCGGCCCCTGACGCGTGTCAGGTTGACGATCCACTTGGTGGCGAAGGTCAAGTAGGCGAACACCACCACATTCATCATCAACAGCGAGATATAAAGGCCGGAGATGAATTCCGGGCGTTCCACGAACAGCGTCGGACCGGGGATATAGTTGTGCACCATGAAGACCGCCAGCAGCATGGCCATCAGGGCATCGGCGGGAATGCCGAACGCCAGCAGTGGCACCATGACGGAAGCGGTGACGGCATTGTTGGAGGTTTCCGAGGCGATCAGCCCTTCGGGGGCACCGTTACCGAACCTCTCCGGCGTCCTGGAGAACTTCTGTGCCAGGGTGTAGGAGAAAAACTGCGACCCGAACTCGCCGACGCCGGGCAGCAGGCCCATGACCACGCCGAGGGCGGCCGAGCGGGCGACGGTCAGCTTGTGTTTGAGCAGGTCGAAGACGCCGGAAAACAGCCCGCTGCCGGACAGCGTTGTTTCCTGCGCATCGTTGCCGCGCTGTGACAGCAGGATGAACGCCTGCGACATGGCAAACAGGCCGATCACCGCCGGCACAAGCGGGATACCCGAGAGCAGCCAGCTTTGACCGAAGGTGAAGACCTGGGTGCTGTAGGACAGGTCCAGGCCGATAGTGCTCAAGAAGATGCCTACCCCCAGCATCATGGCCGCTTCGACCACGTGCTTTCGGTGTGCCAGGACGACGAAGATCATGCCCAGCGCCGCCAGCATGGCGAACTCGGCGGAGCCGAACTGGCGAGCGATCTGGGACAGGGTCGGGGCCAGCAGGATCAGGGAAAAGACGCTGATCAGGCCGCCGACGAAGGAGGATGTATAGGCGATGGACAGCGCTCGGCGGGCCTCGCCGCGCTGTGCCATCGGGTAGCCGTCATAGGTCGTCAGCACCGCGACCGGCGTGCCGGGCGTGTTCATCAGGATGGCGGGGATGGCGCCGCCGTACCAGGCGCCGCCATAGACGCCCAGCAGCAGAGACACGCCGGGCAGGGGCTCCATGGCGAAAGTCATCGGCAGCAGGATCGCCATGACGCCAGCGGGTTCCAGCCCTGGAATGGAGCCGATGGTGACACCGATGAGGGCCCCGATAACGATCGCCAGCATGACGTCCAGGGAGGCCACTTCATTAAGGCCTAGCAGTATTGCATCCATGATGCTGAAACCTCTCAGAAATAGCGGTTGGCGAAGTCAGCCAGCTGATCGGGCAGCAGGGAATACAGCCATACATCGGGCATCCAGACGGATACGGTGACCCGGAAGATGAGCACCAGCGCCATCACCGTTCCGAGGCTGGCGAGCAGCCAGGTACGGTTCAGGAGTCGAGAGAGCCACAGCAGCACGGTGACGAACATCAAGGTGGCCAGCACGAAGCCGAGGATGGGCAGCGACTTGATGTACAGGAAAAACAGCAGCGAAGAGATCAATGCCGTCCGGTAGCTGTCCAGCAGTTCCACCAGCGTTTCGAGCGGGTTTTTCCGAAACAGGGGGCAGCGGCCCTGACGGATCTCGTATCGCGTCAGCTGCAAGGCGCGATAGGCAGAGAAGATCGCCAGGGTTCCCAGTCCCAGCAGCGCTCCCATCATGGGCTGTGTGTACCAGCCTCGCCGGGTGTCTACCCAGGCGGCC
Organism: Halomonas organivorans; assembly: GCF_014192055.1. GTDB lineage: Bacteria > Pseudomonadota > Gammaproteobacteria > Pseudomonadales > Halomonadaceae > Halomonas > Halomonas organivorans. Next base: position 134,290 of record NZ_JACHXM010000009.1, on the reverse strand, counting down.
TGGTCGGGAACGAGTATCAGCAGCACGATGGATACGACGAGCAGTATCCAGTAGATATCGGCTTTGACGGTGGTCTGTGTTGGCACGGCAGCAACCTTCCGAAGGCATCGGGACACTTGGGGTGGCGAGCGAAGCGGGAATGCGGCCGGTCACTCGGGCCGCATTCCCGTCGGTGGGTTACTGGTTCATGAAGTCGAGCAGTACCTTGGAGTTCTCGAAGTCGCGAGCCACCATCTCCTCGGCCTCTGCTCCGTCGATCCAGTAGATGCCGGCGCCGGTCGACTCGCTCAGCTCGCGTACGCGATCCGACTGCAGTGCCTGCTGAGCGATCTCCGCGATCCTGTCCTTCACCTCTTGCGGGGTTCCGGCTTTCACGAACAGGCCGTTCCATGTGGTCTGGGTGATGCCTGCCTGCTCGGCCAGGGTGGCCACGTCCGGTGCGATGGGCAGGCGCTCCTGGGTCAGGGACGTCAGGAGCTTGACCTCACCGGATTTCAGGCAGGAAAGGATCAGCTGGGTCGTCGTGTTGATGATGTCGGCGTCACCGGTCGCCAGCGTCGCGCAGTTGTTTTCATCGAAGGCGGCATAGGAGGCGATGCGGATGCCCGTCTGTTTGGCGGCCTGCAAGGTGATGGCCGTCGGCAGCGCCTGGTAGCCGAAGTGACCCAGGGCGATATCGTGATCCTGGGAGTACTCGGCCAGCTCCTCCAGGTTGTCGTAAGGTGCGTCGGCATTGGCGGCGATCACGAAGGGGTAATCGAGGAAGATGCCGACTGGCTCGAAGGTGGAGCGGTCGTAGGGGGCGTTGCCGGAATGGATGTGGGTGGTGAGTATATCTGCCACGAAGGAGCCGATGGTCTGGCCGTCTGGACGCGACTGGGCGACGTCCAGTGCGCCCACGATGCCGGCACCGCCGGGCTTATTGATGACGGAGGCCGGCGTGCCGGTCTCGTCCGTCATTTCCTCGGCGATGATGCGCGTGAGAATGTCTTCCAGGTCGCCGGGTGGCCAGGGGACGACGAACTGGACGGGACGCTCGGGATATTCCGCCATGGCCGGTGCGGCGGCCAGCAGTGGAGAGAGGGCCAGCGTGGCGATGGACAGGGTTCTTGTCAGCTTGTTCATGGTCTTCCTCTTTATTGTTGCGTTATTGAAGTTTGCCGGTTTAGCCCCCGAGGGGGACGATCAGGACCGGTATCCTCGTCTGCTGCATGACTTTCTGCGTGGTCGAGCCGAGGAACAGTCGGGAAGCGGCAGATCCGCCGCGGTCGCCCATCACGATCATGTCCGCCTGCTGCTGCTGGGCGATGTTGACGATCACCTCGTCGGGACGCCCGGTGGCAACCTCGATCTCCGGCGCCTGTTTCAGGTGAGTGCCGTCGGGGATCTCGCTGCGCAGGAAGTCGGAGATCCGCTTCTCGATCTTGCTGCGATACTGGTCCAGCAGTTGGCGGGTGTGCTTGAGCTGTGCCTGGGAGAGCAGGTAGTCGCGCACCATGTCGCTGGTATCCGTGTCCATCGGCTCGATGGCATGGAGGAAAATAATGCGAGCGTCATGCTTGACGGCCTGCTCGATGGCCATGCGGAACGCCGGACGGCTGCCCGTGGTGATATCCGATGCATACACGATCGTCTTTATTGTCGGCAGCATGCGTCTGGCCTCTCTTGGATCGCAGTGTGCGGGAGAGAGGAGATTGCCCCTCCCGCCTGTTCACCTGGATGCGGATATTGCACCGCGGATGAAAGCCGGCTCCTTCGAACGTGCCTGGCTCTAGTGGATGTTGCATGGCCGGGAACGCTGGCGTTAGCACAAATCGGCAATGCCTCGAGCCGTCGGATGCCGGGGGGGCGCTGTAGCAGGGCAGCAGGACAAGGGCGCTGTCTGCCAGCGCCCTGAGGAGGGGAATGTCGAGAGACCTTTCCTGCGCGGCGGCCCTAGAGCGCCTGGAGACGGCGCAGGGTGGTGGAGGGGGGCTCCTGAAACAGGCGCCGGTACTCGCGGCTAAAATAGCTCTGGTGGAAGAAACCTTGTCGTGCGGCGGCGTCGGCGATGCCCTGGGACGGGTCCTGCAGCAGGCTTCTGCGTACTGCATTGAGGCGCAGCGCGCGCAGGTAGTGGACCGGAGAGAGGCCGGTTTCCACCTGGAAACTGTACTGCAGGGTGCGGCGGGAGATCTTCAGCCGGTTACACAGGGACATGATCGAGGGGGGATCGTCCGGCTTCTCTCGGGCCAGCGCATGGCAGCGGTCGACGATGTAGCGGCGGGTGCGGTAGCAGGTGTCGTCGAGCCGCGGTGAGCGCGAGGCGTCGCCCATCAGCAGCTCGACGCCCTCCTCGAGCTGGCGCGAGAACGTGCGCTGCAGCGCCGGCGACGGCGCCTCCCGCGACGCGAGCAGGTAGTCCGTCATGGCCTGCCACTGTGCCTTGACGTCGGCCAGCAGCGAGGCGGGCGCCTCGAGCCGGCGCAGACGGTGGCCGTCGCGCTCCAGCCATTCGTAGCGGTGGCGATCGATCGACACCACCAGCAGGTCGTAGTTCGCCGGTGCTACGCCCCGGAACTCCTTGCAGTGCGGCAGCACGTTGATGGCTTCGGTCTGAAACAGCGAATGGCTCGGCCAGTGGATCGGCAGCACCAGATGCCATTGCGATTCCGGGAAGTGCATCAGGTGCGACAGCCCGAGGTTGCCGCTTTCGCGGAATAGCCTTATCTCATGGCCGCTGACATCGACGATATCGCCGGAGAAGTGTCCGGCTTCGATCTGGTCGTATTCCTGCTGCCAGCCGCTCAGCCGCTGGGCATGCTCGGCGACATCCTCGCAGTGATGAAGTGAGACGGTCATCGGCAACGCCTCCTGAATCGTGTTGTTGTCGTTATCGCGACCGCGAGACTGCCGGATCGCCGGCGGTCTCGCGGTCGGTAGTTCGCGTCGGGGTCAGTCTGTCATGTCCGGTTCGAAGAGTCCCTTCTTCATCTTTAGCTTGACCCAGAACAGGGCGATCACGGCGACGATGCCCAGGACCGCCCCCAGCAGGGTGTAGACGGTGGCCGTCAGATCCGGTGAGGGGGATGCATGGGCGGCCACGTAACCCATTCCGATGATCCCGATGATCTGTGGGATGGGGTAGAACGGCGTTCGGTAGGGACGGGCGTGCGATGGCTTCCGGAACCGCAGCACGACGACGTTGATGTGGGCGACGATGTAGGCTAGCAACCAGCTGGTCGAGGCGCCGATCAGCAGCAGCACGATGTTGTCCGGGCTGACGAGCAGGAAGGGCACCGCCACGATCACGGCGAGGAACAGAATGCCGACCCAGGGCGTGTCGAAGCGGCGGTGTTTCCGGCCCATGATGCCGAAGGCCTGACCGTTGGCGGCCATACCGGAGAGCATCCGAGGCACCGAGGCGAGCACGGTGTTGACGGTACTGCAGGTCGCGGTCAGGCCCATGACGGTGGCGATGATCAGGCCCACCTTGCCGAAGACGCCGTCCACCAGGTCCAGATAGGGCAGCGACGATGTCGTCAGCGTCTCTTGGGAAAGATAGCGCCCGCCGCCCAGGCTAAACAGCGCGAATAGGGCGAAGATGACGAGCAGCGACACGAACATCGCGCGGGGCACGCGGCGTTCCGGCTGACGGATGTCCTGGATCAGGGGGCAGATGAACTCGCAGCCGACGAACAGCCACATCGCCAGCGCCGTCAGGCCGATGAAGCTGCCATCAGAGATGCCATCGAGCCCCCAGTCGATGCCGGCCGCCGCCTGGGTGATCGGTGCCGAGGGTGTCTCCAGTAGCGACGTCGCCCCGACCAGCAGGATGGCCGCGATCATCGAGAAAGTGAACAGGTTCTGTAGCCGGGCGAAGACATCGGTGCCGAGGATGTTCAACGCCGCCAGGCCGAACAGCAGCAGCAGCGGCACCAGGTAAGGGGGAAGCACCTCGGGGAAGAGCGTCTGCAGCAGAGCGTCGACCATGATCAGTTCCGCTGAGAGGCCGAACATCGCCACCACCACGTAGCCTGCGAACACCGATACTATCGCCGGGAAGTGGCCGATGGCCTTCTGCGTGTAGGTCGCCAGGGTTCCCGTGGAGGAGGGATACATCAGGGAAAGTTCGGAAAAGCTGATGGCGTTGCAGAAGGCGAAGATCAGCGCCAGGACCATGGCCGCCAGGAAGCTCAGGCCGCCGATGCCGAAGCCGATCAGCGACGAGGCCATCGCCCCCTGTACCACGACGCAGCCCACGCAGATGGCGATCATGGTCTTGAAGCCGATCGTGCCTGGCCGTTCGGCGATACCGCTCCCTGTTGGCGTCCGGCCCACCATCGTGCTGCTCATGTCGAATCTCCTCAGGCTCTTGTGCCTCTTTTTTGTGCCCAGCCTCTGTCGTTTCATCAAACCAGAGAGACGTCGACCCCAATCTGCCTGCAATCGGATGTCACGTCTTGACTGCCACTGCCAGACAATTGGTGCTCCCTGCCAGCGGCAGAACGCGTGCATGGCAACGATCGGGCCGGGCTCAGGCGTCATCGAGGAAAGGCCGGCGGCTTGGCGGTACCGCAGCGGGTGCCAAACGGCGCGGCGAGGGCGACGCTGCCGCCAGCGCCATCGACTAAGGCCTGGGGCTCAGCATCGCGCGGAGTATCGTGATGGCGCACCACAGCCGGTTGATGCTCGAGAGCCGCACTGGCGGCGGGCTGCGAGTCGTGATGCCCGGCAGGCATGAGCCGCTGAGTCAAGCGGCCCGGGGGCCGCTTGCCATCAGATGTGCGATATGCAGAGAAACATCAGCGCCTCAGTACCATTCCATTTCTCCCATGGCCACTTTCGCACTCAGTGCCAAGGAGCTTTCGCCGGCGAGCTCGGGGTAACGGGCTTGCATCGCCGCAATCAGCTCCTTTGAGTCGCTCGCCCGCGCCTGAGGCGCTCCTTGCGGGATGGAACGTATCATGACGTCGGCACGCCCGAGGATAAATGCATACAATGCAAACCGACTGTATGCCAAAAACTGACAATGGAGCCTTCCCGTGGCGACTGGATCCTCAAACCTTAATCGCCTGAGCTACTTCGTTGCCGCAGTAGAGACCGGCTCGTTCACGGCCGCGGCAGATCGCCTCGGGATCACCCGTGCGGTGGTCAGTCATCAGATCGCTCGGCTTGAACGCGAATGCCGCACGACGCTCCTGATCCGCAGCACGCGGCGCGTGAGCACCACCGAGGCGGGGCAGGCGTTCTACTACCGCTGCGCGCTGATTCTCGAGGAAGCAGAGGATGCCTTTGGCGAACTGGCCGAAGCCGTGCAGGAGCTCACCGGCACTCTTCGCCTGACGGCTCCCGTCGACTACGGCATCGGGGCGGTCGTTCCCGCTATCACGGCGTTTTCCGAGCGCTACCCCCAGTGTCGGGTGGACGCTCAATTCAGCGACCAAACCGTAGACTTGGGCGACGGCCGGCTTGATCTCGCCATTCGCGCGGGCTGGCTGACCGAGCAACACCTTCCGGCGCGGCGGATCGGGCGATTCGAGCAGCGCCTGGTCGCCGCCCCGCAGTGGTGGTCATGCCTGGACGGGGCGACCTCGCCGGAGACGCTCGCCGGCTTTCCCATCATCGCCAACATGGCCCTGCGTGACCCCGCCCGTTGGACCTTCCATCGTGATGCACTGACGCAGCAGAGCGTCACCCTCCAGGCAGCGCTCAGGCTCAATGCGACCCTGGCCGTACGCCAGGCGGCCCTGGCCGGTGCCGGCTTGGCGGTATTGCCGGACTATGTCGTCGACCCAGACCTGGCTGCCGGCCGGCTGTTCGACGTGCTGTCCGACTGGCATCTGCCCCGAGGCGACATTCATGCCGTGTTTCCGCCGGCCCGCTACCGCCCGGCCCGGGTCCGCGCCTTCGTGGAGTGTCTGGCGCAGTAGGCGGAGGCCTGAACAGCAGCCATCGAAGACAAAGGCGCCCCAAAGCGGAGCGCTTCGTCGTCGAGCGAGGTGAAGGCGGGGGACGTCACTCGACGCTTCTGGCACCAGAGGTGGCGTCCCGGAGTTCATCCTGGAGCTCGGCGTCAGCAACTACAATGCGACCCAGCTGGTGCGCGGTCGAGATCAGCGAGGCGCCGATCGCGACCAAACAGGTCGAAATTCATCCCTATCTGGATCAGTCGACGCTGCGGCAGGTGGCGCGCTTGGTGTGCCGCTGACGGGATTCTTCGTGATGGCAACGGGAGCGGTGCCCCGCGACCCGCTGCTGGCCCGGATTGGTGCGGCCCATGGCAAGATCCAGTATCTCTCCCGCCGCAGGCGAAAGCCGGGCTCGACGAAAGGGGCGATTGACCTCCGAGTCTGGCGGCGTTATTTTTAATAACATATTAATAAAAAAATGATAACGACGCGGCCACCTGACAGGAGGTCCTGTGATCTCTGCCCATCCCCAGCAAGATTCGTTTTCCGCCTGGCTCGCCGAGCTGCAACGTACCTGCGGCCAATTCCAATCACGCCCTCTGCCCGACGACATGCCCTTCCACGGCTCGGTCGGCAAACGGCTCGCCGGCAGCCTCGAGGTTGCCGAGATCACTACCAATGCGCAGCGAATCGTTCGCCAGCGGCCCAGCAGCGACCGCGAAGAAGACCGCTACTGCTTCCTGATCGTGCAGCGTCAGGGGCGCGCCCGCCTCATCCAGCAGGGACGCGCCATCGACATGCTGCCAGGCGAGATGGCCCTGCTGGATTCGGCGCGTGACTGCGAGATCCTGCCTCAGGGCTTCATCGAGCACAGCTCCTTCCATCTGCCTCGCGATGCCGTCATCGAGCGTTTCGCCGATCGCCGGGTCCCGTTCGGCAAGTTGAACACCGGCAATGCCAGCGGCCAGATCCTGCAGCTGATCGTCAATCGCGTGGTATCCCGGCAGCTGAGCGCGCCCCTGACCGAAGAGGATGGTATCGGCCTGCGTGATTCGTTGCTGTCCCTGCTGGCGCCGACCTGTCGGGAAGGCGCCGATGCGGTCACCGAGGCGCCGGCGGAGGAACTCTATCGCTGTGCCCAGCAGCTGATTGATCAGCGCCTGGAGGAAGAGCGCCTCTCGCCGACCTTCCTGGCGGAGCAGTTGCACATCTCCGTCCGTCGGCTGTATCGGCTGTTCGAGCACCACGGCGACAGCGTCTGCCGCTATGTCCAGCGGCAGCGCCTGGCGCGCTGTGCCGAAGCGCTGTCGGACCCGAGCCGAGCGCGGTACTCGATTACCGAGATCGCCTACCACTGGGGCTTCACCGATTCGGCCCACTTCAGCCGAGCCTTCAAGAAGTCTCACGGCATGTCGCCGCGGGACTACCGCCGGCACCATTGTCTGCATTAAAGCGCTTACCCCATGAATGCGGGCGGCAGTATGGCCATGGATGCCAAGTATCGGCCGAGGGCTGCCCTGCTTTGTTGCCCCCATTGCCCATTGACGCGCCTGCCGGCCCCTTGGCCCGGCAGGCGCACCGGCTCATGCCGGATGGAGTGACGACTGCCAACTCCTCGCCAGTTCGTCGAGGCGCTCGCGCTGGAAGGCGCGAAGCTCGGCGTTGGGCTGTTGCGCCTGGATGAAGTCCAGCAGCGGATCCTCTACCCCGGTGGTGACACCCGCCAGCTCTTCAAGGGCGGCGTGGCCACAGAAGGGAACATAGGCCTCTGAGTAACCGCCCTCGTGGACCATGACCAGGCGGCCGTCACACAGCTGCTCGGCGGCCTCGCGCACGATCCGGGTCATGTCGCGGAATGCCTCGCTGGGCAGCAGCATGCGTGCGAGGGGATCCAGAGCATTGGCGTCGTAACCGCAGGCAACGATGATCAGCTCCGGGGCGAAGTGCTCCAGGGCCGGCACTACCAGCCGCTCCAGAGCATGACGATAGGCGTCCTCGCCCCCGCCGGGAAGCAACGGAATGTTCAAGTTGAGGCCTTTGCCGGCTCCTTCCCCCCGATCCTCGGCGCCCCCATATCCTGGCGGAAAGCAGCCTTCCTGGTGCAGCGACACGGTCAGGACATCGCCACGATCGTAGTAGATCGCCTGGGTGCCGTTGCCGTGGTGCACGTCCCAGTCGATCACCGCTACCCGCTCGAGCCCGAAACGCGCCTTGGCCGCCTCGATGGCGATGGGGATATTGGCCAGAAAGCAGAATCCCATGGCCTGATCGGGCAGGCAGTGATGACCTGGGGGGCGGGACAGCGCATAGGCATTGTCGGCCTCGCCGCGGAGTACCGTCGCTACTGCCTCCATGGCCAAGCCCGCCGATTGCTTGGCGATCATGTAGCTGCCCGGCCCGATGGGCGCGGTTTCGCCGAGTTCCCCGCCGCCAGCCTCGCTCAATGCCTGGAAGCGGTTGAGGTAATCCGCCGGGTGGATACGCTTCAGGTCGACCTCTTCGGCGGCGGGCGCCGAGCGTACTGTCAGGACGTCACTGAGCCCTGATACGTCCATCAGGCTTTTCAGCCGGCGTTTGGTTTCGGGCGATTCGGCAAGTCCCCCTGCGGCCGGCGGCTGCACCCAGCCGCCTACCGGCATGATCAGGGCATGCTGACCGGCGCTGTGCCACATGCAGTGCTCATCGAAAAAGAAGGCGGTTCGGCGGGTCATGGCGTTTCTCCGGAAGGGGTCGAGGGTGAACGGGAAGAGCCGGTGGTACCACGCTGCGCGATCATTACCAGCACCAGGGACAGGGTGACGATGGCGGCAGCACCTCCGAGCAGCAGTTCGAAGCCGCTGCTGGACTCCAGCGCACGGCCGGCCAACGCCGGACCAATCGCCAGACCGCCACCGATTACCAGGTTGGTGGTGTTCATGAGCCGACCGGAGGTATCCAGATCGGCCAGCGTGGCCAGTACGAAGGGCAGCACGAAGGTCCAGGTGAACTTGAAGGCCAGCGCGGCCAGGGTGAAGCGCACCAGCGCCGGACCCTCCAGCAACAGGGCCACTGCGGCGATCATCAGCGCGTAGCCGACGACCAGCCAGAGACGCCGTCCCCCCCGGGCGCCGATCAGGGTGGCCCCAGCGGCGCCCAGGATGCCCATCACGGTGGCAGCGGCGAGGATCTCGCCGCTAGTCTGCGCCGAGAGTCCACTATCGCTGGCGATGCTGCCGATGAAGGTCCATACACCGCTCAGGCCGATGTAGAAGGTCAGTACCGCCAGGATGCCTAGCGTTGCCTCCAGGCGCGGCACGGGCGGGCGGTCCGCTGCAATGGCCCGCTGGCGCCTGCGACCTGGGAAGGCTCGGGTCAGAGGCAGGCAGGCCGCCATTAGTCCGGCCAGTAGCCAATAGACGACGGCTAGGCCGAAACGCTCGAAGAGCGCCGGTAGCACGGCCAGCCCGATGGCGCCGATGACCAGCTGTCCCATGACCCAGAGGCCGTAGACGCGATCCTTGTTCGCGGTCAGAGCGGCACTGGAGATGCACAGCACCATCAGTGAACCGCCGGCGAAGGCGCTGAGCATGCGCAGCGCCATCAAGGTGCCGTAATCTTGCATCATCGAGGAGGCGATGTTGCCTACGATGAAGACCAGACTCGCTACCAGGGCCACCCGACGCCAGGAGAAGCGCGGCAACCACCAGTAGGCCGGCAGGGTGGCGAGACTCATGGCTCCCAACTCGGCGGAAAACAGGTTGCCCACCTGGCTGGGCGCGAGCCCGAGTTGGCTGATCAGCTGTGCGGCGATGGCCGGCGCCGCCATCAAGATGGCCGGTGTGATGGCGGCGCAGGCCACGATGGCCAGCACCAGGCGGCGTTGCGGGGTCGCAGCCAGAGGGTCCGGAGGGGAAGTAGGAATTGATGACATGCGCGTGGCTCCTTTGTGGTTGTCGTTGCCGTCGGGGAACGGGGAATCACCAGACATGTGAGAAGCGCAACAGCGCCTGGCTGCCATGGAAGGCGTTCTCGGTGTCGATGTCTTGGGACAGGGCAAGCAGGATCCTGTCTCTTGGGGTCACGTTGTGCGCCAGCTCGGCCCCCAGGCGGGTATAGCGCTGCTCGGTATCGGCGATCGTCTCGCCATCGATTTCCAGCTCGCCGCCCTGGCCGTAGATTAGCCGCAGAGCGCCGTAGGTCCTGGGTGTGATGTCATATGACGCAAAGGCTTGCAGGCGATACAGCGGTTCCTGCTCGAGAGTGGATCCGTGATAGTCGTCGTTGCTGCCGTAGAGTTGGGCTTCCAGATTGCCCTCCACGATCCAGCGCTCCCCGATGCCCTGGGTGTAGTTGTAGGCGAGGTGGGTGGCCCAGCGGTTGGCCCCGGCCGAGATGCCGGGCCGGTTGGCGTCATACTCGCCGAGGGGCAGGGACACCAGGGTCAACAGGCCACTGTAGGTCCGGGTCTCCGGATCGTTGATGACATACAGCGTGCCGCCGATCTGAGGGTCGGCGAAGCCAGCTTCGTCGGCATCGTGCGGCTGTCCGGGAGCCTTCACCGTGAAATCGAGGTAGGGCAGGACGAACTGTGGGGTACACAGGGTGCCGCAGATATCGCTGAACCAGAGTTGTCGATAGGCCAGCGCGTTGACGTTGAGATAGGCATCGTCGTCGGCGCCGTGGAACTCGTCGGCGTGTTGGTTGCTCAGGTAGCTCGCACTGATGACCGTGCCTACCGGGGCCGACACGAAGTCTCGTGCATTGAGGTTCACCGCGGAGGCCGTGGCGGGAAGCCCCAGCAAGCCGGCGCAGGAAAGGATGCATAGTGACGTCTTGAGGGCAGTCGAGGTGGGGGTCTTCGTGTTGTTCATTGTCTTTCCTTGGAGTCGGTGCTGTCAGCGATCGTGATGGCCCGTGATATACACGTCCGGGGCCCTCGCCTGCCGGTTAGGGGCAGCGATTGCGTGTAAGGGTGGGGAAGAGTGAGCCGGATGCTAGCCAGGCGGCGTTCGGCTCAATAGTGTGGCGACGCTGGCTTTGTCATGTACATCGAGCTTCTGGTAAAGGCTGCGTAGATGGTGGCGCACCGTGCTTGGCGCGATGCCGAGCTCCCGGGCAATTTCCTTGTAGGTCTGCCCCTGGCTCAGTTGGCGTGCCACGCTCAGTTCGCGCGCCGACAGGCAGTCGAGGGGGCTGCGTCGATAGACGGTCAGCAGGAACAAGTCCTGGTCGACTTGCGACTCGATGCGTATGGTTCGCCCCAGGTAGCCGCTGGGTTGGCAACCCTCGGGAAGTTGCGACCCTTGCCAATCGGGCCACTCTTCGGATAACAGCTCGGCAAAGCCGCGTTCGGCACTGTGCAGTACCCCATGACGATCACAGACGGCGAGTGCAAGGTTCTGTTGTTGCGTGAGCCGCTCGCGGCGAGCGATCAGGGTACGAATCTGATTGGCATCGACGGCGGCTGACAGATGTGCCACCAGATGAGTCAGCAAACGTCGGTGTCGATCATCGAAGCGCGCGCCCAACGGGCAATATAGTGATAGGTGGTCAGTGAGCTGGGTCAGGGGGTTCGTATGGATGACGCACACTAGCTCGCCCAGCCCGTGGCGCTCGCCGAGCCAACGCAAGCCGGACGTGTGTGCGTGCATGTCGACGATGACGGCCTGCCCCGGCAACTCATGGGCATGCTCGACGGTGACGTCGTCGTGCTGGATGGAGCGCCAATCCTCGACAAACCCTGCCGCGAGGCCGAACAGGTGAAAGCTGTGTTCTTCGATACGGCCGTCGATGTGTGCCGCTCGCCCCCACCAGGCCTTGTCGAAGGGCAGTACCTGCTGCAGGCGCTGCAGGGCTGCATCGTGAAAGGCGGCTAGAGACCGTTCCCTGGACAGGCGATGGATATCTAGTAGTAGTGTACTGAGCTCGGCCAGCTGGCGTTCCGTCTCGGTTGCCGCTTGTTGAGCCATGTCAGACATGTTGCCATCCCCCTGTTGTTGTCGGTCGCCTCGCCGGGGTCAGCGGGAAACCTGTTCTCGACCATCCTTCCACCCGCCGGCGGCCATGCACATCGTGCAGATGAACGGTGGTGCCTGGGCATTATGCGACGACTCGAAGGGGCTCGTGCCCCCCTCATTCATCAGGAAGCCACGAGGCCCGGATCGCTCATTCGAAGACGTCGCCATCGTCGGCCAGGACGACATTGCCGTCGTAGGCGGCCTGCATTTCTTCCAGCAGCACCTCTTCTGGTGCACCCAGGAACAGCGGATGGATCATGACCAGCAGCTCCGGGTCGATCTCTCGGGCGATCTCGGCCAACTGATGCGTTGTGGTATGGGCATCCAGCATATAGTTCTGCCAGTCCTGTGACATCGCTTCCATGCCGGCTACCGACATGACTTCGTGGAGCAGGATATCGGCGCCTTTGGCATGTTCCAGCAGGTTGGGACTGGGGCGGGTATCGCCGGAGATCACGATGGTCTTGTCCGGCGCTTCGATGCGATAGCCGTAGGCCTCGCCCTGCTCCCAACTGCCGTGATCCACGTTGAACGCGCTGACTGTCACGTAGCGGTCCTGATAGACGGTACCGGGATCTGAGCCTAGCTCTTCCACAATGCCGGTGTATGGCGCCTCCTCACTGATCGGAAGGCTCCCCAAGCGGTGCTGTATGTCCGGTTGATAGGCCTCTACCACGCCGTCGACCACGGTCCGCGTGCCGGCCGGGCCCCAGATGCGAACCGGCTGTTGACGTTCCAGTACCCAGCCACGAAGCAACAACTCGGGGATGCCCAGAATATGGTCGGAATCCAGGTGGGTCAGGAACAGCTTATCGAGGAAGGTGGGCAGCATGGCGTTGGGGTTGGGGGATGTCGGAGGAAAGATGTCACGTTTTCCCTCCGCTTCGAAGTGACCAAGGGTCTGCATGAAACCGGAGCCAGCATCGAACAGATATACCTGGTCTTGATTGACGATCACCGCCGTAGCGGTACCGGCACGACCAGCGTCGATCGAGGGAGTACCGGTACCGAGGGTGACGACGCGTGTTGGTGCCTGCAGCTCCTCGGCGGAGACTTGCTGGGGGCTGTCATCGGCATGGGTCGACGGGGTCGCCAGCAATAGGGCACTGACGGTCGTCAGCGTCATAGCGAGACCGCGGGAGGCGCGCGCTACTCTTTGGTTCAGGTTACTCAAGGGAGAGGTTTGCATATCGGAGCCTCGTGTTATCTGTTGTTCTCGCTCGTGATGGTTCGAGGCATCCACTGTGTCGACGAGTGATTCTCGAACCATTGATGGCGTCCCCCAGACTGCCGCTTCGCCAAACTCCACGCTATCGATCATATGCGGGATGCCGAGGGAAAAATGAGGATGGCAACTCGGTCCAGCAGGCTGACCGCCGTGGAACAAAGGTGCCCGGTGCCTTCAGGCAGGCACCGGGCGCAAGGTGACGCAATTCCGAGTCACGTCCAGCAATGATCAGTAGGCGATGCATACCGACTTGAGTTCGGTGAAGGATTCGATCGCTTCGCGGCCGAATTCGCGGCCTATGCCGGATTGCTTGACGCCGCCGAAGGGCAGGTTCGGGTCCAGGGTGACGTGCGTGTTGACCCACACCGTGCCGGCCTCGATCTCGGGGATCAGGCGCATGGCCTGCGACAGGTCATTGGTCCACAGACTGGCGGCCAGGCCCAGGTCGCTGTCGTTGACCATGGCTAGCGCCTCGTCGACGTCGTCGAAGGGGATCACCGACAGCACCGGGCCGAAGACCTCTTCGCGTGCCAGGGTCATCTGCTGGGTAACGTCGGCCAGCACCACCGGGGAAACATAGAAGCCGGTGTCATCGGGAGCCTCGGCGCCTCGCAGGACACGGGCGCCCTCGCGCTCGGCGATCTCGAGATAGTTCAGGATGCTCTGCTGGTGGCGCTTGGAGACCACCGGGTTGAGCTGGGCCGTGGGATCCAGTCCCGGCCCCAGCGACATGCCGCTGACGGCCTGATGCAGGCGTTCGCAGAAGGCCTCGTACTGGCGGCGATGCACGTAGAAGCGCGAGGCTGCGGCGCACACCTGCCCCTGATTGAGCAGCCCGGCCATCAGGGCCCCTTCCACCGCCTTGTCCAGGTTGGCGTCCTCGAGCACCAGCATGGGGTTCTTGCCGCCCAGTTCGAGCGAGAAGTGGGCCATGTGGTCGACCGCGGCGTGACCGATGCGCTTGCCGATCTCTGTACTGCCGGTGAAGGTGACCTTGCGCACGTCGGGGTGCTCCGCCAGCCGCTGCCCGGCGGTGGAGCCGCTACCTACCACCACGTTGAACACTCCGCTGGGAATGCCGGCCTCCAGGGCCAGCTCGGCGAGGCGCAGTACGCTGAGCGGCGTTTCCGTGGCCGGCTTGATGACCACCGTACAGCCCGCGGCCAATGCCGGGATGATCTTCCACAATGCAATCATCAACGGGAAGTTCCAGGGCACGATGCCGGCGACGACCCCCACCGGTTGGCGCATGGTGTAGGCATTGAACTGGGCATCGGCCGGCATGCCGATGGACACCTCGCCGGTGCGGCCCTCAAGCTTGGTGGTCCAGCCGGCCGTGTAGCGCATGAAATCCACCGAGAAGCCGACGTCGACCATTCGGGTCACGTTGATCGATTTGCCCTGGTTGAGGGTCTCGATCTGTGCCAGTTCCTCGGCGTGCTGCTCGACCAGATCGGCGAAGCGCAGCAGGATACGTTCCCGCTCGGCCGCCTTCTTGCCGCGCCAGGACCTGTTATCGAAGCGTGCCTTGGCGATGGCCACGGCGTGATCGACCTCGACCTGCGAAGCGAGCGCCAGGCTAGCCAGTGGCTCTCCGTTGGAAGGGTCCACGGGACGAGTCTGCCGCTCGCCCTCGGTCAGGTAGTGCCCATCGATAAAGGAGCCGGTGGCTCGTGACAGGAAGTCCTTGACTTCCTCGAGAACGGAAATGGCCTGGGTGTTCATGATTACCTCCCGCAGAAGAGTTGGTACCGCCTCAAGATGGGGGACACGATTAGACAAAAATCTCGACGACGAGCTGGACATTCACAGGCTCTTGCCGTCCTCGTTCCGTTGAAACCCGTCCCTATCGGCTGCCTGGACGACGGCCGTAGCCCCAGCAGCAGTGCCAGGCCGAGTTTCTGTGCTCCGGTTCTGCGCTCATTGCCCTCGTGCATGCCGTCGCTCGAAGCTACTCGGTTGCGTTCATGGGCGCTTGGGCCTGCCTGCCAGGCTGTTGTACCTGCTTGCCAGCGGATCGGAGTGACAGAGGTGGCCATTGGAGGCTGGATGCTGGCATCGTGCACCCTTCTAGCCATGGGAACGTGCGGTAGCTCCGGGCGGAGCGCGAAGCCAGCCTGACACGGTACTCTGAAAGGGTTGGACGCCGGGTCGACAGCGCCAGAAGGAAGTGGAAGGCTCATCCCGTCGCTCGCCTGAACGCGCGGGTCAGAAGGGGAGCGGTAACGTCAGGCCGACAACGGGATGAGAAATGATCGAGGACGAATGCCTATTCTTCGGGATGCAGGTCCTGCACCTTGCGTAGCAATTGCATCAGCGTCTTGAAGTTGTCGTCGCCGAGTTCCTGCTGGATGCGCTTGTACTGGCGCACCATTTCGTCGCTCATCTCGTCGAACAGGGCCTCGCCTTGGTCGGTGAGGGTGACGCACAGCCGGCGCTGGTCGGTTTCCGGCTTCCAGCGTCTCACCAGCCCGTTTCTCTCGAGGCGCACCAGCACGCCGGTCAGGCTGGGGCGCAATATACAGGCAAGATCGGCCAGCTCACGACTCTCCAGGGTGCTCTTCGGCGATTGCTTGAGCATGCGGATGACCCGCCACTGCTGCTCGGTCAGGCCGTAGCGGTTCAGCAGCGGGCGAAAGAAGCCCATGGCGGATTCCCGGGCCTGGAGCAGGGCGAGGGTCAGCGAGGGTGTCGGTCTGGACATGGGAGTGGCGGAGTCCTTGCAATGAGCCGGGGCCGGGGGCCCCGGTCGATCGGGGGTCAGCGGATCCCCAGGCACATGTACTTCACTTCGAGATAGTCCTCGATGCCGTAATGGGAGCCCTCGCGGCCGAGGCCGGACTCCTTGATCCCCCCGAAGGGCGCGACCTCCGTCGAGATGATGCCTTCGTTGATGCCGACCATACCATACTCGAGGGCCTCGCCGACGCGCCAGGCGCGCCCCAGGTTCTGGGTATAGACATAGGAGGCCAGGCCGAAGGGGGTATCGTTGGCCAGGCGGATGGCCTCCTCCTCGTCGGAGAAACGGAAGACCGGTGCCAGCGGGCCGAAGGTTTCCTCGTCGGCGACCCGCATCTCGTCGGTGACGTCCCCCAGTACCGTGGGCTCGAAGAAGCCGCCGCCCAGAGCGTGTGCCTCGCCGCCACACAGCAGGCGGGCGCCCTTGCCGACGGCGTCGTCGATGTGCTGGCGCACCTTGGCGACCGCCTGGTCGTTGATCAGCGGGCCCTGCTGGGCCGCCTCGTCCTCGGCCGCGGCGACCTTGAGCTTCTTCACGGCCTCGACCAGGCGCTCGCAGAAGGCCGCGTAGACGCCCTCCTGGACCAGGAAGCGGTTGGTGCACACGCAGGTCTGGCCGCTGTTGCGGAACTTGGAGGCCAGTGCCCCCTCGACGGCGGCGTCGAGATCGGCGTCGTCGAAGACGATGAAGGGCGCGTTGCCGCCGAGCTCCAGGCTCAGCTTCTTGATGTCGCCGGCGCACTCTGCCATGAGCCGCTTGCCGATGCCCGTGGAACCGGTGAATGACAGCTTCCGCACGGTGGGGTTGCCGGTCAGCTCGCCCCCGATCTCGCTGGAACGGCCCGCGACCACGTTGAACACCCCGGCGGGGAGGCCGGCGCGTTCGCCGAGCTCGGCCAGCGCCAGCGCCGACAGCGGGGTCTCGGAGGCGGGCTTGAGCACCATGGTGCAGCCGGCGGCCAGCGCCGGCCCCGCCTTGCGGGTGATCATGGCGACCGGGAAGTTCCACGGGGTGATGGCCGCCACCACGCCGATGGGCTGCTTGATCACCACCAGTCGGCGGCCGGCCTTGTCGTGGGGGATCACGTCGCCATAGACCCGCTTGGCCTCTTCGGCGAACCACTCGATGAAGCTGGCACCGTAGGCGATCTCGCCACGGCTCTCGGCGAGCGGCTTTCCTTGCTCCCAGCTGAGCAGCCGAGCGAGGTCTTCCTGATGCTCCAGGATCAGCTCGAACCAGCGGCGCAGCACGGCCGCGCGATCCTTGGCGGTCCTGTCGCGCCAGGCGGGCAGCGCCGCCTTGGCCGCGCCGATGGCCTGGCGGGTTTCGCTGGCGCCTAGCCGGGCTACTTCGGCGATGGTGGCGCCATCGGCGGGGTTGGTCACCGCGAAGCGCTCGCCGTTCTCGGCATCGACCCAGCGGCCGCCGACATAGGCCTGATGGCGCAGCAGGGAAGTATCGTGGATTTTCATGGTCGGGGTTCCTTCAGTAGACGCTGTCGCGCGAGGGCGCATCTTTTGCTGGGCCGTCCTTGAAGGCGCCGGCGAGCTCCTTGAGGGCGCCCATCAGCAGGCTGGTGTCCACGCCGACGGCGACGAACAGGCAGCCCAGTTCCAGGTAGCGGCGTGCCAGCTCACGATTGGCGGAGAGAATGCCGGCGGCCTTGCCGGCCTGCTGGGTGCGGGCGATGCCATCCTCGATGGCGGCCTGCACGTCCGGGTGCCCCGGATTGCCGCGGTGGCCCAGCGACGCGCTCAGATCGGCCGGGCCGATGAATACGCCATCGACGCCGTCCACGGCGGCGATGGCATCCAGGTTGGCCAGCCCCTCGCGGCTTTCGATCTGCACCAGCAGGCACATTTCCTCATCCGCCTGATCCAGGTAGCCGGGAATGCTGTTCCAGCGCGAGGCTCGGGCCAGGGCGCTGCCCACACCGCGCACGCCCTCCGGCGGATAGCGCATGGCGCGCACCAGCTCCCGGGCCTGATCGGCGCTGTCGACCATCGGCACCAGCAGGGTCTGGATGCCGAGATCGAGATACTGCTTGATCAGGGCGGTATCGCCCACCGGCGGGCGCACGATGGGCTGGACCGGATAAGGCGCCACGGCCTGAAGCTGGGCCAGTAGGCTCTTCAGGTCGTTGGGGGCGTGTTCGCCGTCGATCAGCAGCCAGTCGAAGCCGGCATTGGCGGCCAGTTCGGCGCAGTAGCCGTTGGCTAGGCCCAGCCACAGGCCGATCTGGGCATGCCGCTCGGCGATCGCCTGCTTGAAGGTATTGGCGGGAATCTGCATCTCGAGTTCCTCGTTCGAGGCGCATGGCGGGCCCGGTGGCTCGTCATGCACGATGTAGGGGCCCCGCGGGGGTCACCAGGGCAGCGGGAAGACGGCGTTGATCTGGCCGGTGCCGGAGCTGCCGAACGGCTCGGTGAGGATCTCCACCGGCTTGTCGTAGTCCTCGCCACCCAGCAGGCCGAGCAGCATGGCGGTGTCGTGCATGCCGCCCTCGCCATAGCAGTGCTCGGCGTAATCCGGCAGCATGGCGCAGAACTCCTTGAAGCGCCCCTGCTTCCAGAGCTCGACGACGTGCAGGTCGACCTGGCGATCGAACTCCCGCGTCCACTTGTGCAGGTTGTCGCCGGCCTGGCGGTCATCGGAGAAGCGGTGGGAAAGCGAGCCGGAGGCCAGCACCAGCACCTTGCGATCGCTCTTCTCGATGGCCCGGCGCACCGCGGCGCCGAAAGTGAAGCTGTCCTCCAGGCGGTGCCAGGCGTTCCAGGCGGCGACGGAGATCACCTTGAAGCGCTGGTCCTCGGGCACATCCATGTGCATATAGCGCATCGGTACCAGGGAGCCGTACTCCAGCTCGAGGCTGGGAATGTTGTGGGCCAGGGTGCGCACGTCGGCGGCGTTGGCCTCGGCGGCGATGGCCTCGCCCAGCTCGGGGCAGCCCGGGTACTGGTACTCCATGTCCTTGATGAAGTGCGGGAGCTCGTTACTTGTGTAGACCCCCTCGAAGCGCTCGCCGCAGTTGATGTGGAAGCCACTGTTGACCATCCAGTGGACGTCGAAGATCACCGCGGTGTCGGCGCTCATCTCACGGGCGCGACGGCCGATCTCCTTGTGCCCGTCGATGGCCGCCTGGCGGCAGCCGTGATGCTCGCCGGGCAGCTCCGAGAGGTACATCGACGGGACGTGTGTGATTTTTGCTGCAAGAACGACTTCACCCATGGTGGGTCTCCAAGATGTGGCTTGAGCGGCCTCGGTCACGCGAAGCGCAGGTGCACCGAGCCGAAGGGGCCGTAATCGGCATGAATGTCCGTCCCCGACGGGCACTCGACGGGGCCGATGAAGGACCCCGACAGCACCACCTGGCCGGCTTCGATGCGCTGGCCGTAGGTCGCCATGCGACGCGCCAGCCAGATCAGGCCGGTGACCGGGTCGTCCAGTACCCCGGCGCCCAGGCCGGTGGCGACCACCGTGTCGTTCTGCTTGACGATGGCGCCGACCCAGCGCAGGTCGAAGGCGTCGGGGGCGCGGCGCTCCTGGCCCAGCACGATGCCGGCATTGGCGGCGTTGTCGGATACCGTGTCGAAGATGGCGCGGGGCTGGCCCGTCTCGGGATCCTTGCGCAGCACTCGGGTATCGAGGATCTCGATCGCCGGCGCCACGTAGTCGGTGGCGGCCAGGACGTCTTCCCGGGAGACATCGCCCTCCAGGGGCGCCTTCATGACGAAGGCGATCTCGGCTTCGATGCGCGGCTGGATGAAGCGCGTCTCGGGGATGGTGGCGCCGTCTTCGAAGCGCATGTCGTCGTAGAGCACCCCGCTGTCGGGGGTGTCGATGCCGAGGGCATCCTGCATCGCCTTGGAGGTCAGGCCGATCTTCCAGCCGATGACCTCCCGCCCCTGAGCGAGCTTCTGCTCCATCTGGGCGGCCTGGATGGCATAGGCGTCATCCAGGGTCATGCCGGGGTGAGCGAGGGACAGCAGGCCGATCTGCTCGCGTCTCGCCTCGGCGGCGAGCAGTGCCTCGGCGGCCGCGGCGACCTGGTTCGGTGACAACATCATCGCTCGTCCTCCACGCCGTTGACCAGCGTGCCAATGCCCTCGGCCTCGACCTCGATCACATCGCCGGGCTTCAGCCAGATCGGCGGCTCGAAGCGAGCGCCGGCGCCGGTGGGCGTGCCGCAGACGATGACGTCGCCCGGCACCAGGGTGGTGAAAGTGGAGACATAGCTGACGATGTAGCGGAAATCGAACATCATGCGCGAGGTGCGATCCTGCTGGCGCACTTCGCCGTTGACCCGGGTGGTCAGTTCGATGTCGTCCAGTTGGTCCGCCGAGCGGAAGGGCACCAGCCAGGGGCCGATCGCGCCGGTGGCGTCGAAGTTCTTGCCCTGAGTGACGTTGAACTTGGCATGGCGCACCCAGTCGCGGATCGTGCCTTCGTTGCATAGCGTCAAGGCGGCGATGTGCTCATAGGCCTTCTCCTCGGAGATCCGGCGACCGCCCTTGCCGATGACGATGGTCACCTCGCCCTCGTAATCGAGCTGTTCGCTCTCCGGAGGACGCACCAGGTTGTGGTGGTGGCCGACGAAGCTGCGCGGGAAGCGAATGAACAGCGAGGGCTTGCTGGGTGCGGCCTGACCGTCCTTGTATTCCTCGTTACGGGAGGGAAAGTTGACGCCGACGCAGATCAGCTTTTCCGGGTCGGCGATCGGGATCAGGAAGCTCACGTCCTCCTCGCGGTAGGCGGGGTCGCGGCCTTCGGCGGCCTCGAGCAGTTCGTCGAGGGCACCGGCCTCGATGACCTCCTTGAGCCGAGGAAAACGTGGGCCGAAATCCGGCGTCAGGTCGATGATGCCGTCGTCGGTGACCACGCCGTAGCGGTCCGCACCGTTGGCGTGGAAGGCCGCGAGGCGGGCGGGGATGGAGCGGGTCATGGGATTCCTCCTGGCGCTCCGTCGAAGCCGGAGTCGCCGCTGTCAGTATTGCCGAGGTCGCTGCGGTTGGGGGCAGCGGCCTGTCGAAGCGGGGCGCTGGGCCGTCGATGAGCCCCGGCACCGCCGAGGCTCGCGGGGCATCAGCCGAGTTTCGGTACCTGGTGCACCTGGCGCGGAAAGGCGACGTTGACGGTCTCCATATAGAAGTCGAAGGACCAATCACCGCCGTCGCGGCCGATACCGGAGGCCTTGACCCCGCCGAAGGGGGCCGGTAGGTGACGGACGTTCTCCGAGTTGACCCACATCATTCCGGCTTCCAGCTCGTCGGTCATGCGTATTGCCCGGTTCAGGTCGTTGGTCCACAGGTAGGCGGACAGACCGTACTGGGTATCGTTGGCCAGACGAAGCGCCTCGTCCTCGTTCTTGAACGGGATGGCGGTGAGTACCGGCCCGAAGATTTCTTCCTGGGCGACGGTCATGTCGTTGGTGGCTTCGGTGAACAGCGTCGGACGTACGAAGCAGCCCTCCTCGCCGACCTTCTCGCCGCCGGCGGCGATGGTGGCGCCTTCTTCACGCGCCTTGGCGAAGTAGGACAGCACCTTTTCCTCGTGCTCCGGGTGGATCAACGGGCCGACCACGGTATCCGGATCGAGCGGATGACCGACCTTGATGTTGTTGGCCACCTCGGCGACGCGGCGAGTGAAGTCTTCGTAGATCGAGTCCTGCACCAGCAGCCGCGAGGAGGAGGTACAGCGTTCGCCGTTGAGGGAGTAGATCATGAAGCTGGCGGCATCGACGGCGCGCTCCAGGTCCGCATCATCGAACACGATGACCGGGTTCTTGCCCCCCAGCTCGAAGTGGAAACGCTTCAGGGTAGGCGCCGCCTGGGCCATGATCATCTGCCCGGTGCGGCTCTCGCCGACGAAGGCGATGGCCTTGATGGCCGGATGTTCGGTCAGCGCCTTGCCGGCATCCTCGCCGAAGCCGTTGACTAGGTTGAGCACCCCCTTGGGCAGACCAGCTTCCTCGGCGATCTCGACCAGCAGCTTGGCGGTCATCGGCGAGAACTCGGCCGGCTTGTGGACCACGGTGCAGCCCGAGGCCAGGGCCGGGGCGATCTTCCAGGTCGACAGCATGAACGGCGTGTTCCAGGGCGTGATGACCCCCACCGGACCCAGGGGGCGACGCGAGGTGACGTTCATCTGGTTAGCGTTGCGCAGCGCCTGGCCATCCTCGGCCCCCGGGGCCTTGTCGGCGAAGAAGCGGAAATTAGCGGCACCGCGGATGGCGGCCTTTTCCATGAAGCGCAGCGCCTGGCCGGTATCCAGGCACTCGGTGAAGGCGATCTCCTCGGCACGCGCCTCGATGGCCTCGGCGACCCGGATCAGGATGGCGCGCCGCTCCTTGCCGGGGGTCTTGCTCCAGGTCTTGAAGGCCTTGTCGGCGGCCGCCACGGCGCGGTCGATATCGCCGGCATCGCCCCTGGCGACCGAGGCGAGGGGCTTGAGGTCGACCGGCGACAGCGTCTCGAAGGTCTTGCCCGACGCGGCCGGCACGGACTCGCCATCGATGTGGTTCATCACGCCACCGTCACGGAAGCGCGACAGATAGCCTTCGGCGCGGGACAGGTTATCGTTCAAGGTATTCATGATCTTCCTTCCTTACTTGTTTTGGCTCGAGAGTCGGGCGTGAATCGGGGTGTCTTTCCAGCTCAGGTCCGGATCTATGACGCGGATCTCCAGCGACAGGGCGAAGTGGGGCGTCGCCAGCGGCTCGGCCAGGACGTCCCGAACGGCGGCGAAGATCCGCTCCCCAGCGGCTTGTAGCGCCGGTTTGTCGCGCCCGGCGCCGACCGATAGGGTCAGGGCGGCGAAGTCGTTGTCGGCCAGGTCATCGGCGACGATGCAGTGATCGGCGGCGAAGGCACGCACGCGAATGCCCGCCAGCGGGAAGATGCCCGCTTCCTTCATTGCCGTGTAGGCGGCCCGGCAGACGGCGTCGATATCGGCGCGCTCGGCCAGTCCGGGCGAGTATTCGATGCTCAGGTGCGGCAAGATCTGGCTCCTCCAGGTGGATGTGGCGGCTGCGACGAAAGCATAGGGGGCTACCCTCCCCTATATCGTTAACATGTTCATGTTATAGATTAACATCTTCATGAAGTCAATGCGCATGTCGCCATGCGTTAGGCTGCGTCATGAAACGAAGGAGAGTGATGCCATGTCCGATTCGTCGCCGATACCCAACATCGATATCGGAGAGGTCTATGACCAGCGCTACGCCGATGCGGAGGTGCACTACGATGCGCTGGGACGCATGGCGGACTTTTTTGGCCACAATTCACCGGCGCATCGCCATGACCGCTTCTTCCAGGTGCACTACGTCAAGAGCGGCATGGTTAGGGGGTACCTGGACGAACGGCAGTTCCACCAGCGAGCGCCGATGTTCTTCCTGACTCCGCCGACGGTGACTCACGCCTTCGTTATCGAGGAGGGCTGCGACGGCCATGTGTTGACCGTCCGCCAGCAGTTGGTCTGGGACCTGTTGGAAGAGAGCGGCGAGCTCGGTGACGTCCACGCGGTGTCACCGTTGTGCGTGGCAACGGGCCGACTCGGCGGCCGCCACTCCGCCGAGGTGGCGCGCGTGGAGATGCTGTTCGAAGAGTTGCGCCGCGAATTCGACGAGGACCGGCCTGGCCGTGCTCTGGCCATGCAGACGCTGACCCGGCTGATCTTCATCAGCTTGTTCCGGCTGGCGAGCCATGCCTTGCCCGCACAGCCGGTACGTCACGAGGATCTCGCCGTGTTCCAGCGTTTCCAGATGCTGATCGAGGACCATTTTCCGCACCACTGGGTCCTGACGCAGTATGCCGATGCCTTGGGCGTCACCGAGAACCGCCTGAACGAGATCTGCCGGCGCACCGCGGGCAAACCCAGCAAGCGGCTGGTTATCGATCGCTTGATGCAGGAGGCGCGGCGGCTGCTGATCTTCACCACGGCCTCGGTCAACGAGATCGGCTACCAGCTGGGCTTCAACGATCCGGCTTACTTTTCGCGCTTCTTTACCCGCGAGGCAGGGGTGACGCCGGGAAGGTATCGCAGCAGCAATCGGGGCTCGTAAGCCCCCGCTGACTGTTGCTCACGGTCCTGAAGCTCGAGTGGCGACGTGCGATATGCACCATGGTCTCATCGGCGCGGAGCGTTCAGGTTTCCGTCGAAGAACGCGGCCAGATCCTCCATGGCCCCCAGGGGCAGTACCTGAGAGACGTACTGGTCTGGGCGCACCACGACGACGGCACCTTGCCGGTCGATGCCACGGGCCGCGAAGATGTCGGCCTGAGGATCGATGGCGTAGACCTTCTCATAATCGGTCAACTGGAAGGGGCCCACCTTCGGCATGAAGATGCCGGGAATCGTTGGGCCAAAATCGACTTTTCCATGGGGCTGCTGGTAGATCACCTTGACGTCGAACAGGCTGTCCAGGTCGCTGCCTTCCGGGGTGTATTTCACCACCGGCGAGTCCTGAGACTTCAGCAGCCATTCGGCCCAGGCGGCCAGGCGTGAATCCGCCCCCGGCGCCGTGCTATCGGCGAAGGCATAGAGGCGCCAGCGGCCGTCGGCCGTGGCGTGATGTCCCAGATGGGCAGGATTTCCATCACAGACCCGCATGACCGGCGCCGACTTGAAGCGCTTGCCCACCGGGAAGCCGGTGGCCAGAGACTGGTGTGCCGTGTTGCCGGTGATCATCGATTCCCGGTACTCGGTCATAAAGCCGGCGGGGAACTCGGCGGTCTTGACGTAGAAGTCTGCCAGCTCCTGGGGATCCTCGAACTCCTCGGCGGGCTTGGCCATCAGGCTCGACCATTCCTTGTCGAAGTCGATCAGGTTCTGGGCGACTTCCTGGCGCTCGCTGGAGTAGGTCGCCAGCAGGGATTCCGGGGCGATGCCCGACAGCACGTGGCCCAGCTTCCAGGCGATGTTCCAGCCGTCTTGCATGGAGACGTTCATGCCCTGGCCGGCCTTGGCACTGTGGGTATGGCAGGCGTCGCCGGCGATGAAGACGCGCGGCATGCGCGACCCCTCTTCCTCAGGTGGCACATCGTCGAACTTGTCGGTGATGCGGTGGCCCACTTCGTAGACGGTGTACCAGGCGCAGTCCTTCACGTTAAGAGTATAGGGATGCAGGATCTGGTTGGCCTTGGCGACGGTGGTTTCCAGGCTGGTCTGGCGAATCTGGCGGTTGTCGTCCTCGGCGACCTCGCCGAGATCGACATACATCCGGAACAGGTGGCCACCTTCGCGCGGGATGTGCAGGATGCTGCCGCCGCTGGCCGACTGTATGGCGCACTTGGTGCGAATGTCCGGGAAGTCGGTCGCGGCGAGCACGTCCATGACGCCCCAGGCGTGGTTGGCTACTTTACCCACGTGCTTGCGCCCGATCGCCTTGCGCACGCCGCTGTGTGCCCCGTCGCAGCCCACCACGTACTTGGCCTTGACCGTACGCTCCTCGCCCTCCTGCTCGCCACAGACATGCTGCAGCGTCACGGTGACTGGGTATTCCTCGCCATGATCGATGTCCAGGCCCAGGAACTGCAGACCGTAGTCGGGTTCCAGCCGGGTCGGAGAGTTCCTGGCGAACTCGGCGAAATAGTCCAGCACGCGGGCTTGGTTGACGATCAGGTGCGGGAACTCGCTGATCTTGCCGCCGCCATCGTCGAGGGCCACGGAGGAGCGGGTGATGTGTGACGGTTGTTCCGGATCCGGTGCCCAGAAGGCCATCTCGCTGATCCGGTATGCCTCCTCGGTGATCCGTCCGGCGAAGCCGAACGCCTGGAAGGTCTCTACGCTACGGGCCTGGATACCATCGGCCTGGCCGATTTCCAGTCGGCCGGGACGGCGGTCGACGATCCGAGTGGTGATGTTCGGAAACTTCGCCAGCTGCGCGGCGGTGATCATGCCGGCCGGGCCGCCGCCGACGATGAGTACGTCGACCTGCTCCGGCAGGGTCTCGGGGCGGTCGATGCCGCTGCCAGCGGCTGCTTCGACGCGGGGATCGCCGGAGACGTAACCGTGATGATGGAATTGCATTTTATCTCTCCTCCTTTGTTCTTCGGGCCGACCGGCGAGCCCCTGGGGTGTTCGAGGCCATCGGGCACCGAGGCCGCATCGTGGGGGCTACCGTGATGGTTTGCCGAGCGCTTCCGGCTCGGCACTGGTTCGGCTCCGGCCGTTATCAGGACGTCTGACATCCTCACTCACCGCCCGCAGGGAGCACAGGTGTTTTCCGGAGGAGAGATTGCACTTTCCGTGGGTGCGTCTTAGACCTTGGTCGCCCTAAGGACGTGGCGTGCATTGGCGGTTTGGGGCCGGCCCGTGACCGCGGACATAGACATTGGTCTACGGCAGCATGGCTCATTCGCTACGCAGAACCATCCTATTTTTTCATCAAGTAATTGTTTTTAAATAGAAAATATATGTTTTGTCGATGGGGGAAAAGGCGCTGGGACGCCGTTTGACCGGCATCACTTCGGGTGCTAAAACCGTTAAGTTATTAACATTAATATCTTAATAAATGCGCGAACGACGACATGGGTCGTCATCGACAGTCGATGAGAGGCAAAACATCATGAATAGAACAAGTAAGCGATTATTCGCGTCACTGACGATGGGAGCCGCCTTGGCATCGCCGATGGCCCTGGCCAGCGACACTGTGACGCTAAGGATCATGCATTTCCTGCCGGCCGTGTCGAATGCCCAGCAGAATGTCATCGAACCCTGGTGTAATGACCTGGAAAATCGATCGGAAGGACACATCGAATGCCAGATTTACCCCTCGATGCAGCTGGGCGGTAATCCGGCGCAGCTGGCAGATATGGTGCGGAATGGCGTGATCGATATCGCCTGGACGGCACTCGGCTATTCGGCGGGACGCTTCCCGCGCAGCGAGGCGCTGGAGCTGCCTTTCATGCTGCCGGGCGGAGGCGTCGAGGGCAGCGACATTGCTTGGGATTTCTATCAACAATATGCCCAGGAGGATTTCGAGGATTACAAGGTTCTCGCCCTCCAGAGCGACGGGGGTGGCAGCATCCATACGGCGGATACGGCCGTCCATGACATGGACGACATGGAGGGTTTACGCCTGAGGGCATCGACGCGAATGGCCGCGTCTCTGATCGACTCTCTGGGAGGCACGCCGGTCAGCATGCCGCCGGCCCAGATCGCCGACACCCTGGCCAAAGGCGTCATCGATGGGGCCATGGCGGTCTGGGAGGTTGTGCCGCCGACCAAGCTGGATGAGGTCACTCACTACCACTCCCAGACAGCGGAGAATCAGGCCACGCCTACCGTGACGACCCTGGCGATGCTGATGAACAAGCGCAGCTATGAAGGCATGCCCGAGGATCTGCGCAAGATCCTGAACGAGCTCAGCGGACGTGCGCTGTCCGTCCGCTTCGGCGAGTCCTGGGATCGCGCCATCGACTCCGTCCGTAGCGATATCAGTGCGGATCCCGACCACACCGTGATCACCCTGAGCGACGAGGAATACGTCGCCATGCGTGATGCCTCGCGCCCGATCATCGAGGATTGGGCGGCATCGAATGCCGGCGGTATCGACCGACAGGTGCTGGTCGAGGGACTGCAACAGATCGTCGAGCAGAAGGCGCCGAATCTGCAATGAAGGGGGCGGTCTCGGGCGAAGTTCCTGTCTTGGGAGTCATAAAGATGGAAAATGTGTTGCGTCGACTCTCGATTGGTTGCGCTGTGGCGGGTGGTGCCATCGTCCTGGCGATGATCGCGATGTCACTCGTTTCTCTGGTGGGACGAAAGCTGTTCTCCGCACCTGTTCCTGGCGATATCGAGCTGCTGCAGATGTCGATCGCCGTCGCCGTGGCGGCCTTCTTGCCTCTCTGTGAGATGAATGACAGCCATATTCGAGTGGACCTGACCGCGGGGCTCTTCACGCCAGTGGCCAACCGTATCCTGCTCGGCGTAAGTCATGTCGCCTTGGCGGGCATCGCGGCCCTGCTGGCCTGGCGCACCGCGCTGATGGCGGCCGATAGCTACGCCTATGGCGCCATCAGCACCATGCTGAGCGTGCCGCTGTGGATTCCGCAGTTCGCCCTGGTGCCGGGCCTATTGCTGCTGTCGCTGTGTGCCCTATACCGCGGCGTGGTAAGTGTCGGGACCCGATTGGATGATGATAGTGAGGTGCGCTCATGAGTGGACTCGAGATAGGCGCGATCGTCCTGGCGGTGCTGATGATCATGCTCGGCCTGCGCATTCATGTCGGCGTGGGAATGCTGCTTGCGGGAGTTGGCTGTTACCTGATAGTAAACGAGGGGGATACCAATGCCCTGCTCTTCACCCTCAATAACCTCGTCTATGCGCGCTTCTCGAGCTATGACCTGGCGGTCATTCCGCTGTTTGTGCTGATGGGGCAATTTGCGATCCACGGCGGCCTGTCGCGGGCCCTGTTTCGGGCCGCGGCGGCCTTCATTGGCCACTGGCGAGGTGGGCTTGCGATGTCCGCGGCCGGGGCCTGCGCCGGCTTCGGTGCCATCTGTGGCTCGTCCCTCGCGACGGCAACGACGATGAGCCAGGTCGCGATGCCGGAGCTGGCGCGCCACCATTATGACAAGCGCCTCGCCGCCGGTACCGTCGCCGCGGCGGGAACCCTGGGAATCCTGATTCCTCCCTCGGTTCCCTTGATCATCTACGCCGTGCTGACGCAGGAGTCGATTGCTAAGCTGTTTATGGCCGCCGTGGTCCCCGGGGTGATCGCCATGCTGGGCTACATGGTGGTGATCCGCCTGGTCGCGACCCGTACCATGCGCGATGTCCCGCCTGCCCCGAGGCATGACTGGCGCGAAAGGCTCGATGCTCTCTGGGAGGTGGTGCCGGTCATCCTGATCTTCGTCGTGATCATCTTCGGCATCTACGGCGGCTGGGCCAACCTCACCGAGGCCGCCTCGATCGGGGCCGCCGCCTGCGGTGGATATGCGTTCCTGCGCGGTGGTATGCGCCGCGCTGGGCTCTACCGGAGCCTGCTCGGGACCGCCGAAGCGACGGCGATGATCTATCTGGTCGTGGTGGGGGCCGACCTGCTCAATAGCGGGCTTGCCCTAAGCCAGATGCCCGCCGAACTGGCCGACTGGGTGATGGGCAGTGGACTCGCGCCGCTGAGCGTCTTGCTGTGCATCCTGGTGATCTATCTGCTGCTCGGCTGTGTAATGGACTCTTTGTCGATGATCCTGCTGACCATCCCGATCTTCTACCCGATTGTCCTCGGGTTGGACCTGTTTGGCCTGGATTCCACGGGCAAGTCGATCTGGTTCGGCATCATCGCACTGATGGTGGTGGAGATTGGGCTGATCACGCCTCCCATGGGTATGAACCTGTTCATTGTTCAGAAGTATGGTCCCGGTACGACAATGGGGACCGTCAGCCGTGGCATTGTTCCCTTCCTGTTCGCCGATACATTGCGGATCGGGCTCTTGGTTGCTATCCCGACTCTCTCCTTGCTGTTTTTATAGGCTTCGATGCGGAATGCGGTCCTCTTGGCCGCACTTGGCCGGCTTGTCATTGCGAGCCGGCCTTTTTTCGCTTGAAGGGGAGCAACCGCTGAGCTCTGGGGAGAGCGAGATTTACCTCCTTGCATCGAGTCGTGGTTGGAGCGATGACGCGGAGTCGTTCACCGGGCGTGGGAGCCATCGGTCGCCAGGTCGTGCGTTTGTCTCGCTTTGACCAGCCGGGCATAGGCCGCCAGGGCCAGTACGCCGGATAGCCCGATGGCCAGGGTCATGGCGAGCGAGGTGCCGTCGTGGAACTGGCCGACCATGGCCCCGCCCAGGGCGGCGATGGTCATCTGCAGGAAGCCGAACAGCGAGGAGGCCGAGCCGGCGCACTGCGGGTTGGGCGCCAGGGCCCCGGCCATGCTCTGCGGCATGACGATGCCGAAGCCGATCATGTAGACGATGTGCGGCAGGATGATGGCCCAGGCGGTATGGACGCCGAGCAGCGCCAGGGCGGCCATGGTCACGCCGCCCAGCGCGCAGAGCAGGGTGGCGCGTGACAGCAGTCGATCGCGCCCCAGCCGCCGGCTGTAGCGCCCGCTGAGCATGCTGCCGGTGAAGAAACCGCCGACGATCAGCGTGAACAGCACGCCGTAGAGCCCCGGCGATACCCCCAGGTACTCGATCAGCACGAAGGAAGAGCCGGACAGGAAGGCGAACATGCCGGCGAAGGCGGTGGCGTTGGTCAGCGTGTAGCCGACGAAGGCGCGCTGGCCGAGCAGCATCCGGTAGTTGGCGAGGATGGCGCCCGGGGCGATGGACTGGCGGCGCTCGGCGGGCAGCGGCTCGGGCAGCCACCAGGCCAGGATCGCCAGCATCAGCACCGCGTAGCCCGCCAGCAGCCAGAAGATGGCGGTCCAGCCGAACGTGGTCAGCAGCCCCGCGCCGACGATGGGGGCCAGGGCCGGGGCCATGGCCATGACGCTGGCCATGTAGGAGAGCACCCGCCCGGCCTCGACCGGGCCGTGGATGTCGCGCACCGCGGCCCGGGCCAATACCGGCCCGGCGGCGCCGCCCAGCGCCTGCAGGAATCGGCCAAGCAGCAGCCATTCGATGTCCGGCGCCAGGGCGCACAGCAGGCTGGCCACCAGGAAGAGGCCGAAGCCGGCGATCATCACCGGGCGGCGCCCGAAGCGGTCGGAGACCGGGCCGCAGAACAGCTGGGCCAGGGCAAAGCCGGCCATGTAGACGCTGAGCGTGAGCTGGACCCGCTCGGGGCTGGCGCCGAGCGCCTCGGCCATGGCCGGCATGGCGGGCAGATACATGTCGGTAGCCAGTGGTCCCAGCGCGGTCAGGGCGGCAAGCACGGCGACGGTAGCGGCGGAAGTCGGCCTCAGCACGGCGTCTCCTCGGTGAGTGAATGGTCACCAACGATGACGGGCGTCGCCTGCGCCACGCCCGTCATCGTCAGGAAGCCACCGGAAGGAACGGGCTTCGGTGCTTCCTTAGCCCGCTTATTGTACCTCAGCTCGCGTCGGGCTGCTCCTCGGGGGCCGCTTTCCTGAACGCTTCCAGCGCCCGGGCGTTCCCGGCGATACGCCGGATCCGCGGGTAGGCCGAGAGGTCGCACTCGAAGCGCTCGGCGTTGAACACCTGGGGCACCAGGCAGATGTCGGCCAGGGTCGGGGTGTCGCCGTGGCAGAACTCGCCGCTGCCGGCCTCGCGGCTGAGCTGGGTCTCCAGGGCGGCGAAGCCCTCGTGGACCCAGTGCCGGTACCAGGCCAGCTTGGCCGCGTCGTCGACGCCGAGCTCGCCCACCAGGTACTTGAGCACCCGCAGATTGTCGAGCGGATGGATTTCGCAGGCCACCAGCTGGGCCAGGGCGCGCACCCGGGCGCGGTCGGCGGGGTGTTCTGGCAGCAGCGCCGGGGTCGGGTGGCACTCCTCCAGATACTCGCAGATCGCCAGCGACTGGGTCAGCCGTAGCCCGTCGTCGGTCTCCAGCACCGGCACCAGACCCTGCGGGTGGCGCGCCAGGTGGGCCTCGCCGCGCTGTTCTCCCTTGACCAGGTTGACCGGGGCCTGGTCGTACGCCAGACCCTTGAGGTTCAGCGCGATGCGCACCCGGTAGGCGGCCGACGAGCGGAAATAGCCGTAGAGCGTCGTCATTTGCCTCTCTCCTGGGGCTTACTTGGCCTGATATTGCACGACCCGCTGGTCGATGGCGCCGAAGATGCTCTTGCCGTCGCGGTCGAACATCTCGATGCGCACCCGATCGCCGAAGCGCATGAAGGGGGTCCTGGCGCTGCCGTGGAGGATCGTCTCGACCATCCGCACCTCGGCCAGGCAGCTGTAACCCACCCCGCCGTCGGCCACTGGCTTGCCGGGGCCGCCGTCGGCGTCGGGGTTGGAGACGGTGCCCGAGCCGATCACCGCGCCGGCACCCAGGTAGCGGGTGCGGGCGGCGTGGGCGACCAGCTCGGGGAAGCCGAAGATCATGTCCGGGCCGGCCTCGGGCTCGCCGAACTTATCGCCGTTGAGGTGCACGGTCAGCGGCAGGTGGACGCGGCCGTCCTTCCAGGCGTCGCCCAGCTCGTCCGGGGTCACGCAGATCGGCGAGAAGCTGGAGGCCGGCTTGGCCTGGAAGAAGCCGAAGCCCTTGGCCAGTTCGCCGGGGATCAGGCCGCGCAGGCTGACGTCGTTGACCAGCATGATCAGCTTGATGTGGCCGGCGGCCTGCTCGGGCGTCACCGCCATCGGCACGTCGTCGGTGATCACCGCGATCTCGCCCTCGAAGTCGATGCCGTGCTCCTCGCTGATCGCCTCGATGTCGGCGCTCGGGGCCAGGAAGCGATCGCCGCCGCCCTGGTACATCAGCGGGTCGGTCCAGAAGGTCTCGGGCATCTCGGCGTTGCGCGCCTGGCGCACCAGCTGGACGTGATTGAGGTAGGCGGAGCCGTCGGCCCAGTCGTAGGTTCGTGGCAGCGGCGAGTGCAGGGCGGCCATGTCGAGCTCGAAGGCGCCCTCGGCGCGGCCCTCGTTGAGCGCTGCGTAGCGCTCTTCCAGGCGCGGGGCGAGCGCGTCCCAGTCCTCGATCGCCTGCTGCAGCGTGGCAGCGATCCCGGTGGCGCTCACCACGCGGGTCAGGTCCCGGGAGACGATGATCAGTTCGCCGTCGCGGCCGACGTTCAGGGTAGCCAGTTTCATGGAAGCGGTCCTCTTGTCGTCGACGAGGCCTTTGGCCTCGTCCGTGTCAGGGTGTCAGGGCGTGTTCGGGTCGAAGTGGGCACGCAGGGTCGACCAGACGTCCACGTAGTCGTGCTGGCGGAAGTCGGCGGCAAGCGCGGCCTCGGTGGGGTGGAAGACGTAGCGGCTCTCGAACATGAAGGCCAGCGTATTGCCTTGATATTGCGGTTCGAGTTTCGCCTTGCTGGCCTTCTCGAAGGTGTCGGCATCGGGCCCGTGGGGCGACATGCAGTTGTGCAGGCTGGCGCCGCCGGGCACGAAGCCCTCTGCCTTGGCGTCGTACTCGCCGTGGATCAGGCCCATGAACTCGCTCATCAGGTTGCGATGGAAGTAGGGCGGACGGAAGGTGCCTTCGGCCACCATCCAGCGCGGCGGGAAGATCACGAAATCGACGTTGGCCGTGCCGGCGGTGTCCGAGGGCGAAGTCAGCACGGTAAAGATCGACGGATCAGGGTGATCGAAGCTCACGCTGTTGATGGTGTTGAAGCATGCCAGGTCGTACTTGTAGGGCGCGTAGTTGCCGTGCCAGGCCACCACGTCCAGCGGCGAGTGGTCGAGCCGGGTGCTCCAGAAGCGGCCGGAAAACTTGGCCACCAGCTCGAACTCGCCCTGGCGGTCCTCGAAGGCGGCCACCGGGGTCAGGAAATCGCGCGGGTTGGCCAGGCCGTTGGCGCCGATCGGCCCCAGGCCGGGCAGCTCCAGGGGGCTGCCGTAATTCTCGCAGACATAGCCCCGGGCCTGTGTTTCGCGAGAACCGTCGCTGCCCCCGGCCAGGCGCACCTGGAACTTGATGCCACGCGGGATCACGGCGATCTCGCCGCTGCCCACCTCGAGCTCGCCGAGCTCGGTGCGCAGCCGCAGGGTGCCCAGCTGGGGCACGATCAGCAGCTCGCCGTCGGCGTCGTAGAAGAAGCGCTCGGTCATGTCGCGGTTGAAGGCGTAGACGTGCACCCCGCAGCCGGTCTGGGCGGCGGCGTCGCCGTTGACGGCGACGGTCAGCAGGCCGTCGATGAAGTCGGTAGGCGCCTCGGGCAGCGGGGCGGGGTCCCAGCGCATCTGGTTGGGATCCGCGGCGGGGCGGGCCGGCGGCGCGGTGGCCACGCGGCCCGCCTCCAGCGGCCGGTAGGCGCTCTGCACTACCGAGGGACGGATGCGATACAGCCAGCTGCGCAGGTTGTGGGGGCGTGGGGCGGTGAAGGCCGACCCGGAGAGCTGCTCGGCGTAGAGGTCGTAGGGGCAGCGCTGGGGAGAGTTCTGGCCTTCGGGAAGCGCACCGGGCAGGGCCTCGGTGGCAACGTGGTTCCGGAAGCCCGGCTGATAGTCGAGCGATGTTGTCATTCTTTACGACCTCCTGGGCAAAAATGGTTTCAAGTGAAACTATGCCAAGGCTAGACCCTGTTGGTTTCATATGCAACCATTTCCCGGCCCTTCCCGAACTGACTCGCAGAGTGATGCCCATGCCCACCGACGATGCCGCGCCGACGAGCTTCGATCTCGATCATTTCCTGCCCTATCGCCTCAACAGCCTGGCCGATCGCATCAGCCAGGCCCTGGCCCGCCTCTACGAGACGCGCCACGACCTGAGCGTGGCCCAGTGGCGGGTGCTGGCCTGGCTGCATCATCGCGAGCAGTTGACCGCCAAGCAGATTCGCGAGGCCACGCGCATGGACAAGGCGCGGGTATCCCGGGCGGTGCAGGCGCTGGAGGATCGGGGGCTGATTCGGCGGCGGCCATCGCCGGAGGACCAGCGCCGTCACGAGCTGCGTCTTACCGAGGCGGGGCTGGCGCTGCTGGAGGAACTGATTCCCGAGGCGCGGGCCTGGGAGGCGGAGCTGGTCGCGCCGCTGAGCGTGGATGAGTACCGCCAGCTGTTCGAGCTGATGGCTCGGTTGGAGGGGCAACTGGGGCGGCTGGAAGGGGAGTGAGATAGAGAGGCGTGAGGAGAGGGGCCCGGCGGAAGCGCCGGGCCCGGGTCAGGCCAGGGCCTCGTCGTGGGCGGGGATACGGCCGCCCAGCCGGGCGGTGATCTCCTCGGCGGCGTCGCGAACCTGCTCGCCGAGCTCGGTGAGACGCTCCTCGGGAATCCGCGCCATGGGGCCGGAGACCGAGATGGCTGCCAGCGGAATGCCCTGCTCGTCGTGGATGCAGGCGGCCACGCAGTGCAGGCCGATGGCGTGCTCTTCGCGATCGCAGGCGTAACCCTGGCGGCGGATCTCGGCCAGGCTTTCGCGTAGCGCGACGGTATCGTGGATGGTGTTGGTCGTGACGCGTGCCAGGCCGCGTTCGTCGAGCACGCGTTCGAGCTCGTCGTCGGGCAGCCAGGCCATCAGCGCCTTGCCGACGCCGGAGGCGTGCAGCGGGGCCCGGGAGCCCAGGCGGGTGATCATGCGCATCATTTGCGGTGACTCGCTCTGGGCCAGGAACACCGCGGTACTGCCGTCGCGCACGCCGAGGTTGGCGGTTTCGCCGGTCTGGGCGGTCAGCCGGCGCAGGAAGGGCCGGCTGGTGCCGACGAAGTCGCGAGCCTCGAGGAAGCTGTTGCCGATGCGAAAGGTCTTGACGTCGATCTTCCACATCCCGAGCTCGTTGTCCTGGGTGACATAGCCCTGGCTCTGCAGGGCCTGGAGCAGCCGGTGGGTGGTGGAGGGGGCGAGTTCCGCCTGTTCGGCGATCTCCGACAGCGCCAGGCCGCCGGGGCTGCCCGCCAGGCGCTCCAGCAGGTTTAGCCCGCGCACCAGGGACTGGCTGTGGCCGCCACTGCTCTTGCCCGATGCCGGTCGTCCCGCCGTTCTGCGCTTGACTTCACTCACTGCCTGATCTCCTGCTGCGACTGCTCTGGAGCTATCAGCATACCCGCTCAAGCGCGGCCTGTCTTGCCTGCGGAAATGGTTTCCATCGATGGACGCCTGCGCGCCGGAAACGCGCCTCGATGCTGGGACGCGGCGCCGGGGCCGGCGACGGAAGAGAAGGGAGATAGGGGCCGGCTTGCCGACCCGCGGGGAAAGCGTGGCCGCCCCATTGGGGCGGCCGGTGGGGTCAGACGTCGTCGCGGAAGGTGCGGTCGTGCTTGGGCAGCACCAGGTTCAAGATGATGGCGCACAGCGCGCCGGGGATCAGCCCGGATTCGATGATCGCCTGGACGTTCTCGGTGTAGCCGGCGTAGAGGCCCTCCTGGGCGGGCAGGCCGATGGCCGCCGACAGCGAGATGCCGATGATCACCATGTTGCGCTTGTTGAAGTCGATGTGGGAGAGCATCTTGATGCCGGCGCTGGCGATCATGCCGAACATGATCAGCACCGCCCCGCCCAGCACGGCATTGGGAATGCTCGAGATCAGTCCACCCAGCTTGGGTACCAGGCCGGCCAGTACCAGGAAGCCGCCGCCGATGGCCACCACGAAGCGGCTGACCACCCCGGTGAGGGCGACGATGCCGACGTTCTGACTGAAGCTGATCTGCGGGAAGGCGTTGAAGACGGCGGCGAACACGCTGGACAGGCCGTCGGCCATCACCCCGCCGGAGAGCTCCTTGTGGGTGGGTTCGCGGTCCATGCCGCCGGCGGTGGTGCCGACGATGTCGCCGATCGACTCGGCGCAGGTGACCACGGCCAGCAGCACCACCGGCAGGATCGCCGAGAGGTGGAACTCCACGCCGATGGCGAACGGCGTCGGCAGCGAGAACCAGTCGGCCGAGCCGATGGAGGAGAAGTCGACGACGCCGAACGCCAGCGCGCTGCCATAGCCCACCAGCAGGCCGATCAACGGCGCGGTCTCGGACCAGATGCCGCGGCCGAACTGGTGCAGGCCGAGCGTCACCACCAGCACCAGGGCGGCCAGCAGCAGGTTGTGTGCGGCACCGAAGTCGTCGGCACCGAAGCCGCCACCGGCGTAGGCGAAGCCCACCGGCATCAGCAGCGTGCCGATCATGACCACGAAGACCCCGGTGACCACCGGCGGGAACAGGAAGCGGAACCAGGGCAGGAAGAGCCCCACTAGGGCCATGGCGATGCCGCCGCACAAGGCCGCGCCGAGCGCCGCCGGAATGCCCATGCCCACGGCGATGGGGATCAGCACCGGCACGAAGCCGAAGCTGGTGCCCATGACGATCGGCAGCCGAGCGCCGATGGGGCCGAGGCCCAGCGATTGCACCAGGGTCGCTACCCCGGCCACGAACATGGCCGCCTGGATCATCAGCGTCGTCTGGTCCTCGGGGAGGTCGGCGGCGCCAGCAATGATGATCGGCACGGTGACGTTGCTGACGAACATCGCCAGGATGTGCTGGATGCCCAGCGGAATCGCCCGGCCGAGCGGCGGCATGGCATTGACGTCGTGGGTACTGCGCACCTTCGGCGCCTTGGCCTCGGTGGCGGTATCGGGTGTCGACATGGGTGGTCTCTCCTGTTGTCGTTGTTGGAAACCCGTTCGAACTAGACGGCGCTGCGTAGCGCCTTGGCAGCCTGGTCATGGCGGGCCAGCAGGGCGTCGAGATCGACGCCGACCGGCCGGCCCTCGGTCACCCGCCACTGCCCGGCGACCATCACGCGATCGGCGCGGTGGGCGCCACACAGCAGCAGGGCGGCGATGGGATTCTCCGCGCCCGAGAAGCGCGGCTCGTCGAGGCGGAACAGCGCCAGGTCGGCCTGCTGGCCGGGCGCCAGGCCGCCGATGTCGTCGCGGCCCAGGCAGCCGGCCGAGCCCTGGGTCGCCCAGCGGATCACGTCATCGTGGGTGACCCGGCTCGGAGCGTAGCGCAGCCGCCCCAGCAGCAGCGCCTGGCGCATCTCCTCGGCGAGGTTGGAATGGTCGTTGGAGGCGGAGCCGTCCACCGCCAGGCCCACCGGACAGCCGGCGGCTTCCAGATCCAGGGTGCGGCACAGCCCCGAGCCCAGCACCATGTTCGAGGAGGGGCAGTGGGCGATGCCGGTGCCCGCGGCACCCAGCCGAGCGATTTCCTCGTCGTTGAAGTGGATGCCGTGGGCCAGCCAGGTGCGGGCGGACAGCCATCCAGTGGCCTCCAGGTAGTCCAGCGGGCGCATGCCGAACAGCCGCTCGCAGTAGGCGGTCTCGTCCTCGGTCTCGGCCAGGTGGGTGTGCAGGCGCACGTCCTTCGCCTCGGCCAGGCGGGCGCTCTCCTGCATCAGCTCGCGGCTCACCGAGAACGGCGAGCAGGGCGCCAGGGCGATGGTGGTCATGGCGCCGTCACCGCGCTGGTGGTGGGCATCGATCAGCCGCGCGCTCTCGTCGAGGATGGTGCGCTCGTCCTGGACCACCGACTGTGGCGGCAGGCCGCCGTCATCGCGACCCACGCTCATCGAGCCGCGGGTCAGGGCGGCGCGTACGCCGAGGCGCTGGGCGGTTTCCACCTGCACGTCGATGGCCTGGGCAAGGGCGCCGGAGAACACGTAGTGGTGATCGGCCACGGTGGTGCAGCCGCTCATCAACAGCTCGACCATGGCCAGCTCGCTGGCCACCGCCATCTGCGACTCGTCGAGGTGGGCCCAGACGTCGTAGAGGGTGGTCAGCCAGGGAAAGAGTTCCTTGTTCAGCGCCGGCGAATAGGCACGCGTCAGGGTCTGGTAGAAGTGATGATGGGTGTTGACCAGACCCGGCAGCAGCACGTGATCCGAGGCGTCGAAGCTCGCGTCGACCGGAGTGTCGGGCGTGCCGCCCGCCGGCACCGCCTCGACGATGCGCTCACCGCGCACCACCACGCCGCCGGCGGCCTTGGGGTCGCTGCAGGCGCGGGGGTGGCGGATCCACAGGGTCTGTGCGTTCTCGGTCATGATTGTCCTCCTGAAACGCCGCCGGGGGCGGCAGGGTGGACAAAGGGTTACCCAAGTCTCGTTCGGCAATGCCGCAAAAGTGTCTGCGCTTGGCCATACGGCGTTAAAAATCAGCTCAAAATGCTCATTTACGTCTAGTAAACTCCGCTTTCTCGCTGATTTTTGCCTTGTCTGACCTTCGCTCGCCGACTTTTCCAGCATGGCCGAGGGACCGGAGCCTTGGTTCAGGTGCCTTTGTGGTGTTGTGTACGACGCTGTGTCGTGGATGAATCAAGGATTGTGTACAAAATGAGAGGGTTTTGCGCGACTGTCAAGACGAACGCTCAACGGCGTTCGTCGGGGGTCTGCTCTCGGGCAAGTGCCGCGGCCTTGAGCCGGCTCAGCCGGTCGCCGAACAGATAGGCGCCCAGTGCCACCAGGATCAGTGCGGCGCCGATCAGCATCGAGGCCGAGGGGCGTTCCTGGTTCAGCAGCATGCCGAGGCCCAGTGCCAGGATTGGCGTGATCAGGGTCACCAGGGCCACGGTGGCGGCGTGCAGTCGCGAGAGGATCAGGTAGTAGCAGAGGAAGCCGATCAGCGAGCCGAACACCGCCAGGTAGAGCACCGCCCAGCGGCCACGCTCGGTGAGCGGAATGGTCAGCGGCTCGCCGCTGGCCAGCCACAGGGCCAGGAAGCAGGGCAGGCTCAGCGCCAGGGCGCCGACGGTCTGCTCCAGGGGGCCGAGGCCTGCCGCCACGCGCTGCACGGCGATGCCGCTGCCGCTGAACAGGGTGACCGCCGCGAGCATCATGATCAGGGCGCCGAGCTGGCCGCCGCCCACGCCGAGGCCGTCGAGGAATACGACGCCAAGCCCCACCACGCCCAGGGCGCAGCCGAACCAATGCCAGCGGCGCAGCTTGCGGGCTCCGGGCAGCGCCTGGAGGATCAGCCCCGAGATCAGCGGGGCCATGCCGAACATCACCGAAAGCAGCCCCGAGGGCAGCTGCTGAGAGGCGTGATAGCTCAGTGCCATGGCGCCGAACACCCCGGGGACCGCGGCCGCGTAGCTGGCCAGTGCTCGGCGGTCGCGGCGCAGCCCTCGGCGCAGTACGGCGAGGATCAGGACGCCGGCGACCAGGGCGATCAGCATGCGCAGCATCACGCTGCCGATCGGCGCGCCGGCCTCGGCGCTCCACTTGATGCCCAGTGGCGTGGTGGCCCACACCAGTACCACGATGAGATAGGCCGGTCCGGTCGGCATGGCGGCATTCCTGAGGCGAAGGGTGATGGCGAGCGGTGTGTCGCCGGCTCATCATTATCGCGAAAAAAACCGCCGCGTCGATGACGCGGCGGCGGTCGAGGTACGGCGCCGTGTGAACGGCCGGCTGGCTTCAGCCCTCGTAGCTGGACTCGGAATAGAGCACCCGCACCCGCTTGGTATGGGCGACCTGGCTCAGCGCCTCCAGAGCCTTGGGGCCATAGTCCTTGTCGACGTCGATGACCACGTAGCCGATGCGCTCATTGGTCTGCAGGTACTGGCCGAGGATGTTGATGTCGTTCTCGGACAGCACCTTGTTGATCTCGGACAGCACGCCCGGCACGTTGTCATGGATGTGCAGCAGGCGATGCTTGCCGGGATGGGCCGGCAGCGCCACCTCGGGGAAGTTGACCGAGGTGATGGTGGTGCCGTTGTCGGAGTAGGTCACCAGCTTTTCGGAGACCTCGATACCGATGTTTTCCTGGGCCTCCAGGGTGGAGCCGCCGATATGCGGGGTGAGGATGACGTTGGCCAGGCCGCGCAGCGGGCTGACGAACTCCTCGTTGTTGCCCTTGGGTTCCACCGGGAAGACGTCCACTGCGGCGCCGTTGAGGCGGCCGGCCTCGAGCGCCTCGGCCAGCGCCTCGATGACCACCACGCTGCCGCGGGAGGCGTTGATCAGGATGCTGCCCGGCTTCATCAGCGCGATCTGCTCCTCGCCGATCATCCAGCGGGTGGAGGGCAGGTCCGGCACGTGCAGGCTGACGATGTCGGCGCGGGCCAGCAGCTCCTCGAGGCTGCCCACCTGGCGGGCGTTGCCCATGCCCAGCTTGGTGACCACGTCGTAGTAGATGACGTCGAAGCCGAGCGATTCGGCGAGCACCGAGAGCTGGGCGCCGATGCTGCCGTAGCCGACGATGCCCAGGGTCTTGCCGCGGGCCTCGTGGGAGTTCTTGGCCGACTTCAGCCAGCCGCCCTGGTGGGCGCGGGTGCTCTTCTCGGGGATGCCGCGCAGCAGCATGATCGATTCGGCCAGCACCAGCTCGGCCACCGAGCGGGTGTTGGAGTAGGGCGCGTTGAATACCGGGATGCCGCGCGCCAGCGCCGCGTCCAGGTCGACCTGGTTGGTGCCGATGCAGAAGCAGCCCACGGCCACCAGCTTCTCCGCGGCGTCGAAGACGCGCTCGTTGAGCTGGGTCCGGGAGCGGATGCCGATGAAGTGGACGTCGCGGATCTTGTCGATCAGCGTTTCCTCGTCCATCGAGGTCGGCAGGTGCTCGATGTTGGTGTACCCGGCGTTGAGTAAGTTATCCACCGCGCTCTGGTGGATGCCCTCGAGCAGCAGGATCTTGATCTTGCTCTTGTCCAGGGACGTCTTGGCCATGGTCGAATCAACCCCTTCTTAGGTGTGCGCCGCTTGCGGTTCAAGGTGGGGGAGCGATGGAACCCGCCAGGTCGCGGAGGCCTGGGCCGGTGCCGGCTCGAAATGAGGCCACAGATGTTACCACAGCCACGGGGCGCCAAGATGAAAATGCTGCGCTGCCGACATGAGGCGCTTGCATGACACGCCCCGGCTCGCGCGGCCTGGGCCGCGACCCTGACGGGGCAGACGACCCCCGGGGGGGAGCGTGTATACTGTCGCCCTCATGGTGGGAGCGACCGACGAGGAAAGCCATGGCGGAACAGCACAGCGAGCCCGGAGACGAGGCCGCCCCGACGGACTTCGCCGCGACCGTCGAGCGCCTGGAGGCGCTGGTGTCGCGGCTGGAGTCCGGCGAACTGACGCTGGAGGGCTCGCTTGAGGCCTTCGAGCAAGGCGTGCGTTTGACCCGCGATGCACAGCGCCGCCTCGACGAGGCCGAGCTCAAGGTGCGCACCCTGACCGAAGGCGAAGACGGTGGCATGGACCTCCGGCCCTTTGCCCCGCCCGCGGAGGACGATGGTGAACGCTGATAACCTGGCGGTGCGACTGGCCGCCGACCGGGCGCGAGCCGATGCCACCCTGGAGCGCCTCTTCGCTGAACGGCCGGCCCCGTCGCCACGCCTCGAAGCGGCGATGCGCCACGGCGTGCTGGTCGGCGGCAAGCGCCTGCGGCCGGTACTGGTCTATGCCGTCGGCCGTGCCCTGGGTGCCGACGAGACGGCGCTGGACGCACCGGCGGCGGCGCTGGAGCTGATTCACGCCTACTCGCTGGTTCACGACGACCTGCCGGCGATGGATGACGATGACCTGCGGCGCGGTCAGCCCACGGTGCATCGGGCCTATGACGAGGCCACGGCGATCCTCGCCGGCGACGCCCTCCAGGCGCTGGCCTTCGAGGTTCTGGCCACGACGGCCCATCCGCGGCTGCCGGCGATGATCGCCACCCTGGCCCGCGCCGCCGGTCGTGATGGCATGGTGGCGGGACAAGCGCTGGACCTGGCCGCCGTGGGCGGCCACCCTGACGTGACGGCGCTGGCCACCATGCATCGCCACAAGACCGGCGCGCTGATTCGCGCCGCAGTGAGGCTGGGTGGCCTGGTCGCGGTAGCCGAGGACGACCCGCGGCTGGCCGCCCTGGAACGCTACGCCGAGGCCATCGGCCTGGCCTTCCAGGTCCACGACGATGTGCTCGACGTCACCGGCGACACGGCCACCCTGGGCAAGGCCTCCGGCGCCGATGCCGCCCGCGACAAGCCGACCTATCCCAGCCTGCTGGGGCTGGAGGGCGCGCGGGCCCGGGCCGCCGAGCTGGTCGATGAGGGCGTGGCGGCACTGGCGCCGCTGGGCGATGCCGCTGCGCCCCTGGCCGCACTGGCCCGATACATGATCGAGCGTGACCACTGAGGAGGCCCATGCCGGCTTCCCTGACAGATAGAGCCTTCATGAAGCTGTTCGATGACATTCCGGTCGAGCGTCCGGCGACGCCGCTGCTCGACACCCTGGAGACGCCGGCCGCCCTGCGGGCCATGGACGATGCCCAGCTCGCCCAGGTGGCCGACGAACTGCGCGCCTACCTGCTCTACAGCGTGGGCGTCTCGGGCGGGCACTTCGGTGCCGGCCTCGGCGTCGTGGAGCTCACGGTGGCGCTGCACCATGCCCTGGAAACGCCCCACGACCGCCTGGTGTGGGACGTCGGCCACCAGGCCTATCCCCACAAGATCCTCACCGGGCGCCGCGAAGCCATGACCGGGATCCGCCAGTACGGCGGCCTGGCGGCCTTTCCGCGGCGCGCCGAGTCGGAGTACGACACCTTCGGCGTCGGCCATTCCAGTACTTCGATCTCCGCGGCGCTGGGCATGGCGCTGGCCGCGCGCACCCGCGGCGAGAAACGCCGGGCCTGCGCGGTGATCGGCGACGGGGCGCTGACCGCGGGAATGGCCTTCGAGGCCCTGGCCCATGCCGGCCATGTGGATGCCAACCTGCTGGTGGTGCTCAACGACAACGAGATGTCGATCTCCGAGAACGTCGGCGGCATCGCCAGCTACCTGGCGCGGATCCTGGCCAGCAAGCCCTATACCAGCATGCGCGAGGGCGGCAAGAAGGTGCTCTCGCACCTGCCCGGGGCGCTGGAGCTGGCGCGGCGCACCGAGGAGCACATGAAGGGCATGGTCAGTCCGGCGACCCTGTTCGAGGAGATGGGCTTCAACTATATCGGCCCCATCGACGGTCACGACCTGGCGACCCTGACCCAGACGCTGCGCAACATGCGCGACCTGGAGGGGCCGCAGTTCCTGCACGTGAAGACCCGCAAGGGGCGCGGCTTCCTGCCCGCCGAGGCCGATCCCATCGGCTACCATGCGATCACGAAGTTGGAAAAGAACGAGCCGGAAAAGAACGGCAACACCCCGCCGCCGCTCAAGCCCTCCGCGCCGCCGCCAAAGAAAAAGCAGAAGTACTGTAACGTCTTCGGCGACTGGCTGTGCGACATGGCGGCGGCCGACGAACGGCTGATCGG
The DNA here is from genome assembly GCF_014192055.1 of Halomonas organivorans. Lineage (GTDB taxonomy): Bacteria > Pseudomonadota > Gammaproteobacteria > Pseudomonadales > Halomonadaceae > Halomonas > Halomonas organivorans. Next base: position 90,782 of record NZ_JACHXM010000009.1, on the reverse strand, counting down.
CGTTACCCCGGCGATGCGCGAGGGCTCGGACCTGATCCGCTTCTCCCAGGAATACCCCGAGCGCTACTACGACGTGGCGATCGCCGAACAGCATGCCGTGACGCTGGCCGCTGGCCTGGCCTGCGAGGCCATGAAGCCGGTGGTGGCGATCTACTCCACCTTCCTGCAGCGCGGCTACGACCAGCTGATCCACGACGTGGCGGTGCAGGAACTGGATGTGACCTTCGCCATCGACCGGGCCGGCCTGGTCGGTGAGGACGGTCCGACCCACCACGGCGCCCTGGACCTGTCCTACCTGCGCTGCGTGCCGGGCATGGTGGTGCTGGCGCCGGCCGACGAGGCCGAATGCCGGGCCATGCTCAGCGCCGCCTACCATCATCCGGGGCCCGCCGCGGTGCGCTATCCGCGCGGCACCGGGCCGGGCGTCGAGATGCCCGAGCATCTGGAGCCGCTGCCGATCGGCGAGGCGCAGCTGCGTCGCCGCGCCGGCAGCGGGGGCCCGAAGGTTGCGCTGCTGGCCTTCGGCAGCCTCAATGGCCCGGCCGCCGAGGTGGCCGAGCGGCTCGATGCCACCCACCTCAACATGCGCTCGGTCAAGCCGCTGGACCGCGAGGCGGTGCTGGCCGCGGCCGCCAATCACGACCTGCTGGTGACCCTGGAGGAGAACGTGGTGGCCGGCGGCGCCGGCAGCGGCGTGGGCGAGCTGCTGGCCGCCGATGGGCTCGGCGTCGCGCTGCTCCAGTTGGGCCTGCCGGATACCTTCGTCGAGCACGGCAAGCCGGCGGAGCTATTGACCGAATGCGGCCTCGACGCCGAGGGCATCGAGGCCGCGATTCGCCGCCGGCTGGGGAATGCCCCCGCCGCCACGGAACAGGGAGAGACGCCATGATGATGGCCATTATTATCGGTGCACTGCTGGGCCTGTGGATCGGCGGCCCCCTGGGGCTCTTGATCGGCGGCGGCCTCGGCTACTGGCTGGTGCAGCGCCTGCGCAAGAGCATGCTGGGCAAGCTGGCCGGGGTACAGGCGCAGTTCCTCGAGTCGACCTTCGCGGTCATGGGCTGCCTGTGCAAGGCCGACGGCCGGGTCTCCGAGGACGAGCTCGAGGCCTCGCGCAAGCTCTGGGATCGCCTGCGTCTCGGCGAGACCCAGCGCGCCAAGGCGCGGGCCGACTTCACCCGCGGCAAGAGCGCGGACTTCGACCTGGACGCCGAGCTGGCCAAGGTACGCCAGATCGTCGGTTCCCAGCCGGCGCTGCGCCAGGTGTTCCTGCAGGTTCAGCTGGCGGCGATCGCCGCCGACGGACAGCTGCATCCCGCCGAGCAGGAGATGCTGATGCGGGTGATGCGTGGGCTGGGCTGCTCCGAGGCCGAGATCGCCCAGATCGAGGCGATGCTGCGCGGCGGACCCGAGGCGGCGGGCGACTCGGGCCCTTCCCTGGAGGACGCCTACCAGGTGCTGGGGGTCTCGGCCGAGGCCAGCGATGCCGAGATCAAGAAGGCCTATCGGCGGCTGATGAGCGAGAATCACCCCGACAAGCTGGCCGCCAAGGGCATGCCCGAGAGCATGCGCGAGGTCGCCAAGGAGCGCACCAGCGAGATCGGCAACGCCTACGAGCGCATCCGCAAGGCCCGAGCCACCGCCTGACCGCGCTTTGCACCATGCGCCAACGCAAGGAAGCCCCTGACCGAGGTCGGGGGCTTCTTGCATTCGGCGGGCCGGCGCCGCGTTAGCTGCCGCGGTAGGTGGAATACCCGTAGGGGCTGAGCAGCAGCGGGATATGGTAGTGCTGGGCGCTGTCGGTCACTTCGAAGGGCACCGGGATTTCCGGGAAGAAGGTCTGGGTATCGTGTGCGGCGAACCAGTCGCCGGTCTCGAAGGTCACGCGGTAGATCCCCGGGGTAAAGGGCTGGTCGTCGGGATAGAGCGCCGAGATGCGGCCCGACTCGGCCGTGGTGCCGGTGGCCAGGGTCTCCCAGCCGCTCTCGGTCTGCTTCTCGAGCTGGACCTCGACGCCCGGCGACGGCTGGCCGGACTGGATATCGAGCACGTGTACGCTCAGCGGATTGTCGGCGGCCAGGGCCGGGGCGGCGGCACACAGGCCGAGGGCGGCGATCAGCGTTCGGGATAGGCGCATGGAAGGCTCTCCTGTGATGATGGAGACGCCAGCCTGACAGCGTCGCGCCGTCGACTTCCTGACGCGAGGATTACGACTTTGTAATGGGCAGCCCATGCGCATCGGGCTAGCCTGTGGCGTCATTTCACGAGGGCCCGATTCATGCGCATCCTGCTGGTGGAGGACGAAAGCAAGACCGCCGACTACCTGTCCCGAGGGCTCGGCGAGGCCGGCTACCGGGTCGAGGTGGCCCGGGACGGGCTGGACGGCCGGCACCTGATCGAGGAAGCCAACTTCGACCTGATCATCCTCGACGTCATGCTGCCTGGGCTCGACGGCTGGGAGCTGCTGCGGCTGATCCGGCGTCGCAGCCAGGTGCCGGTGCTGTTCCTGACCGCCCGGGACGCCGTGGAGTATCGCGTCAAGGGGCTGGAGCTGGGCGCCGACGATTACCTGGTCAAGCCCTTCTCCTTCGTCGAGCTGCTGGCCCGGGTGCGGACCCTGCTGCGCCGCGGCCCGCCCCGCGAGCGGGAGCGCTACCAGGTGGCCGACCTGCACATGGATGTGCTGAAGCGGCGGGTGACGCGGGGCGAGGCGCGGCTGTCGCTGACCAATCAGGAGTTCGCGCTGCTGCAGCTGCTGCTGGAGCGCGAGGGCGAGGTGCTGTCGCGGACCCTGATCGCTTCCGAGGTGTGGGGGATGAACTTCGACAGCGACACCAACGTGGTCGAGGTGGCCGTGCGGAGGCTGCGGGCCAAGGTCGATGACCCCTTCCCGCACCGGCTGATCCACACCGAGCGTGGCATGGGCTACGTGCTGGAGGATCGCAGCTGATGCGTGGGCCGTCCTCCCTGTCGCTGCGGCTGTCGCTGCTCTTCGCGTTGGTGACGCTGGTGCTGCTCGGTGGCCTGGGCGCCTACCTCTACCACGCCCTGGGCGAGCAGATCGCCTGGCGCGACGACCAGATGCTGCAGGGCCGCCTCGAGCGCATGGAGGCGCTGCTGGACGACGGTGAGAGCATCGCGGCGCTGCGCCGCCGACCGCTGCTCTACGCCAACATGCTGGGCAATCGCGAAAGCCTGCTGTGGATACTCGATGCGCAGGGCACGCCGCTGATCGAGGTCAATCCGCCGGGCCTGCCGGTGCCCGAACTGCCGTCGGCACCGGAAGGGCGCCTCGGCGAGCATCCCGCCGTCGAGGCGACGCGCCTGGCCTGGCGCAGCCTCGACCATGACGGGCGACGCCTGACCCTGGTGGCCGGCAAGACGCTCGACGAGCGCGAGCGGATGCTGGCCGCCTATCGGCTGCGGCTATGGCTCGCCATGGGAGTGGGCGCGGTGCTGGCCTGTGTGCTGGGCTGGGCCGTCGCTCGGCGTGGGCTGCGCCCGGTCAGGCGGTTGGCCGATCGTGCGCGCATGATCGACGTGGCGCACCTGCACCAGCGCCTGGAGGCGAGCGACGAAACGACGGAGCTGCGCGAGCTGAGCCGTGCGCTCAACCAGATGCTGGCGCGCCTGGAGGAGGGCTTTGCCCAGCTGTCACGCTTCTCCGAGGATCTGGCCCACGAGATGCGCACGCCGCTGGGCAACCTGCTGGGGGCGACCCAGCAGGCCTTGCAGCGTGAGCGTGCCTCGGAGGAGTACCGCCAACTGCTGGGTTCTCACGTCGAGGAGTACGAGCGGCTGTCGCGCATGATCGAGACCATGCTGTTCCTGGCGCGTACCGAGCAGCCGTCGCAAACGCTGCCCCGCGAGGTGCTCGACCTGGGGACCCTCGTCGACCAGCTGTGCGACTACTTCGAGGGCATGGCCGAGGACGACGGCCGCTCGCTGGTCAATCGCACGCAAGGGCGGGTGACGGCCAATCTCGACCTGCTGCGCCGGGCGCTTGCCAACCTCATCGACAACGCGCTGCGCCATGGCGGCAGCGGCACCGAGATCCGCCTGGTATCGCGGCCGGAGGCCGGGAGGCTCCGCCTCGGGGTGATCAGCCACGGAGCACCGATTCACGACGCCGAGCGGGAGCGGCTCTTCGAGCGCTTCTATCGCGGCGATCCGGCGCGCTCGCGGCCGGCGGGCACCGGCGGCCTGGGGCTTGCCATCGTGCGTTCCGTGGCGCAGCTGCACGGTGGGGAGGCGTGGTGCGAAAGCGACGCGGCCGCCACCGTCTTCTGGCTGAGTCTGCCAGCGGACGGCGGCGGCCGCGACTGACCAGGCCGCCCCCGCGAGGGAGCGGCCATGCCATCGACCCGGTGCTGTCAGCCCTGGGTCGCCTGGCGGGCCAGGTCGATGGCGTCGTCGCTGGCGACGATCTGTGTCGCCTGGGGCTGGGCATTCAGGCGCAGACGGGCCTGGGCCATGGCCTCGCTGCCGCCCCAGTCGGCCGGCGCCTGGCGGGAGGCGCTGTCGGTGGCAGTGTCCTGGGACACGGGCGCGGTGGACAGCGACTCCTGGTGCAGCTGGAGTGCCCGCTCGGTGGCCGGGTCGGCCTGGGCGGCCAGGGGCAGGGCGGCGAGCAGCAGGCTAGCGGTGATCAACTTGAGTTTCATGTGAGATTCCTTCGTCGGGCGTGTTTGATAGCGACAATAATAATAGCTGACTAACAATTAGCAAAGGGAAACGATGCTATGGCGTCGATAACGCCTGACTATGTTCCGGCCGGGTGGGGCGCCTCAGCCCGGGTAGGGCAGCACGTCGGTGACCACGGCGGCGTAGTGGCAGGCGCTGCCGCCCATCACGCACAGGTGCCAGGCGGCGTGGTTGAAGGGGATGGCGCGGACTGCGAAGAACACCAGTCCCAGGGAGTAGGTCAGGCCGCCGGCGACCAGCAGGCCGATACCGGTCATTGACAGGGCGCCGTCGAGCTCTCCGGCGGCGACCAGTATCAGCCAGCCCATCAGCAGGTAGATGGCCATGTGCAGGCCGCCCAGCTCCCAGGGACGCCATAGCTTGAGGGCGATCCCGGCGACGGCGAGGGTCCAGATCACCGCCAGTAGCGGCTCGCCGAGCGAATCCTGCAGATTGACCATCAAGAAGGGCGTATAGGTGCCGGCGATCAAGGTATAGATCGCGCAGTGATCGAGGAGCCTGAAGGCGCGCTTGAGGCCGGGGTGGCGCGTACTGTGGTAGAGCGTCGAGGCGGTGTAGAGCAGCACCAGGGTGGTGCCGTATAGGGAGACGGCGGCGATCTTGTGCGGGCTCGCGGTCAGGCCGCGGCTGCTGATGGCGACCAGCGCTACCATCCCGGCGACGCTCAGCAGCGCTCCCACGCCATGGCTGACGCTGTGCAGCAGCTCCTCGAGAAGCGAATAGTCGGGGTCGCCGGGGTGCCGAGCCATGACGGATCCTCCCTTTGTGCTTCGACGTCGGCGTCGAAGCGGAGGTTCCCGTCAGTCGGGAAAGTCATCCAACGCAGGGGGAAAGCAGGGGCATCGCGTCGGCCCTGAGCGATACCGCTCCTCTGCTCAGGGCTTGTTGCGTTCGATGTCCACGTCGCTGGCCTGCGTAAAGTCGCCCAGCACCATCATGTGGCCGAGCTTGCCGGCCTTGGTGGAAAGATAGTGCTCGTTGTGGGGATTGAGGCCGGTGGTCAGCCCCACCCGCTCGCTGACCTCGACGCCTGCTCGGGTCAGGGCATCGACCTTGCGCGGGTTGTTGGTCATCAGCCGCAGCGCGCCAATGCCCAGGTGCTCGAGCATCGGCAGGCAGAGATCGTAGCGGCGCAGGTCGGCGGCGAATCCGAGCTGCTCGTTGGCTTCCACGGTGTCGGCACCCTGGTCCTGCAGGTGGTAGGCGCGGATCTTGTTGAGCAGACCGATGCCTCGACCCTCCTGGCGCAGGTAGAACAGCACGCCGCGGCCCTCCTCGGCGATGCGCTTGAGCGCTTCCTGGAGCTGGTAGCCGCAGTCGCAGCGCATGGAGAACAGTGCGTCGCCGGTCAGGCATTCGGAGTGGACGCGGCCCAGCACCGGTGTGCCGTCGCCGACGTCGCCCAGGGTCAGCGCGATGTGGTCCTTGCCGGTGGCTTCGTCCTCGAAGCCGTGCATGGTGAAGGTGGCCCAGGGCGTGGGCAGCCGGGAGGCGGCGATGTAGCGAATCGTCACGATGTACCTCGATGCATGACCATGGCGTGGCCGATGGATATGCTCGCATTCTATCAGGACGATGACGGGCTCACGAGCAGCCCGTGCGGTGTCGATGGGGTACAATGTGGCCCACATTTCCCGTGGATGAGCGCCCGCATGGAACTCAACAACGATCGCCTTCTGCGCGCCCTGGCGCGGCAGCCCGTGGACCGCACCCCGGTGTGGATGATGCGCCAGGCCGGCCGTTACCTGCCGGAATACCGCGAGGTGCGTGCCGAGGCCGGCAGCTTCATGGACCTGTGCCGCGACCGTGATCGTGCCTGTGAGGTCACCCTGCAGCCGCTGGAGCGCTATCCGCTGGATGCCGCCATCCTGTTCTCGGACATCCTCACCATTCCCGACGCCATGGGGCTGGGGTTGTACTTCGAGACCGGCGAGGGGCCCAAGTTTCGCAAGCCGGTGCGCACCGCCGAAGCGGTGGAGGCACTCAGCGTGCCCGATGCCGAGCGCGACCTGGACTACGTGATGAACGCCGTCACGACCATTCGCCGGGAGCTGAACGGCCGGGTGCCGCTGATCGGCTTTTCCGGCAGCCCCTGGACGCTGGCCACCTACATGGTGGAAGGCGCCTCGAGCAAGGACTTCCGCCATGTGAAGGCGATGCTCTATGACACGCCGGACACCATGCACCGGCTGCTCGACACCCTGGCCCAGGCGGTGACCGACTATCTCAATGCCCAGATTCGCGCCGGCGCCCAGGCCGTGCAGATCTTCGATACCTGGGGCGGGGCGCTCTCAACGCCGGCCTATCTGGAATTCTCGCTGCGCTACATGGAGCAGATCGTCGCCGGCCTGATCCGTGAGCACGAGGGACGCAGGGTGCCGGTGATCCTGTTCACCAAGAACGGCGGCCAGTGGCTCGAAGACCTGGCGGCGACCGGCGCCGACGCCCTGGGGCTCGACTGGAGCACCGAGCTGGCCGGAGCTCGACAGCGGGTCGGCCATCGGGTCGCCCTGCAGGGCAACCTGGATCCCAACGTGCTGTTCGCCCGGCCCTCGGCGATCCGCGCTGAAGTGGCGCGCATTCTCGACAGCTATGGCGAGGGGCCGGGCCACGTGTTCAACCTGGGGCACGGTATCAGCCAGTTCACCGACCCGGAGCGTGTCACCGCCTTTCTCGACGCCCTGCACGAACTGAGCCCGGCCTATCATCAGCGCATCGCCCATGACTGACCCGGGGCGGCTGCGGCGCTGGCATGACCGCCGTCGGCTGTGGGCGGTGCTGGCCGCGGTGGCGGCGCTGTTGGTTGCCTGGGGCAGCCTCATGCCGGGCGACGAGCTGCCCGATGCGTTGCCCTGGGACAAGGCCAACCACTTCCTCGGCTACGCCGCCATCGCCGGGCTCTGCGGACTGGCCGGGCTGCGTCTGCCACTGGCCTTCGCCGCGGCCGCGCTGTTCGGCGTGGCGATCGAATTCGCCCAGATCGCGGTGCCCGGGCGCTTCGGCGGCGACCCGGCCGATATCCTGGCCAATACATTGGGCGCCGGCTGCGCGGTGCTGGCGCTCCACGGGCTGCGCCGGGGCTTCCTTCGCTAGCCGTCCTGGGCTATCTTGCGGCCGCCGCTTTGCCGGCGGCCCGCTCTTCTCCACACGTTACCTTGAGGGTCCCCGATGAGCTCCTCTCTTGATTCCGGCCCCGATGCTGGCCTCGGCTCTGGTTCCAGTTCCGGCTGGTTCACCGAAGTCTTCGACAGCCACGGCAGCGCCTTCTCGCTGAAGGTCACCGAGAAACTGCACGAGGTGCAGAGCCCCTATCAGCACCTCGAGGTCTACGCCACCGAGACCTACGGCAACCTGATGGTGCTCGACGGCTGCGTGATGCTGAGCGATCGCGACAACTTCCTCTATCACGAGATGATCGCCCACCCCGCGCTGTTCACCCATGCCGCCCCGCGGCGGGTGGTGATCATCGGCGGCGGCGATTGCGGCACCCTGCGCGAGGTGCTGCGTCATCCCGGCGTCGAGAAGGTCACCCAGATCGATATCGACGAGGAAGTGACCCTGGCCGCCGAGCGCTTCTTCCCGGCGCTCACCGCGTCCAACGACGATCCCCGCGCCGAGCTCATGTTCGCCGACGGTGTGCAGTGGATCGAGGAGGCGGGCGACGAAAGCGTCGACGTGCTGATCATCGACTCCACCGATCCGGTGGGGCCCGCCGAAGGGCTGTTCAAGACCGACTTCCTGCGCCGCTGTCATCGCGTGCTGCGTCCCGGCGGCGTGCTGGTGCAGCAGAGCGAGTCGCCGCTCTATCACAGCGGCACCATCATCCGCGAACTGCGTCGCGACATGCGCGAGGCCGGCTTCGACAGCGTGGCCACGCTGCCCTTCCCGCAGCCGGTCTATCCCTCCGGCTGGTGGAGCGTGACCCTCGCAGGCAAGGCGCTCGACGTCACCGCGTTCCGCGAGACGGATGTCACGGCGCACGAGCTGCCGCTCGACTACTACACCGTCGAGGCCCATCGCGGCGCCCTGGCGCTGCCGCCTTTCATGCGCCGCTTGCTGGAAGAGTGACCAGGCTCCTCGATAGACCGCGGATGACAGCGACGACCCCCGGCCAAGGCCGGGGGTCGTCGCTTCGAGGGGCATACAAACGACTGCGCTCGGCCATTGCGGCGTTGAAATAAGCATTCAAGATGCTCATTTTCCAGCTTGTAAACTCGCACGCGAGCCCGGTCCGTTTTTCAGCCTGTTTCGCCTTGCCTGGCCTTCGCTCGTGACGTTTGTAAGCCCCTCGCGAGCGAAATGTCGTCACAGCCGCGGCTCGTTGGCGGGCGCCGGTTCGGCGTGTCCTCCGGCCAGGTCCAGGCTCGGTTCGTCCTGGCGGCGACGCGGGGCCTGGCGGGCGACGCGGGCCGGACTCAGCACCGCGTCCTCGCCGTCGACCTCGCGCCCGCCGGCGGTCCAGGCACGCTCCTGGTCATGGACCGCGGGGCGGCGTTCCACCGAACGGGTGACCACGGCGCCGGGGGCGAAGCCGGGGCGCTGGGCCGCCAGGTAGTGGGGGAGCAGCCATAGTTCGGCCAGCAGGCGGGTGGCGACCATGGCCAGCAGCATCACGCCGCCGCCGAGCGCCAGCTCGGGCCAGGCCGTCGCCCAGTCGGTATCGGCCAGCCAGGGCGTGCGCGGGGCCAGCCACAGGCCGCCGGCGGCCAGCAGGCCTAGCTGAATGGTCGCGTGGCAGAACAGCAGGGTAGAGCGCGGCAGCGGTTGCCGCGGGAACAGGAAGTGGCGCATGTCGTGTCCTCCGGGGTTCGGCCATGGGGATGCCGCTCGCTGGTGTCGGGGCTCCGTGCCGATGAGTCGGGCATCCTACCCCAGCCGGCGGCCGTGCGGCAGTGTCCGCGGATGCCGACGCCAGGTGTCGCCGTTTGACGCTTGAGAGGGGCTTGCCAATGCTGAGAGAGTGGGCGAGGGAGCCCCTCTCGCCCCACATCCCTCAAGGAGCGACTATGACGACCTATATCGTGGTGGCCGATGCCGCCAGGGCGCGGGTCTTCACCCGTGATGCCCTCAAGCTCGAAGAGAAGGACAGCCTGGTGCATGCCGAGGGCCGCCTGCACGAAGGCGACCTGGTGACCGATCGCGAGGGCGACGTACACGAGTCGACATCCACCACCGCGCGTTCCTCCGGCGGAGAGAGCGTGGCGTCTGCCCATCACGAGACCCTGTTTGCCCGTGAGGTGGCCGATCGTCTGTATCGGGCCCGGGTCGACAATACCCTGGAGAAGCTGATCCTGGTGGCGCCGCCCCGCTTTCTCGGCCTGCTGCGCGACAAGCTCGATGCCCCGACGGCAAAGCGGGTCATCCACACCCTCGCCAAGGACCTCACCAAGGCCAGCCTCGAGCACATCCAGGAGGCGGTGAGCGACCTGCGCTGATCGTTCGGCGACATCCGCGAAGCGAGGTCGAACCGGGGGCGTCAAGTCGGCGGACGGCGTGCCGATAACACGAATCCCTTGTCCCGATTCGCGAGTGTCTTTTTCATGACGATGCTTTCCCCGATGCGCGGGGCGGCCCACCCGCCCCGCGTCCCCCTGGCGTGTGCCTGGCACCTCTTGCCCCGTCCATTCCCACCGCGGGAGGCCGGCCATGCGCTTTAAGTCGTTGCGTACCCATGTCGCGCTGCTGGTCGGGCTGTGCATCCTGGCGGTGGCGGCGGTGCTGGTCGGCTATGCGACCTGGGCCGGATCACGCTCCCAGTCCCTGGTGGCTCAGCACGCCGGCGATCTGGTCGAGGCCAATGCCCGACAGCGCCTCGAAGCCCTGGCCGAAGCGCGCTCACAGGCGATCCGGCGCCAGCTCGAGGGTGCCCTGGGGGTGGCCCGCGGCCTGGCCGACACCAATGCGCTGATGGGCGAGCGTGATGACGAGGAGCGGGCTCGCCTGACCCTGGGGCGTCGCGAGCTGTCCTATCTGGCCCGCGACGCGGTGGCCGAGCACCCCGACCTGCTGGACGCCTTCATAGGCTGGGAGCCGGATGCCTTCGGCCCCGATGGCTACTTCACCGACATCGAGGACGGCGGCTACGGGCCTGATGGCCGCTTCATGCCATGGTGGTATCGCACCGCCGATGGTGGCCTCGAGGTGCTGTCGCTGGGCGACGGCATGGAGAGCGAGGCGCGCAACGCCCAGGGCATTCGCGAGGGCGAGTATTACCTGTGCCCGAAGGAAACCCGACGTACTTGCATCATCGATCCCCACTACTACGACTACGGCGGCGAGCAGAAGCTGGTGACCTCGTTCAACGTGCCGATCCTGGTGGACGACGAGTTCCGTGGCATCGCCGGCGTGGATCTGGACGTGGATTTCCTGCAGGGCATGCTCGCCGAGGCCAACCAGGGGCTCTACGACGGCGTGGGCGAGATGGTGCTGGTGGCCTCGCGGGGCGTGGTCGCCGCGGCCACCGACGCCGATGCATCCCTGGGCGAGCTCGCGGCTGACACCCTCGACGAGACGCTGCAGGCGCCGTTGGCCGCGGCCCGCGACGGCGAGTCGAGCTATCGTTTCGACGCGCAGGCCGGGCGCTTCGAACTCTATCGCCCCTTCACCATCGGCGACACCGGAGAACGCTGGGTGCTGGCGATTCGCCTGCCCGAGCAGGCCGTGCTGGCCGGGCTGCATGGCCTGGAGGCGCGGCTGGCCGAGCAGCGTCGGGCCGATTTCTGGGGCATGACCCTGGTGGGCCTGCTGGTGGCGGGCCTGGGCCTGCTGGTGAGCTGGCTGATGGGCGGCAGCATCGCCAGGCCGCTGCGCCTGCTGGCCGAGCGCATGCGCGACATCGCCTCCGGCGACGGCGACCTGACGCGGCGCCTGCCGGTGCGCGGCCGCGACGAGACGGCGCGATTGGCCATCGAGTTCAACGCCTTCGCCGACAAGGTCAACGACGTGCTGGTCGACGTTCGCGACAGCAGCGAATCGGTGAACGTGGCCGCCACCGAGATTGCCCAGGGTGGTCAGGACCTGTCGCGGCGCACCGAGAACGCCGCGTCCAGCCTGCAGCAGACCTCGGCCTCCATGGAGGAGATCACCGGCACCGTGGAGCACACCGCGGATGCGGCGCGGCAGGCCAGCGGCCTGGCGGCGTCGGCCAGCGAGGTGGCGAGTCGCGGTGGTGAGGCCATGGGCCAGGTGGTGGAGACGATGCAGGGCATCAGCGAATCGTCGCGACAGATCGGCGAGATCGTCACCCTGATGGACAGCATCGCCTTCCAGACCAACCTGCTGGCGCTCAACGCCTCGGTGGAGGCGGCCAGAGCCGGCGAGCAGGGGCGCGGCTTCGCGGTGGTGGCCGGCGAGGTACGCCAGCTGGCCAGCCGCAGCGCCGAATCGGCCAAGCAGATCCGGGCGCTGATCGACACCTCGGCCACCCGCACCGAGGAGGGCGAGCGCCAGGTGCGCGCTGCCGGGGACACCATGGAAGAGCTGGTGGGAAGCGTTGCCCGGGTGGCCGACGTGCTGGGCGAGATCACCGCTGCCACCGGCGAGCAGCGCGACGGCATCGGCCAGGTCAACGTGGCGGTGTCCGAGCTCGATAACATGACCCAGCAGAACGCGGCGCTGGTGGAGGAGTCGACCACCGCCGCCGAGCGGCTCAAGGAGCAGGCCGACCATCTCGCCGAGCTGGTCGGCGGCTTCACGCTGAAGGCTCGCGACGACTCGGCGCCGGCCTTGCCGGCGGCCCGCCCCCGGCGGGCCGAGCTCGCCCTGCTGGAGGACTGAGCCGGCCAGCGTTTGCGCCGAGCCGGTCACGGCACAGGGACGTGCCGCATGGCCGGTCAATAGTGGGGCAGATCGAGCTGGTCGCTACGACGGATGCCTTCGGTCATCTGCCGGCATAGCTTGAGGAACTCGCGCATGCCGGGCGCCAGGTACTTGTGCCGGTGCCAGATGAAGGCGAACTGACGGCTCAGGTCCAGATCGGGCGTGGGGATCGGCACCAGGCTGCCGCGGCGGAAGGCGTCGCGCAGCGCCAGCCGCGATACGCAGCCGACGCCCAGGCCGGATTCCACGGCGCGCTTGATGCCCTCGGTGTGCTCGAGTTCGAGCAGGGTATTGAAGCGTCCACGACGGTGCCGGGCGGCCTGTTCCAGGGTCAACCGGGTGCCGGAGCCCTCCTCGCGCATGATCCAGGCTTCCCGCAGCAGCCGGTCGAGCTCCACCGGGCCTTGGCCGGCCAGCGGGTGACGCGGGGCGCAGAACACCGCCAACTCGTCCTCCACCCACGGCTGGGTGATCACGTCTTCGTCCTCGCACTGGCCCTCGATCAGCCCCAGGTCCAGCTCGTGGTGCCGCACGCTGTCGATGATGGTGCGGGTGTTGCGCACCTGCAGGCGGATGCGGCTGCCCGGGTGCTGCTGCATGAAGTCGCTGATCAGCAGGGTGGCCAGGTAGTTGCCGATGGTCAGGGTGGCGCCGACGTCGAGGGTGCCGATGCCCTGCTGGCCGCGCAGCAGCTCCTCGACTTCCTCGGCACGATCGAGCAGCGCCACCGCCTTGGGCAACAGCTGGAAGCCCAGGGCGTTGAGCTTGAGCCGCTTGCCGATCCGGTCCAGCAGCCGGCAGTCGAACTGTCGCTCGAGCTCGGCCAGGGCGGTGCTGGCCGCCGACTGGGACAGCGACAGGGCGCGGGCGGCATGGGAGACGCTCTCGTGCTGGGCCACGGCCACGAACACTTCGAGCTGGCGCAGGGTATAGCGCATCCGGCAGGCTCCGATCTGGTTTATCCGTATTATAGATAAGCTTTATTCATACAATCCATTTAACAGATATTCCGCCGTCTCTTAGAATCATCTGCAAAGACCGATCGACGCAATTATGCGTTTACGGAATATATGTTTTCGGAATAGACGGGAGCCGGCATGAGCAAGTTCGCCCTGGAAGAGGTCCTCAGCGTTCATCACTGGAACGACACCCTGTTCAGCTTCAAGACCACCCGCGAGCGCAGCCTGCGCTTCAAGAACGGTCAGTTCGTGATGATCGGCCTGGAAGTGGACGGCAAGCCGCTGATGCGCGCCTATTCCGTCGCCAGCCCCAACTACGAGGACCACCTGGAGTTCTTCAGCATCAAGGTGCCGGACGGCCCCCTGACCTCGCGCCTGCAGCACCTCAACGTCGGCGACCAGATCATGGTCAGCCGCAAGCCCACCGGTACCCTGGTGACCGACGACCTGCTGCCGGGTCGCAACCTCTACCTGCTGTCCACCGGTACCGGCCTGGCGCCGTTCATGAGCCTGATCCAGGATCCGGAAGCCTACGAGCGCTTCGAGAAGATCGTGCTGATCCACGGCGTGCGCACCGTCAGCGAGCTGGCCTATGCCGATTTCATCACCAAGGAGCTGCCGGCCCACGAGTACCTGGGTGAGGAAATCAGCGAGAAGCTGGTCTATTACCCCACCGTGACCCGCGAAGAGTTCCACACCATGGGGCGTCTGACCGATCACATCCGCACCGGCAAGCTGTTCGAGGATACCGGCCTGCCGACGCTGGATCCCAAGCAGGATCGCGCCATGATCTGCGGCAGCCCGGCGATGCTCGACGAGACCAGTTCGCTGCTCGACGAGCTGGGCTTCAATATCTCGCCGCGCATGGGCGAGCCCGGCGACTACGTGATCGAGCGGGCCTTCGTCGAGAAGTAAGCCGGAAGCCCGAAAAGCGGCGCTACGCGGGCTTAAGCTGGAAGCGTGAAGAGCGCCGCTACGCGGCTGGAAGCTGGAAGAAACCCCTTGACCCCATGATGTCGGGGCTCATGCTGGCTTCCAGCTTCCAGCTTCCAGCTTCGGGCTTCGGGCTTCGGGCTTCGGGCTTCGGGCTTCGAGCCTGCGGCCGGGCCTGCTAGAATCCCCGCCTTCATTCCCGTCACAAGGCGCCGCCGTGCTGACTCTGCTCGCCGACCGTGTCGCCAGGCACCTCGAACGTTCTCCCAGGTCGCCCAAGTATCTGTGCATGCGCGATGCGATCATCGAGCTGATCGTCGAGGGTCGGCTGGAGGAGGGCGCGCGCCTGCCCACCGAGCAGGCGCTGGCCGAGGCGCTGCCGCTGAGTCTCGGCACCGTGCAGAAGGCGCTGCGTGACCTGGTGGAGAGCGGCGAGCTCTATCGCCAGCGGCGCCTGGGCACCTTCGTCGCCGGCGGTGACCATCGCCGCGAGATCACCACTCCCGCCTTTGGCTTCCTGCGCCCCGACGGCGCTCGGGTGCGCATGGTGTTCATCCGCCTGCTCAAGCGCGAGCGCTTGAGCCGCCAGGGGAACTGGCGCGAGATCCTGGGGCCGTGCGAGGAAGGCCATGTGCGGCTGGTGCGCCAGGATCGCATCGACGGCGCCTTCGACTGCCATACCGAGATCTACCTGCGCGCCGACATGGCGGCGCCGCTGCTCGAGGTCGAGGCCGAGGCGCTGGAGCACGAGAGCGTGCTGCCGCTGCTCGAGGCTCGGGCCCGGGTAACGGTCAGTCATGCCGAGAATCGGGTACGGCTGGTGCGGCTGCCCAAGCCCGCGGCTCGGGTCATGCTGCCCGACCAGGCCGATGCCCCGCCGCTGGGGCTGCGCCTCGAGACCTTCTATCGCCTGGCCGACGACACCACCGTGGCCTGGCAGATCATGCACATTCCCGCCAACGACTATCGTCTTTCCCTGCGCACCGAGCTGCGTTAGGCCATTTACGAAAACTGCCAGCGCTCGCCGACTTTTCGCACAAAACCTGGGCAACGCCCACCGGTCTCTCGAACCCGCTCCCATGCCGCCTGCCTATGCTGTAGGCAGGTGACGCTGTCGTCGCGCCGGCTCAATACTATATAGTATTTGACAGCCGACCCGGCGTGCCTATACTGGCGTCAAGGATCATATAAAAAACTCCGTCTCAAATAAGAGATTCGTCAGGGATGAATCATCCCCCGACCGATGAGGACCGAGCCATGAGTTGGACCACCGTCTGCAAGACCGATCAGGTGCAGGAAGACTTCCCCTATTCCGCCAAGGTCGACGGCAAGGAGATCGGCGTCTACGTGCTCGACGGCGAGTACTACGCTCTCGAGGATGTCTGTCCCCACGCCTATGCCCTGCTGTCCCAGGGCTTCGTCGAGGACGGCCAGGTGGAGTGCCCGCTGCACGAGGCGACCTTCGACATCAAGAGCGGCAAGTGCCTGCGCGAGCCCGCCGACCGTGATCTCCACGTCTACCCGGTGCGGATCATCGACGACGAGGTGCAACTCGAGACCAGCGAGGAGAGCTGAACCATGGCCCAGCAAGACTACAACCCCCAACTGAAGCAGTGGCAGCGCATCATTCCCTCCAGCGAGCCGGGCCAGGGCCATATCGAGGCGCCGGGCGGATTCGCCAACCCCGTGTGGCAGACCCGCGCCAGCGCCCCGGGCGCCTTCGAGCATGCCCTGGTGGCGGCCCTCGAGGAGGTCTTCGCCGACGGCGCGACCGAGCTGGACGCCGTGGTCGAGGGCCTCAACGCCCGCCACCGCCACGATCGCAACGGCCAGGCCTGGACCCAGGAAAGCTTCCTTCAGGAGATGGCGGTGCTCGGGCAGTGATCCGCCCGGGGCCGCGTCCCCTTGCCAGTACAAGACATAACGAGGTCGAGACATGACTAGTGCATCCTCCGTCGACACCGCCGTCCAGGACTACCTGGACAGCGGCCTGCGTTCCCTCTGGTATCCCGTCGCCGCCAGCTGGGAGGTCGGCAGCAACCCCGTCGGCATCACCCGACTGGGCGAGAACCTGGTGCTGTGGCGCGGCTTCGACGGTACCCTGCATGCCGTCGAGGACCGCTGCCCCCACCGCGGCGCGCGCCTGTCCAAGGGCTGGAACCTAGGCGATCGCCTGGCCTGCTGGTATCACGGCGTCGAGGTCAACGGCGAGGGCGAGGTCTGCGACGTACCGGCGATCAGCAACAGCCCGCTGGTCGGCCAGGCCTGCGTGCGTCGCTATCCGATCCAGGAGGCGCATGGCGCCATCTTCGTCTATTTCGGCACCAGCCCGGACGAGGAGCCCGGCGAGCTCGAGCTGCCCGAGCAGTTGACCGACGGCGAGACCTACGGCCACTTCCTGTGCACCGCCACCTGGAAGTGCAACTACCAGTACGCCATCGACAACGTCATGGACCCGATGCACGGCACCTACCTGCACTCGGACTCGCATTCCATGGCCGAGGGTGATCGTCAGGCGGAGATGGTACTCGAGCCCACCGAGAGCGGCTTCATCTTCAAGAAGACCGGCCAGACCGGGGTCAACTTCGACTGGGTGGAGTTCGGCAACACCAATGCCCTGTGGCTGCGCCTGTCGATCCCCTACCAGCAGCGCTTCGGCCCGGGCGGCCCGTTCTGGATCGTCGGCATGGCGGTGCCCGAGGACAAGGAGCACACCCGGGTGTTCTTCTGGCGGGTACGCAAGGTGGACGGCTGGCAGCGTCAGGTGTGGCGCTTCTTCTACCGCACCAAGCTCGAGCAGCTGCATTGGGACGTGCTGGAGCAGGATCGCATCATCCTCGAGAACCTGGCCCCCGAGGCCCGGACGCACGAGAATCTCTACCAGCACGACGTGGGCCTCTCGCGGCTGCGCCGGGTGATGCTGAAGATGGCCAAGAAGCAGCTGGCCGAGCGCCAGCAGGCGGCCTGACATGGCCGAGATGCTGAAGGGCAAGCGCATCCTGGTGACCGGTGCCGCTCGCGGCCTGGGCCGCAGCGTCGCCGAGGCCGCCGCCGCCGAGGGCGCGCGGCTGGTGATCAGCGACATCCTCGAGACCGAGCTTGCGCAGACCGCCGAGGCGCTGCGCGAGCGCGGCGCCGAGGTCGAGGCGCTGGTCATCGACCAGGCCGATCCCGCTTCCATCGAGGCGGGCATGGCACGGATCGCCGAGGGCGGTGCCCTGGACGGGCTGGTCAACAACGCGGCCATCGCCACCGGCGTCGGCGGCGAGACCATGATGGACTACGACATGGCCCTGTGGGACCGGGTGATGGCGGTCAACGTGCGCGGCACCTGGCTGATGACCCGCGCCGCGGTGCCGCTGCTCGAGGCCAATGGCGGCGGCCGGGTGGTCAACCTGGCCTCGGACACCGCCCTGTGGGGTGCACCCAGGCTGATGGCCTACGTCGCCAGCAAGGGCGCGGTGATCTCCATGACCCGCTCCATGGCCCGCGAGCTCGGCGAGCGCCGCATCGGCGTCAACGCCGTGGCCCCGGGGTTGACCCACTGCGAGGCCACCGAGTACGTGCCCCAGGAGCGCTACGACTACTACACCCAGGGGCGCGCCCTCAAGCGCGAGCAGCAGCCCGACGACGTGGACGGAACCATCCTCTACCTGCTCTCGGATTGGTCGACCTTCGTCACCGGCCAGGTGATCCCGATCAACGGCGGCTTCGTCTTCAACTGAGGTGGTGCACATGGCAAGCGATATCCAGCACATCGTGGTGATCGGCGGCGGCCAGGCCGGCGGCTATGCCTGCAAGGCGCTGCGCGGCGAAGGCTTCGAGGGCCGACTGACCGTGGTCGCCGACGAGCCCCACGATTTCTACGAGCGGCCGCCGCTGTCCAAGGGCGTGGTCACGGAGAGCGAACCGCTGCCGCGGCTGTTCCCGAAGGAGAGCCTGGCAGCGCTCGACATCGACTGGCGGCGCCCGCGCCGTGCCGTCGAGATCGACCGTGCGGCCGGCGAAGTGGTGCTCGACGACGGCGAGCGGCTGCCCTACGATCGCCTGCTGATCGCCACCGGCAGTCGACCGCGGCTGCCGGTGGCCGAATGGGCGAGCCTCGCCAACGTCATGACCCTGCGCACCTGGGACGACGCCACCCGACTCAAGGCCAAGCTCGAGGGCAGCCGCCGGATCGGCATCATCGGCGGCGGCTGGATCGGCCTCGAGGTCGCCTCCAGCGCCCGCAAGCTGGGCGTCGAGGTGGATGTCTTCGAGCGGGCCCCGGCGCTGTGCGGTCGCAGCGTGGGGCCCGAAGTGGCCGAGGCGATTCGCGAGCTCCACGAGCGCCACGGCGTCGGCCTGGAACTCGCTCGCCAGGACATCGCCCTGGGCGAGGAGGGCGACGGCCGGGTGAATGTCGTGGCCGATGGCGAGGCCCGGGAGCCCTACGATCTGGTGGTGGTGGGGACCGGCGTCGAGATCAACCTGGAGCTGGCCCGCGAGGCGGGGCTCGTCACCGAGCAGGGCATCGTCATCGATGCCGCCGGGCACACCTCTGACCCGCGGATCTTCGCCGCCGGCGACGTGGCCCAGCACCCTCACCTGGGGCTCTGCCTGCAGTCCTGGGCCTACGCCCAGAACCAGGCGCGGGTGGTGGCCGACGCCATGCTCGGCAAGGACGCCCACTACGACGAGCCGGCCTGGCTGTGGTCCGACCAGCATGGCGTCAACATCCAGATCCTCGGCGTGCCGAGCGGCGAGTTGCACTGCGTGGTGCGTCGCGATCCCCAGGGGCCGGTGTTCTTCTACCTGGACGACGAGAATCGACTGGTGCAGATGGTGGCCTTCGACCAGCCGCGCGCCATCAAGCTCGGCAAGCGTTGGCTGGCCGCCGAGCGGGTGCTCGACCCCGAGGCGCTGGGCGATCCCGACTACAACCTGATGCAGCTGCGCTGAGTCGACCTCCCTGACGACACAACGATAAGGTGAACCGATGTCCGATACCGCTGCCTCGGCCTTGACGGCCGGGGCTACGCCCGATGCCGGGCCATCGAGCGGCGCGCGGCGCTGGCTGGTGCCCCTGGCCCTGCTGGCCTGCGTGATCCTGTCGTTCTTCGACAAGATCAGCGTTGCCGTACTGATCTCGAGCCCGGCCTTCCAGGCCGACCTGGGGCTCGTCGGCGAGTCGACCAAGCTGGGCCTGCTGATGACCGGCTTCCTGCTCTCCTACGGGGCCTCGTCGATGTTCCTGGGCTTCCTCGGCGACATCTTCAGCCCCCGCAGTTGCCTCTACGGCATGCTGATCCTTACCGCCAGCATCATGGCGGTGATGGGCTTCGTCGACGATTACGGCCTGATGCTCGGCCTGCGCGTGCTGCTGGGCATCGCCGAAGGGCCGATGTTTGCGGTGGCCTATACCATCGTCAAGCGGCTCTTCCCGCCGCGCGAGCAGGCCCGGGCGACCATGCTGTGGCTGCTCGGCACGCCGATCGGCGCCACCCTGGGCTTTCCCTTCACCATCTGGGTCATCGACCAGTTCGGCTGGCGAGCCAGCTTCTTCGCCATCGCCCTGCTGACGGTGCCGGTGATGCTGCTGGTCTACCTGGTGTTCCGGCGCCTCGACGTCAGTACCCGCTCCCCGGCGCTGCAGCACAGCGACAAGCAGCACGTGCCGCTGGCGACCCACCGCGCCGCCACCGGTCGGCTGCTCAAGCGCTGGACCTTCTGGTCGATGTGCCTGTTCAACGTTGCCTTCCTGGCCTACCTGTGGGGCCTCAACAGCTGGCTGCCCACCTACCTGGTCCAGGACAAGGGCATCGATCTCGACCAGGCGGGGATCTTCTCCTCGCTGCCGTTCATCGCCATGCTGCTGGGTGAGGTGATCGGTGCGATCGTCTCCGACCGCTTCGACCGGCGCGCGCTGATGTGCTCGATCGCCATGCTCGGTGCGGGCCTGGGATTGGCGATGGTGCTGTCCATCGAGGGCTCCAACTGGGCGATGATCGCCGCCATGTCGTTCAGCGCCGCGATGTGGGGCGTCGGTGCGCCCAACGTCTTCGCGCTGCTGGCCAAGGCCACGCCCTCCGACGTCAGCGCCACCGCCGGCGGTATCTTCAACGGCCTGGGCAACTTCTCCGGTGCCCTGGTGCCGGTGCTGATCGGCGCCCTGATCGTCGCCACCGGCGACATGACCGCCGGGCTGATGTTCATGATGGCCATGGCCTTCCTCGGCGCCGTCGTGCTCCTCCCCCTGGTTCGCCGCTACTGAGTGAGCGGCCGGCGCCGGCCCGTCCCGGGTCGGCGCCGCCCTTTTCGCACCCATCCTGTTGATTTTCCGAGGGTCGTTGATCGACCTCCGGCGACCGTCCGGGCGACGTTTGACAAAGGTCGACGGCGAGCCTACATTGCTATCATCAAATAATAAACAAAGTTTCAAATATGGCACGCCAAGCGGCGCGCCGTCTGGGATGGCAACAAAGGTAACAACAGCATGACAAGCCTGAAGATCGGTATCTGCGGTGGGGGTGTCGGCGGTCTCTGTGCAGCGCTGGCGCTGCGTCAACAGGGCCATGAGGCCATCGTCTTCGAACGTGCCAAGCAGTTCCTGCGCATCGGTGCCGACGTCAACCTGACCCCCAACGCCGTGCGTGCCCTGGATCGCCTGGGCGTGGGCGAGGTGCTGCGCGAGACCGCGGCGCGTCCGACCCACCGCATCAGCCGTACCTGGGATACCGGCGAGGAGACCTCGCGGCTGCCCATGAGCGAGGCCGCCGAACAGCGCTACGGCGCCCCGCAGCTGACGATCCATCGCGGTGACCTGCTGCAGGCCCTGGAGAAGGCGCTGCCCGAGGAGGCCATCCGGCTGGGCAAGCAGGCCGAACGCATCGAGCAGGGCGAGCCGATGCGCATTCACTTCGCCGACGGCAGCCATGAGGACGTCGACCTGGTGGTCGGCGGCGACGGCATTCACTCCGCCGTGCGTCGCGAGCTGTTCGGCGCGGACCAACCCGAGTTCACCGGCCTGGTGTCCTATCGCTCGGTGGTGCCGCGCAGCGCGGTGCCGGAGATCGAGAACCTGGATGCCTTCACCAAGTGGTGGGGCCCGAGCCCGGATGTCCAGGTGGTGGTCTTCCCGCTGACCCGCGGCGAGGAGGTGTTCATCTTCGCCACCACAGCCCAGGACGACTGGCGCGAGGAGTCCTGGACCCTGCCCGGCGACGTCAACGAGCTGCGCGCGGTCTACAAGGACTTCCACTCCGACGTCCAGGCCCTGCTGGCCGCCTGTGAGGGCGTGACCAAGTCGGCGCTCTATGTGCGCGAGCCCATGGAACGCTGGTCGGTGGGGCACGCCACCCTGATCGGCGACGCCGCCCACCCCATGGTGCCCTTCATGGCCCAGGGCGCGTGCATGGCCATCGAGGACGCGGTGGTGCTGTCGCGCTGCCTGGAGGGCGTCGACCGCGCCGGGCTCTCCGCGGCGCTGGACCGCTTCGAGTCGGCCCGCAAGGAGCGTACCGCCAAGGTACAGCGCGGCTCCCGGGCCAACGACTGGCTCAAGGGCGAGGGAAATGCCGACTGGGTCTACGGCTACGATGCCTGGGGCGTGGCGCTGGCCTGACGCCGGCCTCTGCTCCCCGAACGCTTCAATAACAACATCCGAGGAAATTCCCGCATGACCAAGAAGCTCCTGACCACGTCCCTGCTGGGCCTGTCCCTGGCGACCGCCGCCGGGGCCGCCCAGGCCGAGGAAATCACCCTCAACGCCGTCTCCTTCACCCCCAAGAGCGCGGTGGTATCACACGGCTTCGAGGCCTTCGTCGAGGCGATCAACGAGAAGTTCGACGGCGAACTGCAGATCAACTGGCGCGGCGGCCCCGAGGTGATGCCGCCGTTCCGCCTGGCCGATGCGGTGCGCAACGGGTCCATCGACATGGCGATGACCAGCCCCAGCTACTATTCCGGCCTGGTGCCGTCGGCCACTGCCTCCAACCTGTCGTTCAAGACCTACGACGAGATCGCCCAGACCGGCTACCTGGACCTGATGACCGAGGTTCACGCCGAACGGGGCCTGCACTATCTCGGCGAGATCCCGGCGAGCCCGGTGAAGTTCTTCCTGTTCTTCAAGGACGAAGTCACCGGCCTCGACGATATCTCGGGCAAGCGCATCCGCGTCTTCCCGACCATCCTGCCGTTCGTCGAGTCGCTCGGCGCCGAGCCCCTGGTGCTGCCGATGGGCGAGATCTATACCGCCATGGAGCGTGGCGTGATCGACGGCTTCGCCCAGAGCAACCTCGGCTGGGTCGACCAGTTCGAGGACGTGGTCAACTACTACGTCACGCCCCCCTACTACCGGGCCGGCTTCAACGTGCTGGTCAACCCGGAGGCCTGGAGCGAACTGCCCGAGGACCTGCAGGCGCGCGTGCAGAGCTACCTGCGCGATGAACTGGCGCCCGAGATCGACGAAAGCTGGAACGACATCATCGCGACGGGCTATCAGCAGATGGACGATGCCGGTTTCCAGGAGGTCGAGCTGACCGGTGACGACGCCGACCAGTATCTCTCGACCGCCATCGAGGCGGCCTGGGACAAGCTGGCCGAGGACGTGGATCCGGAGCTGCATGCCAAGCTCAAGGCCATGCTGGTCGACTGATCGCCCCTGCGTCCCCGGCGTCCTCTCCCTAGGGCGCCGGGGCCCGACCACCTTTCGGGACCCCCGCTATGGATGACTCTCTTTGCGCCTCGCGCCCCTCGTCTTCGGCGTTCATGCGCGGCGTCAGCCGGCTGAACCTGTGGCTGGCCTGGCTCAGCGGCCTGGTGCTGGTCGCCGCCACGACCCTGGTGTTCCTGGAGATTCTCTCCCGGGTGCTGTTCGACCACTCCCTGGTCTGGGTCATCGAGCTCAGCGAATACTCGCTGCTCTACATGACCTTTCTCGGCGCCCCCTACCTGCTGGAGAAGCACCGCCACGTGGCCATCGACCTGATCACCGACGCCCTGCCCGAGTGGGCGCGGCGCCTGCTGGTCGGCGTGCTGTGTGCCCTGGCGGCGGTGGCCTGCGGCTACTGTACCTGGGTCGGTGGCCTGGTGACCCTCGACCAGTTCGAGTACGGGATGCGCGAGACCACCCTGATGCGACCGCCGAGCTACCTGATCACCATGGTGTTCCCCCTCGGCATGCTGCTGCTCACGATCCAGTTCGTGGCGCAGACCCTCGACAGTTTCAAGCGCTGAGCCCACGGCCTGCGCACAGACAATACTCCCCTGGAGGCTGATATGGACTGGTGGCTGACGCTGCTCCTGCTCATGGGACCGCTCCTGCTGCTGATGATGCTCGGCATGCCGGTGGCGTTCGCCTTCCTGGTCGTCAACCTGGTCGGTGCCTATGTGCTGCTGGGCGGCATGTCCGGCGTCGAACAGCTGGTGATCAATACCACCGGGGCGCTGACCAGCTTTACCCTGGTGCCCATCGCCATGTTCATGATCATGGGCGAGGTGATGTTCCGTTCGGGCATCGCCAACGATCTGCTCGACACGCTCGACAAATGGTTTGGAAAACTTCGCGGAAGACTGGCCTTCATGGCCGTCGGCGGCGGGGTGCTGTTCTCTACCCTGACCGGCAACAGCATGGGCTCCATCGCCCTGCTGGGCTCGAGCCTGGTGCCGGAGATGGAGAAACGCGGCTACAAGAAGCCGATGTCGCTGGGGCCGATCCTCGGCTCCGCCGGCCTGGCGATCATGATTCCGCCGAGCTCGCTGGCCGTGGTGCTGGGCGTGGTGGCCGAGCTGCCGATCGGGCGCCTGCTGATCGCCATCATCCTGCCGGGCCTGCTGATGGCGGTGCTCTACACCGTCTACATCCTCGGCCGCTGTACCCTGCAGCCGGAGGTGGCGCCGTCCTTCGACGTCGCGCCCACGCCGATGCGGGTCAAGCTCGAAGCCGGGGTGCGCAACATCCTGCCGATCGGCATCATCGTGTTCGCCGTGGTCGGGGTGATCTTCCTGGGCCTGGCCACGCCTACCGAGGCGGCGGCCTCCGGCGCCGTGGCCACGGTGCTGCTGGCGCTGGGCAAGCGCCGCCTGAGCCTCGACATCTTCAAGAACTCGATGTTCGAGAGCGCCGCCATCTCGGTGATGGTGCTGCTGATCGTTGCCGGCGCTATCGCCTTCACCCAGCTGCTGTCCTTCACCGGGGCGACCTTCGGGCTGATGGACGCGGTGCTCGGCCTGCCGTTCGGCGACAAGACCATCGTGCTGGCCATGGTGCTGACCGTGGTGGTGCTGGGCATGTTCATGGGCCCGTTGCCGATCATGATGATCACCCTGCCGATCTTCGTGCCGGTGGTGGAGCAGTTCGGCTTCGATCCGCTGTGGTTCGCCGCGCTGTTCCTGATTGCCATCGAGACCGGCTCCACCTCGCCGCCGCTGGGCGCCGCGCTGTTCGTGATGAAGGCCGTGGCCCCCCAGGGCACCGGCATGGGCAGCATCTACAAGGCGGCGGTGCCGTTCCTGGTCTGCGATTTCCTGGCCATCGCCATCGTCTTCGCCTTTCCGGCGATCGTCACCTGGCCGGTCGGCCTGATGTTCGACTGAGCCGGCGATCCCGAGCGAGGAGGCAGAGATGCGACGCCCGAACTTCATCGTCTTCATCACCGACCAGCAGCGCGCCGAGCACCTGGGCTGCTACGGCGACCCCACCGTCCGCACGCCGCACCTGGATGGCCTGGCCGCGAAGGGGGTGCGCTTCACGCGCTTCCACGTGGCCACGCCGATCTGCCAGCCCAACCGGGCCTGCCTGGTCACCGGCCAGCAGCCGTCGGTCAACGGGGTGCGCCAGAACGGCATCCCGCTGGACCTGGACAGCGTGACCTTCGCCGACGCGCTGCGTGGGGCCGGCTACCGCAGCGGCTACATCGGCAAGGCGCACTTCCAGAACGTCACCGACATCCCGGCGCCCGAGCGGCGGCAGGGCGGCGAGGGCGAGACGTTGCCCGACGCGCTCGGGCACAGCCTGCGCCGCCAGCGCGACGGCGACGCCTACCGCTGGGAAGTGCGTCGGCGCTGGGCCGAGACGCCGGACCTCGCGCTGCCCATGCCCTACTATGGCTTCGAGCACGTGCGGCTGTGCATCGGCCACGGCGACCAGGTCGAGGGCCATTACAGCGGCTGGCTGCGCGAGCGGCATGCCGATCCCGATGCGCTGCGCGGGCCGGCCAATGCCCTGCCCGACGAGCGCGTCACGGCGCCCCAGTGCTGGCGCACGGCGCTGCCCGAAGGCTCCTATCCGACCGCCTACGTCGCCGAACAGGCCTGCGCCTTCCTCGACGACCAGGACGACGAGACGCCCTTCGTGCTGGTGGTGTCCTTCCCCGATCCCCATCACCCCTTCACCCCGCCCGGGCGCTACTGGTCGATGTACGATCCCGACGAGGTGGTGCTGCCGGCCACCGCGGGGCGCTCGGTCGAGGCCATCGCCGACCTGCCGGATGCGGCGCTTGCGGCCTATCGCTGGGGCCGCGACGAGCCCGACAGCCACTGGCCGCTGAGCCTGTCCGAACGCCAGCTGCGCGAGATCATCGCCCTCAACTACGGCAGCATCTCGATGGTCGACGATGCCGTGGGCCAGGTGCTGGGGCGGCTCGACGAGCGGGGGCTGGCCGAGGACACCGTGGTGGCCTTCACCTCGGACCACGGCGACTACATGGGCGATCACGGCACCGTGCTCAAGCTCGGCCTGCATTTCCAGAGCGTGGTGCGCGTGCCGCTGATCTGGCACGACCCCCACTCGTCCGAGGCCGGCGGAAGCGTCTCGGGGCGGCTCGGCAGCGCCATCGACCTGGCGCCGACGCTGCTGCAGCGGGCCGGCCTGAAGACGCCGATCGGCATGCAGGGCCGCGACCTGTTCGACGCGCAGCGGCCGGCGCCGCCGGTGTTGATCGAGGATGCCGGCATCCAGGTATTCCGTGACGGCGACGCCGACAGCGGCATCACCACCCTGGTCACCGAGGACTGGCGGCTCAGCCTGTTCGAGGGCGAGGAGGGTGGCGAGCTCTATCACCTGGCCGAGGATCCCCACGAGACCCGCAACCTATGGGGCGATCCCGCCCATCAGGGCACCCGGATGGCGCTGCTGGAGGCCCTGGCGCGGCGCATGATCGAGCTGCGCGACAAGCGATTGTCGGCCACTGCCAGGGCCTGAGTCCGCCTTACCCGCTCCCAAGGGCGAGCGGGCGCGAAGGCAGGCCGGATGAGCGGTTTTTTTCTCATAAAAATCAGAGAGTTGTAAGCCATTTCTGGCGCCTTTAGCGGACCTTGACAAATGGCGGTGCGGCGTCTATCTTCATTCTGTATCAAATAAGAAATACAGTTTAATATTTGAAATAGCGGCAACGGTAAGCCGCCAAGGGAAGCCGAGGTGCAATCGGCTCCCGGGTCCCGATTCCGGTATCGTAGGCGCAAGGGCGCCAGGGCTCAGAGAGGAGCCCGCCAGCCGGCGCGGAAACCGACCCACACCAAGAGGCGATGACGCGATGAGCGACACCGAGAAGGACGCAAGGAAGTACCTGATCCCGGGCCTGGAGCGCGGCCTGATCATCCTGATGGAGCTGAGTCGCAGCCACCGGGAGATGAGCTTCGCCGAGATCGTCAAGTGCGTCGATATCCCCAAGGCGACGGCCTATCGCGCCATCCAGACGCTGGAATACATGGGCTTCATCCGGCGTCATCCGTCCACCGGCCTGTATTCGCTGGGGGTCAACGTGCTGCGGCTCGGCTTCGAGTACGTCGCTTCCCTGGACGTGGTCCAGGTCGGCCAGCCAGTGATCGAGTCGCTGCGCGACAAGACCGGCTGCTCGAGCCATATCGCCATCCGCGACGGCCGCGACGTCATCTATGTGGCCCGGGTCAGCGCCGCCAACGCCACCGTGCGCCGGGTCAGCGTCGGCACGCGGCTGCCGGCGCACCGCACCTCCCTGGGGCGGATGCTGCTGACCGGCCTGAGTCGCCAGGAGTTCGAGGCGCTCTACCCGGAATCGACGCTGCCGGACGCGGAGCCCGGCGCTCCCGCCGACCGCGAGGCGCTGTGGCAGCTGGTCCAGGAGGATCGCGAGCGCGGCTACGTGATCGCCGAGTCGTTCTTCCAGTTCGGCATCTCCTCGATCGTCTACCCGCTCTACAACCATGACGGCGAGGTCGAGGGCGTGGTCAGCATCATGGTGCCGGTGCACGAGATTCCCGAAGCCGACCGCGAGCGCCTGCGCCTCGAGGTCGCCGAGGCGGCCAACGGCATCTCCAACCTGCTGGGCTACCAGGGCGGCGCCGGAGGGCAGCGTCAGATGAGATGAAGACGCCCTGATCCAACCCGTCGGACGCTTGACGTCCGGCTCGAGCCAACACGGCAACCAGACGACTGTCGCGAGGCGCTTGCCTCGCGAGCGGGGACCCTTTGTGTCCGTGACATCGCCCAGCATGGCGGTCGACGTCACACAAGAGCAGGAGATCGACATGAGTATCGTGGGTATCGAAGCATTGGAGTTCGGCGCCGAGGACGTCGAGGCCGGCAAGCAGTTCGTCGAGGACTTCGGCCTGGCGCCGGTCGACGGCGAGGCGGGAGCCGCGACCTTCGAGACGCTCAACGGCGCCCGCCTGGCGGTGCGCTCCATCGACGACCCGGCGCTGCCGGCGGCCTTCGAGGAGGGCTCGACCCTGCGTCGCATGACCTGGGGCGTGGCGAATCTCGAGGCCCTGGAGCCGCTGCGCGAGCGCCTGCGCGACCAGCCCGGCTACGTCGACCACGGCGATCGCCTCGAATGCCGCGATCCCAACGGCCTGACCGTGTGCATCCGGCCCACTCGGCTGCACGACGTCGAACTGGAGGTCACGCCGATCAACCAGTGGGGTGACATGCAGCGCGTCGACCAGCCGAGTCCGGTCTACGAGCGGGCCACCCCGGCGGGCATCGGCCACGCGGTGTTCTTCGTCGACGACCTGGAGGCCAGCGAGCGCTTCTACCGCGAACTGCTGGGCTTCTCGGTCTCCGATCGCTACATCGACCGCGCCGTCTTCCTGCGCATGCAGGCGCGTGGCGGCCATCACAACATCTTCCTGCTCAAGCTGCCGCACCGCGGCGCGGGCCTCAACCACGTGGCCTTCACCGTGCGCGACATCCACGAGGTGATCGGCGGCGGCCTGGCGATGAACCGTCGCCAGTGGAGCACCTTCATCGGCCCCGGCCGCCACCCGATCTCCTCGGCCTACTTCTGGTACGTCAACAGCCCGCTGGGCGGTGCCTTCGAGTACTACACCAACGAGGACTACCTGACCGAGGCCTGGGTGCCGCGCGAGATGCAGCACTCCCTGGAATCGTTCACCGAGTGGGCCATCGAGGGCGGCATCGACGCCGAGACCCGGCGCCAGAAGAAGGCCGACGCCTGAGCCAAGGCCGGCCCCGGGGCTGGCCGATCGAGCAGCACTCAAGTTTCACCATCGAGGTCGGTCGCCCACGGGCGGCCGGCACGGGGACCCCTCGTCCTGAATCCGGCCGCTAGCCGGGCGACACGCGCAACGAGGCCTCCCCGACACCCAAGCGCGATCCCGAGGAGAGACACCATGTCCGAGCAGTTCGCTACCTGGAGTAAACCCGACGATCTGTCCTTCGAGGACTGGATCGAGTCCCGCATCGCCCGCTTCAAGGGTCGCAAGTACGACTGGAACGCCCTGAAGTTCCAGGCCGACTTCGATCCCAAGTATCGCCGTGCCCAGATGCGCTACATCGGCACCGGTGCCACCGGCGTGGCCGACGACACCAACACCATCCCGGCCGAGCACTTCACCTTCTCGACCATGGTGCTGCCGTCCAAGTGCGAGGGGCCGCTGCACGTGCATGACGACGTCGAGGAAGTGTTCTTCGTCCTCAAGGGCTCCATTCGCCTGTTCCTCAAGGATGGCGACCACTACACCGAGACCGTGCTCGGGGAGCGTGACGTGGTCTCCGTGCCGCCGGGCATCTACCGCGGCCTGCTCAACGAGAGCGAGGAAGAGGCGCTGATGTGCGTGATGCTGGGTACGCCCAAGCCGCAGATCCCGACCTATCCGGACGATCATCCGCTGTCCAAGGTCAAGCGCAACGGATGAGTGGGCCGGCCATGACACCCCAGACCCTGACGCTCGACGCCGGCCGCCAGGCCTACCGCGAGACCGGCGAGGGCCCCGCCATCGTGCTGCTCCACGGCATCAGCTCCGGGGCGGCCTCCTGGGCACCGCTGGCCGCGCACCTGGGTGGCTATCGGCTGCTGGCCTGGGACGCTCCGGGCTACGGCGACAGCCAGCCGCTGGCCGCGGCCGAGCCCACGGCGGCCGACTACACCGTGCGCCTCGAGGCCTGGCTCGACGCCTTGGGCATCGAGCGCTGCGTGCTGGTCGGCCACTCGCTGGGGGCGATGATGGCCAGTGCCTTCGCCGCTCGCCGGCCCGAGCGGCTGGCCGGGGTGGTCCTGGCCGACCCGGCGCTCGGCTATCGGGATGCCGACGACGCCAAGCGCGACAGCGTCTACCGCAGCCGCTGGACGATGCTGGTCGAGCAGGGCCATGAGGCCTATGCCGCGGCCCGCGCCCCGCGCCTGCTGCGTGATGGCGCCGATGATGCCGATGTCGCCCGGGTCCGCGAGGGCATGCAGCGCCTGCACGTGAAGGGCTTCGCCCAGGCCTGCTGGATGCTGGCCAACGATGCCCTGGAGGGCTACCTGCCCGAGGGGCTGCCGGTGCCGGCCACGGTGCTGTGCGGCGACGAGGATGCCATCACCACGCCCGAGGCCTCACGGGCCCTGGCCGAGCGCCTGGGGCTGCCCTATCGCGGCCTGCCGCGTGCCGGGCATGCCAGCTACATCGATGCGCCTGAGGCCTTCGGCGCGGCCGTCGCGGCCTTCGCCGGGCCGCTGCTGGCGCCATCCACCCGGAACTGACGAGGACGACACCATGAGCTTTATGATCGAAGACCGG
This sequence comes from Halomonas organivorans, assembly GCF_014192055.1. Lineage (GTDB taxonomy): Bacteria > Pseudomonadota > Gammaproteobacteria > Pseudomonadales > Halomonadaceae > Halomonas > Halomonas organivorans. The sequence goes on along the minus strand of NZ_JACHXM010000009.1, from coordinate 60,390 downwards.
GTGGCGGTGGTCACCGGCGGATCCTCCGGGATCGGCCTCGAGACCGTGCGCCTGCTGCTGACCCATGGCGCCCGGGTGGCGCTGTGCGGCCGCAACCCCGAACGGCTCGAGGCGGCCCGCGCCGCCCTGGCCGAGGAATTCCCCGCCGCCGAGCTGCTGGCCGAGACCTGCGACGTGCTCGACGAGGCCTCCTGTGCGGCCTTCGCCGAGGCGGTGCGCGGCCGGTTCGGCGGCGCCGACATGCTGATCGCCAACGCCGGCCAGGGCTACGTGGCCCATTTCGACGACACCCCGCGGGAGGCCTGGCTGTCCGAGGCCAACCTCAAGCTGTTCGGGGTCATCAATCCGCTGAGCGCCTTCCGCGAGCAGCTGGCGGCGTCCGAGATCGGCTCGCTGACCTGCGTCAATTCGCTGCTGGCCCTGCAGCCCGAGCCGCACATGATCGCCACCTCGGCGGCGCGGGCCGCGCTGCTCAACATGACCCACTCGCTGTCCCACGAGCTGATCGGTGACGGCATCCGGGTCAACTCCATCCTGCTGGGCATGGTCGAGTCCGGCCAGTGGCGCCGCCGCTTCGAGCAGCGCGACGACACCTCCCAGAGCTGGGAGGCGTGGACCGGCGCCATCGCCGCCAAGCGCGGCATCCCCATGGGGCGCCTGGGCCGCCCGCAGGAGCCGGCCCGCGCGCTGGTCTTCCTGGCCTCCCCGATGGCTTCCTTCACCACCGGCGCCGCCCTGGACGTCTCCGGTGGCTTCAACCGCCACCTGTGACGACGCGGAGAACCCCATGACCAAACGACTGATGATGATCGGCTACGGCGCCATGGGCAGCGAGGTGCACCGCCTGCTGCCCGAGGGACTGGAACTGGCCTGGGTGGTGGTGCCGGAGGCCTTCGCCGCCGGGGTGCGCGACCGCCTGGCCGGCCAGGCCGAGGTGCTGACCGCCATCGACCAGTGCGCCGCGCGCCCCGACCTGGTGGTGGAGTGTGCCGGCCAGCCGGGCCTGGCCGAGCACGGCGAGGCGGTGCTGCGCCGCGGCCTGACCCTGGCGGTAGTGGCCACCGGTGCGCTGTCCGACGAGGCCCTGTACGAGCGGCTCGCCACCGCGGCTCGCGAGGGCGGCGGGCGCATGCAGCTGCTGTCCGGTGCGGTAGCCGGCATGGACGGTCTGTCGGCGGCCCGCGAGGGCGGCCTGGACGAGGTCACCTACGAGGCCTGCAAGGCGCCGCGCAGTTGGAAGGGCAGCCACGCCGAACGGCTCGTCGACCTCGATGCCGTCGCCGAGAAGACGGTGTTCTTCGAGGGCGACGCCGGCGAGGCCGCGAGGCTGTTCCCGGCCAACTCCAACGTCGCCGCCACCATCGCCCTGGCCGGCGTGGGCATGCGCGACACTCGGGTGAAGCTGACCGTCGATCCGGCGACCACGCGAAACACTCATCGTATTCATGCCAGGGGCCGCTTCGGCGAGTTCACCATCGAGCTCAACGGCTACCCCCTGGAAAGCAATCCCAAGACCTCGACCCTCGCCGCCCTGTCGGTGGTGCGCGCCTGTCGCCAGGCGCTCGAGCCGGTCTCGTTCTAAGGGAGGTGTCCGAGATGACCCTGAAGATTTTCGTTGCCGGCGAATGGCGCGAGGGCCGCGGCGACCCCATGGTGTCGCGCTTTCCCGCCGACGGCTCGGTCAACGCCGAGCTCAACGCCGCGAGCCTCGACGACGTCGAGGAGGCGATCGCCGCCGCCGACGCGGCCTGGCGTGCTCCCGCCTGGCGCGAGCGCCTGCCCCATGAGCGGGCCGAGGTGCTGTATCGCGTCAGCGACCTGATCCGCGAGCGACTCGACGAGCTCGCCGCGCTGCAGACCCGCGACAACGGCAAGCCGCTGGCCGAGGCCCGCGGCCTGGTGGCCAGCGCTGCCGGTACCGCGCGCTACTTCGCGGCGGCCTGCGAGACCCTGGAGGGCGAGCTGCCCACCCGCCGCAGCGCCGAGTTCCTGACCCTGAGCCAGTACGAGCCGCTCGGGGTGATCGCCGCCATCACGCCGTGGAATTCGCCGATTGCCAGCGAGATGCAGAAGGTCGCCCCGGCGCTGGCCGGCGGCAATGCCGTGGTGCTCAAGCCCGCCGAGGCCACCCCGCTGATGGCGCTCAAGCTCGCCGAGCTGTTCGAGGAAGCCGGCCTGCCCAAGGGGCTGCTCAGCGTGCTGCCGGGCCGCGGCCGGGTGATCGGCGAGGCCATCGCCCGCCATCCCAAGGTGCGCAAGATCTCCTTCACCGGCGGCACCAGCACCGGTCGCCACCTGGCCCACGTGGCCGCCGACAAGCTGATCGGCACCTCCCTGGAGCTGGGCGGCAAGTCGCCGACCATCATCCGCGAGGATGCCGACCTGGAGCAGGCGGTGAAGGGCGTGGCCTACGGCATCTTCAGCTCCGCCGGCCAGGCCTGCATCGCCGGCTCGCGGCTGTTCATCCACCGCAGCCGCTACGACGAGGTGATGGCGCGTCTCGAGACCATCGCCCGCGAGCTGCGCGTCGGTCACCCCGAGACCCCGGGCGTGCACCTGGGACCGCTGATCAGCGAGGCGCACCGCGACGGCGTGGCGGCCTACGTCGAGCGGGCCCGCGAGGAGGGTGGCCGTATCCGCGCTGGCGGCGTGATCCCCAGCGAGGGCGAGCTGGCCGCGGGCAGCTTCTATCCGCCGACCCTGATCGAGGGCCTGCCCCACGACAGCGCGGTCTGCCAGGAGGAGATCTTCGGCCCGGTGCTGGTGGCGCTGCCCTATGACGACGAGGACGAGCTGGTGGGCCTGGCCAACGACAACGTCTACGGCCTGGCCGCCGGCATCTGGAGCGCCGACTACCGCGCGGCCCTGCGTCTCGCCGACCGGCTCGAGGCCGGCACGGTGTGGATCAACACCTACAAGAAGTTCTCCATCTCGACGCCCTTCGGCGGCTACAAGGAGAGCGGCCTGGGCCGCGAGAAGGGCCGCCAGGGCATCCAGGCCTACATGCAGCAGAAGAGCCTGTACCTGGGCCTCGACGCGAACCCCAACAGCTGGTGCGACTGAGCGCCCACGGTCACAGAGGATTAGCATCATGACCACCATCACCGTGGGCGAAGCCGTCGCCCGCACCCTGGAAGCCCACGCGGTCTCGGCCGTGTATGGCGTGATTTCCATCCACAACCTGCCGATCGCCGACGCCATCGGCCAGCGCGAGCGGGTACGCTTCGTACCCTCCCGCGGCGAGGCCGGGGCGGTGACCATGGCCGACGGCCACACCCGCGTCGGCGGGCTCGGCGTGGCCCTGACCAGCACCGGCGCCGGTGCCGGCAATGCCGTGGGCGCCATGCTCGAGGCGCTCAACGCCGGTACCCCGCTGCTGCACATCACCGGCCAGGTCGAGAAGGCCTACCTGGATCGCGACGCCGGCTTCATCCACGAGACCCGCGACCAGATGGGCTTCCTCGCGGCCTGCTCCAAGCGCGCCTACCGCGCCTGTACCCCCGAGCAGGTGGTGCCGCTGCTGCATCGCGCCATCCAGGAGGCGATGACCCTGCCGCGCGGTCCGGTGAGCCTGGAGATTCCCATCGACATCCAGGCCAGCCAGGTCGAGTGGATCGAGACCGCGCCGGCGTCTCCCGCCGCGCCGGCCCGGGTCGCCGACGCCGAGGTCGACGCCCTGGCCGAGCGGCTGCTGGCCGCCGAGCGGCCGGTGCTGTGGATCGGCGGCGGCTGCCTGGAGGCCGGTGAGGCCGTGCGTCGCCTGGCCGACGCCGGCATCCCGGTGGTCTCCAGCACCCACGCCCGCGGCGTGCTGCCCGACAGCCATCCGCGCAGCCTGCGCGCCTTCCACAGCGCCCCGGCGGTGGAAGAGCTGTTCGCCGCCAGCGACCTGATGCTGGTGGCCGGCTCGCGGCTGCGCAGCAACGAGACCCGCACCTACTCGGTGGACCTGCCGCGGCCGCTGGTGCAGATCGACGTCGATCCGGCGGCGGCTCACCGCAACTATCCCGCCGACGCCTTCCTGTGCGGCGAGTGCGGCGACGTGCTGTCGCGCCTGGCCGATCGCCTGGAAGGCAAGCGCGCCCCCGACGCCGAGGTCGACCGCGAGGTCGCCAAGGCCGTGGCCGCCGCCGAGCGAGCGCTGCGTGATCAGGTCGGCGAGTACGCCAAGCTCTGCGACGCGGTGCGCGAGTCGCTGCCTGCGGACGGCATCTTCGTGCGCGACATCACCGTCTCCGGCAGCACCTGGGGCAGTCGGCTGCTGCCCATCGAGCGCCCGCTGACCAACATCCATTCGCTGGCCGGTGCCATCGGCCAGGGCCTGGCCACCGGCATCGGCTGCGCGGTGGGCGCCGAGGGCCGCAAGGTGGTCACCGTGGTCGGCGATGGCGGCCTGATGCTGATGGTCGGCGAGCTGGCCACCCTGGCCCAGGAAGGCCTCGACATGACCCTGGTGGTGATGAACGACGGCGGCTACGGCGTGATGCGGGGCATCCAGGACAAGTACTTCGAGGGTCGTCAGTACTACAACGACCTGCACACTCCGGACTTCCAGGCCATGGCCGAGGCCCTGGGCCTGCCGCGCTGGAAGGTCGGCCACGGCGACGACTTCCAGGCCGTGCTGGCCGAGGCCGTGGGCCGTGCCGGTCCGGCGGTGGTCGAGGTGGACATGGCCAGCGTCGGACCGCTGGAGTTCGCCGGCCCGCCCCAGAAGACCCTCTACTGATGCTCGGCGTCACCGGTGAGCCGGTGACGCCTCATACCACCACTACTGCGATGGAGGAGAGGCGAGGGAACATCGAGAGAACATGAACGAAAAAAACAATTTTTTAGCTTCCGTTTCATAACAACGAATCAAGAGAGACTCTTATGCAAGCCAAGAAGACCCTGATGCTGGCCCTGCTGCCGGCAGGATTCCTTGCGGCCCAAAGTTCCTCGGCCTTCGATGTGGTCGAGGCCGGTCAGCCCGTCGTCACCGGCGAGCCGAGCCGTGTGGGCGCGCCCTGGAATCACCGCAGCACCTTCAACATTCCGGGCACCAATACCGATGTGGCCTTCGGCGGCTACGTCAAGTTCGACGCCCTCTACGATTTCGACTACGACCTGGGCGAGATCACCGACCCGCTGGCCGCCGCCAGCGAAGCCAACGCCACCGACGGCAAGACCACCTTCACCGCCCAGGAGACGCGGCTGAACTTCCGCACCCAGACTCGCTTCGGCGACGAGATGCTGAAGACCTACTTCGAGGGCCACTTCGCGCCCGACAACAAGTTCAACCTGCGCCACGCCTACGGCGAGTACAACGGCTTCCTGGCGGGTCAGACCTGGACCAACGCCATGTTCTTCCTGGGAACGCCGCGGATTCTCAAGCTGGGCGGGCCGATCGGCTACGCCACCGGGCGCCCCGAGCAGGTGCGCTATACCTACCAGTCGGGCGCCAACACCTTTGCGGTGGCTCTGGAGAACCCCGAGTCCTCGATCTCCGATCTCGGTCCCGGCGGCGCCGCCGACGAGAACACCGAGCTGCCGGACCTGACCATGCGCTATCGCTACAAGCGCAACTTCGGGATCTCCGGGGTGGTGCGCCGGTTCTCCACCGACTCGGCGGTGAGTGGCCAGGACGAGAGCGCCACCGGCTATGGGGTGATCGCCCAGGCGGCGCTGCCGATGGGCAGCACCACCCTCAAGGGCAACATGATGGTGGGCAGCGGCCTGGGCGGCTACCTGGACTACGTGCCGGCCTCGGGCGCCAAGTTCCGGGCCCCGGACGCCTACCTGGACGCCGACGGCAACCTCGAGACCGTCGACCTGCAGAGCTTCGGTGTGTCGCTGGACCACCACTGGAACGACGCCTGGATGAGTTCCATCGGCACCTCGGTGGTCAGCCAGGACCTGCCGGACGACGCCCCGGCCTTCCAGGGCATGACCGACACCGTGCAGTTCTCCCACGTCAACCTGATCTGGGACGTCAACTCGCGCATGACGGTGGGCCTGGAATACCAGTACGTCGACCTGGAGAAGATCAGCGGCGACGAAGTGGACGCCAGCCGGCTGCAGGCCAGCGCCCAGTTCCACTTCTGATCCGCCCGGCTTCGCCGGGAGCCGGAAGAGCGCCGCTTCGCGGCTGGAAGCTATGAGCTGTAAGAAAAACCGCCCCCAGGCGCTTGCCGTGGGGGCGGTTTCATTTATGTTGCCTGAGCTTCGAGCTTCGAGCTTCGAGCTTCGAGCTTCGAGCTTAGACGGCGTCCTTGTCGGTCTCGCCGGTGCGGATGCGGATCACCTGTTCCAGGGCGGTGACGAAGATCTTGCCGTCGCCGATCTTGCCGGTGTTGGCCACTTGAGTGATGGCATCGATCACCTGCTCTGCCATGGACTCGTCCACGGCCACCTCGAGCTTCACCTTGGGCAGGAAATCGACCACGTATTCGGCGCCGCGATACAGCTCGGTGTGGCCCTTCTGGCGACCGAAGCCCTTGACCTCGGTGACGGTGATGCCCTGGACGCCGATCTCCGAGAGCGATTCGCGTACGTCGTCGAGCTTGAACGGCTTGATGATGGCGGTCACCAGTTTCATGGTCATGTCCTCGCGTTGTCCGTATCCGATGGCGACGCTCGCCATCCGTCTGGGGTCATTGTGCCAGAGCATACACCCGCTGCGGGCGGAAAAAAAAATGGCCCCGCGTGGGGGCCATCTTCGTGGAGCGTCGTGGGCAGGTCACTGGGGACGCGGTGTCATGGGCTGGGGCTGGCCCAGGCCTTCGGAGCGGCTGCGGCCGGTACCGCCGCCGTGCACCTTGGAGGTGGTGAACTCGGGGTAGGCCTCGAGCCCGCATTCGGCCAGGTCCACGCCTTCGTATTCCTCTTCTTCGCTGACGCGCACGCCCATGATCGCCTTGATGATCAGCCACACGACCAGGCTGGCGACGAAGACCCAGGCGAAGATGCCGACGATGCCGATGATCTGGGCACCGAAGGTGGCGCCGTCGTTGGTCAGCGGCACGGCGAGCACGCCCCAGATGCCGGCTACGCCGTGGGCGGAGATGGCACCGACCGGATCGTCGAGCTTGAGCTTGTCGAGGCCGACGATGGCGACCACCACCAGCAGGCCGCCGATGGCGCCGATCAGGGTGGCACCCAGGGCACTGGGCGACAGCGGGTCGGCGGTGATGGACACCAGGCCGGCGATGGCGCCGTTGAGGGCCATGGTCAGGTCGGCCTTGCGGAACCAGGCCTTGGCCAGGATCAGCGCGGCGATCACCCCGCCGGCGGCGGCGGCGTTGGTGTTCACCAGCACCTGCGCCATGTTGTTGGCCGAGCTCACGTCGGACACCTTCAGCTCGGAGCCGCCGTTGAAGCCGAACCAGCCCATCCACAGGATGAAGGTACCCAGGGTCGCCAGCGGCAGGTTGGCGCCGGGGATGGCGAAGATGCTGCCGTCCTTGCCGTACTTGCCCTTGCGCGGGCCGAGCACCAGCACGCCGGCGAGTGCCGCGGCCGCACCGGCCATGTGTACGATGCCGGAACCGGCGTAGTCGGAGAAGCCGACCTCGGACAGCCAGCCGCCGCCCCAGGTCCAGTAGCCGGAGACCGGATAGATGACGCCGGTCATCACCACGGCGAAGGCCAGGAAGGCCCACAGCTTCATGCGCTCGGCCACGGCCCCGGAGACGATGGACATGGCGGTCGCCACGAACACCACCTGGAAGAAGAAGTCGGCGCGCATGGAGTAGTAGGGCGCGTCGCCGCCGCCGGCGGTCACCGCGGCCACGGTGTTCTCGTCGCCCAGCATGAAACCCAGGTTGGGCAGGATGCCGCCCGCGGGGCTGGAGTACATCAGGTAGTAGCCCAGCAGCAGGTACATGGTGCAGGCGATGGCGAACAGGGCGATGTTCTTGGTCAGGATCTCGGCGGTGTTCTTGGAACGCACCAGCCCGGCCTCGAGCATCGAGAAGCCGGCGGCCATCCACATCACCAGGACGCCGCAGATCAGGAAGTAGAAGGTGTCGAGCGCGTAGCTCAGCTCGGTCAACTCAGTCATGACGGTCACTCCTCATGAAAGGGGAAAGGCGGTCGGCTCAGACCGCATCGGCGCCGCGCTCGCCGGTGCGGATGCGGATGACGTCCTCGAGCGGGGTCACGAAGACCTTGCCGTCGCCGATCTTGCCGCTGTTGGCGGCGCTGCAGATGGCATCCAGCACGGTGTCGAGCCGGCCGTCGTCCACGGCGATCTCGACCTTGACCTTGGGCAGGAAGTCGACCACGTATTCGGCCCCCCGGTAGAGTTCGGTGTGGCCCTTCTGGCGGCCGAAGCCCTTGACCTCGGTGACGGTGATGCCCTGCACGCCGTTGTCGGCGAGCGCCTCGCGCACGTCGTCGAGCTTGAAGGGCTTGATGATGGCGGTGATCAGCTTCATCCCGGATCTCCCTGTTGGATGAGCGCGGTTCTCGTGCCGCGCGGTGGATGTGCATGTCTGTCATGCTGCTGCTTAAACCGTGCCAATTTTCTGAATATCACTTTTATTTCATTGTTTTGTGTGGCGGGCGGGACGTCATGGCGCCTCGCTGGTGCAGACTGGCAATGGCCTTTTGCACCGTTCTGGTGCTGATGCGCCGTCGAGCTGCGCCATCCGGGGGCGAGCCTTGGGGGGACGTCGAGAATGCGTCCGTCGAATGGCTTGCGTATCCTTGTCGTCAGCCCCCTACCGTGAGGAGAAAGAACATGGTCAGCCAAGACCGCATCGGCCGTCTGGCCCAGCAGATCGGCGAGCGCCTGCAGGGCGCTTCCCAGGCCCCGGAGGAAGTGCAGAAGGGCATCCAGCAGGTGGTGCGCGGTGCCTTCGATCGCCTGGAGCTGGTGTCGCGGGAGGACTTCGACATCCTGATGGACGTATTGCAGCGCACGCGCGGCCGCGTCGAGGCCCTGGAGAAGCAGGTCGCCGCCCTGGAGGAGGCGCTGGACGCGTCGCGTTCGGGTGAGGCAAGCAAGCCGCCGGCGGTCGGCGAGGAGGCGGCCATACCCGCGGACCGTCCCTCGTCGACGCCCGAGGAAGACGCCGGCGCCGGCGAGACCGGCCGCTAAGGCGACGAGCGGTCCCCGCTGCGCTGGACTAGCCTTGAGGGCAGACAACGTGCGAGGGACCGCCGATGACCCTGTCGATCGTGCGCACCCGGGCCGGCCTCGGTCTCGAGGCGCCCGAGGTGCTGGTGGAAGTCCATCTGGCCAATGGCCTGCCCGGCATCACCCTGGTCGGGCTGCCCGAGGCCGCGGTCAAGGAGAGTCGCGAGCGGGTGCGCAGTGCCCTGGTCAATGCCGGCTTCGACTTCCCGCTGCGTCGCATCACCCTCAATCTTGCGCCCGCCGACCTGCCCAAGGACGGTGGCCGCTTCGACTTGCCCATCGCCCTGGGGCTGCTGGTGGCCTCGGGGCAGATTCCGTCGGAGGCGCTGGCCGATACCGAGTGCGCGGGGGAACTGGCCCTGGATGGTGCACTGCGGCCCGTGACCGGCGTCTTGCCGATGGCCCTGGCCACCCGCCGCGCCGGGCGGCGGCTGATCGTGCCGCAGGCCAACGCCGACGAGGCGGCGCTGGCCGGAGAGCTCGAGGTGCTGCCCGCCGAGCACCTGCTCGAGGTGGTGGCGCATCTGCTGGGCCAGACGTCGATCTCGCCCCATCGGGCCTCGCGGCCACCCGCGAATCCCCGGGCGACCGCCGATCTCGACGAAGTGCGCGGCCAGCACCAGGCGCGACGTGCTTTGGAGGTCGCCGCGGCCGGTGGCCACAACCTGTTGCTGGCCGGACCGCCGGGGACCGGCAAGACCATGCTGGCCAGTCGCCTGCCCGGCATACTGCCGCCGCTGACCGAGGACGAGGCCCTGGAAGTGGCGGCGGTGCGCTCGGTGTGTGGCATGCCGCTGCGCGAGCACTGGGGCCAGCGCCCCTTTCGCGCGCCTCACCACACGGCCAGCGCGGTGGCCCTGGTGGGAGGCGGCTCGCGGCCGCGTCCCGGCGAGATCTCGCTGGCCCACCAGGGCGTGCTGTTCCTCGACGAGCTGCCCGAGTTTTCGCGCCAGGTGCTCGAGGTCATGCGCGAACCCATGGAGTCGGGGCGCATCCATATCGCCCGCGCCAATCACGAGCGCCGCTATCCGGCGCGTTTCCAGCTGGTGGCGGCGATGAATCCCTGCCCATGCGGCCATCTCGGTGACCCGCGCCAGGCCTGCCACTGCACCGCCGCGCAGATCCAGCGCTACCAGGCGCGCCTCTCCGGCCCGCTGCTGGACCGCATTGACCTGCAGGTGGAAGTGCCGGCGCTGCCGCCGGCGCAGTTGACGTCACGGGAAGCTGGCGAGTCGTCGGCCGCGGTGCGCGAGCGAGTACTGGCGGCCCGCGAGCGCCAGTGGGCTCGCGGGGCACTGAATGCCCACCTGGGCGGACGCGAGCTCGAGGCGGCCTGTGCGCTGGGCGGTGACGATCGGGCCTGGCTGGCCGGCGTGCTGGAGCGGTTGCAGCTCTCGGCGCGGGCCTTTCATCGGGTCTTGCGGGTGGCGCTGACCCTGGCCGACCTGGCGGGGGAGCCGCGTCCAAGCCGCGAGCAGCTGATCGAGGCCATCGGCTATCGCCAGCTCGATCGTCTATTGAAAGGCTGAGGGGCGGAAGGAAGAAGGCCTACAGGGCCGTGGCGTCCAGGGCGCCGTCCAGCTGCGATTGCCAGAGCGCTGCCTGGCTGCCGGGGCGTCGCAGGGTCAGCTGCAGGCGATAGGGCAGCAGGGTGCGGTCGGACAGCGTGAGTCGCGGGCCGGCGGCGACCAGCCGGCTGTCCAGGCGCCATTGGTTGGCGCCGGCCCCCTGGGAGAGCGATGGCTGCCAGTCGAGCACCTGGGGGCCCTGGTCGCGGCCCAGCAGGGCGCGGGTCAGGCTCTCGAGCAGGCGGTCCTGCGCCACGCCCAGTTGGGCGTCGACCTCCGGCATGGCCAGCAGCAGCACCTGGTCAGTGGCGGGGCGTGGCAGGGTGGGAGCTGCCACTACCGCTTCCGCGGCTCGCTCGCCCAGGCCGAACAGGGCCTGACGAACCGTCTGCGGACGTTCCGGAGGGCCGGCAGTACAGCCGGCGAGCAGCAGGATGAGCAGCAGGGTCAGCGCACGAGATGTCATCGGTGGCGGGCTCCCGAAGGTGTGGTGTCGTGACGTTCCTCCAGGCCAGCGATGAAGCGCTCGAGCTCCTCGAACAGCACGCGGCGAATCGGCTCGGCCTCGTTGACCAGATGGTGCCTGGCCTCGGGATGGCGATGAATCTCGGCGCGGGGAAACTTGCGTGCCAGGACCTCAAGGTTCCACTCCCAGTCGACCGTCAGGTCCTGTTCCCCCTGCAGGATCAGCGTCGGCAGCTGGCTGGCCGGCATGGCCAGCAGCTGCGGCATCCAGCGCCGCATGGCGTCCACCCACTCCATGGCCAGGCGATCCGGCTGCAGGGGGTCGCCCTCGCGCAGGAAGGCGGCGAAGTCGCTGTCGGTGGAGTTCTCGCGGAAGCGGCGGGGAATCGAGCGCACGAAGGGGCCCACCAGGCGGTGCAGCCAGCTCGACTGGGTCCAGCCCCAGGGGCGCACCAGCGGCGCCAGCAGGGCCAGGCCGTTCCAGTGGCCGTCATCGCCGCGGCGCAAGGCATCGGTGGCCAGGATCGCCGCCCCGGTACTCTGTCCGATGCCCAGCCAGGGCCGCGGGGCCAGGTCGCGAACCGCCAGCTGGGACTGCAGGCTGCGCAAGCAAGCGCCGTATTCGTCGAAATCGGCGATGGTGGCACGGGCACCGCTGGACAGGCCATGGCCCGGCAAGTCCCAAAGCACGACCTGCCAGCCGCGTTCGAGTAGGCACTCGAGCAGGTGACGATACAGGCCCAGATGGTCATAGTAGCCGTGCACCACGAAGATGGTGCCGCGCGGAGCGGGTGGACGCCATACTTGGGTCCACAGGCGAAAGCCCTGGGCGTCCACATACCCCACATGGAGACCGACCCGCTCGGCGAGCAGGGGCGCCAGGCCATAGTGGCCCAGATAGCCCTGTAGCGGGGTGCCGGACGGGTCGGCTGGCGCAATGGGCCCCAGGGCCTGTAAGGGGGTGAAGTCGCTCATTGGATCCTCCGCAATGCCTGCCCATGCTAGCGTTCCGTCAGGGCGGTCGCCAGCGTGATGACGAGCCGCTCATCCAACGCCGGGGTCTCGTCTATTGGTCTAGTCTGCGGGGTGGTTCGCAGGCTTTGGGTTTACATGTGGAAGTATTTTCCACAAAATTGTCATCACGCAGTCACCTTTCCCTGTCCGGCTGTTCGGCGCCAGGGGAGCGCCGAAACGCCCCGCATAGGAGAACGACCCATGACCCAACGCATCACCCGCCACCGCCTGCAGGTGGCCGCCGAGCTGGACCGGTTCATCAATGAGCAGGCCCTGCCGGGTTCCGGCATCGACCCCGAGGCCTTCTGGGCCGGCGTCGACGCCCTCTTTCATGATCTGACACCGAAGAACCGCGAACTGCTCGCCGAGCGCGATCGCCTGCAGGCCGAGCTCGACGGCTGGCATCGCGAAAACAGCGGACCGGTGCGCGACATGGCGGCCTATCGCGGCTTCCTCGAGCGTATCGGCTACCTGCAGCCGGTGCCCGCCGAGGTAGCCGTCACTACCGTCAACGTCGATCGCGAGATCGCCGTCCAGGCCGGTCCGCAGCTGGTGGTGCCGGTGAACAACGCCCGCTATGCACTGAATGCCGCCAATGCTCGCTGGGGCAGCCTCTACGATGCCCTCTATGGCACCGACGCCATCGCCGAGGAAGACGGCGCAGAGAAGGGCGACAGCTTCAATCCCAAGCGCGCCGAGAAAGTCATCGCCTACGCCCGGGGCGTGCTCGATCGTGCCGCACCGCTCGCCACCGGCTCCCATCGCGAGGCGGTCAAGTATGCGCTGCGTGACGGCCATCTGGTGGTGACCCTGGAAGGCGGGCGTGAAACCGGCCTCAAGGAACCGGGCAAGCTGGTCGGCTACCTGGGCGACGCCGCGGCCCCCTCTTCGGTGCTGCTGGTCAACCACGACCTGCACCTGGAGATCCAGGTCGACGCCGGCCACCCGATCGGCAAGACCGACCCGGCCGGGGTCAAGGACGTGATCGTCGAGGCCGCGCTGACCTCGATCATGGATTGCGAGGACTCCGTGGCAGCGGTGGATGCCGAGGACAAGGTCGGCGTCTACGCCAACTGGCTGGGCCTGATGAAGGGCGACCTCGAGGAGCAGATCGAAAAGGGCGGCAAGAGCTTCACCCGCAGGCTGGCGGCGGATCGCTCCTGGACCACGCCGGACGGCGGCGAGATCACGCTGCCCGGGCGCTCGCTGCTGTTCGTGCGCAACGTCGGCCACTTGATGACCACCCCGGCGGTGCTGGATGCCGAGGGCAACGAGCTGCCGGAAGGCATTCTCGACGGCATCGTCACCAGCCTGATCGCTCTCCGCGATCTGCAGAAGGGCGCCGGCGAGGCACGCAACTCCCGCGAGGGCTCGGTGTACATCGTCAAGCCCAAGATGCACGGCCCGGCGGAAGTGGCCTTCGCCAACGAACTGTTCGGACGCATCGAGGACCTGCTGGGCCTCGAGCGCGATACCCTCAAGATGGGCATCATGGACGAGGAGCGCCGCACCTCCGCCAATCTCAAGGCCTGCATCAACGAGGCCACCTCGCGGGTGGTGTTCATCAACACCGGCTTCCTCGACCGCACCGGCGACGAGATGCACACCGCCATGCAGGCCGGCCCCATGGTGCGCAAGGGTGACATGAAGCACACCGCCTGGATCGGCGCCTACGAGCGCAACAATGTCCAGACCGGCCTGGCCTGCGGGCTGCGGGGCCACGCCCAGATCGGCAAGGGCATGTGGGCCATGCCGGACCTGATGGCGGCCATGCTCGAGCAGAAGATCGGCCATCCGAAGGCCGGCGCCAACACCGCCTGGGTGCCGTCGCCGACCGCCGCGACCCTGCATGCCCTGCACTACCACCAGGTCAGCGTGACCGACGTGCAGCGCGAGCTGGAGACCCAGGGTGAACCGGACCTTCTGGACGACCTGCTCAGCGTGCCGGTGGCCGAGTCCCCGACCTGGAGCGACGAGGAAATCCAGCAGGAGCTGGACAACAATTGCCAGGGCATCCTCGGTTACGTGGTGCGTTGGGTCGAGCACGGCGTGGGCTGCTCCAAGGTGCCGGACATCCACGATGTGGGCCTGATGGAAGACCGCGCCACCCTGCGCATCTCCAGCCAGCACGTGGCCAACTGGCTGCATCATGGCGTGGTGGATGCCGATCGCGTGCGGGCGACCCTGGAGCGCATGGCCAAGGTGGTCGACGACCAGAACGCCGGCGACCCGGCCTATCGGCCGATAAGTGCCGACTTCGCTGCCTCGAATGCCTTCCAGGCCGCCTCGGACCTGATCTTCAAGGGCCTCGAGCAGCCCTCCGGCTACACCGAGCCGCTGCTGCATCACTGGCGGGCCGTGCACAAGGCGGGATAATCGGCTGCGGGCTGCGGGCTGCGGGCTGCGGGCTGCGGGCTGCGGGCTGCGGGCTGCGGGCTGCGGGCTGCGGGCCTCGGGCTGCGGGCCTCGGGCTGCGGGTTGCCGGCTTCTGGCCTCGGGCTTCGGGCTCGGGTTGTGAACCCGGGGTAGGGGCTTAGAGTGGTGCTCGTGGCTCATGGCTCATGGCTCATGGCTCGTGGCTCGTGGCTCGTGGCTCGTGGCTCGTGGCTCGTGGCTCGTGGCCACTGTGCGCGACCGTCGGGCTGGGCTATCTTGGGGCCAGCCCTATTCGCCGCAGGGAGTGCGCCCATGACCGTGATGACCGCCGCCGCCATCGAGGAATTCCTCGACGAGGTGTTTCCCCAGCGTGCCGGCACCATCGAGGGCGTCGGCGACTGCCGCGCCACCATGAGCCTGGCCATCGAGGACGAGCACTTGCGCCCCGGGGCCAGCGTCTCCGGGCCGACCCTGATGGGGCTCGCGGACGTTTGCCTCTATGTGGCGATACTGGCCCAGATCGGCCCCGAGCCGATGGCGGTTACCAGCGACCTGCACTGCCGCTTCCTGCGCCGCCCGCGGGGCGATCGTGACCTCATTGCCAATGCCCGATTGCTGAAGCTGGGGCGGCGGCTGGCGGTGGGCGAAGTGCAGCTTTTCTCCGACGGTGAGGAGGAGCCGGTGGCGCTGGTCACGGCCACCTATGTGTTGCCGGACGCTGATTGACGGCGCCAGGCCGTGGCGGCCAGTACCAGCCAGCCAGCGATCAGTAGCCCGCCGCCGAGCGGCGTGATCGCCCCCAGCACCTTCACGCCGGTGATCGCCAGGGCATACAGCGATCCTGAAAACAGCCCCATGCCGGCTAGCCACAGGCCCAGCGTCAGGCGCTGGCCGGGCAGCGGCCGGGCGGCGCGCCAGGCGAGCACGCCGAGCATCGCCAGCGTATGCCAGGCCTGGTAGCGCACTGCGGTTTCGTAGACCGCCATCAGCCGCGCGGACAGCGTTCCGTTCAAGGCGTGGGCGCCGAAGGCCCCGGCCATCACCATCAGGGCGCCGCAAAGCGCCACCACCAGCCACCAGCCTCGATCCCGCATCGCGTCTCTCCGGTTGTCTCACGCGCTTACCGTACCCGGGCGGGCCTCGAGGCGCTACAATATGGGCCCGCGAAATCGCAGCCCTGGAGGATGCCATGCAGATCCAGCTCAATGGCGAGTCTCGCCACCTGGAGGCCGAGGCCTCCGTGGCCCAACTGGTCGAGACTCTCGGCCTGGCCGGACGGCGCATTGCCGTGGAGGTCAACGAGGAGATCGTCCCCAGGAGCGCCCACGGCGAGACGCGCCTGGCCGACGGTGATCGGGTGGAAATCGTCCATGCCATCGGTGGCGGCTGAACCGCCGGCCGCCGAGACCCTTGCACAGGAGCACAACAAGATGACCGACTTCTTCCAGGATGCGCCGCTGCGCGTCGCCGGCCGCGAATTCGCCTCGCGCCTGCTGGTGGGGACCGGCAAGTACCGCGACTTCGACGAGACCGGTGAGGCCATCGCCGCCAGCGGAGCCGAGGTGGTGACCTTCGCCGTACGGCGCACCAACCTGGGGCAGGACGCCTCGGCGCCCAACCTGCTCGACGTGGTCTCGCCGGATCGCTACACCCTGCTGCCCAACACCGCCGGCTGCTACACGGCCCAGGATGCGGTGCGCACCTGCCGGCTGGCCCGCGAGCTGCTCGATGGCCACAACCTGGTCAAGCTGGAGGTGCTGGGCGACGACACCACCCTCTATCCCAACGTCGTGGAGACCCTGGCCGCCGCCGAGACCCTGGTCGAGGACGGCTTCGACGTCATGGTCTACACCAGCGATGACCCCATCGTGGCGCGTGAGCTGGAGCGCATCGGCTGCTGTGCGGTGATGCCGCTGGGCTCGCTGATCGGCTCCGGCCATGGCATCCAGAACCCGCACAACATCCGCCTGATCATCGAGCAGGCCGGCGTGCCGGTGCTGGTGGACGCCGGTATCGGGACCGCTTCCGAGGCCGCCCTGGCCATGGAGCTGGGCTGTGACGGCGTGCTGATGAACTCGGCCATCGCCCATGCCCGCCAGCCGGTGCTGATGGCCGGGGCCATGAAGCAAGCCGTCCAGGCCGGTCGCGAGGCCTTCCTTGCCGGGCGCATGCCGCGCCGCCAGGGGGCCGAGCCGTCCTCGCCGCTGGCCGGGCGCATCAACGCCTGATCCCTCTTTCTTCCTGAGTTTCGACCTTCACGAGTTTCGACGCCGCGCATGAACGACGAACAGAGCCCCGACACCTCCTCGACCACCGGTCCCGAGAGCCCCGACGCGCCGCTGCATCGCCGTGGCATCAAGAGCTACGTGCTGCGTGCCGGGCGCATGACCGCTGCCCAGACCCGCGGCCTCGAGGAGGTCTGGCCGCGGCTGGGATTGACGCTCGCCGACGGCCGCCAGGACCTTGAGGCACTGTTCGGGCGCCGTGCGCCGGTAGTGGTGGAGATCGGCTTCGGCATGGGCGCCTCGCTGATCGAGCAGGCCGAGACCCATCCGGAAACCGACTTCATCGGCATCGAGGTGCATACCCCCGGGGTCGGCAAGCTGCTCGACGAGGCCGACAAGCGTGGCCTGACCAATCTGCGGGTCTATCGTGAGGATGCCCTGGCGGTGCTCGAGCAGTGCCTGCCGGCGGGCAGTCTCGCGACCCTGCAGCTGTTCTTCCCCGATCCCTGGCCGAAGAAGAAGCACCACAAGCGGCGCATCGTCCAGCCGGCCTTCGTTGAACTGGTGCGTACTCGTCTCGCGCCCGGCGGCACGCTGCACATGGCCACCGACTGGGAGGCCTACGCCGAGTGGATGGCCGAGGTGATGGCCGAGGCCCCGGGTTACGAGAACACCGCCGCGGCCGACACTGCGCCCTACGTGCCGCGTCCCGAATTTCGCCCGTTGACCAAGTTCGAGAAGCGCGGCGAGAAGCTTGGCCACGGCGTGTGGGACCTGATCTTCCGTCGCGTCGACTGACCTTCCCGACCGGCGTTCAGCCCCGGCGTGTCGTCGGGGCGCTCGGCCTGACCACGCGCCGCGGCTTGCGCCGCACCGTCGGACTGGCGGTAGCGGCATGGCCGCCGGCACCCCGGCCGTGCCGGCGGCCGCTCGCCAGGGCCACTCCCGCTCCGAGCAGGCCCATGGCCATGCCCATGATACCCATAGCCCCCGGCCACTCGCTGAACATCAGGGCCGTGGCGGCGAGTGTCGCGGCCGGGGTCAGGGCGACCAGGGCCGCACTCTGGCTCACCCCGAAGCGCTGCAGGCTGGCGTTGAAGAAGCCGTAGCCGCCGAAGGTGGCGAGCACGATCAACCAGGCCAGCACGGTGAGCGTCTCCACGGATGGCCGCGGGGCCGGCAACCCGTCGCCGCGCCACAGGGCCGCCACTCCGAAGACCGCGGTGGCCGCCGCCAGTTGGGCGGTCAGTCGCACCGACATGGGCAGGCTTGCCGGTCGCCCGGCGCTCAATACGCTGCCCAGGCTGACCGCGGCCACCGCCAGCAGCGGCAACCCGTAGGCCCAGAGCGCTGCGCCGCCGAGCCCTTGCAGGTCATCCGCCACGCTCAGTCCCGCTCCCAGGGTCGCCGCGGCCAGCCCCAGCCACTGCACCGGCCGAGGACGCTCACCGAGCAGACCGCCGGCCAGCAGTGTTGCCGCCAGCGGCTGCAGGGCGCCGATCAGCGCTGCCACTCCGGCGCTTACCCCGCTCTCTATCGCCAGTAACATGGCCAGCAGGTAGCCGCCTACCGTGAGGCTGCCGACCAGTGCTTCGAAGCCCAGGGCGCTCGGGCGCCAGGCCCCCCTGTTCCGTCGGCCGGCCGAGGCCAGGGCCCACGCGCCGGCCAGCAGGGTGGCCAGGGCAAAGCGCCAGGCATACAGCGACAGCGTGGGGGTGTCCACCGCCAGGGCCAGCCGGCTGCCCACGAAGCCGCTGCTCCAGCACACCACGAAGCCCAGCGCGACGCCGAGGACGGCCAGCTGTCGAGGCTGCCGAAACCGCGGGAGTCGAATCTGTGGTATCGCCAGCATGGGGTTGCCTCCTCCTTCGAGCTTGCGGAAGCGAGTCTGGACCGGATAACGTCTTCAGAGAATCGAAACTTTTTTTATCGAGAGTTCAATATGGCTGAAGTCTCACCACAGGCCCTGGATCTGGAGGCCCTGCGCAGCTTCGTGGCGGTGGCTCGCCTGGGATCGTTGGCCGCCGCGGCGGCGGAGCGTCATCGCACCGTCAGTGCCTTGAGCATGCAGATCAAGCGCCTCGAGGCGCGTCTGGAGAGCCGGCTGCTGGTGCGTGGCGCCCGTGGCATGACGCTGACCGCCAGCGGCGAGACCCTGCTCGGCGAGGCCCGGGAGCTGCTGCGTCATCACGATGGCCTGGTGGCAAGGGTCAGCGGTCGTGGCCTGACGGGGCGGGTACGCTTCGGCATGCCGGAGGACTATGCCAGCCGACTGGTGGGACGCCTGCTGCCGGATTTCCTCGCCCAGCACCCCGATGTGGTGCTGGAGGCGGTGACCGCCACCAGCGGGGAGCTGGCGAGGCGCCTGGAGCGCGGCGAACTGTCGCTGATCGTGGCCCTGGATCGCCCCCATCGGCTGTCCGGGGGTGAGCCGCTGTGGCGGACCATGCCGGTATGGGCCGGTGCTCGTGAACTGGCGCTGGCGCCGGATGCCCCGCTGCCGCTGGCGCTGCACCCGGTGGACTGCCCCTACCGTCAACTGGGCATCGAAGCCCTGGACGGCAGTGGGCGGTCCTGGCACGCGGTGTTCACCAGCACCAGCATTCACGCGGTAGAAACCGCCGTGGAGGCCGGCCTGGCGGTGAGCATTCTCGAGCGTGATCGGCTGACGCCGGCCATGCGGGAACTCGGCGAGGCCGATGGACTGTCGCCGCTGCCCGGCTGTCAGGCCGAGCTGCACTATGGACGCCGGGTGACCGCGGCCTCGTGGCCGGCCGTGGAGGCTCTGGGCACGCTGATCAAGGCGCGGCTGGGGCAGCGCGAGTGAAGAAAAAAGGCCGCCATGACGGCGGCCGAGGCACTTCCCTGAGGGTATCGCAAAAGAAAGCCGCCCTGGGCGGGGCGGCAAGAGACCGTGACTAGCAATGAGGAGGAGAAACCGGCGCGAGGCACTGGCGGGGCCTCGTCCGGGATGGCGCCTCATCAACGCCATGTTGGTAAGGTAAATCATTCTCACCTTATTGGTCAATACAAACGAGAATTCTTTTTGTTTGTGTCGTGGCGTTCCCGCAACGGCTTTCCCGTAACGAAAAAGCCGCCCCGGGTGGGGCGGCAAGAGACCGTGACTAGCAATGAGGAGGAGAATCCCCGCGGGAGACTGGGTCGGCTCCCGCGGGCCATGGCGCCTCATCCGCGCCATGGCCTCAAGGTAAGACAGGCGGCGCTGGACTGTCAATGAAAACGAGAATGTTTTTTATTTAGTTAGGCGGCCAGGCGCAGCCACAGGGGTAGGCTGAGCATGGCGAACAGCGTCTGGCCGGTGATCAGGGCGGCCATCAGTTCGGCATCGCCGCCCAGCTGGCGCGCCAGGATATAAGCCGATGTTGCAGTGGGCAGGGCGGCGAAAAGCAGCGCCACGTCGCGGCTGATCGGGTCCAGGCCGAGCAGCAGTGCGATGCTCAGCACCAGCGCCGGCAACACGGCCAGCTTGATCAGGTTGGCCGCCCAGACGCCTGCATCGCGGCGCAGCAGGGCCTGCGGACGCAGCGCGACGCCCACCGCCACCAGGCCCAGCGGCAGGGCCGCTCGGCCGAGCAGGCCCACCGCTTCGCGACTCCAACCGGGCAGGCCGAGGCCGGAGAGGTTGAGGGCGATTCCGGCCAGGCAGGCCAGAATCAGCGGATTGCGAGCCAGCGCGGCGAGGCTTTTCCCCACGCCGCCCGCGCCGAGGGTGCCGGCGGCCAGGAACGTCAGCACGCACAGCACGTTGACGACCGGTACCATCAGGGCGACGGCCACCGCCGCCACGGTGGCGCCGGTCGGGCCATGCAGGGCGGCGGCGCCAGCTACCCCGACATAGGTGTTGAATCTCAGGGCGCCCTGGAACACCGAGGTGAAGGCCGGCGTGTCCAGGCCCAGGCGACGGCGCAGCGCCCAGAGTCCGGCGCCCAGCACCAGCATGGCGCCGAGCAGCGCGAGGGCGAGTCGCGCGACCGGCACGGCTTGAATGTCGGCTTCGGCCAGGGTGGCCAGGAGCATGGCGGGAAACAGCAGGTAGTAGATCAGCCCCTCGAGGCGCGGCCAGAAGTCGCCGCCCGGCCAGGGACCTCGGCCCAGGATCGCGCCCAGCAGGATCAGCAGGAACAGGGGACCGAGGGCCCCCACTACGCCTTCCATGACGCTTCCTCCTCGATGGATGGTAGGCCCTGGCTCCTCAGTCGCCGTCGGGGGCGGTCTGGAGGCGGTCGAGCATGGACATCAGGGCTTCGACCTGGCTGCCGTCGCGAGAGTCATGCAGCGGGTCCAGTTGCCAGGCGCTCTCGGCGAATCCCCACCAGTCCCAGCAACCCTTGGGGTTGGCCAGGCTCGGCTCCGCCTGAGGGTAGAGCATGATCCTCCGATCGGCGGCCGCCCAGGCGTTGAGGCCGCTGTAGCGAACGAAGCGCTCGTCGCCCTCGGCGGCGCTCATCTCGCAGCCGTGCAGGGCGATGGTGACCGGGCAGCCGCCGGCCTGGCAAGCCTCGGGAATGAACACATAGCCGGTGTCGGCCAGCCCTCGGGCGTCCTGTGTCGACTGGTCGAAGCGAACCAGCCGGCCGGCCGTCACGTCGGGCTCGTGCTCAGGGGCGCCGTGCAGCCAGGTCATGGCCTCGGCGGCGAGGTCACGATCGCAGGCCAGCAGATGGCCATCGCCGCCCTCCTCGCAGTCGGCCAGGACGGCCGCCGGCGCCCGGGTAGCGGTGCCCACCGGCCAGCCGTGGGCGGCGTCTTCGTCACGTTCCACGCGCAGCTGTCGGTCCGGTGAGGCCAGCCAGTCGTTCAATTGCTCGATCAGGGCGTCGCTTAGCGTCGGGTCGACGATGCGATCGTTTCCGCCATGCCAGACGAAGGCGCGCAGCCTGGCCAGGGCCTCGTCCGGGCCGGCCAGGTCGCGTGCCTGGTAGTCCTCGTGACGAGCCTCGATGGCATCCAGGTCCGGTGGGCCGAGGCGGGTGAACATGCACTGGCCGAGTGCCAGGCCAAGCTCGCCTCGGGCACAGCCCCAGGGGCCGGCGGCCACGACGCCCAGCCCCGCGAAGCGCGAGGGCCAGGCCACGGCCAGTTGAGCGGCCATGTAGCCGCCCGAGGAGACGCCGATCACGCTTGTGGACTCGGTGCTGGCGCCCAGGGCGGGCAGCGTGCCCGGCGTTTCCTGCGCCTGAAGCGTGGCGGCCGGCCCCAGGCAGAGGCCGGCCGCCAGCAACGCGGTCTTGAGCGTCATGCGCGTTGGATCACCCTTCCCCGTTGTCGCCTTGTGCCTCGTCGGCGGGGGTGACGTCGAGCAGTTCGACCTTGAACACCAGGGTCTCGTTGGGACCGATCGGGCCCTGGCCGCGGGCGCCATAGGCCAGATCGGCGGGGATCACGACTTCCCAGGTGTCGCCGACGCTCATCAGCTGCAGGGCTTCCTGCCAGCCTTCGATGACCTGGCCGACCCGGAAGCTGACCGGCTCGCCGCGCTCGTATGAGCTGTCGAACACGGTACCGTCGATCAGCTTGCCTTCGTAGTTGACCTTGACGGTGTCCTCGGCGCTCGGAGTGGCGCCGTCGCCGGATTCGATCTCGCGATATTGCAGGCCGGAGTCGGTGACGGTCACGCCGTCCTGCTCGGCGTTCTCGGCCTGGTAGGCCTCGCCTTCGGCCTTGTTGGCCTCGGCGCGCTTCTCGGCTTCGGCGGCGCGCTCCTGCATGGCCTGCTGCTGGAAGGCCTGCATGGTCGAGGCCATTTCCTCGTCGCTCATCTCCAGCTCATCGCCGGCGAAGACGTCCTGCACGGCCTGGGTGAAGGCGTCGACGTCGAGATTCTCGACGTCCTGCTGGATGCTCTTGCCCAGCGTCGCGCCGAGGCTGTAGCCGAGTTTCTCTGCGTCGGTCTCGGGCGCGGCGAGGGCCAGCGGCGCGGCGGTCAGCAGGGCCGTCAGGGATGCAGTGGTCAGCAGTCTCTTCATGAAAATGCCTTGTGTTCTGGCGCCTTGGCGCCAAAGTGGATGGAGTCCTTGGGACTCTAACAGGGCCGGGTCGGTTCCGCACCCGTCATGACGAGGCGGAACCGACCCGGCTGGGGCTGGGGAAAGGAGGCGGGCGTGGGCTCAGACGACCAGTGTTGGGCAGTGAGCCGATCCCGCCACGCGCTGGGAGACGCTGCCCAGCAGCAGGCCCTTGTCGCCGTTGGTGCCCTGGGCGCCGATCACGATCAGGTCGCAGTCTCGCTTGCGGGCGAAGCGCACGATGGTCCGAGAGGGGCGTCCGCCCTTGACGAAGGCGCGCACCTTGTCCGCGGGCACCCCGAGCTCGGCGGCATGGGCCTTGGCCTGCACGGCGATCTCGGAGGCGTACTCCTTGAGGGCATCGTCGGGGATGTCGAGCCGCTCGGGTCGGACCATCGACAGCGAGGCCTCGAGCAGGCTGTGATGCTTGAACACGCACAGGATATACAGTTCGGCGCCGGTGAGCTGCTGGAGGGCAATGGCCTTGTCCAACGCCTTGATCGCGCCCTTGGAACCATCCACCGGCACCATGATCCGTTTGAACATCATGACCTCTCCTCTAGGTGTCAGGGTCAGTCGCTGAAGGCCACGTCGCGCAGGAACAGGGCGATCTGCGGGAACATGATCAGCAGGGCGGCGGCGAGGATCAGCAGGAACACGAACGGCGGGGTGCCCTTGATCACGTCCAGATAGGGCCGCTTGAAGATCGCGATGGCGGTGAAGATGTCACAGCCGAAGGGCGGCGTCGCCGAACCGATGGCCACCTGCAGGGTGATCAGGATCCCGACCAGTACCGGGTCCAGGCCGGTGGCTTCGATGGCCGGCGCGAAGATCGGCGTCAGCACCAGGATGACCACGATCGGATCGACGAACATGCAGGCCACGAAGAAGGCGACGCAGATCGCGATCAGCACCCCGGTGGGGCCGGCCTCGTTGATGCCCACCGCCTCGAGGATCGATTGGGGAATCTGGGCGAAGGAGATGATCCAGGAGAAGCCGTTGCCTACCGCCACCAGGATGAACACCACCGCGGTGATCAGGCCGGTGGACTTGGCGATGGCGTAGATGTGGCTGAGCTGCAGCGAGCGGAAGATCACGAACTCGAGCAGGATGGCATACAGCACGCAGGCCGCCGCGGCCTCGGTGGGGCTGAAGATGCCGCCGTAGATGCCGCCGACGATGATTACCGGGAAGCCCAGTGGCCACAGTGCCATGCGCACCGACGCCATGCGCTCGCCCCAGGTGGCCTTCGGCTCGGTGGGGACCTTGCGGATCACGGCATAGGCCACGCAGTAGACGGAGAACATCAGCAGGATCAACAGGCCGGGCCCGATACCGGCGATGAACAGCTCGCCGATGGAGGTGCCGGAAATGACCCCGTAGATGATCATGCCGATACTGGGAGGGATCAAGAAGGCAATGTCGCTGGAGTTGATGATCAGCGCCAGGGTGAAGGAGTCCGAGTAGCCGGCCTTGAGCATCCGCGGCCGCAGCGGCGAGCCTACCGCCACCACGGTGGCCTGGGTGGAGCCCGAGACGGCCCCGAAGAGGGTACAGGAGGCGGCCGTGCTGACCGCCAGCCCGCCCTTCACGTGGCCGATGAAGGACATCACCATATTGATCAGTCGCTCCGCCGACTGGCCGCGCGTCATGATGTCAGCGGCGAGGATGAACATCGGTACGGCGATCAGCGAGGCCGGCCGGATACCCGCCATCATCTGCTGGATCAGGGTCTCCATCTGCCCCATGCCGTTGAACATCATGTAGAAGCCGATGACGGCCGCCGTGATCAGCGGGATCATCATCGGAAAGCCCAGCAGCAGCAGGGCTATCATGGTTACCACCATTACTGTCGTCATCTTGCGTTCCCCCGGGCAGTGCCCTGCGTCAGACTTCCGTTTCCGTATCCTTGTAGCCGTCGAGCACCGAGGTCGACAGATAGACATCGCGCGACGTCATGTTCTTGATGGCCGTGAGCAGGTACTGGATACCGGTAATCAGGAACCCCAGTGGGGCCCAGACATAGATGATGAAGATGGGAAAGCCCAATGCCGGCAGGATGCGACCCTTGTCGTAGAGGTCGAGGATGTAGAGCACCGAATAGTAGAGCAGGAAGAACATCACCAGCGAGGTGAACAGAGAGATCACGATCATCAGGGCGCGGCGACCGCCGACCGGCAAGGCATCGTAGATCGCCGACATGCGTATGTGGCGGCCGTGACGGGCCGCATAGCCGATGCCGGCGAAGGTGATCATGATGATCAGGATGCGGTTGATCTCGCCGGTGAAGAAGATGCTCTCGCCGAGGAGGAAACGACCGATGACGTTGGCGATGGTGTTGATGGCCATCAACAGTACGCCGAGGGCCAGGACCACCGCCTCGATCTTGCTGATGAAAGTGTCGATGACGCCGAGAAAGCCCGGCAGTCCCGAGCGGTAGTGCTTTTCGGAATCTTCTTCAGTCATGGGCTTACTCCCTTTCAGCGGACATGGCGACGAAGTGGCTTCCCTGTCGAGCAGCGTAATGGCTCGGCGCCATATCGGGCGCCCGCCGGGTCAACGTTGGGTGAACGTTGTCCGCCGAGGCCGGAAACAATTCGGGGGCAGCCAGGCTGCCCCCGTTGCGACGATCCTGTGGATCGCGCTTACTCCTGTTCTTGCTGCACCGACTCGAGGTCGGCCTTGAACTGGTCGAGCAATGCCTTGCCGTCATCGCCGGTCATTTCGAGGAATTTCTCCTCGACCTGCGGGGCGCGCTCCTTGAAGGCCGCGATCTGCTCGTCGTTCAGGCGCGTCACGGTGCACTCGTCGCAGGCTTCCATGATCTTGTCGAGCGACTCTTCGGCCAGGCCCTTGATGTGCTCGATGGTGTGATCGTAGGCCGCATCGGTGGCGTCCTGCACCAGCTGCTTGTCCTCGTCTGACAGCCCTTCATAGAAGTCCAGGTTGGCCATCATGGCGGTGGTGAACCAGCCGTGACCGGTGAAGGTCAGGTTCGGAGACACCTCGTAGAGGCCGCCGGACTCGATCCAGAAGATCGGGTTCTCTTGGCCGTCGATGATGCCGGTCTGCAGGCCGCCGTAGACCTCGCCCCAGGGCAGCGGCGTCGGGGTGGCGCCGAAGGCGCTGTAGGTTTCGGCGAGCAGCGGGTTGGTCATGACCCGGATCTTCTTGTTGTCGAAGTCCGCGGGCTGGGTGATCGGCTCGTCGGCAGTGACCACCATCTCCCCCTCGGGGAACATCTGCAGGAGCTTCAGGCCGTGCTCGGCGTAGAGCTCGGGGAACATCTCGTTGATGGCCTTGCTCTCGTCGAAGAACTTGAGCACGGTGTCCATGTCGGTCGGCATCAGATAGGGAATGAAGAAGATCTGGGCCGCCGGGATCAGGGCTCCGGTAAAGCCGGGTGACTGGTCGACAAACTGCAGAATGCCGTTCTGGGTCTGCTCCATGATGTCATCGGACTCGCCGAGCTCACCGAAGCGATAGACCTGAACGTTGTGGTCGGAGTTCTCCTCCACATAGCGCTTGAATTCCTGGGCAAACACGTCCTGAACGTCGCCTTCGTACTCCTCGTGGGCGTAACGCCAGTTGTCCGAGTAGGCGGCGGTAGACAGGCCGAACATCAGGGCGCCGATGCCGGCGGTGGTCAACAGCTTGTGTGCCTTCATTAGTGCGCTTCCTCTGCAGTGTAGTGTCGGCGAAAGCGATACGTTTTCGCGCGACGAAACGAAGGTTTTGTTTTTACAGTGTTTATTCAGGCTAGCCGGCAGATTAGGAGGGGTCAAGCTGGGCTTTTAACCTTCTCAACGCCGAAAGATGTGATTTTTTCTGTTGCTGTGCGCAAAAAGGCAGCACATTTTCTAGTGAGACTCCCTGGGAGGGCAGGCAGTGCACGGCGTCGCCGGCAAGGCTGAGCGCTTCCAGCCGTGCCAGGGCCTCTCGTTCGGCCGAAAGCTCGGTCGCCTTGAGGTGTTCGCGAATGGCGGCAACGCTCTGGCGTTCGGCGGCCTCGGCCTTGAGCGACCGGCGCAGGCGGCGCAGGGGGACGGTGACCTCGTCCTGCCATTGCCTTACCTCCTCGGGAAAGTCGCCGGCGGCCAGGCCATGGTGAAACAGCCATAGCCGCCACAGCAGCTCGAGTACGTCGACGCCGGCGTCGTCCTGCAGGTGCAGGCAGGCGGCTTCCACGCCGGGGCGGCCATAGAAGGCCAGGGCGAAGTCCCAGAGCGGATCGGCGTCTAGCCGGGCCCGCAGAGTGGCCGGCAATTCGGTAGAATCGGGCGTCATGATTCGGCTGTCGTCACGGCGGCGGCCCTATGCCTTCCTGTGGAGCCTTCATGATTGCACTGCGCCAAGTTTCCCTGCAACGCGGCACCCAAGCGCTGCTCGAGGACGCCGACCTGACCCTGCACGCCGGCCACAAGGCGGGTATCGTCGGGCCCAACGGGGCCGGAAAGTCGAGCCTGTTCGGCCTGCTGCGCGGTGAGCTGGCCCCCGACCGTGGCGAGCTCGAGATGAGCGGCGGACAGCGCATCGCCCACATGGCCCAGGAGGTCGAGGCGCTCGAGCGCAGCATCCAGGACTACGTGCTCGACGGCGACCAGGCCCTGCGCGAGGCGGAAGCCGCATTGACCAGATCCCAGGCAGCCGGCGACGCCCACCGCGAGGCGGAGCTGCACGGCACCATCGAGGCGCTGGACGGCTATAGCGCCCCGGCCAGGGCCGCCCAGCTGCTGGTCGGACTGGGCTTCGACCAGGGCGACCTGACGCGCCCGCTGTCGGACTTCTCCGGCGGCTGGCGGATGCGCGTCAATCTGGCGCGCACCCTGTTCATGCCCTCCGACCTGCTGCTGCTCGACGAGCCCACCAACCACCTGGACCTCGACGCCCTGCTGTGGCTCGAGCAGTGGTTGACCCGCTATCCGGGCACCCTGCTGCTGATCTCCCACGACCGCGACTTCCTGGACGCCGTTTGCGATCACATCGTGCATTTCGATCGTCGCTCGCTGGTGCTGTATCGCGGCAACTACTCCACCTTCGAGCGTACCCGTGCCGAGAAGCTGGCCCTGCAGCAGGCCGAGGCGGCCAAGCAGCAGGCGCGCAAGGAGGAGATCGAGCGCTTCGTGGCGCGCTTCCGCTACAAGGCCACCAAGGCCCGCCAGGCCCAGAGCCGGCTGAAGATGCTCGAGCGCATGGGCGATATCGCCGTGGCCCACGTCGACTCGCCCTTTCACTTCACGCTGCCGTCCGCCGACCGCACCTCGCACCCGCTGCTGGTGCTGGACGAGGCGCGGCTCGGCTACCGCGGCGAGGGCGGCGAGGCCGTCCAGCTCGAGGGCGTCGACATGACCCTGCAGCCGGGGCAGCGCATCGGCCTGCTGGGGCCGAACGGCGCCGGCAAGTCGACGCTGATCAAGTCGCTGACCGGCGAGCTGCCGCTGCTCGGCGGGCGCCGGGTGCCGGGCGAGCACCTGGCCATCGGCTACTTCGCCCAGCATCAGCTCGAGGGGCTCGACCTCGCGGCCACGCCCTTCATCCACGTGCAGCGGCTCTCGCCGCGGGCCGCCGACCTGGATATCCGCAACTTCCTGGGCGGCTTCGGCTTCAAGGGCGACGACGCCTTCGCCGAGGTGGGGCGCTTCTCCGGCGGCGAAAAGGCGCGGCTGGCGCTGGCGCTGGTGGCCTGGCAGAAGCCCAACCTGCTGCTGCTCGACGAGCCGACCAACCACCTGGACCTGGAGATGCGCGAGGCGCTCACCGAGGCGCTGGCGAGCTTCGAGGGCACGGTGATCGTGGTCTCCCACGACCGTCACCTGCTGCGCGCCACCGTGGACGAGTTCTGGCGGGTCGCCGATCACCGCGTCACGCCCTTCGATGGTGACCTGGACGACTATCGCGCCTGGCTCAAGACGCGGCTCGAGAATGAGCGGCGCGAGGTGCGGGCCCAGAAGGCCGAGCGTCAGGAGGCCGCCGAGGCGCCGAAGGAGGATCGCAAGGCCGCGCGGCGGGCGGCCGCCGAGCTGCGCGAGAAGCTGCGCCCGCTCAAGCGCGAACGGGATGCCGCCGAGCGCCAGATGGAGAAGGTCCAGCAGGCGCTTTCGACGGTGGAAGACGCCCTGGGCGATGCCGGGCTCTATACCGACGAGGCGCGCAAGGACGAGCTTACCGCGCGACTGGCCGAGCAGGGCGAGCTTTCCGTGCGTCTCGAGGCGCTCGAACAGGAGTGGCTGGCGGCGGAGGAGGCCCTGGAGCGGCTGCAGGCCGAACTCCAGGACGGCTGAGCGAGGGTCAGGAGGAGGCGCGAGCGCCTTTCAGCGGAGCCCTGCGGGCGTCTTCCTCCTGCATCCTGGTCGCCAGCGCCTCGCGCTCACGGCGCTCGTCGTCGAGGCTCTTGCGGGGCAGGGCGAGGTTCAGGGTAATGGCGACCAGCGCGGCGACCACGATCGGCGAGCCGCCGATCACCAGCCGAATGGTTTCCGGGAAGCCGGCGATGGCCTCCGGCGCGGCGTAGAGGCCAAGGCTCAGTGCCAGCGCCAGGCTGGCGATGGTGATGTTGCGCGATGACAGCTCGTCGCGCGTCAACAGCTGGATGCCGGTCATGGTGATCATGCCGAACACCGTGATGGTGGCGCCGCCGAGCACCGGGTAGGGAATGGTGGCCATCAGGGCTCCCACCTTGGGCACCAGACCGGCCACCAGCATGAAGCCCGCCGCCAGGGCCAGCACCGAGCGGCTGATGACCTTGGTCATGGCCACGATACCCACGTTCTGGCTGTAGGACGCGGTAGGCAAGGCGCCGAACAGCGAGCCCAGGGTGGTGCAAAGGCCGTTGCCCAGCAGCCCGCCGGCGAGCTCGCGGCGGTCGAGCTCGCGGTCCAGGCCGCCCACGGTGGTCGCCGAGAGGTCGCCGATGGTCTGCACCGAGTTGATCACGCAGATGATCACCAGCGAGGCGATGGCTGCCGGGGGGAAGTGCAGCTCGAAAGGCAACAGCCGCGGCGGGCTGAACCAGGCGGCCTGATGTACCGGCGAGAAGTCCACCATGCCAAGCGCCAATGCCAGGCCGTAGCCCACCAGGATCCCGCAGATGATCGCCGCCAGCTTCATGAAGCCGCGGCCGAACTGGGAGAGCAGCAGCACGACGGCCAGGGTCACGATCGCCACCAGCCACTGGCGCGGTTCGCCGTAGCCCGGCTGGCCGACGCCACCCCCCATGTAGTTGACGCCGATGTCGTACAGCGACAGGCCGATCACCAGCACCACGGTTCCGGCGACCACGGGCGGGAAGAAGTGGCGGATGCGCTGGATGCCGAGCCCCACCAGGAGCATCGATACACCGCCGATTACCTGGGCGCCGAGGATGCCCTCGATGCCGTACTGGCTACCCACGGCGGTGAGGGTCGGCACATAGGCGAAGCCCACCCCGAAGATCGCAGGCAAGCGCGCGCCGAAGCGATGCACGCCATAGAGCTGAAGCAGCGTGGAGAGGCCCGAGGCGAGCAGCGAGATCTGGATCAGCAGCATGGTGTCGGCGAGGCTCGCGCCGACGGCGCCGGCCACGATGATCGGCACGGTTACCGTGCCCATGATCATGGCCAGTATATGCTGGAGGGAGAGCGGCAGGGCCCGGGCCAGGGGCGGGCGCCCCTGAAACTCGAAGACCGAGGTGGTGTGGTTAGGCATGGGGGACAATCACCGCTTGTTTTTGTACACAATGAAAGGCGGGCATTGTCCACTATGCGCAAAATATTTCCAAATTATGAAGCTAAGACCAAAGGAGGGGGTGCCCATGCGAGAGCGTGAGGCCCGCCCCCACGGGTGGCATGCCACTTTCCTCCGGCCGTCTGGAGGGCGCGAAGGTTCGGGCTACCGAAAGGTCGCGCCTAGCGGCTCTCCAGCAGGAACGTCACGGGGCCGTCGTTGACCAGTGATACCTGCATGTCGGCGCCGAATTCGCCGGTGGCGACCCGCGGCCAGGCGGCGCTGGCCCGCTCGACCAGGTAGGCGAAGAGTCGTTCGCCCTCGGCCGGCGGAGCGGCGCTGGAGAAGCTGGGGCGCAGGCCCTTGCGGGTATCGGCGGCCAGGGTGAACTGGGAGACCAGCAGCAGTCCGCCATCGGCCTGCTGCAGGTTGAGGTTCATCTTGCCTTGCGCATCGGAAAACACGCGATAGTGCAGAAGCTTGTGGAGCAACCGTTCGGCCTGCTGCTCGTCGTCTCCCTTCTCGACGCCGACCAGTGCCAGCAGGCCGTGGTCGATGGCACCGGTCTCGCGGCCGTCGACGGTGACGCTGGCATGGCGAACGCGCTGTATCAGGGCTTTCATGGCACTTTTCCCCTCATCCCGCCCTAGGCGGCTGGCAAAAGCCGGCAGCCTAGCACGCTCGCGTTCAGCGCCCCAGCAGGTCGTCCCGAAAGCCGTCGCCCAGCGGCGCCTCGCCGAGCCAGATGCCGAACAGGGCGTTGGCCAGCGCCGGCTCGGGCCGTTCATAGAGCGGTTCGCCGTTCAGCGCCAGGGTCAGGGTCTCGCCATTCCAGTTCAGCGCATAGCGATCGCCCGGGGAGACGTTCCGGTAGCGGGCGTTGAAGGCCGACAGCGCCGGCCTCAGTGCGCGAAACTCGGCCTCGCCGAGCTGCTCGCGCAGGGTGTCGCGGGTGACCTCGGCGAAGTCGCCGGCCTCGATGGCATGAAAGTACACCAGCTCCAGGCGCCGCGGCACCTCGCTCGACTGGGGGGCCGGCCGCGGATAGCCTTCGGCCTGGTAGTAGGCGCCGGCGTAGGCGTCCCAGATCATGTAGCGGAACAGCCCGTGGCCGATCAGTTGGTAGGGTCTCCCCTCCACCTTCAGGCTGGAGGCGAAGCGAGCGTTCTTGACCGTTACCTCGGCGATGGCAGGCGTGGCGCCGAGGATCAGGGTCAGCAGCAGGACGACGAGAGGCCAGCGTCGGGTCGGCATGGGCGGTATCCTCCATGGGTGATCTCCCTTTGCCGACATCGAAAATATGTAAAAGTTCTGTACAGTTTTTGGCTCACCAGGCGCGGCACAGCATGATGTCGCAGTGGGGCTCGGCCAGCAGGCGCTCGGTGATCTGGCTCTGGCGTCCCAGTTGGCCGCGGCTGCCCAGCGCCAGGAGGTCAGGCGGCTGGCGGCGCAGGCGCGTCATCAGCACTTCCAGCGGATCGCCCTGTTCCAGCTCGAGCTCCAACTCGGGCACGTCGTCGAGTTCGCTCATCAACTGCTCTGTCTCCTGCTCCAGGTGGCGACGCAGCTTGGCCACCTCCTGGTCCCGCCAGCGGGCGTAGTCGCTATCGGAGCCGAGCTCTCGCTCGCCGGGAATGTTCCAGGCATGCAACAGGGTCAGACGGCCCTCGGGGAAGCGCTTGAGGGTCTCGCGCAGGGTGTGGCGGCAGGTCAGCGAGAAGTCCACCGGTACCAGGATGTCCTGCCAGGCCTGGGTCGCGGGGTGGCTCACCGAGAGCACCGGGCAGGGCGCGCTGCGCAGCACCCGCGCCAGGGTGGTGCCGCCGACCAGGTCCGGCTGTCCGCGCTTGCGGTGGGCGCCGAGGATGATCATGTCGGCCTCGCGCTCGTGGGCCTCGCGGATGATCTCTGCATACGGGGAGCCCGCCACCGTCTGGATCAGGCTCGCGGGCTCCGACAGGGCGTAGTCCTCGCGAATGTCGGTCAGCGTAGCCGCGATGTCCGCCACCACGGCTTCCTCCAGATCGTGCAGGATTCGGCGAGGCAGGTAGGGATCGAGCACGTGGACGATGTCGAGTCGCGCGCCGGTCTCGTTCGCCAGCCGGATGGCGCGGGCGAAGGCGGCACGGTTCTCGGCGGAGAGGTCACAGGCGAACAGCAGGGTCCGGGACATGGCACAACCCTCGAACGGCCGGGAGATGACCGTTTCAGGATGGGCGGCCTCCGCCGACCCTGCAAGCCGATCTCGCTACCACAAGGCGTGGAAGTGATGCACCGGGCCGCGGCCGTGGCCCACCGCCAGCCGGGAGCTGGCGTCCAGGGCGGCGTGCAGCCAGCGCTTGGCCTCGCCGATGGCCTCGATGATCGTCGGACCCGAGGCGTCGGGGGGCAGGTGGGCGAGGCGGGCGGCGATGGCCGAGGACAGCGCGCAGCCGGTGCCGTGCAGGTTGCCGGTGGCGATACGCGGCGCCGGCAACCACTGGCTGCCTTCGGGGGTGGCCAACAGGTCGGGGCAGGTCTCGCCGTGTAGGTGTCCTCCCTTGAGCAGCACGTAGGGGGCCTTCAGCGCCTGGAGTCCGGGCAGCATGGCCTCCATGGCGTCCGGGCTGCGCGGCGCCTCGGTGTCGAGCAGCACCGCCGCCTCGGGCAGGTTGGGGGTGATGACGTCGGCCAGCGGGACCAGCACGTCGCGCACCGCCGCGATGCCGGCGGCGTCGACCAGCACGTCGCCGCTCTTGGCCACCATCACCGGGTCGAGTACGATCCAGCGCGGTCGGCGGCGGCCGAGCACCTCGGCCAGGGTCTCGGCGACCGCGCGGTCGGCGACCATGCCGATCTTCACCGCGTCGATGTGCACGTCGTCGAGCAGGTTCTCGAGCTGCTCGCCGATCACCGCCGCCGGCACCGGGTGAACGGCGGCCACGCCCCGGGTGTTCTGGGCGATCACCGCGGTGATCACGTTGGTGGCGTAGGTGCCCAGCGCCGAGAGGGTCTTGAGATCGCCCTGCAGGCCTGCACCGCCCGAGGGGTCGGAGCCGGCGATGGTCAGGGTATGGGGAATGGAGGACATGATGTTGTCGTCTTGTGGCGTGAATCCGGCGCCTAGCATACGTCAGGGTGGCGACCGCCGGCCATGCTGAGCCTCTTTATGATCGCCCTGGCCAGCGTGCTCCTGGTGCCCGGCGGCTCCGAGGCCTGGCTGATCATAGGTCGACGGCCGGGTGAGCGCCCATGCTGAGCCTCTTTATGATCGCCCTGGCCAGCGCCACCCTGTTGCCCGGCGGTTCCGAGGCCTGGCTGGCCCGGCAGTGGTGCCAGGGCGGCGTGCCGCTGGCGCTGTGGGCGGTAGCCACTGCGGGCAACGCGCTGGGCAGCCTGATCAACGTGGGATTGGGGCGCTATGCCCGCCACTACCGGAATCGGCGCTGGTTTCCGGTCTCGCCGCGCGGGCTGGCGCGGGCGGAACGCTGGTATCGCCGCGGCGGTGAAGCCAGCCTGCTGCTGTCCTGGGCGCCGGTGATCGGCGATCCGCTCACCGTGCTGGCGGGCATCTTCCGGCTGCCCTGGTGGCGGGCCGCGCTGTGGATCCTGGTCGCCAAGGGCGGGCGCTATGCGCTGGTGCTGGCGATGGCCGAGGCCTGGCTGGCGTCCTACTGCGGATAGCCTGACGACGCTTCAAACGCAACAGGGCCGCCCGAAGGCGGCCCCGTCTGCCCTGCGATTGGGCCCGCTGGCCTATTCGGCGGTGGTGGTGTCGCCTTCCGGATTGCGGGCGTTGTAGTAGGCCTGCTCGGAGATGGCGTGGTAGTTCACCACCTTGTCCTGGAAGGCGCTGTAGGAATCGTAGATCTTGCCCGCCATATCGCTGGACTCGGCGAGTTCGGCGACCACGTCGGCGGAGATGCGCTTGGCTTCGGCCAGGACGTCGTCCGGCAGGCGGCGAAGCTCGACGTCGTGCTCGTTGACCAGGGTCTCCAGGGCGTCGTTGTTGCGCGCCGTGTACTCGTCCAGCACGTCCTGGTTCACGTCGCGGATCGCGGTGCGCAGGATGGCCTGGAGATCGTTCGGCAGCGACTGCATGGCCTCGTCGTTGACGATGGCCTCGAACATCACCGTCGGCTCGTGCCAGCCCGGATAATAGTAGTAGTCCGCCGCCTGGTGGAGGCCGAAGGCCAGGTCGTTGTAGGGGCCGATCCATTCGGTGGCATCGATGGCGCCGGACTGCAGGGAGGTGAAGATCTCACCGCCCGGCATGTTGACGATGGCCACGCCCATGCGGCTCATGACCTCGCCGCCGAGCCCCGGCATGCGCATCTTGAGGCCGTCCAGGTCGTCCAGGGAGTTGATCTCCTTGTTGTACCAGCCGCCCATCTGCACGCCGGAGGCGCCGGCGGCCATGACGTCGACGCCGAACGGCTCGTACAGCTCGTTCCACAGTTCCAGGCCGCCGCCGTAGTGCAGCCAGGCGTTCATCTCCTGGGCGTTCATGCCGAACGGCACGGCGGCGAAGAACTGGGCCGCCGGCACCTTGCCTTTCCAGTAGTAGGAGGCGGAGTGCCCCATCTCGGCGGTGCCTTCGGAGACGGCGTCGAAGACCTCGAAGCCGGGCACCAGCTGGCCGGCGCCGAATACCTCGATGGTCAGCCGACCGTCGGACATCTCGTCGACCAGCTTGGCCAGGCGCTCGGGCCCTTGGCCGACGCCTGGGAAGTTCTTCGGCCAGGAGGTCACCATCTTCCACTCGAAGGTCTCCTGGGCCTGAGCGGCGCCCGACGCCAGCATCAGGCTGGCGGTGGCGCCGGTGATGGCCATGGCGAGTGCTTTCGGTTGCATGCGTTTCCCTCTCTTGTGTGCCTTGTGGGAAATGGCCCCGCGGGGCCGGGCGGCCCGGGAGGACGCCCTGCCCTCCCGGTGCTACGGGTTGCGAGTCACTATAGCCGCCCCGGCGTTACCGCGAGGCGACACCTTTCCACGCTGTGATCAGAAGACGCTCGGCAGCCAGGTGGCCAGCTGCGGGAAGAACGACAGCGCGATCAGCATGGCCAGCTGCAGGGCGATGAACGGCATCACGCCCCGGTAGATCGACGACGTCGGCACCGACTCGGGGGCGACGCCGCGCAGGTAGAAGAGCGCGAAGCCGAATGGCGGCGTCAGGAAGGACGTCTGCAGGTTGATGGCGATCATGATGCCCAGCCAGATCGGGTCGAGGCCCATGGCCAGCAGGATCGGACCGACGATCGGCACCACCACGAAGGTGATCTCGATGAAGTCGAGGATGAAGCCGAGCAGGAAGATCACCAGCATGACCACCAGCGTGGCGCCGACCACGCCGCCCGGCATGTTCTCGAAGACGTCGGTCACCAGGTGCTCGCCGCCGTAGGCGCGGAACACCAGCGAGAACAGCGCCGCGCCGATCAGGATCAGGAACACCATGGTGGTGACGTCGACCGTGGAGCGCAGTACCTCCTTGAGGGTCGATAGGTCCAGGCGACGATAGGCCAGGGCCAGCACCAGGGCGCCGAAGGCCCCTACCGCCGAGGCCTCGGTGGGCGTGGCGAAGCCGCCGAGGATCGAGCCCAGCACGATCACGATCAGCACGATCGGCGGCAGCAGCCCCTTGAGCAGCAGCAGGCCCAGGCCGCCCTCGTGGCCAAGCTCCTCCATCAGCTCGCGACGGTCCACGGCCGGGGCGGCGTTGGGCTTGAGCCAGGCGACCACGGCGACGTAGACGATATAGAAGACCACCAGGATCAGGCCCGGCACCAGGGCGCCCATGAACAGGTCGCCCACCGAGACGGTCTTGGGGCTGAAGATGCCCATCGACAGCTGGGCCTGCTGGTAGGCGGAAGACAGCACGTCGCCGAGCAGCACCAGCGCGATGGAGGGCGGAATGATCTGGCCCAGGGTGCCGGTGGCGCAGATGGTGCCGGTGGCCAGCGGCATGCTGTAGCCGCGCTTGAGCATGGTGGGCAGCGACATCAGGCCCATGGTCACCACGGTGGCGCCGACGATGCCGGTGGAGGCGGCCAGCAGCATGCCCACCAGTGTCACCGAGATGCCCAGGCCCCCGCGCAGCGAGCCGAACAGCAGCGCCATGGCCTCGAGCAGCGTTTCGGCCACCCGGGACTTCTCCAACAGTACGCCCATCAGCACGAACAGTGGCACGGCCAGCAGCGTCTGGTTGGTCATGATGCCGTAGAGGCGGTTGGGGAAGGCGGCCAGGTAGCCGCCGTCGAAGTTGGCGTCGATGCCCAGGGACTCCAGGCCGAAGCCAAGGCCGGCGAAGGCCAGCGCGGTGCCGGCCAGCGACAGGGCAACCGGATAGCCAAACATCAGGACGGTGCAGATCACGGCGAACAGCACCAGTGGCATGAACTCCAGCATCACAGGTGCTCCTCGTGGTGGTCGGGGGTGTCGGCATCGGGATCCAGGCGGCCGGTGATGATCAGTACCTTGCGCCAGGCTTCGACCAGTCCTTGCAGGATCATCAGGCCGGCGAACAGCGGGATCAGCGTCTTGAGCAGGAACACCGCGGGAATGCCGCCGGTGTCCGGTGAGCCCTCGAGAATCGCCCAGGACTTGCCCACGTAGCCCAGGCTGGACAGGATCACGAAGACCATGAACGGCAGCAGCAGGCACAGCGTGCCGAGCAGGTCGACCAGCGCCTGACGCTTCGCCGTCATGCCCCGATAGAAGATGTCCACCCGCACATGACCGTCATGGCGCAGGGTGTAGCCGGCGGCGAGCATGAACACCGCGGCGTGCAGGTACATCACCGACTCTTGCATGGGAATGCTGTTGACGCTGAAGGCGTAGCGCAGCACCACGATCAGGAACTGGATCAGCATCATCACCAGGACCAGCCAGGACAGGCAGCGACCTAGCCGTTCGGAGAAACGGTCGAGCCGGGCCAGCAGGCTCGGCAACTCGTGGGATTGGGGCATGGGCGAACGCTCGGAGTTGCAGTGTCGTCTTGATGATAGCGCGGTGTGGTTACACGGCATTGACGACTATACGGCAATTCGCAAACGCCTGTTACATGGCGGCGATCGACATTGGTCTTACCCCTTGCCCATCGAGGCGAGACAGGCCTGGGGGAGGTGGATGTCGATGGCCACCGGCAGGTGATCGGAGAACAGGTGATCCAGCACCTCGACCCGATCGGCCTCCAGGGCGTCGGAGAGCAGGATGTGATCCAGGGCGCGGCGAGGCTGCCAGGAGGGATAGCTGAGCGGCGGGCGGACCGGGTGCAGCGGCAGGGCGTCGCGGAACCGCGAATGGGCGTGGATCTGCTCCGGGGTGCAGTTCAGGTCGCCCATCACCACGACATGGCGCAAGGGACGGATCAGTTCGCTGAGGTAGTCGAGCTGGCGTACGCGGCCGCGATGGCTCAGCGCCAGATGGGCGACGAACACGTGCAGGGCGTCGGGACCGTCACCGAAGCGGGCGTGGATGGCGCCGCGGCCGGGCAGAGTGCCGGGCAGGCGGTACTCCTCGATGCGGGCCGGGGCCAGCCGCGACAGCAGGCCGTTGCTGTGCTGGGCGACCCGTCCCAGGTTGCGATTGAGCTGCTGGTAATGGTGGGGGAAGGCGGCTCGGCCGGCCAGGTACTCCACCTGATTGACGTGGCCGGAACGGAAGCTGCCGCCGTCCACCTCCTGGAGGCCGACGATATCGAAGCCACGCAACACCTCGCTGATGGCATCGAGGCGCTCGCTGCGTCGGGGGTGGGGCAGCAGGTGCTGCCAGCCCCGCGTCAGGTAGTGGTGATAGGCCGAGGTCTGGATGCCCACCTGGAGATTGAAGGTCAACAGCTTCAGGTGGCCCTTTTCCCGGAGCCGGCCTCCTTCCTCGGCCCGGACGCTCATGTCACTCCGCCCGCTCGTCGCGCACCTTGTCCACCAGGGCACCAGCGATCTTCGGCATGTTGTCGAGGCTGCCGGCGCTGCTCGGCGTCACCACGTAGCGGCCGTCGACGATCAGCGCCGGCACGCCCATCAGCTGCATGTTGCGCATCCGCGCATGGGCACGGTTGACCTCGGACTTGACGCCGAAGGAGTCGAGGGCGTCCAGGGCCTCCTGCTCGCTGACCCCGTACTGGCTGAAGAAGGCCGCGATGTCCTCGTTGTCGGTGAGCTGGGCGCCCTGCTCGTGGATGGCGTCGAAGAAGTCGCTGTGGAGTTCCTGCTGGATGCCCAGCTCCTGGGCGGCATAGAAGGCCGTGGCGTGACGGTTCCAGGCGCCGCCCATGGTGGCCGGCATGCGTTGGAAGACGACATCGTCGGGCAGTTCGGCGACCCAGGCGTTGAGGGTGTCTTCCAGGGCATAGCAGTGTGGGCAGCCGTACCAGAAGGCCTCGGTGACCTCGATCTTGTCGTCGGCGACCTGGGTCTTTACCGGCTCGTCGAGCACGGTGTAGTCCTCGCCGGCGACCAGGTCGGCAGCGGAGGCGAGGGTGGACAGGCCGAGGCCGGCCACGGCAACCAACAGTGACTTGAACATGCGGGGCGTCTCTCCTTGAGTGGAATATGGTCCGGAAGCCGTCGTTCGGGGAACGGCGTCCGCGGCCTTGGAGTCGCTCGCAGGCCGCCGGGTTCCCGAAGACGACGAGGGCGGCACGTGGCCGCCCTCGTCCATCGTGCCGGAGTCAGTGCAGGCCGTGGACGTAGTTGGCCACGGCATTCATGTCGCGATCACCCATCTTGGCGGCGATATCGCGCATGATGGCATTGGGATCGTTGGCTCGCTCGCCGGCGGCGAAGGCCTGCAGGGTAGAGACCACATAGTCGCGCTGCTGACCCGACAGCGCCGGGTAGGCGGCGCTGCCGATGCCGCTGCCGGTCGGCGAGTGGCAGGCGGCGCAGGCGGGCAGGCCGCTCTCCAGGTCGCCGGCGCGATACAGCTCGCGACCTTGCTGGACGAGTTCGGTGTCGGGGTCGGCCTGGCCCAGCGCCGGCTCCATGCCGGCGAAGTAGGCGGCCACGTTCCAGGCGTCCTGGTCGGAGAAACCGTCCACCTGCCCGGCCATCTGCGGCACGTTGCGGTTGCCGTCACGGATGTCCATGATCTGCTTGGCCAGGTAAGAGGCCTGCTGGCCGGCCAGGTTGGGAAAGGCGGGGGAGATGCCGATGCCTTCCTGTCCGTGGCAGGCGGCGCAGGCTTGCGCCTTGTCGCGCCCGGCGGCGGCATCCGCGTCCGACTGGAGATCGGCGTGGGCGGCGCCGGCGGCGCTCAGGGTGATGACCAGGCTTGCCAGTAGCTTTCTCATCGCAAATCCACAGTGCCGGTTGTTGTTGAGCGGTCGGGGCGCCGGTCGCTGGCGCCGCACGCACGGTGGTATACTGCCCGGCCCGACCGCAGACAAAATCGACTGCAGTATAAAGGAACACCGGTGTCGCGGAAATGCAACCCGCGGCGACCTTGATCGACGTCAGGAACCCCGCCATGTCGCGCTTCAACTACCAGGCCGCCCGCTTTCTCACCAGTGCTCCCACCCTGGCGAAGTGCCCGACCGACGCCGGGGCAGAGGTCGCCTTTGCCGGCCGCTCCAATGCCGGAAAATCCAGTGCCATCAATGCCCTGACGCGCCAGAAAGCGCTGGCTCGCACCTCCAAGACGCCGGGGCGGACGCAGCTGATCAACTTCTTCTCGCTGGACGAGGGCGACGAGCATCGCCTGGTCGATCTGCCGGGCTACGGCTACGCCAAGGTGCCCGAGCAGGTCAAGCGCGAGTGGCAGCACCACCTGGCCGACTATCTGCGCCGTCGCGCCTCGCTGCGCGGCCTGGTGCTGCTGATGGACGTGCGCCATCCGCTCACCGAGTTCGACCAGACTCTGCTCGGCTGGGCCGACGAGGCGGACATGCCGGTGCAGATCCTGCTGACCAAGGCCGACAAGCTGAAGCGCGGGGCCGCCAAGAGCGCCCAGCAGCAGGTGCGCTCGCGGCTGCGCGAGTGGGAGGACCTGGTGACCGTGCAGCTGTTCTCGGCGCTCAAGAAGGAAGGCATCGAGGAGGTGCATGCCCGCCTCGACGACTGGCTTCTGGCCGAACCCCAGTAAAAAACGGTGCATCGCAGATCAGCGTGAAGCCACTGCCGCGCCCGGTTTGGCATGGTGAGAGTGCTTTTCTTGGGAGCGATCTTCAGATCGCGAAAGATGACGGTACCAACAGAGGGGATGTCCCGGGCGCCTGGCGGCGCCATTCGTCGAGGCGTCGAACCGGCAGAGGATCTGCGCTCCCACGACAACCTGCCCGATGGCTCTGACCCGCTGATGAGGGCGCTTCGTGGGAGATGCTATGTTGCCCGTCAGGCCTTGAAGGGCGCTGGAGCGCCGGACTGAGTGCCCCCGCAACGGTATTCACGCCAAGATGTGAAGAACCAAAAAACCGGGCTGCGTTCGGCCAGGCGGTATCGTCCCCTGAGGCCCCGGCCGAGCGCTTCGCATCATTCCCTTCCCAGTTTCTCCAGCAGTGCCGGCAGCTCGCGGATATGCGAGAGCCGGTGCACGCCGGCCGGCATTGCCTCGCCGTGGGGCGTGTCGCCGGCGATCCAGGCCGCCTGCATGCCCAGCCGCACCGCCGGAAGGATGTCCTCCTGCCACGAATCGCCAATATGCATCGCCCGCTCGGGCGAGGCGCCGAGCTTGGCCAGCGCCATCAGGAAGCAGCGCGGGTCCGGCTTGGGGGCATGCATCTCGCCGGCGGCGATCGAGACTTCGAAGTGGCGCGACAGCGCCAGCCGATGGAAGGCCAGGTTGCCGTTGGTGATCGAGGCCAGCCGGTAGTGCCGGCCCAGTTCGGCGAGCATCGGCTCCACCTCCGGATAGGGGGAAACGCGAAGGCGCAGGGCATGGAAGCGTTCCATGGCCGCGAGCGCCCACAGCCAGGAGGCCGCTCGGGGCAGGCCGAACTCCTCCAGCAGCGCGCACAGGGCCTGTTCGCGAATCCAGGTGAAGTCGCCGCGGCGCAGCGGATGGCGCTCGGCCAGCTCGCGCCGGCGGCGCTGGTAAGCCTCGATCGGCAGGCGCTCGGCGAAGCGACCCAGGTCGCTCTCGTCGCGGGCGGCCAGCCATTCGGCGAGGCGCTCGTCGAGCCAGGCGTAGTGCCCCTGCTCGGTGAGGGCCATTACGCCCTGGTTGTCCCACAGGGTGTCGTCGAGGTCGAAGGTCAGCGCCTGGAGGGGGCGCCGGGAAGAGGGTCGTGTCATGAGGAAGTGTCGCTGTCGTCGGGCCGGCGGCGGCGTGCCCGGGGATGGGCGGCGTCGTAGCCGGCGGCCAGGTGCTGCCAG
Organism: Halomonas organivorans; assembly: GCF_014192055.1. Taxonomy (GTDB): domain Bacteria; phylum Pseudomonadota; class Gammaproteobacteria; order Pseudomonadales; family Halomonadaceae; genus Halomonas; species Halomonas organivorans. The sequence continues at coordinate 18,609 of NZ_JACHXM010000009.1, read as the reverse complement.
TCCAGCCGGGTATAGATCTGGGTGGTCGAGAGATGCGCATGGCCGAGGAGTTCCTGGACGGCGCGCAGGTCCTGGCTGGACTCGAGCAGGTGGCTGGCGAAGGAATGGCGCAGCCGGTGCGGATGCAGGTGCTCGTCCAGGCCGCGCGCCCGGGCTTGCTTGACCAGGCGCTGCTGGATGGCCCGATGACCGAGACGACCGCCGCGGGCGCCGACGAACAGCGCCGTCTCGTCGTCTACTGCCAGGGCGCCGCGCACGCCGAGCCAGGCGTCCAGGGCCTGGCTGGCCCGTCGCCCTACCGGCATCTGGCGAGGCTTGGCGCCCTTGCCCAGCACTCGTACCCGCTGGGCCTGAAGATCGCTCAGGTCCAGCGCCGCCAGCTCGGCGAGGCGCAGCCCGCTGGAATAGAACAGTTCCAGCATGGCCTGGTCGCGCACCGACAGCGGCGAGCCGTCGTGGGGGGTGTCGAGGAAACGCGCCAGGGCATCCACGTCTACCGGGCGCGGCAGGTCCTTCGGCGCCTTGGGCGTGCGCACCAGGTCCGCCGGATTGTGCGCCAGCCGCCCGTCGCGGCGCAGCCGCTCGGCGAAACGGGCGATCGCCGCCCGCCGCCGGGCCAGGCTGCGCGGTGCAAGGCCGCGGCTCCGCTCGCCGCCCAGGAAACGGCGCAGCAGGACGACGTCGAGTGCGCCGCCGTCGTCTATTCCCTGGGCGTCGAGGAACTCGACCAGTGCCGCCAGGTCGCGCCGGTAGGCGTCGATCGTGGCTGGGCTGGCGGTCTGGGCGAGCTCGGCGAGGAAGGCCTCGACCTGGCGCGTCAGGGGCGTGGTGTCAGCCATGGCGCGGCGGAGCCAGGCACACCAGCAGCCGGGCCACCACGTCGCCGACGTACTCGGTGAACAGGGTGTCCATGCTGGCGCGGAAGTGGTCGGGGTCGGGGCTGGCCAGCACCAGGTAGCCCAGCGGCTCGCCGAGCGTCAGGCGTGCCAGGGCACAGGAGCCGGCCTTGTCGGGGGGCGGCGCGTGGGGCAGCAGGCGTTTCCAGTCGGTGGGCGTGAGTCGCGCGCAGCGGCTGACTCGCCCATCGAGCAGCGCCCCCAGGCGTTGGGCGGTATGGTCGTCGAGCACGTGACGGGGCGCCTGGGGCGGCCGTGGCTCGTTGTCGGTCAGCGAGGCCGGACACCACAGCGCCAGCGCCGGGGTCTGGAAGCGCTCGCTGAACTGGGTCGCCAGCGCCTGGCCCAGGGCATCGCCGTCCTCGGCCTCGAGCAGCGCCAGCACCAGCTCGCGGGTGCGCCGGTACTGGGCCTCGTTGTGGCGGGCCGACTCGAGCAGCTGCTCGAGCCGCCATTCGGCCTGCTCGGCGCGGCTGCGCAGATCGGCGACCAGGCGCTCCAGCAGCGAAGTGGCGCCCCGGGCCTCGGGGTGCGGCACCCGGAGCTGCTGCAACAGGCCCTCGCGGCCGACGAAGAAGTCCGGGTGGCGGGCCAGCCACTGGGCGACGACGTCGGGATCCAGGGTCTTGCGCGGCTCGGGGGCGGCATGGCTCATGGGCATGTTCTCCTCTGCGTTGGGCGCGCGATTATTTTAGCGGCACGCGTCCCTCGAAGACCCGCGCGGCGGGTCCGGTCATGGTCAGATGGGCTTCGCCGCCGGGCCAGGCGATCTCCAGGTCGCCGCCGGGCAGATGCACCGTGACCGGGCTCTCGAGCCAGCCCAGGCGGATGCCGGTGGCCACTGCGGCGCAGGCGCCGGTGCCGCAGGCCAGGGTCTCGCCGCTGCCCCGTTCGAAGACGCGCAGGCGAATGTCATGGGGCGACACCACTTGCATGAAGCCGGCGTTGACTCGGCGGGGAAAGCGCGGGTGGTGCTCGATGAGGGGGCCGAGGGTCGTCACAGGGGCGCTGTCGACGTCGTCGACCCGCAGCACCGCATGGGGATTGCCCATCGACACCACGCCGACCTCGAGCGATTGGCCCTCGACCTCGAGCCCATGCAGCAGGCGGTCTTCGTCGGCCTCGAAGGGCAGGGCGTCGGGGGCGAAACGTGGCCGCCCCATGTCGACGCGAACTCGCTCGTCATCCTCGACCACCAGTGTCAGGGGGCCGCCGGCGGTCTCGACGCGGATCTCGCGCTTGTGGGTCAGGCGCTGGTCGCGCACGAAGCGGGCGAAGCAGCGGGCACCGTTGCCGCAGTTCTCCACCTCGCTGCCGTCGGCGTTGTAGATCCGGTAGCGGAAGTCCATGTCCGGGTCGCGAGGCGGCTCCACCACCAGCAACTGATCGAAGCCGATGCCGAAGCGCCGGTCGGCCAGCTCGCGGATCTGCGCGTCGCACAGCCGCGCACGCTGGGTGATCAGGTCGACCACCATGAAGTCGTTGCCCAGGCCGTGCATCTTGGTGAAGTGCAGCAGCATCAGGGCGTCTCCGCGCTGTCGTCGGGCAGCGTCGCCTCGCCGGCCCACAGATCCTCGAGCCGCTCGCGACGGCGTACCAGGTGGGTGCGATCGCCGTCCACCATCACCTCGGCCGGACGGGGGCGGCTGTTGTAGTTGGAGGCCATGACGAAACCGTAGGCGCCGGCGGAACGCACCGCCAGCAGGTCGCCCGGGGCGAGCGCCAGTTCGCGGTCCTTGCCCAGGAAGTCGCCGGTCTCGCAGACCGGCCCGACCACGTCATAGGTGCCGGTCTCGCGCGGCGCCGTGGTGTCGACCGGCAGGATCGCCTGCCAGGCCTGATACAGCGAGGGCCGGATCAGGTCGTTCATGGCGGCGTCGACGATGGCGAAGTTCTTCGTCTCGCCGGGCTTGAGGAACTCGACGCGGGTCAGCAGCACGCCGGCGTTGGCGGCGATGGAGCGGCCCGGCTCGAACAGCAGGGTCAGGCGCTCGCTGCCCGGCCAGCGCGATAGCCGCTCGAGCAGTGCGGTGGCGTAGTCGAAGGGCTGCGGCGGGCGCTCGTCGCGGTAGGTCACGCCGAGTCCGCCGCCCAGGTCGAGGTGCTCGATCTCGATGCCTTCCTCGCGCAGTCGTTCGAGCAGCACCAGCAGCCGCTCCAGGGCGTCGAGGAAGGGCGCGGTATCGGTGAGCTGGGAGCCGATATGGCAATCCAGCCCCACGACACGGATGTGCTCCAGGCTCGCGGCCTGGCGGTAGACCTCCTGGGCCTCGTCCACCGGGATGCCGAACTTGTTGTCCTTGAGCCCGGTGGAGATGTAGGGGTGGGTCCCGGCGTCGACGTCGGGATTGACCCGCAGCGAGACCGGGGCGACCTTGCCCATGCCGCGGGCCACGGCCTCGAGGCGCTCGAGCTCGGCCCGCGACTCGACGTTGAAGCACTTGATGCCCACCGACAGCGCGCGTTCGAGCTCGTTCTCTTCCTTGGCCACGCCGGAGAACACCACCTTGGCCGGGTCGCCGCCGGCCACCAGCACCCGCTCCAGCTCGCCTACCGAGACGATGTCGAAGCCGGCGCCGAGGCGCGCCAGCAGGTTGAGCACCGCCAGGTTGGAGTTTGCCTTCACCGCGTAGCAGATCAGGTGCGGATGGCTGCCCAGGGCCTCGGTATAGGCCCGGAAGTGGCGCGCCAGGGTGGCCTTGGAATAGACGTAGCAGGGGGTGCCGAACTCCTCGGCCAGGCGCGGCAGCGGCACGTCTTCTGCGTGAAGCACGCCGTCGCGGTAGTCGAAATGGTCCATCTCAGTCGTCCTCGTCGGCGCTGCGGGTGTCGTCGGCGTTGGCGTCGTTGCCCTGGGAATCGTCGTTGCCCTGGCTGTTGCCGCCCTGCTGGGCGTCGCGGGGGCCGTAGCGTTCGGCCGCGGCCTCGTCGCCGGGCAGGTAGAGCGGGCCCTTCTGGCCGCAGCCGGCCAGCAGGGCGAGCGTCAGCAGGGTGAGGGGCGCGAGGCGGCGCATCAGCCCTCGCCTCCCTGGTTGCCGGTGGCGCTCAGCGCGGCCAGGGCGTCTCGGGCGCGCTGGGCGGCGGCGCGCACCTGGTCCGGGGCGGTGCCGCCGATGTGGTTGCGGGCCGCCACCGAGCCCTCGAGGGTCAGCACCTCGAAGACGTCCTGCTCGATGACGTCGGAGAACTGGCGCAGCTCCTCGAGGCTCATGTCGGAGAGGTCCTTGCCCTCGCGCAGCCCGAAGGCCACGGACTGGCCGACGATCTCGTGGGCGTCGCGGAAGGCTACGCCGCGGCACACCAGGTAGTCCGCCAGGTCGGTGGCGGTGGAGAAGCCCTTGCGCGCGGCCTCGCGCATGTTGGTGGCCTTGGCCTCGATGGCCGGCACCATGTCGGCGAACGCCTTGAGGCAGTCCTGCACGGTGGCCAGGGCGTCGAACAGCGGCTCCTTGTCCTCCTGGTTGTCCTTGTTGTAGGCCAGCGGCTGGGACTTCATCAGCGTCAGCATGCCCATCAGGTGGCCGTAGACGCGGCCGGTCTTGCCGCGCACCAGCTCCGGCACGTCCGGATTCTTCTTCTGCGGCATGATCGAGGAGCCGGTGCAGAAGCGGTCGGGCAGGTCGATGAAGTCGAACTGGGCGCTGGTCCACAGCACCAGCTCTTCGCTCATCCGCGACAGGTGCATCAGCAGGGTGCTGGCGAAGGCGGTGAACTCGATGGCGAAGTCGCGATCGCTGACGGCGTCGAGGCTGTTCTCGGCGGGGCGGTCGAAGCCCAGCAGCTCGGCGGTCACGTGGCGGTCGATCGGGTAGGTGGTGCCGGCCAGGGCGGCGGCGCCGAGCGGCAGCACGTTGACCCGCTTGCGGCAGTCGAGCAGGCGCTCGTGATCGCGGGACAGCATTTCCTGCCAGGCCAGCAGGTGGTGGCCGAAGGTCACCGGCTGGGCGGTCTGCAGGTGGGTGAAGCCGGGCATGATGGTGTCGGCCTCGCGGTCCGCGAGTTCGATCAGTCCCTGGCGCAGCCGGGTCAGCTCGGCGGCGACGGTGTCGATCTCGTCGCGCAGGAACAAGCGGATGTCGGTGGCGACCTGATCGTTGCGCGAGCGGCCGGTGTGCAGCTTCTTGCCGGTGATGCCGATCTTGTCGGTGAGGCGCGCCTCGATGTTCATGTGCACGTCCTCGAGCGCGACCGACCACTCGAAGGTGCCGGCCTCGATCTCCGCCTGGACCTCGTCGAGCCCGGCCAGGATGGCGTCGCGCTCGTCCTCGGTGAGCACACCGACCCGGGCCAGCATGGTGGCGTGGGCGCGCGAGCCCTGGATGTCGTGGTGGGCCAGGCGCCGGTCGAAGTCGACCGAGGCGGTGAAACGGGCGACGAAGGCGTCGGTGGGCTCACTGAAGCGACCGCCCCAGGACTGGTTGGTGCTGGTGTTCGTCGGACTTTGGCTCATCGGGCTGACATCCTGCATGACTGAAGGTGGGGGTGAGGCGGCGGTCGGCGCCGGCTTGACATGGCGGAAAGTGTACCAGAGTCCGGGTGCCAGGCGAGGGACGCCGAGCTGCGTGGGACGCGGCGATTTTTCCTGGCCTCCCGGGTCCTTTATGATGACGGAACATCAGAGATCACCGGGCGCCCGCGCGAAGGCGCCGGCGCAACGAACCGGTACGGGAGAAACACGTGCAAGCCATGACAACGCTGCGTATCGCCACCCGCAAGAGCCAGTTGGCCATGTGGCAGGCCGAACACGTCCGCGAGCGCCTGATGGCGACGCATCCCGGCCTCGAGGTAGAGCTGGTGGCGATGGCCACTCGAGGAGACAAGATCCTCGACACGCCGCTGGCCAAGGTCGGTGGCAAGGGCCTGTTCGTCAAGGAGCTGGAAGAGGCGATGCTCGACGGTCGCGCCGATATTGCGGTGCACTCCATGAAGGACGTGCCCATGCATTTCCCCGAGAGCCTGGGGCTGTCGGTGATTCTGGAGGGCGCAGAGCCCACCGATGCCTTCGTCTCCAACCACTATGCCTCGCTGGACGAGCTGCCCGAGGGGGCGCGCATCGGCACCTCCAGCCTGCGCCGCGGCCTGCAGATGCGCGAGGCGCGCCCCGACCTGCAGGTATTGAATCTGCGCGGCAACGTTCAGACCCGGCTCGGCAAGCTCGACGACGGCGAGTTCGAGGCCATTCTGCTGGCTACCTCCGGCCTCAAGCGCCTGGGACTGGCGGATCGCATCACCATGGAGCTGCCGCCGGAGGTCTGCCTGCCGGCCTGCGGCCAGGGGGCGCTGGGCATCGAGTGCCGCATGCACGATGCCGAGCTGATCTCGCTGCTGGCGCCGCTCGACGATCCGGCCACCGCTACTCGGGTGCGCGCCGAGCGTGCCATGAACACTCGCCTCGAGGGTGGCTGCCAGGTGCCGATCGCCGGCCATGCCATATTCGAGGACGATGGCCAGACCCTGTGGCTGCGTGCCCTGGTCGGCAATCCCGAGGGCACCGAGGTGCTGCGCGCCGAAGGACGTGGCTCGATCCACGAACCCGAGGCGTTGGGCATCCGCGTCGCCGAGGAGCTGCTGGACATGGGCGCCGGCGATATCCTCGCCGAGGTCTACGGCGCCGGCTGATGTCCATGGCGCCGGTACTGATCTGCCGTCCCGGCCCTCGGGCCGCGGCGCTGGCCGAGGCCATGGCCGCGCGCGGTTTTGTCGTCGAGCACGGCGAAGCCATGGCGCTCGAGCCTTTGCCGGAGGATGCGGCGCAGCGTGCCGCCTGGCTGGACTTCGACCAGTTCCGGCGAGTGGTGGTGGTCAGCCCCTTTGCCGCCGAATGCATGGCCGAGGCCGTGGATCGCTATTGGCCTCAACTGCCTGTCGGCATCGACTACTATGCCGTGGGTGCGGCGACGGCCGCGACGCTGCATAGGGAACTGGGCGTGCGCGTGCACCTGCCGCCGGCCGGCGGTGGCGATACCAGCGAGGCATTGCTCGCGCTGGGATCTCTGCAGCGTCTCGATGAACAGCGAGTGCTGCTGGTGGCGGGCGAGGGCGGTCGGCCGTTGCTGGCCGAGACGCTCGCCGCGCGGGGTGCCTGCCTCACCCGACTGGCGGTCTATCGACGCCGCCTGCTCGAGCCTGCCGAGCCGCTGCGGCAGCGATTGACCGCGGGCGACTACCGGGCTCTGGTGGTCACCAGCGGAGAAATCCTCGAACATCTGGCAAGATGGTGCTCGCACACCGCCTTGCACCAACCGCTAATCGTGTCCAGTACCCGGTTGGCTACACTGGCCGGCACGCTGGGGTTTCGTCGCCCCGTCGTGGCGTCTGGGGCCACGCCCGCTGCGCTGGCAGACGCCGTGACCAAGGGAGACCCGGAGAAGGCCGATGTCGATCATGACGATCTCGAAAAGGGCTAGCGACAGATGAGCAAGCAATACAACGATCAGGACGAACAACAGACGCCCTCCGGCGCTCAGCCAGATGCCGAGGCGGCGAGCCAGGGAGGCCCGTCCGAGGCAGGCAAGCCCAGCGGCTCGTCATCGAGGCGATCTCGGCGTCGCGGCAAGGGAGGCAGTGCCTCCCAGGCCAAGGGCGGCGAGACGGCCGGGCAGGCGGCGTCATCCTCTGCCTCGACCGCCACTGCCACGCCAGACAAGATGCAGGAGAGCGGAGCGGCATCGACCGAGGCCACGAGAGAGGATGGTTCCGCCAAGGCATCTGGCGCCACCGCGTCGACCAAGCCGTCGGGCAACAAGGGCGCCTCCGCCACGAAGGCGACGGGGAGCAAGGGCGCGGGCGGCAAGACCACGTCAGGCGGCCAGGCGGGAGCAGCGTCCGGCGGGGGCGATGGCCAGTCGCGCGGCAAGGGCGGCGGCAAGGCCGGTGCCCTGGCGCTGGGGCTGGTGGTCCTGTTGGGCGCCGGGGGTGCCTATTTCGGCTGGCAGGTCTGGCAGCGGCTGGATGCCCAGCAGCAGCGCCTGGCCGCGCTGCCCGAACAGCCCGCCACCCAGGGCGCGCTGGACGACCTGGCGAACCAGCTGCAGAGCGGGCAGAGCGAGCGAGCCTCGGCCATAGAGGCGCTGCGCGGTGAGTTCTCCGACTATCGCGCCAGCGTCGACCAGACCCTCGACAAGGTGCTCGAGGACCTGTCTCGCCAGCAGCAGACCGACGAGCGCGACTGGCTGCATGCCGAGGCCGCCTACCTGCTGCGGTTGGCCAACCAGCGCCTGCAGCTCGAGCGTGACGTCGAGGGGGCCGCGGCGCTGCTGCGCACCGCCGATGCCCGCCTCAAGGAAGCGGACAATCCCGCGTTGATGCCGGTGCGCCGCGAGATCGCCTCGGAACTGGCCGCCCTGTCGTCCGTGCCGCGGGTCGACCGTACCGGCCTCTACCTGGCGCTCAACGCCCAGCAGGAGCAGATCGCCAGCCTGCCGCTGGCCCAGGACATCGAGGAGATCGCCGCCAACTCGACCATCGAGGAAGCGCCCAGCGGTGCCTGGCAGCAGCAGCTGGCGCGTTTCGGCGAGGAGCTCAAGGACCTGGTCACGGTGCGCAAGCATGACGAGGCCATGGAAGCGCTGATCTCGCCGGAGCAGGAGTCCTACCTGCGCCAGAGCGTACGGCTGATCCTCGAGCAGGCCCAGCTGGCGCTGCTCAAGGAGGAGCAGGATCTCTATGAGGCCAGCCTCGACAAGGCATTGACCCTGATCCGCGGCTACTACGACACCGACAATGGCGGCGTTCAGGCGGTGCTGTCTCGGCTCGAGGAGCTCGAGGCCCGCACTATCCGTCCCGAACTGCCGGATATCAGCGGCTCCCAGCAGGCGCTGGCGAGCTTCATCGAGCACCGCTTCGAGGCCGGCGCCGACGGCCAGGGAGATGAGGCATGAGAAAGCTGATTCTGCTCGTGGTCCTGGGCCTGGCGGTCGGGGCCCTGTTCGGCCAGCTGATGATGTCGGTGCCCGGCTACTGGCTGGTGCGCGTGGGCGACACCTCGGTCCAGACTTCCTTCTGGTTCGGCCTGGTGCTGCTGCTGGCCGCCTTCATCGTGCTGCACTTCGTGCTGCGCCTGCTGATGCGCATGACCCGGCCGGTGTCGCGCTTCAAGGTGTGGAACAGCCGCTCGCGCAATCGCACCGCCATGCGGCGTACCGTGCGTGGCCTGGTGGCACTGGCCGAGGGGCGTTGGAAACGCGCCGAGAAGTCGCTGGTCAAGGCCGCCGACGACTCCAGTACGCCGCTGGTCAACTACCTCTCCGCGGCCCTGGCGGCCCACTATCAGGGCCGCTACGAACAGGCCGACACCCTGCTCAAGCGCGCTCACCTGAGTACCGAGGGAGCCGATACGGCGGTCGGCATGATGCAGGCCCAGTTGATGCTGGATCGCCAGCAGTACGAAGAGGCCCTGGCTATCCTCACCCGCCTGGATCGCCACCTGCCCAACCATCCCCAGGTGCTCAAGCAGCTCAAGCAGGCCTATATCAGCCTGAGTGACTGGGATGGCCTGCGTCGTCTGACGCCGCGGCTGGGCGCACAGCAGTTGATCTCTCGTGAGGAGCGCGAGCAGCTCGAGCTGCAAGCCTATCGCGAGCTGATCTCCCAGGAGGCTCGTCAGCCGGGTGACATCGAGCGCGTTCGCAACCTCTGGGCCGACATGCCCGATCACCTGCGCACCAACGTCGAGCTCATCGTGCTCTATGCCGAGGCCCTGGTGCGCGGCAACGAGCAGGGCATCGCCGAGCGGCTGCTGCGCCACTCGCTCAAGGAACAGTGGGACAGCCGTCTGGTACTGCGCTACGGCCTGCTCGAGGTGGATGCGGCCCGTCAGCTGGTGGTGGCCGAGAAGTGGCTGCAGGAGCGGCCCAACGATCCGGACCTGCTGCTGACGCTGGGTCGGCTGTCGTTGCGTAACGCCTACTGGGGCAAGGCCCAGGAGTATTTCGAGGCCAGCCAGCGCCAGCGTCCCAGCGGGGTGGTGTGCGCCGAGCTGGCGCGGCTCTATGCCAACCTGGGCGAGCACAACAAGAGCCAGCTCTACTATCGCCAAAGCGTCGAGCTGCTCGACAAGTCGCTCCCCTCGCTGCCCCAACCCACCGAGCCGGAAGACACCTTGGCGCGCAACAACGGGACTCGCCAGGCATCCTGAAGGCCTGGAGCCGACGCCGGAGGCCGAAAGGCGAGGTCAGGAACAGGGGGGCTGCCGCATGGCAGCCCCCTTTGCGTTGCCGCGGTGGGGGCTGACCAGCGTCCGACTCTCGGATTCTCGACGGTGGGCCTTCGAGACGGCGTCGTGGACGAAATCATGGCATGGGTGTCGGCGTTGCCCGCCCTATCCTCCAGTGGGGATAGGGCAACTCTCGCCCGGGCGGCGCAAGACCCTTGCCTCAAGATCCATACTCGAAGCCCAAAGCCCAAAGCCCGAAGCCTCAAGAACGACAACGCCGGCCCGAAGGCCGGCGTTGTTTCACGACAGTGGAGGAGCGTCGTCAACTACGCGATACCCCGGGACTGGTATCCCCCACGTTGAACGGTGCCTCGGGGTCGACCTCCAGGTCCGCTTCCTTGAGAGCCTCCTCGGGCGGTGCCATGCCTTCATGGGTCGCCTGATCGCGAGCCTCATAGGCATCGGCCCCCACCGGCATGGACTGGTAGTGGGTATAGATGCTCGACAGCATCAGCTTGCGATCCTTGCGCAGCTCTCTCAGCAGCACCACGATCATCAGGTACAGGATGAAGGTGAAGGGCAAGGCCGCCAATACCGATGCCGCCTGAAGCCCCTTCAGCCCGCCCGACGCCAGCAGCGTGAAACAGATGGCGGCCATCAGCACCCCCCACAGCACGCGCTTGAACAGCGGGGGATTGATCGATCCGTTATCGGTCATCTGCGCAATGATGTAGGTGGCCGAGTCGGCGGAAGTCACCAGGAAGATGAAGATCAGCACCATCGCCATGACGGACAGCAGCCCCGAGAACGGCATCAGGTCGAACATCTTGAACAGTGCCACGGTAATGTTGTCCTGAGTGGCCGCGGCCAGACCCAGGCCGTCGTTGGCCAGTTCCATGTGAATGGCCGTGCCTCCGAACACGCCCAGCCACAGGCAGGCGAGCAGTGGTGGTACAAACAGCACGCCGAAGACATACTCCTTGATGGTGCGACCACGCGAGATACGTGCCACGAAGGTTCCCACGAAGGGGGACCAGGCGATGACCCAGGCCCAGTAGAAAACGGTCCATCCCTGCGCCCATTGGTTGTCATTGTAGGGCGACATGCGCAGGCTCATGACGAAGAAGTTCTGCAGGTAATCCCCCAGTCCCATGGTGATGGTCTCGAGAATCTTCAGCGTCGGTCCGGTCACCAGCACATAGATCATCATCAGAATGCACATGATCATGTTGAGATTGGAAAGACGCTTGATGCCCTTGTCCAGCCCCGACCATGTCGACAGCATGTAAGCACAGAACATGCAGAACAGTATGATGAATTTCCACAGCGCATTTTCCGGCGTGCCGAAGACCGCATGCAGGCCGCCATTGGTCTGCAACACACCAAAGCCCACGGAAGTGGCGACCCCCATGACCGTGGCCACGACGGCAAATACGTCCAGGGCGCCATTGAAGTAGGGCTGCATGGTAGGGCGCTTGGCGGTCAGAGGGCGCAGGACGACCGACACCAGGCCAGGCTGGTCCTTGCGGAACTGGTAATAGGCAATGATCAGGCCCACCAGTGCGAAACCGGCCCACTGATGGATGCCCCAGTTGAAGAAGGCGTACTGGATGGCATAACGGGCCGACGCCTCCGTCTCACCAGGCATATCGCCATAGGGTGGCGCAATGTAATGGGTCATTGGTTCCGCCATGCCATAGAATACCAGGCCGACGCCGAAGCCTGCCGCCAGAAGCATGCTGACCCATGAGAAGAAGCTGTATTCCGGTCGTTCGTCCTGTGGTCCGAGGCGTACCTTGCCGTACTTGCTGCAGGCAAGGCCGATCAAGAAGACCACGATAAAGAACACGGAAAGAAGATAGAACCATCCGAAAAGTTTGGTAGCACCCGTGAGCAACTTGCCGGCGACTTCGCCGAACCCGGTGGGGAATATGGCGCCTAGAGCCACCAGCACCAGAATAATGCCAGCAGAGACATAAAAAACCTGCTGGCCCTGTCCTTCTTTCGGTTGCATATTGCCTTCCTGATTTATTGTCAATGACGATTATTGGAAGGCCTGTGCAGCGCCGCTCCGGCATTGATCCCGTCCCCGGACTTTCCGTGTCATGAGATCCTGCTCGGGGGTCAATTCCGAGCAGCCTTTGCAGACCCATGTTGCTTGGTATCCCTTGGCACCGGCAAGAGGCGCCCAAAGCCCGCTCGGGTGAAGGGTTGCAATACCCTGTTCGAGCGTGGCTTCGAGTCGATTATAGCCATCAACGTCTCCATGCCCAGTCACTCGCACTGTACATGACACTATTTGCATGACTTATGCTCGAATTTCGCCTAATGGCGTAAGTATTTTCCTACGGTTTTTCGGAAAAATGTCAGATATCCGCTCGCTCAAAGCTGTTTTTTGATGCTGGGTCTGGCGTCGACCTTTTGACGCCAGTGCCGACCACTTGGATCAAGAGGCTGATGAGCATGTCCCTGATCGACGTCCGGATATCGATCCCGGTATTCGGCGCCCGGCAGGCTACGGCGGAGGGGCTTAGGGGCTCGGGAGGGGGATTCTAGAAGGGGGGCAGTGTGGGAGCGGAAATGAGATGCTGAAAAGCCCAAGGGGGCTGCCGAAGGCAGCCCCCTTGGGATAGCGGGATGGAGGTAATGACGTTGTCAGCCCTCGTCGTCCTGGTTGTGGACCTCGCTGGGGGCCGAAGTGTCGGCAGGGGCGAAGCGGTCGTCCACCGGGTCGCCGTGTTGCCGTGGCTGACCGGCCGGGCTGCCGTCGATGGTGAAGTTCTGCTGCATGACGCGCAGGTTGGCCGGTGGCGCGGCGCCTTCCTTGTCCGCCCCGAAGTAGAGGGTGGTATGCGGGAAGGGGATCTCGATGCCGGCGGCGTCGAAGCGCAGCTTGACCAGCCGGTTGTAGGCGCGGCCCACGGCCCACTGGTTGCCCGGGGTGGTCTTGATGCGCACCCGGATGTTCACCGAACTGTCGGCCAGAGCGATCACCCCGGCCACCTCCAGCGGTTCGAGCAGGTTGATGCTCTGCTCCTCGTCCGTGGAGAGGTCGTCGAAGGCATCGCGCAGGGCCTGGATCGCCTCGTCGATGTCCTCACGGTAGGCGATGCCGTACTCGCCGACGTGGTAGGCGAAGTCACGCATGTAGTTGGAGACGGTGTCGACGCTGGAGAAGGGCACGATGTGGTAGGTGCCGCTCAGGTCGCGGATGCCCACGGAGCGGATGCTCAACCGTTCGGCAGTGCCGGTGATGCCGCCGACGGTGATCACGTCGCCGGTATTCATGGCGTTTTCCACCTGGATGAAGACCCCGGTGATGATGTCCTGAACCAGCTTCTGGGCGCCGAAACCGATCGCCAGGCCCAGCACCCCGGCGCCGGCGATCAGCGGACCGATGTTGATGCCGATCTCGGCGAGCACGATCATTGCCGTCAAGGTGATCAAGACGATGGCCAAGGCGTTGCGAAACAGCGCCAGCAGGGTCTGTGCACGGGCCGTGGGGACGCCGCTGCCGGTCTCGGGGTTGAGCTTGTGCTCGATCAGGCTGGCCAGGCCCAGCCAGACGGCGGCGGCCACCACCAGGATCACGAATACGTTGATCAGCTTGCTGACCAGGCCGCGGCCCGCCTCCGAGGCATACCAGGCGGCCAGATCGAAGGCGCCCCAGGCGCTCAATACCACCATGATGACGGCGATCAGGATCACGGCGCGAATCGCCCTCAGGGCGCTGGGTACGTAGCGATTGAGGCGCGGCTCGAGCAGCGGCAGCTTGCGCCGCAGGTCGTCACCCAGCCGGATGCGCCGACCAATGGTCTGGGTCAGGAAGGAGGACACCAGCATGCCCACCAGTACCGCTACCAGTGTCTGCAGGGTGGCCAGTAGCACGAAGGGCAGGGCATCCTCGGGACGCGTCAGCGTCAGCACCAGCACCATCGTGAAGTAGGCCAGGGCGAACAGGTGCCAGGTACGGGCGAACAGTTGCAGCGAGACGCGGCTGGCGGTCATGGTCGTCTGATTCGCCTTGTGGTTCAGGGCGTCGCGCAGGCGCAGGCGGTTGCGCAGCACCACGGCCACCGCATAGGCGAAGGCGCCGAGCATGATCAGGTTGCCCACGGCGGCGCCGAGCGTTGGCGATAGATAGGCGTTGACCAGTGGCACCACCACCATCAGGCCGTAGCCGGCCAGTCCGATCAGCCGTGCAATCCAACGGTTCCAGTAGGAGGCATCGGCGGCACTGATGGGCAGCAGACGCAGGCCCTCGTAGCGCGAGGCGAACAGCATGCGCACGGCGGCCTTGAGCAGCTCGATGACCAGGAAGGCGTTGAGGAACAGCGAGGCGCGAGTCGTGAGGTCGCCGCTCTCGCCCACCGCAAAGGTGGCCACCAGGTTGCCGCCCACGTAGGCCAGGGATACGACCAGCACATCGATCAGCGCCGCCAGGCCCACGCTGAGCACCAGGCGCAGCAGCGGCTGCAGTCCTGGGCCATTCAGCGACCACAGGCTGAGTCGGGTGAACAGCGATCGGGCGAGACGACGAATGACGACGAACAGTGCGAACGTCGCCAGGATCACCAGTCCCAGGTTGATGGTGGCACTGGTCATGGCCGCCATGTCGAAGGTGCCGTCGGAGAGCCCGCCGCCGAACAATCGGCCAAGGGTGTCGACCAGGCGGCTGAACTGGTTGCCCAGGTCACCTGCCACGTGGCTGGTGGCCTCGGCCAGCCGGCGGGGCAGCGAGGGTTCGCTCACCGCATCGGTGGCCTGGGGCGCTGCAGTTTCGGCCTGCGCGCGCAGCTGATCGATGAGTTGCTGCCGCGTCTCGGGATTCTCGAGCAGCTCGGCCAGGGTGGCGTTGGCCGTCTGCTGGGGGTCGGTCGTCTGTGCCTGAAGCGGGCCCGAGGCCAGCAGCAGACAGGCCAGTAGCCAGCCACTGACCAGGGGGATGAGTCGTCTGTGGTGCACGCGATTGGCCTCCGTGTCTGGGGGTGGATGTGTCTCGTTCGGGAAATCTTCCCAGTCTGATTCGGGAGCGTCGACCCCCATTCGCTTTCTCATGGTGTACGAATATTGTACATATGTCGAAATTTGTGACATTTTAAGTTGCAGGTATCGAGCGATACCCCCTGCAAGGCAAGCATCTACTGACGCCACCCACCCGGGTGGCGTTTTTTTGTGGCCGGTGCCGGGCTCCGCTAGCATGGTGGCGAATTGACAGGGAGACACATCATGAGTGTCGGCATCGTCGGCCTGGGGCTGGTGGCAATGGGGGGCGCGCTGGGCGGCATGTCGCGCCTTGCAATGAGCGAGCTGGCAGGGCGCTGGCTCGGTCGTGCCTTTCCGTGGGGCACCCTGGCGGTCAACGTGCTGGGCTGTCTGGCGATCGGTGCCTTGGCGCCCGCCCTCGATTGGCCGATGACGACCTCTCCGGCCTGGCTGGTCCTGGCGGTCGGTGGACTGGGGGGCTTCACGACGGTCTCCTCCTTCAGCCTGCAGACGCTGAGCCTATGGCAGGAAGGGCGTCACGGACTGGCCGTCACCAACGTGCTGGTTACGCTGCTGGCGGGGCTCGCCGCGGCGGCCCTGGGCTGGTGGCTGGTGGGAGGCGGCGCATGACGAGCTGGCGGAGCTACCTGGCGGTGGGTCTGGGCAGCGGCCTGGGGGCGCTGGCCCGACACCTGGTGGGGCTGGCGCTGATCAAGGGGCTGGGCAGCGCCTTCCTGTGGGGCACCCTGGCCGTCAACCTGGTCGGCTCCTGGCTGATCGCCGCTTTTGCCGCCCGGGCGGCGCACCGCATCACCGGTCGTGCCGCCCGTTGGCAGCCCTTCCTGGTGGCCGGTTTCTGCGGCGGTTTCACCACCTTTTCGCTGTTCGGTCTGGAGACGCTCTACCTGCTGGAGACGGACCGGACCGGGCTGGCACTGACCTATGTCCTGGGCAGCGTGCCGCTGTGGCTGGTCGCCGCCTGGTGGGGGCAGAAAGTCGGGCGCCGCGCATCATAGGCGCCCGGAGATGCGCCGCTAGATGCCGCCGGGCGTACTGGCCCGACGGCACCCTTCTGGCTTCAGGAAGAGGCCTTGCGGCGTTTGCTCCTGGGCTTGGCGGGTTCGGCGGCTGGCGTCTCCCGCGGGGTGGCGCCATTAGCGGGGAAGTGCGCGCGGACCAGATTGAGCAGGCCCTGGGTGGAGCCGTCGAAGTCCTGGCTGTGTTCGTCGATGCGCTCGCTGATCTCGCCGGCGATGCGCTTGCCGAGCTGTACGCCCCACTGGTCGAAGGAGTTGATGTTCCAGATCACCCCCTGGACGAACACCTTGTGCTCGTAGAGCGCGATCAGCGCGCCGAGGTTGCGGGGCGTCAGCTCGTCGAGCAGCAGGGTGCTGGAAGGACGGTTGCCGGGACAGCTGTAGGGGTCCAGATCGCTGCCCTTCTGACTGCCCTCCATGAAGGCGTTGGCCTGGGCCAGCATGTTGGTCAGCAGCGCGAAGTGGTGATCCTCCACGCCCGGCTCCGGCTTCAGGGAGGCGATGAAGTCGATCGGCACGTAGCGGGTGCCCTGGTGGAGCAGCTGGAAGAAGGCATGCTGGCCGTTGGAGCCGGTCTGCCCCCAGACGATTGGCCCGGTCTTGTAGTCCACCGGGTGGCCGAAGATGTCCACCGACTTGCCGTTGGACTCCATGTCGAGCTGCTGGAGGAAAGCCGGTAGCTGGTGCAGCGCCTGGTCGTAGGGCACGATGGCCTGAGTCTCGGCGCCGGTGAAATTGATGTACCAGATGCCGATCAGTGCCATCAGCACCGGCATGTTGGCGGCGTTGGGCGCGGTCAGGAAGTGCTGATCCATCTCATAGGCGCCCTCCAGCATCTCCATGAAGCCTTCGAAGCCGATGGCCAGGGCGATCGGCAGGCCGATCGACGACCACATGGAGTAGCGGCCGCCGACCCAGGCCCAGAATTCGAAGACGTTCTCCTCGCGGATGCCGAACGCCATGGCCGCCTTGCGGTTGGTGGAGGCGGCGACGAAGTGGGCGCCCACGTCGGCGTCATCGCCGGCCTGCTCCAGGAACCAGCGCCGCGCGGTGTTGGCGTTGAGCAGCGTTTCCTGGGTGGAGAAGGTCTTGGTGGAAACGATGAACAGCGTGGTGGCAGGGTCGAGCCCCCGCAGTACCTTCTGGATATGGGCGCCGTCGACGTTGGAGACGAAGTGGAAGTTCAGCTCCGCATGGCGGTACTTGAGCAGCGCCCGGCAGGCCATGTTGGGGCCCAGGTCCGAGCCGCCGATGCCTATGTTGACCACGTCCTTGATGCGCTCGCCGCTGTAGCCCTTCCATTCGCCGCTGCGTACCGCTTCCGAGAAGCGCTGGATCTGTTCGCGGGTACGCTGGATTTCCGGCATCACGTCCTTGCCGTCGACCATCAGCGGTCCCTCGCCGACGTTGCGCAGGGCGGTGTGCAGCACCGGCCGGTCTTCGGTGACGTTGATGATGTCGCCGGAAAACATCTGGGCACGACGCTGCACCAGGGCCGAGTGATCGGCGAGTTCGAGCAGCTTGTCGAGCACGGCGTCGGAGATGTGATGCTTGGAGTAGTCGAGGAACAGGCCTCCGACGCGCAGGCTCATCTTGTCGAAGCGCTGAGGGTCGGCGGCGAAGTAGTCGGCGATGCGGTCACCGGCGGTGTCGTCGTGGAGGCGCTTCAGGGCCTGCCAGGTGACGCTGCGAGTAAGCTGGAACATGCGGGATATACCTCGTCGTGGTCTTGTTCTCGGCGGTCAGCCGGTGCGCTGCGAGATCCAGCTCCCGGCGTCGGGGATGGTCATCTCGAAGTCGCGGTCGAGCCAGGGGGAACTGAGCAGGAAGTCGGCGCTGGCCGGATTGCAGGCCACCGGGACGTTCCACAGCGCGGCCAGGCGCAGCAGCGCCTTGACGTCGGGGTCATGGGGCTGGGGAGCGAAGGGATCCCAGAAGAATACCAGCAGGTCCAGGGCTTGCTCGGCGATGCGCGCGCCGATCTGCTGGTCGCCACCCAGGGGGCCGCTCATCAATGGCTCGACCTCCAGCCCCAACTGGCTGGCGATACGGCGGGCGGTGGTGCCGGTGCCGATCAGTTGGTGCCTCGCCAGGGTGTCTCGCCAGCGTTCGGCCCATTCCAGCATTTCCTCCTTCTTGCCGTCGTGGGCGATCAGGGCGATGCGCTTGCGGGCCGGCAGGGTGCGGCGGACGTCGCGCCGCGGGCGTGTGTCACTCATGCTGGGCTCCCACCTCGAGAATCCTCAGGGTATTGGTGCCGCCGTGGGCGTTCATGTGATCGCCACGGGTGAGGATGACGTGATCCCCCGGGGCGGTGATGCCCTGAGCCACCACCCAGGCCAGGGCCCGGTCGTTGAGCTCGTCGGCGCTCATCTCGCTGGTGTCGAAGGGCAGCGAGATCACCCCACGATACAACGCCATGCGCCGCTGGGCGACGGGGCTGTGGGCCAGCCCGACGATCGGCAGCCCCGAGCGGATCCGCGAGGCGATCAGCGGCGTGTAGCCGGTGGACGTCATGCAGGCGATGGCCGCCACC